>JBBRSB010000014.1:0-102727 GCA_038245785.1 Gloeobacterales cyanobacterium | reverse complement strand
TGCATAGTGTTGACCTTTGGCGTGAAGGAGCGGAGGTTTTATCCTACTCAAGTTTCCCCATTGTTACAACCGACGCCCCAAGTCTATTCCCCGCAGCACTTCTACGCCCTTTTGCGTAATGGATAGCCTCTAAGGGGAGCCCTTTCTAGGACGAGAGAACTGCGGGTCCGGGAGTAGAATTGAGGGCATACAAGAATACTGTACGAACAAGCTCAAACCTATGATGCTTGCTGCACATCGATTTTAGAAATTGTAAGCCTGCAAGTAATCCGTTTCCCTAATGCTGAAGTAACCTATAGCTTTGACAGCGTCTGTAGCCATACCCAAGCAATCTTTCTACTCCCCGAACAGGCTCCCCTTTGAGGGGAGCTGTCCCGTAGGGACTGAGGGGTTTTAACCTAGAATGGTAGGCGCGATTCCACGTCTGAGAAGAATTCATGGTTACGACTCCTGCGATACGCATCCAAGACTTGTACAAATCCTATGGCTCGATCGAAGCCGTAAAGGGAATCTCCTTAGATATTGAGCCAGGGGAAATTTTTGGCGTCCTCGGACCGAATGGTGCGGGAAAGACGACCACTTTGCGCTGCCTGTGCACTTTGGAGAAACCGGACAAAGGCACCTTGACTATTGCAGGAGTCTCCGTAGTCGATGACCCGCGTAGAGCGAGGTCTTATTTGGGCTATGTAGCGCAGGAAGTGGCGCAGGATAAAATCTTGACCGGACGTGAGCTGCTGGCTTTCCAGGCTGACTTGTATCACTTGCCGCGCGCGATTATTCCTCAACGAATCGAGGCCGCCCTCGATATCCTTGACCTTACAGACCGGGCCGATGATCGAATTGGCGGCTACTCCGGGGGGATGAAGAAGCGGCTGGACTTAGCTTGTGCCATGCTTCATGCGCCTGTGGTTCTGGTTCTAGATGAACCAACGGTGGGCTTGGATATCCAAAGTCGGCGAGCCGTGTGGGAGTTTTTACAGGCGATCAAAGCCCAAGGTACCACTGTCTTGATTACCAGCCATTATTTAGAAGAGATCGATGTTTTGGCGGACCGAGTGGCGATTATTGACCGAGGCAAGGTGATCGCGCAGGGTACGCCCGACCAGTTAAAAAACAACCTAGGGGGTGACCGGGTAACAATTAGAATTCGAGAGTTTACACCCCTCGAAGAAGCGGAGAAGGCTTCTGCCCTGTTGAAAGTGCTGCCAGAAGTGCAAGAGGTTGGCATTAACAAGAGTCAGGGTAATGCGCTCTATTTAGTTGTACAGGCTGGGTCGATGGCTCTTTCTACGTTGCAACAGACCGTAGCTCAGGCAGGGTTACCCATTTTTAGCTTGGCGCAGGCCCGCCCAAGCTTGGATGACGTTTTCCTGGCTACTACAGGTCAGACCCTGACTGATATGACTTTAGCGGATGAGACGATGGCAGAAGGACGCAAAGCGAAGAAGAAGAAATAGAAAGAGGCAGTAAACTGAATCAGTCCTTCCCTCACGATCCCTCTCCATCATGAATACCGAACACGTTGAAGCCCTGATCACCGCTGCTTTTCCTGGCGGTGCTGTCCAAGTACAGGACATGACAGGCACAGGCGACCATCTGCAAGCTCTGATCGTATCTGACCGTTTTGCGGGTTTGACGATGATCAAGCAGCACAAATTAGTCTATGCGGTGTTGCAGGAATATCTGGATGACGGACGCATTCATGCTTTAGCCCTGAAAACGTACACGCCTGAGCAGTGGAAGAGCACCTTCGTCCAAGTCAACTTGGATTAGCGGTCAAAAATTCTAAACAGGCCTTGCGGTCTGAGGTCTCTAATAACAGCTCTTGCTTCCTGCTCTGTACTGTAGCTTTGCCGACTTGGGTAGCCATCGTGCGCCATCGTGCTAGGTAGTGCATCAGCACGTCACAAATAAGAGTGCGGCTAGATTCATTTTCTGTAGGAGTAAAGAGCAAACTCTCTACCTGGTCCAGGTTGTAATCATAAACAGGGTTGGTGCGCAGGAGAATTTGGGGCCTTTCGGATAATATTTGAGCTAGATGGACTTCTAACTCTCGATAGATGGCCCACGTCATACCAGGGTAGGTAACACGGTAGACTTGGTCTGACACTGCTAAATTCCCTTATCTTGAATCGTGCAGCAGTTTACTTCATCCAAGCAAACTTTACCCCACTGGAGCGCCCAGCGCACTAGGGCTACCCGATTATCGGTATTGGTCTTATTCAAAATATTGCTGATATGGTTGTCCACAGTTCGCTTACTGATGTCCAAATTTTTGGCAATCTGTTCATTGGTCAGTCCTTTCGCTACCAGCTCTAGGACTTGAAGCTCTCTCTCCGAGAGGGTTTCCGTGGCTTGGTAGGTGTTAGAAGGCTGAACATGCATAGAAAAGCGGATCGTGAGGTTGATCCTATTCTACAGAACATAAGCAGAAATACTTGTTCGAGATTATACGAATGAAAAACTTGCACCTGACCCTAGAAGCAGCGTATCATCAGAGACCGTAAACGCTACATTCCTCGGTAGCTCAGTGGTAGAGCGGTCGACTGTTAATCGATTGGTCGCAAGTTCGAATCTTGCCCGGGGAGCCAGCTTTAAAAATTGCTCTAAACAAAGTGCTGCTAGCTCCATCGCTAAGGCAGGCAAATCTTTGCCTTTGAATATCAGAAATGTGGATGTATTGTTTGCCATATGAGGCCTCATCCCAAGAGAGCCAAATTTTGATGTGTCTAGAAAGAATTATGGAAACATAGTGATCAACTAAAAAGAAGGACATAGGATTAGAGCAGATTGAGGGAATCTGGCCATTGCGTGGCAAGCAGCCAACCATTACGAAGATCTCTTCAAACCCGCTGTTCCTGCGGAGGAGTGGGAAGTGTTGCAGTGATTGTTCTTGATATGCATATCTGGGTTTGGTAGGTGCAGGGAGATGCTCGACTGACCCAACAATATCAACAATGGCTTCAACAATATCAGTCTCCCCTCGGCAAAGTTCAGGGACACAGGGATTGTGAATAAAGATTCTGGTCACTTGACCTTTATTCAAGCAACCTTTTTAACCTCCATCTATTGATAGATGAAACAAGTGAGCAAGATGCCTCTTAAGGAGGGCGAATTCTAAGCAAGTAAATTTTATTGTGAGTCAGCATAGATCAAAAGGAAAAAGACATGCCGAGACTCGTAGGGCGGCGCCCTGACCCAGTAGCTAATCTGATCATATTGCTCTTAGTGGTTGCACTCTCAGCTGTTCTGCTCGAATATTTCGGAGTTATTGATCTAATTCCTGGGTTTGGTCTGGAGGGACAATATAGACCATTACTAAGTCAGACTTTAGATGCCCAAGTCATTCTTAATAAACAGCTTTAGTTACAGCAAACCTGAAGGTGAAAACAATGCGTAAAGGTAATGATGTCATTGGTAAAGTGATCGTCACCTATGACACTGGCAAACGAATCGAGCATGTCCAAGACTTAATTTTCGATCAGAAGCGCAATCGGCTACTCGGCTTTTTAGTGCGAGAAAAAGGTTTTTTTCGGAGCGCGAAGGTATTGCCTTTGCAAGAGGTGCAGGTAATCGGGTCGGATGCGATCGTCGTTCACTCCAGTGAGTCAGTTGTGACAGCTGACCAGATGCCTGAAATTAAAGAAATTCTGCATCACAATAATATTCTCAGCGGCACAAAAATTCTTACTACTGATGGTCTTGATTTGGGCACGATGTCAGACTTGTTCTTTGATGAGGTGACCGGAGCGATCGAGGGCTATGAAGCTTCTGGTGGACTGTTTGCGGATGCGTACTCGGGGCGGTCGTTTGTTCCGGCTCCCGAAACGCTCAAGATTGGAGAGGACGTTGCCTTTGTGCCTCCTGCAACTGCTCGCCTAATGGAAGAGCAAGTCGGTGGTATAAAAGGAGCGATGCAGGCAACGGGCGACAAGCTACAAGAATCTGCGGAAAATGCACAGCACAAGCTGCAAGAAACAGCAGAGACAGCAGGCAGCAGACTCAGGAGCACAACTCAAACCGCGACGGATAGCATTCAGCACTCTACAAACGGTTTAGCGGCGCGAAACTCGGTCGAGCAGGCAAAAGGTCGTCGAGCGACTCAAATGGTGCGGTCAGACGAGGGAGCTGTGATTGCTGCTCCAGGGCAAATCGTCACAGATATTGTGATTACTCGTGCTCAGACATATGGCAAAGAAGCTACCTTACTCAGTTCAGTAGGTTTGGCTCCTTCTGAGGCAGCGTTTGCAAGCGCCAGTGATAGCTGGGCAGAGACGAAGGGGAAAATGCAAAATCAAACCACTGCTGTTCAAGAAAATCTTGGTACCTTTTGGCGATCGCTGCAAGCAAAAACTGAAGAATTTAAAGGGCGCAGCGCTCGTGTGATTAAAGAACAGCGGATCGAGCAGTCAATCGGTCGTCCGGTGAATCGCGTCATTCTTGACCCACAAGATAAGATAATTCTCAACGTAGGTGAATTGATTACGCACCAGGCAATTCGGCAAGCCGATGAAGGTGGTGTTCTTAATATTCTACTAGGTTCGGTCTATACAAAAGAGCCAGTGATCGCGGAAGAGGAGCTACGAGCACCTGAGCATGGAATGGCAGCACTGAAGCCGGATAGTGCCCCTCAACCTCAAGAAGCTCTGAGTAATTAGTAAGCTGTTAATTTAGTGCCGTCAGTTAGGGGTGCAAGCCTCTTGCTGACGTTTTTTCCTGTGTCTGCAATTGCATAGGAGAATCTGCTCTTTGAGCATTAGTTACTGAGGTCTAGTCGAAAAGACTGTGATTAGGTGAGCAATTTCTAAAAAAGCTGAAAATCTCCAGAAATCTTTCCCCAGATAGAGGCAGCTCGCGCTTCAACGCTATACATTGACCTTAGGGACTACCCCGTCAGCATCGTTATTGGAGGTTTAGGGTAATGGTTGCGTCGATCGAGTTCAAACTGTGGGCCCCTTATAACAAAAGTGCAGCGTTGGTGGGTTCTTTCTCTAACTGGGAAGAAATTCCTTTGGAAAAAGGCAAGGACGGCTTCTTCCGCACCAAAGTAGAACTCAAAGACGGGCTATATGCCTATAAGTTCAAGGTCCAGTCAAAGAGTTGGTTCTTTGAACCTGATCAGTGGGTTGAAGTGAATGACCCCTATGCCACGGATATTGACGACGCTACGCAGAACTGCAATATGCGCATTAAAGACGGTGAGCGTATCGTTGACACCTATGTTTGGAAGAATGACGACAAGCCTTTGCCTGCGGACCACGAGTTGGTTATCTATGAACTGCACGTTGGTGACTTCTCGGGTGGTGAAGACGACCCCTATGCCCGTGGCAAATACAAACATGTTGTTGAAAAACTCGATTATCTAGTGGAGTTAGGCATCAACTGTATCGAATTGATGCCTGTTAAGGAATATCCTGGCGACCAGAGCTGGGGATATAACCCCCGCTATTTTTTTGCGACAGAATCTAGTTACGGCACCACGGAAGAACTGAAAGCACTGATTGACGAGTGCCACGGTCGTGGCATCCGGGTACTGATGGACGGTATCTATAATCACTCTGAGTCTCAGAGCCCACTCACCCAAATCGATCATGACTATTGGTATCACCATTCTCCCAAAGATCCCGATAACAACTGGGGTCCAGAATTCAACTACGAGTTCTATGATGAGAAGTTTGACACCTATCCAGCCCGTAGGTTTATCGGAGATGTGGTGCGCTTCTGGATAGAGGAATATCACACGGATGGCATTCGCTATGACGCTGCTCGCCAGCTCAGCAACTATGACTTCATGCACTGGGTCGTTCAGGAAGCCAAGAAGACGGCGGGCATGAAACCCTTTTATAACATCGCCGAACACATTCCTCAGGAGCCAGCCATCACTAATGCCGATGGACCGATGGATGGAGCATGGCATGAAAACTTCTACAGCGCGATGATTGATCACCTGTGCAACGATCAGTTTGACCTTGAACGGCTTAAAAGTGCTCTGGACGCCAAACGTGAAGGATATATGGGAACCACTAACGTGGTCAACTATCTCACCAACCATGATCACAATCACCTGATGTATGAACTGGGCGAACGAGGAGTCCTAGATGAAGCAGCTTTCAAGCGAGCCAAACTGGGAGCCGCTCTCCTGATGACGGCCATGGGCGTGCCCATGATCTGGATGGGTGAGGAATTCGCAGAGTATAAGGCTAAGACCCCAGAACAGAGCAAGATCGATTGGACGCTACTGGAAAATGATAAGAACATGGGCTTGCATGATTATTACCGGGGGCTCATATTCCTGCGAAAAAATAACCATGCCTTGTACACCGAAAATATCGAATTCTTCCACGAACAGGCTGATGACCGAGTTCTGGCTTATACCCGCTGGAATGATGAAGGCTCCCGCGTGGTGGTGATTGCCAACCTATCAGGCAACTACTTAAAAGACTACACTATTCCCCATATACCAGCCGATGGAACCTGGCACGAATGGAGCGGCAACTATGACGTTGAGGTTTCTGGCAACACCTTGGTCCTTGACCTACCAGAATACGAAGCGAAAGTTCTGGTTTTGTAATAGCCTATCAATGGAAAATTTTATGAGCACAACATCTCCTACGCCGCAGGATTACGAGTACATCGATAAAGTTATTGCGGAGGCCAACGCTGCTCTGGATCAGGGTAAAGCTGGGGTCGGGGCCATGATGACTTGGCGGGGCCATGTCATGGCACTTGTTCACAACATGTACGAGGAAACCAGAGATATTACGGCTCATGCGGAAATGTCTCTTTTGCGCACCGTAGCAAAGCAGATTGCGGAGATGAACGATGAGCAAAAAGCGGATTTATGTGTCTATGTCACGTTGGAGCCCTGCCTGATGTGCCTCTCGGCCATGTCCTATGCTGGGATTGGGCGAGTGGTTTACTCAGCGCTCTCGGAAGATGCCAACCTGGATCAGGCCGTGGTCGAAGGCTTGACAGCTCGCAATGTCAATGATGATCTGGTGCGTGGTCCTCTTGAACTGGTGCCGGGAGTACGCCGGGAGGCAGGTCAGAAACTGCTCGCACGCATGCATATGATGGCAGGACATCCTGACTCTGGAGTAGGTCACAGCCATTAGAAAACCCCTCAGTCCCTCCGGGACAGCTCCCCACCCTTCGGGAAGGCTTCGCCTACGAAGGGGAGCGAGCCTATTCTGGGAGCAGAAGGATGGTTTGGATTTGGCTACAGACGCTGCCAAAGCCCTAGGCAGATCATACCCTCATGGCTACAACGGACCACTCTCATGCCTACACTTTCCAAGCGTACGGTGCGGTGAGCATTGTAGACTTGGGCCTCTCCCTCCTTTCTGGCGCACCTGCGGCTTTCTCCCCTCAAAAGACCCAGGCTCCCCTTCGTAGGCGAAGCCTTCCCGAAGGGTGGGGAGCTGTCCCGGAGGGACTGAGGGGTTTCAAAAGTTAGGCTATTCAACTCATTCACTTTGGCCAGCTAAAAAGGAAGGTCGTTCCTCGGTCACGGGCTGATTCTATCTGCACGTTTCCCCCTTTGTTCTCCACGATGCTTTTGACCAGTGATAGACCAATGCCCGTACTCTCGGTCTTATCACGCGCCTGCAATGTCTGGAAAATAACGAATACCTTGTGGTGGTAGGCCGGCTCAATGCCTGGACCATCATCCCTCACCGCAAATTGGTAAAAGTTACCCTGGTCTTGAACATCCACCCAGACATGACCTTCTAAACGATCATGATGTTTGATAGCGTTGCCGATGAGATTGCTGAATACCTGTTGGAGCCATAGCCGTTCGGTTACCAAAACAGGAAGGTTAGGGGACAGCTCGATCGTAAAGTCAGGTGGAGGAGAAAGGGCATCAATCACCTCTGTCAGTAATTCCTTGACTGCCACTTTTTCCGAAATCATGGCTACCCGTCCTATGCGCGAGTAGTCTAAAAGGCCATCGATCATCTGCTCCATACGACAAACCCGTTTGCGTAGCAGGGCCATCTGACCAGCTGTTTCCTCATCAAGCCTGTCCTCTAGATCCTCTTCAATCCACGTCGAAAGGTTGTTAATCGCCCGTAATGGAGCCTTGAGGTCGTGGGAAACAGCATAGGCGAATTGGTCTAATTCAGAATTACGCCGTTCAAGGTAGTCCGTGGCTCTGGTGAGTTCGTAGGTAAGTCGGTCCAACTCCTCTGCGCGCTGGCGATAGCGCTCTTCACTTTCGAGCAGTGCTTCTTCAGATCGTTTGCGCTCCGTGATATCGAGCGCTACTCCCATCATCCGAATAGCTCTACCTGCATCGTCATAGGTACAACGTCCCAGTGAAGTAATCCAGCGGATGGTGCCATCGGGCCATAAGGTTCGATATTCGGTGTTGTATCTTATCCGATCATGGATGGACTGGCTGACTGCTTGATGCGTACGTTCACGGTCCTCTGGATAAAGTGCTTTCGAGAAGACTGCATAGGTCACTTGCGTTTCTGGCGACAGTCCAAATAGGGCCTTGCACTGTTTGTCCCAACTGAGGACATCATTTTCAAGATCCCAATACCACATACCCAGCTGGGATGCTTCTAGTGCTAACTTCAATCGCTCTTCGCCGTTTTTGAGCGCTTCTTCGGATCGTTTGCGCTCTGTGATGTCGAACGCTACCCCCATCATGCGAACGGCTTTGCCTTCAGTGTCATAGGTACAACGTCCTAGTGAAATAATCCAGCGGATGGTGCCATCGGGCCATAAAGTACGATATTCGGCGTTGTATCTTGTCCGATTTTGAATGGACTGGTTCAGGGCCTGATGCACACGATCACGGTCTTCTGGATGAAGTGCTTCCGAGAAGACTTCGTAGGTCATTTGCGTTTCTGGCGGCAGTCCAAATAGGGCCTTACACTGCTTGTCCCAAATAATGGCATTCTTTTCAAGATCCCGGTACCACGTGCCTAGCTGAGATACTTCCAGCGCCAGCTTCAATCGCTCTTCGCTGTTTTTGAGCGCTTCCTCTGACCGTTTCTGCTCCGTGGTCTCCTGCACCATCACATTGAGACCCAATACCTGGCCATCGCTATCGAGCAGCGGGTAGTAGTTGAGCAGCCAATCTCGCTGGATGCCCGGCTGCGCTTTGGTTGTGCCTTTAGCCTCGTGATTTACAAGCGGCAATCGTGACTGGAGCACTTGCCAATAGAGCGGTTCTACGGTGTCGCCTTGATTAGGTCCAGGAGGAAGGACCTCTGACAGAGTTCGCCCAATATGCTCCGATACCGGCACCCCATTGATCTCAGCGAGACATTCATTGACACGGACGAATCTCAAGTCTTTATCCAGAAAGCCTAGTCCTACGGGAACAGCCGCATACACAGCTTCAAGCTCTGCCAGTTGTCGGCGAGCTGTCTCTTCGCTCCTGCGCAACGCCTCTTCCGCTCGCTTGTGCTCATTACGCTCTTTGGTCTTGCGTAGAGCACGTAGAACTGCTGTGTCCAATCGGCTCAGCCGATGTTTTAAGACATAGTCGGTAGCGCCTAATTTGATGGTCTCGATAGCCAGCTCTTCTCCTAGGGAACCAGTGACAAAGAGGAAGGGAATCTCAGAAGACAGACTACGAGTAAGCTTGAGTGCTGCCAAACCGTCAAAGTTCGGCTCGTCAATACTAAACAGTGAGTAATCTGACAGGATAAAATCGAAGCTCTCCGACTGAAGGGCCTGCAGGAAATCTGATCGAGTCTGTACCCTCAAAATTTTGCAGGTGAGGCCACTTTCAGCGAGTTGGGCTGCGACCCGTTCGGCGTCCAGTGCACTATCTTCAAGATGCAGAACCCGAAGTACTTCCATAGCTGCTGGCTGATCCTAAAGACAAGAATATAGTTTGGAGATGATCTCAGAATCTCTCTGCTTTATAAACAGCATAGCCAACCACGGCGTTTAACCATATAACATTCACTGCCAACGGGTAGTCTTCTACTTCTCTTAAACCTTTCAGTTCTACGAGTATCAATGAGCGTACAGACTGGAATTTTACTATCAAAATCTCACTTTTGGCTTATACCTTGGGATAGATGCTTCGCTAGAGCAATAGGTGTGTATCCTAAGTCGCGTACGAGTATTGGAATAAACAAAAGAAAACTGCCAATCAGCCTCTTAGTGAGGGATTGGCAGCTATGTCAGAAATTTAAATTGAACTACTGATGCGGAATGAACCTTTACAACATCTAATAGTCAGCCGTGCGTCTTTCAGTATCCGCCTGCTGCTTTTTGGCTCTGCCTTCCGCTTCATCTACAGGGTCGCCTGTTGCCCGGCCCCATGCCTCTTGAACTTGACCTTTTGCAGTCTGACCTAGATTGCGTCTGCGCTCTTCGGTAGTCATGTAGTTTTGGGGACGCTCCCGATAAGTACCTGCGGGTGCATCATAAACACCGTAGTTGCCGACATTACCAGTTTGGAGAATAGCGTGTGCTTGATTTAGTTCCTCTTGGGTACCGTCAAGCATCACTACATACCCGCCCTGGCGGAGAACACCCTCATAGACTTCCGCCCGTTCCTTCGGAATGCCCAAACCTACTAACGCACCTACGAGCCCACCAGCTGCTGCACCAATGGCACCACCTGTGAGCGCTGTGGCAACTGCCGTACCCGCAGCTCCTAATGCTAGCACTGGAGCGACGCCAGGAATTGCTATTGCACCCAGACCAACGAGCAGACCAGTTATGCCACCAATAGCTCCACCGGTTGCTGCTCCGGAAGCCGCACCCTTACCTGCCTGGTTACCAACCTTGTCCTTGACATCAACTCCAGCTATCTGGTCAGGCTCGTTGTCTTCATTCTTCACGAGCACGTGTACATCATCCATATCGAAACCAGCTTGGCGGAGTTGCGTAAGTGCACTCTCTACTTCACTCTTGGTAGAGAATGTACCTACAGAACGCTTAAATTCGTTTATCGCCATAGTTCAATCCTTTGATTAATAGCACCATCAACACTTTATTTTTTGTACAAAGGCTTTCCCTCTGTCTCAAGAAAGAACTGTCATTTTCAAAGGGCATAGAGATAGTTTTAGATCTCAGTAGAATTACGAATGCCTAATGCTCAAGTAGCTATATCAGCCTTAACCCAGACTTTCATGTCGATTAGGTTCGCGGGACCAAATTGAGTTGTGAGCGCTACATCAGCAGCATCTCGACCATAGGCGATTGCAATGCGATTTCCTCTTGGCTGCTGCTGCGTTGCATCAAAGGTATACCAGCGGTCACCGACAAAAGCTTCAAACCAAGCGTGCAGATCCATGGGCTCCAGTTGATAGAGATAGCCCACCACCATGCGTGCCGGAATGTTCAAGCTACGGCACAGGGCAATCCCCAAATGGGTAAAATCTCGACAAACGCCTACCCGCTTTGTCGCTGTTTCCATGGCTGAAGTTGAACTATCACTGGTACCGTAGCGATATTCCACATTTAACTGAATCCAACTCCTGATCGCCTCAACCTGCGCATAGCCTAGTGTGATACCCGATACAATTTGTTTGGCAAGCGCGTTCATTTGATCAGAAGGACAATAGCGGCTAGGCAAGAGGAATTGCAGCACGCTGTCCGGTAAGTTTTGCACAGATGCGAGGGGAGCATCAAATTGGAGGTCAATCTCATCGGCTGTTTCGGCGCAAACACTCATCTGGAGGTTAAAGAAGCCTTGTGGTATTACGAGCCGCTGGCAAAAATTACCATAACTATCGCTATATTCAATCACGGGTACATTCGGTTCTATTACATATTCCTCCCGCGAGATCCACTGCCCAAGACCACTGCGCGGTCTAAGCATGAAAATCATGGGGATCGGCTCATTAGCCTCAAAAGAAATTTTACAACCAGCAGTCAGGCGCATTATGGTCCCCTTTGGTAATACTATGTTTGAAATCTTTCGAGGTTAGTCCTGCCATTTGGACTTAATCATAAGATCTAAAAATGTTTGGTATCGTGGCTTACTTAGCTTCAGCTCTATCTTTTGGCATAAGAAGAATCAATCATTGGGTACATGAGCGGACAAAAAAAACGCCATAAACTCTTATTAGTTGAGCATATTGCGACAAGGAGTACTTATGAGCCTGAAAGATCGTGCTAAAGCGACCGCTAAAGATGTTGAAGGAAAAGTGCAAGAAACGGTTGGTAACGTGACTGATAATCCTAAAGATCAGGCTGAAGGAAGAGCAAAGCAAGGCGAAGCTAAGGTCCGCAATAAGGTCGAAGATGCAAAAGACGAAGTAAAGAAAGCCATCGACTAGACCAAGTTCGCAGTTAATCTCTCTTCGCTATATACATAGAAGGAGGTTTGCGTATTGTACCAAGCCTTCTTTTTGCTATTTACTTCCGAACATTATTTATTAGCATAACTGACTCAGTTTTAGCTCTATCTTTGGGTATATGAGCTAGCAAAAAAAACGCGGTACGCTCACAGTAGTAAAATATGTTGCAATAAGCACATTGCAATAAGGAGTACTTATGAGCCTCAAAGATCGCGCTAAAGCGACTGCTAAAGATATTGAAGGGAAAATCCAAGAAGCAGTCGGTAACGTGACTGATAATCCTAAGGCTAAGGCTGAAGGAAAAATTAAGCAAGGTGAAGCTAAAGTTCAGAATAAGATAGAAGACGCAAAGGATGAAATAAAGAAAGCTATTGACTAAACTAAGCTCACGATTCAGCGATTTTTGTCAATTTTTGTCATATGCAAAGAAGAAGGCTAAGTATAGTACATAAGCCTTCTTTTTGCTATTGACATCCAAAAATTATCAATCAAGATATAGAAAAATTGCTTTATTCGGTGGACTAGTTACAAAGAGGCAGACTACAAGGAAATTTGCCTTATGGTATAGAAATAGGCTGTGCCATTCGGTGCATAGGCTTACGCTACCTAAGTATGAACTCACTGATTTTAGAGCAGGACAGCATCCGGACGCAGAAGCGTCTCCTTCTCGTGTGCAGTAGCCTACTCCCTGATTTTTATCAGTGGAGATCAGGGAACAGTAGAGTAGAGAGTATGAAAGATGATTCAAATTCGTGAGCCTGTGGCTGTGAACATCGACAACACAGAGCATCTGACCTTGGCCTTAGATGCGGCAAGAATGGGATGGTGGGATTTGGACCTCATCACCAACAAAATGCTCTGGAATCCTTACCACGAAGCTATCTTTGGCTACGAACCAGGAACTCCAGAACGTAATTACTTGGATTGGGAGCGTCGAGTTCATCCGGAAGACCTTGAATGGATCCATCAAGCTACCCATAGAGCAAGAGACCTTCATGAAGAATTAGCAATCCAGTACCGCATCATCTGGCCAGATGTCAGTATTCACTGGATCAGTGCCTTGGGCCGTTTCCACTATGACGAAGAAGGCCATCCGGTGCGAATGTTGGGCATCGTCACGGATGTTACGAAGCATAAACAGGCAGAGCAGGCATTACAAGAAAGTGAAGAGCGATTCCGTGCCACCTTTGAACAAGCGGCGGTGGGCATTGCCCATGTTGGCTTAGATGGTCGTTGGCTATGCATCAACCAAAAGCTCCACGAAATTGTTGGCTACACTTCCGAAGAAATCCTGGAAAGAACTTTTCAAGATATTACTCATCCTGACGACCTAGAAACCGATCTGGAGTATGTCAACCAATTGCTGGCAGGTAAGATTCACACCTATTCCATGGAAAAGCGCTACATCCATAAAGAGGGATTCACCGTTTGGGTTAAATTAACTGTTGCCCTCGTACGTCAAGAATCAGCTGGGCCAGGGCATTCTGACTTAGCGATTGGAGCCCCGAAATACTTTATTTCAGTGATTGAAGACATTGGTGAACGCAAGCGCATTGAAGCCGAAAGTAGACAGGCACAATTGGAGCTCCAAGATCGCGCCCGTGAATTGGCTGGACTGAATATGCTTTTAGCCCAATCGGCAGCCAACTTGGAGCAAAGGAACCAGGAACTGGACCAATTTGTTTATGTAGTCTCCCATGACTTGAAAGCTCCCCTGCGCGCCATTGCTAATCTTTCTGAGTGGATTGAATCCGATCTCGAAGGCCAACTGCCGCCTGATAATCAACTGCAATTGCAACTGCTGCGTACACGCGTCCAGCGTATGGGCGCGATGATTGATGGTCTACTGGAATATTCCCGCGCAGGACGGATAAAAGTAGCGATAGAAAAGGTCGTGGTCATGGATTTATTGACAGAAGTGATTGACTCTCTAGATCCTCTGCCTCCGTTTACGGTCCAAATCGAGCCACCAATGCCGATTCTGAAAACCAAACCGCTGCTCTTAGGGCAAGTATTCGCCAACCTAATTAGTAACGCGATTAAGCACCATGATCGGCCTGATGGTTGCGTTAAAGTTTCTGTGCAAGAACAGCCAGAGTATTATGAGTTTTCTATATCAGATGATGGTCCTGGCATTGCCCCTGAGTACCACGACAAGATTTTTACCATCTTCCAGACCATAAAAACCTGTGACTCACAAGAGAGTACAGGGATCGGCCTATCTATTGTCAAAAAAATCGTTGAGGCAGAGGGAGGTGTGATTCATCTGGAGTCCCAGATAGGGAAGGGAGCCACCTTCCGATTTACCTGGCCCAAATGATTTTGGTTATGCTGACATGTTCTCTCACATGAGTAGCCGAGCCAGACTAGGCAACGCCTCGCCATAGGTGGGATGAATATGGACGGATTGTTCTAATAACTGCCAGGTGGCATCTGCCTCCATCAATGATAGAAATACATGCACTAGCTCAGCAGTTTCATAACCGACCAGCGTCGCCCCCAAAATCTTATTTGTGTCTGCATCAACTACCATCCGGTAGAAGCCGAGATCATGGCCCCATTCAATGGCACGGGCCATCTGGTTCACCGGTAGGGTGACACAGCGAGCATTGATGCCCTTCTTCTGTGCTTCTTGTATGGTCATCCCGACGCGTCCAACCTGAGGTTCGGTATAGACTGCATAGCCCAGCACTCGGTCATCCCGCGTTCGATCTTCACCGTCTAGAATCGCCTTCAATCGACGATAGTCTTCCCAGGACACATGCGTAAACGCCGGTTGCTTAGCCGCGTCCCCAATGGCGTAGATTCCCTTACAGGTTGTCTGAAATTTATTATCGATTTTGACAAATCCTTTTTCATCTAGTTCCACACCGGATGCAACAACGTTCAGCGCATCCGTGTTTGGCTTACGTCCGATCGCAAGCATTAAGGCTTCTCCATGAAGTTCCTGCCCATTGTCCAGTTTCAGAATAAATCCATCTTGTGTATGGATGACTTCCTTGACGTTGACCTGGAAGTGAAGTTGAATTCCATCTCGCTGGAACGCTTGTTGAAGCGTTTCACTGACTTCCGGCTCTTCCTGAGCGAGAAGGCGATCGCCCCGTGCAATTAGGTGGGTTTCACTACCCAACCGGGCTAGTCCCTGGCCCAATTCCAGCCCAATATATCCTGCCCCCATGACCAGGATGCGAGGAGGTAACGCTGTCAAATCAAAGAAATTCCGATTGGTCAGGTAAGGAGTCCCTGCCAAACCAGGAATATTGGGGATCGAAGCAGAAGTTCCTGTGTTGATCAACACCAAGGGAGCCTGAACGGTCACATCGCCGCCTGTTACCGTGCGCTCGCCTGAAAAAGAGGCTGTTGCGCATACAACTTGTACTCCTGCATACTGTAACCGCTTGTGAACGCCTTGGTTAAAGCGATCACGAACTTGGCGGACACGCTCCATCACCGCTGGAAAGTCTACTTCAACCTGGACATGAATGCCTAATGCGTTTGCTTGACGGGCACGACCAGCGGCATGGGCAGCCGCTAAAAAAGCTTTCGAGGGAGTACAGCCATAATTGATACAGCTACCACCTAAGGCATCTCGTTCAAATATGACAACTTTGCGTCCTGCTTTGGCAAAATCAGTTGCCAGGGGGATTCCTCCCTGTCCGCTGCCAATCACAATCACATCCGCTGTTTCCATTAGCTTTTTATCCTCGTTGTGGGACTAATACCGTCACCGTCACTCATCCAAAACATTATTGAGCCGTCTAGGCACTGTCAAGTTTAATTAGCTGCGATCAAAACATTCTAGCAACGCTCTTTTCGCGATGCTCAAGGGGAGATTCCTGACAAGTTAAGTTGACAATAAACTGACTAAGTTCACCTTGCCATCGCGAAGTCCTCTGGTTTGGGCAGGGTATTTTGCTGCATTAACTCATGCAAGGCAGAGGTTTGTTGGTCCCGCTTCCATGGGAGCGCCGTAGTGAGGGCAAGTACTGCCAAGGACATAAAACGTTTCATTGAGCCGAACGAGCAGGATCTTGGTATCGCCAACCGTGACTGACTTCATTTGTCCATCCTTGATATCCGTAGTCTTGGCGACAACGTGTTCGGCTTCCGGCATAGCATCTCCTTACCCTGCAAGAGAATTTGCTAACAGTGTCTCTCAGAGGTGAAATTTCCGACGTCACACTGGAGAGAGAGATTGTGCTGAAAACGATACATGGGCCGCAACTTTGCCTACCTCATTTTCTTCTTGCAAGAAATTTTGTAGAGGTTACATACAATCGAGCCTTATCTACAGAACTCCATCGGAAGGCAGAGGGGTTTGCCTTTGAAAGTGACTACGATTAAGTTATTAATTAATCGAAACAGAGGATGCAAGTATGAGTGGGAAAAAATGGTGCGCTGCAACTTTTGCTTCTTTGGCTATGCTGACGACTCTATCTGTTTATACAGTTCCTTCCGCAAATGCCGAATCCAAGCGGTACGAATCCAGGGCCACAAGCGAACAGAGAAAGAGCAATACAGGAATTAACAAAACGCTTAGTCCTGATCTTTCCTGTGGCAAAGATGAAAAGGGCAATAATGTAACCAAAGGAGCTCTATATGGAGCTGGCACAGGAGCACTAATTGGAGGTCCTGTGGGCGCTATAGTAGGAGCTGGGGCTGGGGCTGTCACCCAGCAAGAGCAGAACAAGGATGCCTGTGGCAAGCCTAACCAGATGGGCCGTTAGCCTTGAGCAGTGTGAATAAGTCACTACAAAAGCGGGTCAGTCAAGTATAGGACTGGCCTGCATCTGCCTTTTCAATCAGTGACAGTGGCCTAATGAGAGGTGAGGAACCGCTACAATATGTTCAATTATCTTCCTCCGAACTGCTATGCCTGCGAATACGACCTCCCCGGTAAAGTCTCCCTCTTCTAAGAATTCCCAAGATGTGGAACAGCCAGATACAGAAAAGCAAGCGGCAGAGCCGACGCAGACGCGGCAGATGATTGCCATTCTGGATTTCGGCTCCCAGTACTCTGAACTGATTGCCCGTCGCGTCCGAGAAACTCAAGTTTATTCAGAAGTGCTGCCTTACAGCATCGAGCTCGAGGACCTAAAGCAGCTCAATCCTAAAGGGATCATACTCTCTGGTGGACCCAGCTCGGTCTATGACGCCTATGCCCCTAAGTGCAATCCGGAAATATGGAATTTGGGCATCCCGATCCTTGGAGTTTGCTACGGTATGCAATTGATGGTTCAGGCTCTAGGGGGCGAGGTTGAGCAGGCTGATAAAGGAGAGTATGGCAAAGCTTCCCTTTTCATCAGTGACCCTACGGACCTGCTGACGAATGTGGATGAAGGCGCCACGATGTGGATGAGTCATGGGGATTCTGTCACAGCACTACCCGATGGGTTTAGGGTGCTTGCCTACACGGAGAATACTCCTGGTGCAGCAGTCGCGGATCCTGAGCGTCAGTTCTATGGAGTACAGTTCCATCCGGAAGTCGTGCATTCTGTCGGCGGGATGGCCTTGATTCGCAACTTTGTATATCATATTTGCGAATGTGAACCGACTTGGACTACGGATGCCTTCATCGAAGAGGCAATCCGAGAAGTGCGGTCCAAAGTGGGAGATAAACGGGTCCTGCTCGCCCTTTCTGGAGGCGTAGACTCCTCTACGCTGGCCTTCCTGCTCTACAAAGCAATTGGGGACAAGCTCACCTGCATGTTTATTGACCAGGGATTCATGCGCAAAAACGAGCCTGAGCGCTTGATGAAACTTTTTAACGAACAATTTCATATTCCTGTGGTCTATGTGAATGCTTCGGACCAGTTCATCGACCAGTTAGAGGGAGTCCAGGACCCGGAAGAAAAACGTAAGCGTATCGGCCATGAATTCATTCAAGTTTTCGAGTCAGAGTCTACCCGACTCGGACCTTTCGACTACTTAGCGCAGGGCACGCTTTATCCAGACATTATCGAATCCTCTGGCGAAAATATTGATCCTAAAACCGGAGAGCGGGTTGCCGTAAAAATCAAGTCACACCACAATGTCGGTGGTTTACCAAAAAATCTCCGCTTCAAGTTGGTCGAACCCTTGCGCAAACTCTTTAAGGATGAGGTGCGCAAAGTGGGCCGGGCTCTTGGACTGCCCGATGAAATTGTGGAACGTCAGCCTTTCCCTGGACCTGGATTGGCTATCCGGATCATTGGTGAAATTACAAGAGAGAATCTGTGCACCTTGCGTGATGCCGATTTAATCGTGCGCCAAGAAATTAACCGGGGCGGTTACTACAATGACTTTTGGCAGGCCTTTGCTGTTCTTTTGCCCACCATTCGGACAGTAGGGGTGATGGGAGACAAGCGCACCTATGCCCATCCGGTAGTGCTGCGCATCGTTCAATCTGAAGATGGAATGACGGCTGATTGGGCTAAAGCTCCCTATGAACTGTTGGAAAAAATAGCCAACCGTATTGTGAATGAAGTTCCAGGAGTGAATCGGGTTGTCTATGACATTACCTCTAAGCCTCCGGGCACTATTGAATGGGAATAGATGGGGGAATAGATGAAGGTATGGCCAGTTCTACTATGAGTTCTTTCAGTTCTTTCAGTCCCATTCAGTACACCCTCCGTATCCCAGAGCCACAGACCCACTATCTTCACGTAACCCTGGAGGTGGTGAGTCCACGACCTGGTGCGGATTTTTTGGAGCTGTATCTGCCTGTTTGGACTCCCGGCTCCTACATGGTGCGGGAATATTCTAGACACATTGAAGGGGTGGAAGCCTTTGACGAATCGAAGCGTTCCTTACCCTTAATCAAAACCCGCAAAAATATCTGGCAGGTTAAAGTTTCAGGCACGATTACCATTGAATATCGGGTCTACTGCAATGAACTGACGGTTCGGACCAATCATATTGACCAAAGTCATGGCTATTTGAATGGAGCGGCTACTTTTTTATATGTGCCTGAGCTACGGGATAAACCTCATCAAGTCACGGTGGTGCCTCCCACTCCTGACTCTGACTGGAATGTATATACAGCTTTGACGCCTACCGAAGATCCCTATAGCTTTATAGCGGAAGATTATGACACCCTGGTAGATAGCCCGATTGAAATGGGTGCGCACAAGACTTTGAGTTTTACCGTTGAAGATAAACCTCATCAAGTAGTGATTTGGGGAAGGGGAAACTATAAACAGGAAGACTTCCAACGAGATATTCCAAAAGTCGTTCAGTATGTAGCTGATTTTTTTGGCAGTCTGCCGTACAGTCGCTATTTATTTATGGTGCACTTGGCTGCCAAAAGTTATGGGGGCTTAGAGCATAAGAACTCCACTAGTTTGCTCTATCCCGGAGACGCTTTCTCCAATCAAGATGGATATTTAAAGTTCATCAATTTAGTAGCCCATGAGTTTTTTCACACTTGGAATGTCAAGCGCTTACGGCCCCATAATTTAGATAAGTTTGACTATGGCCATGAGAACTATACGACTTCCCTTTGGTTTATTGAAGGGGGCACCAGCTACTACGATGAATTGATTCCCCTGCGGGCTGGGGTCTATAAGGCTAAACATTTTTTAAAGCAAGCTTCTCAGTACATCACCAGACTCCAAAATACTCCTGGCCGTTTGCATCAATCTCTTTTAGAGGGCAGCTATGATGCCTGGATTAAGCAGTATCGTCCTGATGAGAACTCTCTAAATAATCAGGTTTCTTATTATCTTAAGGGTCAAGTCCTTATGATGCTTGTAGATTTGGAAATTCGAGGCCAGACTGAGGGGAAATCTTCTTTAGATCTGGTTTTCCAAAGATTATGGCAGGGTAGTAAGGGGGGACAGCTGGCTTATCGAGAAGAGGAATTACCCTCCACTATTTGTAGGCTGGTTGGGTTGGACCGCTTGGTCACTTTGGAACGCTATTTAGATAGCACAGAAGATTTCGACTACACGCCCTATCTCTCTACGGTTGGGCTTCAGTTGGTTACGGAACGTAGTCCGCTCCCTGCTCTGGGGGTGCGTACCGAGGACCAAGCAGAAACAGTGGTCGTTAAGTCTGTTGAGCGAGATTCTCCAGCCTGGTTTGGGGGGCTCAATAGTGGAGATGTGTTGCTTGCTGTCGATAACTGGCGTATCCACCCCGGTAAGTTGTCTGACCGTTTGAAGGATTTTAAACCAGGCCAGACGGCTATTTTTACGGTCTTTCGTAGAGACGACCTATTGAATATTGCGATAACCTTGGGTTCTCCACCGCTGAGTACTTTCACCCTAGTGCCTGTGGAAAGTCCCTCTGCTGTTCAGGCGGAGCAGTATGAGCGATGGCTTGGAGAAGCGCATCCTCATCGGTAGGTTTTTTCTGGGAGAGCGCCGAGGTCTCTGTCTGGCAGACAAGGGGCGCACAGCGGTGCGCCCTTACAGACTGTGGGTCGGGGCAGGAGACCGTAGATAGGACGGGAGACTATAGGGCGCGTGGTCGTGGGGAGTGCTAGCCAGCGGCTCTTTTGTAGGCTTCATCCAGCACTTCAGAGAGGGTGGGATGGGTATGGACTAGTCTCGCCAGGCTTTCTATCTTGTCTCGCTTCGCAATGGCAGCGGAGCATTCTTGCACGATCAAGGAGGCCTCAGGACCAAGGATATGGGCTCCCAACAATTCGCCAGAATCTTGGTCATAAACCAGTTTGCAGATTCCGTCGGTCTCTCCTTGGGCAATCGCTTTTGAGTTGCCCCCAAAGTAGGTGCGCACGGTGCCGACCTTGTAGCCTTCTGCCTTAGCTTGAGGCTCGGTCAGTCCGACAAAGCCAATTTCAGGATGGGTAAAGGCTGCTGCAGGGATAGACCGATAGTCCATAAACCGTTCGTGGCCAAGAATATTTTCTACGGCCACGATGCCCTGAGTGCTGGCAGTATGAGCGAGCATCATCCGTCCGGTAACGTCCCCGATCGCCCAAAGATGAGGAATCTCGGTCGCCATCCGGTCATCCACAGAGATGAATCCGCGCTGAGTTTCTATGCCCAGTTCCTCTAAACCCAAATCTTGGCTGTTGGGACGACGGCCCGTTGCCACCAGAACTGCATCAGTTTCGAGCGTCTCGCCCGTGGAAAGTTCAATCCGCACGGGTCTGCCAGGAATAACCTTTTTCGCGAGCACACCCTTCATCGTCTGGATATTGCGCGGTTTAATCAGGATCCGCTCTGCCATGCGGCCAATATCGGGGTCAAATCCAGGGAAAAGTTGGTCTAAGGCTTCGATAATCGTGACCTGAGAACCTAAGGTCGAATAGACGTCAGAAAATTCGAGGCCGATATAGCCAGAACCAATAATCACAATCCGTCGAGGAACCTGTTCTAGACGCACGCCCTCATCCGAGGTGTATACCGTGTGATGATCAATCTCAATGCCTGGGGGGACAAAGGGTTCAGAGCCCGTAGCCAGAATCACATCTTTAGCGGTAACCGTCTGGATGCCTCTATCTGTCTCAATTTGGACTTTTTGAGGCTCTAGCAGTTTAGCTTTGCCCCGAAGGACCGTAATCCCCATTTTTTCCGTAGTTTTCGTCATGTCGCCGCGAATTTTCTCGACGACGGACATGGCATGGGCTGCGACTTTCGCCCGGTCGTAGTGAATACGCTCCACGCGGATGCCAAAAATTTCTGTGTGCTGCATCTTTCTAAGGGTACCTGCTGCCGCAAGCAGTGCTTTCGAAGGGATACATCCGCGATTAATGCAGGTTCCTCCCATATCTCGGCACTCCACCAATGCTACTTTTAGCCCCCGATGGGAAGCGTGTTTCGCCGCTTCAAATCCTCCAACTCCAGCACCAATAACGAGAAGGTCATAATCTGTGTTCGTGCTCACTCAAGGATTCCCTAACCGAATGCAGACATGCATCTTATCAAGATTTGGCTGAAGATATTGGCTCTATCTACACCTAACTCGTTAAAGTAAAGGGCTATGAAGCAGCAAGACCCACAACAGCGAGATCTAATTGCTCGTATCCAATCTTTCCACAAAGACCGGGACCAGACGCTTGTTCAGCAGAAATATCAGGCTTTGCGAAGTAATGCCTTTGCTTTTTTTCGGGGGACCTGTTTTCTCTTCTATGCGGACTGGCCAGTGGGTTTCTCCTTAGATCAAGCTCCCGTGGTATGGGTTTGCGGAGATCTGCACCTGGAAAACTTTGGCGGATACAAGAGTGACGCTCGAAAAATCTGTTTTGACCTCAATGATTTTGACGAAGCAGCCTTAGCCCCATGCACGTGGGAGCTTGGGCGCTTACTTACCAGTGTGTTGGTGGCGGGTGAAGTCCTCGGGATGAAGCGCGCTGAAGCTCGTGCTCTATGCCGTTCTTTCTTGGACGCCTATACCCAAGCGCTCATTAAAGGTAGGGCTCGAACCCTTTCACAGGATGAGGCTACGGGTTCGATTAAGCGTCTCCTGGCTGAACTGGCCAAACGTAAACGTAAAGACTTTCTCAAAGAGCGTACCCAGCTTAAAAACAATAGACGCACCCTACGGTTTGATGGAGTGAAAATGCGTTCTATCGATGAGGCTGAACGCACGTTAGTAATTTCCACGTTCCAGACATGGGCCGCCCAGCAGCCCAATCCGTCCTTTTTTAAAGTTTTAGATGTTGGTCAGCGGGTGGCTGGTACCGCCAGTTTGGGCCTCAAGCGCTATGCCTTATTGGTCGAGGGCAAGGGTTCTCCCGACGAAAACTATCTTTTGGAGCTGAAACAAGCGCGTGTATCTGCGCTCAAGGCCGATCGGGTTATAGCCCAGCCTGTGTGGGCCAACGATGCGGAGCGCATTGCTTCGATTCAACGCAGGATGCAAGGAATGCCACCAGCGCTCCTGAATGCGCTGAGCCTCGGCAAAGATTCTTTTGTGCTCAAAGAACTACAGCCTTCCCAGGACCGAATCGTTCTCCAGAACTTGTCAGGGGAATTAGAACAGCTCCATGAACTTATAGAGACGATGGGAGCACTTACCGCTTGGGCTCAACTGCGTACCAGTAATCAACACTTCAATACCCTTGGACAGAGCTTAGGGCAGGAAGCTCAGGGGACTCAGGGCTCAACGGCTGTACCGGAGCTGATTGCCTTTGCTCAAGACCCTCAGTGGCAGAGGGCTTTGCTGGAACATGCTCAAGCCTATACCCGACAGGTAGAAAAAGACTATCAGACCTTTTGCAACGCCTTGGATCGGGGTGCGTTGTAGTCTCGTCGGAGGTGAACTATTTGCTTAATTCCACAAAACCACGCCCTTTCTTTGGTGCCCTCGAATCACTGCGTGGTATTGCCGCCCTGATTGTCGCCATCAATCATATCCGTTGGATGAACCCTACCTATCACTGGACTTTTGTTCGTCATGGATACTTGATGGTTGATTTCTTCTTTGTGCTATCTGGCTTCGTGATTTATCACAGCTATGGGCAGAAGATTTCCAATGGACGTGACTTGGGTCGGTTTATGTGGCTGAGATTTGGAAGATTGTATCCGCTGCATCTTGCTATGCTTCTTGCCTTCTTGGGACTCGAAGGATCAACCTGGCTCAAGGAGTTGCTCACAGGAAATGTAGGTCAAGCATTCACGTTGAATAGTGGTTGGGCTTTTCTCACAAATATTTTACTAGTCCAAGCGGTTGGCATTTATGACCATTTAACTTTTAACTCTGTTAGTTGGAGCATAGGCACAGAATTTTATACCTATCTCCTGTTTGCTTCCATCTTGCTTTTTGCCCGAAATAACCTCGCTCTTGTAGTAACCTCGCTCCTTTTAATTTTCTCCAGCATTTTTGTAATACTTTTAGCAGGAAAAACTGATTTATCCTTCAATTATGACTATGGAATGTTTCGCTGTATCCCAAGCTTTTTCCTCGGGGTGGTGACGTACAAAATATACGAACTATTCAGTCATCTTCAAGATAGAGATATAGGTAAAAAGAAAGAGCACACCTTCCCAGCGCTTCTTTATTCATTCGCTGTTATCGCGAGTATCAGCCTTGTCCTATGCGTAAAGGACATACAGTATTCTGACTTCCTTTTTCCGCCCTTAGCAGCTCTTTTGATTCTTTCTCTAACAACCCTACCGAATGATCTCATCAATAAAGTGCTGAATCTTAAGCCTTTCCTATGGTTGGGCAAAACATCCTATTCAATTTATATGGTTCAGCTATTTGTCTTTTTCTTTTGCGAAAGTATTTTGAAAGATGTATACAAAGCCTCTATTGTCGAGCCACAAAAGGAGAAGTTTTTTTACCCTGCGGAGTACCAGGGGATAGGAATTTTCACTAACTCCCTGTTTGTTTGTCTAGCTATCGTCGCCATTCTTGCTCTGTCTCACTTCACCTATCAATGGATAGAAGCTCCCTCCCGTAAGAAATCAAAGGAGCTGGCCGAAAAATGGTTTCCGAAAAAAGTGGTGCCCACGTCACGTATAGGAGCGAGATTCAGAGCTAAGTTGCGGTAATGTTATCGATGTGACAATACTTCAAGTCAAATGGTGAGAAAATCGAGTCTCTAAGAACCTTAATAGGCGGCACGTTTTTTGCTGATGTAGTCTGTTCCTGACAGTGATAGAGAACGAAGATGAATGCAACTAGAATATTCAACAGTTCTGAATTTTTTCAGCCAACAGATGGGGAACCTGTTCGTTCAGTCGTTACAGAATCCAAGAATGCTGTTGTTGTCGCCTGGTACATCAAGCCGGGACAGCAGATCCCCATGCACTTTCATCCTAATGGACAAGATACCTGGACTGTTTTGAGCGGAAAGGGGGAATATTATCTGGATACAGCAGGTACAAAGAAGCCGATCGCTGCCGGAGATGTGGTAATTGCTCATACCGGATGTGTGCATGGAGTATTCAACAGCAGTGATGAGCCCTTGGTTTTTATTTCAGTTGTGTCGCCGTTTGATGCGGGATACGAACTTGTGCCCTTAGTAGACCTAGAAGCTTTAGAAGACCAATTGGATCTAAAAGAGGCTATTCAGGCAGAAGCAGATCCAGAAAACCAACAAGCTACTATTTCCTAAGAACAACTAAAGCAGCAAGCAGGGCTGTAGATGCCTGGATATACCGTTGAATTCCTAAAAAGCGAACGACGATCTCCCCTATGGGTTCCAAAATTATTTTCGAACAAACTCATCTTTGCGGCCATTTCCACCTTTACATTTCCTTCATCTTGATGTCCAAAAATCAGGCGAAAGACTATCATTGTAAGTGACAGTAGGTGACAGAGAAAGTGAGACTACTTAGATAGATATACTGATGTTATAGACAGAGTTTATATTTAATTTTTATATCGCTTATAAGTCCTTTATCAAGCCGGGGATCTCGGTGGGAATATTTGTTATAGAGGAGTAGCGATAGCACTAACAAAAGAACGCTTGAGCAGAAAGAGATGCAACATACTTATTATGGTGTTCTTGATTTAAAGATGGCTGCAACTGCAGCCGAAATTGAGCAGGCTTATAGACAACAGGCACTCCAGCTTCATCCTGGTAGAGGGAATAGGAATAAAGCTTTAGAAGAGCACTTAAGGCGCGTGGAAGAAGCGTATAGCGTCCTTGGTGATGAAGAAACGCGACGTGCCTATGATGCAATCTTGAGAGCAAATGCTTCTTCCGAGGAAATGGAAGAGAGTAGCCTTGAAGATGAGGAAGAAGTAAATGTTTTTATGGAAGAAATGGTTTCCTTCACAGAGAATCTAACTAATCAAAACTTTTCATCTCATATAATCTTTGCTGAATTAGTAAAGCGGGGATGCCCTGGAAGTGTTGCCTATATCTTGGCCGATACCGCTAATGCCCACCATAAACTCGCTATCTATGAAGCTGCCATGATTGCATTCTTGCAGGCAGTATTCTGGATAATGCTTGGTGGACTTATGGCTCTTACTATTTACTTCCTAGAAAAACCGGTAGAAATTTACTTAGTGACCTTGGCTATATGCCTGTTTCTGATCGGTGTTTTTCACTGTTTACGGGCTGCGTTCTATCTGTTCACGAGCAAATTACCCACACAGGTAACTTGAATAGCTCTAATTCTCTAGATGGCAAATATCATGGCTATATGCCTAGAAAAGAATGCCATTTGGAGATAATTGTTACCCGAAAAGTTATTTCGCTATCGTATTCTTGTGATCTATGAAAACTTTTTTAATTAGTGAATCTGCTTATAAGACAGGACTTTACAGTGCTGAGCCTTTGTAAAAAATTGATAGTCCGCGCAAGAACAAATAATTAGTCCTGCAGTCCCCTGCAAAAAAATAGAGATATCTCTTTCGAGGTATCTCTACATAGCAAACTAAGGAGAAGAACAAGACACTTTCCAACAATAGTGCCCACATCTCCTTGTGTCCAACCGGAAATCTTTTAAGTCTTGATGCGTTTTCCGTATCAGAACTATAACCTCATTGCTGATCCCTGAATATTCCGTTACAAAAAATACATTTCGGACGCTCTACATCGTGTTCGCTGTACTTGCATACATGCGGCATCCTCTTTTTGATAACAAAAACGCAATCGGGTCAAAGTGCACTCCATACCACCCTGCACTTCCTAGTCCTAACTAGCTAGACCCCGTTCAAGGATGTCCTTAAGTAAGAATTCGGAGAGCGTCCTCATGCTTAAAGAAATGTGGTCCTTCAGTGGCCGATACCGTATCCTGCACCTCACCTGGTTTGCCTTCTTCCTAACCTTTGTTGTTTGGTTTAACTTCGCACCCTTTGAAACCACGATTCAAAAAGAATTGGGTCTAAGTGCCGTGCAGGTTAAAACTCTAGGCATTTGCAACCTGGCTTTGACCATTCCGGCCCGCATTATCATTGGCATGGTCCTCGACCGTTTTGGCCCGAGAATCACATTTTCTAGTCTGCTCATGTTCGCCTTGATTCCTTGCTTGACCTTTGCTGCCGCCCAAGACTTCAACCAATTGGTGGCTAGTCGGCTTCTAATGGGAATTGTCGGCGCGGGCTTTGTGGTCGGTATTCGGATGGTTTCAGAATGGTTCAATCCAAAAGAAGTCGGTCTTGCGGAAGGCATTTATGGAGGTTGGGGCAATTTTGGCGCTGCAGCTGCGGGATTGATATTGCCCACACTGGCGGTTGTCACCGCTACCTTCAGCGCAGGAGCCTCTAACTGGCGCTTTGCTATTATCCTGACCGGAGTGATCGCTGCTGCCTATGGCGTGTTCTACTTCTTCAATACGCAGGACACCCCAGACGGTGAAATCTATCAGCGGCCCAAGAAAAGTGGAGCGATGGAAGTCACCAGCGTCAAAAGCTTCTGGGCGATGCTCCTCTCCAACCTTGGTTTGGTTCTGGCTTTGGCGCTTTTCGCTTGGCGTTTGGCCTCACCCAAAATCCATTTCTTGAACGCCAGTCAGATGTATATCACCTGGGCTTGTCTGGCGGCGCTTTTCGCCTTCCAGAGCTACAAAGCCTGGGAAGTAAACAAAGAGCTGCTCGCAGGCACCAAAACCTATCCAGAAGGTGACCGCTATGCCTTTACCCAGGTTGCCGTTTTGGAATTTGCCTACATTGTCACTTTTGGTTCAGAGCTGGCCGTGGTCTCAATGCTGCCTGCTTTCTTCGAGAAAACTTTCGCCCTCAATGCAGTCACAGCTAGTACGATTGCCGCCTGCTATCCCTTCTTGAACTTGATCTCCCGTCCCAGCGGTGGTTTGATTTCTGACAAATTTGGCAGCCGTAAGTGGACGATGACGTTTTTGACTTTGGGTGTGGGCGTTGGTTATTTGCTCATGAGTCAAATCAATGCAGGCTGGGCCTTGCCCTTGGCCATCGCCGTCACCATGTTCTGCTCCTACTTTGCCCAGGCTGGATGCGGTTCTACCTTTGCGATGGTGCCGCTAGTTAAGAAGCGGATTACTGGGCAAATTGCTGGTAACGTGGGTGCCTACGGAAATTTTGGTGGAGTAATCTTCCTAACGGTATTCAGCTTGACGGATGCTTCCACGCTTTTCACTACGATGTCTATATCAGCTATCGCGTGTGCAGGTGTTTGTGCCTTATTCCTGCAAGAACCTCAAGGTTCCTTTGCCGAGGCACATGCTGAACCTGTGTTCAGTCCAGTTGGTGCATCCCAGCAAGAGTAAAGCTCCTGCATGAATTAAGAAAGCCCCCTAAATCCCCCAATACTTGGGGACTTTGAGGTCAGAACCCTCCACAGTTGGGGGGCAGGGGGGCAAGTCTAGTAAGCGCAGCCACGTTTTAACCCACGTTAAGGAGGAGCCCGATGACCGATACCACCAAAACGCTGTGTCCCTACTGCGGTGTTGGGTGTGGTTTGGAAGTGGCTCCTCCTTCTCAACCTGGACGAGAAACCAACCGTGATAGCGCTGGGAATCCGATTTGGAAAGTACGCGGCGACCGGGACCATCCTTCCAGTCAAGGCATGGTTTGCGTGAAGGGCGCGACGATTGCAGAATCCCTCGATAAGGACCGTCTGCTCAATCCGATGGTGCGCGATTCTCTAGATAAACCTTTTCGACAAGCGAGTTGGGAAGAAGCTCTTGAACTGATTGTCCATCGTATTCAGACTGTCCGGTACACTCAGGGGCCTGATGGCCTATGCATGTATGGCTCTGGTCAGTTCCAAACCGAAGACTACTACATTGCCCAAAAGCTAATGAAAGGCTGTCTCGGCACGAATAACTTTGATGCCAATTCCCGCCTCTGTATGTCCTCTGCGGTGGCTGGCTATATCCAAAGCTTTGGTTCCGATGGCCCACCCTGCTCCTATGACGACTTGGATGAAACCGATTGTGCTTTTCTAATTGGCACGAATACGGCGGAGTGCCATCCGATTTTGTTTAACCGCTTGCAAAAGCACCGCAAGAAAAATCGCAAAGTAAAAATGGTGGTGGTAGACCCCCGCCGCACGCCCACGGCAGAAGCGGCTGATTTACATTTAGCGATCCAACCGGGGACAGATATTGACCTGCTTAACGGTATCGCTTACCTACTCATGCAGTGGGGTTATTGGGATGCCCTATTTATTGACGATTGCACCAGCAACTTCCCAGCCTATGCCGATGTACTCAAGAGCTATCCTCCGGATATCGTTGCTCGCCGCTGCGGCATCGAAGTAAAAGATTTGGAGACTGCCGCTCGATATTGGGGGCAGTCTGAAAAGGTACTTTCGCTCTGGTCCATGGGCGTCAACCAATCCTCAGAAGGAACTGCTAAAGTACGGACTATTATCAATCTGCACTTGATGACCGGACAAATTGGGAAACCGGGGACCGGACCCTTTTCCCTGACGGGCCAACCAAATGCGATGGGCGGAAGAGAAGCAGGGGGACTTTCCCATTTGCTCCCTGGCTACCGGATGATAAAAAATCCAGAGCACCGGGCAGAGATGGAAGAGTTTTGGGGTTTGAAGCCAGGCCAAATTTCTGCCCATCCAGGACGTGCTGCTTGGGACATCATCACTGGCCTAGAAGCTGATGAAGTGGGTTTTCTGTGGATTGCCGCCACCAATCCAGCGGTCAGTTTCCCTGATTTAGACCGTACGAAAGCGGCCCTGAAGCGCTCGCCGTTCACGGTCTATCAAGATGCCTACTACCCTACCGAAACCGCAGCCTATGCCCATGTCCTCCTCCCTGCAAGCCAGTGGAGTGAAAAAGCAGGGGTGATGACCAATTCAGAGCGACGGGTTACTTTGTGCCCAGCCTTCCGTAAAGCCAAGGGAGAAGCCCGCGCCGACTGGGAAATTTTTGCCGAAGTTGGCCGTCGTCTTGGCTTTAGCGAGCAGTTTACCTTTAAAAATAGTGCCGAAGTCTATAGTGAATTTGTGCAGACTACCCGTGGTCGCGTCTGTGATATGACCGGTTTGAGCCATGCCCGTTTAGCAGCAGAAGGCCCTCGCCAGTGGCCCTGCCCTGATTCTGGTTCTACAGTAGAAGATTCTGCAAGACTCTACACAGACCTAAGATTTCCGACGGCGGACGGACGGGCTCGTTTTGCGGCCTATCATTCCAAGGGACTGGCAGAACCTCCCGATGACGACTATCCCTACGTCCTAACCACAGGTCGCCTCTATGGGCATTGGCATACTCAAACCCGTACAGGCCGGGTTGAAAAAATACGGAAGATGCATCCCAATCCCTTCATTGAAGTCCATCCCCGCGACGCGAGAACTATTGGCGTACAAGACAAAGACTGGTTAGAAGTGCAAACCCGGAGAGGAACCGCTCGTTTTCCTGTTACGATTACGCGGTCGATTGCGCCTGGGACGGTTTTTGTGCCCATGCATTGGGGAGCACTCTGGGCAGACCAAGCCGAAGCCAATGCCCTGACCCATCCAGCCGTAGACCCTGATTCCCTACAGCCTGAACTGAAAGCCTGTGCGGTGAAACTTGTACCCCTTACAGTTGCGCAAAGCAAATCTCATGAGAAAAGTGGACTCCGCCTTCTTGCCGAGGGCTTACTGGGACGTTAGGCGGATAACTGTAAAGAAAACAGTTCATAGAGAATCCTATGGCCGCCGTTAAGCTGGTATTAGGAACTTGTTAAGAAACCGTATTATGCTGCTTGTCCTTCATCTAGCATCTTACGGAATTCATGGCAGAACTCTTGAAGATATTGAGGAAGCTTAGCCATCATTTCTACTTCGTACTGCTCGGCGATATGGACTAGTTCATCGAGCGTATGACCTTGGGTGAAAATCATAGCTTTGAGCAGGTAGTACAAGGACTCCTTTACAGTGGTCCCCTCGTATCGCTCAGGGAAATTCCTCCGAGCATCAAGCACATTATCTACAAGGTCGCTGTAGAGCTCTTTGCCTCCTGCCCTCAAATACCACTGGTACAGCACTTCTGGACTCGGACCTTCACTGGAAGCAACAGAGGTAGCTGCTTCCTCCAGATTCTTTAAGTGATTAAGAGACGAGCTTTTCATAGATAGTATTCCTGTTTACTCGCGATCTGTGAAATATGACAGCGTTATAACGATCCTCGGGAAACTAGCAAACAACGACCTAACTAATTGCTGCACCGCAACTTGAAGATCAAGCAATTTCTGATGAGATTGAAAGATTATTTGTGTCCGGTGAGTTCAACGGTTAGACTGCTTTACTCAAATATAACGATTGAAAATATACTGTCATTGAAAAATCTTTCGGTTCTATAGGTTATTTTTTTTGGTTTTAACATTTATTTACTAAAAAAGCGTCTGATTACTTTAGGTAGAGTGACACTCTCAAACATCTGCAACTACTAAAGATTTCCTAAGATGTTAGGCGCATAACTACCAAGAGAACAGTCCACAGAGAATCCTACTACCGCCATTTAGACGGCATAAGGATCTTGTTCGGAAACCATATTATGCTGCTTGTCCTTCATCTAGCATCGTGCGGAATTCATGGCAGAACTCTTGAAGATGTTGAGGAAGCTTAGCCATCAATTCTGCTTCGTACTGCTTGGCGATATAGACTAGTTCATCGAGCGTATGGCCTTGAGTGAAAAGCATAGCTTTGAGCAAATAGTAAAGGGACTCCTTTACAGTGGTCCCCTCGTATCGCTCAGGGAAATTCCTCCGAGCATCAAGCACGTTATCTACAAGGTCGCTGTAGGACTCTTTCCCCCCGGCCATCAAATACCACTGGTACAGCACTTCTGGACTCGGACCTTCATTAGAAGCAACAGTATCTACTGCTTCCTCCGGATTCTTTGATTGATTGTTAGATAGGCTTTGCATAGAGTGTACTCCTACATGTTGGTTAGAATGAATTAGTCACCCAACCGGAATATTTTTAGTTTATAGAAAAACTTATAAACAGGCCTCTTTCAAAAGAGGTGAATTAGCAGGTGAAAAGGTCAGCATATAGTTAGAATGATTCGTAAAACTAGGTAAGCACAAAGAATTAAACATCCTAGAAACCTGAGAAGGCTTATTGGGACGTTATTTGGATAACTGTGCAGAAAACAGTTCATAGAGAATCCTATGGCCGCCGTTGAGACGGCACAAGGATCTTGTCACAGGACAGTAGTCTTACGCTGCTTGTCCTTCATCCAGCATCTTGCGAAATTCACGGCAGAACTCTTGAATATCAGGGGGAAGCTTAGCCATCATTTCTGCTTCGTACTGCTCGGCGATACGGACTAGTTCATCCAATGAATTGCCTTGGGTGAACACCATTGCTCTAAGCAGGTAGTACAAGGACTCTTTTACAGAAATCCCCACATATTGCTCAGGGAAATTCCTATGAGCATCAATTACGCAATCTACAAGATGGCTATAGGTCTCTTTGCCTCCGGCCATCAGATACCACTGGTACAACATTTCTGGACTGGGACCTTCACTGGGAGCAACAGGGGCTGCTTCTTCATGAAATGACGAGTCTTGCATAGGTAGTACTCCTCCACACTAGTTAGGATGGACCAACCATCCCACCGGAATACCTCTACATTATACAAAAATTTACAACTTTTTGTTCGTGAGTAACTTTACAGGAATGCATTTTCGTGCATAAACGCCTAGGTGAACACGACGGTGCGGGTTCCATCAATCAGTACTCGATCTTCTAAATGCCAACGTACGGCTCTTCCCAGCACGAGTCGTTCAATGTCTGCGCCCTTGCGTCGTAGGTCTTCAATGTTGTCGCGGTGCGTTACGCGAATAGTATCTTGTTCAATAATCGGGCCTTCGTCCAAATCTGCTGTCACATAGTGGGCTGTCGCTCCCACAAGCTTCACCCCCCGCTCTTTCGCTCGGCTGTAGGGATTAGCGCCTTTGAAAGCAGGTAAAAACGAGTGATGAATATTGATCATGTGGCCCGCATAGCGCTCTGACAGTTCAGGGCTAAGAATCTGCATATAGCGGGCAAGGACTACTAAATCAATCCGATTTTTGTCTAAAATTTCTTGGATTTTAGTTTCTGCTTCTGGCTTGTTTTGAGGCGTAGCTGGCACATAGTAATAGCTAAAGCCTAGACTCTCTACGATTTGCTCATGGTCTGGATGGTTGCAGATGACACAGGGGACCACGGCTGGCAGTTCTTGACTGCGAACGCGCCAAAGCAAGTCTAGGAGACAGTGGGCTTGCTTAGAGGCCAAAATTGCCATTCGTTTCGGTTCATCCTCTGCTACCAGACGCCAGTAAGCACCCTCCCAGCCCGTGGCTGCAATGAAGCCCCGGAATCTCTCCTGGACTTGTATCTGGCTCAGATCTTTCTCGACCACAAATACAGTCCTCAGGAAAAACGTTCCCCCAAAAGGGTCTGTAGAGTGCTGGTCAGAACTGACAATATTCCCGCCCTGGTCAGCAATCCAGCGAGAAATCCGAGCAATAATGGCCTGCTGGTCCTGACAAAGGAGGACGAGACGAAAACTCCGCATAAAAATCAAAAGAACGGGATGGTGTTCTACAGAGTAACAGTCCTAGAAGCACAGATTGGAAGCAGACCCCCGTTGGCCCCCCCCTTGAGGGGGGCTGGTCATGGATTGCTTTAATCTCCATTTTTACGAGGGGTCAGCGAACCAGAACCTCAAGCAGGGGGTCACTCAGCCAGCGCTAGATTCACCAAGGTACGTACGCCAAACCCTGTCCCTCCCCGATTTAGATAGCCCTTTTCCTTGTCAGACCAGACAGGACCTGCCACATCAAGGTGTGCCCAAGGAGTTTTTTCTACAAACTGCTGTAAGAACAAAGCCCCTGTAATCGAGCCACCGTACTTGCCCCCGATATTGCGCATATCGGCCACCAGCGACTTCATCGATTCGAAATACTCATCTTCGAGGGGCATGCGCCAGAACTTTTCTCCAGCCTTTAGAGCGCTCTCTTCAATCTGACTGGCCAGCTTGTCATCTTTGCTGTAGAGGGCGGCAATGCTGCTGCCTAGGGCCACCAAAGCCGCTCCCGTTAAGGTCGCCAAGTCAACAATGGCATCCACCTCTAACTTCTCAGCGTAGACCAAAGCATCGGAGAGGATGAGCCGCCCTTCTGCATCGGTGTTGTCAACTTCAATCGTTTTGCCATTGGAAGCGACCAGAATATCGCTGGGTTTGATTGCTTTGCCAGAAGGCATATTGTCCGTAGCTGGTATTACGCAGTGGACTTCCACATCGGGCTTCAGTTCTCCAATCACCTGCATCGCTCCAAGGCAAGCAGCAGCTCCGGCCATATCCGTCTTCATCATTTCCATACCGCTGCTTGGTTTGATCGAAATGCCGCCGGTATCAAAGGTGACGCCCTTCCCAACAAAAGCCAAGCGGCGGCGTGGAGCATGGTCTGGCTTGTAGTACACATGGATAAACATAGGGGGTTCGTCGGAACCTTGGGCCACGCCTAGAAAAGCGCCCATCCCCAAAGCAGCGCACTGAGTACGGTCTAAAATATTCACGCCTAGGCCCAAAGACTCGGCCATTTTTTGCGCTTCTTGAGCCATTTTTGAAGGGGTTACAAAGTTACTGGGAGCAGAAACCAGTTCACGGGCAAGCAGCGTGCCCCGGACAATAGATTCTCCTTTAGCAATGGCAGCAGCTCCCTCTTCCTGGGTGAGAATCGTGATCTGTTGGAGTTGAACCGTTGGCTCTTCGTCTCCATTTTCTTGTTTCTTGGACTTGAACTGTTCAAAGGTATGCATGGCAAGGCTTACCCCTTCCACCTGAGCCGTAATGCTGTCAGCCGACTCACTGGAAACAGTGGGCAAAGATAGTGCCAAAGAGCTGTGCTTATTCGCCTTAGCAAGACGAGCCGCACTGGCGGCAGCAATACGAATCTTGTCTAGGGTGTAGTCTTCTTCTTTGCCGAGACCGAGGACATAGAGCCGTTTGACCGATTGGCCCTTCGGCATCCGGACCGTGACTTTAGTATCTTTTTTACCCGTGAACTTTTCTTCGTCGAGGATTTCCTGAACAAGTCCTCCACTTTCTTGGTTCAAAAGTTCTAGGGCCTCTTGGCTAGATCCCTCAAATAATCCCACCGCCAAGGCATCCCCTTGGTACTGGTTTAGGGAAATATTCTTTGCAACAAATTCCATGGGGTCCTCTCTTACGGCAACAAGAACATAGCGGATAACGCTTTCTATTCCTAAGGTACTGCAGGTACTGCCTTCTTGACCGCTTGAGTATCGACTCATCAGGAGATAATGGCAGAGTGGACAAATTTTCAAAAACACCGATACAGTACAGCAGCAAAACAGACTCAGGCCCGCTGCGCTTGGTGGAGTCTGCTTTCCTAGCGAGTGTGATCGTACTGGTTTGGCTCGCGGACTTATTCTTCACTACAGGCCCGTTTCTCAGCGTTGTGATTGTATTGCCCGTATTGCTCGCATCTCTACGTTGGAATCCAAGAACGGCAGGTTTGGTAGTCACGGTTTCTACGCTTCTGCTGACCGTCTTTCTCGGACCTACCCGCAGCATCCGCTATCTGATTCCCTTTGGCGTGGTCAGTCTTTTTCTGGCCTGGGCTTGGCGTCGAGGTTGGTCTTGGGGAATCACCATTCCATTGGGCGCTGTACTGATGACCCTGGGCGAAATTTTTCGCTATGCCTTGCTTTCTGTGGTCTTGGGAGAGAACTGGTTTGTATGGTTGGCCCACCAAGTCGTCAACGGCGTGCAATGGGGTAGCCAGTGGTTTGGAATGTATATCAAACTCTCGGTATGGCAAGTTTGGCTTCTCTTTTTAGTCAGTAGTTTAGTCGGGCAGCTTGTATATATGCTGGTGGTGCATGTGGTGGCCCGTTTTAGTTTGAAAAGACTAGGGTATGACACCGCGTTGGCACCTCTTTGGTTAGAATCTCGGTGGCAGAGGTTTTTACCATGATTCGGCTTATTTATAGTCCTTCAGCGCTCAATCAGACGGAACAACTTAAAGTGCTATGGTCCGGCAAAAAGCCGATTTTTTGTTGTGTCGTCGGATTTACGGAAACCTGTCTTATTCCTGGGATTTCTGCCGCAGGAGTCACACCAGAAGCTCGTCGATTTACGGCAATCGCTGATGCCGAAGTGTTACTAAAGGGCTATTCTTCCCGATTACCGACGGCTCCTGAAGGATTTCCCTCTCCGGTCGTTCTGAGCAAGGGAATCCTCGATTACTTTGGGCTAGAAACCATGGTTTTAAACGGAGGGCTGAGTCAGTCTTCTGATCTGCCAATGATTGAGATCGGGAATAGTCCCGCCCGCTGTCTCAGTACCGGCCAAGCCCTTGAAATCTCAACGGTACAAGACCTCTGGGACCAGGGTTATGCCTGGGGACAGCAGCATGGGCAGGCAGGACAAGGGCTAATTGTTGGAGAGTGTGTCGCTGGAGGCACTACAACAGCGCTGGCGGTCATGCTCGGTTTGGGAATTCAAGCTCTGGGACGCGTCAACAGTTCCCACCGTCAGTGCAACCATCAGCAAAAGGAAGCCTTAGTCCAACAGGGCCTTGCCCATCTTTCCGCTAACGCTTCTGTCTGGGAGGTTCTCGCTGCTCTAGGCGACCCGATGCAGCCCCTGGCAGCGGGAGTCGCCATGGGGGCCAGCCTCTTTGGTCCGGTGATTTTGGCTGGAGGCACCCAGATGTTGGCCGTAGCCGCGATCTGCCAAAAGCTAGCTTTAGAACAGCAAAAGACCTGGCAACCCGAACAGGTAATCGTTGGAACCACCCGCTGGGTTGCCGATGACCGTTCAGGGGATACGGAAGGATTGGCTGCTCAGATTGGGGCTGTTCCCTTGATGACGACGGAATATCAACTCCATGATTCTGCCTATAAAGGTTTGCGGGCCTATGAGCAGGGTTATGTCAAAGAAGGGGTCGGTGCAGGGGGACTGATGATCTATGCCGCGCTCCAAGACTTCTCCCAAAATGCTTGGGCTCAAGAGGTGGACCGAGCCTATCAAGAAATTGTGTGTAGGGGATAAGTTCAAGCGTCCCGTGCAGGGTACTCTATAGGGTAGAAATATCTGAAGCAAGGCACTGATATGGCGGTGGAAATGAAGGTGGCTGGGATCGCTATCCATGCTGCTGACCACACTCCGGTCGTAGTCCTCCGTGATCTAAATGACCGTAGAGCTATCCCTATCTGGATTGGAAAAGCGGAAGCTAGCGCTATCCTCCACGCTCTGGAGGGGCGGAAAATGCCCCGTCCGATGACCCATGATCTTTTGGCTAATTTTATTGAGACTTGGGGTGTCGAAGTCGAAAAAATTGTCATCCATAGCCTCAAGGATCAAACCTTCTATGCCGTCATCGTTACCCGAAAAGGCGATGTAAAAAAAGAAATAGATGCACGCCCCAGCGATGCTATTGCTCTAGCCCTACGCCTCAATGCTCCTATCTGGGCAATGGAAGAAGTGATTTCTGAAGTGTCTATGTCCGTGGACCAGGAAGCGGATGTAGCTGAACAAGCAGCCTTTAAAGATTTTCTGGACTCGGTTAGCCCCAGCGATTTCACCAGTAGTTAAATTACCTCTTAGTCTCGCTCTCCTTTTCGACTCGGAACCCTTGGGGCATCCTCACTATTAACGGGAGAAGCTTTTTGTTCTTCGGTACCCTCGGGCATATTTAAGCGCACTCGGTCTCCATCTTTGATCGGTTGAGCACTGCGTACGACAAAGGATTCTCCTGCTTTCAGACCAGAAAGTACTTCTACCTGCCCATCTGCCCGCGCACCCAATTTCACTAAATGCAAGGCAACGGTTGCGGGATCTTCTGTGACCACCAAAATCGCAGGCGATGCTCCCGGCTGTTCGCGGAGCGCTTCTTCCGGCACAATTACCTTTGCGCTCGGTTTCGTAAAACGGACTCTTGCCAAAAGTCCACTGCCAATTTTGCCTTGAGCATTCGCAATCATCACTTCTACAGGGGCTAAACGAGCCTTGGGGTCTGTGGAGGGTGAAATGCGACTGACGGTACCCGTAAGGGACTCTGAGGGAAAGGCATCTAGGCTAATCTGAACGACCTGACCGATGCGAATTTTAGGGAGGGCTAGCTCTGAGACTTGGGCCAATACTCTGACCTTACTAAAATCCCCCAGCTTGAGGATCATATCTCCTGGTCTGAGTAAGTTCCCCGGAGCAATGCCACGCTCCATTACTGTGCCTGTCATCGGAGCTACAAGCGTCGTGGAAGATATCCGTTCTCGCTCCTGAGTCACTAGCGCTTTTTGGGTAGCAACCCGAGTTTGGGCTACTTCTAGGGCGCGCACCTCCACTTGCACCTGTTTCTGAGCCACCTTAAAGGCTTGCTCCGCTTGCTTCAGCACTCTTCGGACTCGTTCAGCCTCTTGGAAAGAAATCGCTCCTTCTGCTTCGAGCTGCTGAACGCGCTCAGCTTCGGCCTGCGCCTGTTGCAAATCTACACGAACTTCTTCTAAACGGAACTGGGCATTATCACGCTGATTCTGCGCACTAGAGACATCCGCCTGGCGAGACGCAAGTTCGCCTTGCGCTCGGTCTACCTCGGCCCTTAATAAATTGGTATCGATGCTGGCGAGGGGTTGACCTTTCTTCACTTGGTCTCCTACATCCACAGCCAAACTTTTTAGCTGTCCTGCAACCTGAACCCGCATCGTGGCTTCCTGCAGCGGTAGGGTCGTACCCACATATTCCTGTACTCGGCCCAGGGAGCCTGTGCGGGCAATGGCCACATCCACCAAAGGAAGGTCCTCTGTGTTAGAGGTGGTCGCCGTCACTTTCTCCCCATTCTGGAGCGCATTGGTACAGGCAGGCAGTGACAATAGGAGTGTTATCAGAATGAGCCGTTTGCCCCAGTCTTTCAATAGATATGACTCCCAGGCGTAAATAAGAATTCAGGTCTACTGAAATTCTAAAAGCCTAGGACAGCAAAGACCAACATAAACTTTAGTTGCAGGAATCGCATTCTGTAAAAATGCAGGTTTTTGCCTTAGCGGAAACGCAATTTTTTGAGTAGAGAACGCCCCTGTACCGTAGCAGCAGGCTGGACTCCCAAAAGATGGCTAATCGTTGGAGCAACGTCAATATTGCGGACTTTATTGAGTGTCCCATGTCCAATATCTGGGCCAGCTGCATAGAAAATGGCACTCATTTCTGGCAATTTGGGATCGTAGCCGTGGGCCCCGTAAAAATTAGGAACAGAAAAAATTGGATTCGTGGAGGTAGCATCCCCCAACCGTTGAACTACAGGCGTCTGAGTACCATCAAAGTTGTATCCTAAGCTCATAATTGCAAAAATATCACCTGAATCTTGACCAATAAAACTACTGATGCCCAAACCAAAGGAAGGATCGGTTAACGAATCAGGCACAGGCCGACTATAAACCTTGTCAAAGAGTTTTGTAGATGCATTGCCCAAGGTGTAGTTTGGGTTACTATCGGCTGAATTTCTCAAGACACGGGCAATCTCTTTTTTCAGCGTTACATATTCAGCGCGAGTCACTGTACCATTCGGTTCTCTGCCTTGCAGGTTGATGTAGATATTTACCGCAGGCCCAGAAACTACAGCGCGCACTTTGTTAGAGTCAGCCAGCTCAGCAATTCCACTATTTTTTAAGAGGTTATTTATACTAACGGCTGTGTGGAAAGGAGCAAAACCGTGGTCGGAGACAACAAAGATATTGCTATTGGGAACTCCTTCAGCGTTAGTACCCACCTCTTGAATGATTTTTTGTACCGCCTGACTGGCTACTTGATAGGCTGTGCGCACATAGCCTTGATAACGCCCTACTTTAGCTGGGTCTTGATGGTCCCGGATCGATAAAGGGTCTAAGGGATTGGTTGCTTGGCGCGGATCGGAAATCAAAAACTGATGTCCAGAACCATCTGGTTGCTCGATATAAAGCATGGCGAGGTCTGCATCAGGATTCTGTTGGATTGCCCGCAAACCTACCCGTGTCTGATAGTCAACAAACGTCCGCACCTGATCTTCGTAGATATCTTCCAATTCTCTATCAGAGAAACGGTCAAAGCCTGGGCTGAGTTTTTCTGTAATTCGAAAATCCGGCTGCGGAGCCCAAAACCCGACGTTGTTATTAATATCATCTACATCCTTAAGGATGGTAGAAGGACGAGGAATAAAATTAGCTGAATAGCGAGCAATATTGACCTTAGTAAGATCAGGGGAGAATGTACTTACATAAAATCCTGTGCCTACGCGATTAGTGCTTTCTTCTAAATAGAAAGGTTTAGAAACTTCTTCACCAGCCTTGACAAAAGCAGAACCTGTGGAAGGAAGCGTAACAGGCCCTCCTTTGATTCCCTGATTAGTATCAAAGAAAGCTAAAGTATCGTAGTTTGCCTGCCCATCGTTCGTTGTATCCAGAGCCGCCACTTGGATAGTGTAGTTTACTCCACTGATGGCGAAGCTATCGAGCGGTGAAGTCTTCTGGAGAACTGGGCTAAAGGAGGTTTTCCCAATGCTATTGAGCTGAGTTGTAGTAGTCTCTGGTGCCGTATTAAAGTCAGTATTGGTCAGGCTAAATCCTTTAGCCCCCGCACCCCCAAATGTGCCAAAGGGCACCGTATAGTCTACGGTCCGCCGAGCAGCTCCTTGGATGATTGGGCTATTGGCTAATCCTGGAACTTGAACATCTATACCATCGGCTCCGGGAAAGGTAGCCGCAATCACTTTCTTGCCCTGAGCATGTAACGCTAACCAAAGTGGATTCGATGTGGGCTCCGCACTCTCCGCTGGGCCATGAATATCAAAGGTATAGCCACCAATAGGAGCAGCAAAACCACTGATATTTTGATTGAAAGGGCTAGCCACAAGATGAAAGCTATTAGCATTAATATCATTACGAGCAGAAGTCGAACCTGTCCCAATAGCAATATGGCAAGCAGCAGTGAGGGAGGGACTACAGGTTATATTTTGGTCTGCCACTACTCCCTTATTTTTCAAGAGTCCTAATCCTTCATTTTGAGGAATAGAGCCATCTTCCAAATATTGATTCAATAGTCGTGGCGTTGCACCATCTAGAGAAATTAAGATTACTTTCGGATGGGTCGTGTTCGGTTTTTCTTGTGCAAGTGTTGGGTTGGCAACTGCAAATATATTCAGAGAAAGTGCCATCAAAAGCGCGGAGAGACCTGCTTTCATTGAACCCGCTTGTTCCACTATTTTTGGCACTGAAAATTGAGCGGAAGCATGAGAAGGCACACCACACTTTAGTTTATTTTGCATAACAATATGTCTATACCTAGATTCAGGCAACGAACACAATGTAAAGGTGCTTGTTTAAGGGAACGTTATCGGAAGTATGCTGTTTGAATTTTCATACTCTCTGCATTCCCCCCTTATCAAGGCTACGATGTACACACAAGTTGGAACCAACTCGAATCTTCGTCTGAACCGCCCCCTAAATCCCCCAACTTTGGGGGACTTTGAGTCAGAACCCCCCAGAATTGGGGGGCAGGGGGGCGATTCCAAGATCTATGCACATCATAGCCCTACGCAAAGGGGGATCCACTCAAACTATGTAGTTAACAATCCGCGCAAAACTCTCAGCTTCTAAACTAGCGCCACCAACCAAAGCACCATCGATCTCTGATTGAGCCATCAGCTCATCAATATTATTTGGCTTTACAGACCCGCCATAGAGAATAGGAACCTGCTCACCCTTGATTCTTTGACGAATCAAGCCAATGACACGGTTTGCTTCTTCTGATTCACAGGTTTCGCCTGTGCCAATCGCCCAAATTGGTTCATAGGCGATGACTACCTTGTCTAGATTGACTCCCGCCAGTCCTTCATCCAACTGCTGAAAGATAAAGGCTTCCGTCTCGTTGCTATCCCGTTGGGCTTTGGATTCACCAACACAAACAATCGGAACTAAACCAGCCACTAAAGCAGCCTGGGTGCGCTTTAAAACAGTCTGATTTGTTTCTCCAAAATATTCTCGGCGTTCACTGTGACCAATCACCACATGGGTAACGTTCAGTTCCTGAAGCATGGAAGCTGAAATTTCTCCGGTGAAGGCGCCCTCTTTCTCCCAGTGCAGGTTTTGAGCGCCGACCCCAATCTTCTGACTGCCTATGCCTGTAGCCAGGGTTTCAAGACTGGTATAGGGACTGCATAGCACTACATTGCGATCGGTCGGACGATTTTGGATAAGTGGCAGAAACGCTGCTAAGTATTCCTGTGTCTGGGCGCGGATTTTATACATTTTCCAATTTCCGGCAATGACGATGCTACGCAAGTTCTCTTTTCCTTATCGCTGGAGGGTGAGCATAGAAGACTTTGAAGTCGAAAAGTAAGGTTGTTTCAGGAACATGCCTATGCTCTTGACCTTCAAATTTCATAACGAGATATAGAACCCACCCAAGTGGGCATATAGAGTTTACCAGGGAACGTAGAATCTCCATCCCTTACAATGGGCAAACTGGGATTACTCGGTTTATTAGATCACCCCGTGCTTTTCTAAAACACGCTTTATGAACCCACCCGTCCCCCAAACCTACTTTCTGATTGCCGCAGCACTGGCCCCGGCCTTGGTCTTGATGGCAGCTTTGGCCGTGCGCTTCGAAAAGCGTCGCTGGATACTGCCCCGGTCTCTGCAAAGCATCGCCCTCGCCATCCTTGGAGGGCTGGGGGCCGCCTTCATTGCCTACTGGCTAGAAACAGCGCTCACGGTGAAACCCTGGGGAATCACCAACCTGGGGATGCTCGCTGTCTTTACGTTCCTCGCCGTAGGTTTAGTGGAAGAAGGCGCTAAGTATCTAATGTTTAGAGCGCTTATCTGGCCCAATAAACAATTTAAAGAGCCCTATGATGGCGTGCTCTATGCAGGCACCGTTGGATTAAGTTTTGGGGCGATTGAGAATATCTACTACGTCCTGGAAAATGGCCTGAATACCGCTCTGCTAAGAGCAGTTACGGCAGTCCCGATGCATGGTTTGCTCGGTGTACTGTTGGGATGGTATCTCGGGAAAGCGAGGATTCTAGAAGTTGACGAAGGGAAAAAAGCTTCTTGGGGATTTCTGCTGCAGGGACTGTTCTGGGCAACCCTGGCCCACGGTTTTTATGATTTTTTAGCCTTTCAAACCAATCCGTTCGCGGAATGGGGACTGTGTATTTTCTTAGGCTGGTTTGCCTGGCTTGGTTTTCGTCTATGCCAAAAGAGTCGAGCGATTTCTCCCACTTGGGGAGGAACGATACCGGCGCCTGCTCCAGCTTGGGTGTCTCCTGCGATGACTCCCCGCAACCCAGTTTTGGCTGCGCTTTTTTCTGTCATTCCAGGCGGGGGACAAGCCTACAACAAAGAATGGCAGAAAGGCGGATTTTTGTTCGGGGTCGGTTTTGTCAATGCCTTTCTGTTTGTTTTTACCTGGCTGCTCCTCAGCTTTCCGCTAGGCATGCTCATTCTGCTTGAATCCTGGGGCCTATCCCTGGGTAAAGAGCCCCTGAAGTTCGTTGCTAGCCTCACAGAATCCCCTGTCCTTTGGTTGATTGGAGGTCTCAGTGGGGCCTTCTGGCTATATGGAATTTGGGATGCGTACCGTACCGCTAAACTGCAACAGTTCGACTATCTAAAGCCTCCAGAGTCCCGCAGAAAAACGGTTCAGTCTATCTCCGGCTCTTACTTAAGTCACCTGGCGCTACTGGTTCTTTTGGTCTTGGTCCCGATTCTTCAAGGTAAGAGTGGTGGTGGACAGCCTGGAGGCATTGAATTTGATCTTGTTACAGCCCCTGAGACCCTTAATGGCCACGAGAAGAAACCGGAAGGAAGAAAAGACGGCAAAGATGCCAAAAACGTAAAAGAAAGGCCCTCGGTCTTGGCTCAGAAATCCCTCGACGATAAGGGTACAGTGGCTAAACAGCAAGCCCCGAAGAAAGCCCAGCGAAAAGCAGGAGTTCCTCGTTCCTACAGTGATTACTTATCCTATCGGATTCGTCTGTATCACGATTTGTACTTCGACAATACCAAGCCTGACCAGTACACCGTAGTCCGCTATCGCATTGCTTCCTCGGGGGATATTGTCTCAGCGGAGGCCCTCCAAGAGAACAGCACCACGTCTCCAGAAAACTCTGCGTTGGCCGTACAAACGATTGAGAGTATGGGTCCTCTAGAACCGCTACCAGCTGGCACGGGAGAAGTGGAAGTGGTAGAACTTTTCTGGAACGGTGTAACCATTGGTCGTCCCGGCAGTCTGGAAGAAAGGCTGAGCAGCCTACCGGATGGTCGCTGGATTAGTCCGGTGGATAGTCCATCGGAACCGCCGCAGCCTTCCTTAGATCCCCAAGGGAGTAGTCCTAGCTAGGTGAATCTGGTTTAACCTAGAAGTATGACTAGCCATCTTAAAAAAACCGTTAAAGTCCTGCTTGAAGAACGACTTAAGCAACATGGCTTTGATAATCCAAACAATCAGATACCAGTGACCAATGTTTGGCCCGTGGACCAAGCGATCCAATTCCATATTGAACGGCATGATGTCACCCACATCCTGATGGAGGCCGACAACACGCCTCCAGGAGAAGCCTATGTCGGTGGCGCAGAAGCCGCTTCCTTGGGCATCCCGCGCCTTGCTGCCATTATTGGCTTCGATGTCCTCTGTCGTCTGGCTCCTACCTTCAGGGTCATGCCCCGAAGAGCAATGCTTCAGTTCATGCTCAGTGGCTATGACGCTCAGTTTCAAAAAGCGATGCCTATTGTTACAGGCCAAAAGCAAGTCTATGACCTGGAAAAAGTTCTGAATATGACGTTGGAAGAAGCCCAGGCGTATACCCGAATTAAGCCGATGGAGCAGGGAGCAGACAAGCAAGAAGAGACTTTTCCTTTACGCTCTAAAGCCTCCAAGCCTCATGTTCGCTCGGAATTCCACCAGACCAGGGCCTCCGGCAAGGATAGAGCCAGATGATAGGGGTCTACGCCTAGGACAGAACGTCGCCGCTCTAAATAAATCCCGCATTGGCTGTGCCACCAGACTCCAGCACAGGCGGCCTCAAAAGCGTCCAGTCCTTGGGCGAGCAATCCCGTTATCAAGCCAGCTAAAACATCTCCCGAACCTCCACGGGCCAAGGCTGGAGTGCTTTCAATATTCACCCGCACCTGCCTATCGGGACAGGCAATGACGGTCCTTGCTCCTTTCAGCACGACTACAGCCCCTGATTGGGCAGCTGCTTTCTGTGCTGCATCGAGCCGGTCTTCCAAAGCGATGTCAGGAAATAGCCGTTTAAACTCTCCGACATGGGGTGTAAGGACTACGGGTATCGTTGCTTGCTGTAGCCAGGGGAGATTTCCCGCCAAACTGCTCAAACCTCCTGCGTCTACCACTACAGGAATGCGGCTCGTCTTCAAAATCTCCTGAAGCAAATCTGGGTTAGGCAGCATCCCTGGGCCGCATAGCAACGCCTGGAAATGTGAAAAATCACCCTGGTCTTCAGTTGGACTCACGAGAACAGCATCAGGCAGATGATGGATTACCAGGGGCCGCAGGGCATCTGGCACCGCCATAGTCACCAAGCCCACTCCACTGGCTCTACAGCCCAAACCCGTCAAAGCTGCCGCTCCAGGATATTCAGGAGAACCCGCCCACACAAGAGCCTTTCCTACCTGATACTTATGCGTCGCCAGGGGGCGATGCAACGGCAAAAGTTTGTAGGTCTCTGCCGCATCCAAGGTCTGAAAGAGGGGAATATTTCCTAAGGCCTGCTGGCAGCTCTGGGCAAGACCGATATCAATCAGCTCTGCTTCCCCGGTATATTCCAGCGCATCGTCTTGCAGGACACCCCGTTTCCACAATCCCAAGCAAAAGGTCCGTTGAGCCCGAATCGTTGCGCCCTGAGCTTGTCCTGTGTCTGTATGCAAACCAGAAGGCAAGTCCACACTGACTATAGGAACCGCCTGTTGATTTGCCCATTGGATCGCTTCGGCATAGGCTCCTTCTGGAGCACGTTCCAGCCCAAAGCCAAAGATTCCATCAATCAATAACGTGCAGTCGGCTAGTGCAGAAATATCCGTGACAAGATGGCCACCCAAATGTTCAAAATAGCGCTGGTGAGCCTGGGTTAATTCCTTGCCAGGTGAGCTAATCCATGCCCAAACGTTCCGGCCTTCCAGAAGCAATTCTCGACCGACCACTAAAGCATCGGCTCCGTTATGGCCTGGACCAATGAGCAATCCCACCTGTGGATAGATGGATGCGGAATAGCACTGCCTAATGCGCTCAAAAAGCAAGCATCCCACCTTCTCCATCAGGGCCGCTACAGGCATGCCCCAGTCAAAGGTGAGATGCTCTATTTCACGCATTTGCTGCGCAGTGACAATCGTAGTCAGCATAAAGCCGACTCCTAATGGCCGAACTTAATCAGGTTATCCGGCTCTACCTAGAATCAGATTCAGAATAATTCCCTGGGAAACGAAAAGGCCAAAGGCAAAAATAGCTCCGCCGACACCGCCGATCAAAAAGCCTGAAGCAAAGTTGCTCCACCCTTCTGCGCCAAAGATATCGTCTTCGACTTGGGACGTAGCATAGAGAGAGATTCCGACGGTGCTAATCACGACAAGAAGGCCAGCTGCAATCAGTCCGATTATCGGACCAGCAGGAGTACTCCGTAGAGGACCTAAGAGGGCAAAAGGACCGAATAGCCAGTACCCATGGGCCATGCCAACTTCTAAGCCTCGGAAAAGAGGGGCGACCCCTTTCCGATTAATGGGAAGGTTATCGATGAAAAACTTAATCCCCGGCGAGTTATTCACGGGAGTGAACAAATTGGCAGACTGTGGGTCGTCAGTGTATATGTAGCGGGATTGCATGCAGAAAAACCTTTCCTACTGTTGCTTTCACCACATAGTACGGTTATATCCTTTTAGACCACGAAGCTCTGTCACACTCTGTAACAAACAAATCCGATAATTTAAGGGTGCAGCAGGGGCGAGGTGCTCTCATGAACGGGAGCTGGGGCTGGTGGAACCTCTTTTGGAATCAGTACGGCTAGTCCATTGGGAAGCGCCCGTTCTTGACCGCCACTAGGGCGATTACGCACTTTTCCGCCTAAATAGAAAGTAGTAGAGCCACCCCCATCCAAATTCAAGGCATTTACAGCGCCTAGACTCTGCATGAAATTCGTTGCTTCCTCCAAGGTCATCCCCTTGGCATCGGTTTGGCGACCATCAACCGTCACCAGCAGCACGGTTCCATCTCCTCTACGGCCCAGCAGTGTGCGAGGGGCTGCACCCATCAACACATCCGCTTGAAAGCGTTCCCGTCTGCCATCCAAGACATTCTTGCCCTCTTGGAGAAGTAAAGGTCCACCGCCGAGAATATTCGGTAGGGCTTCGGCCCCAGAGTCATTTACTCCACTGGCAAGGGTGACCGAAAATCCTCCCTGGCTTTTATCCTTATCTAGCAGTGGACGGCCTGTGCCTCTCGCCACCAGCAGGAGACCATTGGCAGGAATCGGAACGGGTGTTCCTGCCGTTTCTACCGTAGAGGCTGGCTCCGTTTTTCCATCAATAACCGGAATCACGATTTCGCCTTGGGTCCGGGTCTGATAAGCGGCTCCCCAAATCGGTGTGTAGGCAGCCACGCCAGATTCCACATAGGCCGAGTTAAAACCAAGTAGGGGCACTGTGGTCTTCGCCCCGGTCTTATCGGTCCATTGACTGGTTCCCGTAAAGCCTAAGCGGCTAAAACGCCAGGTTCCTCTATTGTCCCAAGCCACCGCTCCGCGTTCTAAAATTGGGCTAGAAAGCCATTGCCCTTCTTTCTTAATCGCACCGACGGGCTGGCCGATCTTGAGGTTGAAGTAGCCGCCATTGATACCCGCCGCTGCTTGAGCATTCTGGGTCATTTGGGAAAGCGCCGAGGCTCTCCCTTGTAAGGTCATTGGCAGTACCGCATAGGGCTTCGTCTGAGCGATTTCCAGGATATTGATCCGTTGAGGAACGGGCGTCTGGTAGATCAGCTTGCGGTAGACCAGTCCTTTGGCCCAGACCTGTCGGGATTCACGATTCTGGCGCGGGTCTAAGGTGATAGGAGGTTGTTGGTCAAGGCTAACCGTAGGAGCTTGCACAGGCAAGGTGATATCTAAAAATTCTCCCTGCGGATTGATCTGCCATCCCAACGCATTCAAGGGAGCCACATCCAAATAGCGATTCGTGAGCCACTGAGCCGTTCCTTGCCAAACTACAGGTAGCTCTATGACTTTGCCTAACCAGCGCACAGGCTGCACTTCAGGCCGCTCACTATTCAAAAGCTCTACGCCCATTTGCTCTTCGATCCACCAGTCAGCAATCGTCACCGGATGACCTTCCGTGCTGGCCCAGGGAGCAGCGGCTTTGAGTTCACCGTTAATGCGGATACCCCCGCCCAGCGCCCAGGCTGTATTGCTCCAGCAGTTTAAGAGCAGGCTAGAGAGGAAGAGTCCCCGGACGAAGGGTTTACGGAGGATGGTAGATAAAGCGATAGTGGAGCGTACGTTGAATGTCATAGCTGAAAACTAACTAAAGAACTAAATGGAAGAATTATTTCTGGCCCGTCATGGGCACACCCGTTTGAATATAGAGCATCGCTTTAACGGTCAAAATGAAGATCCTTTGCTACCCCAGGGTATCGAAGCGGCCCAGCGCTTAGCTAATTGGTTGAGCCAACAAACCGTACCGGATTCACTGATCCTGGTTTCTAGCCCCCTGCGCCGGGCTGTCCAAACGGCAGAAATTCTTCGAGTCGTCCTCCCTGGAGAACCAGAACTGCACTGTGATAATCGACTGGCAGAAACGAATTTTGGTGCCTGGGAAGGGTTGAGCGGTGATGAATTGGAAGCCCTCTATCCTGGAGCTTTAGATGAATGGCGTGCCAAACCCCTGGACTTTCCCTTTCCTGAAGGAGAAACAGCCCGCGAAACAGCCCAGCGCGCTATGGCCTGTCTTCAAGATTGGCGCAGCAAAGTCCCCGACCAACGAATTTTTCTAGTCAGTCACGGAGGACCAATCAGGGCTCTTGTGCTGGATTTAATCGGTGCCCCTCTGGAGTTTTACTGGAATCTAAATCCACCCTGGGCTTCGCTGAGTGTGGTCGAGTTGGGCGAAGCGTATAACCGCTTACGCTATTTCGGTCAGACAGGATGAGCCGACATTAGAGGAAAACTATTAGGTAAATCTTTGAAAATTCCATGAATTTCTTCGATCAATATCTAATGAAATATGCTATTGACTAATTTTTGAACAGCGCTTACTAATCATCTACATAATCAGGATCACCACCACAGCGTGGGCATATTGGCTCAACTGCACCATCTTCCATTTCCACAAAGGACATATCTCCAGTTGGCCATGGCAAATCACAATGGCTACAATTAACCTCTATCTCTTCAGATTTTTCGTTTTTACAAAATGTGCATCTGTATCCTGTTGGTGAATCATGATTTGTCATCAAGGTTTCATGCTCACACTCAGGGCATGTATAAACATTCCATTGCACCTCATTCCAAAATTTTGGTCTTATTCCACGATATGCTTCTCTATTAGCCTCATCTACTAAGCTCAATGCTTTTGCTAATTGGGTTTTATATTCATCAGCTAATATTTCAAAGGTCTCCATATTATCTGGATGAACGTATGTTTCAAGATCCATATCTTCTATATATGTTTCGATAAATTCAATGATAGCTTTGGTGAGACGTCCAATAGTCTCCTTTACCTCTAACAATTCCATTTTAAATTCATAATGCTCTATCTCATTTCTTAACTTTTTAATCCACTTCAAATCACTTTCAAAATCTTTTGATATTGTTTTTTCTTCATTCTTTATAAATTGAACTGCTTCCCATAAACCAATTGTACTTTGTTGTTTTATTTTGTCACTAAATGGATTTTTGTAGATTAGCAAAGGATGTGCTCTTGAGACATAGTATTTCAATAAGAGTTCAATGAAATGGGAAAAGTTTAAAATAGCAAATTTGTAGGACTTAAAATTTATTTCTCCCTCTTTATAATTCCTAAGAGCTTCGTTAAAACTATCAATAGTATTCTCTAGTAAATTCAATTCATGATTTTGCATTCAGATTAGCCCTGGCAGATCTGTCTTCAAGATTTGTACTATTATGATAGAACTTTTGGCTCTTCCGGGTTGAGTATGTCACTTAGAGGCTTGAAGAGCTAAAACGCTTGCTAGACAAGGCTTTCTTGCGTCTTGCGGCGCTAATTTGCTGAAGTTCTTGCTAGATAGAGCTTTCAGCCTTTTGGAGTCGCGATTTGCATACTAGATCCTGAAGAACCGAACTTTTTAGTGAGAACATAACTACTAAAAATTTACTCTTGCTGATAGATGAGGGATTCGGGCAAATGCGGTAGTTCTGAAAAAAATATTTACTGTAGATCTCTTACAAAAGGTTTGACAAGATGACATGAGGCTAACTCAAAGTTGTGGGGGTCTGCTATCAGGTAAAATATCTTCAAGCATCGGTTGACCTGTTCAATCACGACCCGTGAGCGTGCTAGCTGACGGTTGTATTGGTACTATTGGGCAGTCATTTACTAACACCACAAGAGCAAGCAAATCAGGCAGCACAACAGCTAGAATCTTCTGTTACGAAGCCGAGAGAAAAAGGGATTAATCCTGAAACCTCCTAGGCAGCAATACCAAGACAATTCATTCAGCGCAGCTCATAAGGTGGAATTTCCCATTGACGAGCATTAGCAAGAAAAGCTAAACGTTCTAGTAACCTCTTAAAAGGTTTGTTCCCTTTGTATTCTGGATTCGGTCTGATTTCTGCGTGGGCTAAATTATCAGTTTCCCCTGGAATTCCAATGAGAGGAATTGAAACAACATCAATCTTGTAAGTTATCTTAGGAACTCCATTTTCGAATGTCTTGACAGAATCTGTAGCTCGCACATCACTTGTCAAGAGACTGACAACACCATCAGTGGGGGCCTTCTGGGTCAAGTAGGGATTATTTTCACGAAGAACTGCTCTGTCAACCGAAGGAGCTTGTTTTCGATCAGTAAACAGTTCCTAATCAGCGATCCAGTTCAAGATGGATACAAGGTCGGATTTAGATTCTAGAGAACCATCTTCCATCTGGGTATGAACATCTGGTCCCCAAACTTTCACAAAATCCACTGTGTCATCATGAGAGATATAGATAGTAAGTTTTCTCGACTTGTGCCACCATTCAAGAACTATTTCTGAATCAATGTTCATATTTACAAGAGGTTTTTGCCACCAAAGCCCGTTTCTGATAGCAACTGAACGTAGTCTGTCAACCCATTCTCCAATCCATTGAGCATCTTGATAGTGTTTAAAGTCTGAGGGAATTGGATTGGAATCAGTATCCCCCAATGATTGAGAAAGTGCTTTGTAATCTACTAGAGAGGCATTCCAACTTTGAGCCTTTGGAATATTTGTAGAAGATGTTTCATTAATGCATAAACTCATAAATTTCTCAATCTCCTGATTTGTTAATGTCTTGCTGTTGGCTCAATGCTGATTCTATGATGTCAACTCTTTGCTGTAACCATTCGATGATTTGTTTTGCTGTCCCAAGATCCACTGTCACGCCAACTTCAACTTCGCGAATAATTGTACTCCGATTAATAGTTTCACTTAAAATCTCTTTCCCTATAAGTCCGGCACTTGTGATTTCATGAGCTACGTGCTTTGGAATTGAAGGACGTTCACTCCAGAAATCAATATGAATGCCAAGGCGTGGTGTTATGCCACCCCAAATACCCTCAGCATGAACAACACGAAAATACTGGCTTTTTATGTAGTCATACTTAATCTGCTTTAGTGGCTCATTTTTGAGTGATTCTGTTAATTCTTCATTTGCATCCATGACATAGCACTCTCATTTTAGATGTCTTGGTGAGCCTTGATGTATATTAAAAATCATGAGAACTACCTTGTAAATATTTAGGCTTCCCATTTCTGCATTAAAGCCTACCATCACTTTCCGATAAGTAAAGCCCCTGTGAAGCTTTTTCAAAAGCTGGAGGGTGAAAGTAGGTAAGGGATTTTGTCAGACTGCAGGTAGAAACACCTCAAGCTTTCCGCCTTTAATCAAATAGCTGAGCAGCAGGACGCTTTTCCAACAGCCAGCGAAATAGTCCACCTTCCATGTCATAGACTTTAAAACCTTGTTTTCTAAGGGCATAGGCCAAGACTAAGCTCCGAAGACCAAACCAACTGACGGTGACAATCGGTTTATTTCTGGGAAATTCATTGCCTTTGGTTCTGGGATCAAACGTCACCGAATCGATAATCCCTTTCAGGCGGCGTTCTCCTTTGCTACGGCCATCTACGATAATCACCGCGTCCAAGGCTTCAAATACCTGTGCCGTCGTCAGTTTTCCCACTTCCCCAGGGGCGAGGGCAGGCAGGGTGACTTTGGGCGATTTAGGCTGTTCTTTTTTCTTGGCGGGCATAGTGTTAGGGTCCAGGGGCTTCTTCCATTATTGTTGAAAGGGTGGGGCGTAGAACTATCAAAATGAGGTTTCGCATGGAAATCGGTGTCCCGAAAGAAGTCAAAGACCAGGAATTTCGGGTGGGTTTAAGTCCCAGCAGTGTCAGAGTTTTACAGGAGAAAGGACACCAGGTCTTTGTAGAAACAGGCGCAGGAATTGGCTCTGGTTTTTCAGATGAAGCTTATGAAACCGTGGGCGCCAAGATCGTGGCAACCGCAACAGAAGCCTGGAGTCCTGAACTGGTAGTTAAAGTCAAAGAACCGCTCACTCAGGAGTATGACTTTCTTCAAAAAGGACATTTACTGTTTACCTATTTGCATTTAGCGGCCAACCGAACCCTAACCGAGAAATTAATGCAGAGTGGGGTGACGGCAATTGCCTATGAAACCGTAGAACTTCCGGATAGAAAACTGCCTTTACTCGTTCCGATGAGTGTGATCGCTGGACGGTTGGCCCCTCAGTTTGGAGCCCGCTTTTTAGAACGGCAACAGGGAGGGCGCGGGGTCCTGTTAGGCGGGATACCAGGGGTGCGCCCAGGTCGCGTTGTGGTCTTGGGCGGCGGAGTCGTGGGTATGGAAGCGGCGCGGATTGCCGTCGGCATGGGCGCACGGGTGACGCTGCTGGATATTAGCGTAGACCGTCTTACCTACCTGGAGACCCTGTTTGGCCATGATCTGGAATTGCTCTACAGCAACTCTGCCAACATTGCCCACCTAGTCCCAGAAACGGACCTCTTAATTGGTGCGGTTTTGGTGCCGGGACGTCGTCCACCGATCCTTGTCGATAGAGCCTTGGTCGGTTCTATGGCGCCGGGTTCTGTGATTGTGGACGTAGCCGTAGACCAAGGGGGATGCATTGAGACCCTCCGCCCTACTTCTCATACAACACCTACCTATGTAGAAGAAGGCGTTGTGCACTATGGCGTACCCAATATGCCTGGAGCAGTTCCCTGGACAGCGACTCAGGCGCTTAACAACAGCACCTTGCCCTATGTACTGAAATTGGCGAACTTGGGTTCCCAATCCTTTGAGCAAGACCCTGCCCTTGCTCAGGGAGTCAATGTACAAGACCACCGACTCGTGCATCCAGATGTGGGCGCAACCTTCCCCGACCTGTTTCAGGCTTGAAGATCTAAACGTCAGCTTGCTATGAGCACCTAGCTCCCGTATTATTAGGGATTGTGTTTATGAGCCAAGCCCGATGAGCGCTGCAACAAAAGAGGGTGCGAGTACTGCCCCTGTCAAGAAATCAGGAGATGCGATTCTCCGTGAGATTGAAGCTGAGTATTTGAGAACTGACATCCCTAGTTTCCGGGTGGGCGATACTGTCCGGGTTAGTGTCCGCATTAGAGAGGGCAGCAAAGAACGTCTTCAAGCCTACGAAGGGACGATCATCGGTGAGCGTGGCTGCGGTATCAATCGGACGATCACAGTTCGTAAGGTTTTCCAAGGTATCGGTGTGGAGCGGGTCTTTATGATTCATGCTCCTTCTATTGATGCGATTCTGGTGACCCGTAGAGGAATGGTGCGACGCGCCAAGCTTTACTATCTCCGCGACCGCGTTGGTAAGAGAACCCGCGTCAAAGAAAGAATTGTGACCTCTGATAAGAGTTAATCAATGCTTTCAGGACGTGGTCTGCCGCAGAAAAATTTCAGGCCTCTCCTGTATTTGAAGCATTTTGGTGCAGATCTGCTGCTGGCGGTCTCTGTGACTTTGCTCACAGCCCCTGCTCGTGCTGCAGAACTGGTCTTTTTAGATAACAACACCGCCCTTGTCCGCTGGTACGACCTGAATCAAGGTCAGGAGCGTAGAAGTAGCGAGGTCGGGCTGGAGCCCTCGCAAATGAGGCTAGACGGTGCTCAGGTTTTTGTTCTGGATGGAACAGGGAACCGTCTCTATCTGATGGGAGATACGGATGCGGCTCCTCCTCAGGCCGTGAGGGTTCCTGCTAATCCTGCAGACTTTGTTGTGGGCAAAGAGCGCATTTATGTGGTCCATGGCCGCTCTAACAGGCTGACCGTCCTCAATCGCAAAGACTTACAGGTTGTATCCAAAATAGACCTGGGGCTGTCCAACCCATATCTACTCAGCCCTAATCTGGCGCTAGATGAATCCCGTTCCCGCCTATGGATTACCGACCCTACTAAGGGTTTGGTCAGACTCTATGACACGCGTAGTCTCAAAGAAACGGGCAATATCCTGCTAGGAGACAGCGCTTTTCTTGCACCTAGCCTCTTAGATGCTGCGACGGGTCATCTCTTGGTTGCGATGAAGTCCACGCTCTATGTTTTGGATAGTGAGACCACTCAAGTCCAAAAGAAAGTTTCCCTGCAAGACCCGAACTTTTTGGGAAGGTCTGTCAATCCTGGTTTGCTTGCCTTAGATGCTAAGTTAGGGCGTTTATATGTGGGCGATTCGACCTTGAATCAAATATCGGTGGTCGATCTCAACAAATTAAACTTAATCCCAGAAGCTTCCCTTAGTTTTAGAAATCCAATCAGTGCCATAGATCTAGATGGCCAGGGAAACTTATATATTTCTCATCCGGGAAAGGGTGAAGTGACCGTCATCAACCCAGCAAACCCGAAGGATGCTGACAGAAAAACAATTAAGGTAGGGAAAAACCCTACCCAATTGCGTATTATTCCTTAGCGGGGACGGCTATTTAACGGAATTCCAGTTCTGGCTGATTGCCTGTGGTTTCAAAATAGCTGCTTTGACCTTGGATAGAAGTATTGAAAGGAGAGGGAAGGTCTCTCGTCCGAATCGGATTGTCGTAGAGACGCGCTTCTACAGGGTCTAGAAATTCGCTGAAGATGATATCTTTTTTGCGACCGATTACCTGCTCCGGAAATTCAAAAGGCTTAGGCTGGATTTGGTCCCAGTAAGCGCTGGTGGCTAGACGTTCAACAGCAAAAGCTGGAACGGCTGCGCCTCCCACGACACTCAGGGCCATCCAGGCAAAGAGAAATGTACGAATGTGCTTCATGGTCCAGTCCACCCCTATGGAAAACAAGTAATCCTGAAATACCTACTGTTTGGACAGTATATTAAACATAGTTCCCTATTTATGTAAAAGATAAACATGGATATCCGCCCTGGCATGCCCGTCAAAGTAATCAATCGCGACAATATCTACTACGGCTTTGAAGGGCAAGTGCAGAAAATTATCGATGGCAAGGTAGGCGTCTTTTTCTTGGGTGGAAACTGGGCCAAACAGGTGAGTTTTCTGGCGAGCGACCTTGATCTTGTCGAAAAGACGACTCCCCGTAAACGTTAGATTCCTCATGTCAGTTATTGAACCCGTTAGGCTAAAGTTTTTTCAGCTTCCGCCGATATCTGCGAGCACTGCACGGGCAACCGCCTGCGCTTTCTCCGGGCTGCTAAAACGGGCTGCAAGTTCCAGAGCAAAGGCCATAGCTGTTCCTGCACCCCGACTAGTGATGATCAGGTCATCGATCACCACAGGATCTTCAAGATAGGTGCCGACGACTAGAGAAGAACGTACCGAGGGATAACTCGTCGCTTTTTTATCTTTCAAAAGTCCTAGTTCAGAGAGAACGGTGGGAGCTGCACACACAGCAGCCGTGATTTTTCTCTGCTTGGAGAAGGCCATCACTAAGCTTCGCACACGGGAATCTGCGTGGAGGGTCGCTGTTCCGGCACCACCAGGAAGCACGATGCCTGCATAGCTATCTGCTTCTACCGCATCGATGTCTAGATCCGCGATTACAGGGATGCCGTGGGCTCCCATTACTGGATTGGGGCTTAATCCCGCCGTGACTACTTCCACCTCAGCTCTTCTAAGGATGTCGATGATCGTAATCGCTTCAATTTCTTCAAATCCTATGAACAAAGGCACCAGCACTTTGACCATGTCCAGCTCCACACGATAGTTGTCATGGTACATGCCCTGTCCCCGACGTACAATCTAAAGCGGTAACTTTAAACTATTCATGAAAAAACAATTTTCTGCCTCTTTAGTGATTTTATGCGTACCCCTCCTTCTCTTGGGATGCGCAAGCAGTACGAAAATAGTGATTGAACTAAAAGATCTTGCAGTTAAAGAGTGTCCTCTAGGCACCGAAAAAAACAAGGTTTTAGTGAGTACCAATGACCGCGCTAATCGAGAGGGAAAGTGCTTTCTGCTCAGCGGCAGTAGTGAATTTAATGGCGAGAAACCAGCCAAGAACGTAGATGTTTTTGGACGAATTGCTGATGTCAACGGGACAGTCGTTTTAACCCGTAGAAGAGTTGGCACCCTAGCCGAAGTAAAACCAGGTAAAAACAATTTTGCTCTGCAGTTTGATGCAGCTGCGGATACGAAGCTCCCCTTCTCCTTAACTAATTTCCAGGCAAAAGGATTTTCAGAAAAAGTCCAGGTTGACCAACCGGACTTTTCTAAAAAATAACGTTTAAGCTAAGGCGTAATCCCTTAGGGCAGCGCTCCTCCAGGATAACCGTAGGGAGCAGCAGGGTAGCCACCATAGGGATATTGAGGAGCGACTACGGGGACTTGAGGTACGGTTGTGCTCGGCTGCGGTGCAAAGTTGGTGGCAGGAGCAGCAGCAGGCACTCCCTGTGGAAACTGAGCAGCCTGGGGCACGCTCGTAATCGGAGCATTGAGGTCTACGGCCTCATTGAATTGAACCGATAGATTCTGCAGCGGCGATATCTCTGCTACCAAAACACTAGGAATATCGCGGTCAAGGATTTCCTCTTGCTTTGTTGTGGAATTCTCAACCGCTTCTGTTTCTTTGGAAGTACCGACAATCGAGCCAAGGCCCCCAATCAGTGAACCGGCCAAGGGAGAAAAATTGCCTATAATGCTGCCGCCAGCATTACTGTACTCACGAGCGGCCCGTCCCCGCTGTTCTTCTCTGCGCTCCTTGATGCCTGTTTTTGCAAAGTCTCTGCCATCTCTGCGGTTTTGCAGATCGTAGAGGTCCTGTCTGAGTTTGCCGGGAAGAGGGGCACTAACCGCATTAATTTTGTACAACTTGCCGTTGGCAATCAAAGTATCAAAAGCAAATGACCCTGTAGCCTCATTCAGCCGATTGAAGCGACCGACCAAAAGACTTCCCTGAGGCAATTCTACGGTGCCCACGCGACCGGCGACCGGGAGTGAAACCTGCTTACCCTCTTGGACATCTAAGCCCGTCATCGGACCTGCTGCCGTGTTAGCGAACATGACTACAAAATTACCGAGAGAACCGGCTGGAATCTTTGTGGCTTGCGAGGCTTGAATTTGAAACTGCTTAGCGGCTTCTGCGTTTGGGGCCGCCTTGCGAGGTTTCGCATGGCTTGGAAGTACCACAGAGACCAAAAGCACAGGGATCAATAAAGCCGTTATTCTCTTCCGATAAAACTGATGCAGCATTTTCCTCAGCCACCTATAGCAACGATAATGGGGCAAATTGGGCAGTTAGTCCTGTTCTCCCGCTTCGGAGAAAACAGCTTTCCAGATTATATAGATCCCATTCCACAACATCTATCAGTATTCCCGTATAGAGCGGCTGAATATAGAGGGAGTGTTAGGATCTTAAAAACAATAGGACGAGACACTTCAGGCTGACTGGGTGCCACTGTTCATCGGTACTCTTTCATATGCAGCACACTAGTCTATTCCAAGAAGAAAAAATGCTTTTTGAACCCACCTACGGGCTGGGGGATGCTGATGTCTTAGAAGTGATCTATGCTTTTCCAAATGAATACACCATCGGTATCACGAGCCTGGGCTATCAAGTAGTTTGGCGGCTTCTCGCTTCCTTACCCGGAGTGCGGGTCGCTCGATTTTTTACCGATATGCATGAGCCTTTACCCACGCATGTAGACGCCGTCGGGTTTTCTTTCTCTTGGGAATTGGATTTTGTCCACGTAATTTCGCAACTAGAGCGCTTGGGCATCACCGTACGCTCTGAGGAACGGGATGACGATGACCCGATTATCTTTGGCGGGGGGCCTGTTTTTAGCGCTAATCCAGAGCCTTTTTCCCTGTTTTTTGATGTCTTTCTCTTGGGAGATGGTGAGGAATTAGTCCCTACTTTCATCAATGCGCTTCGGCAACTGAAAGGCTTGGACCGTAAAGAGAAACTGCTGCGACTTGCCCAAATTCCCGGCCTCTATGTCCCCAGCCTCTATGAAGTGGACTATGAATCTCCCACAGGTCCTGTGGTTGCGATTAGCAGCAGTCAGGCACCCAGTACAGTACAGAAACAGACCTATCGTGGCAATAAACTTTCTTCTTCCAGTGTGGTCACGGCCCATAGCGCTTGGGAAAACATCTTCATGGTAGAAGTGGTCCGCTCTTGCCCGGAGATGTGTCGTTTTTGCCTAGCCAGTTATTTGACTTTACCTTTTAGAACTCCGTCTGTGGAAGGGTCTTTGATTCCATTGATTCAGGAGGGGCTCAAAGTTACGCCTCGCTTGGGACTCCTAGGGGCTTCAGTCACCCAACATCCAGAGTTTGAATCTTTGATCGATTATCTTGACCAAGACGAATTTTCTGAGGTTCATCTCAGTGTGTCTTCTGTGCGAGCGAACACCTTAACGCCCAAAATTGCAGGCACCCTCGCTAAACGTGGCTCCAAATCGGTAACGATTGCCGTCGAAAGTGGTTCAGAACGATTGCGTCAGATTATCAATAAGAAGCTCTCTACGCAAGAGATTCACCAGGCTTTGCATATAGCCATGGATGGTGGCTTAACGGGCATGAAGCTCTACGGTATGGCCGGAGTTCCCGGTGAAACGGCTGAAGACTTAGATGAAACGATTGCCATGCTCACCGCGCTTAAGAAAGAAGCGAAGAAGTTCCGTCTAAGCTTTGGTTGCAGTACCTTTGTGCCCAAAGCGCACACTCCTTTTCAGGGCTATGGCGTAGACCCTAAGGCCGAAAAGAAGCTCCAATATTTGGCTAAAGCCCTACATAAGCAAGGGGTGGACTTCCGGCCCGAAAGCTATAGCTGGTCCGTAATTCAAGCTTTGATTGCCCGTGGAGACCGCAGAGTGGGAGAAGTGCTGCTTAAGGCCCGTGATTATGGAGGCTCTCTGGGGAGCTTTAAACGCGCTTTCAAAGAACTAAGAGGCCAAATCCCACCGCTGGATTTCTATGTTCATGAAAACTGGAATGATTTATCTTGTCTGCCCTGGAATCATCTGCTCGGTTCTGTTGTAGAACCTTTGTTAGATAAACATCTCAAAGATGCCCAAAGCAAGATGGTCAGAGTTTAAATCAGCCAAATAAGATTAGCTTTAGAACTTTTGTCTTTAACGCTACAAGCTTTTGAGAAAGCAGAACGTGCTGACAAATTGATGGAGGTATATTGTGATGCGGAAGACTAAATCAGCGATTCTTGAGGCTGTTCATGAAACGGCAAAGGGACTGCACAAAGCTGGCGTAATGGATCGGGTCACGCTGCGTGAATTCGATCGTCTGTGCTTGGCTCCAATCGAACCACTGGACCCTGGGCAAATTAAGCAAATCCGCGAAGCATCTCACGTCAGTCAAGCAGTATTCGCTGCAGTTTTGAATACAAGCGTGTCAACAGTACAGAAGTGGGAAATCGGTCAGAAACGACTCACGGGTACCGCTCTCAAGCTGTTGCATCTGGTTCAGAAACGGGGATTGAATAGTGTGATTTGAGGCTCTTAACTCTAATAGCTCTCCTGCCAATATTTGTAGGCGGCATAGGCTAGGGTGACGACCCCTGTGACTATGGAAGATTCATCAACCTCAAATTGGGGGTGGTGTAGCGGATAATTCGGTTTATCTTTGTGCCCAACGCCTAGGCGGAACATAGCACCGGGAGCGTGTTCCAGATACAGCGAAAAGTCTTCTGCACCTAAAGAAGGTTCGGTCAGAATTTGGACCCGCTCTTTGCCCCAGGCTTCTTGGGCAGCCGTTTCTAAGAGCTGACTGAGGGCTAAATTATTTTGGACAGAAGGTACACCACGTCCATAGTTCACCTCGTAGCGAGCCCCGTAGGATTGGCAAACATTCGCCACAATCTTTTCGATCCATGCGGGCAGCTTATCGCGAGTCTCTAGATGCAAGGTGCGGACCGTGCCCAGCAGTTGGACATGGTCGGCGATCACATTGGGAGCGCGTCCGCCTTGAATTTGGCCAATACTCAGAACTACAGGCCGCAATGGATTTTGGGTCCGGCTAATCGCTTGCTGAAGAGTGGTAATCACCTGCGAAGCAATCCAAATGGCATCAATCGCTTCATGAGGGCGAGCACCGTGCCCCGACTCTCCGAGAATCGTGATTTCCAGATCATCGGCAGCAGCGGTTAGGGCTCCATAACGAATCCCGACAGAACCAGCGGGAATCGAAGGAAAGACATGCAGCGAAAGAATGGCGGTAACGTCATTCATTACGCCATCTCTGATCATCCAACTAGCGCCTTCAGCCACTTCTTCGGCAGGCTGGAATAAAAAGCGAACATTGCCCGGTAAGACCTCGCCTACCTGAGACAGCACAAGAGCAGTGCCAAGTCCTACGGTTGTGTGCACGTCATGACCACAGGCGTGCATGATTTTTGGATTCTGAGAGGCAAAATCTAAGCCTGTACGCTCTTCGATCGGAAGAGCATCCATATCGGTTCGAATCGCCAGTAATCGACTGTCTGTATTTTGTCCCTGGAGTTCTCCTATTACCCCGACTTTGCCTACGCCCTCTTTTACAAAAAGTCCATGGGCAGAGAGCACTCCAGCCACATAGGCTGCCGTTTGATACTCTTGGCCGCTCAGCTCGGGATGGCTGTGGAGATGGCGACGTATATCAATCAAGAGAGGGGCTAGCTTGTGTGCTAAGTGCTTAATATTGCTCAGCATAGATATATCAATTTATTCATTTGTATCCCCCATGATACGAGGAGTTGCCAAACTCTTAAGGATTCCAGCTAGTGAAATTTAAAAATAAACGGAGCATTATAGAAGCAAATCCTTCGTCTTCAAAGTAGGAATACCTCCAGACTGAAAACTTGACCTGAATAGCATCAGCAATAGACATCAAGTGTGGTCGCTCCTGCCTAATGCCTATCTAGGAGGTTTAAAAATGAAACACGATTATGAACACGATAAGCAGATGCATAAAATGCTCCACATTGCCTGCGTTAATGCCTACGCCGAGCACACCCGTGCTCTAGAATCCTTAGGTATAACTACAGAGGATCTTGAGCGTGTAATCGGCAAACATTACGCCCCTGGCCTCACCACACAGGAGCATGCAAACCAGATAGCTTTAAGCTTCGTGATTCAGGGTGTAGAACAAGACTCCTCTCTGTTTGAAATGCCTACTACAGCACACTAGCTGAACTGTTCCCTAAGGCCAATAATGGCCTTAGGGAAATTCGGATATTGATCTTTTTAGTAACCTTTGGATGCTTTAAGCATGTGATAGGTAATCAATAGCTGTGAGATTGCTAAAGGATGACTTTCCAGGATCTCACCCGTGGTACCGACTAACTTGCCAATATCAAAGGTCATACAGGTTGCGGCATCATAGGGTCCTTCTCCGCACAGCACTTCTTGCAGCTCTCTAACCTGTTCGTTGGTGGCATGGCCATCTACTTCCAGAACATCCACGGGCTTGCCCATATCGCGGTCAAGCTCCATGCGGACAGCAGATTTAGCATGGGCACTACTGCGGGTAATCACTTCTAGAAAGTCTGGGTGAGGAATGGTGGGCCGCAGTACGAGGCGCACATTCAGTTGAGCGTCTTTCTCTGCTTCTTCTGAAGGATAGAAACTGACGACCATATCAGCCCAACCACGCTGAGGGCGAATGTAATGCTCAGAATCGGGTTCGCGTTTTCTCATCTCGGTAAGAACGGCTTCTTCGGCATAACCTCTCTTAGCCGTATCCCGTTTGATCTTCCAGCGCGTGCGCAGAGCCTCAGGCGGGGCTAGATAAACTTTTACGTCATAGCAATCCCGCATTCCCCGCGTAGTGAAGCCTAGCAACCCTTCGACAATCACATAGCGCTTGGGTTCAATATACTCAGGCGGGTCAAAAGCCCCCGTGGTGTGGTTATAAATCGGCTTGAGGATAGGCTGTCCTGTGCGCAGGAGTGCCAGGTGCTGCTGAATGATGTCCAGGTAGTTGCAATCGGGATGCAGGGCCGTGATCCCTTTCTCTGCCCGCTGACGGCGATCATAGCGATGATAATCATCCGTGCAGATGATGGTGACGTTCTCTGGGCCAAGGATTTGGGCAATACCTCGCGTCAGCGTTGTTTTTCCTGCAGCACTATCACCAACTATGCCAAGCAGAATGGGATGACCGGACATCATATCTCCCGTGTTTGAGATCGCTCTGATCTTAGAGGGTGATGGTTCTGTTGGATAGAGTAGCTACACACACCTTAAACCCGACTCGTGCTCTCACTTCTAATTTTGTTGACCAGCTCAGCATCAACAGAACCAGCATCAAACTCTGGTGCCTTCAAACATAAGCGGCGAATCTGCTCATCTCTGCCGTTACACTACTACTTGAGTGGAGATGAGGGAAGAAGTGACTATGGACCGTGCTGTACTCTGGCAACGTTACCAAGACTGGCTTTACTACCATGAAGGCATGGGATTGTATTTGGATGTCAGCCGCATCGGCTTTGACAGCGATTTTGTGGAATCTCTCCGCCCAAGATTTGAGCAGGCCTTCAAAAGTATGGCAGAGCTGGAAGCAGGCTCCATCGCCAATCCAGACGAACAGCGTATGGTCGGCCACTACTGGCTTCGGAACGCTGACTTGGCCCCAACGCCGGAACTGAAGAAAGACATTCTCGACACGATTGAACAAGTAGAAACCTTCGTCCGTAAAGTCCACGCAGGCGAGATTCATCCTCCACAAGCCCCGAAATTTACGGATGTACTATCTCTAGGTATTGGGGGCTCCGCGCTTGGTCCTCAGTTTGTGGCTGAAGCCCTAGCGCCTGACTTCCCCCCGTTAAACATTCATTTCATCGACAATACGGACCCGGAAGGTATTGACCGCATCCTCGGAAAACTCAAGGACCGTTTAGCGACCACTTTAGTGATCACCATTTCCAAATCCGGAGGTACCCCTGATACGCGCAATGGCATGTTGGAAGTGCAGAAGTTTTTCCAAGACCAGGGACTGGACTTTGCGCAGCATGCAGTCGCGGTCACGGGAGTAGGCAGTAAGCTGGCAGAACTCGCTGAATCAGAAGGCTGGATTGAGATCTTCCCTATGCATGACTGGGTGGGCGGGCGCACCTCAGAGCTTTCTGCCGTTGGCCTACTGCCTGCAGCTTTACAGGGTATTTCAATTCGAGAGATGCTAGAAGGGGCCAAAGTCATGGACCAGGCTACCCGCATCCCAGAGATTAAAGAAAATCCAGCAGCTCTGCTTGCCCTAGCCTGGCATTTCGCAGGAAATGGGCGTGGGGAAAAAGATATGGTAGTCCTGCCCTATAAAGACAGTCTGTTTTTGTTCAGCCGCTATCTTCAGCAACTGGTGATGGAATCCTTAGGTAAGGAAAAAGACCTCAATGGGAATATCGTCCATCAGGGTATTGCAGTTTATGGAAATAAAGGTTCTACGGACCAACACGCCTACGTACAGCAGCTTAGAGAAGGGATTGGCAACTTCTTTGCTACCTTCATCGAAGTCCTAGAAGACCGGAAAGGCCCTTCGATGGAAATAGAAGCTGGGGTGACGACGGGAGATTATCTATCTGGATTTTTACAAGGTACCCGAGAAGCGCTCTTTGAGAATCGACGCCCTTCGTTAACCGTAACGATTCCCACCGTATCCCCCTTCATGATTGGCGCTTTGGTTGCCCTCTATGAAAGAGCCGTTGGACTCTATGCCTTTTTAGTGAATATCAATGCCTACCATCAACCTGGTGTAGAGGCAGGGAAGAAAGCTGCCGCCGAGATCTTGAAGTTACAGAGCAGCGTATCTCAGGTTTTAGCGGAAGCTACCACTCCCTTATCCCTGGAAGAGATTGCGCAAGAAGCAGGTACAGAACAGGTTGAAACCGTGTATAAAATCGTCCGTCATCTAGCAGCCAATCCACGCGGAGTTATTTTAGAAGGCGATAAGAGTAAACCTGAGCAATTGAAAGTCTCTTTGAAACCAAACCTGTAAACTATCTTTGCGATGCACACATATTGGCTAGTGCTAGTGAAGATCAGAGTGTTCGATTGTGGAACATCAAAACGGGGAGATGCTGGAAAGAATTGCGGGGACATGTCAGCGGAGTTATATCCGTTTCCTTTAGCCCAGATGGCGAGATGCTGGCAACAGGAAGTCGTGACCAGACGGTAAGGCTATAGGATGTCCACACAGGAGCATGCCTCAAAATTCTAGAGGGGCATACGAGTAATGTGGTTGCTATAGCCTATAGCCCGGATGGCAAAATCTTAGCCAGCAGTGGCAATGATAAAACAATCAAACTATGGGACGTCCAGACTGGACAGTGTATCGAGACCCTAAGCGGTCACCACATGGGAATTCGCTCCTTAGGCTTCAGTCCAGAGGGTCGCACCATAGCCAGTGGAAGCCATGATAAAACGATTAAATTGTGGAATGTCCAGCGTGGTATTTGCATCAATACGCTGCATCAACATAGCAAAAGTGTGTGGTCTGTGACCTTTAGTGAAGATAGCCAACATCTCATTAGCGGAAGCAAAGATGAAACCATCAAGTACTGGAATGTAGAGACTGGAGAATGTTTGAGAACCATAAGAATCAAGCGACTCTATGAAGGCATGAATATAGTCGTAACAAAAGGTTTAACCGATGCCCAGAAGATAACTTTGGAATTACTAGGAGCTGTTGAATCTTCTATCTAGCTAATTCTTGTCGGTTGTCTTTAAGTTTTACCGAACTGCTACTTATTGTTTATTTTGTCAATAATGGCTCCTATCGCAGAAAGTAATTCTTCAACCTCCTCTCGTTCTGCACCGACGCGCAGAGAGAATTCATTTATATCTAAGCCATTACAGACTTCATTAAAAGCATTGTTTAAAATAATCATTTCATCTAAGGAAAATCTGATGATGGCTTCATGCGCTTTGATTGACTCTAATTTCATGTACTACCTCAGTGTTTAGATTACTTTATATCAGTTTTAAAAAGCTCTACTTTTAGTCACTTACATCTTCCTATTGCTCTAGGATAGAGATACTAGTAAAAGTATAGCTTTTTAAGATTAATATGCATGATTTGTCAGATATAGCGCTCCCACAAGAGCCGTGAAATGTTGTGTGTGGCATTCCCTTTTCGGATGATAACTTTAACCTGAAAGCAATATCTCACAACTCATCACGTGCGATGGGGCCATTATTACCTTTTAGATTGTCATAATACGCCCTGCCGTCCCTTGGGACAAATGCGGTGCCCTCATCTGCATCTAACCGCTCAGCAGGCGGGACAAAGACAACCATCCCCTGCTTTGTTGGTGTTACGTTGGCCAGCCAGTAAACCGCAACATCTCCATATTTTCTACTCAGAATTTTATACTCACCCTGTCGGAGGACTGTCAAGATTAACTGCTTGAATTCTTCTTTACTAGCATTTCTTCCAGGAAAGTACGTAATTTCTCCCTGTTGAATGACATGTTTTTGATAGGCATGTCCATTTGCAATTTTGTCCGCTATTCTATCTCTGATATTATCGTCTTCATATTCTAATCTGCCATCATGATTTGATATTTCTGCAAGAGCGATAACACTTCTACTATATGTGGGTGTGTTATATAGGATTCCTGTTATAAATCTTCCAGTTTTACACTCAGCGCTGAGTTGATTGCCAGCGACAGAAAAATTTCTACATGTACTCTGAAAAGAACTTCCTATGCCTGTCATTGGGAGTTGAGATAGGCGACCTCCGTAATTGGAAATTCCACGAAGATAGACAGAGGCTGCGACTTGTCTGGTTCCGTATAGATAACCTGCGGTGTTACAAGTAGAAGCCAAATAGGGTCGGCCAAAATATACGCCTACTCTAGAGCCACCGCAGCTAGTAGTAAAGGTTCCTGGAACAAGGCCAGCCTGAACGGCATGGAAAGGTATAAAAGAAAGGAGTAGGACGGATAAAAAGACTGCACCCGAAATCAAAACCCTAACAAGATTTTTCGATATTTTCCTACTCTTCATTAGTAAACTCATACGTTCATCCTCACGATCATTTTTATTCAATGATTGATACTGCTCTATTTATTTCTCTCACTTTGGACGTAGCAAATGGTTTTCTCTTGTTTGTAATAGTTGCTTAGCGACTTAATTGAACAAAGCTTAGCCTAGAGGATATGAGCAACTTTTGTCTTGCCAATTCTTCCGAAAAAGTATCCAATTCTTCCGATCCAGTCAAAATTATAGTCCCAGCAACTACTTTTTAGCTTCGCGATAGACTCTTGGTGTCGCGCCGGTATACTTCCGGAAAACGTTGGTAAATTGGCTTTGACTCTGAAACCCAACATGTAGGGAGACTTCGGCAATGGACAAATCTTGCCTGCACAGCAACTGTTTGGCTCGCTCCATTCGGCGATGAATCACAAATTGGTAGGCACTCAGTCCAGTTGACTGCTTAAACAAGCTCGTAAAGTAATGGGGACTGATCTCAACCACAGAGGCGATCTCCTTGAGAGACAAATTCTCTGTCAGATGCTCATCGATATATTCGATTACTTGCTGCAACTTGCACTTGGGAAGCCCATCGCTATACGCTTGAATCAATGGTTCGCGCGCGGAGTATTGCCGCAGCAAGTGAATGTAAAGGGTTGTAATTAGAGAGTCGACATAGAGACGACTGCACACCCCATTTGAGACAAGTTCTGCGGTTAGCACTAGGCAAATTTGATAAATCAACGGATCGGGCGTGGCGAAGTGGGGCAAAATCTCAACCCGATCCACATCGATCGATTCGTAGGCAATTTTAGCAATATGGGTTGGCTCCAAAAACAGAAGGGAAAACTCCCCTTCTCGATCCCAACACTGATAATTTGGCGTATTTGCTGGAATGATAGCGATATCCCCTTTAAAAATCCGCTCCTGCTGCCTACGACCGTCTAGCAAGCGCTCTATGTGGAACTTACTGTGATGAACGACAATCGAGTGATGGGGACCACAGGCATGAGGAGTTTCCCAAACAGGCTGGCGGTGATATTGGACACAAATCCCCTCCCACCCTAGTTCTTGACTTGACACGAGGGGTGGTTGGGGCAATAGCTTTAAAAGAGAAGATTTCCGAGTACCATCAATGCTCATAACCTGGGCTTCTGACATAGTTTTCCCCCAAATTGGATATAGCAAACTTTCCTATTAACAAAAATGGTCTTGCTTGCTAACGAAGGTACTCAGCCACGTTGAGGGTGTCGGTGGAAAAATGTGTTCTACTGTGAGAAAAAGGAACATATACACTGTGTTATCGAAATTAAAGCAAAACAGTCAGACCTGACGTGGAGCCTGTGAGAAGGTTCCAGGGTTAATGGGAGAACAATAGGTCAGAATTGGCCAGGAAGAAATCATCCCGATAGCCTGTATCTTGGAAGCCAGAAAAGGCAGAGCAATTTGGGGGATAATAGCCCCAATGCCATAAGAAATTCATGTTTCATAGTCCCCAATCATTTCGACAAAGTGTAGAAAAGGGTGATTTTTTAATCACGGCTGAGATTACTCCGCCCAAAGGGGCCAATACTCAGTCTTTTCTTGAAAAAGCTCTACTCTTAAAAAACCGAGTCCATGGGATCAATCTCACCGATTCCAATCGGGCTGTGATGCGGATGAGCCCCGTATGCGCTTCCGTCTTGCTTCTCTCTATTGGAATAGAACCGATCTGCCAGCTGGCGTGTCGAGACCGCAATAGTATTGCCCTGCAAGGAGATCTGCTAGGCGCTCATGCCCTGGGAGTGCGCTCTATCCTAGCCCTCACCGGAGACCCGATCCCCGTAGGCGATCATCCCAAGGCCCGTCCTGTATGCGAATGGGAAGCAGTCCGCCTGCTTAAGGGCATCGATAAGCTCAATCAAGGTCTAGACTGGACCGATCATCCCCTAGAAGGCGCTACCAGCTTTTTTGCAGGAGCGGCGGTAGATCCCCAGATGCCGAGTTGGTCTGGCTTGGAAGGCCGCTTTAACCGGAAATTAGCAGCCGGGGCTCAGTTCTTTCAGAGCCAATTGATCACCGATTTCGATAAGTTAGACAAATTCATGACCAAACTGGGTAATGCCAGCGGAAAGCCAATTTTGGCAGGGATTTTTCTGCTGAAATCTGGGAAAAATGCCCGATTCATTAATAAATTTTTACCTGGTGTGGAAATTCCAGCCCATATTATTGAGCGGTTAGACCAAGCAGAAAATCCTTTGCAGGAGGGGATCGAAATCTGTGCAGAACAAGTCCGCCACGCTCGTCAACTATGTCAGGGAGTGCATCTAATGGCCGTCCGCAAAGAAGAGCTAATTGCAGAAATCTTGGACCGCGCCGACATTCCGGCCTTGAAATAAGGAATTATGAAACTTCATCCCAAACTTTTCCTCGGTCCCATCTTGGGGCTTATCTGCATTTACACTTATCCGGTCCAGGCCCAAACACAGTGGGTCGATGTGGCGAAGCTAGACCCGACTATCGCTCTAGACTTGCGATACGCTACTGCTAATAATTTCCTCAAACGAAAAGTTTATCCCTCAGCGACCTGTCTCTTGCGTAGACCCGTAGCTACCAGACTCCTCGAAGCCCAAAAAGCTCTACTAGAGAAGGGCTATAGCCTCAAACTGTGGGATTGCTATCGTCCTCTGTCTGTTCAGAAAAAGATGTGGAATATTGTGCATGATGACCGCTATGTAGCAGATCCGAAAACGGGTTCCAGGCATAATCGCGGGGCCGCCGTCGATACCACCTTAGTTAAAAAAACTGGGGAAGCTGTCGAGATGCCCACCGAGTTTGATGATTTTTCTGAAAAAGCAGACCCTGATTCTAAAGCTACCTGGACACCCACCGCTCAAGTCAACTATCAAATTTTGCTAGAAGCTATGCAATCGGCAGGCTTCATGGTTCTAGACAGTGAATGGTGGCACTATGACAGTACAGGTTGGCAACAGTATCCGATTAGTAATCAGCCGATAAAAAAGCGTTAACGTGGAGATCTTAGAAGCCTTTCAGGTCATCATCTACAGCATCTGGAGGTTCCAGGAATTGGTCAGAAGGAACTAACAAAAGTCCATGGCCTGAAGATCGGCAGAAATCAATAATTTCCTGGGAGAAAAAATTCTCTACCGTAGGCTTGGGCAGGTCTCGTTTGGCCAGGGCCTGGCTGTAGCGTCGGGCAGTGAAAGCATTTTCAAAAGCGAGGACTACATTCTCGTTACCAAAGCGCAGGGTGTGAATGCCTTCTTGCCCATACTTTTGATAGAGCAATACCGTAATTTCTTCAGGGACATTCTGGAGGTCTTCATCATCTTCAGGACCAATCAAGGTCAGTTGTGCCCCCGCTAGAAGATGGTCTGCTTCTTCTGGCTTTTGCTCTTGTTCTTGCTCTTCCTCCGGCTCTTGTTCTTCTACATTAGATAGGTCAGAAGAACCCAACAGAAGATCTCTTGCCACAATCAAGTCATCGAGTTTTTGATTCTGGGGATCTTCGGGAACTTCTGTTCCCGACCAATGTTGCCAGAGCTTAAAAAATTGGATGCGCACCTGAGCTTCTGTGGCATCTTCCGGTAAATTCAAAACCGTATAGGCCTGGGTTCGGTTCATAAGCGCTTAGGAGGACCTTTTGGTCATAGTAGAACCTGTGGTCTAAAAATTTGTTACAGCGGCAGCAGTTCAGTAGTGTACGTCTTTTTGGACTAACGGTTGAACCACTGGAACGGATGTACGCTGAGCTTTAGAAACCGGCGTACGTGCTAGAACCATTCTGTCACGCTCAGGTTGTTCTTCTCGAAGCGTTTGCTGGTTAGAAACCGTTTCGACAAGTTCGAAGGGAAAACCGAAGCAGCAGTCGCGTTCATGCTGTTCATGCATGGCACAACCTTCGTATAGAAGACATAGGGTACCTATACGTTAACGGAATAAGCGGTTTTAGAAAAGCCTAATATTTTCTAAACCATCCGTGTATTGTCCATCTTGCCCCTTAGCTGTTGACGCATTTCATTCGGGCGGGGAGAGGCTCCAATTGCAGTTTCAGCAGTAATACGTTCTTCTTGGTAGAGCCTATACAGGGCTTGATTCATCGTCTGCATCCCATCAAAGGTGCATTGTGGAATCAAAGAGTCCAATTCATCCACTTTGTTGCCTTTGATATAGTCTCGGGCTGCATCGGTATTAATCATGATTTCGTGAGCAGCGCAGCGCTTGCCATCGTTGGTTTTCACCAGGGTCTGGGCAATGACGGCGACCAAAGATTCTGCAATCTGGTGGCGCATCGGTTCCTGCTCCGCAGGGCTGTAGATATTGAGAAGACGCTCAATCGTGGATACAGCACTGTTGGTGTGGAGGGTTCCAAAAACTAGATGTCCAGTCTGGGCAGCTTTCAGGGCAATATCCACGGTGATCCGGTCGCGCATTTCTCCAATCAGGATGATGTCGGGGTCTTCCCGCAGAGAAGCCCGCAAAGCACTTTCGAATTCCAGGGTATGCATACCGACTTCCCGCTGACGGATCAGAGAGCGAATGGAAGTATGCACATATTCAATCGGGTCTTCAATAGAAATGATGTGCTTGGCGTGACTTTCATTGAGATAGCGAATCATGGCCGCCAAAGTCGTAGATTTTCCAGATCCTGTCGGTCCAGTAACCAAAACCAATCCCTTGTGCTGTTCTGCAATCGATTTCAGGACATCGGGCAACTTGAGCTCTTGCATCGTCGGAATTTCTAGCTCGATCAGACGCATGACGGCGGCGGGTCCATTTAAGCTTTCAAAGAGGTTGACCCGACAGCGGGCAAACCCTGGATAGAAGATGGCGGTATCTAGTTCTTTCGTCCGCTTAAATTCAGCAATTTGCTCAGGGGTCAGGACATCTTGCCACCACCCGAAGAATACTTCATCGGTAGTGGGCGGGTAACCGGTGTATTCCATTTGGCCCCGACGACGGAAGCGAGGTCTTTCTTGAACGCCCAGGTGAATATCAGATACCCGACAGTTCTGGGCTTCACGAATTAATTCCTCTAGGTCGGCGGCATGCGATTGTGTAATGGGAGGCGTATCGTGGGTCAGCTCATCAGTGGAAGATACCTCAACTACAGGTTCTTCAGCCTTAATCTCTACGAACTCTAAAGTGGCTATTTCTTCCTTCTGTACATGGAAATCCAATTCTGGTCTGATGACCGTTTGGCTGAGACTAGGGGCCTCCATCGGAATTGCCGCTGGCATTGGGGCTGCATAGGGAGGAGGCAAAGGACGCTCTCTGCTTGGAGGGGGCGGAGGAGCAGTCTGGGGAGTCGTTTCTGAGAGGGGACGGCGGGGTGGAGCAGGCGGTGGCGGTGGAACTCGGGTGAGATCTGCAGGAGTAGGCACAGGACGCTCATTGGCCTGAGGGATCGAACGGTATGGAAACTTGGGAGAATCGCCTGAGTTCATGGAGAAAATGCCGGGTGCTTTTTAACTTAAGCTACCCAACTGCTTTCGGACTATCACGGAACGGACTCCTCGCTAAGCTATTACGTCGGCGGTAATTTTGGGGATAACCAAAAAGAATGGTGCTCTTGCAGCTCTGTCTCTCCATTAAGAGCCGCCAGCACAGCCTCTTGGTGTATGGCATTTTGACCAAACGCTGCGATTGCTGGAAATTTTGAGAGCAAATCCATTAGTAAGTAAGGACTGGTATAGCTGATGTAAATTTGGGGTGGAAGCAAGCGCTGGAAGAATTTCGCCAGAGAGCGAGGTAAACCAGAACGTCCTGCATAGGGACCTGTTTCCAAGAGGATATGAATCAAAATTCCATCTGCGTTTTTGCAGGCTTCTTCAATTAGATTAAAGCGCTGGATAGAGAGGTTGGGGTCTATCAGAAAGTTTCTAACAGATGCCTCCGGTGTGGCCCAGGTCAACATCGGACTATCTTCGTTCCAGGGAGAATTAAAACGGCTATCTACGACCACAATATTCACCCGTTTCTTCCAATGCGTGAGATTAGGCAGCGGTATTTCATTCAGCCGACAGATGCTTTTTTGCGCAATTGTCTGTGCCAAAGCTCTATGTTCTGAAATGCTTACGTTCTTGAGAATGCTGTCTAGCAGAGGCTCTTGGCTAGGCAAGCCAACCTTCGCTTTTGCTTTCAGGATGCGGCGGACAGAAGCTTTTAAGCGCTCCATACTGATTTCTCCGCTGCGCAGGGCCTTGCACATTCTTTGGTGAGCTTCAGGAAACATCTGAGGCATTAGGAGGATATCAGCTCCCGCCTGAAAAGCCCGCAGGGACGCTTCTGCTGCACTGTAGCGGTCTGTAATTGCCTGCATAGTCAAGGCATCCGTGACAATCAAACCGTCATAGGACCACTGCTTGCGCAGAATCTCCGTAAGGAAGTAGGGCGAAAAGGTGGCTGGAGCCGCTTTGGAATCTGGAATCAATGGAAAAGTGAGATGGGCACTCATGATGCCATCGGTCCCTTCGGCAATAGCCCTTTTAAAGGGCACCCAGTCCATAGTGTCCAATTGCTCAAGGGTCCGCTGTACGGGCGGCAGGTCTAAGTGGGAGTCTAAATCGGTATCGCCATGCCCTGGAAAATGTTTGACGGTTCCTAGAACTTTTGCCCTGTGCAGTCCCTTCAGATAGGCCGCGACACAATTAGCGACCTGTTCGGGATCGGCTCCAAAGGACCGCGCTCCAATTACCGGATTAGCAGGATTACTATTCACATCCGCTACCGGTCCCAAAACCCAATTGATCCCAATCGCTTTCGCTTCTATCCCCGTTACGTAGGCAGCCTGTTCAACCAAAGCCGGAGAACCCGTAGCGCCCAATCCCATGGCGGCGGAGAGTTCACTGCCCCCTTGAACCTGTTCGCCTAAGCCTCCTTCCACATCAGAACAAACCAGCAGCGGCACTTGACTGCGTTGCTGAAGCCACTGAATTTTCAGAGCCGTATCACCCACCGCTCCGCCAAAGATGAGAACGCCGCCTACGCCAAGCTCCAAGGCCTGGAGCAGTTGGGGTGTATTCAGTTCTCGGTCAGGATATTGATTCTGATGGTCCAGGAGATAGCCCCCAGTCCGGACCACGAACAATTGACCAATTAGGGCTTCTGGCGAGAGTTTGTTGAGCGTTTCCTCGACCCAGGAAGTATTCACGAGCGTATCCAACTTTCATTCCGTAAGGTTGTTCAGCTTTCAATTGTAGCTATACCCAAGCTAGCGTCTCTTTACCAGTGCAGAAAACTAACACTAGATATACAAGAAAAGTCTCTATCCTTTGGGATAGAGACTTCCATTGATCAAATTAAGGTTGCAAGGGCCTACATCATTCCGCCCATACCACCCATTCCGCCCATGCCTCCCATGCCTCCCATGCCTCCCATATCAGGGGCACCGCCGCCACTCTTTTCAGGCTTATCGACTACCAAGGCTTCGGTAGTGATGATCATAGAAGCGATACTGGAAGCATTTTGCAAGGCAGAACGCACCACTTTAGCAGGGTCGACAATCCCCATTTCGAGCATATTGACGAATCCACCGCCCAAAGCATCAAAGCCCATGGAGAATTCTTGATCTCTGACTTTTTCAACAATGACAGAGCCTTCTAAACCGGCATTTTCAGCAATCTGACGGACTGGAGCTTCTAAGGACTTGCCAATGATATCTGCTCCAAGCTGCTCCTCAAGGGGAAGAGAGGCTTTGATTTCAGCAATCTGCTTGGTCAAGTGAAGCAAGGCCGTTCCACCGCCAGGAACAATTCCTTCTTCCACCGCAGCACGGGTTGCATTCAGCGCATCTTCCAAGCGTAACTTACGGTCTTTCAGCTCAGTTTCGGTAGCCGCACCGACTTTAATGACGGCCACACCACCAGCCAATTTAGCTAGGCGCTCTTGCAGCTTTTCACGGTCGAAATCAGAATCGGATTCTTCAATCTGCTGACGGATTTGAGAAATCCGCTTTTGGACGGCATCTTGCGTGTCTGTACCCGCCACAATCGTGGTTTTGTCCTTGGTGATCGTCACTTTGCGCGCCGACCCCAAGTCATCAAGGGTGATGCTGTCCAGTTTCAAGCCAATTTCTTCAGAAATGAGCTGTCCACCCGTGAGGATAGCAATATCCTGCATCATTGCTTTACGACGGTCGCCAAAGCCAGGAGCTTTGACTGCAGCTACATTCAGGACACCGCGCAGACGGTTGACAACCAAGGTCGCCAGGGCCTCGCCTTCAATATCTTCCGCAATGATCAAGAGGGGCTTACCGGCACGGGCTACTTTTTCGAGAACGGGCACCAATTCCTGAATGTTGGAGATCTTCTTGTCAGTGATCAACAGGAGAGGATCTGTCAGATCGGCAATCATCCGCTCAGGATCGGTCATGAAGTAGGGAGAAATATAGCCCTTCTCGAACTGCATTCCTTCCACAATTTCCAATTCGGTGCTAAGAGATTTCGATTCCTCTACGGTGATTACCCCTTCTTTGCCGACTTTTTCCATGGCTTGGGCGATCATCTTTCCGGTTTCTTCATCGTTGCCGGCAGAAATAGTAGCGACTTCAGCAATCGTCTTGTTGTCTTCTACAGGTTTAGCCACCTTGGCAATCTCTAGAACCAGACGAGCTACGGTCTTCTCCATACCGCGCTTCAGAGCGATCGGGTTAGCACCGGCAGCAACGTTGCGCAAACCTTCGCGGATCATCGCTTGGGCCAACACGGTCGCGGTCGTCGTTCCGTCTCCAGCCACATCATTGGTCTTGGAGGCAACTTCCCGGATTAGCTGAGCGCCGGTATTCTCTAAACGGTCTTCCAGTTCAATTTCCTTAGCGATGGTTACCCCATCGTTAATGATTTGAGGAGCACCGAATTTCTTCTCTAGAACAACGTTGCGGCCTTTGGGACCAAGGGTCACCCGCACTGCATCGGCCAAGGCGTTCACTCCCCGTTCTAGGGCGCGACGAGCCTGCTCATCAAAAACAATTTGCTTAGCCATGGGTTCGTTCTCTCCTTAAATTACTCAGCAATAGCCAGAATGTCTTTCTCCGTCAGCAACAGAAAATCACTGCCTGCAATCTTTATTTCAGTCCCTGCATACTTTGCATAGAGGACCTTATCTCCCACCTTGACTTCAGTAGGCACAATGTTGCCATCGTCGGTTTTGCGACCGGGGCCAACCGCCGTGACTTCGCCCAATTGGGGTTTTTCTCTAGCGGTATCAGGAAGTAGAATCCCTCCTGCCGTTTTGTCTTCCTGCTCCAGCACTTTAACCAACACCCGATCGCCAAGGGGCTTTAGGGTAGAAGCACTGACGCTCAAAGTTGCCATACTTTTGTTCTCCTTATTTGTGTAAGGTCTTATAGAGAGGCGCGTCTATACGCCTCGAATTGCGAGATTAGCACTCATGCCTTCCGAGTGCTAAGTATACTCCACGCTCTTGGTCTAGGACAATCCCTGACACAACTGCTTTTATTGTTTTTGTAGAGGGCAGGTCAGAATTTCTGGCTGCGCGTTAGGGGCAACGTGCCTCTATGCTATGAGTATGAACTTTTGTATCGAACTCAGCGATGTGCTCTTGCACTCTCTCCAGGAGCGCTGTCTGTGAAGCTATCCCGCCCATCTCCTGTCGTATTTATCTTTCTGACGATTTTTATCGACTTTATGGGAGGGAGCCTGCTCGTCCCGATTTTGCCTTTTTTGGTAGAGCGCTATCGGTCTGATGCCCTAACCATTGGTTTTCTAGGAGCCAGTTTTTCCCTTGCTCAGTTTATCGCGGCTCCCGGCATTGGTGCTTTGTCCGACCGCTATGGTCGTCGGCCCGTGCTGCTTATCTGCATGTTGGGCACCAGCTTGGGTTATCTGATCTTTGGTTTAGCGAATGCCCTCTGGATGATGTTTTTGGGCAGGATTATCGATGGCATCACGGGAGGGGTAATCTCTACAGCCCAAGCCTACATCGTAGATATTTCTAAGCCTGAGGACCGTTCTAAGAATTTTGGTTTGATTGGCGCTGCTTTTGGTCTAGGTTTTATTCTCGGTCCAGCCATTGGGGGAGCCTTAAGTCAGATTGATTTGAATTTGCCTGTTTTTGTGGCTGCAGGATTTGCTCTAGCGAACGTTATGCTTGGCTATTTCACGCTGCCAGAATCTTTACCGAAAGAAAAACGTCAACAGGGTAAACAAAAGTCGATCTTGTCAGAACTGAATCCGATGGGACAGCTGGGCAGTATCGCCCGCAACAAGAATATCCGAGCACTGGTCTTTGGCTTTTTTCTCTTTAACTTTGCCTTTGCGGGCTTCCAAAACAATTTTGCCGTCTTTACCCGCGACCAATTCCACTGGGACCCTGTAAAAAATGCACAGCTCTTTGCCTATATCGGCCTAGTTTCATCCCTTGTTCAAGGAGGATTGATTCGCAAGCTGATTCCTCGCTTTGGCGAAGAGACTTTAGCCCTGTGGGGTTTAGCCTTCTGTAGTCTAAGTGTGTTTTCTATCGCCTTCCTGCCAACGGCCAGCTGGCTCTATGCCACTCAGACTTTCTTTGCCCTGGGCGTCGGATTGGCTAGCCCGACCTTGCGCGGTTTGATCTCTGCCCGAGTTTCAAATCAGGAGCAAGGCAGAGCGCTAGGAGGCGTGCAAGCACTGGTCAGTCTGTCGATGGTGCTCGGTCCTCTCTGGGCTGGAGCGGCATTCGATTACCTTGGCTATACAGCCCCCTATTGGACTTCAGGGCTCTGGATTGCCGTGGCCTTAGTGGTTACCGCTCTAGCCTTAAAGTCTTTACGGCCCGTTGAACCCTATAAAAAAGCGGACACAACCTAGTTTTGAGAGGTCGTATCCGAGAAAGTACTGAGTTAATATTCCGATACATTTATGGCCGTTCTAACCTAAAGTCAGAGATAATCGACACTTTGTTAGAGCACTAGAAACCGCTATGGGAAAAGAAATCCAGGCAAGTAGTACCTTCGGGGAAGCCGCCATTCATCTAGTGACGGAACAAGTCCAGAAGGTCCTCAATCATGAAGCAGGGACCCGAGAAGGGCAAGATATTGAAGAACTACACCAAATCCGGGTGGGAATGCGCCGTTTGCGAGCAGCCCTCAAACTTTGTGAACCCGTACTCAAACTGCCCAAGGCCGCTCAACGCAAACGCTTGACCCCTACAGCCCAAGCTCTAGGAGTGGTTCGGGATCTAGATGTCCAGATAGAAACTTTGGGGCTCCATTATCTTCCCCGTATTACAGACCCGGACGAAGGCCATCGCCTTCATCGCCTTCTGGATTACCTCCATACCCGCCGGAATGAACAACGGAAGGAAATGCTCCGAGATCTGGATAGTGATGATTATCAAGACTTTATCCAGGCATACCACCACTATCTGGAAGACCCTATCCTCAAAGGTCCTCATAATCAGACCCTCTTTCATATCCTGCCGACCTGGCTGCGTGAACAGTTATCGGGACTATGGAAACATCCCGGTTGGCACACCGATGAGGCAGAAGTGCTTCATGACCTGAGAATTGTGATCAAGAAACTGCGTTATCCGGCAGAATTTTTTGATACCTGTTACGGCAAAGCCTTCCGTTCTTTTGTCAAAGAACTGAAAAAGCTGCAAGAAGAACTCGGCATCATTCATGACTGCGATGTTTTATCGGGTTTTCTCCATCCCCGCTTGATCCCCGCAGACCCGACGCCCTGGCATCAACCCTTTCCACAGTTGACCGCTTGTATTCAAAAAGACCGAGCGGAAGCGCTTGCTCGTTTTCATCAGCAACGAGATATGTTGAATACCCCCAATACCATTGCCACGCTGGATGAACTGGTTTTGTGGCCGGGGGTAGACTACGACCAGCCTCTGTTTGATAACCCCTTGCGTTTAGGCCCGGTCAATGTAGAGCATCGCTATCTGGTTGGTAGCCGTAAACGTCAGCGCATTGAACAAGATCTAGAAAAATTGGGATTTGTTTTACGAGACACGCTTCATCAAACCAATCACTATCTCGAACTATTTAGCAGTGATAGCTATCAGCGACTGTGCCGGGAAATGAATGAGGATAAAGTTCGATACTATCTGACCGTCAAGACGAGCCATAGTCGGACAGATCTGCAGGAAGAAATTTCCAGCTTGGTCTATGAAGCCTTTATGGGACAGACCAAGCATCATGGTGTGCCCGTGGTCTACAAAGAATCTCGGATTTGGTTAGGAGCGATCGACCGAGTACCCACGAAAGTATTGCTGGAACATCTGGAAGGGATGGGGCCGTATTCTGGCTATTATCTGCATCTAGAAGTGATTGCACCTACCGAAGACCTGATTGCACAGGCCTCTGAGGCCCTGGGACATCTAGCCCGAGAACTCAAACTTCAAAGCCGCGAGCGCATCCAGCAATCGGAAGTAGGGCTTTTGCTCAGCTGGGCTACAGGCCAGCGTTTGGGACAGCTCGAAACAGTACCCAGCAAATCATGACCGGCAACGAGCCTTTTTGAGATGCTGTAGGGTCTTCTCGCACCAAGTGAGGGCCTCTTCATAGCTCACCATAAAGCCGTAGAGTTTACCTGAGAGCACTCGGGCGTAGTAGTCTGGGTCTGGATTGTGGCCCAGTTTCAGATAGACCCAAAATTCTCGGCGATAGCCCCAGGATTCCACCCGCCACCGAAATCTTCGGTCTAGGTAATAACGCCAGCCAAAACGCCATAGTCCCATTACTCTCTGCTGACGGTGATGGGCTTCCTCATGAGCGAGAACGGCGATGCGAGCAATTTCTGGCCAGCGGGAAAAGGACCGAGGGACAAAAACAAACGGATAGATAGCCGTACAGAAGGCCAAAGGCCAAGTCAAAAGTCGCATTGGAACCTCACCCCCGGCCCCTCTCCTGCAGGAGAGGAGAGTAAAGAGTAAAAATTCTGTTCCCCCTCTCCTATGGGAGAGGGGTGCCCGTAAGGGCGGGGTGAGGGCAGTTTAGCAACATTGGATACGGTTTGAGCTGGAGAAATCAGGTTCAATTAGAGAAAGCATTCTAGTTGGAATTTTATGTCTGAGACTACCGTAGCTCCTAAAACAGCACCTCTACGTCCCGTTAGCAAGGAAGGTTTAGAGGGATTGGCCACCAAGGCCCGGAACAACCCGAATGTGATTGGGACCTTGAAGGTGAAAACAGTCTGTGAAGGGCAGTTCCGCAACCTGAACTATGTAAGGACGCTCGAAGCCCACGTTATTGATGAACCTCCGACATTGCTGGGCCAAGATACCGCACCCAATCCTTCTGAAGCGGTGTTGGCAGCGTTAGGCTCTTGTCTTTCTGTAGGAATTCATGCCAATGCTGTGCTGCGTGGAATTACGCTCACTAAGCTGGAGCTTCACTTAGAAGCTGATATCAATATCACAGGCGTTTGGGGAATTGGTGACCTGTCTGAGAAGCGCCTGGGATTTACCGATGTCCGGGTTGAAGCAAACTTGGAAGGAGACGCAGAACGAGAAGAATTAGAAGATCTGGTGGCCCATGCCAATTTTTGGTCTCCGGTGGCTAATACTCTGCGCAATCCTGTGAATATGGAAGTTTCTTTGGCATAGGCGTAATCAGTTAGTACCTTAGAGGGGCACTCCTAATGCAAAGTGTTGTACTTAATAGTGGGCTTTCAGGTCAGCTTCTGGCAACTGACCTAATGATCGCTGAATTGAAAACAGTGATTACCAAGCAATTAATACCTATCGTCCGAAACATTGATGCAGCGGGTGAATATCCGCGCACCTTCATGCATCAGGTCGGTGCCGTGGGTGGCTTTGGACAAGCAGTCCCTATATTCTATGGTGGTTCTGGTCTAGGGCTCAAAGGCTCCATTCAAGCTATAGAAGCTGTTGCTCAAGAGTGCCTTTCTACTGGGTTTATTGCCTGGTGCCAAATTGCCTGTACCTGGTATATCCAGAACAGTGAAAATGAATATCTAAAGCAAAATATATTGCCCCTTATCGCTAAGGGTGAGCGGTTAGCAGGCACAGGCTTATCTAACCCGATGAAGCATTTCGCGGGTATTGAAAAGATAGCTTTAACTGCGGAGCGCTGTGCTGGAGGGTACGTTCTGAATGGACTATTACCCTGGGTTTCCAACGTAGGTCCTGGACATTATTTTGCCGTAGCCGCCAAGATGGCAGATGCACCAGAAGAGGCCTATTTGATGGCCATTGTTTCTGACGAATTCAAAGGTCTATCTCTTCGAAACGATGCGCATTTTATTGCTTTGGAAGGAAGCAGCACCTTCAGCTGTGGCTTCAAGAATGTCTTTGTTCCTGACGAATTTATACTAGCGGCTCCCTGCGAAGACTACGTGGCCTGTATTCGTCCCGGTTTTATTTTGACTCAGGTTGGGATGGGTTTAGGACTGGTCGCAAGCTGTATAGAGCTGATGAAGCGTGCCAATCGCAGACTCCATCATGTGAATTGTTTCCTGGATGATCAGGTAGACGATATAGAAGAGGATTTACAATCTCTGCGCGCGAAAACCTATGCTCTGGCAGAGGCTATCACCGCTAAAGATTCCCTGGGCAACACTTTACTTAGAGAGGTGATCCAAGCGCGTATTGCTGCCTCCGAACTTTCGCTCCGGGCATCTAATGCAGCGATGCTCCATGGTGGTGCAAGGGCCTATCTTCAAGGGAGTGTAGCGGAAAGAAAACTCCGGGAATCTTACTTTGTTGCTATAGTCACGCCTGCCCTAAAGCATCTTAAAAAAATGCTCTATGGTATGTCTGAAGCAGGATTGAACTGACTATTTACTATTCGAGAACCCATGTATCTTTAGAACCGCCTCCTTGGGAAGAATTGACCACCAACGAGTCTTTCTTGAGGGCAACACGGGTCAGCCCTCCGGGCATTACCCAAATTTCTTGGCCATCATTGAGGATGTATGGACGCAGATCTACGTGACAGCCATAGAAGTTTTCTTCTTCTTCCATATAGGTAGGATGGCGAGAGAAGCTAATCACAGGCTGAGCAAGATACTTGCGCGGATCCGCCAACACACGCTCCCGGAACAATTTGAGTTCTGCTTTTGTCGCTTTAGGACCAATCAGCATTCCGTAGCCACCAGAATTATCGGCTTCCTTTACCACTAGATGCTCCATATTATCAATGATGTATTTCTTTTCTTTCTCATCCATCGCGAGATAGGTTTCGATATTTTTGAGGATCGGCTCTTCACCTAAGTAATAGCGAATGATCTCTGGGACAAATTTATAGATCACTTTATCATCGGCAATCCCTGTGCCAATGGCATTTGCAAGGACCACATTCCCCTTCTTGTAGACCCGCATCAAACCAGGCACGCCTAATGCAGAATCTGAACGAAATACTTCTGGGTCTAAAAAGTCATCATCAATCCGACGATAGATAACATCAATTTGCTGTAGACCAGAGATGGTTTTGGCATAGAGGTAGTCATTCTCCACTACAAGATCTCGCCCTTCCACCAATTCCACACCCATTTGTAGGGCGAGAAAAGCATGCTCAAAGTAGGCAGAGTTATACATTCCGGGGGTAAGAATAACAACCGTAGGCGATGGAGATGGATGCACCTGACTCAACGCATTCAGCAGACGCGAGGGGTAGTCCACGACGGTACGAACTCGATGGTCTGCGAAAACACTAGGGAATACCTGTTTCATAATCCGACGATTTTCCAAGACATAGGAAACTCCAGACGGAACCCTGAGGTTATCTTCCAAGACCCGATAATCTCCTTCAGGATGACGAATCAGGTCCGTACCACAAATATGTACGTAAACATCTGCGGGTACTTTCATCCCACAAAATTCACGCCGAAACTGAGTAGAACTCTCAATAAGTTCACGAGGAACTATTCTATCTTTGAGAATTTTCTGTTTGTTGTAGATATCTTTTAGAAAAAGATTGAGAGCGGTCAAACGCTGCTTAAGGCCCGCATCAAGAATCGCCCATTCCTCTTTTGGAATAATGCGTGGAACGGGATCAAATGGAAAGACTTTTTCTGATCCTTCTTGTGAGCCATAAACGCCAAAGGTAATTCCCCGTGTCAGTAGCACTTTGCGGGCAGCTTCGACTCGCTCTTTCAGGGTGCTAGGCTTTAGGCTCTCAAGAAAATGTACGAGCTGCTTGTAGTGAGGGCGCGGAACCCCCTCTTCTGTGAACATTTCGTCATAAAAGCCTTGATATTTATATTTTTCAACAAGAGGAGTGGTGACCATTGGTATGGATTAAATAAATGTTAGTCATAACATTAACAAATTAACTTTGTCTACTCGCCATTTCTAAACAAAAAATTAGCTCTTGGCCGCTTTGTATCGTTCTTTATAAATACGCTGCTGAACAGCATGGTCCACTAATGGTTTAGGGTAGCCGTAGAGTTCTAAATTTTTATTGCTCAGTATTTCTACAATTTTTGCTTTTTCTAGCTCAGGCACCCAACGACGGATGTAGGTAGTCTGGGCATCAAACTTGTTCGCTTGCGTCATCGGATTGAAGATCCGGAGCGGTTTTGGGTCAGTCCCCATTGAGGCAGACCATTGCCAACCCCCATTATTGGATGATTGGTCGCCATCAAGGAGCTTTTGCATAAAGTACCGCTCTCCCCATTGCCAAGGAATCAGTAGATCTTTGGTCAGGAAGCTGGCCACAATCATCCGGGAACGGTTATGCATCCAGCCGGTTTCGTTCAACTGACGCATGGCTGCATCTACGATTGGATAGCCCGTTTCGCCAGCGCACCAGCGCTCAAAATACTCTTCATTCTCGTCCCATACAAAATTGTTGTACTGCATTAAATAGTTTCCATCAGCCACTCGTGGAAAGTAAAAAAGAACATGCTTATAAAATTCTCGCCAGCAAAGCTCCTGTCGCCAAGTAGTGACTCCTATGGCTGGCCTGTGGAGCAAGGCATGCTCTGTACACTCCCATGCCGTACGAATTCCGAGGATGCCAAACTTTAGATAGATGCTTAGCTGAGAGGTGCCTGCATCTGCAGGGAAATTGCGCTGCTGATCATAATCAAAGATAGCTTTAGAACAAAATTTTTCTAATTGGGTAAGAGCTGCTTTTTCTCCAGCCCCAGGCAAAGGAATTTCATTGCTTAAGCCTAACTGTTTGAGGGTGGGAATATTCCCTATCTCTAGACTTAACTTTGGAAGATGGATAGCTTTTGGCGTAGGAAATGGTTTGCATTTTTCTTGACTGATCCAGTTGCGCCAAAAGGGAGTGTAGACACTATAAGGCTGTCCAGTTTGCGTTAAAACAGTGCCAGGACCATGAAGCATTTGGTCTTGATGAACGAAGACGCGAATGCCTAAAGCTTGGAGAGCATTTCTAACCGTTTCATCCCGTTTGCGGCTATATGGTTCTACATCATCATTCCAATGAATTTCTTCGATGCCTGCTTGTTGCACTAATTCCTGTAAAACGGTTGTGGGATTGCCCTGTCGTAGAAACAGGTCTCCTCCGAGCGCCCGATAATTCTCTTTTAAAGCGTTGAGATTAGCCAACAGAAAGTCTACCCGCACGGGAGCCGTATCTTCAGCGCTGAGTATCCCAGGATCCAGAATGAACAAAGGGATCAGCTGCTTTCCTGTGCTAATGGCTTCATGCAAGGCTAGGTTGTCGTGGAGGCGGAGGTCGCGGCGATGCCAGAGGAGGATAGTCATTTCTTTAGTCTAGGCCGTTGGGGTTTCGTGGCCAACTCTGCAGCTTGTGCTCATGTATTTCCCATGAGTTATATCTGGAAGGATGAACCGCAATGAAATCTCCCTGCCTACCTGGATCACCCTTTCTCGTCTTCTTGGAGTGCCCTTTATTCTTTATTTCTTGACCTTGGGAGATTCTGCTAGCCAGATATGGGCTTTCGCTATCTTTTTGGTTTGTGCGGCAACTGACTGGTTAGATGGCTATCTAGCCCGTAAGCTCAATCAGGTTACAGACCTTGGTAAACTCTTAGATCCTCTGGTAGACAAGCTTTTGGTCTTTGCACCGCTACTTGTTCTGATTGAAAAAGGGCAGATTCCTGCCTGGGGCGTATTCATTATCCTGGCGCGAGAATTGATGATTGCTGGCTGGCGGGTGAATCAACCAACGGTAAGTGGAGCAAATATCTGGGGCAAAGTCAAAACCGTTGTGCAAATTGTTGCTATTGCCATGCTTATTCTGCAATTACCCTATGCGCTGATTGCTTTCTGGATCGCTGTCCTTCTGACAGTAATCTCCGGCCTTATTTACTTGCGCTAACTCACTTGGCCTACCACTTTTCCATCTTGAATAACATTAATCATTAACTGTAGCGGCCCAGAGGTATACGTGTCATCGGCTGTGAGTGCTTGCAGCACTACAGTCCCTTCCATCTGACGAATTTGCCCAACCATCTGTTGAACAGAAGAAAGTTGAATGCCACCGACAGTGCCCTGGTTATTGGACAAGACTAAGATTCCAGCTTTTCTCGCTTTGGAACCCGCTTCATCAAAGAGTCCTTGCAGTTGGTCAATCAGTTTATCTTTATCTTCTTTTGGATTGACAACACGGGTAGCCATCAACGTACCTTTATCAAACAGATGCAGATTGGAAAACACTTTCCCCACAACGGGTATGCGAATAGCTTCTTCTAGCAGAACATTTTGGGTTACAAAAATTTGTACGGCATGCTCGCCTGGTTTCTGGAGTTCTGTAACCAATCGTGCAGCCTCATTGGCCGTTATCAGGACAGCTCTCTGATCCGGATAAAGAGGTCGTATACCCTTTTGGCGACCCTCTATTTCTGCCCTTTTACGGACTTCTATTTCTGCCTGAGAAAGTGCAACATCTAAGGCCGCTCTGATGCGGTTTGGGCTTAGTCCTCCCTGAATACGGGCCGTAGTAATTATTTCCCCAGCCTGAAAGATTACAGAACCTCTACGTAGCGCTGCATAGAGATTGTTAGTGTCTTGAGCAAGAGCCCTGTTTTGCTTTTGCAGCGCAATGATTCCTTTGCCTAGGATCTTGATGTCTTTCTGAAGCTTGGTCCGTTGGGTGCCTAACTGGACCAGTTGTTTTTGGTTATTATCTAGACGGCCCACTAACGTGCGTTCCTGAGTCTTGAGGGTTAGCAACTGTTTTTGACCCTGCTCATAGCTCTGTCTAGTCTTTTGAAGCTGCACATCAGCGGCTTTGAGCTTAGCCTGCGATTCCTGAAGGATCTTCAGGGCTACTTGCTGCTTTTTCTGAGCTTCTATCCGTTGGCGATTAGATGCCTCTGCCGCTCGTAAAGTCTCCTGAAGCTTGGCCTGAGCCTCTGTCCGTTCTTCTTTAGCGGTTTTCAATTCAGCTTGGACCAGTTGTTCCTGCTTCTGAGCTTTACTTAAGTCGTTAAAGACTTTGTCAATTTGGAATAGAGCAATGCGTACCCGGTCAGAAGCCAGCAGTAAAAGACCTAAGGAGAGTCCTGAAATGAACACTCCTGTCACGATAGTGACCACGACTGCCGTATCCTTAGGGCGCAGTCCCAAGATGCTGAGACGTTTCTTTCCTATTTTGGTCCCCAGCCGGTCGCCCAAAGGAGCTATGAAGCCTCCTATGGCTAGGACTGCCAAGATTACCAAAATGCCGCCTACCCCTTCCATCTCCCCCTCGCCACGACTGTCAGCCAGTCCGTTAACTTTGCCCTAAGCATGAACTCAAAGTCACAGTAATACTATCATCATGACTTATTTTTAGTTGTTATCATGCGAGTAGTGCCATTTCATGAAGCCCATGCTTTCCCCCAACGAAATTCAAAAAGCAGATTTAACGAATGACCTTCTTTTCTACGAAGTGCCTCGCTTGGTTTATCACACAGACGAATCTTTCGTAGACAAACTTCAAGGTCTCCTGGAGAAGCTTCTGCCTCCGCAAGCAGAAATTTTGGACCTGATGAGTAGTTGGGTTTCTCACTTGCCGGCCGGTTATCAGGCGAAGCGGGTCGTCGGCCATGGTATGAACAACGTAGAGCTTTCACAAAATCCTGTTCTTCAGGACTACTTCGTTCAAAATCTAAATGAGAACCCGATACTTCCTCTAGAGGATCAAAGCTTTGATGTTGTCTTAAACACAGTCTCTATTCAATATTTACAACGGCCCGTAGAAGTGCTTCAGGAGGTACACAGAATTCTAAAACCAGGGGGCTTGGTTGTAATTAGTTTTTCTAATCGAATGTTTCCTACTAAAGCCATCCAAGCATGGTGTGCTCGAAGCGATGAGGAACGGCTAGATTTGGTGACCCGTTATGTGCAAGCAGCTGGAGGCTTCGAGAATATCCAAGCTCATGCGCAGTCGAATTCGGCCCCAAATGCTTGGTGGATGCCTTGGGCACAAACAGAAGACCCTTTTTTTGCTGTCGTCGCGTACAAAAGTAGCTGATCTGAGATTTGTCAATAGACAGATCACGCAGTATGATGATTATTCGACATATAATACCAATCCGCGTGAATCGGTTTCGTAGGGACGGTCTACCTAGATATGAATTCGCTGAGTTCTTGGACATTCGCCCAAGCTTCTGCTTGTCTTTTAGCATTCACAGTAGGCTCTCCATCATATTTTGACCATTAGCACTGATGCGTCGCGGCCTAGGAATAGGCCCGTGAGTTGGCATCGGTGTTCTTGTCGTGTACTTTCGCCTTCGAGCTTCGATAAACAGGCACTACGTACGGTTTAACAGGTTCATCAACAAGGAGCAAGCCCTGTCATGGCTAAATTGGAACAACGGTTTGACTACATCAAGATTGCGATCGCTTCTCCTGAGAGAGTGATGGTGTGGGGGCAACGTACGCTGCCTAATGGTCAATTGGTGGGAGAAGTAACTAAACCTGAAACCATTAACTATCGGACCCTCAAGCCAGAGATGGATGGGTTGTTCTGCGAACGTATTTTTGGCCCTTCCAAAGACTGGGAATGCTACTGCGGCAAGTACAAACGAGTCCGCCATCGGGGAATTGTCTGTGAGCGATGCGGCGTGGAAGTCACCGAATCTCGGGTCCGTCGTCACCGCATGGGCTACATCAAGCTTGCAGCTCCTGTCACCCATGTTTGGTACCTGAAAGGCATCCCTTCCTACATCGCGATCCTTTTGGATATGCCGCTACGGGATGTGGAGCAGATTGTCTATTTCAATGCCTATGTGGTGCTGAATCCCGGCAATGTAGATAACCTGACCTACAAGCAAATCCTGACCGAAGACCAGTATCTAGAAATAGAAGAGCAGCGTTGGACGGAAGATTCTCCGCTTGAAATGGGAGATGATTGGGCCGGTATCGGTGCCGAAGCGATTCAACGCCTGATGCAGGACCTAGAACTGGAGAAAGAAACAGAAACCCTGCGCGAAGAATTGGCTACGGCCAAGGGCCAGAAGCGGGCCAAGCTGATCAAGCGCCTTCGGGTCATGGACAACTTTGTTGCAACCGGTTCTAAGCCCGAATGGATGGTTTTAGAAGCTATCCCTGTCATCCCTCCTGACCTCAGACCGATGGTCCAATTGGATGGAGGCCGTTTTGCAACTTCTGACCTGAATGACCTCTATCGCCGAGTGATTAACCGCAACAACCGTCTGGCGAGACTGCTTGAAATCCTCGCTCCTGAAATCATCGTTCGTAACGAAAAACGGATGCTGCAAGAAGCGGTGGATGCCTTGATTGATAACGGTCGTCGCGGCCGTACGGTGGTTGGTGCCAACAATCGTCCCTTGAAGTCGTTGTCAGACATTATCGAAGGGAAGCAGGGACGTTTCCGTCAAAACCTCTTGGGTAAGCGGGTTGACTACTCTGGCCGTTCGGTTATCGTGGTCGGTCCCAAGCTCAAGATTCACCAATGTGGTTTGCCTAAGGAAATGGCGATTGAGCTGTTTCAGCCCTTTGTCATCCATAAGTTGATCCAGCGCAGTTTGGTGAACAACATCAAAGCCGCCAAGAAGATGATCCAGCGCAATGATCCAAGAATTTGGGATGTCTTGGATGAGGTAATCACCGGTCACCCCGTCCTCCTAAACCGCGCTCCTACGCTTCACCGTTTGGGTATCCAGGCGTTTGAACCGATTCTGGTCAGTGGCCGAGCGATTCAGCTGCACCCGCTAGTCTGTACGGCGTTTAACGCTGACTTTGACGGAGACCAAATGGCCGTCCACGTGCCGTTGAGCCTGGAAGCTCAGACAGAAGCACGGATGTTGATGTTGGCTTCCAACAATGTCCTGAGCCCGGCTACTGGCAGACCGATTATCACGCCGACGCAGGATATGGTCCTCGGCTGCTTCTATCTCACCGTAGAAAATCCTGATGCGCATCGAGGCGAAGGGAAACATTTCTCTAGTCCCGAAGATGCGATCATCGCCTATGAGCAAGGATTCATCGATATCCATGCCAAGGTCTGGGTTCGTTACGACGGTCCAGTAGATACGGAAAATCCTGCCGAAGATCTCCGTCAGCGCAAAGATGAGGAAGGCAACCTCATTTCCCAGCATCTGCGCACCACAGTCGGTCGCATCATCTTTAACCAGGTAGTCCAAAACACCTTGCAAGTAGTGGTTTAGTCTGCTTCCCCTCAATCTACGTACTCTACGGAGAAAACCATGACCGTATTTGATCAGAACGAGCTGCGTCCTTCAAAACCGGGCGCGATTCGTCCACTATTTATTAACCGCAAAGTAGACAAGAAGAGTCTTGGTAAGCTGATTGCTTGGTCTTTTAGCACCCACGGTACAGCTCGTACAGCAACCCTGGCAGACCGTTTGAAAGACTTGGGATTTCGCTATGCTACCAAGGCTGGGGTTTCCATCTCAGTAGAAGACCTGGAAGTACCCAAAGAGAAGAAAGCGATTCTAGAGCGAGCTGAGCTGGAGATTGAACGTGCTGAAGAACGCTATACCCGTGGCGAAATCACCCAGATTGAGCGCTATCAGAAGGTCATTGATACCTGGGCTGGGGCGACGGAAGAACTCACCCAAAACGTAAAAGAGAACTTCCAAAACATCAATCCTTTGAATCCTGTAGGCATGATGGCCTTTTCAGGAGCACGGGGTAACCTGTCTCAGGTCCGTCAGTTGGTCGGTATGCGTGGTTTGATGGCTGATCCGCAAGGGGAAATCATTGACCAACCGATTAAAACCAACTTCCGCGAAGGCCTGAACGTTACGGAGTACATCATCTCCAGTTACGGTGCCCGCAAAGGTCTGGTAGATACAGCGCTGCGTACGGCTGACTCTGGATATCTTACCCGTCGTCTGGTAGACGTCTCCCAGGATGTGATCGTTCGGGAAGAGGACTGCTTTACAGACCGGGGACTAGAAGTCACCCCTTTGAAAGATGGTGACCGCGTAGTCATGGCTGTCTCAGAGCGTATTTTGGGGCGGACTTTAGCCCGTGACCTGATAGACCCCAAAACAGGGGAAGTAATTGCAACCCGCAACACGATCTTCAATCAAGACCTGATTGACCGGATCGAAACGATGAATATTGAGTCGATGTGGGTGCGTTCTCCCTTGACCTGTGAGGCAAACCGTTCTGTATGCCGCCTCTGCTATGGCTGGTCTCTGGCACACTGCAAGCTCGTAGATATTGGCGAAGCCGTGGGTATCATTGCCGCCCAGTCTATTGGCGAGCCTGGTACTCAGTTGACGATGCGCACCTTCCACACGGGAGGGGTGTTCTCTGGGGAAATTGCTCAAGTCCTCAAGGCTCCCTTTGCTGGAAAAGTTAAGTATTCCAAGACGCTGCGTTTCCGTCCCTTCCGTACCCGTCATGGAGATGAAGCGCTCCAGGTCGAGCAACTGGGAACCATGACCATCGAAGGGTCAGGCAACCGTAAACAGGCCATTGAGTTTAACCAGGGCTCTACTATTTATGTCCGAGATGGAGAGACTGTAGTAGAAGGGCAGATGATTGGTGAAGTCGCGGCTGCCAGTAAAACCTCTCGTAAAACAACAGAAAAAGCGACCAAGGAAGTCGCGGCTGACATTGCTGGACAAGTACAGTTTGCAGACCTAACGGCTGAGGTGAAAACTGACCGTCAAGGGAACGAGACCAGCTATGCCTCGCGCTCCGGTCTCTTGTGGGTGCTGTCTGGTGAAGTCTATAACCTTCCTCCTGGAGCAGAAGGTCTGGTTAAGAATGGAGACCGTGTTGAAAACGGGGGTGTGATTGCGCGTAACCGTTTGGTCAGTGAGCGTGGTGGACAGGTTCGCCTGAGAGACCGGGAAACCAAGGGTGGTCGTGAAGTAGAAATTATCACTGCTTCAGTTCTACTTGATAAGGCGGCTGTTCGCGAAGAGCACTCCCAAGGTAGAGAACATTATTCTTTGATTGCTCCCAACGGTCAGCTATTTACCCTCAAAGCCGTGCCTGGCAACAAGGTGAATAATCATCAGACCGTTGCGGAGCTGGTAGATGAGCGCTACCGCACCCGGATGGGAGGATTGGTCCGCTATGCCGCAGGTTTGGAAGTTTCCAAAACCAGCCGGGCCAAGCAAGGGTACGAAGTTGTTAGTGGCGGTACGCTCCTCTGGATTCCGGAAGAAACCCGAGAAGTGAATAAGGACATCTCGCTCTTGGAAGTGGAAGATGGGCAATTTGTAGAAGCTGGAACGACGGTGGTCAAAGACATTGTTTGCCAATCTTCGGGAATTGTTTACATCAGTCAGCGCAATGACATTCTGCGTGAGATTTCGATTAAGCCTGGAGACTTGCATCTTCTAGAGAGTCCCAGCGATTTGAAATTTGCTACGGAAACGCTGATTCAACCAGGGACGGAAGTCCTTCCTGGCGTGGTCGTCAGTGAATTGCGCTACTTGGAAATCATTGAGACGCCCGAAGGCACTGCTGCCCTCTTGCGTCCGGTGGTGGAATACCAAATTGCGAATGAGCCTGATGCTCCTAGCCAGGAGACAGAATCTCAAGAAGGGTTGAGCATTCGTTTGAAAGGGGTCCAGCGCTTGGCCCTCAAAGATGGAGAGCGGATCAAATCGGTAGATGGGGTGGATCTGGTCAAAACCCAGTTGGTCCTCGAAATTACCGATGGGACTTCTTCTTCTCAGCAACTTTCTGCCGATATTGAACTCCTCCCCGATCCTGACGATGCGGAGATTCTCAGACTCCAGCTGGTCATTCTAGAAACCCTGTTGGTCCGTCGGGATGTCAGTGCAGACCTTGTTCAGGGCCAGACCCAAACCAAGATCTTGGTTAAAGATGGGGACATGATTGTTCCTGGTGCAGAAGTAGCAAGCACGGAAATTCAGGCTAAGCACAAAGGTGTTGTCCAAGGCATCTCCAAGATTGGTGAGAATGTTCGCCGACTTCTGATTGTTACCGATGATGATATAACCGAAGTTCCGGTGAAGAGTCCAACCGTCAAAGTAGGCGATCTCGTCCGTTCTGCTGACACTTTGGGAGAAGGTCAGTCTTCTCCACTTTCCGGCCAACTCGTGGCGGTGGGAGCGAATACGGTATCGGTGCGTAAGGGCAGACCTTATCTCGTATCTGGGGGCGCTATTCTCCAAGTGGAAAATGGGGCTCTGGTTCAACGGGGAGATAACCTTTCCCTCCTGGTCTATGAACGGGCAAAAACGGGAGATATCATCCAAGGTTTGCCTCGGGTAGAAGAGCTTTTAGAAGCCCGTAAACCCAAGGAAATGTGTGTTCTGGCCCAGCGTGCAGGCACGATTCAAGTCACTCAGCTACCGGATGACACGATCCAGGTGAAGGTTGTCGAAACCGATGGTACGGTTACTGATTACTCTCTGCTCCCAGGCCAAAACCTGGTGGTCAGTGACGGTCAGAGCATTCAGGCGGGAGAACCCATTACTGACGGCCCAGCCAATCCTCATGACATCCTGAGCGTTTTTGCACAAGAGAAAGGGATTCAACAAGGGATTGCCCAAGCCCAGCGTTATTTAGTGAATGAAGTCCAGTCGGTATACCGTTCTCAAGGAGTTGACATCTCTGAGAAGCACATCGAAATCATCGTTCGTCAGATGACTTCTAAAGTGCGGATTGATGATGGTGGAGACACCACCTTCTTGCCTGGGGAACTGATCGAACTGCGCCAGGTGGAACAGGTCAATGAAGCGATGGCGATAACGGGTGGGGCTCCTGCTCAATGCACGCCTGTTCTCTTGGGAATCACTAAGGCTTCTCTAAATACGGATTCGTTCATCTCAGCAGCTTCCTTCCAGGAGACGACGAGAGTCTTGACAGAAGCGGCGATCGAAGGCAAGTCTGATTGGCTCAGAGGGCTCAAGGAAAACGTAATCATCGGACGTCTGATTCCTGCTGGTACGGGCTTCAACGCCTACGAAGACCAGTTTGAAGAGACAGATGAAGAGGACAATATCATTGATGATGAGTTGGTTTCTCCTCGGATCGGGGCCTACATCACGGAGGTGGACTTAAAAGAGAGTCTTCTTTCCACCACGGAAGTGAGCCTCGATGACGATGAAGAGGAATAAATAACGGAGTGTAAGAGCTTCGATAATGGAGGGGGCCCAGCCCCCTTTTTTATGGTTCAAGAAATACAGTGTGGTTTATTAGAATAGGAAATAGTAGCCCGAAGCAGAGGCCTATAGCAATTTAACGGGCAAAATAGAGCTGAGCCATTCCTTGAACTTTTACTCTCTATGACGCTGGAAACCTTATTCCTGGAGTTGGTGCAATATCGGGCGATACTCGTCCCAGCCCTTTTCTTGGCTCCGTGGCTTGCCTATTTCCTGTGCGTCATTATTCCAGGGAAGCGGGAGGAACCTTTTATTCTAAGTCTTAATTTGGGAGTAGCCGTGTTGAGCTTACTTATGGGGGCTGGCTATCTAGTCTATGCAACGAGTACCGGCGGATGGCAGCAGGTCATTCGACAAGCGGATGTGATGCTCCTCTTGGCTCCGGTTTACTACTTTGCTACCTCGCTTTGGCTCTCTCGGTATCGTCTACCTCTAAGGGACATTCCTGCTTTTCGGACAATCCAAGGCTTCGCCATCATGACAGGAGTCTTTCTCGCTCTTTCCTGGCTGATGTCGCGCATTCATATTGTATTTTTCTCTTATATTCCTTTTTCCCTTTTCCTTATGTTAATCGTGACGCTTTTGGGAATGGGGTACACAGGTTATCGGAAGGTGGTTGGTTAGGTAATTAAGCCGAAGCTTCTATAAATCAACCGATGCCAGCCCAAGTCAGGGATATCATAGGAGGTAGCGATACTTATAGAGGCCGACCGCTCTATGTCCATGATTGAAACCCGTGCCGACCGGATGGTCCTTAGTCTTGGTCCCCACCACCCCTCCATGCACGGGGTCTTGCGGCTGATTGTCACCCTGAATGGGGAGAACGTGGAAGACTGTGAGCCTGTTTTGGGCTATCTTCACCGGGGCATGGAGAAAATTGCGGAGAATCGGACAATCGTCCAATATTTGCCCTACGTTACCCGTTGGGACTATTTGGCTACCATGTTCACCGAAGCCGTAACGGTGATGGCTCCGGAACAGATGGCTGATGTCCAGATTCCTCGGCGGGCCAGCTTTATCCGGGTAATCATGATGGAGCTTTCGCGGATTGCTTCGCACCTGCTATGGCTCGGTCCGTTCATGATTGATATTGGGGCCAACACGCCCTTTTTCTACTGTTTCCGAGAGCGGGAACTGGTCTATGACCTGTTTGAAGCGGCGACGGGTATGCGGATGATGCATAACTACTTCCGGATCGGAGGAGTAGCCGCTGACCTGCCCTATGGTTGGGTCAACAAGTGCCGAGATTTTTGTAACTATCTGCCCGCTCGTTTAGAAGAGTATGACCGTCTGATCACCAAAAACCCGATTTTTCGTAACCGGGTAGAAGGGATTGGCGTGATTGCTCAGGAAGATGCCATTAACTGGGGGCTCTCAGGGCCGATGCTGCGCGCTTCTGGCGTTCCCTATGACCTGCGCCGTGCAGAACCCTATGAAGTCTATCCCGAACTGGATTTCGAAGTTGCCTGGAGAGCAGAAGGCGACTGTTTGGCCCGCTACTTCATTCGCATGCAAGAGCTGCGTGAATCGGTCAAGATTGTCGAGCAGTGTCTAGATATGATTCCCGGTGGTCCCTACGAAAATTTGGAGGCTCAGCGGATCGCCGGTGGACCTAAATCTGAATGGAATGGTCCCGATTACCAGTTCATCGGCAAGAAGTCTTCTCCCAACTTTAAGATTCCGGCAGGTGAACATTACATCAAAGTGGAAGCGCCGAAAGGTGAACTCGGTATCTATATGGTGTCCGATGGTTCGATGAGCCCCTGGCGTTGGAAGGTTCGTCCACCTGGCTTTATCAACCTGCAGGTGTTGCCTGACATCGTGAAAGGCATGAAGCTGGCGGACCTGATGGCTATTTTGGGTTCTGTCGATATCATCATGGGTGAAGTGGATCGCTAAAATAATCACCCGCCTGCGGGACGCCGCAGGCGGGCTAGGGATGTAGACCGCAGGTCGTGCGGAGCGGGTCAAGGGTCCTACACCAACACCTTCACTTCCGCAGCACAGGCCTTAGCCCGTTCCCTCGCTTGCTCTACCGTATCTCCCACGGCCAGCGCTACGCCCATCCGCCGATTTTTCCGGCCTGTGAGTTTACCAAAAAGCCTGAGCTTACTGGTCGGGACTTTTAAGGCTTTTTCTACCCCTGTAAATTTAGGATTCTCCCCAGCTTCAGACGCCAGAATCACGGCAGAAGCTCCTGGTTTAATCAGTTCGATCGCTCCTACAGGTAAACCTGTGATCGCCCGCACATGCAATTCGAACTCAGACATATTTTGGCTGATCATAGTTACCATGCCCGTATCGTGAGGGCGGGGGCTAACTTCACTGAAGTAAACCGTTTGTGGTCCTTCAGGACTTCCTTCGATAAAGAGCTCTACCCCAAAAATCCCTCGTCCTCCCAAAGCTTCTGTGATCTGTTGTCCAATTTTTTGACATTGTTCCAGCGTATCGGGATTCAAAAAACAAGGTTGCCAGGACTCTCGATAGTCACCACTGATTTGAAGATGACCAATCGGTGGACAGAAAGCAGTTCCTTCCTCAGAACGCACGGTGAGCAGTGTAATCTCCGTGTCAAATGAAACAAAGCCTTCTACAATCACGCGCTGCCCTTGAGCCCGTCCTCCAGATTGCGCGTAACTCCAAGCGGTTTCCAGGTCCGCTTCCGTGCGAATGGTGCTCTGGCCTTTGCCCGAAGAACTCATCACGGGTTTAACAATACAGGGCAACCCCAGTTCTCGAACCGCTCGCTGGTATTCATCTTTAGTTTCAGCGAAGCGATAGGGAGAAGTCTTGAGCCCCAGCTCTTCTGCCGCTAGCCGTCGGATGCCCTCTCGATTCATAGTAAGTTGGGTCGCTCTTGCTGTAGGAATTACCCTCCAACCTTCCTGCTCCAGTTCTACCAGGGTCGCCGTCGCAATCGCTTCAACTTCCGGGACAATCAAATCTGGCTTTACGAGTTCTACCAATTGGCGCAAACTAGCTGCGTCCAACATGTCCAAGACATGGGCCTGATGGGCAACTTGCATCGCTGGAGCATTGGGGTAAGCATCTGCAGCTATCACTTCCAAGCCCAGTCGCATGGCTTCAATCACCACTTCTTTGCCCAATTCCCCGGAGCCTAAAAGCAAAAGACGGCGAGCAGTGGAAGTTAGGGGCGTTCCCCAGGACTTTGACGATAGATTATCCATGTATTCTATTAAATATTAAATGCGTTCGATGAAGTAAGCTTTTGTCCCTCTAGCACTAACGGCTTCGCCAAGACGGTTCAGCGCATGAACATAGGCTGCGGTGCGCAAGGAAATCTCTTTTTCCTGGCTAAGAGTCCATATATGTTCTGCTTCTTCTACCATTTTTTGTTTGAGGCGGCTGTTTACTTCATCAAGTGTCCAATAAAAACCCATGCGATTTTGGACCCATTCAAAATAACTAACTGTCACCCCTCCTGCATTCACAAGGATATCAGGGAAGACATGAATTGCTTTTTGATTCAGTATTTCATCTCCAGCAAAATTAATCGGCCCATTCGCTACTTCAAAGATAAATTTTGCCTGTATATCTGCTGCATTGACTTCAGTAATTTGATTTTCTAAAGCAGCTGGAATCAGAATATCTACATCCAGCTTAAGCAGTTCTTCATTGCTTATTTCTTCATGGTCTACGATATTACAGACACTGCCTTCACAATAAACAGCTTTTACACGTCGGGTGGATTCTTTGAATTGCCGTACACTAGGCACATCCAAACCATCTTTAGAATAGATAGCTCCTTGAGAGTCCCCAAGCGCTACTACTTTATAGCCAGCTTGAAAGAGCAGTTCAGCTAAGTTGGCTCCAGCATTCCCAAATCCTTGGATAGCCACTGTTGTATTCGAACGCACAATATTAAATTTAGGCAGCATCGCTTCCATTACAAAGAATGCACCCGTAGCGGTCGCTGCATCACGGCCTAAACTGCCTCCCATCGAAATCGGTTTTCCAGTTACGACAGCAGGGGTGATTCTGCGATGAATCATACTGTATTGGTCCATCATCCAGCCCATGATCATCGGATTGGTGTAGACATCTGGTGCAGGAATATCTAAGTCTGGACCAATAAAGTCAGCCAGAGCATCGATATAGCCTCGGCTAAGACGTTCTAACTCAAATTTAGAAAGTTCTTTAGGATTGAGCGTAATCCCACCTTTAGCGCCTCCAAAAGGCAAACCTAAAGCGGCACATTTAAAGGTCATCCAAAAAGCTAAGGATTGAACTTCATCCATAGAAACTTTTGGATGATAGCGAATGCCTCCTTTCGTTGGCCCACGGGTATCATCATAACGAACGCGATAGCCTTGAAAAACTTTTAGCGAACCATCATCCATCCGTACAGGAATCGAAACATTAACACTGGATTTTGGATATTTCAATCGTTCAATGGCATCTTCTGACATGACAGAATATTGCAAGGCTTGCTCAAGTTTCTGACTGGCATCTTCAAATAAAGACCTTAGCATAGTTCAACTCCTCGCTGCTCTTGTCCTAGCTTTTTGTATAAGGCATTACAGAATGTTAAAGACATTTACGCGCGTTAGGTGAAGATCACACTTTTCTTAAAGAAATCTAGAGTTAAAGAATTTACCAGATTTATTTCCCCTTGATCTTTGTTCGGAGATCTATACTTCTGTCAGTCTGAATTTATAGAACGGCAATAAAACATAATGTTGGAACATGATGTCCTCATCGTTGGTGGCGGATTAGCCGGATCGCGTGCAGCGGTCGCAATTGCCCAGAATGAACCTGGTCTCAACGTAGGACTGATTTCCAAGGTGCATCCGATCCGTTCCCATTCGGTGGCGGCACAGGGAGGCATGGCGGCGACTCTCAAGAACGTTGACAGCGAGGACAATTGGCTTGCCCATGCCTTTGATACGGTCAAAGGCTCCGACTATCTAGCCGACCAGAATGCAGTGGAAGTCCTCACTCGCTCTGCTCCGGACGTGATTATCGACCTGGAACACTTAGGCGTTTTGTTTTCCCGTTTGGAGGATGGTCGGATTGCTCAGCGGCCCTTCGGCGGGCATAGCTATCGCCGCACCTGCTATGCCGCTGATAAAACGGGCCATGCTATTTTGCACGAATTGGTCAGCAATCTTTTGCGGTTCGGGACCAAGGTTTATCTGGAATGGTACGTCCTCCAACTCATTTATGAAGAGGGCGAAGTAAAAGGCGTTGTTGCTTACTGTATCGAGACTGGGGCCATAGAGGTCATCCGAGCGAAGGCGGTTCTCTTCGCCACCGGGGGCTATGGTCGGGTATACAACACCACCTCCAATGACTTTGCTTCCACAGGTGACGGGCTTTGTCTGACTGCAGCGACGGGGCTTCCCCTGCAAGATATGGAGTTTGTCCAATTTCATCCCACAGGCCTCTATCCAGTCGGGGTTTTAATCTCCGAAGCGGTCCGAGGGGAAGGGGCTTACTTGATTAACAATCAGGGCGAACGCTTTATGGCGAACTACAGCGATAGCCACAACAAGATGGAGCTATCGCCTAGAGACATTACCTCTCGCCATATTGTGCAGGAAGTGCGGGCTGGGCGCGGCATTGAAGGCGGTCCTTTTGTACACTTAGATGTGCGACACCTGGGCCGCGAAAAAATTATCAGTCGCATCCCCTTTGCCCGTGAAGAAGGAATGCGACTTTTAGGCATTGACTGCATTGATGCGCCTCTACCTGTACGTCCTACGGTACATTACTCAATGGGCGGTATTCCGACCACGGTGGACTGTGAGGTTATGGGGGTGGACCGCAAGCCCATTCCCGGCTTTTTTGCTGCTGGAGAATGTGCCTGTGTCTCCGTACATGGAGCCAATCGGCTAGGGTCTAATTCACTTCTAGAATGTGTGGTTTTCGGAAAACGGGCGGGGGAGAAGATTGGAGCCTACGTGAAGGAACGTCCGATGCCCAAGCTGGATGAGACCGCCTACGTGCAAGAGGCTGAAAAGTTAGTCAAGTCTCTCCTCAATAAGAAAGGAACTTCCCGTATTCACGACATCCGCACCGCTCTGCAAGACGCAATGACCGAGCATTGTGGTATTTACCGAGACGAGCAAAGCATTAATCAGGGTTTGCAAGAGGTCCAAAAACTAAAAGAGCGCTACGAGCAAGATCTAAGTCTGGACGATCGCGGCCCTGTCTTTAATATGGAATTGATGGCCGCTTTGGAGCTACGTAGTCTATTCACCGTCGGCGAGATGATCTTAGCCAGTGCCCTACAGCGCAGAGAAAGTCGAGGAGCGCATTATCGCAGTGATTATCAAGAGCGTAATGATGCCCAGTTCCTCAAGCATTCCCTGGTCTATCTCAATCCAGATAAAACGGGGATAGAAACCAATACCTGTCCCGTTGATTTAAGTTTGCAAGCGGTAGACCCTGACCGCTTTATCCCCCAAGAGCGGAAGTATTAATCCCATGAAAGTTTCTGTTAGAATCCGTCGTCAAGCCAGTCGTGAAAGTAAACCTGAATATCAAACCTATTCCGTCGAGTGTAGCGAAGGCAATACTATTCTCGATGTTCTCAACAAAATTCAATGGGAACAGGATGGTTCTTTGGCTTATCGCCGTAACTGTCGCAATGCTATCTGTGGCTCCTGCTCGATGCGAGTGAATGGCCGAGCTGTTTTAACCTGTCAGAATCTTGTTGGTGAAGAACTCGAGCATCAGTCAGAATTGCTGATTCAACCGATGGGTAATCTGCCTGTTATCAAAGATTTAGTTGTAGACATGACTAAGTTCTGGGATAACCTAAAAAAAATTGATCCCTATGTTTCCACAGCCTCCCGTAAAATTCCTGAACGCGAGTTTTTACAATTGCCGGAGCAAAGAGAAAAGCTTCAAAGTGCCGCTAACTGCATTCTGTGTGGAGCCTGTTATTCCGAATGCAACTCCGCCGCTGTCAACGATGATTTTGTCGGTCCTCATGCTTTAGCAAAAGCCTATCGTGTGATGGCGGATAACCGCGATGACCGCACTCAAGAACGGATGGAGCAATATAACCAGCCAGGGGGAGTATGGGACTGTACCCGCTGTTTTAATTGCAATGAGGTTTGTCCTGTAGGCGTACAACCGCTAGACCGCATTGCTCAAATTAAGCAGGAAATTTTGCAGCAAGAAAAAATAGAAGATTCTACGGCTCTACGGCATCGACGGACGATGGTGGAACTAGTCAAGGAAGACGGATGGATTGATGAAAGTAAATTTGGATTGAAGGTAGTAACGAATAGTGGTCGAGATCTGAAAGGGGTCGCCAGTTTGATTCCCTTAGGAACTCGAATGATGCTAAAAGGTAAGATGCCTTGGCCTTGGAAATTTAAACCTTCTGAAGGAAAAGCAGAAATCAAGACGTTGATCAATGTAGTCTCTCAACATTTAAAAGACCAAGGAAAACTATGGCCTTAAAGTATGCTTACTATCCAGGTTGCGTAGCTAAAGGAGCCTGCAAAGAACTTCATGATTCCACGACGGGTATTGCTCGTGCCTTAGGCATTGAATTGGTTGAATTAGAAAAAGCATCCTGCTGTGGTTCTGGCACTTTTAAAGAGACCGATGAGTTCTTAGAAGATACGGTCAATGCTCGTAATATTGCCCTGGCTGAAGAACTAGGGTTAACGATGATGACCCAGTGCAGTACCTGTCAAGGAGTGATTGGGCGCGTTAATGATAAGTTGAAATACGGTGAGCAAAGTCAGCGAAACCATGTCAACCAGTATTTAGAGGGTCATCACTACCAAGGCACCACAGAGGTAAAGCATCTTTTGTGGATTTTGGTCCAAGACTATGGCCTAGAGGCACTCAAACAGAAAGTGCAAAAGTCTTTGGCTGGTCTTAAATGTGGCGCATTCTATGGCTGCTATTTATTGCGCGGTCAGACAATCACACGCTATGAAGACCCTTATCATCCCCATTCGATGGAAGATGTATTTGGTGCATTAGGCGCAACTGCAATTGAGTACGAAGGCCGCACGCAATGCTGTGGCTGGCCCCTAGCAAGTTATGCAACCAATGCCTCCTTTAGCATGGCCGGTCGCCATTTACTTTCTGCGATTGAAGCCGGAGCTGATTGCATCGTCACCCCTTGTCCTCTATGTCATCTAAATCTAGATTCTCGGCAGCCAGAAGTAGAAAAAGTAATTGGCAGAAAACTAGGAATTCCTATTTTGCACTTACCGCAACTGATTGGTCTTGCTCTGGGACTAGAACCTAAGCAGTTAGGACTAGAAAGACATATTGTTTCCACTTCTTCGGTTTTAAAACAGTTATTCAAGTAGATAAAATTAGCGCTATCTATTCTCAAGGTTCATGCATATCCTCGTCAACGAAGCTGTGATAGGCCCTTTGTCGCTTGGAGCCAATATATTCTTGAGAATTTGTTCCCAGATGGACAATTAATAAAAAATGTTGCGATATGATAAGGCAAGGATCTAAAAAGTCTGGGGCCTGACACCGTGAGGAGTTCCATGGTTGTTTTCAGTTCTAAAAGCCCAATAAGCCCCTAAAGCGTTCCTTAGTCGATTTATAGTTCATTGGTTCTCAATTGCGTACTTAGGTCAACTTTCTAGGAGGAATACTCGCATGCTGGCAAATAAGCAGTTGCAGTTTCTGCATTGGACTATGGCGATTTGCTTTGTATTGTTATTTTCTGTCGGTATTTATATGGCTGACTTGCCCAAAGAAGTCTCCTATAAGTTCGCTTTGTACGATTTTCATAAGTCTATGGGTGTTCTGGTGATGGGGCTTTTGGTCACGCGCATCTTTATTGCCCTCCGTTCGGCTTCGCCTAATTTTTCGCAAAAAACATCAACCTGGCTTAGAACTACAGTGTTGCATACATCTCTGTATCTCTTCATGTTGGTAGTGCCCATTAGTGGCTATCTCTTCTCTAATTTTGCGGGTAAAAATGTCTCTTTCTTTGGTCTGGGACTACCTCCTATCGTTTCTGAAAGTAAGGATGTAGTGGGCTTGGCTAAGAATGCTCACTTCTGGCTGGCTTATACCTTTATGGCCTTTATTAGCGTGCACTTATTAGTCCAACGCAAGTACATATTGAGTGTCTGGCGGCGGCTTTCTCGGCGGGTTTCCGCTCAGGCGTAGGAACCTCACCCCTAGGCCGGCCTAGGGGTGAGGGCTTGGCCAAAGGGCCAGGCGGCCTTTTCCCCTCTCCTGCAGGAGAGGGGATTAAGGGGTGAGGTTCTAGCTGTAGGCTTCCATCGGTAGGCAGGAACAGACAAAGTTCCGGTCTCCATAGACATTATCAATGCGACTGACTGCAGGCCAGAACTTGTGCTCACGAGTCCAGGGTGCTGGGTAGGCGGCCTGTTCGCGGGAATAGGAGTGGTTCCATGCATCGGATAAGAGGATTTGAGCCGTATGGGGAGCATTTTTGAGGGCATTATCTTTGCGGTCTGAACGACCCTCTTCAATCGCTCGAATTTCTTCGCGGATGGCAATCATCGCGTCACAGAAGCGGTCCAATTCTTCTTTAGATTCGCTTTCCGTGGGCTCAACCATCATCGTGCCTGCTACCGGC
>JBBRSB010000013.1:0-111981 GCA_038245785.1 Gloeobacterales cyanobacterium | reverse complement strand
GCGTCGAAAGCACGCTTGTAGGGGGGGCGCGCTTCGCCCCGAGCGACGTAGGCGGAGAGGTTCGAATACTCCTCCAATATCCCTGATCCGTCCAGCCTGCGCAGCACCATCACCATCATCAAGTCACCTGCGCTGAATGCGCCATCGAGCCATTCGGCGTCGCCAAGCCGGCTGGAAAGGTCGTCCAGCCGGCCACGGACGCGATCATCGAGGATAGGGAGGCGCTCCTTATACCAGGGTTTTTCGCGCTCCAAGTACGGGACCTGTTCGCGCTCAACGATCGGCGGCTCCACCGTGTTGAGCGCGGCAAATATCCAGGTGATCGCGCGAGCCCGGGCATTCGCATCTTCTGGCAGCAGGCCCGCATGGCGCTGTGCGATATGGAACACAATCGCCCCCGACTCGAACAGAGCAAGATTGCCTTCTTCATAGGTCGGAATCTGCCCGAAAGGATGAAGCGCACGATGCGCTGGTTCCTTCATCTCACTGAACGAAACAAGACGAACGTCGTAAGGCTGGTTCACTTCTTCAAGCGCCCAGCGAACGCGCATGTCACGCGCCAGTCCCTTGCCGCGATCTGGTGACTGTTCAAAGGCGGTGATGGTGGGAGTCATTGGAATATGGCTGCGTACAAGTAGTCAATTTTCATGATGTTGTCCTAATAAGTGGATTTTAATGGCTATGGTTCTGGATATTCAAGCTGAGGATACCAGTCAGCACCACGACCCTCAGGCGTACAATCGAAGATATTCCATAATGGTGCGAGGTCGGGTGCGCCGCGCGGATCTTGTCCAGGGTCGGCAGTCACTCCCCCCATTTCGCCGCTCCAAAAGTGGCGGATTACCCCGTCGCGGCGGGTAAAGACATTGAACCCCGGCATGTCCGCATCTTCGGCACTCACATAGTCTCAGGTAGAATCACCGCTTACATCCGAACAAATCTTGAGATTGCGCCAGCCGCGTTCCTGCTTGAAGGCGACGAGCCGTTGAATTGGGGAGCGAGCGAGCGCCACCAAAGCAATGCGCTGCTCCACATCCTTCACCTCACCGTCCCAGGCAGAAAGCAGCGAGGTGCACATTGGGCATGGTCGATCGCGTTGCGGCCCGTACATATAGCTGTAGATGGCAAGCGTCTGTTTGTCGCCAAACAGGTCGGTAAAGTTCACCGACCCGGATTCGCTTTCAAATCGGTAGGTTTTTTTCACCTCACCACCTGGCGGCAACGCACGGCGCTGCTCAGCTACTCGTTCGATATGACGCCGCAGCTCAATCTCCTCGGCAAGCAATAAATCGCGTGCCATCCGGTATTCGCTGCTTTCGTTAGGAAACCGTACGCCGTTTTTCTCTGCCAATTGTTTTGCTGGTGAAAGTTTTACGTTTGTTGTCATGTGTACGCCTTTAATGGGGTTGGTGGATCGCGATCGCAACTGACATTGAATACAAGTTTGAGCTTACTTACTACTTTGAAAGACTAATGTTTGACTTCTGCATGAATTAATTAATTACGATATGGATCTTAATTAGATATAACCAAAGGCTTGAAGATGCAAGGCGATCGCCAATCTTCAACAGTGAACCGAAACCGCTTTCAACGCCAATAGCTACGCTACTAGCACAAAGAGGTTACGAAAATAGTTCAGTTGCCCCAACGCAATGCCATTACCACAGCCTGCGATCGAGCTAAGGTTTCATTGCCCATCAACTTGACCATCGTTAGCACAAAATAGGCAAAGGACATGGTGCTAAACGGGAGAGCCTTACTATCTATGGACTATGCCCTTCAACATGTCAAAGATAGCAATATTAAATTTCAAGCCACCTGGCCTGCACTCAATTTGTCACAGACCATGTCAGCCAAGTCATTGATAAAGGTGGGATCAATATTCAAAGCACGAACACGGCGGAAGTTGTGAATACCAGCTTCTTCGGCTACTTCTTTGTATTCGATATCAATTTCTTGCAGCGTTTCGATGTGTTCGGAAACAAAGCTAATTGGAATCACGAGTAGAGACTTTGTTCCGCCCTGAGCTAACTTAACGATGGAATCTTCGGTGTAGGGTTTGAGCCATTCGACCGGGCCAACTTTGCTTTGGTAAGCTAAGGTAAACCCGTTGGGTAAAGCTAACTCGTTAATAATTAGACGAACAGAATCTTCAATTTCCTTTTGATAGGGGTCGCCATCCACCGTCACATAGGTCTTCGGAACGCCATGAGCGGAGAAGAAGAGTTGGACTTCCTTCGGACGATCACACTTCGCTAATGCCTGGCGAATCAAGTCGGCCATCGCTTTCACATAACCAGGACGGTCATACCAAGAACCGATATCAATCCGCCGAATTTTTTGGAGCTCTGGATCTTGAGCCCAAAGCTGTTCTAATTCTTTGAGGCTAGAACCACTGGTGGAAATTGAGTAGTGGGGATAGAGCGGCAAGGCTACAAGTTGGGTGATGCCATCTTTTTTAACCTGTGCCAAGGTTTCGCTCACAAAGGGATGCCAATAGCGCATGCCTAAATAAATATTGGCCTCCACTCCTCTGGCGGCCAGTGCCTTCTTTAGAACACGGCCCTGTTGGTTCGTGATCGCTTTCAGAGGAGAACCGCCGCCGATAGCAGCATAGTTTTTCTGGGACTTAGGCGCGCGAGCGGTGGAAATCACCCAAGCAAGCGGTTTTTGCAGAGGTTTAACGGGAATGCGGATAATTTCAGGGTCAGCGAACAGATTGTACAAAAAGGGGCGTACATCCTCTGGCTTTTCGGGCCCGCCCAGGTTCATCAATAAAACGCCAACCTTTTCCACAATCAATACCCCCAGTCCCAGGTTCTATCGCACATTATACGGATTAAAATCCCATAGCCCGTGCTACTTCTAAAGCTTCAGGTTTGACATGACGATGAACTTCGCTCCGGGCGGCAGAAATGGCCGTGTCAGGGTCTTTCAAACCATTGCCTGTTAGTACGCAAACTACCTGTGCTCCTTCGGGCAATAGAGCAGCCCGCTTGAGCAAACCAGCTACCGAAGCGGCGCTGGCGGGTTCACAGAATACCCCTTCTTCCTTCGCTAAAAGACGATAGGCATCCAAGATTTCGTCATCGGTCACAGCATAGATACCACCCTCGCTGGCTTTAGCGATCGCTAGCGCCCGCGTCGCATTGGCCGGACTGCCAATCCGAATTGCCGTGGCAATCGTTTCTGGATGTTCTACAGGTGTGTATTCCCCGTTTAACAAAGAGGCCGCTCCAGCAGCTTCAAAGCCGAACATCTTTGGGCGGTGGCGGATTTTGCGCTCCTGCCAATAGATACAAAAGCCCATCCAATAGGCGGTGATATTTCCAGCATTCCCTACCGGGATGCATAACCAATCTGGGGCAGTCCCCAACTGCTCACACACCTCAAAGGCAGCGGTCTTCTGACCATCTAAACGGTAGGGATTGACCGAGTTCACTAAAGTAATTGGATATTCCTCGGATAAATGCCGGACCAACTGCAACGCTTTGTCGAAGTTACCATCGATGGCGATTACTTCAGCTCCATACATCAAGGCTTGGGCCAGCTTACCGAGCGCGACATAGCCTTCTGGAATTAGAACAAAAGCTTTCATGCCTGCGCGACTGGCATAGGCCGCTGCCGATGCAGAAGTATTTCCCGTACTAGCACAGACGACTGCTTCCGATCCAGCTTCTTTTGCTTTGGAAACTGCTACGGTCATCCCTCGGTCTTTGAAGGAGCCTGTGGGGTTTAGTCCGTCGTATTTGAGCCAGACCTGCACATCACGACCGATCCGCTTGGAGATGCTGAGGGCTGGAATGAGCGGTGTATTCCCTTCTCTAAGCGTGACTACAGGTGTCCGCTCGGTAACGGGCAAATAGTCTTTGTAGTGGCGGATAAGTCCCGGCCAACTGTTGCTCTCAACACGCACAGGGGTGACGGTCACAGGTTAGGTCCATCAAAGCTTTATTATTCTGCCCGATTTTCGGTATTACGTGTACCGAATCAACTCGTTTGGGAGAGATCTGCTACATCTACCAAGTAGGCCAGGGGAAACCAAGTGGGAGGCGTCGGGACGGCACCAAACTTAATCAGGGCATAGTCACCCTTCAATTCTAAGATTTCACCATCGGTCTTGAAAATGAAGTCTGGCCAGCGGGTATCGTTGGCTTGGGCAAAGGTCCCTGTCAAATTTGCACGAACAGCTCTTACCGCAGAGCCCTTTTTTAGAGGAGTAGCCATATCAAAACTCTATTGCATCTCAGGTTTAGTTTAGCGGACCGTTGCCTTGGTTGTGATTTTAGCCAAGTATCTTATCGTAAAGGTGCGGGACCAAGCTTAATAAACGGTGCATAGCGTCGGAGCAGTTTACGGACGAGGTTCTCTTTCGAGGAAGGCAATGCTTTGATCCAATCTCCCTGCGGATCTAAGAAGAAGATATCCATAGCTTCCTCGCCCTGTGCTAGTAGGGCATCACCTAAATTTTTTCCTGCCTCTAAGTTGTTCAAAAGTTGCGCATAGAGAGTTGTGGCTGTCTGTTCGGAGCCGTGTTCTTCCATAGTTAGGCTCGCGTTGGATTCTGCATTAAGACACGGTACTGCCCAACACCCAGTGTTTTACTGGCTGAAAGAATAAGGTCAGCCAGATCAAGCGTGCTCTCTAGATCTGGGTCGTAGCTTATCAGTAACCCACGGTTGATGCCGCAGTGCCACAGTATTTTTTCCCATTCGATGAGCTTGTCTTGGAGATCATTTCCGCGTAGGGTAGTCAGCTGCACACATAGGCACTGATCCTTTCTAAAGCCTGCAATTAGGCTCGTATTCATCCACCAATCGGTCAGCAGGGGATGGATACTGTAGCCTCCTTGTTGTTGGATCTGGCGGTGTAGTTTTTGATTGAAATGGGCAACGCTTGGTTCAAGCTTTCCTGATATCAACTTTTTTTTCCAGATCGTCAGCTTTGGGTTTCTTTCCTGTAACCATAGTGGAAATAGAACTTGAATGTAGTAGCGTTCAGCGGGATTGAGTTTCTCTAAAAACCGTTCTTGCGTCGATGGATCTAACTGCTTAAGCAGCAGCCAACGCTCGGCAAAAATAGAGATCTCCGTCAGTACCGCCAGTAAATATTTTTTAGAGCGTAGTCGTCCAGAATCCCAGTCACGCATCCAGGTAGTTAGGGCTATAAGCCACTTAGCCAGAAGGGGTTCCTGCTCTCTAGCTTGAGTTATTAACTCGAACAAGGCTCTAGCCAGTTCCTGGGCAGGAATTTTTGACTGCATTTCCTGTTTACATCAACTTTATAGAGGTATACAGCAGAATATATTTAAAATTATACGTATTATGTCTTCTGCACAACGCCCTAATGTAAAAGTTCTGTACAAAGACGGCAGGTCAACTCTTCTTCCTGTTCCTTACAGGACTGAATCGCTTCTTGCACAATCTGCGGTACAGAAAGTCCTAACTTGTACTGGCCTAGCCAGCGCATGGCCTCATTGCCTCCAACCAGTACTTGCTTGACGGCTTCCAAGAACGACTGCTCATCCTTCGATAGGGCTTTAAAATCTATATCTTCTAACCACTGATTAGCCCAGGTCCTTGCTGTCAAAGTCTCTCCGGTCTGCCAATGGACCAAGGGAGCATCCAGACTGTAGCGTGCTGCTTGAACTTCATTCTGTGTGGTAATTTCCACCAGTTCGTCTGGCGTAAAATGCTTAGACTCCAACGGGTCAGGGATATTGCCGGACAGCAAAGCCAGCAGTCGATGTTCTAAAAGAAGCGTCATTCCCAAGAGTACTCGGGGGTCAATAATTAAATCAGAGATGCGCAACTCTGCTCGATCCACGCGGAACGGACGGTCTGAACCATTGGGACGGACGGAGGACCACAGGTGGCGGACATTCCACATCGTCCCTAGAGCGAGCTGCTGCTGCACCCAATCAATGTAGTTCTGATGACTGGTGAAGAGCGGTACATGCTCCGGCGTCTTTGGGAAAAGCCCCCAGCGACTGGAGTGATAGCCTGTGGGCGCTCCATCCAGAAAAGGTGAAGAAGCGCTCAGAGCTAGAACTATTGGTGCTTCTAGGCGCAACAAGCGGCAGGCTTTGAGAACCAGTTCTGGATCTGTAATTCCAAAATTGATATGGATGCTGGCCGTTACTACGCGCGTACCATAGGCTTGCTCAATGCGGTCGTGATAAGGATTTTGAGGATCAGAACGCTGGAACTGGAGAGAAGCTCCTTTAAGCGGCAGTGTACTCCCTGGAATGATAGTGTAGCCACCTAAATCGCTGAGGGTCTGACGCAGCTGCTTGCGGGGTTTTAAGAGCGCACACAGCAGTTCTCGATAGTCAAATAGAGGTGGGGTTATATATTCCACATTGCGGCTGTCAGGCTCTCGCATGAAATGAGGCAATATATCTACGACTTTGTCGGAGAGTCCTATAACTTGGCCATCAGGAAAGCCAGTGTATAGTTCGACCTCAAAACCTTTGCGTAGTGACACGGAGCACCTTCTACTTATCTATTTATTTTAGAAGCTCTGCAACCAGAGCATACGATTTTTTCTCAAATATCCACCTTTTGGCTGAATATAGGCTGCTAACCACCGAAGAATGCAGGTACTGCGAGCTTAAAGGCTGCGGTCAGCAGAAGATTGAACAGAGCAACAGGCAGCAAAAACTTCCAGCCAAGGTCTAAGAGCTGGTCAATTCTGACACGGGGCAGCGTCCAACGGGCCAAGATCGCCAGAAAGACAAAAATCGTGGCCTTGGCAATGGTCATGACGATGCCCAAAAGGGCCGAAAAGACTTGAAAAGCTGGATTGAGCGGGTCGATGCCCAGAAGATTGGCTACGGTATTGAGGGGGACAATGAAGGACCAACCTCCCAAGAACAGAAGCGAAGCAACGAGAGAGCCCAAAACGAGGTTGGCGTACTCAGCCAAGTAAAACAGGGCAAACTTCATGCCGGAATATTCTGTGTGGTGTCCTTGGACAAGCTCGGATTCTGCTTCCGGAAGGTCAAAGGGCGCGCGTTCAGTTTCTGCTAAGGCCGAAATCAAGAAAATTACAAAGCCAATTTGACCGACGATCGGTTTGAAGATATTCCAGGAAAGGATGCCGTGGGTGCTCTGCATATTGACAATATCCACGGTGGAAAGAGAATTGCTCATCATCACGATCGACAAAATCGAAAGTGCTAGCGGCAATTCATAGCTGATGCCTTGGGCAGCAGCTCTGAGCCCTCCCAGAAGCGCGTACTTGTTGTTGGAGGCATAACCAGCCATCAGCGCCCCAATCGGAGCAACGCTGGAGATAGCGACAAAGAAAAAGATGCCAATCGAGAGGTCCGAAATCACTAAGCCTTGTCCAAAGGGAATCACTAAGTAGGCAAAGAAAACGGGAATAATGATCACCGTCGGACCAATCGTGAAGAGCCAGGCATCGCCTTTTCGGGGAATGATATCTTCTTTGACCAAAAGTTTGGCACCATCGGCCACCCCCTGCATAAATCCATTCAGCCCGGCTACGGTAGGCCCCAATCGCTGCTGCATATAGGCGGACCATTTGCGCTCTGCCCATACCGATAGCAAAACGGCAACCGAAACACTAAGAATCACCACCAACATGGGGATGGGCATCCAGAGAACCCTGGCTACATCTGCAGGAATTCCCAATCCTGCTACCGCTTCGGCAAAACTATTCCCTAAGTCAATTGGCTCGTTCATGAGTAAAAGTATCTAGTCCCATCCAGTCTATTACAGCTATGGCTGACCAAATAGGATTCGCATCTAGAGATAAGCACTCACTCAATGGACAGCTGGTAAAAACTTAAAACTTTTGGGAGGTGCAGAGCCTTGGCAATCAAGAGGAAAGTCATTTTTGGCTCCTATAGGCCCCTGAGCGTTCCGAGCAAGTCCGATCAAGTCGGAAAAGTGGATGAAAACCAGTCCTAGTTAGAGTGCTACGATAGTCTCTGAATTTAAAAAGCTTTAGGTATTGCCTGTGACCAATGAAGACTTGTTGCGTCAGGGAGACCCCCTTGTATTCAAATGGATAGAGCGAGAACTAATTCGTCAGCGCACTCACCTAGAGCTGATCGCCAGCGAAAACTTCACCTCTCCTCAGGTGATGGCAGCCCAAGGGTCTGTTCTCACCAATAAGTACGCCGAGGGTTTACCGGGCAAGCGCTATTACGGCGGTTGTGAATTTGTTGATGAAATTGAAACCATTGCCATTGAGCGGGCGAAAGAACTATTTGGCTGTGCCATGGCCAATGTCCAGCCTCACTCCGGGGCTCAAGCCAATGCAGCCGTTTTTCTGACCTTACTGAAGCCAGGCGATACAATTCTGGGCATGGACCTCTCCCACGGAGGACATCTAACCCATGGTTCTCCGGTGAACTCATCCGGGATTTACTTCCGCGCGATTCACTACGGGGTAGACAAAGAAACCCAGCGCATTGATTTTGATTTGGTTCGCAAATTAGCGATTGAAGAACGCCCTAAGTTGATTATCTGTGGCTATTCTGCCTACTCTCGCCTGATTGATTTCGAGCGGTTCCGGGCGATCGCGGATGAAGTGGGTGCTTACTTGATGGCTGATATTGCGCACATTGCCGGTTTAGTGGCTACAGGTCATCATCCCAATCCGATTCCTCACTGTCATGTGGTCACGACCACTACCCATAAAACATTGCGCGGACCTAGAGGTGGCTTGATTCTCACCAATGAGGAAGAGCTCGGCAAGCAATTTAACAAAGCGGTATTTCCTGGAACTCAGGGTGGTCCTCTGGAACATGTGATTGCTGGGAAGGCTGTGGCTTTTGGAGAAGCCTTAAAACCTGAATTTAGAGCTTATTGCGGCAATATTATTGCCAACAGCAAGGCTCTGGCAGCCCGTTTAATCGAACGAGATTGCAATCTGGTATCGGGCGGTACAGATAATCACCTGATGTCTGTGGATCTTCGGAACAAGGGCTTGACGGGTAAAAAGGCAGAAGCACTGCTTGGGCAAGCCAATATTACAGTGAATAAAAACACGATTCCCTACGATACAGAATCTCCTTTCGTTACTTCTGGCATCCGCTTGGGAACTCCTGCCATGACAACCCGTGGATTGGGTAACTCTGAATTTGAGCATATCGGCGATATCATTGCGGATTTGCTACAGTCTCCTGAGGACGATGCCGTCATCCGCCATTGCAAGGAACAGGTAGTCACACTCTGTGAACGATTCCCCCTCTACCCCCATCTGCAATATGCTGAACCCGCTCCAGTGTAGGTGCTCATGAATCCACTTATCCCTTGCCTGGTAGCCTTCCTCACCGCCGCAGTCATCGTTCTTTGGACGACGCCCACGGTTAAGGCTGCAGCCCTCACAGCTGGAGTAGTAGACAAACCGGACCCTCGCAAGATTCACAAAGCCCCCATGGTGAGACTGGGGGGTGTTTCTATCTTTGCTGGGGTAGTTATTGCTCTGCTAGGGATATGGGGCTTGGGATGGTTTGGGACCCTGCCGCATAAGGAAGAGCTAGGAATCTGGGGCGTCACCATCGGTGGAGTTCTATTCTTCTTCCTGGGACTGGCGGATGATCTGTTAACGCTCCCAGCTTTACCTCGCCTGACAGCTCAGTTCCTAATCGCAGGGGGAGCCTGGTACGTGGGCGTCCAAATAGAAGCGATCACGCTTCCTGGGTTTGGCGTTGTGCAGTTAGGACTCTTGAGCTTGCCGATCACGCTGATTTGGCTGTGTGGGGTGACCAATGCAATCAATTTCATTGATGGTTTGGATGGTCTTGCCGCTGGAGTCTCTGGGATTGCCGCAGCGATAACCTTTTCTGTAGCGGCCCTCACTCAGCAGTGGGCCGCCGCTCTTATTGCCGCTGCTATCGTGGGCGCAACGCTAGGATTTTTGCGCTACAACTTCAACCCAGCCCAGATATTTATGGGCGATGGAGGAGCGTATTTCCTTGGATTCCTTCTCGCCGGACTTTCCGTAATAGGAGTCGTCAAAGTTGTAACTACTGTCGCTATCCTGCTTCCTTTCTTGATTCTGGCGGTGCCGATTGTGGACACGGCTTCTGTGATTATTCAGCGTTTGAGTAAGGGACAATCTCCTTTCAAGCCAGACCGTCTCCATCTCCATCACAAGCTTCTCGATGCTGGATTGTCTCAGCGCTTTGCAACTCTGTGGATTTATGCCTTGACTCTGTGGGCCGGAACCGTGGCTCTAGCCCTTTCGGGAATGGAAGCCGGACTTACCTATACGGCGGGCGGGACCATGCTGTTTCTGTATATGAGCTGGCTCGCCTGGCGCAGGTCTCAAGAGCGCAAATCACTCTCCGATCCTAAAGACCATCTTTAGAAGACCCAAGCGTTGCAGACTTACGGAAGAAATCAGCTTTATATTGGTATCTAGGTAAATATGTTTTTGGGGAATCCCATGGCTGATTTCGAAAAGCTCATTCAACAAGAAAAAGAAGAAGCAAAGAAAGCATGCGAAGATAGCGGTCCTGATTCTCCTGCCTGTGCAGTTGCTTGGGACAACGTTGAAGAATTACAAGCAGCCCGCGCTCACGCGGCAACCACCACCAAGCCAAACTCTCTAGAGCAATACTGTGATGATAATCCTGATGCTCTAGAATGCCGAGTCTACGACGACTAAGCTCAACTATGCTGGCTTCTATTCTTGGAAAGGGCTTATCTAATACAGATAGGTCCTTTTTTCGTTTAGGCCATAAAGGCAAAAGAGAGAGCTATTGGCTCTCTCTAGGGACGATGCATCATCTTTTCAGCAGTGAGGAATAATATTTTTCTATCGGGCTGTTGGCCACCCGCTGCCCTATTCCGATCCCTGCTGTGGCTTCATCTTAGTCACGCCTGAAATTTCGACACGTAATACACAAGGTTCTTAATAGAGTCCAGCATCGTTGAGGAGCAGTTGTGCTTCCGAAGCTTTTGCGTTCAGGTCCCAATCGTCTAACCTATAGACGCTTTAAGTCATACTCTGGCCTAAGCTCATCTTGCATAGGGTCCGGTAAGTTTTGTGCCTTCCTAAAGGCTGCTGTCAGTAAATTGGTCATGAGATAACAACGCTCTAGCGGTTACTGATCATCAAAACAGCATTCTGCTTAGATGGTGGTCATTTTTTGTCTTTACTCACATCGCCATGCCACCATCTACACAAATAACCTGTCCTGTAATGTAGGCTGCTGCCGGATCTGTGGCTAGAAAACGAACGGTCCCCGCAATTTCTTCTGGTTTGCCTACACGTCCTAGAGGAATTTGGGCAATAACGCCATCGAGCTTCAAATCCTTGGTCATATCGGTGTCGATAAAGCCGGGCGCGACGGCATTGACCGTGATTCCCCGTGAGGATAATTCTCTCGCTACTGCTTTTGTAAACCCAATTACCCCTGCTTTAGCCGCCGCATAGTTAGTTTGTCCAGCATTACCCAAGACCCCAGAGGTGGAGGAGATGTTGATAATTCTGCCAGAGCGCTGTTTGAGCATCAGTTTTGTTGCTGCCCGCGTACAGAGGAAAACGCCCGTCAAATTGAGGTCGATAACCTGTTGCCAGTCTTCATCTTTCATCCGCATCAGCAGGCCATCTCGCGTGATTCCCGCATTGTTGACCAGCACGTCCAATCGACCAAATTTTTCAAGAACGTCGGTGAATAGTTGCTGGACTTGCTCGGCTTGAGATACATCCGCTCCAAAAATGGCTCCATTTCCATCCATCTGAGCCACTACTTCTTGGGCTGCTTCTGGCGAGCGAGCGTAATTGACGGCCACGGTCATGCCAGCCTGAGCCAATTCCAAGGCGATAGCCCTACCAATGCCCCGAGAGGCTCCGGTGACGAGTGCAACTGGTTTTGTCATCAGAAATCTCCATGCAGGGCTAACAGTTCCCTTTCAGGCCCTATTCTCTCATCAGTTATTGCCCGTTAACTCGTCTGTATCTGCATCATCAATTGCTTGCGATTGCGGATACCCGATGTGGCTCCAAGCGCTTGGACCGCTAGAGCCCCTGCTCCATGTCCCCAAGTCACCGCTTCTGGAATAGTTTTATCGGCGACCAATGCTGCGATGAAACCAGCGCAAAAAGCATCTCCTGCCCCTGTAGTATCAACTACCTTGTTACGAGCAATGGGGAAAGCGGGAATCAGGCCTTCCTGGGTGCCATAGGAAAGATAGGCCCCTTCTATCCCTAACTTGACTACTACAATCGGGACACCAACCTTGCGCAGGCTGCGGGCAATAGCTTGAGGCGTCGATTTCCCAGTGAGCGCTTTCGCTTCATCGAGGCTAGGCAGGAAAAAATCCACATAGGGCAGAGCGGCCACAATTGCATCCCAGTTCTTATCGTGTGTCCACACGGTATCCATCGTGATCACGATTTCCTGATTTTTAAGCTCCATACAGTACTGTTTAAGGTCTTCTCCCAGCAGATTCTTAAGAGAGTAAATACCGCCAAAATGCATTATTTGGATACTCTCCAGATCAAAAAGAGACAGATCGTCTTTATTCAGAGCATTACCGACTGCAGGGGTGCGCACAAGGCTATAATCTCCTCCGGTGTGCACGGCAAGCAAAGATGCTTTAGTGTGGAGCGTATCGTCTAAAATTAAATTCTCGACATCGATCCCCTCTTGGTCTAACTGGTTGAGGAGAAAACGGCCCAGTCGGTCATTGCCAATCCGTCCCCAAAAATGCGTATCAATGCCAAGACGGGCAAGCAGAATAGCGGTGTTTACGCCACAACCCCCTGGAAAGATCTGAATGTCCTCTGCTAGCGCAGATTTTCCTGGTAAAGGTAGCTGGTTTAAAGGATGAACCAACACATCAATGAGGGCTCCCCCGGTGCAAGCAACGTGCATGGTCACTAAATAAGGATTCTCTCTAGAATAATTGCTTAGAGACTTTACAGTGACTTTACATATAGCGTGAACGTTTCTCCTATTTAAACGTCCATAATTTATATGGCCCTGGACAACCTATCTCCATGAATGCTGTAACCACTCCTGCCTCTTGTTTAGAATCTTCTCTACACCGGATTACGACGGGCTTAAAACTGCCCTTAATCTCCGGAGTGGTTCGCATTGTGCAATCGGGCTATGCCCTACTCTCTCACCCTTACCCCCATGCTCAAGGGAAAGGGACCCCGATGCCGTTGGGAATTTTAGGAACCGGCATGGCGTTTGGCTATGAGCCTATGGACATAACGGCCTACGCGCTACAAGATTTTGAATTTTGGCAAGTACCCCGCATCAATCTCAGAGATGCAGACTGTAGTCAACAAGTAGCTCAAGGGCTACTCCGGCGTGCAGAATGGGACCATAGAATGATCTGTTTACTGCAATATCCTCTAGCCAGCCAGCGATTGATGGGCCTCTTGCTACTGTTGGGAGATTCCTACGGTCGTCCTGATGGAGCTACCATCCAGATATTCCCAAAGCTTACCCACCGCATTCTCGCCCAACTAATTGGCCATAGCCGTACTGCTGTGACGCGCCTTCTGGGCCGCTTATCAAGCCAGGGGCTGATTGAAGTGCGTGAGGGAATGATTTATTTACTGAACCCATCGCTCCTCCGATGGATGGTCCAGGGAGAAAATGGAACTCTAAAAGAAGTAGGAGGTTCTGCCGCCCCACTATAATAGGTGCGGATAATGGCACAGGAGCTGGCCGGAATTTCCATGCTCCGGGAGCGTAAGTTGATGCACACAACCAAATTTATTTTCATTACGGGCGGCGTAGTCTCCTCTATTGGTAAGGGAATCGTCGCAGCTAGCCTCGGTCGCTTGCTCAAATCTCGAAACTATTCAGTCGCTATTCTCAAACTGGACCCCTACATCAACGTAGACCCTGGGACGATGAGTCCTTTTCAGCACGGGGAAGTATTTGTCACGGATGATGGCGCGGAGACAGACTTAGACCTTGGGCACTACGAACGCTTCACCGATACCCCGACTTCCAAGTTGAATAATGTCACTACGGGAGCCATCTATCAGGCGGTTCTGAATAAAGAACGTCGGGGTGACTACCACGGGGGCACGGTGCAGGTTATTCCCCACATCACCAATGAAATTAAAGAACGGATTCACCGGGTGGCCCGTAATACGCAACCCGATGTGGTTTTGGTAGAAATTGGAGGAACGGTCGGAGATATCGAATCGCTGCCGTTCTTGGAAGCGATCCGTCAATTTCGTAAAGATGTAGGTCGCAACAATGTCCTCTACGTGCATGTCACGCTGGTCCCCCATATCTCTGCTGCTGGAGAAATGAAGACCAAACCTACCCAACACTCGGTGAAAGAGCTGCGGTCGATTGGCATTCAGCCTGATGTTCTGGTCTGTCGCTCAGACCGTTTCTTGCCGGAGGGCCTCAAAGAGAAAATCTCCAATTTCTGCGATGTCTCTTCTGCCTGTGTGATTGCCTGTGAAGATGCTCCCTCTATTTATGAAGTCCCCCTCCGTTTAGAGCAGCAGGGCCTTGCCATTCAGGTGATTGAACTTTTGGGTTTAGAGCAGCGCACTCCAGACTTGAGCGGCTGGAAGCAACTCTTAGAACGGATGTACCATCCTACCCATCGCATCATCGTTGGGATTGTGGGCAAATATGTCCAACTTTCTGATGCTTATATCTCCGTTGTCGAAGCTTTACGGCATGCGGCCATTGCGCTAGATAGTGAAGTGGCGTTGCGCTGGATCAATGCAGAAGATATGGATACGGCAGAAGCTTCTTCGGTCTTAGAAGGACTCGATGGCATCGTCGTTCCTGGTGGATTTGGGATTCGGGGAATCGATGGCAAGATCAGTGCTATTCGCTATGCTCGTGAACAGGAAGTTCCTTTCCTCGGTCTTTGTTTGGGTATGCAGTGTGCGGTGATTGAATGGGCTCGCAACGTAGCCCATCTACCCCAAGCTCATTCCACCGAATTTGATCCCAGAACTCCCCATCCGGTGATCTCTCTCTTACCAGAGCAGCAAGATGTAATGGACCTTGGCGGTACGATGCGTTTGGGGCTATGGCCCTGTCGGATTGCGCCGGATAGTACGACCCGTGGTCTCTACAACGAAGCTTTGACCTATGAACGTCATCGGCATCGCTATGAATTCAACAATCACTACCGTCAGCAATTCACAGCCGATGGTTACAGTATTGCAGGAACTTCTTTAGATGGCCGTTTGGTAGAAATTATCGAACGTCCGGACCATCCTTTCTTTGTGGCTACCCAATTCCATCCAGAGTTCCGTTCCCGTCCCGGTGAACCCCATCCACTGTTCTATGGATTTGTGAAGGCAGCTTTGGAGCGGAATCAGGCAAAAAATCCTCATTTTGAGACCGCCTCAGCGGTGCAGCAATTGGCCTCTCCTGCTCAATAACCTGAGCTTGTCTGCAAAAGTAGACAGCGAGGTTAAGCTGCTTGCTGTTGTCTGAGCCTCGTTAGTTCTTCAGCAGTCATTGGTCCTTAGGGAGTTTTGATTGGTCAATGCGAGATTGTTTGCCCCATTGTATCCAGGCTTTTCTATAGTCTCTCTCACTGAAATGATTTCAAATTCTAATCTTTCAAATCCCAAAGTAATAGCGGCACAAGTTGCTCAAGAAATTCCTAGTCTGAGGCTCTTAGTTCTTTTTGGTTCACGTGCCAAACAAAAAGCTACAGAAAAGAGTGATTGGGACTTGGCTATTTTGACTCACGAATCATCTGCGAATAGCTGGGAAGAACTAGCCCTTTATGAAAAACTGGGGCATATTCTTCAAGTTTCTAGTGATCGTATTGACCTTGTGAATCTCCACCACTGTTCTCCCCTACTGGGCTATGTAGTAGCGAGAGAGGGACAACTCCTCTATGAAATAGAACCAGAACTATTTCTCAAGTTTCAGCTTAAAGCTTGGAAAATATATGCGGATACAGCCAAATTCCGACATGCTCAGGAGGATTATATCCACCGAAGCTTGGAGCGATTGAAGCAATGACTTCTATCGACCGTGCCATAATTACGCGCAAATTACGGGCCATTACCAAATATCTCAATGCTCTACAGCCTCGTGCCATGCTGGACATACAGACTTATACGAGTGACTTTGAACAGCAACTCATTACTGAACGCCTACTGCACCTCATCGTTGAAGCCGCAGCAGATGCCAATACTTATCTTTTGACTGCTTCTGGTCAACCACCCCCTGAAACCTACTTCAACTCCTTCATCGAAGTCGGTCGTAATGGCATCATCACTCCAGAATTAGCCACGAAATTAGCACCTTCTGCTGGTCTCCGTAATCGCTTGGTCCACGAGTACGAGGATATTGACCCATATATTGTTTTTCAATCTATTCGTATGGCTTTAGAAATCTATCCAGAGTATATTCAGCAAGTCCAAAAATATATGGAGTCTCAAAATGCTCCATAGTTTAGGACTCAATCTTATTTCCCAAGTGTTGGCAGAGGAGAGGTTTGGGGAAGGGGCTTGTGGTCACTTTCGGATAATCGTTTAGGTCTCTTGATAGCGGTTTTGAACCGCTGTCAGTTTTTCCTGAATGCGTTGGCGTAGGCTCTGGGGAGAGAGCACGACACAGTCAGGGCCATAGGCCAATATTTCACGGGTTAGCCAAAAGGTTTGGGAGACCCGTTTAATGACCCTGCGAACTTGGGGCTGATTGGGCATCCATTCATTAATGGCATCTTCCATTTTGGCTTGATAGGCAAAGGCCAAACCACCAAATAGATGCATTTCAACTTCTGTGTAGTCCAGGCCAGAAAGCCAGTCACGTTCTATGGGGATGATTGCTGCTTCCGGGATACGGTCTAGGCGTAAACACCAGTTGTGAATCAGTTCTGGAATATCTTGGTTGCCGTCGGTTTCTTCGCACCAGCAGTCTAAATATTATTCCAAAGCAACCTAATCCCTTGTAGGGTCTAAGGAAAGCATCCAGACTTTAGGTTATTATCTACAATGCTGGAGCTGTCTTTGAAGCAGCGGAAACCTAGTTTAGATACTCAACTTCTTGGGGGCAATATATCTGAAAGCGGTACCGTTATTTCTGGGAAGGCAAGCAGTGCGACTTCGCTAGGCTCACTACAAATCAGATGATAAGCATAGCCACTGGGAGTTGGCTCTCGATAAATGTGGAGCTTTCGTTTTTTGACATCAAGGACCCAATAATCTGGAATCCCAGCCTGGGCATAGACCTTATCTTTAACTTCGCAGTCTCGTTTCAAGGTGGAATCTGCTATTTCTGCAATGAAGAGGATGTCTGTCGGTTGTGGATGATGCTCTAGATAATCTAGTAAACCTCCGCGCACAATGGCTAGATCTGGTTCTGGTTCTGAATAATCATCTAACTGTACAGGGTCTTGCGTGCGGACTAGTACTTGCGACCCTAATAGAGTTTTAAGCAGATCCGCCAATAATGCAAGAGCGATTACGTGCGGGGTTCCTTTGGCAGCCATTAAAAGTATTTGTCCTGCTATTAGCTCGGTGCGTTTGTCAGGGTCAAGAATATTGGCTTGAGCTAGATGGTGGAATTCTTTAACCGTCCAGCGCAAAACAAACTCTGGTTCTTCAGTGATCAAGGCGTCGACGGCGCTATGCCCAGCGGGAGCAATCATGTTCTTATCCTATATCAATCGATGAGGGTCACTATGGCCCACCGTCCATACGGTCCATGCGCTCAATTAAGCGCCTAACTTCTAGCTGCAGGCCGCGCATATCAAGGCTCAATTGAGCCATTACGTCTTGCTGGATGTTCGCAACCCTCACCAAGCCCTTAATTTGCTCAATAAGAACCGTTTGCTGGTCTGCGTTTCCTTGGGTCTGCGATGCTAGCCGATCAAGCATTTCATCCGTCCACCGCACTACTGCCATTTCCCTGCCTGAACTGTTGATTTCTTAAGCCTAGCGTTACTTCACGTCCAAAGTCAGCGCGGCTTCCTCCAGCACCAGTCCCTTTTGGCTGTAAAACTGGACTGCTGTTTTCCCTAACGCATATAAGAACGTAATGTTTGCGCCAGCACCCAGGACTGCACCAATCAAGGGAATCGAACGGGTCACAAATTTCTCGGCTAACTTGCCCCCAAGCACTTTAGCCAGTTGCTCTAGCAGCACAGGCGTGACTTTCCGCTCAAATACACGTAACCCTGCATTTACTGCTCGGTCTGAGCCTGCGCCGACCGCCATAACCAGCACTAGCTCACCCTTTCGCTCTGGAGCTTCTAGGTCCAAACCATGGGCTGCAGCAATTTCATAGACAAGCTCCATCTGGACAACGACGGTGGTGATCACATCCAGCACGATAAAGGGCACATTCAAACCTGGTGGCACGAGTCCTGAAGCAAAACCGATGCCTCCGAGGTATTTAGCTTTACTCCAAATCATTCGTTGGCTGATTTGTGCTGGAGATTCGTTGGGATAAGCTCGCTGGACTTTAGCAACCCGTTTGCGCGCCTTATGAATATCCACCTTCTCCAACAGATCTAACAGCCAGTTGGCTCCCAAATACTTGGTTAACAGTCGAGAAAGCCAGTTCTCTTTGGTTTTGCTGACCGTATCACCCAAAAATTCACTTAGAGACTCTATCCAAGACATAGCTTTAGGTGGGGCTTTGTAGACACTCGTCGAAACTGCTTTTTTTATGGAGTCAGAAAGTGCGGTCATCTAGAAATCCCAGAACCGTTATATTTACTATGCTAACGTACGGGATACTAAGTTCTGTTTGCGGGACTGCGTCGTTCCTATGAATCGCCACAAAATCATCCTATAGGAATAGACATCAGCCAGTGCTGATATTGCGGCAGTTTACCGCGTACTACTTGCTGATAGAGTCCTTGCAGTTTTTGTGTCAGCACTCCCATTTTTCCACTGCCAATTACTCGATGATCTACCTTGGTGACGGGAGCAATTTCGGTAGCGGTACCACAAAGAAACAGTTCATCGGCAATATAAAGTTCGGTCCGGTCTATGGAACGTCCTTCTACTTCTAGCCCTAGTTCCTGTTTTGCTAACTGAATTACAGTATCCCGAGTAATTCCTTCGAGAATATTGTTCGTTACCGAGGGTGTAATTAAGCGTCCATCGCGCACCAGGAAGAGATTCATGGCGCTACCTTCTGCTACGTGTCCATCTTCAGAAAGAAGAATGGCATCATCAAACCCAGACAATTTGGCATCGGTTTTAGCCAGTGCTGAATTGACATAGGCCCCACTGACTTTGGCACGGGCAGGCATCATATTATCGTCCAAACGCCGCCAAGCAGAGATGCCTAGATGCAATCCCTTCTGAGTGTCAATGTATTGCTGCAAAGGTACTGTAAAAAGGCAAAAATCATCCTGTGTATCGGGTGTATTGAGAAAAGGATCAATGCGTCGGTCGGATTTATAGACAATCGGACGCAGATAGGTATCACTCTGACACTGATTTTTCTGTAGAATTTCTCCCGTTAGCTCCAAGATTCGTTCAAAACTAAGAGGGCACTGTAGGTGCAGAATTCTACAGCTACGCTCCAGGCGAGCATAGTGTTCCTGTGCCCGAAAAACCAAGATTTGACCCTGGTCCGCTACCCAATAGGCTCGAATTCCTTCAAAAACCGATGTTCCATACAGGAATGCATGGGTGCGTATATCCAGAGTGGCCTTTGCCAAGGGTAAAAATTCACCCCGCAAATAGGCTACCTGTCCTAGATCAGACTCCTCTGCCACGTGCTCAACCTCACTTGCTAGACTTTCATGATTTCCTGCTCTTTAGCGGCAAAGAGTTTATCAACTTGCTCTGTGTACTTGACCGTTAGCTTCTGTGCTTGGTCTTGTTGGTCACGGGCTGTGTCTTCCGAGAGTTCTCCATTTTTTTCCTGTTTGCGAATACTGTCAATGACATCGCGACGGATATTGCGCACCCCGACTCGGCTCTCTTCCGCCAGCGTGTTGAGCGTTTTGACCAATTCCCTACGGCGCTCTTGCGTGAGTGCAGGGATATTGAGTCGAATTGTAGACCCATCGTTGTTGGGCGTCAGGCCCACGTCCGATTCAGCAATGGCCCGTTCGATATCGCGCATCACGGATTTATCAAAGGGTTGAATCAAAATCGTAGAACTATCGGGTGTGGTTACGGTTGCTAAAGATTTTAGAGGGGTCGGAACCTCATAGTAGGAGACCATAATTCGGTCCAAAAGGCTGGCAGAGGCACGCCCTGTGCGAATAGTATTGAAGTTGTGAGAAGCAGCCTCTACGGCTTTCTTCATCCGGTCTTCAGCATCTTTGAGGTCCATAGCATCTCCTTGAGCACTCAATAAAAGGTATTGCTATCGTTGTATACAGCAAGTCCAATATTCTATAGTGTCAGACTTATGACAAAAAAAAGACCGGAAATATCCGGCCTTAGTCATACTTTGAGGGGGAAAACGTACAGCTTCTTTTCACTAGCTGTAGCGTAACAAAATTTTCCTACACTGCATATAGTTTGTCCAAGATTTATCCATGATGTTTACCTTTCTTGATGCAGCAGGCTATCGAACTCATTACCAGAGGGTAGGAAAGACAGCAAAAGCCCCTCCGGTAGTGGTAATTCATGGTTTGATGTCCACTTTAAATCTGTGGAACTATGTAAGTACTCGGCTTGCAGAACATTATCAGGTCCTTGCTTACGATTTACTAGAATGCGGCCTCTCTGAGAAGCGGGGAAATATGGTCGACGGCGAGGTGCTGCCCAAGATGGTAGAACAGCTGCGGGACCTATTAGATAGCTTCGGCTGGCAAGAAGTTATTCTGCTCGGAGCTTCTTTGGGAGGAGCCGTAGCACTGTCTTTTGCCTCCCAATATCCGGAGCGTGTCCATCGTCTAGTTTTAGCAGCCCCAGCCTGCTATCCCATGCCTTTTCCTGGTGGTACAAAATGGTTAGCGATGCCTGGCTTGGGTGAGGGTATTATCCTCTGTGCCCCGCTCATTCCCCGCGACCTATACGCACGAGCCGTGCTGCGCTCGAATTATCATCGAGACACTCCTTTAAGACCCTCAGAAATAAAGCTTTTTCTAAAGGGTTTAGACCCAGACTGCCGCGCCATGTTCTCAGGAGGACAAGCTATTCTTCGTTCTATCCGCTGGCCGTCAGAAAAAGTGCTGGTAGATATGTATGAAAATATCTACACGCCCACGCTGATCATCTGGGGAGAAGGAGACCGTGTCATTTCTCCTCTTTTTGGAACGCGCTTAGAAAAAAACATGCCCCAGGCGGTCTTGCGGACACTACCTGGAGCGGGACATCTTAGCTTCCTAGAAAAGCCCAAAGACTTTCTGGAACTTACCTATTCTTTTTTATCAAGCGGTTCTTCTGGCCCCTAAGGACTTTTTAGAGATAGCAATAGGGATTCTCTGGCTGCTGTAGCAGTAAATGCAGGTCATCTGGATCTACTAAGTGGCACCCAGCCTCATGATCTGGCCCGACTTCTGTACAAATTTTGACCCATCCATTGGGAAGCACCGAGACTACTGTGTGTTCCTCCTCAGCAACAAACTGTCCACGGTGATTCCGCGTATCGGGCAGGGGCTGGACTTGCTTGCACTTGAGTTCTGTGAGGTTCATAGGTTTATCCACGGTAGAGGTGGGCAAGGCTAAAATTACAGAAAGTAATCGGGATCACTTCCGCGTGAACACAACGATATAGGATTATTTTTCGGTGGTTCCGATTTTACAAAAAACTTAATGTTCACTCTGAACATTCAGACGGCTTGATAGAAATCCTATATCTCCTAATATCTATCCCATCTAAGTTTCAAGGTTTTAGAGCCCTACTGCAGGGTACAGGTTCGCTTTACAAAAGGAAATACAGGCGAGGTTCTTTAAGTATTCTAAATGGTGAAAACCCTGCTCTCAGGTGATCCCCTCTTGAGAAAATAACAGGAACAAATGAACATAGGAGCTGATAGTAACACTTGATCTCCATTCCTCATAACTCTTTAGCCTTTGGTCTTCCTTTGGCCTAGTGAGTCAATATGAGAAATGTTACAGATAGTTACATCGGCGCTATTCGTGGATCATAGTCTGCTGATGAGGCGCAGAAAAGATGCGTGCTATTGCTCTACAGGCGGCTACCTGGATTTCAGGTAAGCCCGAGGAGACAAAAGCAACTAGGTCTTCCAGAGCTCTGGCGTCCCCAAGCCATCCCAACGCTTCAATCGCCGCTATCTGGACTACGGGTTCTGGATCATCCAAGGTTTGACGTATGCAGTCAAAACTGGCCTGGATGCCCAAACGGCCTAGACTACTCAAGATGCTTGCTCTCACCTGTGGTTCTGGTTGCTGTGTTAAGGCTTTCTGCAAAGCAGGCATGGCTTGACCAGATGGATCTTGCCCTAGAGCACGGGCACACGCCAGACGGGTAGACCAAGGTAAACTCAGTTCAGCAAGCGTGTCGCTCAGGACTTCTATAACACCTGGAGGGCATACTCCCTGACTTAAGATTTGGCCCAGGACCGTAGCGATAATAGGCTTTTGAACTACAGGGCTTTGTTTCAGCGTGTGCACCAGTTCTGTGACAAGCTCCGCCAACTCCGGCAAGGGTTCTTGTCTGTTTGTCGTTGATTCGGGCATAGCGGCATGGGGACTCTCCAGCGTTCCGTGCTTGCCCAAGGTTCGAGGTAATAAATTACTGAGCTGTTTGGCCCGCCCACTCCAAACCTTTTCTGTCAGCAGACAAACCAATTGTGGAACTGTTTCTGGAGCGCTCAACCAGCCATATTGTTGGCTAAGAACTTCCTGGGCTTCTGGATTCAATCCGGAAAGCGATTGAGCAACCTCTTCAAACAAATCTAGTTGCTTCAAAGCATGGGCACTGGATTCACGAACAGCCGCAATCGGATCGGCCAAGCCCTTTACCAAAATCTCACTGTAGGCCTGTCCATCTAAACGGCTCAGTGCGGTAACAACCGCTTCACGAACCAGCCACTCCCGGTCTTTGAACAGACTGGGCAACGCAGGCAGGATCTCCTGATATCCCAAGATGCCCAGGGAGCGCACAGTAGCAGCCCTCACCCGAGGACTCAGGTCATAAATATGATCTAAGAGGAGTGGAGCAAAGAGTAGATGCCCTCCATCTCCGATCCCTCTAGCCGCAGCCAGACGAACCTCCACCTTGGAGTCGGCTAAGAGCGTGGTCAAAGCTTGAGAGCATTGGCAAGAATCAATACGGCCTAGCGCATAGGATACCGCTGCGCGAACTTGGGGATTTTCATAGCGAGCTTGTTCCAAGAGCGGAATAATCGCTCGGTCTTTCATATCCGCCAGCGCACGCGCTGCACCGCTGCGCTCTACCGAATGCCGACTGCTTAAAAGCTCAACTAGGACAGGAAGCAGTTCTTCTCCTCCTTGACCTAACGCTGATACTGAGGCATCACGCACGGATGGATCGGGGTCTGTTAAGTGTTTCAGCAACACCTTAAGCGCCTTTGGACCTAGCAAAGGCAAAACAGCAGCTCTAACTTCTGGGTCTGGATCTTCTGTCAAAGCCAGCAAAGCTTTAGTAACGATTCGTTCTTCTTTCAAGGAAAGGTTGCTGTAGATAGCCCCCAAAGCCCTCACCGCTTCTAAGCGCACTGCATAGGCATCACTCTTGAGGGCTTTCAGAAGAATCGAAGTAACATTCACAGCAAAATAGAACGAGAACTATTGACGTTAATGTACCCACGACACTCCTGTGTCCATCAGTATTGGTGGATGGGGCAACTATTTGCCGGAAATACCTTGGGCCTGACGATTGACGATCCGGCCTTTCTCTATGGAGCCACGGTATTTACCACCCTTAGGATCTATCAGCAGAATCCGAAACATCCTGTGACAGCGTTGGAAAAACATCTTCATCGTCTAGAGAGCCAGGTTCGGACTTTGGGATGGGACGCTCCATCCTGGGACCAGGTAAACCTTGGAGTACAGACGCTGGCTGCTCGCTATGCTGTCTTGCGGATTACACTCCTATCGGATGGCAGAGCGTTGGTAACAGGACGTGAGCTGCCGCCTGATCTAGAGAAGAAACAGCAAAACGGTGTGATGCTGCTATCTGTGGAGGGAGGCCGGAGTTGGTCTCATTTAAAAACAGGCAATTACCTCGTATCGTTTCAGGCACTGCGCAAAGCTGAAGCTTACGGTGCACAGGAAGCCTTGCTGACAGAGGTAGGAATTTGGTTAGAAACCAGTCGGGGCAACCTTTGGGCTTGGGATGGGAGCCAGTATTTGACACCTCCCGCTGAGGGTTGTCTTGCTGGCATTTTTCGGCAGCAGCTACTTGCCAAATTGACTGATGAAGAAATTCCCCATGCTGTAGTTTCCTTCACCCCAGAACGCCAAAGCAGTTTCCAAGCGCTTGGGTATTGCAACAGCGTGGTGGAACTCCTGCCCGTGCGCGGGATCATTGACACAACGTTTTCGGAAGGAGGTGAAGTTCTGAACGCGTTCAGAACGTTCGAAGACTTGAGGCCCATGCACAAACTTCTGCAGTGGTTTCATGGGGCATCCAAACTTTGAGGCAGCTAATCTTGAAGGGAGGGCTTCGAAGCTCTACTATGAGAGATAAGGTTAAAAAACTTAATACTTGCTGATCAACTATTTGTCAGGGGGCGTTTTATACAGTGAGCGATAACAAAGATAAGAAGAGCAACTTAAGGAACGCAGGACTTTACGTTCTGCTGGCCATTGTTGTGGTTTCTTTGGGCGTGACCTTTTTCAATCCCCAATCCAATGCTCGGCCCGATATCTCCTACACCGAGTTCCTCGACAAAGCTAAGAGCGGTCAGGTGGAGATGGTGCGCATTGCTCAGGATAGTCCAAAGGCTGAAGTTACGCTTAAAGATGGAGCGCGCGTTGCAGTCTCTCTGCCCGCTGCGGACCCAGATCTGCTCAAGATTTTGGAAACTAGCGGCGTAGATGTGGTGGTGAGTTCTCCTAGCAACAATGGACAAGTGCTCTCTATGTTGAGTACGTTCCTATTTCCTTTGTTGCTCTTAGGTGGGCTCTTTTTCCTACTGCGTCGTGCTCAGTCTGGTCCTGGTAATCAGGCCATGAATTTTGGTAAGTCCAAAGCTCGTGTTCAGATGGAGTCTCAAACCAAGACCACTTTTCAGGATGTGGCAGGAGTTGATGAGGCAAAGCTGGAATTGGCAGAGGTTGTGGATTTCTTGAAGAACCAAGAGCGCTTTGATGCCCTTGGAGCCAAGATTCCTAAGGGAGTACTCTTAGTGGGGCCTCCTGGAACAGGTAAAACTTTGCTGGCTAAAGCAATTGCTGGAGAGGCAGGCGTTCCGTTCTTCTCTATCTCTGGTTCTGAATTCGTAGAGATGTTTGTCGGGGTTGGTGCGGCTCGCGTCCGTGACCTTTTCGAACAAGCTAAGAAAAATGCTCCTTGCATCATCTTTATTGATGAAATTGATGCTGTCGGTCGCCAACGGGGAGCTGGTTTAGGTGGTGGTAATGATGAACGGGAACAGACCCTCAACCAATTACTCACCGAAATGGATGGTTTCGAGGGTAACACTGGAATCATCATCGTTGCCGCTACAAACCGTCCTGATGTGCTTGATGCAGCCCTACTTCGTCCTGGTCGTTTCGACCGTCAAGTAGTCGTTGACCGTCCTGACTTCAAGGGACGTCAAGAAATCCTCAAGGTTCATGCGCGGGGCAAGGCTTTGGTCAATGTAGACCTGGAGCGTATTGCTCGTCGCACCCCAGGATTTACAGGAGCCGATTTGTCCAATCTCTTGAACGAGGCCGCTATTCTAGCTGCCCGTCGTAACCTGACCGAGATTTCAATGGATGAAATCAACGATGCCATTGACCGGGTCATGGTCGGTCCAGAGAAAAGGTCTCGTCTGCTCGCAGACAAAACCAAGAAATTGGTTGCCTATCATGAAGTTGGTCACGCACTGGTGGGTCGCTTCATGCCTAACCATGACCCTGTGCAAAAAATCACCATTGTCCCTCGGGGTATGGCAAATGGTCTCACCTGGTTTATCCCTAATGATGAGCAGATGACGACTCGTGCCCAGCTTATGGACCAAATGGCTACTGCACTGGGCGGCAGAATTGCCGAAGAGTTGATCTATGGAGTGAAAGAGGTTACTACCGGAGCCTCTAATGACCTAGAGCGGGTCGCTTCCATGGCTCGCCAGATGATTACGCGCTTTGGTATGAGTGAGCGTCTAGGACCGATTGCTCTTGGTAATCAAGGTGGCAATATGTTCTTGGGTCGTGACTTTACCCAAGGTCGGGATTTCTCTGAAGAAACAGCAGCTGCTATTGATGAAGAAGTACGCAAGCTCATTGACCAGGCTTACCGCCGTGCTCGTCAAGTGCTTAGTGACAATCTTCCTCTCTTGCACAAAATTACCGATGCTCTTATGGAGAAGGAAACGGTAGATGCGGCTGAAATGGAAGAGATTATTGAAGCGCATCGCCAGAGCGTTGCCGTTGCTTAATTGATTTTGTAAGTAGTCGAAAACCTGCCCAATATGGGCAGGTTTTTTTCTCTCTTGCGCAAACTTTTAGACTGGCTAGAATGTAGGCGGGGAGTGCTATTAAAAATATGCTCGTTATTATGCTGAGATAGCAAATGACGAACGAGCGGGATTCGTGTTTTCTACCATCAACTAGATTTTGAGATCCTAGGATCTAAGGAGTCATTGAGATGACTACAAGCTACATCGCACTTGCAATGGATAATGCCATCAAGGCATGGCAGGGAGACCCTAAAGCGCTTAAGACCGTCCGGGAAGCAGCAGAACAGGTTGGTTATGAAGTTCAGGAAGATGATCTTCTGGAGATGATGTCCCATTCTCCATTCTTAGAAGCACTGGCTTGGGGATTGAAAGAGTTAGATGCAGATAAGGTCAGTCGGCATTAATAGACTAAAGTTACTTTAGTCCACAAAGCCTATTGATTCACTATCCTGGTTTGCTATGTTCACAGGAATCGTTCAGGAGCTAGGGGTTCTTCAAGAGATCACGTCGGAGACTGTGGAAGTCAGCGCCCATGCTGTCCTAAGCGATATTTCGCTCGGGGACAGCATTGCTGTGGATGGTGTTTGCTTGACGGTAGTGGCCTACGATGCCAACTCTTTTAAGGCCAGCATGTCTCCGGAGACCTTGGGCCGCACAACGTTGGGTTATAAAACGCGGGGAGCACAGGTCAATTTAGAATCTGCCTTGCGCGCCGGAGGTAAGCTCGGAGGCCACTTTGTTACGGGCCACATTGATGGTTTAGGGTGCCTGCTAACCAATGAACAGACGGGGAATAGCTGGGAATTGACTTTTGAAAGTAAAAAGTTACAGCGCTACATTGTACCTAAAGGTAGCATTGCGGTGAACGGTGTCAGTTTGACCGTGGCTCGCTGTGCGGATGATGGCTCCTGGTTTACGGTAGCGGTGATTCCCCATAGCTGGGAAGAAACGAATTTAGCACAATTGGCTCCTGGTACTCCCGTGAATTTGGAAGGAGATGTACTAGGTAAATATGTAGAGAAGTTTATGGGCTTGGCTTCCAAAGCTGAACCTGCGAAGTCAGACTTATCTCTGGAGTTTTTGGTGGAGCATGGCTATTAGTGACTGGGCTGAGATTTACCGAGGCGCAATGAGCTCCCAGTTGGTGTCTGCCACGGTCGGAGGATTGACATAAGAGGTATAGTTACTGCCCTCCCCACTCATATGCCAAATAACATTGATTCCATTTGCTTTATTTCGCCAGAGCAAATCTGGATGACCATCCTTATTGAAATCCCCACGCGCTGCTGGTTTGGGCTGTGTGCTGCTACAGGTATAGATTCGAACATCATCCACATTCCAACCAGTACTAGCAACCACCGAATCGCTAGCCTAACGGAAGCGGAAACGAATATTTTGTCCAGCCAGAGAAGCTAGGTTGAATCGACTGGCAACATAGTCATGGCTAAGTCCAACTGAGAAAATGCGGCAGAAAATGAGCGTAATATAGCGCAATCAGCACCAGATTCTTATTTCTCTGCAACCTACGTCTAATGGCTCAGCGCATCAGTTCTTCAGGCGTTGGTGAGCCTTTTGGGTTGGGTGATGTTGTTGTAGAAGGGACTGGAGTGCTACTTCCTGGGAGAATTATTCCAGGAAAAGGATTATTCTGTGGCGGTGGACTCGTATTTGGGCTTGTGCCAATGCTTGGGCTACTCGTTGATCCAGGAGTAGAGACCCCTGGAATCGCAGAGGGTTGAGCCTGTGATGGTACTGGAGGTGGGGTAGTAGTAGGCGCTGTTCGAGAGAACCCACCGGAAGGTCTAGCAGGGGATACCCGTGGCCGCACAGGAGGGACATATCCTGCACCTGAAGATGGACTACCTGCTGTACCTCCGCTCCCACTGGGCAAAACTATGGGTGGAACATAGGTGGAGTTTGGGCTATTTCCCGGCGCTGTGGCATTTTCTTTTTCATCGGGAGTCACATCTTGTAGTTTTGGTTCTGGCTTCTCCGGACTATCCCAGGTCTCTCCATTCGTAAAAGCGACCGAGACGACTTGCACGACTGTAGTTTCACCTGGCCAGCCCAGATGGGTCTGCTGGAGACGATATTCCCATTGCTCTCCTTTCTTCCAAGGATTATCTCTCTGTAAAACCACGCGGCGAACTAGGATGGTTCGATTTTGATTACCCAGTAAAGAAAAGGCTACGTCTACTCGTGCCACCTCACGAGCATCTTTCTGCTCTAGCACAATAGTCGTATCCCAGTTGGAGTCCAGTTTTCCATCTTTGTCAGCAAGGCTTGTTGAGACGGAACGCGTAATCACGGGGGCACTGGCTGTATTTTGAGAAACACCGTTTAGAGGGCGATAGGCCCAGGCTGGAGAAGCCACGAGTAGGGTCATGAGCCAGAGAAAGGTAGTGCGTAGACGCATAGCTTGAGCACAGAGGAATGACCATAGATTACTGTATTTATGGCATACATATAGTCTATAGGGCCGCGCCCCTTGAAGCATAGATAAAAATCTATAAAGTAAATAGAGAATAGCGCCCTCAACCTACTAGGGTCCTGAGCTAAAATTGTAAAGAAGCATAAAAATGCTTTTCTCTTGGATGGGGAGTAGCCACCCAACTCAGGAATTTCCTGATGGGTCGTTTAGTCGTCAATACGAAGGAAACTTCCGGCTAGGCGTACGTGTTTTTTACACTACTGGCAAGACCACCACGACGTAACTGCCGTGGGGTTTTCTAGCACCCTCACGGCCTAACTCGAGAAGAAGGAGTATAGGTCATGGGAACGGAGAGCATTTGGCTTTGGGTAGGGTTTAACGTTTTTGTATTGGGTATGTTGGCCCTCGACTTGGGAGTTTTTCACCGCAAATCGCATGTGGTCTCGGTGAAAGAGGCTACGGTCTGGAGTGTGGTCTGGATTTCTTTGGCGCTCACTTTTAATGCAGGGATTTATTTTTATTGGAATACTTTAATTCCAGGTAGCAGTTACTCCAATAGTGAAGCAGCATTAGCTTTCTTGACAGGTTATTTAATCGAAAAGTCTCTTAGTGTTGATAATATTTTCGTCATTGCCTTGATTTTTGGTTATTTTGCCGTCCCTGCAGCCTATCAGCATCGGGTTCTATTCTGGGGAATCCTTGGTGCTCTGGTGATGCGCGCCGCCATGATTTTTGCTGGGGCTGCGCTACTCAAGGAATATCACTGGATTATCTATGTTTTTGGCGCTTTCTTGATCTTCACGGGTATCAAGATGTTCACCCATAAAGATGAAGAGCTACATCCAGAAAGTAATCCTGTGATCAAATTGGTGCGCAAGCTAATTCCAGTCACAAAAAACTATGAAGATGATCATTTCTTTGTCCGTCATGCTGGCAAATTGATGGCAACGCCATTATTTCTCGTCTTGATCATGGTAGAAACGACTGACTTGGTCTTTGCAGTAGACTCTATCCCTGCTATCTTTGCTGTCACCCAAGATCCCTTTATTGTCTATACTTCTAATGTCTTTGCTATCTTGGGCTTGCGATCTTTGTATTTTGTCTTAGCAGGAGTTATTGATAAGTTCTACTATCTGAAAATGGGTCTAGCAGTCATTCTTACTTTTGTCGGCGTCAAGATGACGATGATTGACATCTACAAGATACCTACTCCTGTTTCTTTGGGTGTGATTGCTGCTGTATTAGCCATAGCCGTTGTTGCTTCTCTTCTCCGTGCTCGTAGTCTTGAAACTGCTGAACAAAAAAGGGCCCTAACTGAAGCAGTGCAAAAATAAAAGAGATCCCCCGCTCCCCTTTGCAAAGGGGAGCCAGACCATTTACGGCTTCAAATTACTTTTTGGCTGGGGGGATCTTTATCCGCCTCATTCAAATTTATGGGGCAAGCCATCCTGGAATACCAGTAGTTCCCCTGGTTGGATAGTCGTCCAGATTTCGTTGTCTGTGAGTGGAGTAGTGACAATAATAGCGACGCGGTCGCTAGGACGGGTCAGTTCTTGAAAATCAACGGTGACATCTTCATCCAGCAGGTGCGCCGCCGCGAAAGGCGCTTGTCGCACGATGTAATGAAGTTGCGTGGAGCAATGCGCAAATAAGTGCTCCCCATCGGAAAGTAAATAGTTAAAGACTCCCTGAGATGCCAGGTCTTTTGTAATATCTCTCAGCAAGACGTACAGCTTCTCCACGGTCGGTTTCTGATCGGGAAAAGATTTTCGTAAGGTTTCCAGGATTAGGCAGAAGGCTCTTTCACTATCGGTCTTGCCCACAGGGCGATAGAAACTTTTACTTTTGGGCTCAAAATCTTGGAGATCCCCGTTGTGCGCAAACACCCAGTAACGTCCCCAGAGTTCCCGACGAAAGGGATGACAATTTTCTAGGGCTACCACGCCTTGGGTTGCTTTGCGGATATGAGCAATGACATGGGTTGATTTGATTGGATAACGGCGCACTAATTCTGCGACAGGAGAAGTGATTGATGGTTTTTCATCCAAAAAAATCCGGCATCCCAAGCCTTCAAAGAAAGCAATACCCCAACCATCGCGATGCTCATCGGTTTTTCCTCCTCGCGCAGAAAAACCTTCAAAGGAAAAGCAGATATCGGTAGGGACATTACAGTTCATCCCTAAGAGTTGGCACATAGTTTGATGAATCCAAGCGATGTTAATAGGTTAAATCATTGGCCTTCGAAGAGCCGCTCTGGGCCCAAGAAGCCAGCAGGACCCTGGGAGCTGATAAAATTCCTCTGTACTTATTCCCAAGGCGAAGATGTCTGATACTACGGGTGCTGACGCAATTGATGTGGCGATTGCCAAGGGTATTGACTTTGACGGTACCCCAATCCCGCAGGTCAAGTTAGATCTTTACAGCAAAGTCATGGGTCTAGAGGCAGGCCGACAGCGCAGCGGTGTGTCCAATACGATGCGCTCACGGATTATCCGTATCGGAGCCAAGCATATCCCTCAGCCAGAACTGGATCAAATGCTTGTTGAGGCCGGGTTTGCTCCTTTGAAAGAGAGAGATATTGCCTACTACTACAGCAGCAAGTAAAGAACACCTGAATTTAGCTTAAAGCGCGAGGGTAGGCTTCAGCACAGGGACGTCATCTACAATCTGGCCGTCCTGTACCCGAATCATTCGCTTTGTCTGATGAGCAACATCCGGCTCATGGGTAACAATCACCACGGTGATACCTTGATCATTGAGGTTGGTCATCAGCGTCATGATCTCTTCACTGGTTTTCGTATCCAGGGCTCCCGTCGGCTCATCAGCCAAGAGTAGGGCCGGACGATTCACTAAAGCACGGGCAATAGCAACCCGCTGTTGCTGCCCTCCCGATAGCTGATTGGGTCGATTGGTCATCCGGTCCGCTAAACCCACCTGAATCAGGACTTCTTCGGCCCGCTCCCGTCGTTCTGCTTTGGGGTAGCCAGCATAAACCATCGGCAGCATCACATTTTCCAGCGCGTTCAATCTTGGTAGTAGATTGAATTGCTGAAAGACAAAGCCAATTCGCTCATTACGAACATCGGCCAAGTCATCATCACTTAGTTCCGTGATGTCTTGCCCTTCTAAGAGATAACAACCAGAAGTAGGACGGTCTAAACAGCCAATAATATTCATCAGCGTAGATTTGCCAGAACCCGAAACGCCCATGATCGCTGTGTATTCGCCCTGATCAATCAATAGATCAATTCCCCGAAGTACGGGAACTTCCACGGCTCCCAAAATGTAGTTTTTGACAATATTTTCTAGCTGAATCATCGCTTAATCACTCCGTAGTGCCGTAATCGGGTCAAGGAGAGAAGCTTTTCGGGCAGGATAGACGCCAAAGAATAATCCAATCGCTAAGCAGACGCCAAACGATAGAGTAACTGCTTCTATCGAGATATTGGTCGGCCAGCCAAGAACAAGACTTATCACTACAGAGGCTCCCACTCCGAGGGCGATTCCCATCAGACCTCCAGTGATAGCTAAAACCACTGCTTCAATCAGAAATTGCCAGAGAATATCGCTGGGTCGAGCCCCAATCGCTTTGCGAACCCCAATTTCACGGGTGCGCTCGGTAACGGAGACCAGCATGATGTTCATAATGCCGATACCGCCTACCACGAGGGAGATAGCTGCGGAGCCGCCGAGTAAGGTAGTAAAAATACCCGCCACATTATTAGATGCATTCACAAGATCGGCCTGATTGCGCATAATGAAGTCATTGCTCAATGGAGGGATGATCTTGTGGCGCAGTCTCAACAAATTCGTCATCTGAAACTGAGCTGCATCCATCTGTTCAGGACTTTTAGCGGAAACAGAAATGCTATTGAGGGAAATACCGTTAATAGCGTTAACTCCAACAATGCGACTGGCCATGGTCGTCAACGGGATCACAACCTGATCGTCTTGGTCACGGAATTGGTCTGAACCTTTGTATTCCAAAGTGCCAATCACGAGAAAATCTTCTCCCCGAATACGAATACTCTTTCCTAAGGAACTTTCAGGCGTGAGGCCAAGACTATCAACAACGGTTTGACCAAGGACCACTACGCGAGCAGCTTGTTCCACTTCAGATTGATTAAAGAAGCGTCCTGTCAAAGGCAAGAAATCTCGAACGTCCACATACGCTGGGGTGGTTCCCTGGATAGACGTATTGGTATTTCTCTCTGCCCAGACAACCTGCGAACGATTACTGAGAATGGGCGCAACCTCTTTGACCGCTGAACAGGTACGAGCAATCGCCTTAGCGTCTTCCCACGTTAAGGTAGTGGCCGAACCCGCTCCTTGAGAAGCCGCACTGCCAAAGTTAGCGACCCCGCTTTGTACAAAGATTAGGTTAGAGCCCAATGATTTGAGTTGTTTTTCTGTCTGTGCTTGAGCACCCCGACCAATCGTTACCATAGCGATTACCGCTCCGATGCCAATAATCACCCCAAGCATAGTTAGTATCGACCGCAGCTTATTAGACAGCAGCGAAGACCAAGCCAGACCGATCGTTTCAAAAAGGTCTAACTTCCGTTGAGGCTTAAGGCGCGGGATAGAGACAGGGAGTTTCTGTTTTGCTTGTGTTTGCTGCACAGTCATAAATAGGCGACCTTAACGAGGAGGACGACCACCGCTATTGCTAAAGGGTGAGGGAGTGACAGGCTTATCATTAGGCTTGCGCTTACCAGGAGAAGTGATGAATACTCGGTCCTTGACCGTGAGGCCACTCAATACTTCCGTCTGTGTCCCCACCGTAGCGCCTACTCGGATCGGATGAAATATAGGCTTGCCCTTACCTTGTAGAAGATAGACTCCCGTTCCCGCCGCTTCACTGACCACCGCAGGCGTCGGGACTAAAAGTGCATTTTTACGTTGGCCGACCAGGAAGTTAGCCGTTAGGTTCATGCCGGACTTGAGTTTATTTTTCGTGTCATCCAGGACCCGTACCCGTACTTGAAAGCTGGTGACGTTTTGAACGACCACGGACTCAGGAGCAACGAGACGGACACGCCCCTTAAAGATACGACCAGGATAGGCATCCACCTGTAGTTCCACAGGCTGTCCAGGATAGATGTTGCGGACATCGGTTTCGGAGACATTGGCAACCGCTTCTAAGTCGTTAGCTAACGCCAGAATGGAAGATGAAGTGGCCGAAGTGGTAGCACTGGCAGACGTGGTGGGTGTGACAAAAGCGCCAACATCAGCATATTTCTGCGTCACAATGCCCGAGAAAGGAGCCAGGATTACGGTGTCATTAAGTTGGGTCTGAATTGTTTTCAGCGCTCCACGCGCTTGCAGCACTTGGGCACGGGCTGCGTCGATATCTTCTTTGCGTGCCCCAGCCTGACTCAGGCTTAGTTGTTGTTGCAGGGACTGGATGTGGGCTTGAGCTGCTTCATACTGAGAGCGACTGCTGTCTAGCGCATTGCGGCTGATTGCACCACTGCCGAAAAGCTGAGCATTGCTTTCATAGGTGGAGCGAGTACCGATGAACTGAGCCTTGGCTTCCTGTAAATTTTGTGCGGCTTGCTGAATTTCCTGGGGACGATTTCCAGCCTGTAGTTTACGCAAATTAGCCTCAGCAGCAGCTAGACTCCCCTGGGCTTGGAGCAGTTGTCCCTGAAGGTTTGTGTCATCCATCCGAGCCAGAATCTGTCCTGCTTTTACGCGATTGCCCTGATCAAAGTAGAGTTTGGCTAGCTGGCCCGGTTGCTTTGGGCTGATGTTAACGGGCGTAATCGGTTTGACCGAACCTGACGCTGAAACTTTAAGCGTGACATCTTGCCGCACCACAGGGGCCGTTTGGGTTTTAATTTTGACCTGTTCTGCTGCCTGCTGAGATTGCTGCCAGAACAACCAACTTCCTACCCCTACTGCGGATAGGAGCAGTAGCCCAAGGATAAGCCAAACCGTGCGTTGATTGAGTGCTTTAGAAATAGTAGTAGCCATTTATTGAATGCTGACCTATAGATTCTGACGGTTTAGCGTGCAGAGGAGTTCAACCACAGGCAATCCCCTGATCAATATCTCTATCCTAAGGGCAAGAAAAAATTTCATTGGATAGACACATGCAGCCTCGCTACGCTATGATCCATAGACTTTACTAATGATAAAGTCTTAACTTGTCCAGGAGTTGTTTATGTCCCGCCGCTGCATGCTGACCGGAAAACGCGCCAACAATGGCTTCTCTGTCTCCTTCTCTCACCGTCGCACCAAGAAACTTCAGCAAGTGAATTTGCAGTGGAAGAAAATTTGGGACCCTGAGCAGGGTTGCTATGTCCGTCTCAAAGTCTCTACCAAAGCCCTCAAGACCATCTCCCTAAAAGGGGTCAACAAGATGGCTAAAGAAGCGGGAATAGACCTCAATCGGTACCGTGTAGAAGTTTGATAGCACTATAGGTAGCGTAGCTTTGCCGATTGTCTTGGTGCTGCATAGGCCATAATTGCCTGTAGACCTTACATGCTTGGACGATTGCTTCTGTGGAATATCGAGCCGTTGGGATTAATCTCAAAAGACAGCCCTTGGGAGAAGCAGACTGGTTGCTGCATATCCTTACCCGAGAAAAAGGTGTCGTCAGACTGATAGCCAAAGGGGCACGCAAGTCTCGCTCTAAATTAGGAGGCCGCAGCGAACTTTTTGTGGTCAATGACCTACAGGTTGCTCATGGCCGTTCTATTGACCGAATTACGCAGGCAGAAAGTTTGCATCTATATACAGGTTTGAGCAAGGACCTTACCCGTTTAACCAGCGCACAGTATTTAACCGAGGCTGTATTAGCAGAAGCAAGCCAAGGGCAAGTGCACATAGAATTATTTGATCTATTCCTAACTCAGTTGGGTATTTTAGAGACGGCTCCTGAGCCTCATATGTGTGCTCACTTGGTCCATAGTCTTTTTCAGGTCCTACAAGTGGCAGGAATCGCTCCCGATGTGACGCATTGTGTACTATCCGGTCAGCCGATCCACGAAGAGTTCTGTGGTTTTAGCGTGGAGCATGGCGGTGTAGTGGCCCTCCAAGGTAGTACCAATATCTCCGAACTCTATCGCTTGACCCCAAATATGATAAAAGCCCTCCAAATGCTGCCCAATAAGCCTTTGATGGAATATAAACTGGATCATTCCGTCTGGAAACAGGTAGAAAGATTCTTGCGTCACTACCTCGAACATCACCTGGAGCGCTCTTTGCGTTCAGCTCAACTATTAGAAACCTTCTGGCTTACTAGTCCCTGCGTTTCCTAGACGGACAAGCGAAAAGGTAACATAACAGGTATGGCCCAAACCCGTAAGAAATCTCCTCCACCAGAAACGCTCTCGGAAGATACCAAAGTTCCTAGCTTTGGAGATGTTCTGAAGAACCGTGATTTCCTTTACCTATGGGTAGGGCAGATCTTTTCTCAGTTGCCCGATAAAGTTTTTATCGTTCTTGCCGTAGCTTTGATGGCTGCACATTTCAAAGAGGCAGGGGCTTCTTTGCAGTCCGCATTCTTTGTCGCTCATAGTATGCCAGCCATTCTTTTTGGCTCTCTTGCTGGCGTCTTTGTGGACCGCTGGTCTAAGAAAAATGTATTGGTATTCTCTAATATTTTGCGCGGCATCTTGGTCTTACTTTTACCCTTGTTGCCCGATTCCTTTGCCTACATATTGCTTATAACTTTTTTGGTCTCAACCCTCACCCAATTTTTTGCCCCAGCCGAGACTTCAGCGATCCCGCTCATTCTTCCGCGCAAATATTTACTGATTGGCAACTCCCTGTTCACGGCCACGATGTCTGGTTCCATTGTTTTTGGTTTTGCGCTTGGTGCTCCAGCTTTAGCTTTAGTGGGTGGTGCAGATCATGGACATTGGTTAGTCGGTGGCGCTTATTTACTTTCAGGTTTGATTTTGGCTTTGGTCAGAACGGGTGAGGGCAACAATCAAGCAGAAGAGCAGACTTCTCCATGGGCTGACTTAAAAGAAGGCTTAGACTACATTCGAGGAAATAAGATTGTTCAAGCTGCCCTTGTTCAATTGCTTGTTCTCTATTCACTACTTGCTGCTTTAAATATTTTGTCTATTAGATTGACCAAAAAGCTGGGTTTGCAGGATGAACAGTTCGGTTTTCTGCTAGCAGCTACAGCCGTTGGTTTTGCCCTCGGAACGTGGGGATTAGGCCGCTATGGACAGCGCTTCGCCCGCAGTCGATTAGCAGCAACGGGCTCTTTAGTCATTGCCTTTACCTTGGGTTGCATTGCTTTTGTAAGTAATGTTTGGGCCGTACTCGCTTTGTGTGTTTTGATGGGTAGTGCCGCTTCGCTCGTGATGGCTCCTATGCAAACAGCCATTCAGGAAGAAACACCAGAAGACCTGAGAGGTAAAGTCTTTGGTCTGCAAAATAATGTAGTCAATATCGCTTCGACGGTCCCGATGGCTCTAGCGGGAATCGCAGTTGATTTATTTGGCTTGCAGCCCGTAATACTGGGACTTGGTGCAGTTTCTCTAGGAGCTGCTTTTATCTCCCAAAAGACTCGGCTAGCGAAAATTAATTAGCTTCTATGCACGTTTCCAGCTTAGAAAATATATACTCTGCTCTGTCTTCATGAATACAAATTCTCAGGAAGATATCCTTAATTTCTCGGTGATAAATTACTTGACAGTACCTAATGGTTATGGCTAAATTACGACCGTTAGGGACGTAAAACAAGTAAGTACAGAAAACGTCCGAAAAACTTTAACAAGGAGCATAGTATGGCTGGTGGGTTTAAAGAGTTTCTTCTTAGAGGAAATGTTGTTGATTTAGCCGTCGGTGTCATTATTGGCGCATCTTTTGGCAAAGTAGTTGATTCTCTTGTAAAAAGTTTGATCACTCCTCTAATTGCAGCTATCGGTGGTCAGCCCGATTTTTCAGCACTCAGTTTCACCGTCAACAACAGCAAGTTTACCTATGGCGAATTCATCAATTCCTTGATTGCATTCGCCATCATTGCTGCTGTGGTCTACTACTTTGTTGTTCTGCCGATCAATAGTCTGGTAGAACGGAGCAAGAAAGAACAACCTGCTGCGGCTGCAACCACGCGCCCTTGCCCAGAATGCCTGAGTGATATTCCACTTGCAGCCAAGAAATGTGCTTTCTGTGGATCTTCGGTTTAGTGAATCTGTTCAGTAGGTAGGTATTGAGAATCCATCAGTGTTCGGGATGGATCCTGTACACTAGATGGGTCTTCAGGCCATGCTTTTATGACCCTGCACATTGCTTGGTTAGGTAAAAAATCCCCTTTTTGCGGCAATGTCACCTACAGCCGAGAAGTGACCAACCATCTGACACATATGGGCCATCGTGTTAGCTTTCTACACTTTGCCCAAGAAGAGGAATTAGAAGAGCAAACATTTTTATCTCAACCTGTCCGTAGCGGTAGTCCCCTACCGGAAGAGGTTCCCTTACCTTTTCTCTACCGCTCTCAGGTTTATACCTTGCCGAGCTTGAAAGCGCGCAAAGTGCTCACAGATTCTCTAAGAGATCTGAAACCTGACGTCGTTCATGCTTCACTTACCCTGTCTCCCCTAGATTTTGTCCTGCCAGAAATTTGTGAAGAATTGGGGTTACCTCTTGTAGCAACGTTTCATCCAGCCTTTGACCGTCGGCGTAACAACTTTGCTGCCAATACTCAATATTTGATGTACCAGCTTTATGCGCCCTGTCTTGCTGCCTATCAGAGAGTGATTGTATTTTCACAGTTGCAGAAAGAGATTCTGAGCAAGATGGGCGTTTCCTCGGCGCGGATCGTAGTCATTCCCAATGGCGTGGATGTCGAAAAATATAGTCCGGGGCTTTCCAATGCAAAATCGCATTTTGAAGCGGACCGTCTGTTCGTTTATATGGGTCGGGTTTCTGTGGAGAAGAACCTGGAACCGATGCTCAAAGCCTGGAAATCCTGTAGGGATTTGATCGATGGCCACTATCCCAATTCGATGAATCTCCAACACAAGTTGGTGATCATGGGAGATGGTCCTCAGCGTCCCCTCTTACAAAACTTTTATACCGAAGAAGATGGCATTATCTGGCTTGGCTTTGTTGCTTCTGAGGAAGAACGGCTTTGGGTGTTACGGGGTGCCGATGTTTTCGTCTTACCTTCTCTTGTCGAAGGGCTTTCCATATCGCTCTTGGAAGCCATGGCCTGTGGTCTAGCGGTAGTTGCTACGGATGTCGGTGCCGATGGCGAAGTTTTGGCGGGAGGCGCAGGCATTATGGTCCAGCCCTATCAAGTCCAGGCTCAACTACGCACCTTGATTCCTCTTTTTGTAGAGCATCCAGAGTTTATTAAAATCCTGGGAGAAAAAGCGAGAGCGAGAGTAATAGACCGCTATACCCTTGGCAAGAATATCGATACTTTGGCCAAGCTCTACGATGAAATTCTAGGCCGTGTCCCTGTAGAAACAAGCTTGTTCTAATCTATGCTTTCACCCGATTCAGCAGACCTCCATACGGCGAACTACGACTACCAGCTCCCCGCTAGTGCCATTGCCCAGCATCCCGTGGAACCTAGAGACCACAGTCGTCTTCTGGTTCTTGGACAAAACAACCTGGAGCATCGCTATTTCTATGAACTGAGTGCCTTGCTCGAACCCGGAGACCTCTTAGTGCTGAACAATACTAAGGTGATCCCCGCACGGCTCTTGGGTCATAAGAGTACGGGAGCTGCTATAGAACTCCTGCTACTGGCTCCACTGGGCCCCTTGAGGGGAAATCGCTGGAAAGCCTTAGTCCGTCCAGGGAAAAGATTACTGCCTGGAGCCAAGGTCCACTTTGGCGATGGATTACTCACCGCTGAGATTCTTGAGAAGGATAGCGTCACCGGAGGGCGGATTATTGAGTTTAGCTATCCAAGCGACCGTAGCTTCTATGAGGTTCTGGACGAGGTCGGTCACGTTCCGCTTCCTCCCTACATCACGGAATCTCAGGCTCCCGCTGACCGTTACCAAACCCTCTGGGCCTCGCAACCAGGGGCAGTGGCTGCTCCGACGGCAGGACTGCACTTTACCCAGGAATTATTAGAAAAGCTGACCGTTCCCGTTGCCCAAATTACTCTGCATGTAGGCTTAGGAACTTTTCGGCCCGTTGCCACGGAGTGCATCACGGACCACGTCATGCATCAGGAATGGGTAGAAATTCCTCAAGCCACGGTCGAGGCTATCCAAAAAGCGAAACGAGTAATAGCTTGTGGGACAACGGTAGCCCGTGCCTTGGAAGCCTGGGCTCATGCCACCCAAGGACAGTCTGCGTGGCAGGGCTATGCTGATTTATTTATTTATCCCGGCTATCAGTGGCAAGTAGTCGATGGCTTGATTACCAATTTTCATCTACCGCGCTCTTCTCTTTTAATGTTGGTGAGTGCGCTCGTCGGTCGCGAAAACTTATTGGCGACCTATCAAGAAGCACTCAACCGGGGCTATCGGTTTTATTCCTTTGGAGATGCTATGTTTATCCCGAAAGCCCTTATCTAGCGTTCCTATGTCCCTTGTCCATCCCCAAGAGCATCGCGACCGCCAACTGGTCAATCAGCTGCTCAGCAGTGAACCCGAAGACCGACACTTGGTAGAGCTTGCTCGACTGACTATCCGCTATCAAGGTTTCGATGGCGCTGAGGATATCCAAAGTCAGCTTAAAGACCTGATGGCGCGCTGGGGTTATTCTGAAGAAACTCTCTTTGCCAAGACCCGCCATATTCACTGGGAAACCCCTGTCTATCGGGGAGATTCTTCCCGACGAGAGGACTGGGCTTGATTTCTCTATAGTGGGTTTGTAATAAAGGAAAACTGAGTGGAATTTTTTCCGATATTTCTAGGCTGGCAATCTCCAGGTCCGATCATCTTTCAAGCAGGTCCTCTGACTATCCGCTGGTACAGCGTGATGATCATTACCGGGATCATTCTCGGCACGCTCCTTGCCCAGTATTTAGCAAAAGAAAGAAATGAAGACCCCGAAAAAATAGCCGATCTTGTCGTCTGGTTGGTGGTGGGAGCGATTCCCTGTGCCCGCCTGTACTATGTCCTTTTCGAATGGGAACGCTATGCTCAGGGTCCTTGGTGGAAAGTTTTTGCCATCTGGGAAGGCGGTATTGCCATTCATGGAGCGATTTTAGGTGGGCTCCTCGCCGCCTATCTATTTGCTAAGAAAACAGAGACGGCCTTCTGGAAGTTAACGGATATCTGTGCGCCCGCCTTGGCTTTAGGGCAAGCTGTAGGGCGATGGGGCAACTTTTTCAATTCAGAGGCGTTTGGCGTACCGACTGACTTGCCCTGGAAGCTCTTTATCCCTCCGGATTCTCGTCCTGCAGCCTTCGTTGCCTACGATTATTTCCATCCCACTTTTCTCTATGAATCCTTGTGGAACCTGATGGTGATGAGCATTCTGTTGTGGTTGTTCAAGAAATTTCCCCACTGGGGAACAGGGACGATTACCGCTACTTATGCCGTCCTCTATGGCATCGGTCGCTTCTGGATTGAAGGGCTGCGAACCGATTCTCTTTATTTGGGTCCGCTCCGGATAGCGCAGGTGGTGAGTTTATTGTTTGTGGCCTTGGGGCTATTCGGCTGGTGGTGGTTCAATCGTCAACCCCGTAGAGCTTCTGAATCCCTATGAGTCCCGAACTTCTTCAAGCCATTTCCCGTCTGCGGTTTGCAGGCCTGGGCCATCCAAACGTAGAAGACCCTCGAACCTTGCGCCCATGGTTCATGCGGGCCAAAAAGCTCTGGCAGCAGCAGCCTTGGGAAAAAATTTCACCAGCACATTCGCTGACCGTGACTTTATCTTCAGCAACGTATCAGGTTACTTTTCCAGCCCAACGCCAAATCCAAATTACAAACGAAGACGATTACACCCATATCCTCTTAGCCTATGGATTTGAAGCAGAAATCAGCCAGGGGCTTCCTCAGTTTTTTCAGAGTCATCGCCTGCCTCCTTCTGACCATGACCAGGGTCTTTATCCGTTGTTTGCCTCAGCTGTGAAAGCGGACTATTTTCCGGTCGACCAAGTAGACCAAGAAACGCTGCTGACTATACTCAAGGCTGTTACTGAATTTTTAGACTTATCCCCCACTATCCCAAGTCATGCGACAGTCAAAGTAATCGTCGATAAAGATTTGATGATTATGGTGCCTGTGTCCTTGCAATCAGCCTAGAGATGGGAACAGTTAAAGAGAGGCTCAGGAACTTTTCTCATTGCCCGCAGGTTTTCACTAATACATACCTTCTGGAACAATTGGATTTATGCTGAGTCTGCAGACTGGGAAGAGTAGTTGGGGATTTTAATGTCTATGGTTGCAAGCCTGAATAAGGATAGAATTCTGTGAAATTTCCGTCCTCCATTTTGAAAAATAGCCTATTCAAACTTAAGCTCCCCTTATTTATGCTGACTGCTGGCGCGATAAGTTTACTTTCTGCCCCAGCTTTTGCTCGTGACCAGGCCCCCCTGCAACCTCAACCGACTCTCTATTGCCGTGCTTCAGAACAGGTAGCCGCTCAGAAGGAAAGCTTCCGCAAAGCATCCCTCCAGGGTGACCCCGCCGCTCAAAGCCAATATCAAGCAGCAATTGCTCAAGATGCAGAAACCTTACGCCAGTGCCGTAGCCAAACCTGGCCTCAAGTGCAAGCAATATGGCTTAGACTTCATCCCTGCGATATCAAGGCAGGTGTACTCGATGACCTTATGGACCGGATCGCGAACAAAGGTTATAACCGAGTTTACATTGAGGTCTTTTACGATGGGCAGGTGCTCTTACCCGGAACCAATAATCCAACCGTTTGGACTCCCGTAGTCCGCTCCGGAGAAGACTTACTCGCTCAAGCTGTTCAGAAAGGCCATGAGCGGGGGCTCAAGATATATGCATGGCTTTTTTCCATGAATTTCGGGGCAAACTACGCTCAAAGACCAGAAAAACAGACGGTTCTGGCCCGTAATGGGCGCGGTCAGACGAGCTTGGATATCGGTCAAGACATTAGTCTCAACACAGACCTCAGCACCCTCGAACTCGATAAAGCCTTTATTGACCCCTACAATATCCAGGCGAGACAAGACTATCAGCAATTGGTTCAAGCCGTAGCCCAAAGAAAGCCTGATGGGATGTTGTTCGACTACATCCGTTATCCCCGCCAGTCCGGTTCAGCTTCTATTGCCACTAAGGTAAAAGACCTCTGGGTCTTCAGCGAAGCATCCAAGCAAACGCTCCTCCAACGAGCCCTGAACTACAAGGGACTTGAACTTATCCGCCGCTATGTGGATCGAGGAACGATAACGGCCAGCGATATAGCAGAGGTAAATCAGCTTTATCCCAATGAATCTGAACCTCTATGGCAAAACCGCAAACCTTCTGGTTCAGTATCTCGGGCACAGCTATTACAAGACCTTTGGATTTTGAGTGCGGCCCACGCCTACCAAGGGGTAACTGATTTTCTTGCAGCAGCGGCGCAGCCGGCCCAGCAGCAGGGGATCGCCACAGGAGCTGTCTTTTTCTCCGATGGCAATCGGAGCGTCGGACGAGGATTTGATTCGCGGATGCAACCTTGGCATTACTTTCCTTCCTCTCTGGAGTGGCACACAATGGCCTACGCCTTGTGTGGAAACACCAACTGCATTGTGAACCAAGTGCAAACAGTCCTCAAAGAAGCTCCTCAGGGGACCCAAGTGATTCCAGCCCTGGCAGGCCAATGGGGAAAAGTTATGGCGGGAAATCGACCGACGTTAGAAGACCAGATGAATGCCATTCATCAAGCCGCCCCCCAGATCAAGATGGTTAGCCATTTTGCCTATTCTTGGCAAGATCCCCAGTTTGAGCAAACCCGTAGGGCTTGCTCCCTCCCTTAGAATTTTCAACAGTAGGGAGAAACATCTTCGCCGCAGGTATCCGCCAGGTAGCACATGGCCCGGAAACGTAAACCCACTGTCTGCTCATAGAGCGGATTCAACTCGCACATAGCGGGAATATGTATTACCTTACGCCCGAACAAAACGACATCTCGTTCAAAAGGACACTGAGCGGGGATCATCCGACATAAAAACCGTGCCAATTTCGGGTCATGGATTTCTAATTGGTCCAACCACACCCGGATTGGTCTCAAAGGATCTACGAGAGGAACCTTAACGGTAACCACCGTAGGAGATAAAGTTTCCATTTTTGGTTCAGCTTTTGGTAACATCACTGCCTCATCAACCAAAGTCATTCTCAAAGCCTCAAATGCTTCCACTTTTTGTCCTAAAGCCATACAAAAGCTATGCAGTAAGTCATCTTCAACAGCGGAGTAAAGGCCGTCTGCTAGGGCGACCATAACAGCTGTTCTCAAAAAGTCCTCTGTAATGTATTTGTCTCTACCTAACGCAGTCGCTAATTCGACAGGAGTAATGGGCTCTATGGTTTCATCGACATGAATGGATTCTTCATTCATCCAATCTTTAATCAACTCTTGCTCTTCGTTAGAGTAGCGCCCGTCTATCCAGGCCACTGTTAGGAGCCCGCGTATCCAGGCATTCATCTGTGCTGGGGTATAGGGGGATTGAATTGATTTATTCATATAATGCCCACCTACGATCTAACCTAACTCATCCCCTCTTAGGTTCAGCGGCCAATCTGCCAAACTTCAGAATCTCTTAGCCTTTTCACACTACTTAACTATTAATTAAGACGATATTGGGAACATCTGTGTTTCATGAATATTTCATGAATAAGTGATTAAGGAAAACACAGGCGCTTCTGGTAATAGACCTCGACCTTCTAATGCCGTTAGCTCAATGACAAAACCATAACCAGCCAGTTGGCCTCCTGCTTTCGCAAGCAAGGCTGCCGCTGCTCTTGCCGTACCGCCTGTAGCCAAAACATCATCAATCAAGAGCACCCGCTTCTGCTCTGAGCCACTAAAAGCATCCTGGTGGATTTCTAGTCCATCACTGCCATACTCTAGTGCATAATCCTGGCGATAACTGGGGCCAGGCAGTTTTCCGGGCTTACGGATCGGGACAAATCCGGCATTTAAACGGTCGGCCAAGGTGACACCAAATAAAAATCCCCGTGCTTCGATGGCGGCTACATAGTCGATGTTTCTGCCATCAAATTGCTCCGTCAGCGTATTGAGGGCAAACTGAAGGGCTTCTGCCGTCGCTAAAAGCGGCGTGATATCTCGAAAAATGATCCCAGGCTTGGGAAAGTCAGGAATATTACGAACGTAGTGGGTCAGGTCCATTTCGTATCTTTTTTTCTGATTCTCTGACAGAACAGAGCACTCCGCCTAATTTATAACCTATGACCTGTTGCAAAAGAGGAGACCACAGTGGAATTAAAATCAGTCTCTATGGAAATTCCCGAAGGATGCAACCTGATCCTCGGCCACGCTCACTTCATCAAAACGGTGGAAGACCTGCATGAAATTATGGTCGGGACTTCGCCTCAGGTGAAATTTGGCCTTGCCTTCTGTGAGGCTTCTGGTCCCTGTCTGATCCGCGTTTCAGGCAATAATGAACTGCTTCAGACCTTAGCCACTAAGAATGCTCAGGCCCTAGTTGCAGGTCATAGTTTCGTCATCTTGATGCGAGAAGCATATCCGATTAATTTTTTGAACAATATCAAGCAGTGCGCAGAAGTTTGTACGATTCACTGCGCCACCGCTAATCCTGTAGATGTGATTATTGCGGAGACAGAACAGGGGCGCGGCATTTTAGGCGTAGTCGATGGTTTCTCTCCCAAAGGGGTAGAAGGTCCTGAGGATGCAAAAGCCCGTCGGGATTTCCTGCGACAGATTGGCTACAAATTTTAAGGCTGTGATTTTAGATTGGAAAATTTGTCGCTCTGGGCTGGACTACAACTGGCTACATGGCAGAGACTTTACCCACCCCGCCCTTTGGGCACCCCTCCCGAGAGGGGAGAAAACCAGCGAAAATTATCCGCTATAAGCCCTACCTGAAAAAACTGGCCCATAAACTGCGGAAAAATATGACCTTTGGCGAGGTGATTTTGTGGCAACACCTCAAAAGAAAGCAGATGAATGGCTATGACTTTGACAGACAACGCCCCATCAATGGATTCATTGTTGACTTCTACTGCAAAGAACTGATGTTAGCAATTGAAATTGACGGCAGCAGCCATGACAGTGAAACCGCCCAATGGAACGATCAGCTCCGCCAACAGCGATTAGAAGCGTTAGGGGTCCGTTTTCTACGCTTTCGCGATGAAACAGTACGCCATCAAACCCAGGTAGTTCTAGACTCCATCAGAACCTGGATATCAAACCATCCCCCTAAAGATCCCCTCCAAGGGAGGGGTGGCGCGCAGCGACGGGGTGGTTAAAATCCCACGCATTACAGTCATTGCTAGCGACAGGGTGGGGGTGTAACGAAACCTTACTATCCGCAGGGTTTTTCAGCGCTGTCGTACAATACAGGGCAATGATGAACAGGCTTAAGCCTCAGATTAGGAAATGGAGTCCGCAACCCATGAAACTTGCTTACTGGATGTACTCAGCGCCTGCTCATATTGGCACCCTACGCGTTGCCACCTCTTTTAAGAACGTTCATGCGATCATGCATGCCCCTCTGGGAGATGATTACTTCAATGTCATGCGCTCGATGTTGGAGCGGGAGCGGGAATTTACCCCAGTCACAACTTCCGTTGTCGACCGTCACGTTCTAGGTCGGGGCTCTCAGGACAAAGTAATTAACAACATCACCCGTAAAGATAAGGAAGAGCATCCAGATCTAATCGTACTCACGCCCACCTGCACCTCCAGTATTCTCCAGGAAGACCTAGCGAACTTTGTGGCCCGTGCTCAGATGGATTCCGAAGCGGATGTCATCCTCGCCGATGTGAATCACTATCGATACAACGAGATGCAGGCTGCGGATAAAACCCTGGTCCAGATTGTTCAGTACTACCTCAAGAAATTGACCGAGCGCCCGAAAAAGACAGAGAAACCTTCAGTCAATATCATTGGCATGTGCACCTTGGGTTTCCATAGCCACCATGATGAAAAAGAATTACGCAATCTCTTACGTGATTTGGGGATTGAAGTGAATGTTGTCATGCCGGAAAAATGCTCTGTCCATGACCTGAAAAAGATGCCCGAAGCCTGGTTCAATATCGTTCCCTATCGGGAAATCGGTCTGATGACGGCTGAATTCTTGAAAGAGAACTATGACATGCCCTATACCGCCATCACGCCCATGGGGGTAGTGGAAACTGCTCGTTTTATTCGGGCAATTGCCGCCATGCTGAAAGATATGGGCCATGAAACGGATTACGAGCCCTACATCAAAAATCAGACGCTTTATGTTTCTCAACTAGCTTGGTTCTCTCGTTCGATCGACTGCCAGAACCTACAAGGCAAAAAAGTTGTGGTTTATGGGGATGCCACCCATGCAGCAGCGATGACCAAAATCCTGGCACGGGAGATGAACGTAGAAGTTGCCTGGGCTGGAACGTTCTGCAAGCATGACGGGGATTGGTTCCGCCAAGAAGTTGCAGAGTACACCAAGGAAATTCTGGTTACCGATGACCACGCCGTCATTGGCGATGCCATTGCTCGAATCGAACCTGCTGCCATCTTCGGGACCCAAATGGAACGCCATGTCGGTAAGCGGCTGAATATTCCCTGTGGCGTTATTTCTTCCCCGATTCACATTCAGAACTTCCCCGTGGGTTTTCGGCCTTTCTTGGGCTATGAAGGCACCAACCAAATTGCAGACTTGGTCTATAACTCCTTCACCCTAGGGATGGAAGACCACATGATCGAAGTCTTCAGTGGACATGACACCAAAGAAGTAATCACCAAGTCCCTAACTGCAGATTCTGAACTGAATTGGGATAGTGCAGCGGCCAAGGAACTAGGTAAAATTCCTGGATTCGTTCGTTCTAAGGTAAAGCGTAATACTGAGAAATTCGCTCGTGAGCAAGGGCTTTCTGCGATTACCTTAGAAGTTATGTACGCGGCGAAAGAAGCTGTTGGGGCCTGAGGCGTGAGGTAAAAATCCAGTTCCACAGGGCATTCTGGAGTTATGGCTGTTAGCGTTCAACCTGATCCATCCCGCTCTGCTCCATCTCAATTTTCCGTCATCGCGCTCGCCTGTACGGTACTTTTTTTGGGCCTGATCGCAGCTTTGCAATGGCCGCGTTCTGACTTGAGCCAGCGAACGGACCGTGTTCTGACTGCACCTCCTGTTCTACCCAAGGCAGAGGCGATCAAGCCTTTCTTGTTTGGTATGGATAATTTGGTTGCTGACTGGTATTGGCTGCAGTATGTTCAATATTTTGGAGATACTAAAGCCCGCGAGAAGACAAACTTTGATTATTGTGACGATTACCTGGAATTGGTCACAGCCATAGACCCCAAATTTGTTAAAGCTTATGCAGCAGCCAGCTATGCAGTAGCCGGAATGCAGGAGGACCCCGATAAAGCTTTAAAGATTTTATCTAGAGGCATTCTCCTCAATCCGTCAGCTCCAGACTCCTGGGAACTCTATCGGAACTATGCCGGAGTAGCCTTTCTCTATAAAAAAGACCTTCCTACCGCCGCTAAATATTTTATTAAGGCTGCTGATGCACCCGGTGCTCCAGTCGTCTTCCGTTCTTTTGCCGCAGCGTTCTACAATAAAATGAACGACAAGGAACGGGCCATTAGCCTGTGGATTCAGTATTACAAAGAAGCTCCTAGCCAGGAACTCAAGGACAAGACCAAGAAAAAATTGATCGCTCTTGGTGTCTGGTTTAAGGAATGGGGAGCGCTTCCACAGACAACGAAGATCTTGTGTGCGAATCAAGAGCCTTGCCGAACCCTTAAGCACTAGGTTTTGCTTGAGAAAGAGCTAGCTCTGCCTGAAGGAAATCGACGAATTGTCTAGCGGTTCTACCGGAACGGCCGTTATGCTGCACTGCCCATTGCAACGCTCGAAATTCTAAATCTTTAGACTCCAGAGGGATGCCCGATTGTTGGGCGAGGTGATGAACTATCTGGAGATAGAGTTTTTGATCAGCGGGTATAAACGTCAGAGTCAAGCCAAAACGGTCGCTTAAAGATAATTTCTCTTGCACCGTATCCCAACCATGAACTTCATCGCTAGAACCTGGCTGGGGACGATCTCCAAAAAATTCTCGAATTAGATGGCGTCGGTTGGAAGTGGCATAGACAACTACATTTTGTGGGCGAGCGGTTAAGTTGCCTTCCAACACCACTTTTAGAGCTTTGTAAGTATCTTCATCTTCCTCAAAAGATAGGTCATCTACAAAAAGAATAAACTTTTTAGAGATTTGCCTTAGTTTATCCACAATGATCGGCAGATTGATCAATTCAGATTTAGTGACTTCAATAAGGCGTAGTCCTCGGCTTCCATATTCTGTTAACAGTGATTTCACGAGTGAAGATTTACCAGAACCTCGACTGCCATAGAGGAGTACGTGTAGGGCAGGATAGCCTGATAACAAAGCTTCAGTGTTTTTAACCAGTAAATCTCGTTGAACCTCGCAGCCAACAAGATCACTGATTCGAACTCGATCAGGATAAGCAACGCCTATGAGCTTCCCGTCGTGCCATTGCAAAGCTTGATACTCCGCCAATATTCCTGTCCCCCAAATCCGGTAGTGAGTAACTAACTCCTCTAGGGCATCAGACCAATTTTTAAAGGCATGAAGTGAAAAATTATCCGATAAAGTCGAAGTCTTCTGTGACCAGAAGACAGGTTTATAGCTGTTTGGTAAAATTTCTTGAGTCCACTGCTCAATATGCTCACTGCTAAATTTATAGAGGCTCTGTAGTGCTTTCAAATCATGTTTGGCTGCGTTTATGAATATAGGAGGCAAGTCTTCTAGATCGAGTTTTTGTGCCTGTTGCGTAAATGGATTGTCAGCCCATTGAATTTGCTCAACCAGATAATCTTGCCAACTTTGATTTGCATCGGCTAGGGCATAAAACCAGTGTCCATAGGCATATAGATATTCTTTCCGGTCGTGCTCGGCACTATGTTGCAATTTATCAATAGCTTTTAGTAATTCTAGGAAAGCACTACCGACTTCATTGGATAAAACAGATTGATAGACTAGTAGAGAGGCTGCCTGATACTGCAAGAACTGAGGAGTATTGTCTATCTGATTAAACATCTGTACAGTCATCCCATATCCAAGAAGTTCGGTCAGTCTATTCTATTTTCAATTAGATAGCGAAACATCAGTAGGCATCAGGTCAAGAAGAATGCTATGGTATTAAACCGTTGGGCCCGTAGCTCAGTGGATAGAGTACTGGTTTCCGGAACCAGGTGCGCAAGTTCGATCCTTGCCGGGCTCACCAATTAATGATGCGATAGTAGACACTCCTGCGCAGAGCCTGGCTAATCCTTGCCGGGCTCACCAATCAATCAACGAAGGGTGGGGAGCTGTCCTGCAGGGACTGAGGGATGTTTAATCAATGGTCACAGGCGTTCCCTGATCTACCAACTGATATAGTTCGGCAATATCCTTGTTGTGCATGCGAATACAGCCATGAGAGATCGATTTGCCGATGGAGTTTTCCTCATCGGTCCCGTGAATGCCAAATTCTCCTATTTTGCCTTCGTGATACTGCAAGTAATACAGACCTAAAGGATTTGCTTTTCCGGCTTTCGTTAACGCCCCTGTACGAAAGCTCTGGAATATGGGATTTTCAATTTTTTTAAGCACTTGAAATTTACCCTGCGGAGTGGGCCAAGCAGCTCTACCTATGGCAATTGGATACTGTTTGGAGATCTTTCCCTCTGCATCTAGGACTTGCAGCGTGTGTGCACGGCGATGGATCACGAGCTGGACATTAGGCTTAGGGCTTTGTTCTTCCAGAGGATATTGGTAGTTCCCCCAACCCACTTCCTGCGAAAAAGCGGGTTGAACCAAGATAGAAAAGCTCCATCCCAGCCAACCCGCTAAATTAATCACTGACCGATAGATCATAGATTTATGATGCACCGGAAAATTCGCTCTCTAACTAGTACTTTTCGGCCCGCACGCGCCCAGATCCAGAATTAGCTCTTGGACGGCCAGAACCTCCAGAACCAGAAGACGAGAAAGTACGTCTTGGACGGTCGTCATAATTGGAATTTGAGAACTTCCGCTCTGGAGGACGTTCTTGCTCCTCAGGCACCCCTTCCACAAAAGGCCCTTGCTTCGCAAAGTAAAGAGCCGCCGCCGCCAATTGCAAAGCGTCCCGCTCTCCTCTAAATCGTTCCAAGAACTTTTCGTAGCCTGCGAGGTCTGCCTTCTCCAGAATGGTCTCCAAGGTAAGACGCAGAGCCTGTAGCTTCTGTGCTTCTACCTCTGCCAAGGTAGGAAGCTTCCAGACTTGAACGGCTTTCCCTGTGTGTCTTTCAACCGAACTCATAAACCGACGTTCCTGAGGCGCAATCAGGGTAATCGCAACCCCCTGTTTCCCCGCTCTTCCCGTCCTGCCAATCCGGTGAATATAGCTTTCCACATTCTGGGGTGGCTCATAGTTAAACACATGACTGAGGTCGTTAATGTCCAATCCACGAGCAGCCACATCTGTAGCTGTAAGGATAGTCAGCTGTTGGTTGCGGAACTTGTCTAAGACAAATTGCCGGGTCATCTGGTCAATATCCCCGTGCAGGGCATCACAGCGATAACCTTGTCCCTGTAGCTCTTGGGCTAGTTGGGCAGCATCCCGCTTGGTACGTGTGAAAATAATTGAAGAAGTCGGATTTTCCACAGCCAGAATGCGGCTTAAAGACTCCAATCTTGCATGATTAGAAACGGTATAAAAACGCTGTTCAATTTGAGCCTTGCTTGCCGTCGTAGGCGTAACCGTGACGCTGACAGGGTCTTTCAGATAGCGCTGAGCCAGTCTGCGGATGGCAGAAGGCATTGTTGCAGAAAATAGTGAGGTCTGACGCTCTTTGGACGCATGTTGCAAAATTTCTTCGACAGCATCAATGAAGCCCATATCCAACATCTGGTCGGCTTCATCCATGACGACCATTCTCAGATGGTCAAGCTTCAATTCTTTCCGGTCGAGGAGGTCAATCACCCGGCCAGGGGTGCCGACCACTAAATGCATGCCTTTCTGTAAACGGCGGATCTGACGGTCAATCGGTTGACCTCCAAAAACAGGCAATACCTTCAGCCCAAAAGATTCGCCATAGGTATGAATGGCTTCTGCGACCTGAACAGTAAGTTCTCTCGTTGGTGTGAGAACTAAACCCTGTACAGCATGTTGCTTGATATCAATCAGTTGAATCATTGGCAGCGAGAAAGCTGCTGTCTTTCCAGTTCCCGTTTGAGCAAGTGCCAACACATCTCGCCCTTGTAAAAGAGGAGGAATGGCTTGGACTTGGACGGGGGTTGGTTCTTCAAATCCCAACACTTTTACGGCATCAACCAGGGTCTCACTCAAGCCAAGACTAGCAAACGTATGTTCCATGAAGCATCCAAACAGGGTGTACAACAACCCACCGTTTGCGACTGCTTTCATGTTGAGAAAAGGCTTTTCTAAAACATCCATCCTTAAACTTATGTCGGAGGATAAAGCTCAATCGCAGGGGGTAACTATAGTAATGTAATCTAATTTGTAAATTTTTGCAAAGCCTCCCGCAGGAGGCCCCATTTACTGAAGACCAAAGTGCGCTAGGTTACAAAAAGCACCTCTGGGAATTTTTCCCGAGCTCCTTCCACGGAAGGGTTTTCTTTCTTTTGCTGCCAGAAATTAATCACATCCGTAGCTTGCTGTAGCAGAGAATAGCGCTCATGCTGGTCAATCCACTCTTTTTTTTCCAATTGCACCTTCAGAGATTCCCAAGCATTCTCTTTTGGCCAATTGAAATAGTCTGTAATGGGAGAACGGCTGGTGTTATAAAGGCGATCTACCCCAAGCAACAGGGATTCCTCCGACCAATAGACTTTTAAGCTATATTTTTTCGCAGGCGTAGTGGTGGTCATTGTACCTCCTTGGGTAACATAGGAAAGACAGGCAAGCCCTATCTATTTCGTAGGCTCGCACTGTTAGAAAGCGTTTGAACAGGGGGCTTTATTGTTACCCCAAACCAGAAAATACTTACCTAATAAACTAGGTTTTTGTCTGGGTAGAACTACTCAATCTCTTTTATCATACTCCTCTTGCTTACACTTCGTTAATAGACCCCGATGATTCCTTAGATTCCCTAAAGCTTTCGGGGTAAAGAAAATTTTCCTTCGCGAAGCAAAACCCACCGATCTCCTTTCCAGAGGACAATAGTGGAGGAAGAACCCGTAGCTTGTTCGTAAAGCCCTGGAAGCACGAGTACTTCCGGAAATAAAGCTTGAAATTCTACTTGGCCTTGAACAGGGGGATGGCCCGATCGATTAGCGCTGGTAGTCGCCAAGGGACCAATCTCGGCCAGCCATTCTTGGCCGATAGCTGGAACTCTGATGCCAACAGTCTCCTGTCCACGATGTACAGCCTCTGGGACCCGTGAACTCGCAGGTAAAATAAGGGTCAGCGGACCAGGCCAAGCGTCTTGAGCTAAGGTTTGCCATTCCCTTTGCCAACCTTGAATATAGGGTTTGAGCTGTTCCAGATCAGCGCCCAACAGGATCAAAGGCTTGTTGCCTGGACGTCGCTTCAAAGAGAAGATTTTTTCTCCATGTTCTGGCAGGGTAGCAAGGGCGGGCACGGTATCCGTGGCAAAGCCAATGACTTTTCCTTGCTGAAGTTGGGATTGAACCTGGTTACGAAGTTCTTGCATACAGCTAACGTCTAGTTTTATTGGTTTTATGGAAAGGACTTTTCTGCTCAGGAGGATAGCCCAGAACCTGAACCCCTACCTTGCGCCAATAGCGAGAGAAGCGGACAGGCTCTTCTGTGTAGCCCGTGATCATAGGCGGTGACTCATAAAGCGCTATAGGCAGGTTTTTTTCTAGGGAAGCGACGGCAGCTCGAAATTCAGGAGATTCGCTAACGGTAGTGTGTAGGTGAGTTGCTTTGACTTTGTGTGCAAACGCTAAAAGTTCATCCTCCAAGCGCCCCAAGTGAATTTCTTTCATCATGTTAGGAATATTTTGATATACATCTAAAATTCCTTCGTACATAAACTGAAGACGATGGAAGGCTGTTTTTTGACTTTTTAGATAGTCAGTATCAAAGATAAAGATGACGGAAGCATCAGGATTTGCAGCCAAAGCTGGATCACTAGATCGAAGGTGAGAACCGTGGAGCCAAACAATATCCATAAAAACTTATAGAGAATCCATAACCATGATAGATCCCCCCGCTCCCCCCTTACTAAGGGGGACAATGCCATTTACAGCTCAAAGTTCTCTTTTGCTTGGGGGATCTGCAAGAAAATCATTGGAGTATCTACTATCTAATTCTCAGATTCATAACTTTCGAATCATAGAAACATGACTAATTCCTGCTTCATCAAAAGGAAGTCCCTGCTGTTGGAACCCTAACCTTTCGTAGAAGGGCTTCACTCTTTCTTGTGCATGGATTTTAGTCGTTTGAACTCCTGTGAGCTGTAAATAGTTCAAAATATGTTGCATCAATTCAAAGCCAATTCCCTGTTTCCTAAAGTTTGATAAGACTGCCATCCGTTCAATTTTTGCAGCATTTTGTTCAGGAAAGTAGCGCACTCTTGCTGTTCCAACTATTTGCTGCCCAATCAAGGCAATAAAGTGTTGTGCAGCATCATCTTGTCCATCAAATTCTAAATCAGCAGAGATACCTTGTTCTTCTTGAAAAACTAAGCGCCTAACTTCACACGCCCCTAACCACTCTTCTGGAGATTCCATGGGCTTCACGCGTATATTCATCTGATCTCTAACTCATAGAAACCTGTTTCAGGATCAAGCACTCTACAAAACGTATGATTTGTGCTTTCTCCGATCACAATTTCAGCGGTGGTGTAAACGATACAGCCCTCTTCAACGTGCCCTCCAATCACAGTTCCTTTCGCATTTGCCAAACCTATATGGAGATGTAAGCCCTCGCGGCAGAGGGTGCCAACTAAAGAGATAATCTCAAAATTTTCTTCAAAACTTGTGCTCTCTTTTTCGTTAGCCAGTCTCACTTCAGCTTTCTTTAAAGAACCCACCGTGGTCAAGATAAACCCAGCACGCAGGTCATTTTCTGCAGTGAATTTCTTCAGCTCAAATTTTAAGTCTTGGTTTGGATTGAGTCTCAACGCAAAAATTTTCATCACTTGACCGTGACGTGACACTGTCATTTCAGAATAAACAAAATTAATTTTGTTTTGTAACTTCCTTTACCTACCCTACGTCAATGGGCAAACTAGAATATAATTCTGTAGCATAAAATACGAAAACTATGAATAAGATCGAAGCCATTATTCAACCAAGTCAGTTAACTGCAGTTAAAGATGCTTTGGTGGAGGCGGGTGTAGAGGGAATGACCGTGACGGTGGTTGAAGGGTTTGGGCGTCAGAAGGGGCACTATCTCTCCTTTCGGGGTGCCAAGTATGCTGCAGAGTTCTTGTCAAAACTGAGAATTGAAACGGTGGTGCCTGAAGATATGACAGAGCAGGTCGTTGCTTTGATTGCACGGACAGCTCGCACAGGCTCGATCGGAGATGGCAAAGTCTTTGTTTCTCCGATTAGCGAAGTCATCCGCATTCGTACTGGAGAACGGGGACTGGAAGCTATCTCTGCCTCTTTAGAACCCGTAGCCAGCCCCAAGTAAACCCTGAATTCTTCTCAAAAGGTTGAAATGACCTAAGTCCAGAACGACCCCCTCTGCCTTTACAATCAACTCATGAATATACGTTTCCTAGCTCTTGGTTTAAGCAGTTGGGCATTTTTCGCTGCTTTCGATACTTTTAACACCCCCGTTCACGCTCAACCTCAAGCTCAAACTGTTTCCTGCAATGTGATGATTGCTGGCGGAGGTCTGGGTGGCTTTGCCGCAGCCTTAGAAAGCTTGAAACAAGGCCAACGGGTCTGCATGACGGAAATGACCGATTGGGTTGGTGGGCAGATCACCCAGCAGGGCGTTTCGGCCTTAGACGAACGGCCTTCTCAGCGAGATATCAGCCTGTTTCCAAAAACCTACCTAGAGTTTCGCCAACGCATTACTGATTTTTACGGAACGTTGAACCCCGGAAAATGCTGGGTTTCCAATAGTTGCTTTGCCCCTAAAGATGGACATCAAATTTTAAGGGCGATGTTGGAACCTTATCTCCAAGCAAAAGTTCCGGGCAGTCCCCCACCGCTGCAATTATTTCCAAATACGGTGATCAAGCGCTTACAGGTGGAAGGGACACAGATCCGCAGCCTGGAAGCAATTACCCATGTTGCAAAAGGTCCACTCAACGACCAACCCCTCTCTAACTATTTAGAAGACTGGTACAGTCCTCAATCCTCGGCCAAATTTGACAAACAGGTCCTTCGTTTTACACCCTCGGTAGAGCGTCAGAATAATAAATTGCCTTGGATGGTTTTGGATGCCACCGAAACGGGAGAGCTTTTGCCTTTAGCCGGAGTACCCTACGCCCTGGGTACCGATTTGGGGAACCGTTGGGAACCAGGAGCCAGTTCTGCAGGCACCGATCCCTATTGCACGCAAGGCTTCACCTACACCTTCATCATGGAAGCTGCGGATACACCTGAGACGAACCCGATCAAACCTGAAGGCTACGACTCCAATTTAAGTGCAGGCTACTACAGCTATGAAAAACCCATCTTTGATTTTGCCCAGATCTTTACCTATCGCAGGATTAAGGGAAAGCTGCCAGGGACCAAGCTTGACGCTATTAGTATCGGAGATCAAACTCTGCAGAACTGGGACCGAGGGAATGATTGGAAGCTAGGTACTGCCGATGACAACTTAGCCCTGACTCAAGAACAATTGGAAAAATCTGGGCAGCTTCAAGATTGGCGAGGAGGATTGCGTCCTATGGCCCTCAAAAAAGGAGAAGACCATGCCCTGGGCTATTTCTACTGGCTTCAAACAGGTCGCTCAGACCCAGAGCTCCAGAAACTCAATCCTCAATATCAAAAAGACCTCTATCTAAATTACCGCTTTCTCAAAGGGGCGGACAGTCCGATGGGCACGCTTCATGGTCTTTCTCGCCATCCCTACATTCGGGAGGGACGCAGGATTCTGGGTAGACCCTCGATCAGTCATCCCTACGGATTCAGAATCTACGAAACGGACATCACTCAGCGCGCTAACGATGAAAATCGGCAAAGAGCCTATATTTTCTATGACAGTGTGGGGGTCGGTCACTACCCTATTGACTTCCATGAGTGCATCAAGCCAGATACCAGCTTGTCCCCCTATGAAGCGGAGCAAGCGCCCTCAGTTACTTATCCTTTCCAAGTACCTCTGAGAGCCCTGATTCCTCAAAAAATTGATAATTTATTAGCGGTATCCAAAAATATTGCAACTACCCACATTACTAATGGGGCCTATCGGGTTCATCCCGCCGAGTGGTCTATTGGTGTAGCGGGTGGACATACCGCTGATTTTGCCCTCAAGCAAGACATTTTCCCCTACACCTTAGTAAAAGATGTTGGAGATAGTAAGGCTTTAGAGGCACTCCAAAAACAGATTCAAGACAGTGGCAACCCAATCTCCTTTCCTGGAACCTCAATTTTCAATACAGATTGGAAAAAATTCAAATAATCTCTGAATACTAATCAGGATATCCGAGAGAAGTCAAGGTCATGATTACTCGATAATTCGTCCATGACGTAGATACCCCGATCTTGGCCCACTTTAATGAGCGAGGCTTTTCTGAGAACGCCTAACAAGCGCGTAACAGTAACTCGTGTCGTACAGATAGCATCGGCTATCTGCTGATGGGTCATCTGAACTTCAATACGTATGCCTTGAGGGGTGTTTTTGCCATACTCCTGGGCTAAGAAAGAAAGAAATCCAATCAATCGCTCACTAGTTTGTCTTTTACTCAATAGAGCAAGCATCACTTCAGTATGGCGAAGACGCTGTATCAAAGAACGATTCAACTCTCGCACCAAATCATCAGACCGCTCGATTTCATCCCAGTGAAGGCGTAGAAGGTCAACGTGCGTCAAGGCATGGACTTCGTAGGGATTGAGCAGCGTAAATTTCCGCGCCACAGGCATCATTGGTCCCATAAATCCCAAAATAGATTCTTCTCCTCCAGGTTGAAGGGTTTGTGTGCGGACAATACCGCGATAAATAATGCACACTTCATCTTCAAAGAGAGGAATTCTCTTGCCAGAGGCATAAGACCAGAGTGCACGTCCTTTGTAAAATTCTTCTAACATCAGCTTGACGCTGCCTATATTTGTAGTCATAAATACATACCTTGCCTTCGGAGAAGTTCTTTGAATCCAGAAATCAACTCGTCTTGACTGGAATATACCGACTTAAGCGCTTCTTGCCCGTGATAAAAAGTCAGATGTTTGGACGCAAATATCCCGATTGGGGTTCAAAGAACCCCCAAAAGTTATAAAAGGTCATAACCTATATGGATTATTCTAAAATTATCCAGACTTATGCCTATTGATTCTTATTTAAGGCGCATGGGTCTCAAACGTCTCACGCATAGGTAGAAAAGGGATTCGGCCAAATGTGCAGAGGAAGAGGCTAGGCAGACTTCTGAGTACCGTTCGGAGTATACGTACTATGTTCACTGGTCACTGGCTTTGACAGATAGGATCGAGTGTGTTGGAAGAATGTCTCTAAAAGTGACATCTTGCGCATTAGAGTTGCGTCAAAAAACAGCTCATTTTTCAACTTAATCTTCTTCAAAGAAAGCGAGGATACCCCGTACTAATTTTTTCATTCCTTCCCCATGATTGTGTTCCAGGGTGTCTGCAACATGCTCTGCTTCTACTTCTAGCTGATTAACAACTTGATGCGGGAGATGAACTATATGGAGGACCTTCTGATACGCTTCAGACTCTTCTTGGTTAATCCAGGGTTCATCTTCTGTACGGCGGCTGGAACGAGCTACTAAATAGGAAAGCTGGACTAAGAGCTTTTTGTCTTCTAGGGTTTCAATCTTCGGAACGGTTTCTTCTAAGGGAATATTCTGTTGAATAAACTGACGGAGCTGTACTTTCAAAGATTCTTGGGGTAAATGGCCAAACAGAGCGGCTAATGATTCTACGAGCAGTTCTGCCTCCCCCGGCTCTAGCTGACCATCGGCCCAGGCCATCGCAGTCACAGCCCTGAGTAGCTTCATCTGATGGGGCGTAATCAGCGGAGTGGTGCTTGCTTCATCGTCTAAGGTCATATGCTCACCGAATAGAAGTCGCCCATATACTATCCCTCGATTTTTTTTACTTGGCTACTTTCTAGCTCAGGCCTAATATGTTTAGTCATTAGACCTCTATTGAAGTTCATGTGACCTCAGTATTTGTCACCCATGACCAGGAAGAAGCTTTGGAAGTAGCCAATGAAATCGTTGTAATGAACAAGGGCAAGATTGAGCAGGTAGGTTCAGCCCGAGAAATTTATGACCAGCCCAAAACGCCTTTTGTGATGAGTTTTATTGGCCCTGTCAATGTTTTGCCTAGTAGTTCAAGCATCTTTCAAGACAGTGAATACGAGCTGTACCATACTTAGGTGCTTCTGCGTCCCCACGATATTGTTATCGAAATAGAGCAACAGAACACAACTACACAGGCTAGGATAAATCGTCTCACGCACTTGGGCTGGGAAATTCAGGCAGTTGGCGCTAGATGATGGACAGGTTGTCACCGCGAATCTCACCCGTGACCAGTTTGATGAGCTGGATTTGAAACCCTATCAGGAAGTCTTCGTTAGAACGAAAGATGTCAAATCTTTCCCGCTTCAGTACTCTATTTGAAGGGATTGATGTATAAATCGGCCTGGGACTCCACCCCCACTTCAAAGAGGCAATCGGAACGAGGATAGGTAATGCAGAGCAGGACATAGCCCAGAGCAAAAATGTTGCAAAAGGGGATGTCATGGGACATCTCTGCTTCACTAAGGAACTCTTTGGAGTTGCCGTCTAATTCACTACTTCCTGTAAGGAAGTGTGGTGCTCACTATACTTTTTGCAACACAACCCTGCGGTTTAGCTAAGCTGGATCATTAGTGCATTTCTGATGAAGTGATTCTATGCGCTGCAAGAGGCGAGGAATCTGACCCGCAGAGATTGAATAGGAGACAATGATCATGAATGACATTACCACTGGGAAATGCCCTTTTACCGGCGATCGCATTGGCGGAGCGCAGGGATTCAAGCCGACGCTCGAAGATTGGTGGCCAAATAGGTTGCGCGTCGAAATCCTTCACCGCGACGGGCCCCAGGCCAATCCGCTACCCGAGGATTTCGATTATGCAGCCGAATTCAACAAGCTCGACTTCGACCAGGTAAAGCAGGATATCAAGACGTTCCTATCTTCCTCCGTATCCTGGTGGCCGTCTGACTACGGCCACTACGGCCCGCAAATGGTGCGCATGGCGTGGCATGCTGCCGGCACCTACCGCATTGCGGATGGTCGCGGTGGCGCCGGTGAAGCGATGCAGCGTTTTGCGCCGATCAACAGCTGGGAGGACAACGGCAATACCGACAAGTCGCGGCGACTGCTCTGGCCGATCAAGCAGAAATATGGCGCCGCGCTGAGCTGGGGTGACCTCATGGTGCTGACGGGCAATTGTGCGCTGGAAATCATGGGGTTGACGCCGGCAGGCTTTGGCGGCGGTCGCCGCGATGCGTGGGAGGCTGACGATGCGACCTATTGGGGCCCGGAATGCTGGGACAATGGCCAGATGGTTACGCGCGACAAGCGTTGGCGCGGCCAGAATGGGGACGCTGACTATGATCTGGAAAACCCGCTTGCAGCGTCCCATCAGGCGTTGATTTACGTCAATCCGGAAGGGCCCTACGCGAATGGCGATCCGATTGGCTCGGCGCGCGATATTCGCATCACCTTTTCGCGAATGGCGATGAACGACGAGGAAACCGTAGCGCTGATCGCTGGCGGACATGCTTTCGGCAAGAGCCACGGCATGGTCGATAAGGACAAGATCGGACCTCCGCCTGAAGCGGCTCCGATAGAGGCGATGGGGCTCGGCTGGATGAACCCCGAAGGCACCGGATATGCCGAATATACTATGACTAATGGGATCGAGGGAAGTTGGACACCAAATCCGGTTCAGTGGGACAACAGCTATCTGGAGAACCTGTTCAAATTTGAATGGGAACAGACGCGCAGCCCGATTGGTGCGATCCAGTGGACGCCGACCGATCCGAACGCGCCCAAGACGCCCGACGCGCATCTTCCGGGCGTTGACCATCCGCTGATGATGATGACATCGGACATCGCGCTCAAGATCGATCCCGAATATCGCAAGGCCTGCGAGAAGTTCCTCAATGACTTCGATGCCTTTACCGATGCTTTTTCAAAGGCTTGGTATAAGCTGACTCACCGTGATATGGGCCCTAAGAGTCGCTATCTCGGACCCGACGTCGCACCAGAGGATTTCTCCTGGCAGGATCCAATCCCGCCACTTGATCATTCAGTGATCGGCCAATCGGACATTGCTAACCTAAAAGAAAAAATCCTGAGTTCAGGCTTGTCGGTCTCTGAATTGGCCAGCGTCGCGTGGAGTTCAGCGGCGACCTACCGTAACACTGATAAACGCGGCGGTGCCAATGGCGGGCGTATTCGCTTGGCCCCGCAGAAAGATTGGGAGGTCAATAATCCGCCACGGGTGCAGAAGGTGGTCGCCGCACTTGAGGCGATCATGACCGACTTCAACGCGTCAGCTAGCGGCGGGACGAAGGTTTCCGTTGCCGACCTAATTGTGCTGGGCGGCTGCGCAGCTGTTGAGCGGGCAGCGAAGAATGCTGGCGTGGATGTGATTGTGCCCTTTATTCCCGGTCGCATGGATACAACGCAGGAATTGACCGACATCGAGCAGTTCGAATGGCTCCGCCCGGTTTCTGACGGCTTTCGCAACTACCACGAGGCCGAGTTCGACCGGGTATCGCCAGAAAACTTCTTTCTCGACCGTGCGGCGCTGATGACACTGACGGCACCCGAATGGACGGTGCTGGTTGGCGGCCTGCGGGTGCTCGACACCAACTATGACGGGTCAAAACACGGTGTTTTCACCGACCGTCCTGGCGTCCTAACAAACGACTTCTTCGTCAATCTGTGCAGCATGGATTACGAGTGGAATAAAACGGACGAGAATGGCGCAAGCTTCACGGTCAACGTCCGCGCGACTGGCGAGACCAAGTTTACCGCAACACGATGCGACCTAGTAATCGGTTCCAATGCGCAACTACGCAACTTGGCAGAGTTCTATGCTGAAAGTGGCGGCCATGAGCGCTTCGTCAAGGACTTCGTCAAAGCGTGGCATAAGGTAATGATGCTCGACCGCTATGATGTGAAGCCCAACTAACCGCTTCATAGTTTGCGGTATATAAGCGGGCCTGCCGGTTGGCGGGCCCGTTTTTGTCAAAGGCAGTCAGATTCCATGCGTTGCATAATAGAGGTATGAGACGCCCTACCCGTCAATCCGAAAATTTCGCAAAAAATGGCTTTCGGCGAGGCATGCAATACTATATTTGTGACCTCTGCCGCAAGCAATTTACTGTTTCCCATCACCCTCAAGGGTATCCTGAAGAAATCAAGAGTAACTGCCTGACCATGTATCTCAATAATCATGCCTCCATTGTGCAACGCCCTGGTTTGAGGCAAATATTCTGAGATTGTTCTACTTCCCCTTGAATCAGTTTGGCAGCACAGGTGATACACGCCCCATAGCAACAGCCCACAGGCAAGCGCAATCCAGCCTGTTCCACTGCTTGCAAAATATATTGGTCTTCCGCTACTTCTACGGTAATCGTTTACGATTAAGTAACTCAATCCGGTACGTTTTCATGGGTTATTGCTAAAACCAAATATCAGAGGTGACATCTCCTCCTGGATAGCGCATCTCATGAGCACGGGCAGGACCCTTAGGTTCCTTGCCAAAGTCAACATAGAAGTTCTCATTAATAGAAAGTCCACCATTTTCCGTGTCGCAGTCAATTTGCAGGATATAGGAACCTGTTTTCGCCAGGTCTGGATAGAACTGATTGTCCCAGGTACTGAAGAGAGAACTGGTGACATAGAGTCGTTTGCCATCCAAACTCAATTGCAGCATTTGAGGACCACCAGCCAACTTCTGACCATTGACTTCCCCACTTTTTCCCAAAAGTCCTCCACACCAAACCTGCCCCGTAAGCTTCGGATGTGCCGGATCGCTAAGGTCGTATTGACGGATGTCCCCATGCAACCAGTTAGAGAAATATAAATAGCGGTCATCCAGAGACAGGAGCAAATCAGTAATCAAAGAAGGAACGGGGAAAGGCCAGCCTTCCAGGTCCACGGAAGGCACGTCGACCGCCTTGCTTACATCCCAATTTCCATTGCTCTTGTGCCAGTGCCAGATATTACTGCTGAGTGCCGCCCCCACATAGCCGTGGGTACTGTCGGGATTGTGGTGAAAGCGCACTTCCAGCGGAATCAAGCCTTCTTCACCCAGGTTAACACTGTGAATGATGTCATGCTTCTGCCAGTCCCAGAAATGGAGCTGCTGTCCATAATTGCCTGCTGAGACATCCTTGAGATCGAAACCAGGATAAAACGTTTTCGGAGCAGCCCATTCACTGCTTACCATGATGTTGTGACGTGGCTGATACCAGAAGTCATAGTTGAACTTCATCGCATCCGCTTGCTGTTCCCAGCGCCCCGCAATATCAAAGTTTTCATCCAGGAGGAGAAAGCCTCCAGGACCATTGCCCTCGCTATCTCCTAGCATCGAGATCATCACCTGACCATTGGCCAAACAGTGCACGGTATGAGGAGCGGTGAGATTAGCTTTTTCCTTGATTTCCTCTGGCTCAATTACCTTATGCATCTTGGGCGCTTTCGCTTCCGAAGTATCCACTATATAAATACGGCTGGAACGTATGCCTGGAAGGATTAAAAACTTGCGCGACTTGCTGGCATCTCCGTGACAGGAACTACAGGCATTCCAGCCAAAGTGATGCAATTCATCCCCGACATAGGGCATAGGGAGGCGATGGATCACCTGGGTGTACATGGGCGACCCTGGGTCAACATCGACCGTTGCCAAATAATCAGGTTCTTCAATACCTGTGCCGACATACAGCGCAACGGTATACAGCAGCTTTTCTTGGTCTGCCTTCATCGCCTCTTCTGGAGAGGCATAACCAGGTCCACAGCAAGCATGAGCCATGTTTTTTCTCCACCATCTAGAGGGCTTTACTCAGAATAGACACTTTATTATTCATAAGGTTCTAGCAACAATAAAACCTGCCCAGGCCGCCAAAATCCCGCCTACCAGGTTTCCTAAAAGATAGACTAGCGCCAATCCGTAGCTTCCTTTTTCCATGAGATTTAACGTTTCCACACTGAAGGTACTGAACGTTGTGTAGGCTCCACAAAAACCTGTTGCCAAAAACAAACGAGTGTTAGGCCCAATCGCCATCGGTCCACTTAGAGAGACTAAAACTCCTAAAACAAATGAGCCACTGATATTGATAAACATCGTGCCAATCGGAAACGTTGGGCCAAAAAGTTGGGCAGCACCAAGCCCCACCCCATATCGGGCCACAGCACCCAAGGCACCACCTAACATAATCAACAGCAGATCCGGCATTACAGATCCCCCCAGCCAAAAGTCAACTTTGCGCTTTGAGTGGTCTTGCCCCCCTTACTAATGGCTACCGTGTACGCATAAGTTTGAAATAATTTATGAGCATGAGCTTGGGTATACGACCCCACCCTAACCCTCCCCACCCTCCGGGAAGGCTTACGCCTAGTAGTAAGGGGAGGGAATCGGATCTTCGCCATTTCCCCCCTTGCCAAGGGGGAATTAAGGGGGGTCAGGGTTGAAAAGGAATCAGAGATCTGTGTATACCGTAGCTTGCTAAGAGGGCAGCTCCCGCCATCGCTAACAATCTTTCCAATCGGCTTAATCATAACGGACCCTGCAGAACTAAGAATTGAGCGCTAGGTGTGAAGTTTGATCAGAGTCCTGAGATCGGGGAGGTCCATAATTCGGGCATCGGCTGGGTTAACCCTCAACAAATGATGCATTAGTAGAAAACCTGTAATTGTCCAAGTTTGGTTGAGACGAGCCTGTTGTCCTATCCACAAACCCGTTGGGCCATCGAAGTATTCCGCCCAACCCTGTTGAGGCAAGCGCTGAAGCAGCAACTCGTAGGAAGACTGTATGACTTCCATGATCGCCATCTCGTTGTGGGGACTATGGCGCTGTTGATGGCGCAGGGCGGCAATCGCCAAAAACCACAAGAGACAGGGCCAATGGCCTGCATTGTGATAGCACCAGGGCAAGTTCTTGCGGTCATAGCCCGTTTTCTTGCGCCAGTCCACATCTTCCAAAGGAGGATGGCATATTCTCAAAGGCATTTGGCCTATGAGGTCTACCCGATTTTGAGATATTAGCTGGAAGAGAGACTGCTGTTGAAAAGGGCTCAGAACATCAAAAATAGCGCCCAGGCAATTTCCTAGGGTAAAGAAGCGAAAATCGGGTCGCCCCGTCCGGATATTGCCGATCAAATAACCACCCTCATTACCCATCCATGCCTGCAGCCAATGGGGAATGGTTTCCACCTGAATATTGTGTTCGTTGACGATCCTGTCGCCGTATTGCTCCGTAGGGCGTCTGCGGAGGACCTGCACAGACTTTGTGTTGACCCAGTAATGCTTCAGCAAATAAGTCCGTAGGCGCTTGACCCAACCAATCGTCTGCCGAAATTGAACCACTTGCTGCTCGGTAAAAGCATCTAACTTAGGCCGTTTGGTACAGCTCTGGTCGAGCAGCCCACAGCACCCTTTAGCCTCCAGGTCTATCTGGATCAGTCCGGCAGAACTGAGTAAAGCTCCATGCAAAAGAGTCTGAATCTCCAAAGGAGCGCCCCAAACATCAAGCGGGCGATCAATCATGAAGGCACCATCGGGTACCTGCAAGGTGGGAGCCTCTCGGAACCAGGGGTGCAGAATCAAGCCGAGAAATCTGCGCAGTCCCATCTGCACCTGCGGTTGACAGGCCCAGGCTCGGTCGCCCGTCCGCTGTACATAGATGTAGGCCAAAATCGGCCACCAGAGCGTAGCATCTACAGAAGCGACTCGCCCAATGGCCCGTTGCCCATAGTCCGCCACCAAAGAGCCTTGATGCTCCGTAAAACTGGTCGGAAAGACCCCAGCCGTTTCAAACGTATCGCTCTGCAAACTTAAACAGGTATCTAGAAAATCCCGTACGATTTCCGCTTTCCCATCGACCAAAAAATAGATCATCACCGGAACATTGTCACGAATGAAGACCTCGATGTAGTTCAAATCGAGTGTGGAAGCAGCCCCTTTTTCATGGCGGGAAGGCCGCTGTGGAATGGCAGCTACAGCCCCAATCGGTTTTCCTTCGTAGTAAACCAAGGCTTGTTCGTAGAGTAGAGCGCGCGCAGATTCGATAACTGATTTTTCGTGAGATGTGGCTTTTTTCTGGGATTTCATCATTGAATAAACAAGCACGGGCTCTGATATAGAACGATTTTAAATTGATTTCATAGAGATGTGCGGTACCAAAACTATGAATTCATATTCTCTATCCTAAGATTTTGGGCTCAGCGTACTTGTAGAATGTAGTTTCTTTGAAATTATTGAACAGGGGCAAACATGTGCGGGCTATGGTTTATAACGATTGTTGAACGTATTCATTGATAACTTTGATACCCAATTATCATTTCCTAGCGTTTATTATGGAGCTATGACGTCTCTACAGGAGGTCGGTATTTATAATGCCTACCCCACACAAGAAGTCCTTTGCGCCTGGTTCTACGGGCACTACTATGCAGAGGGACTCCAAACCTACGTATGCTTTAATTTCTGTTCACGGTGATCCTGCTGCGCCCATTGGGGAGGAAGGATCTGGAGGCCAAAATGTCTATGTCCGAGAAGTGGGCATTGCCCTCGCCCATTTGGGCTGTCAGATAGACCTGTTTACGCGGAGACAGGATCCGGACCAAGCCGCTATTGTCCATCATGCTCCTGGCTGCCGAACCATTCGCCTCGATGCAGGACCGGCCGAATACATTCCCAGAACTGAGTTATTCCAATATCTTCCTGCCTATGTAGAAGCCTGGTTAGACTTCCAAAAAAAGGAAGGTCGTACCTATGAGTTGCTCCATACCAATTACTGGCTCTCTGCCTGGGTTGGGATGCAACTGAAAGAGCAACTACACATCCCTCAAGTGCACACCTATCACTCCATTGGTGCTGTCAAGTTCAAAACCACCGGAGAATGGCCTGAGATTGCTCAAACCCGCTTAGATGTAGAAAAGAAACTCTTGGAGGAAGCGGATTGTGTAGTCTCGACTAGCCCAAATGAAGAGGCGGACCTGCGCAAGTTCGTTTCTAAGAAAGGAACGGTTCGAATTATTCCCTGTGGTACCGATACCCAACGCTATGGTTTGGTCCATCAGGAGCAGGCCCGTGAGCAGCTGGGACTCGACCCCGATATGCCGATGGTGGCCTATGTCGGTCGTTTTGACCCACGCAAAGGGATTGATACCTTGATCCAGGCTTGGGCCAAGCTGGGTAGTCTTTCCGAGTCCTCAGCCTCAGGCCAAGTGCCCAAGGGTCAGGTTTATATCGTCGGGGGAAGCCGTCCAGGCAGTGCCGATGATAAGGAAACCAAGCGACTCAAAGCCTTGGTCAAAAAACTGGGACTGGAAGAAACCGTCATCTTCACGGGTCGGGTCTCCGATGCGGACTTGCTGCTCTACTACGCAGCCGCTAATGTTTGCGTCATCCCTAGTCACTACGAACCTTTCGGCTTGGTTGCCTTGGAGGCCATGGCTTCTGGCACTCCCGTCATCGCCAGCAATGTCGGTGGCTTGAAATACACGGTTCGTCCCTGTGTCACGGGGCTTTTGGTTTCGCCTAAAGACCCGGATGCCTTGGCAGAAGCGCTGACTCAGGTCTTTGAACAGCCTGATCTCTGGAAAAGATATGGGGTCGCTGCCCAACAGCACGTGCAAGAGGTGTTTAGCTGGTCTGGGGTTGCCGGTCAGCTCAAACAGCTCTATGCATCTCTAGCCCCTAAATCGTCGGTCAAATGAGCCTACTGCTTGTTACGGACCTCGACAACACCCTGGTGGGTGATGATGCTGGCACATCCAAGCTGAACCAATGGCTATCAAGAGCGCAAGCGCCTATTTATTTAGCTTATTCGACGGGTCGTTCCTACGATTCTGCCCGTCGTCTCATGGATGAAAGGGCGCTTCTGGAACCAGACTATTGGATTACGGCGGTGGGGACGGAGATTTATAGCCAAGAATCTCTGGACTCCACCTGGGCTGGCCAGCTTTCTGCGGATTGGGACCTTAAGGCCGTAGCAGATATGGCAAAGCGCTTCAAAGCCCTGGAACGCCAACCAGAGCCGGACCAAGGACGCTGGAAAGTCAGTTTTTATTTAGAAAATCTCGCTGATGCACCTGTTCTTAAAGAACTGCAAGGGAAGTTAATAGAAGCGGGACTAGCGGCTCAAGTGATCTTCAGTGGCAGCCGTGATGTAGATATCGTTCCCGATGCAGGTAACAAGGGCAATGCCACCACCTATCTGCGCGGACAACTGGGCATGAAGCCTGAAGAAACTTTAGTCTGTGGAGATTCGGGCAATGACATTAGCCTCTATCAGCAACAGGAACGTGGCGTGATCGTCGGCAATGCACTGCCAGAGTTATTGAGCTGGTATCAGCAACAGGGTCAACCCCATCACTATTTAGCCCGTTCTAACTATGCCTGGGGCATATTGGAAGCCTTAGAGCATTTTAAATTTTAGCAAGAAGCGCCAAAAACGGGTAATTCGGCACAGAAAAGAATGCAGATTTTACTCCAAGCGCTTAATTATTAGATAGTTAACTTTCATAGTACTTCCCTGGTAAACAAAGGTTCTAATCTCAATCTTTTCCCTGTTATAGGCATTTTCTACTGTAAAGGCGCCTCTTACTTTTTCAGTTTTACTGTCGGTTCCCAATAAAGAACCCTGGGCAAGAGGCTTCGATTCATTAGGAAGAGCTATGACCACATCCCAATCTCCTGCAGGTTCAGACTTATTTTTAGAGCTGGCATATTCAATTTCAAAAGAATAGCGGCCAGAGAGAAGACCTATGTATGGGCCAAAAGATACGCGACCTGAATGATTGCGATCTGTAGATTCAATTTCGCAACTTGATGTGTACTTTCCAATGACAGTGGGCAATTTACATCCCATCCATTTGTAGGAATCACCTACCTTCCCGGTCTTTCGAACTCTCAGTCGGTCTTTTCCATATACTAACAAATCTCTCTTGCCACAATTAACTGTTTTTTTAGGAGCCCCATTTATTTTAATCAAATCTTCTTTTGATATCCTAAAAGTAGGTTCATCAGTTTTTGAAACAATTGCAAAATCATAAGTTGGTTTAAAAAAATTTTTCGAAGTAATAAATCTATACTCTTCTAGGTTATCTAAGTGTTGGGCTAGTGTAATTTTAGACTTACTAAAGGCTTGTATATATTTTGCCTCCCAGTAGCCAGCGATGCCGTTACTCAAATTCTCGTTAGCTAAAGCAGCATCAATACATGATATTTCATTTGGGTAGTAATTTTCAGAAACCCCATACTTTTTAAACAACTCAAGTGCATTAAACCAAAGATGGATAACTGCCGCAATAGAAAGCACACTTCCAAAGTAAAAGAATTTATCCTTCAGAAAATATGCGGTTACAATCATTCCAATAATAATCGGCCAACAAAAAGCTGGAATAAAATACCTGACCGCAACCGATTGATTGGTAGCAAGTAAAACTGCGAAGAGCATGGTGCCAGTAGAAAACAGCACAAAAATAACCGCATAAACTATCTCTTTTGGAAGATTTAATAAATATCTTTGCTTAAACAAAGAAAAAAGGCACAAAGCACAAAACACATAAAAAACAACGAAATACAATACAAAAAACGGTGATTTAATAAACAAGACTTTTAGAATTCCAAATAAATCAACAAGCGTAGTAATTATTTTTTCTGTGCCAATTATGATAGGGACTTTCGTCTTATTTTCAAAAAGCACTGAGTATGACAATAATCCCAGTATCCCGAAAACTAGAGGGAGTGTAGCAAGATAAATATTGTTGATTATTTTTTGGCGGGTTGAAACATTAATAATAAAAATTGAAGCAGATAGCGGAATTAAAAATTGAACTAAAAATAAAGTATCAGAAAGTGTCGCAAAAAAAGACAGACAACACAAGTAAAATATTGTTCTGTTTTTTTGTTTTTCTGTTGTGCAGCTAAAGTATTTTATTGCGAGCGCTAAGCTTAATATTTCGATCAGAAAAGCTCCAAAATGGAATACGCTTGTGAGAAGAAAAATATATGGCTTTACCCCATTTAAAGAAAGCCAAACCAATAGGACCGAAGCAAAAGCAGAGGCAAACAGAGAGCTTTTGCGGTCAAGCTCTTTAGCAATAACAAAAATTGATACAAACACAAAGGCGACTTGAAAAACTGAATAAATAGCAATTTGTTTATAGATATTGTCATCTAAAAAATAGGCCCCTAAGAAAACCAAGTAGTCAGGGAAGAAAAAAGGCACAGACGGTAAATACCAATCGTTGATACTTCCGCCGCCCTGAAATAGATTTTTTAACAAAGTTGGTAAAAAAAGGGCATCTGAATTAAAAAGAAGTCCTTGAAGAAGATGCCCGCTAAAATAAGAGATAAGAAAAGCACCAACTGAACAAATTAGAATAGCTATAGATACAAAGATTTTTGAAGTCAAATGCATTGTCCTACCCTTCTTTATTTATTTATTGGCTTCTTTGTCTCTAAATGGACCCCTCCTGTTATTAATATCTTTCCCAGTAAAAGAAGAGTGAGGATGCGAGCGTGCATGACCGCACCTTTCTTACTAAGCTGTGAGTTTCTGCGGATTTCGTCAAGACTATCTCAGAAACATTTTATAGTGGGCCGGATCCAAAAGAGCTGGATATATCATAAATCTACGAGTCTTCTATCTCACTATCTCTACAGGCGTAAATACCACTTGCTGGGTCCGCAAACGCCAACGAATATGAACCACAAAAATTTTCTGGACCGCATCCAGCGGGACCATCAGTTCTGAGCCTTGCCAATAGGGACTGACGCTTAGGGGAACCCATTGATTCCCCAAAAGTACGGTCGGTCCTTCTCCGATGGCCGTATCGCGGCCTTGATAGTAGACATTGAAGGTGTGATTCTCAGGACTGCTCTGATAGGTAGCTTTCAGCGCCTGTGCCACAGGCGTTAACTGAACATAGGGTTGCCCATTCACAGTCTCAACGGGCACAGTCAAAGACCATTCAGCCAAAACTGCTGGTGTACCGCCAAAGGCACCCAGCAAAGATAAAAAATATGGCAAATAGCGCATTATATCCCTGTGGCTTAGGGACAAAAAATTAAATTACCAAGGACGTTTATTTACCGCGAGCGTAATCATCTTCGAAGCGTTGAATGTCATCCTCGCCAAGATACTGACCATTCTGAACTTCAATAATCACCAAAGGAATAACCCCAGGATTTGCCAGACGATGCAAGGTGCCACAGGGAACATAGGTAGATTGGTGGCTAAGAACCAGTTCTTCTTGCGTGCCGTCTTCTATACTGCCCCGAGTGACCTTGGCCGTTCCGGAGACCACAATCCAGTGCTCTGAGCGGTGATGGTGCATCTGGAGGCTGAGGCGATGATTGGGCTTCACCTCGATCCGCTTGATTTTGTAGCCAGGACCTTCCTCAAGGATAGTGAAAGCTCCCCAAGGCCGAATCTCTGTGGCCGCTTGAATATTTTGAACATTACTTTTTTCAATCACTTCAAAAGCTTGGGTCATGGGAACTCCACCTCACAGGATTTTGCAGGACAGATTTTACTCGGCCTTCACTTAGACTATCTCATCGTACCCATATCTTATCCATTAGGAATGCACAGAAGACTAGACTGCTATAATCCGGCCGATAGTCCTATTCTACATAAGCTCATGAGTGCCATTCTGCTGATTGATCAAGTCCCAGAAACAGAACAGTGGGAAAAAATGACCGAATTGTGGGATGCCAATGCACTGCATGACCCGATCACCAGTGCAGACCTATTCTGTTTTCATAATCATGGACTCTTTGAAGAAGATGCCCGCAGAATCACGGCCTACTTGGTCACGCATCTCAAACTGGATGATTCCAGCCATGTTTTAGACCTAGGCGGCGGCATGGGCCGGATCGCTAAGTATTTAGCCCCCCAAGTAGCCCAATACACCTTGGCCGATATTTCTTTAGAAATGCTCAAACAAGCGCAAGTCCGTCTCAAAGGCATTGCCAATGTGCGCCTGATTCATCTCAAACGTCCGGTCATCCCCTGCGAACCAGGCACTTTTGATGCCTGTATCGCTGTAGACTTGTTCCAGCACTTGCCTCAGCCCACTCTGCGCGAATATTTCCCGATCGTCTCGTCCTTGCTCAAACCCAACGGACAGTTTTTATTCACCACGGGTTTGGAACCTCAAGACAGTCAACCAAAGGAAAGTGACCTCAAAAATGCCGACCGCCTGTTGGGCCTTTTAGGACTGAAAACGCTACCTTTTGGCCTCTTGAGTACCCCCCTCTTTGAGGAATTGATTCAGAGTGCCGGTTATCGCTTGGCAGAACGGGGCAAAGATTTTCCCGGTTGTTTACCTTTCTTACCTTTCCAGATCCCTTTTACGGGATACTTCTATCGATTGAGACGTCTAAGTTGAACCGGGTAGCCTAGCAGATAATCTTAATTTAGATTGCTTCTTAAATTGTTCTAACCTTCTGCCGCTCAGCACAATAGGAAACTGGTGACTTCTTCTTCTCTTCTATGGAAATTACTACGGCGCACAGCGCTAGGTTTGGGTATAGGAGGGGTGTCCCTTGGCGCTTTGATTATTGGACTAAATATCGCAGGCCGTTCCTGGGTAGAACAGTCCGCCTTGCCTCAATTAGAAGAAAATTTAAGCAAGAGCTTTCAGCGAAAAGTAAACCTCGGTCCGCTGCAGACCTTTTTGCCCTGGGAAATACAAGTAGGCAACAGCTCAATCGAAGGTTTGGGGAGCGCAGAAAAAATTCAGCTCTATTTCAATCCCCTTGACATAATCACCGGACAAAAACCCAAAATCGCTGTTGGTTTGAGCGGTGCGACGGTCACGGCTCGTCAGAGTGCGGATGGAAGCTGGGACTGGAGAAAACTGCTCCCTACCCAATCAGGCCCTAGTGCTTTCATCTTAGAAAAAGTGCATGTGTCCAGGAGCCAGGCTACGCTCTATCCCCAGGCTAGTGGGCCTCTGGTTTTTCAGAATCTAGGAGGCGAGGCATTCTGGTCATCCCCACAAAACCTCACGGGGAATCTAGAAGCAGACGTTTCCAGTCCGAAGACTACGGAGAAAGGAAAGGTTCGCGCTCAGGGCAAAATCGCGCTCAATACCCTGCTCGGGCAGCTCCGTCTGGATCTCAATCAAATCCCCTTCAATCCGGTCACGCGTCTATTTTTGCCTGTCCAGGTCGTACATATAGACAAAGGGCAAGCTACAGGGACCGTCAACCTCCAGTGGCAAGGCAATTTGAACCCCAGTCAATGGACTGGAGCTCTTAACTTTCAAGATACGCTTCTTGCGATTGCTGCCCTACCTCGTCCGATTGAAAAAGCCCAAGGAAATCTCATTTTTCAGAATGGCGGACTGGCCCTTCAGAAAACGCAGGGTCGTTATGGGCAGATCGAGACCCAGGTAAGCGGTGGTTTGCAAGGGCTCCTGCCAGGGCTTAAGAATGGGGATATCGAAACCCGTGGCAAGTATGCCCTTTCTCTGAGCGTGAACCAGACTCCCTTCGACGCGGTTCAAAAGACCTTCGGCCTGACTTTACCGTTCCCTGTGCAGGGCAAAGTGCAGGGAACCGCCCAAGTGACGGGTCCTCTGGTCAATCCCCTCTTTAAGGGGAAATTTCAAGGGGTTGGTCCCGGCCGTGTTGCAAACCTTCCAGTCCAGCAATACAGCACGGATATTTCTTTAGGCACAGACCAGCGTGTTCGCTTTACCCGTTTCAATATCCAGGGATTAGGCGGTACAGCGCTTGGTAGCGGTTTGGTAGACCTTAAAACTCAAACCCTAGATTTTCAGGCCATGGCCCAGGGCATTCAGAGCAGGCAGATCAAGGCTTTGCCGACTAGCTTGGGCATTGGCAATATCAATACAAAGGTGACGCTTCAAGGACCGTGGACCAGACCCGTCGCTGTGTTTAATGGTCAGCTTTTAGGGGGAGCGTGGCCTGGAACTGGTACCGTGACCTGGCAAGATGATCAGCTGCTAGTAGAGAATGCTCAGTTTAATAAGGGTGGGGGTACAGTCGATGTAGAAGGAGTCTTATCCATATCCAAACAGGAATGGAGAGGCGTATCCTATCTCAACTCCGTGCGAGTGAGTGCTTTGGGTGATCTTATCCCTGCGGCCCAAAATCCTGACCTGCAAGGGACGCTCACCGGTCAGATCCAAACTCAAGGTTCTTTGAATCAGCTAGCCGCCCAGGGAGATATTTCTCTCCTCTTGGACAAAAAGAAACTGGGTCCCTTAGCGATTAAAGATCCTTTAGACCTGAATTTCGCCTGGGATGGAAGCAATCTTCTTCTAAAGCAAGCCCGATTGGGAGACCTGTTAACGGCCCAGGGTACAGTAGACCCCAAAGGACCTTTGGACCTTACGGTTCAAGCTAATAAATTGGACCTGGCCCTGTTGCCACTGTCGCTTCCTCGCCCTGCCAAAGGACAAGCAGATCTCCAAGGTCGTCTGACAGGTACTACGAGCAAGCCAAACTTTGTCGGTCAAGCATCCGTTCAGGGACTTGCGGTGGAGCCCTTTGAATTTGCACCCCTATCAGGGCCGATTTCCTATAACCCTGCGGGCCTATCCCTGGATCTGCGTGCCCGCAGCAGTCAAGACCAGTTAAAAATCAGTACCGACAGCGCATTCAATCCTTTGAGCCTCGTGGCCTTGGCCGGAGATACTTCGCTCACAGGCCGTAAACAAGCCAACCAATTTGCGCTGAATCTCAAAAATCTAGCGTTGGAAAGACTCAGTTCATCCACCCTTCAGGTTGGGGGCGTTTTGGGAGGAGACTTCTCCTATGATCTCCAAACTAAGCGCCTCAAAGGTGCTTTTGCCTTGGAAGATGGTCGTTACCGTACGCTCAAGACCGATTTACTGAAAGGGAATTTGGTCTATGTCCCAGCCGATGGCAGCCTTCAAATTGGCAATGCTCAGCTCAATATCGGCAAGAGTCTTTATACTTTGGGGCTGGACTACAACAGACGTTCAGGATTATTGGCCTCTTTAAAAACGGACAACGGAACTTTAGAGAGCCTGGTGCGCACTTTTGGTTGGCGGACCTGGCAAGACATTCTCAACCAAAGTCTGTTGCCTTCACCTGCTATTCCTGCCAGTGAAATAGGAGCGGTGGAAATCGATAATGGCAGCCGTCCTTTATCTGCCCAACTCCAGAAATTCACAGAATATGAGAGTGAACAGGCAGAGCTGGCCAAAGCCAGTAAATCCCCCCTGCCGAGTTCCTTGCAAAGTTTGAAAGGTAACTTCCAAGGCTCACTATCCCTCAAAATTCCTGCCTTTCGTTTAGAACGCCCAGTCTTAGACAATCCCCAATTGGCCGTGGATATTCAGGGCCAAACCTGGCAGTGGGGAAATTATCATCTCGATACGGTCCAGGCAAAAGGAGCCTACCAAAATCAACAGATCCGGGTAGACTCCTTCGTCGCCCGTAGAAAGGTTGAGAATAAACTCCGAGAAGCCACCTATGTGGGCGTGCTAAACCTAGAGCCCAAGCCTAAGAAAACCATAGGTCCTGATGGCGTATTCCAGCTCAAGCAGTTCCCTGTGGGCTTGGTCCAACCCTTCCTCCCCTCCAGCATTCAGGTTAGAGGAGACCTCAGTGCAGAAGGCACCTTTGAGGGAACCTTGAGTCATCCTGAAGTCGCAGGGACCTTTGCGGTCGATCAAGGAACGCTCAATCGCGCTCCCCTCAAGCAGGCTTCTGGTCAGATTGGCTACCGCCAAGGGCGAGTAACGATTGACAACTTCCAGTTGGCCGCTGAAAAGACAGAGAGGATTGTTGAAACAGACCCAGCGCAGATTACAGGAAGTTTCCCGATTACGCTTTTTGAAGAACCTGAGGATAAGACCTTTAACCTCAATCTCAAACTGCAAAATAGTGGTTTGGCGCTACTCAATCTATTTACCGACCAAATTCAGTGGCAACAGGGAAAAGGCAATCTAGATGTCACGGTGGGCGGAGATTTAACGGCCCTACAACTGAATGGAGGGCTCACGTTCCAGGACAGCCAAGTTAGTGTCACAGGTCTACAGGAACCGATTAAGAATCTATCAGGCCGGGTTGACTTTGTCGGAGATAGGGCTGTTGTCAAAACGTTGGAAGGACAATTTAGCAAAGGTCGCTTTGAAGGACAAGGCATTGTCGCCCTCAACCAAAAAGTCGTTGTTGATGACCCCTTGCAATTAGACCTGAAGGATGTGCAATTGGCCCTCACGCCTCTCTATGAAGGAGAACTAGATGGTAAATTGCTGCTCAAAGGTTCTTTCCTTGCTCCAGCAGTAAGCGGTGTCGTAACACTTTCTAAAGGTAACCTTGGGCTACCCAGTGGTAAGCCTGAGGACCCGGCCAGACTGGAAACTACCGCCCGTGTGAGGCAGATTGCCAGTCCAAAGCTGCAAGATTTGAAGATAGTGCTTGGGCAAGATATTAACTTGGTACAGCGGCCTGTACTCCGCTTCTTGACCAAAGGAAATCTCGTCCTATCCGGTACTTTGGCCGAACCTAAAGCCCTCGGCGAAGTGCAGTTTCTATCCGGTCGCCTCAACCTCTTTTCCTCTCCGTTTTATCTAGAGCGGGGTCGCAAGAATGTAGCCCGTTTTAGTCCAGAGCAAGGGCTAGATCCAGACTTAGACGTTCGGGTCGTGGGCCGCGCTTCAGAAGTAACCTTACCGACGGCGGAAGCTTCAAACCGGAGAGTCTTGGAATCTAGCATCACTACAGGTTCGCAAAGAACGGTACGCATTACGGCATCCGTTACCGGCAGAGCTTCCAAGTTCAACACAGAGCTACGCAGCTCTCCTCCCCGCACTCAGGATGAAATCGTCAGCCTTTTGGGAGGCAATGTGGCAGGCCAACTAGGGGCAGGAGTCTACGCCCTGGCCGGTTCTGCTTTGGTTTCTCCGATTGAAGATTTTATTCTCGAACGTCTGGCTCTAGATGAATTTCAAATCAGTGCCCTCACCCAAACAGACCCGGCTGTTCCGGGCGCTTATCGTCTGGGCGTAGGTCTAGAAGTAGCTAAAGACCTTAGCTACAACTTCGGGCTGTCCGTAACGCAAAACCTCACAGACCCTACCCAACCAACCCGGTATAACCTGCAATATCGATTTGATGACAACATTCTGCTGCGCGTAGGAAGCGATTTCAAAAACGATACCAGTGCTTCTGTAGAGTATGAAACCCGCTTCTAGAGAGCAGTTGTCCCCATCTGTCCTGTCTGCTGGTATACCGCGCATGCCCAGAACCATAGGGTAGACTAACGAGGAAATACCTATAGGATTCCCACGCGAGGTTCTAATCTAACGGCCTGACGTGCTTTCCTGTATGGCTTTTGTTTTGTCTTTGGTTTTGCCATGAAACGTGTACTCCTTTCTCTTAGCTTATCGTCTCTGAGTTTTCTATGTTTGGCTGCTACAGCGGCGACCGCAGCCCCAGCCACCGATGTCCACGATGTCCGGGTAGAAATCACCGAAGGGGAACGACAGATTGTCTTGGGAAGCTCAGTGGGAGCGTTGGTCACAGCCTCGGAAGGACAGGTCTTGGGTTCTTTAGACCCCTTAGAGCCTCTTCTGACCCGTAAGGGCAAGGGTGGAGGCATTCAGATTGGGGATATCAAAGTCAGCGGTGTGCGCGTCACGCCTCAGACCAAGGACGGTTTGGTCTATATCGATAAGCAGTGGTTTCGGGGAGCCGTTGAAGTCAAATCTTCCAGCGATGGGCTTTTGGCCGTCAATCAACTGCCCATGGAAGAATATCTCTATGGCGTAGCCACTTCAGAAATGCCCCAGAGCTGGTCCATAGAGGCGATCAAAGCCCAAGCTGTAGCCGCCCGCAGCTATGCCTTCTTTCAGATGAATCACCGCCAGGATAAGCCCTATGACCTAGGCGATACGCCAGCCTGGCAAGTCTATGAAGGCGTCCAGGGAGAGAGTCAAAAATCGATTCAAGCGGTCGATACCACCCGTGATGAAGTCCTAACCTATCGAGGCAAACTAGCGGAAGCGCTTTACCATGCTTCCTCTGGTGGACAGACTGATAATGGAGGACGAAGCTATCTGCGCAGTGTGAAAGATTACGACCAGGATGCGCCTAATTACCGCTGGCAAGTCTCTATCACTCCCGAACAGCTAAAGCCTTGGACCCAAGGATTGGGAGAACTGTTACAGGTGACCCCAAATGAAATCAGCGCCGCTGGGCGTGCGAACTCTTTAAAAATCGTAGGGACCAAAGGTACTAAGACCATTGATGCCGACCCTGTGCGCATTGGCCTAAATTTACTGAGCGGTCGCTTTCAAATAGCAGCGGTCCGTCCCCCTTTTATGGGAGCCGCCATCGTCGGTGCAGACCAAACTCCGGCCAGCCGCTTCACCTTCGAAGGTAAAGGTTGGGGCCATGGATATGGCATGAGCCAATGGGGAGCCCAAAACCGTGCAGCCTCTGGCTGGAAGTATCGCAATATTCTGAGCCACTACTATCAAGGGACCAAAGTCACAAAATTGGCGAAGCTGAAGGGCTAGTCGCTGTTCGATGACTTGCCCATCGTTAAGTGCCTCTAAGCACTTTAAGAACCAAACCTATAGCAGGAATAAGTGCTGATGCAAAAATCCACTGCCAATAGTCGCTCACGAAAGTTTTAATTGAATAGATGGGATTGCTCCTGACAGTAATCTCTTTTTCTAAGATAAGTAGAGTTTTGCGAAAGTCCTCATTTTCTTCTGTAAGTAGAACTGTGATGCTAATGCAAACCTTGCGATTACCGCTTTTGAGCGGTGCTACTTTATAGTCCCATTGGGTGTAATCAGTGTCCTCAATAATTTGTTCTTCATTGCTAAGCGCTTCAATCTTGAAATCTTCGCTTCTTAAGCTAACAATCATAGAACGGCTAGTTCTGATATTCTCAACCTCAGCTTCCTGGCTATGGACCAATCCCTCAAGAAAATTCTGGGTTGCAGTTTTAGCAATTCGGACATTTACTCTCTCAGGAACACCGACTTGCATTTCGTGTGGAGTATTGATGAGTAACTTACCTGAAGCTAATTTCTTGAGTTCATCATCAAGTGCAATTTGAGGATTACTTTCAAAAGGCATCCCCCATAGCTTTTGCCAGCTTCCTAATACATTATGAACCATTAGCCAATCAATACCTTTTTTCATGGCAACTCATCCTATATATCTAAGCAATTTCAAAGAAATATTTGGCAATTGCTGTTGACCCAATAGATCCCGATACAAATTTGCTGCTCAATGCCTGATTAGTCATCTTGCTATTCATAAGGTTGACTTAAACATAACCAAAATGAAGTTTGTTACATATGTCAGTTGTTTGCAATGATGAATGATTGCTTAAGAAAAATCTAGACATAGTTTGATCTCAGTTTTTTATCCTGAGTAAAAGCTCTTAAGAAAAACTGATCCAGAAGTGAACCTGAACTAAGCTTGTTGGGTAATAGCACAGAAACTATAATGCCAGTACTGTTCTGCGGGAGAACTATTATGGCAAGTCACCGATTGTCCAAACAAGGACATTTACAGGTCAGACAATCAAGAGAAAACAGAGGATTGAGTATTTATGATTCTCGATGGCTAGAAGAAGCTAGTAGAGCTTTAGAACCCAATCGTCCTTGGTCTGAGGAGGGATTCTATCCCTACGGAATCTCCTTGCCCACTTGGAAACGTTTTTTAAAAGGAGCAGCAATTAGACCGGATTCTTTCAAAGCATTCTGTCAGGTTTTGAATTGCAATTGGGAAACAGTTAGTGAAAAGATATATGAGAGTTACGATGATCCTATCCCAACTCGTTTCGAAGTTCTTCGAGAGCCACAGGAATCCATATGTTATGCAACTATCTTACAGCCAGGTTCTCTACTTCGTATTAAAGCACCTCAACATACGGGAAAGACACAAATGCTGAATCGAGTATTAAATCGATTCAGAGCAAATCAGACAGATACTCAAATTGTAGTACTTAACTTCTATAAAGAATTTGAAAGTGATTCATTGGGTAGCAAGGATAATTTTTGGCAAGCTTTCTGTGGATGTGTTAATGATTATTTAGATCTTTCTGATATTTTGAATGATTATTGGCAGAAAAAGAATGGGGGCTCTACATACAAGGCAAATGCTTTTTTTAGAACTCACTTATTGACTAATGTTAATCAACATTTAGTTCTTGTTTTAGAAGGAGTTGATCGCGTTTTTGAACATCCTGTTGCTGATGACTTTTGTCATCTTCTTAGAGCTTGGCACGAAGAAGCACAACGAGATGAACTATGGAAAAAACTTAGTTTGGTTATCGTTCACTCTACCGATAATTATGCCTCGATTGATATCAATTATTCACCACTCCGTGGTGTTGGAACAATCGTAACTTTAGATGATTTCACCCCTGAACAAGTAGCAGGTTTAGTTCGGCAGTACAACCTCGATTGGAGCAGAAGTCACATCGACAAAATTATGGGATTGGTAGGTGGCAATCCCTTCCTCATTAACCATACCTTAAAAACGTTAGCTGACAAGTCTTTGACACTTGAAATTGTGTTAGTTGAAGCTGATACACAAGGAGGAATTTACGGAGATCGCCTACTACAGCTATGGGAAATAGTTAAGGATCGACCAGCCTTAATAGAAGCTTTAAGAAGGGTCGTGACTACGTCTCATCCGGTACAAATCGATCCAACTCAGATGAACAAGCTTGACAGGCTAGGTTTAGTAAAAATAGAAGGTAACAATACCATACCTAGCTGCAATTTATACCGTCAGTATTTCAGTAAGATATTTGCTTAAGGAAAAAACTCATGAGTCAAGTTGGCTTCTATCAGGTGGGGGGAGATTTAAGATTTCAGCATCCTAGTTATGTCAAACGAAAAGCAGATGAAGATCTATATCAAGCGCTTAAATCTGGTGAGTTCTGCTATGTTTTCAACTCTCGTCAGATGGGTAAATCCAGTTTAGGGATACAAATCCAACAGAGATTAAGAGGTGATGGATATGCCTGTTGTTTTATTAGTTTGACAGAGATTGGAAGTGAGGCAACAGCAGATGAGTGGTATTTTAGCTTAGCTGATATAATTGCGTCCAAGTTAAATATCTCTGATGATGTCTCAGATTGGTGGAATGAGCATGAGTCGATGCCTGCTTTAAGCCGATTCGGTCACTTTATTAAAACAGTTCTATTAAGAGAAGTTGAGCAAAATATTGTTATTTTCATTGATGAGATTGATAGTGTTCGCCGCTTAAAATTTAGAGCTGATGATTTTTTTGCTTTAATTAGATCTTTCTATAACAATCGAGTCGAGCAACCAGAATATAAACGTTTAACTTTTACTCTTTTGGGTGTATCTACCCCTTCAGATTTAATTCAAAGTGAAAATTGCACCCCTTTTAATATTGGTCGAGCCATCTCTCTCAAAGGTTTTCAATTGCATGAAGCTCAACCCTTAGCTAAAGGATTATTAGAAAAAAGTACTCATCCTGAAGAGATTCTTGAAGAAATCTTGTACTGGTCAGGTGGACAACCTTTCCTGACACAAAAACTCTGTAAATTAGTGGCTGAATCAGCTGAGTTAATTCCTTCTGAAAGTGCAGCAAGGTTTGTCGAAAAACTCATTCAAGATAAAATTATATACAATTGGGAAGAGCAGGATAATCCAGAGCATCTAAAAACGATACGCAATCGCCTTCTCAATAACGGAAATTTAATTAGAAGATTACTTCAGGTATATCAAAGTATCTTAAAAAATAAAGAGATTTCATCTGATGATAGCTCTGAACAATTGGAATTGCAATTGTCGGGCTTGGTGGTTAATCAAGATGGAAAGCTGAAAATACGTAATCCTATTTATGCTCAGGTATTTAATCGAGATTGGCTGGAGCAGAAATTAGATGAATTAAGTCCCTATTCTGAATCTATTACCGCTTGGAGAACATCTAGCTTTACAGATAAATCTCACCTCTTGCGCGGACAAGCCTTGAAAAATGCTTTGCAATGGTCGAATGATAAAAGTCTGAGCGACAAAGACTATAAATATTTGAACGCTAGTCAAGAAGCAGAAAGTGATATTCAAGAAGCAGAAAGTGTTAGAAAGTTGAGAAACGTTGTATTAATAGTTGGTAGCTTTGTTATCGGAACTATCCTCTCAGTATCTTTTGGGGCTTATAACCTGGCTTATGAAGCTTATGAGAAATATGATGCTTGTCCTATTGAAAAAGGAATCGTGGGGGAAAAGATAGGAGATACTTGTTTTAGAACCTTGAAGACTAGTGGAGAAAAAATAGCTTCTCTGTCTGGTTCTAACTTTCATCTTAAAAAAGGAACTGAGTTTTTCAAGCAACAAAAATACGAGCAAGCAATTAAATTATTTGCACAAGCTATAGATAGTGATCCTACCGATCCAGTTCCTCAAATTTACTTGAACAATGCTCAAGCTCGTCTGAAAGGAAACCCTTTAAAAATAGCAGTAGTTGCTTCCATTGATTACTATGAAGATGCTGCCAGAGAGATGTTTAGAGGTGTAGCTGATGCTCAAACTAAATTCAATCACCAGAATGGTAAAGATAATCACTTACTAGAGATAGTTATTGTTAATGATGGTAATGAACCAGAAGTTGCTAAAAAAGTAGCAAAAGAATTAGCTAATGACAATGATATTTTAGCAATCATTGGACATCATGCTAGTGAGAGTACTGCAGTAGCACTACCTATTTACCAGGAGAAGCAAATAGCTGTGGTTTCTCCTGCAAGTTCTAGTAGTCAATTAAAAAAGGAAAATTTTTTTCGAACTGTTAGTTCTACAAAAGTAGCTGCTCCTAAGTACACCCAGTATATCAAAAAGCATTTACAGTTAGATGAAATTGCTATTGCATATAATCCAAGCAGTGAATATAGTAATACTCTCAAAAGAGATTTTGAAGAAGACTTTAAGAAGCACGGAGGAAAATTCTTTGGCAAGCTTATCGATTTGAGCGAGACTGACTTAGACATCCAGAATGAAATTGACAATCTTATTAAGCATAATATTAAAGCAGTTCTATTAATATCTAATGTTGGGACAAATTCAGTAGCACTCGCCATCGCTAGAGCAAACTTTAAACTTCCAGCGAAAAAACTTCAATTAGTAAGTGCTATGGCACTATCAGAAAAACTAACTTTAGAAAAAGGAGGAGATGCTATTGAAGGGATGGTTGTCCCCAGTCCTTGTCTAGCTAAAAATTCTGATTATACGAAAAAAGCAGAGAAAAGATGGGAACAACAAATATATTGGCGAGCTGCTACTAGCTATGATGCAGCACAAGCATTAATTGCAGCTATCCGTATATCAAAGGAGCCAACACGGGAAGAGATTTTAAAGAATTTGGGGTCGCTCAAACTTCCTATCAATCAAACTTCGGGATTTGGACTTAATTGGTCATCTTCAAATGATTACCATTCTAACACTTTGAGAAAGTACTGCCTTTTTCAAATTCGTCACCATAGGTTTGAAGAAATTTCCGAAAAATGACTTGGCTGTCAAGAAGCTCATAGTTTTGTGTCTAACAGATAGCGCATCCTTAATCAAAAGCTCCAGCCAGTTCATCATCAAGAGCTTCTGATATTCCCTGATCATCAAGAATAATAGGGTCATCTGCACAAATACCATAAAACTGTTCTAGCGATCGCCGAGTTGTTGTTGACGATGACACAGACTGATAAATTATCATTACTTCCATATCCTGCTCTGTTAGCCCAACGGGAATATCGAGATGAAGGATGCCATCTTGTCCAACGTGCTGACGAACCTTAATGCTCTGCATTGCTGATGACTCCGTGTTTATGGAATAACTTCTTCACCAATTTTTGCAAAATTCCCTGTAATTCTGCCGTAGCTGCTTCCAGTTTACCCATTGCCTCTTGTGCGAGGACGCCAGGTTCAGACAACTCGCCAAGCACATCTTCCTACTATTGTCTCGCTTATCTAACAATCAGGCTTTCCACCGCAACATCCTCTGCTAGAACTTTGGGATTGTTGGGATTGAAAGGTGCTTGCCAGCGGTCAATGCGGACAATTTGGTCTTCAGGAGTAAGTAGGGGAATCGTCGGGTCTGCAGGAGTAGCTCTGCGCAAGGAACTCACTTCTCCTCGAAAATAAAGGAGTTCATCTTCCTCTTGTTCTTCAGCCAAGACGGTAAGGACCCGCAGTGCTTCTTTGGGATAGGTTTCGGAATAGCGGAGCAAGATCTGGTTGGCGTCTTCGGTCATAGGATTATGCTTTGGGTAAAGAAACCTGCAGCCAAGCTCCACCTGTTTCAGGATGGTTTTTTGCTTGGACGTGGCCGCTGTGGGCATCGACAATTTGGCGGACAATCGCTAGGCCAAGACCTGTGCCCCCTGTGCGTCGGGCGCGGGCTGGGTCGGCTCGGTAAAACGGTTCAAAAACGCGGTCTAATTCTTGAGGAGGAAATCCTGGACCTTCATCATAGATATCAATTAACCAATTAAAAGAAGATTGTTCGTCGTTGAGTTCTTCTTCTAGATGAGCACGAACAAAAATGGGTTTTCCTTCTGGGCTGTATTTCACGGCATTATCGAGCAGATTGATCCAGACCCGAATCATAGCACTAGGATTTCCGACACTAGGCAAAGTTTCCGGTCCTTGATAATCCAGTCGAAGGGTGCGGCTTAGGACCAGAGGTTCTAGGATGTCCCACGCTTGGTCAATCAGGACTTTGAGGTCTATCGGTTCAGGAGATTCTGGATATTCCCATTGCCCCAGGTCCAGGAGATCTTGAACCAATTGTGCCAGGCGATTAACCTCTTTGGTTACCCTCTCTACCCAGGTCAGAAGATCTGGGCTAATGCGGGTGGAGAGGACTTCGTGTACTAACCGGATTGAGGTTAAAGGAGTTTTCAATTCATGGGCAACTGCCGATGTCCATTGGTCGCGAGAACGGGTGAGGTCTATGAGTTCTTTGCGATTTTGGAGAAAAACTCCAATGCACTGTTCTGGCAAGAGGACGGTCTCTCCCCGTAGATATTGGCTAGTAGTGGCAGGCACCCAAGTAGAGTTCCAGTCAGCCGTTTGAGGAGATTCTTCTTCACGAGTGTGCATAATCAGTTGGTCTAACTCATAAGACCGTGCATATTCCAAGAAGGTACGCTTGGGCCCTCCGCTCTGCCAGTTGGTAATATCTAGTAGTTCCTTCGCTATTTGATTGCAGAAGAGTAACTGATTTTTTTCATCGACGATTATATAGCCGAAAGGAGCAATCTCCAGCAGGCTTTCTAGAGCCGTGTTGTTCTGTGCCAACTGGTCTAGCTTGAGCTGTTGCTTCTCCAAATAGGTTCGTAGCGTATCCGCTTGCTCTTTATTTTTTTTCTGGGTAGTTTTTTGCCAGAAGATGCTCGCTCCCAGACCAAGGGCAGCACCCCCTATGAAGCTCAAGGGCTCCATATCTGCTACTCCTTTTTTATAGGTTTGGACAGTAAAACGTTTCTCTAACCGAAACGATAACCAAATCCCCGAACAGTGACCAAATATTCTGGACGGCTAGGATCCAACTCTAGCTTTTCGCGCAGCCAGCGGATGTGCACATCTACTGTTTTGCTGTCTCCCATGAAATCAGGTCCCCAAACACGCTCTAGAAGCTGTTCACGAGACCAAACCCGTCGTGGATTGCGCATAAACAATTCTAAAAGGCGGAATTCCTTCGGAGAAAGTTCGGTCAGGGCATCACGGACCATGACCCGGCATTCGTCCAGGTTCATCCATAGCTCTTGGTAGCGCAAAATAACCTGCTGGGGAAGAATTCGCCGTTCGCGCCGGAGTAAAGCTCGGCAACGAGCAGAGAGTTCGCGCATGCCGAAAGGTTTGGTCAGGTAGTCATCTGCTCCAACTTCTAACCCTACGACCCGGTCAGTCTCTGACCCTTTCGCGGTGAGCATCAAAATGGGGACCATATTGCCCTCACGGCGCAGCAAGCGACAAAGGTCTAAGCCATTTAAAAAGGGCAGCATCAGGTCAAGAATAATCAAATCTACACGGTCAAGCTGCCGCATTAAGTCGAGGGCCTGGCGACCATCTTCTGCCATCATCGCCTTAAACCCATCATCCGTCAGATGCAGGGCCACGGTTTCCCGAATCAGTTCCTCGTCATCCACAATCAGGACGGTATCAGACATGTTCTTCCTTAAGACCTAGCCATGAGCCCCTACATCGTACCATTCTCTTTTTCAAAGGCTGGGGAGAGAATGAACGACATAGTTGCGGTCTTGGCTGCTCAGACGTGCCTGTACACCCCACGCTTGAAATCTCTCGACCAGACGCTTGCAGGCAGGTCGCTCCGTAGCATAGTGACCGGCATCCACCAAAACGATGCTCCGCTCCATCGCCTCTTGAAACTGGTGAAACTTGCAATCAGACGTGAGATAGAGGTCTACTTGGTGACGGTGGGCTTGAGGAATGAAACTACCGCCAGAACCTCCGAGGACAGCAATTTTGTGTACTTTGCGGTCAAGAGCTGCCGGGGAGGTGATCAGATGGGGTTGGTCCAACTGCAGTCGAATGAGCTGGAGGGTTTCTTCTAGGGTCTGGGGCTCGGGCAGCAATCCTACCCGTCCATAGCCAATGGCAGAGGCAGGCGGTTCTACGGCATAGAGTTCGTAGGCCGGTTCTTCATAGGGATGCGCCAACCGCAACGCCTGGAGAACTTCACTCCGGCGGGTTTCTGATACCAGGACTTCCAGACGGTCTTCGGCCACCTGGTTATCGCCTGCGGACCCTATGGCCGGATGGCTTCCCTCTAGGGCACAGAAGGTCCCCGTCCCCGCACTCCAGTAGCTACAGCGGTTATAGTGTTCACCCACTTGACCAGCTCCTGCTTCCCAAAGCGTTTCTAAGACAACCTCTCGCACGTCTGCTGGAACGAAAGTAACCAGTTTAAAGAACTTTTCAGGATAGGGCTCTAGGGGCTCGCAAGCAGAAAGGCCAAGCAGGGTAGACAGAGTATCTGCCGTACCTTCTACCACTTGGTCAAAGTTAGTATGGGCACTGTAGACGCCAATCCCTTTGGTATAGGCCAGATGGACCGCCTGACCAACAGGGGTTTTGGGATGCAGAGATTTGAGGGGAGTAAAAATCAGGGGATGGTGTGCAAAAACCAGATTGAAGCCCTCATCGACGGCTTCCTCCAGCACAGAAAAGGTGGGAGTCAGACAGACCAAGACTCTTGCTTCTTCCAAAGCAATGCCTGGCTCTACCTGCCAGCCTACGTTGTCCCAGGATGCTGCTAAATGAAGGGGCGTAGTCGCTTCAAATTGCTGAATGAATTTTTCTACCCGCACAAGGCAATCCTCATGATTTAACTGGTTGAGTTAAGGGCTCTGGAGCCCAAGCTTCTCCATAGTCTGCTTTTAAGGATTGAAAAGCTTCCACTTGCCCCTCAACATATTCTCCAGGCTTTCCCCATTGTAGAAAAGCGCTAAGCAATGGTTTGGAGTCAGCGTCTTTTTGCAAACGGACAGCATAGGTGGTGAAGTTACCCCGTTTGGCAATGCCCTCTTCGAAGCGCACCCAGCCAATGTCATCCATATTGAGATGGAATTCAAAGTTTTCGGTATGCATGTTGGCATATTGGCCTTTGGGCAGCGCTGCATAGTACAGGTCTTTGATCTCAGACTTGCACTCCAGTACCGCCGTGTCATTGGTGACAATAATCCTCAGAAGCCCAAGGGTGGAGCACTTTTCTAGAAATTCTTTTAAGGTCGCCATGATATAACCATCGGTCTTGCTCCCTGATTCTAGGAGATCTGCCTGTCCGTTCAGTACTCTAATTCAATTTTGAGGTAGCCGGCTGCTCATACTCCATAGAGGTTAAATTTTAGGAAACCTTTGGCATGTTCGGGCTTTTTTGTTGCTACATGGGAGTAGTGGCACGAAAAATCGTGGGATACGAAGGTTGTTAGAGAAATGAGCATACGGTTTGAGGAACTGGTCGCCCATAGTGGTAATTCCCAACTTTTGGGCTATGAATTTGCAGATGGTTCCCTCACTATTCACCTGGATATTGATGAGTTGGATGGTTTATATGCCATCAATATTTCAACTAATTTCGTATGTGGTGAGAAGCTTTCCGTTGAGAGAAGTGACCTAAGAAATTGTCGTTTGGATTTGATTGAGCTTCGTGAAATTTTGGATGTGGAGAGAGGGGTCTACATCCCCAATCGGGATTTTGGAGTAATGCTAAGTGAGGTACATTGTGGAGCATCTCTTGCTTACGGTGCGTCGTGTACAGAGTTCAAATGGCTACTGAGCGCTATTGGCCATACTCGCCTGTTGTCCTGCTTGATTACTGATTTGGAGCATGTGAGTTGGTATTTTGAGGATTGATCTTTCCAGCTAAAAAGAACTTTAACGGACATGTTTAGTGGAAGCTTCCCTTATAATCGAGGGCGGTAGCTTTGGGTGCTCTTTGTGTTCCGATCTGTTCGTTTGATGCTGGTTCCTGCCTTCGCCTTGATGCTTGTGAGCTGCAGTACTCCTCCCCAGAGTGCTAATGCAGGTCCCTCCACAGGGGCAGAAAATACGTCCACTAAAAAAGTGGAAACCTTTGATAATCTGCCAAAACTCAAAGGCGCAGCAACAGTAGTGATGGAAACAACCAAAGGAGTGATCACCATTGCCTTAGACGGGGATAATGCGCCCGTTTCTGCCGGAAATTTCGCAGATTTGGTGAAACGTGGATTCTATAACGGACTCACTTTTCATCGCGTAGAAAAAGACCCCCAACCTTTTGTGATTCAGGGTGGAGACCCCAAGGGAAATGGTACGGGTGGCTTCATTGATCCCAAAACGAAAACAGAGCGGACTATCCCCCTAGAAATCAAAACACAGGGAGATGCTCAACCTGTGTACAACACAGAGATAGTCCCTGCCACCCCTGCTAAGAAACTAGTCCTCCCCCATGTCCGGGGGGCGATTGCCATGGCCCGTAGTGCCTCTCTAGATTCTGCTTCTTCCCAGTTCTATTTCACCCTTGCCCCTATCGACTTCCTCGATGGCAAGTATGCCGTTTTCGGTAAAATCGTCAAAGGCGAAGACGTCATCGATAAAATTGCGGTCGGGGACAAAATCACCAAAGCAACTCTGAGTAAAGGTGCCGAGAATATCCAGGAACCCAAATAGTCTTAACCGTTCCTGTCCGTTGCGTATGCTGAGATCATGACTGCTGTTGTTGTCACGGGATTGGGTCTCGTTCACGGCCTTGGCTCAGATACGCTGTCTATCTGGCATGCGCTGCTTCAGGGAATTCCCACTTGGCAGGAATTCCAAGGATATCCCGTAAGCTGTACGCCCCTGCCTTGGGAGATACCCCATCGGACGAGTTCTTTAGCGCTTGAAGCGGCCCAAAGAGCTTTGTTAGACAGTGGTTTGTCCGCTCCCGTAGAGGCAGAAGGTGAAGGCTGGGGATTGGTTGTAGGAACAAGTCGGGGAAATCCGCTGGATTTAGAACGGGCCTGTCAAACCAAAGAGGCCCCTGCGGATTGGTTGGCCTGTCTGCCTCATAGCTTAAGCGCAACAATTGCGCAAAAAATGAATATTCGAGGTCCGGTGCAGACCCTGAGTGTGGCCTGTGCTTCTGGCGCTTGGGCGATTGGTTGGGGTTACCGCCTCATTCAAGGAGGCTATTGTCAGAGAGCGTTGGTCGGTGGTGCCGAATCTCCGTTGACGAGCTTGGGATTGGCGAGCTTCCGAAAGATGGGACTTTTATCTTCAGAAGCGCCTAAACCTTTTGACCAGAAGCATACAGGATTTTGGCCTGCCGAAAGCGCTGCTTTTTTAGTCCTAGAAAATAAAGAACTCGCTCAAAGACGAGCAGCCAAAGTCTATGGGGAAATTCGAGGCTTTGGAGCGACAACCGATGCTTGCCATGCCTATAGTCCCGATGCCAAGGGTACCCAAGCTGAACGGGCTATTCAACGGGCGCTCCAAGAAGCGGGTTTAAATTCCAGACAGATCGATTTGATCAGTCCACACGGAACCGGAACCCAAAGAAATGACGCGATGGAAGCAGCCTTAATCGCTAGAGTCTATGGTCCTCATGTTCCGATTAGCGCCACGAAAGGAATCACCGGGCATAGCCTGGGGGCAACTGGAGCCTTGGAATGTGCGTTTTGCTTGTTGTCTATGGAGCATCAAACGTTGCCTCCGACGGTAGGATTAACAAACCCGATCGCTCCTCTTAATTTTGTCCGTTCCAGGCAAGAACAAACGGTAGACCATGCCATTAGTCACAGTTTTGGCTTTGGTGGGCAAAATGTGGCCCTTGTGTTTAGCTTAAAGCGCGGAAGCCCCGCTCTATAGCGCGTAGCAATTAGAGTCGGGATGCTTCGGCATAGCTCAGCAACAGGACAGCGCCGTTTACAAAAGGTGGACATTACTAGCACTGATGTTCTAGTAGTTCAAGCTCTTAAGATGTAGCTGTTAGATCTGTCCATTAATATACAAATAAGATTTTTAGCAGGTTGCATTTTGCTAAAAGCTAGATGAATTTACCGAAAGATTTTTCAATTGACTTTCTGTTTCCACTCAGTACAATCATTTTCATGATATTTACATTTCAGGCTAAGTGCCTATGTAGATATCTGACTTCCTAATGGGGCATCACCCACAGGCTGGGCAGGCGAACCAAACCAGGCCGTACCAGCAGGCAACTGCTCTCCTTTCATAACCAGAGACAGGGGACCTAGCCAGCTATCAGATTCCAAACGGGTACCGTACAGAGCGATAGCAAGCGTGCCAACTACCACTCGGTCGCCCAGTTCAATGGGAGCGATTTTCATCACTCGGTCTTCGAATAGGTGTGTCTGTGGCCCGCAATCATAGTTGAGGGCACAATCGTCGCCGATGCGTACCACATCAAACTCCGTCAAATCAGTCGTATCCAGGTAGACTCGTTTGCCAATTTTGCTGCCGAACAAGCGTAGGAAGAAGCTGAGGAAGGGTGTCCCACGCAGCATGTCCAAAAAGAAAGTGACGGCCAGGGCTTCATAAGTCGAAGTGATCAGTTCACTCCTCCAAACAAAAGAGGTCCACATTGGTTTTGATTCTGGGCGATAACGTCCGACCAGCAGCCACTTTAAGGCCACGGTTATCAGCGTGGCAATTATGCCAAATCCCACGTACATGAGAGGGAAAATAAACATCAGCTCGAAGAAATCGTAAATCTCGTTGAGGTCAACCATGATGCTGATGAAAGAGATGCTCAACGTCATCACTACCGTAATCGGCAGAATAATTCGAATAAATTCGACGACCAATCTCATCGCGACCAAATGCTTTGGTGGATCGTAGGTTAGTTCAGAGGAGTAGTCGCAAAAGGTCTGCCGCTTGGGCAAGTAAATAGCCGGAGTGCCGAACCAAGAAGTGCCTGGGGTAAGTTCTGACTCTTGAGGTGGCTGCGACAAGCAACCAATCAGGCATCCATCGGGGATCGAACTACCATCGGGAATTAGAGCGCTATTCCCAATGAAACTGCGCTTACCAATACGTGTACGTTTAAGGGTAAGACGATTATGTCGGATGTGGGGGTCGCCCATGATTACAGCATCGGCAATGAACGACTCGTCATCGATTTCTAGAAGATCGTGGGTAACGGCACTGGCCGTTGAAATTTCTGTGCGTTTGCCTATTTTGGCACCGAGCAGGCGATACCAGGGGGCAAGATACAGCGTGGCATAGAGCGGGTGCAGCACCGTCAGGCTCGATTCCATTAACTGGTCAATCAGCCATTTGCGGATGTAGAAATTGCTATACAGGCTGTAGGTACCCTCTTTAACACGACCGAGGAAGAGCCAACGCAGTACGACAATTTCCAAGGCTGACAAAAGTACGAACAACACAGAGAGTACAGGCGTAATCAGCAAGTAGGCATAGCCCTGGGTGTGACGGTCCAGTTCGTTGAGGATCATGAAACCAGGGAAAACGGGTAACAAAGCCAGAATCGGGAAGACCAGCAACAGGACACCGAATACCCCAGCGAACGTGTATCTTCGTGTGTCTGAGACTATTTCGGGCGCGGGCAAGCTTTCCACGTCTACCCGAGCATGAAAGCGAGCAGGTGAACCCTTCCAGAATTCTCCATGAGGGATTCGAGCTTTATTGGGCAGCGCGGAGAGATCATCGAGTTCGGCATAATCCTCCATGACCGTATCAGCACTCAACACAGAACTGCTGCCGATATAGCAGTGATTACCGACTGCGATAGAACTGATTTTAAGCAGTCCGTCCTCTACCATACTGTTGTCCAACATCACGCGATAACCAAGGCTGGCATGGTCTCCAATCGAGACTAGGTCAAAAGCACCTATATCAGTGCTGCTGATATAGACCTCTTTCCCGATGCGTGCTCCCAACAATCGGTAATAGATACGAATTAAAGGTGTGCCATTCATGTATGAGATGGGCATGACTGCTAGAAAGCGGCGGACAAACCACCAGCGGAAGTAATAAGACCCCCATAGAGGGTACTCACCGGGCTTATAGCGCCCAATAACCACCCATTTGATGATCACCGAAAGTCCCAGTAGCAGGGGAACAAGGCCACTATAGACAGCTAGGGCAGCAGCGATAGACCACCAGATTCCCTCTCCTAAGTCAAGCATCCAGCTATAGGTTAGATAGGGAATCAGCCATTGCAGGGAAAAAACACCATAGATGACCAACAGACTGAGGGCCTGAGCAATCACGCAAGCCACATAGCGCCCAGTGGGAATAGCATGAAAAGTTCCTATGCGCTCCAGTACATTCATTGGCTTACTTTGTTCTACGTGTCGCGCCAAACCTACGATGGTGCGGTGCTGGTAAAGGTCCTGCAATGAGATCTGGCGATAGCGGGGTTGGGCGCGCAACCGGGAGATAAGCGTTGCAGCCAGCAACGAGTGCCCACCGAGATCGGTGAAAAAATCATCGGTGGTGGACATATGGCGCTGTCCAAACAGCTCCTGCCAGACCGAGAGCAGTTCTTCTTCAATAACTGTGGCTGGTACTTGATTGGAACGGAATGTTTCATCAAAAACTGGGATTTCAAGAGCAAGAAGATTTTTGCGATCCACCTTGCCGCTTGCCAAAGTTGGTAGGGCTGCAACGGGCACATATCGGCTAGGAACCATATAAGCAGGCAGTTTGGCGACCAGTTCCGCTTTTATAGTTGCGGTATCCCACGTATTCCCTTCGCGCAAGACAACGTAAGCGACTAGTTGGTCCATCCCGAGAGCATTTGGTTTGACGGCCACCGCTGCCATCTTGACCGATGGTAACGCCGTTAGCTGCGCCTCAATCTCGCCTAGTTCAATGCGGTAGCCCCGCAGTTTGACCTGATCATCAATACGACCGTTAAAGATTAGGTTGCCATCACTATCGAGACAAACTTGATCGCCACTGCGGTAAAGCATCGGTGACTGCTGGGCTGTGGCGATAAAGGGATTGGCGATGAACTTCGTTGCCGTTAACTCGGGCCGACCAATATAGCCTGCCGTAACGCTAGGTCCGCCAATGAATAACTCACCCGCTTCTCCCTGCCGCACCGGACGCAAGTTCTCATCCAAAACATAAGCTAAGTAGTTGGGTAGGGGCTGACCAATGGTAATAGTCTTACCCGGCTGACACTCAGCCCAGGTGGCGGTAACGGTAGTTTCCGTGGGTCCGTAGGTATTGAGAATCCGTCGCTCAGGTCTTGCCCAACGCTCGACCAAACCAGAAGAGCAAGCCTCGCCCCCCAGATTAATCAGTCGCAGGCTGGGAATATCTTGCTCCAATAGAGCAAGCAGTGTGGGAACAGCGTGGAGTACGGTAACGCCAGCCTGGGTGAGCACTTGTGGTAGCTGATCTACTGCTTTCACCAGTTCCGGTAGAGCAACCCGTAGAGACGCCCCGACCAGGAAAGCTGGCCAAATTTCTTCCACAGACATGTCAAAGGCTAGAGAAAAGCCCTGGTAGACCAAGTCAGCCTGAGCTATTTGGAGTACATGGTTTTCTGCCCGCACCCAATGACAAACGTTACGGTGAGAAACGACTATTCCCTTGGGCTGTCCAGTAGATCCTGATGTGTAGATGGCATAGGCAGGATCGTCAGGAGTTGAATCAAGTATCTCCAGAGGTTTTCCAGAGGCATGAGTGATGGGCAATTCTTCCCACTGCAAGCAGGGTCCAGACCAGTCAAAGCCTCCTTCCAGAAGCTCTTGGTGCGCCATAAGTGCCTTGGCTCCACAGCCTTGCAAAGATGTACTGACTCTTGCAGACGGGGCTTCCGCATCGAAAGGGATGTAGGCGGCACCTGCTTTCAGGATTCCCAGTAAAGCAACGTGAAGATTTAGAGAACGCTTCATCCAAAGGCCGACAAAGTCGCGCGGACCAATCCCAGCTTGACGCAGCACATGGGCAACTTGGTTAGATTTCCGGTCTAACTCGCCATAAGTAAGCCGCTGTCGTCCATCCAAAAGTGCCACCTTATGAGGCAACCGGGTAGCAGTCGTAGCGAAGATATCAAGGAGACGCTCAGATTGGATGAATTCTGGCAGAGGTTGGCCGACCAACACACTTTCATTTAGTACTGATAACGCTTTAGACATATAACCCCGTGAAAACTACTTCATAGCCAACAGACCTAATTCGAATTAAATCTCGGATCAATACCGAGCCGTTGTCAGTGGCTTGTATATTTGTTGTCGGGCTTTGCAGTGTCTTAAAAATGTGAACTATTCTCTCTGTCTGAGATACTGATGGTGCATTCTTGGAATCAGACCTTTCGTGAGACACTTCCTAGCTTTAGCTGGTTGCTCCGTAGCACTCTTATTTGCGCTGCAATCTTGTGCTAGTCCACGCTATAAATGCTCTGATTTCACCACGGCGCAGCAAGTTGTTGATGCTTACCAGGCCGGAGCTACCTATCTTGATGGCAATGGAGATGGCTATGCCTGTGAGAAAACTTGGAATGCCTACGTTTTAAAGGACAAGAAGCATAAGCGTTCCAGAAAAGCTAGATCTGAACGTCAGGCTGTGTCTCCTTCCGCAGGCAGCATCCTCTCTTCTGCGGATGCTGCACAAGTTGAACTGATGATGGGCAACCCTAGCCAAGCTGCTACCCAGCCCAATAACTATTTGATGAGCAAGCCCCAGTATGCTCTTTCCTACAATGCGGCAAAAGGAATTCCCAACTGGGTATCCTGGCAACTCAATCAAAGCTGGCTCGGTTCCGTGGACCGTCAAAATGATTTTCGACCCGATGAATCGCTGCCCCAAAATTTTTATCATGTGGTTCCCTCTGATTACTCAGGTAGTGGCTACGACCGAGGTCATCAGGCTCCTTCAGGAGATAGGAATCGAACGGCAGCAGACAATTCAGCCACATTTTTGATGTCAAATATGATTCCACAGGCTCCGGACCTGAATCGTGGGCCTTGGGAAAAGCTGGAAAGCTATTCCCGTCAATTGGTCGCTGAAGGGAAAGAACTTTATATCATCGCGGGGGTGATCGGTCAGAAGGGGACCCTGGCAGATGGAAAAATCAGCATTCCTGCCCGCAACTGGAAAGTGATCGTCGTTCTAGAGCGCCTAGGCTTGGGTCTGGGTGGGGTTACCAGCAATACGCGGGTGATTGCAGTAGATATGCCCAATGAGGAGGGTATTAAAGAAACAGATTGGACCGAATACCACACAACGGTAAAGCAGATAGAGCGTGCTACGGGCTACAACCTTCTGTCTAACGTTCCTGCGAAAGTCCAGCAAGTGATTGAAAGCAAAGTGGATAGGCCCTAAGTTTCCACAACTTTTGTAGAAATTCCTGTAAAGGAACCTTCTGGGGTTTTACCAACGATGTAGACCTCTAGTTCTATCTTTCCTACTCGATAAACCTGAATATCACTGAGAGTGGTTTGAAGCATTTCTACCAATTCCTTATATCGGGCGACGGTTTTCTTTTCTTCCGGTCCGTACCAATCTTTTTCCTGGGTCACTTGGGCAAAGAATTGCTCAAAGTCACCAACCTGGACAGGGGTATTCTTTGGATGTTTTGTCTCCATGAGAACTTTTTTAGGCGTCAGCGTATCGGTCTGCCATGAGAAGACATCAAACGGATAATCCGATTCGCTGGTGTACAGCAGTCCCTCGGTCGCTTGTTTGAGGGTATCCAGGATGGCGTCAGTCATAGCAAGGCAGCAAGGGATCTCAACCAATGTAGCAGCAGCGATGGGTTGTCTTTAATTACCTCTAGATTTTCCCTTGTGGCTAAACCGTTGGCCAGAGCGCTTTAGAAGCCGTAGGCACAGCCCTGATCACCCTAGATTATGAGTGCCATGAAACAATGACCGTTTCTCCCCGTCAGGTAATGGGGGTAAGCGAACAACGTACTGCTTAAAACGGTTCGCAACAGCAGCAACAAAAGATTTCAGTTCCATGTAGCCCGGTGATGACGATGCTTACGAAAAGACCTATGGCAACAACGCTCCATCCCACAGTTTCCGATAATCTAATCCAACGAATGTTCAATCGCACTTGTTCCTTGCCCCTCCGGCAGGATACTTTGTGGCGAATTGAGCGGGGCGTGGTTAGGACCATGACCTGGAACGAAGCAGGGACGCTGATTACACTGGGATACTGGGGACCGGGAGAACTCGTTGGCCGACCACTGTCTCAACTCGATCCCTACCGCATGGAGTGCTTAACGGACGTACAAACGAGTTTGATTCCATCTTCTTCTTGGCCCTATGTATTAGATGCAATCTTGTCTAGTAAACGAGAAAATGAAGAAATACTAAGTATCGCTCGTCATGACCGAATAAATCAGCGTTTATTGCATTTTTTAGGCTATTTAGCTAGAAAATTTGGACAGAGAACAGATGAAGGGTTATTTCTAGACCTCCCTTTGACCCATGAAGCGATAGCTGTCACTATTGGCACTACGCGCATAACCATAACTAGACTGCTCAAACTGTTCGCGCGGGAAGGAATTATCAAGCGTCATCGGCGTCAGCTCGTTCTATCACTTGCCTTTTGTGCAAAGCCTATTATGGATTGACGACGGAAATGATAACCATTATCATTTTAGGTTACTATATCTTAAAGAGTTGTGGAATTGCGTAACGGGTTAAAGGTTTTACTGGCAGGGATTCTCCCATGGATTTTGGTAGCTTGTGCTTCTTCTGCCCCCGTAAATCCAATCACTAAGGGGGCACAACCAACACTTACCGTAGTAGCGACTTTTGTACCGATTTATGAATTCACAAAAGCTGTCGCTGGAGACAAAGCTCAGGTTGAAATTTTAATCCCACCAGGCAGTGAAGTTCATGATTATCAGACGAAACCTGAAGATTTGAAAAAATTGGCGAAGGCTAAATTACTGATTAAAAACGGCCTTGGTCTAGATGATTTTGTAGATGGGCTCGTATCTAGCTCTGAGAATAAGAAGCTCAAGGTCATCAACTCTAGTCAAGGAGTAAAGATATTAGGACAGGTAGGGTCCTTGGTTCCAATTGCAAAATTAGAGAAAAAGGAACCCTCTGATCCTCATATTTGGCTGGATCCCGTGCGGGTTCAACAGCAGGTTGAAAATATACAAGATGCTCTGTCAGAAGTTGATCCAGGCAATAGTGACACCTATAGAAGCAATGCAAATGCCTATATCAGTAAACTACGAACATTAGATGAAGAATTCAAAAAGTCATTAGCTTCTGTGCGCAAAAAAGAATTTATAACCTTTCATGATGCCTTTTCTTACTTAGCCGATCGTTACGACCTCAAGCAGCTCGCTATTATTGCTATTCCTGAAGATGAGCTGACTCCAGAAGATGTAAGAAAAACAGTGCAGGCTGTCAAAAAATATAAAGTCAATGCACTTCTATCCGAACCAGGTGTGGACAATAAACTGTTCACCACCCTTTCCCAAGATTTGAATATCCAAGTCAAGACTATAGACTCTTTGGAAAATGGCACCTTAGATCCAGACTATTACTTCAAGGTGATGCGGGGAAATTTGACTGTCCTTCAAGAGGCACTATCTTAGGGCAGTCTTTTTAAATTTATTGAAAGTTATTCTCAGTAATGCAGAGGTTAGTACTCTATCTTCATAATTTAGAATTCTAAGAGAATAGCGCCAGACAGAGGGAATAAAGCACAGATTTAGTGAAACATATTTTTCTTCTTGAGAATAATTTCTACTTGACACGATATCCCTGAGTATGTTTACTATGATTTCGACAACTTTTGTTGAGAGTAATTCTCAAGAGTTTGGAGGCAACATGGATTGGTCCTTTGCCCTTCCGGTGATGTTCATCACGCTCCGGGAAGGAGTGGAAGCTGCGCTGGTAGTGGGAATTGTTGCGGCCTATTTAGTGAAGGCTCAACAGGTCAATCTCCTCAAATGGGTATGGATCGGCGTCTTGGGCGGATTGCTGAGCAGTGGTCTTTTAGGCTGGCTGGCCGAGACGTTGCTGGGTGGGTTTCGAGGCCCCTTGTATCTGGTCACGGAAGCCAGCTTTGCTCTATTAGCCGTCGCCATGCTCAGTTGGATGCTGCTGTGGATGACTCAGCGTTCCCGGTTCTTGAAAAAAGAGATTCAGGAAGCGGTGCAGCAATCTATTACAAATCCAGAGAGAGCTGGTTTGGGCATAGCGACCCTGGTTGGAGTAGCGGTTCTGAGAGAAGGTATCGAAGTAGTTCTCTTCCTCGGAGCACAATTCCAGTCTGGCGCTTTGCCTCCCTTGATCGGCGCCTTCGTCGGTCTTCTGCTGGCGAGTGCCATTGGTTATGCCCTGTTTGGCCTTGGAGCCAGAATAAATATCCGTACGTTCTTCGCAGCTCTGGGCTCTTTACTTTTACTGATCGTTGCTGGTCTGCTTTCCACTGCTTTGGGTCTTTTGGGTTCTGCTTTTGAATGGAATCTTGGACCTATACTTTGGGACTTATCTGCAAACCTATCCGAAGGAATATTTCCAGGTGTGATGTTCAATGCGCTTTTTGGATATACGGACCAGCCCCGCCTCCTCCAGTTCCTGGTTTGGTTGGGCTATCTACTCAGCGTGGGGACTTTATATTTGCGGGCCATTTTCCCAAAAGTAGCGTTTGCAACAAAGCCTCCTGTAGGCAATCTCTGAATCTTGTAACTAAATAAACTAAAGGAGTTTCTTGTGAAATACTGGTCTGCTCTACTGCTCGTCTTAGTCTTGGCTGTACCTGTACTGGCTAGAGAAAAAGTAAATATCAATAAAGCGCCGATTACAGTCCTTGATACGTTAGAGGTAAGAGGGACTGGGGCCTTGTTTTCTGAACGGATTCAGGGGGCGCGCCCTTACCAGCAGCCAGAAGACTTAGTGACCAAGAAAGCTATCAGTCCTGCAGAGTTCGAGGCTATTAAGAACTTAATCACCGTGGGCGAGACCAATAAGTAGTTCTCTCCTCGGTTTTATACCTTCAAACTGAGTTGTCGTTTTTTGCTCTTTAGGATTACTGGGGGAGTCCTAGCTCTATTAATAATCTTGAGGAAAAAGACTATGGCTAAGCTTTGGCTTGTAGCCGCAGTTTCAACCTGCTTATCGAGCATCGTGACCCTACCTATTACTGCATTTTTATTACGTGTGAGGAGAAAAGATCATGGTTAAGCCTTGGCCTTTAGCCGCAGCTATGGCCTATTTGTCGAGTACAGCGGTCTTGCCTGTTGCTGCACTGCCAGATACTTCCGTATCTAATTTGTTAGGAAACGACCATGCTTCCATCAGTCAGGTAAGCTCTGTTTCAGAATTGACAGATGTGAACCCGAATAGTTGGGCTTTTCAAGCGTTGAAGTCCCTGGTGGAGCGCTATGGCTGTGTTGAAGGATATCCAAGTAAGAAGTATCTGGGGAATCGCCCCCTAAGTCGCTATGAACTCGCAGCAGGTTTGAACGCTTGTCTAGATAAAGTGGGTGAACAAATTGCTGCGTCCACGAATTCTCTTGCCCGCAAAGAGGACCTAGCGACGGTGCAGCGCATGCAGGAAGAGTTTAGGGCTGAGTTGGCAACTCTGCGCGGTCAAACAGATGTTTTAGAAGCTAGGACTAGAGAACTGGAGCAGCGCAACTTCTCCCCCATCGTTAAACTCACGGGCACAGCCCTCTTTGCGGCTACAGGAGGAGGCTCTGGCGGTACTATCACAAATCCGAATGAATTTAGTGTGGGGGCTTTTGGAGATGCCGTAGGAGCTGGCGGCGCGGGAGATGAAGTTGATGGCAAAGCCGCTAACGCCACGGTCGTATCACGGACTCGTCTTTCCCTCACGTCCGTTTTCCCAGATGGTGACTTTCTATTTATCCGTTTAGCAGCCACTTCAGGGACCGCGAGTTCAGACGTTTTTGGAGGTGCAGGCGGGCTCGCTTATTCCGGGGGGCCAACCAATGGGCTAGGTTCTCCTGAGATAGACAGATTAGTTTATAGCGGTAAGATTGGGGACAATTTCCGCTACTTTATAGGCCCTGCGGTAGAGGCCATCGATTATGTTGACAAAAATAGCTTTTCTGGAGAAGAAGGGTCGCGAGATTTTTCTAGTTCAGTGTTTACAAACAATCCCCTTCTATTCACTGTCGGTGCGGCTCCGGGCGCTTCCTTCACCTATGACTTCGCAGACAATCTTACTTTTCGGGTCGTATACTCGGCAGCAGAAGGAGGACAGTCTTTTGGATTCGGGAGTGGAGGGCTTACGGGTGGGGGTACCCAGTTATTCACAGAGCTTGAAATTCATCCTTCAGAAAGTACGGCTATTCGCCTACAGTATTCCAGTGCTACTGAACAAAATACTGTCTTTGGTGCCCGTCTGCCCGGTGAGACCATCATCAATTCCCATCGGGATGCTTTTGGCGTAAACGCAGAATGGTTTATTACCCCAGCCCTAGGCATCTTTGGACGCTATGGCACCGCCTCGACCGCCGTAGCCAGTAATGCGGATAGCTATAGTCCTCTGCTGGCGAACACCTTTCAAGTTGGCATAGCTTTACCCGATCTATTCGCTCCGGGAAATACTTTAGCCTTAGCCGTGGGCCAACCCGCTCGTGTCACATCAGGAACGCGCAACGGCCTGAGCTTAGTCCCCAGCGGTAATGAAACAGATTTTGAACTGTACTACAAGTTTCTGCTAGATAACGGTATAACCCTGACACCAGACCTCCAAGTTATTACTCAACCCAACAATATTGCTAATAACCCCACTTTGGTTATTGGGACTTTGCGGGTCGTTTATCCCTTCTAAGCACATCTCATCAGTGGTGATTTTTCCAAAAGAGTTTGACCAATGCGAAGGAGGAGGAGTAATTCATGTTTTGTGATTTCCATACCTGTACTAAAGCACAGGTCCTACTGTGGGAACGGTGTTGTACAAGTAAATCTGCGATGTGAGGAGAATGACGGGACTATGCGTAAATTTCTAGCTGCTACTATTTCTCTGTTGGGAATATCTGCTCTGACTGTGCTGCCTGCGTTTGCGACACCTGATGTCTCTGTTAGTGCATTACAAGGGAGAAACCCCCAAGTTAGCCAAGTAAGTTCAGTATCAGAACTTACGGACGTAGATCCTAACCAATGGGCTTTTCAAGCCTTAAAGTCTTTAGTCGAACGCTATGGTTGTATTGAAGGCTACCCGAGCAAGAAATATTTGGGTAACCGTCCTCTCAGCCGCTATGAATTCGCTGCGGGTCTCAATGATTGCTTAGAGAAGGTCGGTGAGCAAATTGCAGCGGCAACGAGCAATTTAGCGACCAAAGATGACTTGACCACCGTGCAGCGTTTGCAAGAAGAATTTAAAACTGAATTAGCTACCCTTAAAGGCCGCGTAGATGCGCTAGAAGCTAAAACTAAGGAACTAGAATCTCAACAGTTCTCCACAACCACGAAGCTAGATGGCTCTGTGGTATTTGCAGTGCAAGGAGGAGGAGCAGGTGGTGATGTTACTTTGCCGGGTGGTAATGTTGTGCCGGGCAATAGTGCCAACACTACTTTTATTGGACGAACAAGGCTCAATTTGCTCACCACGTTTACAGGTAATGATCTGTTGACCATTCGGATGGCTGGGGTAACAGGCTCGTCACTTGCAGGCACTTTTGGCGCAAACCTCTCTACTGCTTTTGCTGGAACGGGCACCGGAGCCCTCTCCAATGACCAGTCAACGCCCAACGTTCAAGATAATGGTACCGCGACGGTTAACTTCGACAAGATTCAGTACTCCACGACCTTATTTTCTGATAATTTTCGGGTGTTTATTGGTCCGCGTCTTGACCTGCTGGAGTTTATTGATACCAACTCTTTTGCAAATGATGAGGAAGTTAACTTTAGTAGTGGCTTTTTTGTTAATAACCCGATTGTAGCGGCCATCTTCGCTGCACCTGGCCTTGGCTTTGATTGGAGTATCAACGATACGTTTAGCTTGCGGGCGGCTTACTTGGCTCAAAATGGGGGTCAGTCCTTTGGTTCTGGCCTCTCAGGGCTAACAGGTTCTAACAGCGCTCAGGTCGTAGAACTAGAAGTGAAACCCTCAAAAAGCTCGGCGGTCCGCTTACAGTATGCAGGCAACAGTGTGCAAGCAACGACTGATGGTTTACCTTTTGATGGAAATAATGCCGGGCCAGCAACCCGTTTAGATTCCTTTAATGTAAATGCTGAATGGGCCGTCACTCCAAGCTTTGGTTTGTTCGGTCGCTACGGTACTGCCACAGCAGTTACTCCTGACCAACCAAATAAGACATCAAACCTTTGGCAATTTGGTGTTGCGCTACCTGATTTATTTGCACCTGGTAATACCTTTGGCCTTGCTATTGGTCAACCTGTTCGGCTTACAGGTCCTGTAGCTGATGGTGGAACAGAGACTGATATTGAAGCCTATTACAGCTTCAATATCAATGACCGCATCACCTTGATTCCACGTCTTCAGTTCATTTCTCAACCCTATAACATCAGCGGCAATCCAACGATTACCGTGGGTACTTTGCAGGCTGTTTTTAAGTTCTAGGTTTGTAATTGAAGGTTACTCCACTACTTTTTCTAAGCTTGCATGATTCATGTAAGCTTTTTCTTTATAGTGAATCTGCGTCTAAAGGGAAGAATTCTCTTTGATGCTTTCTAATTCTTTTGCTCTATCGGCTGTTGCCGTCATAAAGCAGTTGTTTGCAATCACCCTGGCCATAGTCCCTCCCTCCGGATCATAATAGAATTTGCAGTTAGCCTCTCTGTACTTGATCCACAAACGCTGAGCTTCTTGTAACTGTCTTTTCCTATTGGGAGATAACAGAGACAGTACATCCTTGTACTCCTTATTTAGCTTGGCATCCTGTTGTTCAGTTTCAGTACTCATACAGTCAATCATGAATGCTGTAACTCCTCCTGCTTTTTCCATGCAAGAGGAGAATTGCTTGCTCAGATGGTCTTCTTCCGCAAAGGCTGCTGGACCAAATAGCAGACATGCAAAAATAATCCAATACTTAAGGGATTTCATCGATTTTCTCTCATGTATTTCACTCTGGCCTAGATGGTTTGGGTTATGGAAGGACATGTTGCATCAATCTTATCGAAAAAAACTTACGGCTGTATTGGTTCCAGTACTTTTGGTTTCTATGGTGCTTCCTAGCCAAGCCCCGGAGATCTGCACAAACCAGTAGGCAGTTTCAAATCCAAGCGATTCAGGCAACTTAGATTCCCGCAGGTTCTTTAGGCAACTTTGTCGTACTGCTCAATAGCTATGCAGCTGGACCAATGACCGGCATTGATATTCAAGAAAGTAAACAGGTTTCTATTCTTGTGGCAGGTCGAGTTGGGGCTGTAGAATTTCCCCAGGGAAGCATGTTAGGTGGTCGTTTTAATCGAGTGAATGAGAGCAGTGGCTCCCTGGCCTTTGACACCCTGATCGCTAATGGCAAACTATACAAAATCAATGCAGCAAGCGCTCCTATTTCTGGCAAATTGAGACAAGATGGAGAAGACTTGCAGAACCGAAGAGACACCAGAGACTATTTGAAGACAGATATCAAAGAACGTAGAGAAATGGCGCGGGGGAGTGCAGCCCGTTCATACAGTAACGCTGCTGATAGTATTATCAGCAACTTCTCTCCACTAGCGGGTTCTTTGATTGGCAGGATAGGCTCCCTGGTTGGTACTTCTAAAGAAATGGAAACCGTTGAAAATTCGACTACAAAGCAAGAGGAAATTCTCGACCGAGATATTCCTAGCGTTTTAGTCGCTGAGATATCTCCGATGCAGAATCTGACGGTTCAGTTTAACGAGGCTGTTGATCTCAATATGCCTGTCACCAGCATGCCTCAGACTGCTCAAGGGCAACAGAGTTTACCGATGTCTGCGCTTTCCGTACTAGGAGCTGCCCCTAGTGCTGTGATACCAGTTTTGCCCTTAGGATATACTCAGTATCCTCCTGGTTATTCCGGGTACACTGTTCCCTATTTGCCCTACTCCCCCTATGGTTATCCAAGTGGGCGTCTACCATAGCTTTTAAAGCTCTTTCAAATCATAGCGAACTCTTGAAAGGACCGATTAGAATCGATTCTAATCGGCCTTGTTCTTATCTTTATAAAGTAGTACGTCCACGGATAAGCTTTTCATAAAATCAGAAACCTTACGTAAGCATAATCACGAAGGAGCCTAAGAGCAATCACGGTTTCTTTCGAGATAGTCTGCAAGTAACCTAATTAAATCAGGAATAGCTGACAGTTTTATATGTCTATCTCCAAAATTTTCAAAGCCTGCTTTGAGTTTAAAAGTCCACTTCAACTAACTGGAATGAGGAACTAAACGTGCGCACAAATGACCTAAATAAAATCTCAAAAAGCAAGCGCAGCAGCTCGGCAGTAGGCACCTTAATGCTTGGTGTACTCGGGGCTATGTTCTTGCTGAATTACTATGCAGACCCTTCTTATGCACTCTTTTTCTCAGGAGCTGAGGAATTTCTAAAAGGAGCTCCAGGAATCTCTACGGCGGCTACTGCGGTCACTTTGGTCTTCAACGTTTTGCGGGGACTTTTCCTGCTCTATGTCGGTCTTGCCCTCGTTACCACGGTCAATGCTTTGCGGCAGGACGAAGACTGGCAATCTGTAGCCCGTACTCCTCTTTTGGTGGCCTTAGCAGTAGGTGTCAGCGACATTGTTACTAACTTGATTGTGAAATAAAGGTTCTTGATGTCTCAAGCTCAGAATCAATTTCGGACCATTAATCCGATGCTGGGGGCTCAGCCACGTCTGGGTCCTGTTCCCGCAGACCAGGTACTCCCTTGGGGGGTCATCTTGGTTCTCTCGTATGTAATTGCCCAAGCCATTGGTTTGAGCTGGTTGCAAACAGGCTTCCTGGCCATTTGGGGAATTTCTACGTGGTGGGTCTTGACGGGCAATCGGTCATGGCGTTTTCTGTCTAAGTTTCAGCCAGCCCCTACGTGGACGCGAGGTTATAGCCACTACCAGCGCATCACAAAATAAATCGATATCCATTTCATAAGTATCTGTCAGCATTAGAGGTTAGGTTGTGAAGGCAAAAATTGGAAAGCGGTCACTGGGATCAAAACAAGGCCGGCTAAGTCCTTTTGAAGATCATTTAGACCTAGCTGCTGTGCTCAACATTCAGCTGCGAGGCAGAGAAGTAGGAGCCTATCTGCTTACCAAGGGCAAAGGTAATTTTCGTTTTGTATTTGGATTTGAGTGTCAAGGCATTCACACGACTCTCAAGTCAGACCAAATCGATTCGATTTTTGACAACCTGGAAAGCGGATTGAAAGATTTGCCTCAAGGGGAGCGGTTAACTCTCCATCTTGGCTCTTTCTCTTCTGATACTGCACGGCAGCAAGAACTTACTGAACTGATCGAACGAGCACCCAGTGACGACCTGAAATTTTTACTGATGGGTGAACGGGCTAGGGTCCAGGAACTCACGCGCCTCGGCGTCCGTAAACCTAAATTCTTAAGGTTATACGTCACCTACACTGTCGAGTCAGCCCAACAGGGTGCCAATGATTGGATTGAAAAAGCTTTAGCCCAAGGGGAAGCCTTCTGGAGCAGCTTCAAGGGAGATTCAGAACAGCTAGAGCGCCAACGCCTCGATAACATGATGACCAAGGCATTCACTGATGGTTTTCAGCTGTGGGAGCAAATTCTAGCCAACAAAATGGGCTTGGATGTCTGTCCTATGGGAGAACAGGAACTTTGGGAGACCCTATGGCACCGATTTAACGATACGCCTACTCCTCTGATTCCCCAACTGATCAAGCTCAGCAGTGCTGGTTTAGAGGAAGAAGTCCAGTCAGAAGTCCATGCTGCTACCCGCCTTCTGGAATCCGTCCCTGTGGCAGACCGTCAGTGGGTAAAGGTTAAAGGTTCTTTTGTCGCTCCGATGACCTTTCTCGATAAACCGGGTGGCTGGGCGAATAAAGCGGCTCAACTGCGCTATCTCTGGAATTTGATTGCGCGGGATGTGGTTGTCAACACAGAAATTTTCTGTCAGCTCACACGTGCCAATGAGACCTTAGTCAAAACAGCCGTGCAACGTGTCTTGAAGCAATCAAATACCTCAGTGCAACTCGCAGAAGATAAGCGTTCCATAGACGTTGCCGCTCAGATCAAAACCCGTAAGTCTGCTCAAGCCCAAGAACAGCTCTATGAAGGAGCCATTCCCATCTATACCGGGATTGCCATCCTGGTTTACCGCGAGAATCTAGAAAGGCTAGATGAGGCCTGTCGCTATATTGAATCTTGTTTCCAGCGTCCAGCTTGGGTTGCACGGGAAACTGAATATGCCTGGCGCGTATGGCTGCAAACCTTTCCTGTGGTTTGGGAAGGACTGATGTCCGCTCCGTTTAACCGTCGTCAGCTATATCTCACCAACGAAGTACCAGGGTTGATGCCTTTGGTCTGCACCCGTGCTGGGGATAAGAAAGGTTTTGAGTTGATTACCGAAGAGGGGGGCACGCCTGTCCATCTGGATATATGCACGCAGCATAAGAACCTCGCGTTGTTTGCAACCACGAGAGCCGGAAAATCAGTTTTAGTCAGCGGCCTTCTCACCCATGCTTTGGCCCACGGCATGCCGGTAGTGGCCCTGGACTATCCCAAACCCGATGGCACCTCCACGTTCACGGACTACACCCACTTCATGGCAGAACGGGGCGCTTATTTCGATATCTCGAAGGAATTCAACAATTTATTCGAAAAGCCTGATTTGCGAAGCCTTCCTCCGGATGAACGAAAGGAGCGTTTCCAGGATTATCAATCGTTTCTAGAATCCGCCTTGATGACGATGATTGTCAGTTCTAACAGTGGCGATCTCTTAACCCAGACCGTTCGCTCCATCCTGGTTCTGGCCTTGAATGCCTTCTTCGCTGACCCGGAAATCGACGCTCGCTATCAAGCCGCGATTGAAGGTGGATTTGGCTCTCCCGCTTGGCAATATACGCCCACGCTAAAGGACTTTTTGCCTTTCTGCCGTGCAGATCGTCTCTCCTTTGAGAATGTACAGGGCAATCTGGAAGATGCTTTTCAAGTGATTGTGGTGCAGATCCGCTTCTGGCTCGACTCTCGGGTTGGTCAGTCTATTTCTAAGCCTTCTAGTTTTCCCACCGACGCGCAACTACTGGTGTTTGCCTTGAGAAATCTCTCCAATGATATGGATGCGGCTATCCTAGCTCTGGCAGCCTATGCTGCAGCACTGAGAAGGGCTCTTTCTTCACCAGCCAGTATCTTCTTTATTGATGAAGCGCCGATTCTCTTTGAATTCGATGAGATTTCTTCCCTGGTTGGAAGACTCTGCGCCAACGGAGCGAAGGCTGGGGTGCGGGTCATTCTTTCGGGACAAGATCCGGATACGGTCGCTAAATCTCCAGCGGCCTCCAAGATTTTCCAGAACCTCTCGACCCGCTTGATTGGTCGCGTTCAACCCACGGCCACGGATAGTTTTGAGCGAATTTTGAAATACCCACGGGAAATAATTGCTCGGAACGCTTCCGATAGTTTCTTTCCCAAAAAGGAATCGATTTACTCTCAATGGCTTCTGGATGACAACGGTGTCTACACCTTCTGTCGTTACTATCCGGCCTATGTGCAACTAGCGGCTGTAGCCAACAACCCCGACGAGCAATCCGCTCGAACAGAAGCGATGAATCGACACGAGAACAAATATGAAGGCTTAGCGACTTTCTCTCGCCAATTAATATCAACTATTCGCGCAGGAAAATAACCCATGAAAACGGTCATCCGTATCAAAAAAATAGCCATGCCTTTGATACTTTCTTTATCTTTGGCGATGCAACCCATCTCTATGTTTGTCCAGCCTGTATATGCTCAAGCAGAAAGCGCCGCAGAGACAACACAAGTTGTGGAAGCCGGTACCGCTGTTCAAAGTGCTGCGGGTGGAGATGTTAGCAGCATGCTTGGAAATGTAAGCGGTCTTCTTGGTAGCGGCGGAGATATTGGGGGAATTGTTAGTAATTTAGGAGGTCTTCTCGGGGGTGATGGCGGTTTTGGCGGAGCGCTTGGTGGCGTCGGAGATCTTTTAGGCGGTGGCGATGGCAGTGGTCTCTTGGATAGTCTCGGTGGTCTCCTTGGCGGAGGTGGTGGCGGTGGATTTTTCGATAGTTTGTTTGATGTCTTCAAGTCGTTGACAGAGGCTTTTGACCTGGTCCAAGGTTTCGTCAGTGGCAATGTCAATCAGGTTTTTGGCACGTTTGCTCCTGTAATCGAAAAAGCATTAGGAAAGGCAAAGCCTGGAGTGCTTGGACTCTCTAACCCCAACGAAGCACGGAAAGCTTTGCAGGAAGAGGTAACGAGTGAAAATGCTTCTCAAGGAGATGCGTTTGAAGTTGACCCTGTGAATCGAGCTAGGACTGCTGGAAATGAACTAGACCGACAGATTACCCGTGGAGGAGTTGAGGCTTACTTGGGAGAAAAAGGGCAGGAGTTGATCAAGAAAGAGATTAAGAAGGTCGATGAAACAATCAAAAAATCGACGGCAGCGGCTAAAGCTTCTGAAGAGTCTGCCTCAAAGATTGGCGGTTTAGCGAAGACAGCCAGCAAGAAGAATGTCACGCAAGATGTGATGAAAATCATTGCAAATCAAAACGCTGAGGCTGCCAAACAAACCGCTAAAATCTCTGCCCAACTCTCTCAGCAAACTCAAATCATGGGAGCTTCCAGAACGGATGCTCTGAAAGCCCGTGCTGATGCTCAACTAGCCAATACAAACCTGACCAACATTTCAGAGACTCTGGATCAAATGCAGAAAAAAGAAAATGCAGAAATTCTGGGAAAAACCGCCCGTAACGCTGCTCTTTCTAGACAAGCTGGACTGTACTAGGAACTGACATGAAAAATATCAAGAAAACAGTGGCTCTTTCTCTAGTTACTATTAGTTTCTTATCTTTTAGTATCCATGCCGAACCAGTTAAGGCACAAAACTTTTTGACAAGGCTTCTTTTTCCTAGAGAACCTTTAGAAAAGCGTGATATTGATCGCCTTTATGGTAGAGCACCGGACTACGATAGTCTCTATGGGCAGGAGCCTCCACAAGCTAAAAATTACAGTCCTAATGGACCAAGCCCATATGGACGTTATGGTAACAAGCTCGAAAATATTATGGGAAGAGATATTAAAGAGATTCTTGAGCTTAATAAACGATATAACAAACGCATACCAGGATATGGCGGCCCTGATCGTAAAACCTTTTTTAGAGCTGCAGGAATGCTTCCTCATGGTGAACTAAAAAAAATAGTTCAGCTAGAAGATGGAAATATTGCATATATGTTTTATGACTGGGATAGTGGCAGGAATGGCACTCCAGGTACTCCTGACAAAACTGAATCAATAACAGTTATGAATCCTAGTACAGGAGTTGGAGGAGTTTACACTTACACAGTTCCGGGAACTTCCACTCCTGGAACCGCTCCTAGTGATCCCTGGAACTGTACAACTTATCTTATTGCAGACCCAAATGGAAAACTTTTTTATTGGTCTTATAAAGGAAGCTCTAGTGGTATTGATGAATGTTCATCTGACATAAGACGTCTTAAGTAAATAATTTATCTAGCGCCAGCATATATTCTTTGAGGGTTGATTAGTGTATAGTTTTTTCGCTCAGGTCCCGTTCGCAGGAACAAATACAGGCTCTTCAGGAGGAGCGGATGCCTTTCTTAAAGGAATAGGTAAAGCTCTTGAGCCAGAAGCTTTCAGATTGCTTTGGAAGGCACAGTGGGATCTTGCTTTAGATGGGCAAGTATATGCAACGCTTGCTAATGTAGGGCGTGGCTTTGCTTTAATCAGTCTGTTTATAGCACTTATACAATTTTTTAAAGAGTCTTCAGAAAGATCCGCAGATGGGAGAATCCGGTCTGTTACTGAATTCATTTGGCCGATTATAGTCATAGCATTACTTACTAACAATGCTCGATTATTAAGAGAATCCACAAAAAATATTCGAGATGCATTCAACAATGTAAACGATGTTGTCATTGCCAAAACATTGCCGGGACGTTCATTGGTTACTGAATTTCAGAAGGCAAGTGATGAAGGGGTAGCTAAAGAGCAGATAGGTGCAATTGTTTCTAGATGTATAAATACATCTGACAAACTACAAGAAACATGTTATGAAAATGCGAAAAAGGCTATAAAGCAAGTCATCAGTAACTACCCAGATATTGACAGCTTGCAAGATTACGCAGAAAAAGCGATAAAAGCTTTGGATGACGTTAAAGAACCAAATTCAGATGTCACAGCTCTAAATGCTTACATAACAGATAAGGATGAAGCTAAAGCTCGTCGTGAACAACTTACCCAGCAAGTTAGTTTTCAAAATATGTTGGAATTGGGTCTTTTATTAGCAGGATTGCTAGCTCCGCTTGCAGTCGGATTATCTATATTACCTATTAGGTCTAAGCCAATATATGCTTGGTTTTCAGCTTTTTTCTCTTTAGGCCTAATTAAGATAGTTTATACATTCTCATTTGGTATTCTTGCCTCATTCGCCTTGTCTGCGAAACTCTTTGATTCTCTCTTCCTTACAACCTTGACGGGCACTTTTCTTCCTGTTGCATCGGCAGCTGGCTTTGTGGCACTATCAGCCATCTTATACCGCGTAGCTGACAGTGTTAAAGTGCAAGCATAAGAAGCGGTTAATTCTGAATGCAATATGATACAGGTCTTTTAAATCTGTCTTAAAGTCTCTCATGGCTTACTTTTCAAAGAGCACCTTGGGGGATTTTAAGTTGTTATACAAGTCTTTTTGATAACAGTTCAACTTAAAAGAGTCAGTATGTTCACGCAATTATGTATTCTTCAAAATAAGTGTAAGCACGATTTACCAAGTAACTGAGCACGTAGTAATCTTGCGTAGTGGATGCAGCAAGCGTTTTGTTGGTCTTAGACCTATGACTTTTGACTTTATGCAACTAGTTCTCTACTCCTGTCCCACCGAGGTATCTGTTCATGGTTCGTCTACTTGAAAAAAAACGCTCAGACATCCTGCCGCTTTTTGCGTTGGGAACGCTCGGGATTCAGGGAGTGCTTTTGTTGCTGACCTTTGGCCAATCTAATTCTTTATCTCAAATGAGTGAAAAACAGACACCGACCTTGGTGCAGCTAGAAGATGGCAAAGCAGTACGGGTCGGAGCCATGGACTACAACGACCGTACACCACAGACGATT
>JBBRSB010000012.1:0-118160 GCA_038245785.1 Gloeobacterales cyanobacterium | reverse complement strand
GACCGTACAAGCATTGCGGGGTGGTGTGTATAAACCACGGACTTCGCCCTATGCCTTTCAAGGACTTGGTTTAGCAGGACTAGAGATTCTTGCTAGCATCCGGCAACGCTACGGCTTGCCTGTCGTCACAGAGGTCATGGCTATTGCTCAGATTGAAACTGTTGCTGCTCATGCCGATATGCTTCAGGTAGGCAGTCGCAATATGCAAAATTTCGACCTCCTCAAAGCCCTAGGTCAAGTTGATAAGCCCGTGCTCCTAAAGCGCGGGCTTGCTTCTACGATTGAAGAATTCGTGATGGCGGCGGAGTACATCGTCAGCTTTGGCAATCCAAATGTGGTGCTCTGTGAGCGAGGCATTCGCAGTTTCGATCCCTATACCCGCAATGTACTGGATTTAGGAGCCGTAGCTGCACTGAGGCAAATTACCCATCTACCGATTCTTGCAGATCCCAGCCATGCTGCCGGAAAGCGAGAGCTGATTGCAGATCTATCCCGTGCCGCCATTGCCTGTGGAGCCGATGGGCTGCTGATTGAATGCCATCCGGAGCCAGAGAAATCGGTTTCTGATGCACGTCAAGCCCTTGCCCTGAAAGATATGGTGCGTTTGGTACATAGTTTGAAACCGATTGCTGAAGCAGTAGGACGACAAGTGTATGCATTGCAAAAAGAGGTTGCCCTGGTTGCTAGCCATGATTAAGTCAGGATTATCTAACGATTAAGGCTCTATCCATCGTAGTGACCACCTGTCACCTTGCCCCGGAAAACAACATATTGGTAGATGTTGTAGAACAGCATAATCGGGATCAGGAAACCAATAAAGATAAGCATAAAGACCAGGGCGCTCGGTGAAGCCGCAGCCTGATAGATCGTGATTTGTGGAGGGATAACATAAGGAAAGACGACTAAGGCTAACCCAATAAAGGTGAGCAAGAAAAGAAGAATAGTCCAGATAAAGGGCTTCCTTTCTTCTTCACGGTTAAGGCTTTTGAAAAGTTGCCAAATCAACAACACGCCCAGGATAGGAATCAGGGCAAAGATATAAATTTCTGGTTGGTGAAACAAACGAGTTCTGGCATTTTCAGAAAGTACAGGCGTTGTAATGGTAATTAAGATCGCTCCAATCAAAGTAGTCAGGGCCGCAATTTTGGCCGTTCGATAGTGTGTAGTTTGAAGTTCCCCATCTGTTTTCCAAATCAGATAGGTCGAGCCAATCAATACATAGCCTTGAATCAACGTTAAAGCGACCAGTACCGAATGCCAGTTGAACCAGTCCCAGGTCGTCCCGATAAAATGACCTGCTTTATCAACAGAAATTCCTGTCAGTACGCTACCAAGGGCAAACCCTTGGCCGAGTGCTGCTAAAAAGCTCCCAGCTCCAAAGGCCACATTCCAGAAGAGCTTTTGTTCAGAATGTTCGCGAAATTCAAAAGCTACGGCCCGAAAGACTAGCCCAAAAATCATCGCGAAGATTGGGATGTACAGGGCATTCAAAATAGTGGCATAGGCCAGGGGGAAAGCTCCGAAAAGAGCCCCTCCCATCAGAACGAGCCAGGTCTCATTCGCATCCCAAACATTGCTTAGGCTGGTCATTAAGATGCCCCGACGTTCCTCATTGGAAGTGGTCAACGATAAAATTCCTACCCCTAAGTCAAAGCCATCCAGCATGACATAGAGAAAGAGGAAGAGTGCCAAGATTGCAAACCATACCTGAGGCAGGAAATTTCCTAACGCTTCCATAGCATCTCCTATTGTTGTTCTGACTGTGTTTCTACAGGTCGCCTATCGGGAATATGCTCTGCGAGCTCAACTTCCACCGCTGGTTGATTTTCCAAGCTTGGGACAGGAAGGTCTAGATTCGGTCCTTTGCGCAAAATACGATTGCCAAAAAACAAGGTGCAAAAGAGTAAAAAGCTATAGACTCCTGCAAAGAGCAGCAAGGAAGTAAGGACATTGCTTGCAGGCACATTCGAGGCGGAATCAGCCGTCCGGATTAGCCCATAGACGGACCATGGCTGTCTACCAACGCAGCGGACAATCCATCCGGATTCAACCGCGATATAGCCCAAAGGGGCAGCCAGAATCCAAGCCCGCAAGAGCCAACGTTGCTCACTTATATTCTCGGGGGAAAGTTTTCCTCTGAGCCACTGAAGAACGCTGAATAACATCAACCCAGCGAAGAAGAAACCAATGCCGACCATTGTCCGAAAAGAGTAAAAAACCAGGGTGACTAAGTGCGGTCGGTCTTCACGTTTCCATTCCTTAAGGCCCCGTAAGGGTCTAGAGAGTTCTGGTTTGAATTCTAGAATGTAGCCCAAGGCATTGGGGACGGAGAGTTCCCAGTCATTCTTTTGGGCTTTGTCATTGGGCAAGGCTACGATGCTCCAAGACGCAGGCTTCCCAGCGGGAATCGATTCCCATTGGGCTTCCATCGCAGCTAGTTTGGTCGGTTGATAGTGCCACACTTGTTCACCGCTCAAATGGCCAATCCAAATCTGCAAAGGCGCAACCACAATCGCAGTCGCTAAAGCAATTTTCAGCGATTTGGAGAAGAAGGCTACGTTCCGACGCTTGAGAATGTACCAGGCACTGATGCCCCCAATCACAAAGAGCGAAGTCTCCAGGGTGGCAAAGAACATATGGAGCACGCTGTTCAGCATGAAAGGATTCAAGATCGCCTGAAAGTAGTCACTAACTATGAATTTGCCATTGACCATAGATCCACCGGTTGGACTCTGGAGCCAGGAATTGGCCACCAAAATCCAGAAGGTCGATAAGTTCGCTCCAAAGGCGACCATGATTGTGGCCAAATAGTGAATGTAGGGATGGACCCGCCCCCAACCAAACAACATGATGCCCAAGAAGCCCGCTTCCAGCATGAAGGCCATAGCACTCTCAAATCCTAGAATGCTGCCAAAAAAGTCTCCTGTGGCTTCAGAGAAAGGAGCCCAGTTGGTTCCAAACTGAAACTCCATCGGAATCCCTGAGGCTACGCCAATGCCAAAGTTGAGGACATAGAGCTTGGCCCAAAAACGAGCGTGGTGATAATAGACAGGATTGCGCGTTTTTAGCCACATCCCTTCGACAATAACCAGATAAATTCCCATACCCGTCGTTAGGACAGGCCAAAGCATATGAAATATGGCCGTCAAGGCAAATTGCATGCGGGAAAGCACGACTGTATTAGACAGAAAATCCATGGCCACCTCTATCTGTTTGCTATATTTCAGTCATTGGTGTCTACAGCCAGGGTGTTCGAGAAATTCTGTGGAGTCAGTTTTATAAACAAAATTTTTAAGGATTGAAAAGGGACTAGATGATAGTAAATATCTATATAGCCCTTATAGTCCTTCTATCTATAGAAAAGTTGAAGATGTTGTATTAGGAATAACACCATATTTATGTCTATAGGGGGATGAAGAAAAAGCAAGTGACTGCTCCTCATGATTGGTAGTATCTATTCGTTAAACTTCTGGGCGTAAAATTCCACCCGTGAAATTAGTCATGTTCGACATTACGATTCAAGTGATAATGGCTAGTCAGATACGCTGTTAGATTGCAAATGACTTGGTAAAGGAGTGGTTAAGTCGTTCGTTATTGCTCCTGCTCTGCCCCGTGCGCCTCTTTCCCCAATAGAGATTTCGCTCATGACTTCTGTTTCCGAAACATCCACCGATATCACTTGGCCAAGCCTGTCCTTTGCGGCATGGCAAGATACGTATGCCACACTGCACATGTGGACTCAGATCATCGGTAAAATCAGGCTTGCACTATCTCCCAAACTCAATCACTGGTGGCAGTCTACGCTGTATGTGACGTCCCGTGGATTAACAACCTCTTCTATCCCTTACAAAACACGCAGCTTTCAAATTAGCTTTGACTTTCTTTCGCATCACTTGCACATTGAAACGAGTGATGGCACTGTCCGACAGATTGCGCTGGTCCCCCGCTCTGTAGCAGACTTTTACCAGGAGGTGATGGGCACCTTGCGCGAAATCGGCATCGAAGTTCAGATTTGGACCATGCCGCAGGAAGTAGAAAATGCTATTCCCTTCGAGCAAGACCACAAACATACTGCCTATGATCCAGAATATGCCCAGCGATTCTGGCGCATTCTTTTGCAAACAGACCGGGTGATGACAGAATTTCGCGCGCAGTTTATCGGTAAAAGTAGTCCTGTACACTTCTTCTGGGGCAGCTTTGACCTGGCAGTGACTCGCTTCTCTGGGCGTAGCGCTCCAGAGCATCCGGGTGGCGTTCCGAATATGGCGGATTGGGTGACACGTGAAGCATACTCGCATGAGGTAAGCAGCTGTGGGTTTTGGCCCGGTAATGTCATGGCTGATCCTGTCTTTTACTCCTACGCTTACCCTGCACCAGAGGAGTTCCAAGATTATCCTGTCCAGCCAAAAGAGGCTTTTTACAGTTCGCAAATGGGCGAGTTTATGCTGCCGTACGAGGTAATGCGGCAGGCTGATAATCCAGATGCAGTCCTCCTCGCCTTTATCCAAAGCACCTATGAGGCCGCTGCAAATTTAGGGAACTGGGACCGAGCAGCACTGGAACGTGTACCGATTTTACGAAGTTAGAGTCCCTTCCCCACTCCTCCCAAACTACTCAGCTACACCGTAGACGGCTTAAGTCCACATTGGGCAGACGTCTTTGCTCCGTCCCTGGCGTCCGGTTCATCGTTGCGCTGCGAACGTAATAGTCTCCAGCGCGGCTTGGACTACTGCTTCTTCCGCCTCCGAAGAGTGCGCCCAATAGCCCTCCCAGTACTCCCTGGCTTTCTCCCGCACGTCCTGGATCGAGGACCTCTACACGAACTCTAATCTGCGCTTGGTCCGGCTCTAGTCTGTTCACAGTTGCCGTAGAGCGGATGAGGGCACTATTACTTTGAAATCGCAATTGCTCCGTGAAGACAAAGTGTTTGGTATCTGACTCTAGAACCTGCCAGCACAAGCGTTCTAAGCGCTCTCCGGTTTCGTCGCTATAGGCTTGATATTGTCCAGAGAGGTCGCCAGGAAGGGTAATTTGTTCATTGTGGGTTAGGCCCATACTATTGAAACCACGTTCCTCCACCACGGTAGAGAGAAATCGCCATTCTCCCCGTACCCACTCAGGTACAGCTTCGGAAATGCCTAACTGGAAGGTGGAAGTCTTCCCCTCTTTGGATGCCTCAGGTGAAGGAGATTGATCCCTATTGCCCCGCTGATTGGGTTGATTCGTTTGTGTAGGCCCAGAGGAATCAGAGGCCACAAGTCCCAATCGTTGCCGTAGGGCTTCCAAGTCTTTGCTATCTACTTTTCGGTCTTGATTGACATCAGCCTGACTCACCTCTTGGTCCACCAAGAGCCGAGAACCTTTCAAATACTCCTCTAAAATCGTGACGTCCGCTGTATCCACCTTCCCATCACCATTTAGGTCGCCCGTGGTTTGAGCCAAGGCGATCCCAGGCAAGAGGAGAAAAAATCCACTGAGGAGAAGTGAAATCGACACCCTTGGTGTCATGACTTATAACAACCCTTATCGAAACAGTAGGCCTGATCACACTCTAACCACCCCTGACCATTTCAGCCAAATCAGACAGTCGATGTAGCTCGGGCTTACTGTTTGTATCTGAATCCAAATTCTTCTTTGACTGGTTTCAGCGTTATAAGGTCAATTCTTAAGCAATGCTGCCCCGTTTGCGATTTTCTTTGTGAGATACCCGCACATCGGCCAAACCAGCTCTAACCAACTCTTCTTCCAGGAGAGAGAAGAATCTGGCTCGGTCGGCGCCGCGAACCACGGCTTGGTTATGAGACTCAGCCAGAGCGACGGGATAGCCATAGCCTCGTTCTACCTGCGAGAGACAAGCGCCCAAGGTTTGGTCTAGCAGTACAGGGTCGAGAGCCACCCATTGGGGAAACTCTACCCGTGCCACTTCTGAACCGACATGCAAATAGCAGAAATAGACCTGATGGGGACCGTAAAGGTCTGTGATGCGAGCAGTACTGCGCCACATTGCCGAACGTTCACCGGGTTGGAGTAACTTTTCCCATAATTTGCAGTCCGTCATTGGGAATAAACCATTGCCGCAGGGGGTCAAGCGGGGAGGTTGCTGGGCGCAATGACGTTCACAGTCCGGCGTCTCGTGGGAGCAGGCTTGAACCCGAACAAAGTTCACTACGTCAGAACTTCGAGAGGAGCTTATATAGCCACACAGAGGAATCTTGGCCTTTCGTAAACCATCCCAGGCTTCCAAGAGCGGTTGCAGTAATTCTGGATGGTAGGGCGTATAGGCTTGTTCTACATTCCAGTGGACCAGCGAGCCGTCTACCATCGCAACGGAGGGGGTACCTTCCTGGGGTTGATGTTTCAGCACGAGGTTCGTCAGTCCTACTGCTTCCGCTCTCGCTCTCCGAATCGTTAACCAATCTTCTACGCTTAATCCCCACTGAAAGGAACTATAGAGGTCTTCTTCTTTGTAATAAACTTCGGGAAAGCTATCCAGCGTGGGGCGCAGTCCAGTTCCATAGTGGAGACAGACCCGACCGACATTAATCAAGTAGCAGTAAGCAATTTCATGATGACTGGGATTAATCTGCGATCCATCACTTGCAAATACGGTGTGATTTCTGGCAATCGGAGCAATAGCTCGACCCCACTGTCCATCCACCACTAAATCTTCTACAGGCTCTGCCACTCTAAAGGTGATTTTCGCCAGTTGCGGCAGAATCCGCTCCACGGTTTCATCCTGATTTTGAGCCAAGGTCTCCAACAATTCTTTGGCTCGTTCTGAGCGCCGTTGGGATGATTTCGATTCGTCGGAGAGAGAACGACCGATGCCCCGCATCTGTTGAGCGACTTTTAGGAAATCTAACATAGCCTTTGTGGACAAATGACTCCATGTAGTCTACTACTATATGTATGACAGTGGTAAACTTCGGCTTGATTATTGGGGAAAGAGCTCATTGGCTGCAACTCCTAGTTACCATGCAGAATTCCTAATGTGCTTGTCCAAATAAATTCTTCAGTGGTTGCCTATACAATCCTGTCTAAAAGTGTGCCGTGCAATCCTTTTAAATATTAGTTTGGTAGATAAATATGCCTACTGATGACATCCCCAAGACTGCTGATAATTACGTTAAGATGATTTCCGGAGTTGTAGCATTATTGGTTGCTATAATTGCTGTTCTTGCTCCGATTGCTTACCTCTTCGGCTTCGCATACTATGATGGATATATGAGTGCATTTGGTGTTGATAGCGGTGGCTTATCTATTTCCATACAAATGGTTTACGTATATTCGTATCAAGTCTTCAGTTTTTTTCTATGGGAAATTGCAAAAGTTGTAGGGGAAGGGCCAAATAGGCTCACTAGCTCACCCAATGTTTTCTGGGTAGTAACTTGTTTCGTTCTGACTGTTGGAGTCCTGTATGGCCTTCAAAAAGCCATGCAAAAAACAACTAAGCCCTCTGCAAATAAGCAGTTTGAGAAGGTTAAAGAGATCGTTTTCGGGGATTTCACCAAGTCAATCGGCATCGTCTTCATAACTTGGTACTCCTTTGTAGTTCTCGCAACCGGGTTAATAACGGTAGCCCTTCTCTGGGCTTTGCTTTCGTTGTGGCCTTATGCCAAAGGGCAATTTACTGCTACTGAACAAATCAAATTGTTCCTTGAAAAAGGGTGCCACATCGATGAAAAGTCAAAGTGGAATAATTGTTCTTTTATTATCGATGAAAAAGGAAAAACAATTCATGAGGGGTTCCTAATCGGGATTAACGACGGCTTTATCGCTATCTTGAAAAAGGATGGGAGTTATGTATTTAAGCGGAAAGATGGCTTTGTGTTACGGCGAAAGCGGAACGAGTCATAATCCATCAACTACTCTACGGTATATCAAAACCTAGGAATAAATTTGATGTCGCTGAATTTCGCCCCTCTGCTACCCAACTTTGGGGGGTTCTACACTCAAAGTCCCCCAGAATTGGGGGATTTAGGGGGCGGTTCAGATGCAGATTTGAGTTGGTTTAAACTTGTGTTTACACAGCGAACCAACCTCTAGTGAGTTTAATAAATGTTGATTCAGAAGATCATCCAAGAACTGCAAGATATTCCTGAAGACAAGCTGGCAGAACTTTATGACCTGATTCACTACTTTCGTCTGGGTTTAGGACAAGAGTCTGTACAGCCCCGCACCCCTGGTTTACTGACCGGAAAACTCGGAGACGCTTTTTTGAACCTTTACCCGAAGAGGAACTCCAGAGGTGGGACAGAGGTTAAGATGAGGACATTCTAGAACAACCTTCATTACGTAATGTCATCAGTTGAACAGATTGAAGCCGCGATTCTCAAACTTTCACCTCAAGAGTTAACTCAGCTTGCAGATTGGGTTTTGGATTTAGACGAGCAGCGGTGGGATGAGCAACTCGAGAAAGATATGGAGGCAGGGAAACTTGATTTTCTTGCCCAATAAGCTCTGGCAGAATTTGAAGCGGGCAACTGCCGTGCGCTCTAACGCACTACAAAACACAGCGATTTTGGAAATGCTATAACGCTTTGCCAGAGTCAGTTCAGAGAGTCGCCGACCAAAATTATGAATTTTTAAAGAAAGACCCATCACATCCATCCCTACACTTCAAAAAAATTGGGCAATACTGGTTAGTACGGGTTGGGAAAGGCTACAGAGCATTGGGAGTTGAAGTCAAAGATGGTATTTCATGGGTGTGGATTGGCACTCATGTGGAATATGACAAGCTCATCAGTTAGACGTAACGGCTTGACCTAAAATGTATAGAGCACAGGAGAGTAGGGATCATGAAAATTAAAGCTATTATCTGGCAGGATGATGATGTCTGGTGTCGTTCTGTACCTGCTCTCCCAGGATGTCACACTTGGGGAGATAGCTACGAACACCTAGTAACTATGACTTTCACACTCCAGCCAAGAAATATCTTGGAGATTCTCACCATATTGAGATTCTCGTTGGGCTTCATTGGGAAGCCAACGATTTGAAGGAAGGTCCGAATGACATCTCATTCAATGGAAGATATGGTGCGGAGGCTTGGTCAGAACTGAACCTCACTATCCGATCTGAAGCCACCCGCTGGCTGCAGAATGCCCACTAACCCTTCCATCAATCAGAGAGCCAAAAAGCTTTGTCTTAGCCACTGCCTATGGCAAATGTTAGGTCTTGACCTATGACAACAAAGGTTCTATTTGTATGCAGTCAAAACAAGTGGCGAAGCCCAACGGCAGAGCAGATATTTGCCGAGACTCCAGGAATTGAGTGTACCTCTGCTGGTCTCAACCACGACGCTGAAAACCCGCTAACTCCTGAGTTGGTCGCATGGGCAGACATCATCTTCGTCATGGAGCGAGTACACAAAGAAAAACTCTCTACACGCTACAAGGAATATCTGTCTCATACGCGAGTAGTCTGCCTCAACATCCCAGACAACTACAAGTTTATGGATCCATCACTCGTGAGGCTTCTCAAATCCAAGGTCACAGGCTTTCTTCCACATCAGTGAGACATTAGGGGAAAGCCTCGACCCGTTGGCATAGCCTCTCTGCAAGAGAATCTTTATCGTTGCAGCGTTAGAGTATGATGTGTATCCCAAAAATACTCGGCCGCCAATCCGGGTATTTCTTCTTGGTTCGCCTATTAGGTCGGCTTGCATAGCGAGACTGCTTCAACACAACCCAATCTATAGAATCGTTACGCAAGATTGCGGCAAATTGCTCGCATCGGATGAGCGAATGAAGTCCGTTGGTCCTCTAATGGCACCAACCACTGGGATTTTTGGGGTACGCGGCGTCCGCGCCACGTTCAAGGTTTTCCACGACGAACCGAATGATGGAATTGTAGCCGTTTCGGAGACATCTGCACCGTAGATCACAGATGAGGTAAGCGTTCCGGTCGTTCATGCTTTCTTGCCAACTAGCAACATTGTTGCCACAGTCATCATGGAACGCATAGGCAAAAATGCAGCGGAAAACTAAACGATTTTGTTGGTCCTGACAGTGATAGCGATAATCGAGTGGTAAAAGCCTATTTTCTAACACCACAACCGCTTCATTAATTTCAAGTAAGCATCGCCGAGCAAAGCGGATACGAATTCGAAGAATCACTCGCTCCGGTGTCAAAATCTCTTCGATGTAATGCTCTACATAGATATCGCTGCAACGGAGGATTGCTCGTTCAACTCTATCAAGATAGCCTGCTAGAGCCTCATGCAACATCTTGCAGACTTTTCTCTAGATCTCGACGCAGAGCGAGATAATGGCGATAATCATTAGCCCATTCAACGAATACGACATCATCTGAGAGTTGTCCCCGACTATATTGGTCAAAAAACTCCTCTGAGTCCATCTGTTGCTTACTTTCGTAAACACTCAACCGCTTTGCAACCGCGATTAGTGCATCTAGGGGCGACGTGTATTGAATCGTTTGTTTACGCATTATTTCCTCCAGCAATCGATACCTTATCCCTAGTTCACATTAGCTGATACTAAAGACTTTTATTATTTCATCTCCCAAACTCTGCCCCTAACTAGAAACCCAAGAGACTTCTATGCCAATGTACAAGGAACTTCAATGTTTCATAAGCTCTCCAAGCAGCGTAGGACAGGGCCTCATAGACATCTTCTCGTTCCAGATATGGATAGGCATTGGGGATGTCTTCGATAGAGTGACCCGAAGCAAGTAGACCAACCATCATGCCGACAGTAACTCGCAGCCCTCGGATGCAGGGTTTACCGCCCATAACTTCAGGATTCAAGGTAATTCGCCTCAGCTGTTTCATGGCTCTACCTCTGGTTGGTTAGTCATAGCTACCGCCTCTAAGATTTCTTATAGGCACTCAGACGGAAAATTTCTTGCAATTTACTACGTTGGAATTCATCTAAGTCCAACTTTAGGTCGCCCTCTTCGGTATAGCAGAGGTGGATAAACCATTGCTTGTCTCTCTTAGCGGAATCGCCTCCTGCAAACAATACGGAAAGGCTGTCTGTCTTGTATCTTGAGAGTTAACCTGCAAAGTGAGAATTTAAGGGTCATGATGAAAGCCCGATAAGCGTGTTTATAGTAAAAACAATCTTAATTCCTCTCCCCAAGTACCCATGAGCCTTGACGAACTCATTAATGTGTGAATATTGCCATAGCCAATCAAAATATGCGGTCGACCCATTTGTCATTGACCATATCCAACCCGTTAGCCGAAGTCGAACAGCTGTTTTTACGGCAGTTGCCAGCCCAAAACTGGCAAATCATTAATGAATCCGAAAAGGAAACAACCTAATGCCTACCTGCTGGATTATTGCTGGCCCCAATGGCGCGGGCAAAACTACCTTCGCGTTGGAATATTTGCCGCAGGTGGCGAAGTGTAAACGTTTTGTTAATGCCGACCTGATTGCTGCTGGATTATCTCCGCTGGACACCGATCGTGACTTATTGACTGCCAGCCGCCTGTTTCTCAGAGAAATCGAGACCTGTATCCAGCAAACAGAAGACTTTGCGTTTGAGACCACCCTCGCAGGGCGCAGCTATCTCAAACTCGTGCGCCGTTTGCGCGCCAAAGGCTGGCGAGTAGAGCTGATCTATTTGGCCCTGCCTAGCCTAGAGATGTCTCGTCTGCGAGTAGCCGAACGTGTTGCCCATGGCGGGCATAATATACCAATAGAAGATATCAATCGGCGTTTTGCCCGCAGCCTCACCAATCTGTTAGATATTTTCAGCATAGAAGTGGATATCTGCCGCTGTTTTATGAACAACAACGCACTGCCAGAGTTGGTGTTTGAACAACAGGGCGAACTCCTTAACATTGTGAATATCACCCATCACCAACATCTCATCACCTTAAAGGAGGTCACGCCATGATCGTTAAGTCTGTTCCACCTTCACCAGAGTCCATCGCTATGCTTAAGGCATTGCGAGATGCTGTAGCCAAGGATCTCGACAGAAAGAAGCGTCTCGGACAATATGCAGTGCTCTGGCAAGATGGTTGCCCCATCCAAGTAGGAGACGATGCGCCGCAGACAGCCAATAAAGCCGCGACTCCTCCACCGCTCGCAGACGCATTAATCCAAATCCCCAACGTTGGGGAAGATACTGACTTTGAGCGACTTCAGTAAACATGTCTGAATACACCGAAGTCGAACAACCGTTTTGCAACCTAATAAATAGTTAGTCCGCAAAATGAGATAATGGAGAAACGACCGTAACTCACCAAGTCCCCATGAGCCTCGACGAACTCATCAAGGCCGCTAATCAACTCGACGGAACTGACCTCGAGCGATTGCTTCAGCAGGTTGTTGTCCTGCGTACCCAACGCAAAGCCCATGTCCTTCCTGCAGAAGAAGCCCAACTTCTCGACAAAATCAACCAAGGCATTCCCCCAGAACTCCGTGCCCAATACCAAGTCCTCCGTGCCAAACGCGAAGCCGAAAATCTCACCGACCTTGAATATGACACCCTCATCCAACTTAGCAACCAAATCGAACAACTCGGTGCTCAACGCCTTGAAGCTCTCGCCAACCTTGCCCAACTACGCGAAGTTTCCCTCCAACAGCTCATGGAAACCCTCGGCATCCAGCCTGTAAACTATGTCTAGTGAGTACATTCCCATTGCATTGAGGCAACTTGTCTTCGATCGCGCCTGTGGAATGTGTGAATATTGCCATAGTCAGGCAAAATATGCGGTCGATCCATTTGTAATGGACCACATCCAACCCGTTAGCCGAAATGGTAAAACAACAGCAGAAAATCTTGCGCTCTCCTGCCAAACCTGCAACAACTACAAATACACCAAAATTGAAGCCTTAGACCCAGTGACAAACCAAGTCGTTCCACTTTTCCATCCTCGGCAAATGAACTGGGATGAGCATTTTACTTGGAATGCAGATGCGACAAAGATGCTAGGGATTACACCATCTGGACGCGCTACGACCGACCTTCTTCAAACCAACCGTGAGGGCGTAATTAATATGCGTCGAGTTCTCACAATCATGAATGAACATCCACCCGAATAGACAAATCAATAAACCTAAAGCTTTCTACTTCCTAACATTGACCTCACCCATTAAGGCTAACTATCGAGCGAACTCATGACTTGCAACTTTTTCTCTAGGTCTCGGCGTAGAGCGAGATAATGGTTGTAATCATTGGCCCATTCGACGAATACGACATCATCTGAGAGCTGTCCCCGACTATATTGGTCAAAAAACTCCTCTGAGTCTATCCGTTGCTTACTTTCGTAAACACTCAACCGCTTTGCAACTGCGATTAGTGCATCTAGTGGCGACGTGTATTGAATCGTTTCTTTACGCATTATTTCCTCCAGTAATCGATGCACTCTCTCTGGTTCACATTAGCTGATACTAAAGACTTTTATTACCTTATTCCCCAAATTATTAATCACCTTTCACCGCACTTCCTCTCGCTATATAGCCCAGCAGAAACCTCATTCAAACAATGCCTCCCGTTCTGGCTGGGATGGCTGTTCTCGCTGTTCCATAAAATCATCGGAGAGTAATTCTAGACTGCTGAATAGGATTTGCCAGGGGTTGTCTTTGGGAATCAGGAGGATGACATTACCGACTTTTTTGATATAGGCTTCTTCCCCCTCAATCTGATAGTTTTGGGGCAGATCGACAAACTGATGTTCGTTATCTTTTGAGGGTTTAATGATATTCATGGGGTTTCCTCTAGTAAATCTTCTACCCAGCAAAGTGATGTAGCCCAAGCTGTATTTCTCATGGCATTAAAAAACTTTTCATCAGAGGTTACCATCTGACAGTTCTCGCGAATTGCTAATGCTAAATAGAAACAATCATAAATACTTCGACCTGACTGATTCGCTAAGTCAAAAGCACCCCGAAGCAAGGGTTTTGAGTCTACTAATTGCATCGGCGAATTTTGGATTGCAGTTAAAGCTTGCTGCCCTTCGTGTAGGCTGATTTCATTGAAACGAATTTTCTTCCAAAAGACATTACCTGCCTCTGCTAGTAGATAATCGGGTGCTAGCAAACTATAGCTGCCGCTGAGCAATCTTGCTGCTTCCTGGCTCAATATTTCTGGCACAAACCACTTTACGGCAACGCAAACGTCAACAACATAATGCATCATCGGTCGCGATCCTCTCGCACCAGTGCTGCACTATCGGTATGAACCCGACCAGATAAGGCTTGTCGCATCTGTGCGGCCTGTTCTCTAAAAGCGTTCATTTTAGCAATCTGCTCAGTTTCAATTACCTCTTGCAAGATCGCCTTCAATTCTTCTTCTATGGAACGTTGATGATTGACGGCGCGGACTTTTAGCTGTTCTAAAATAGTGGGATCGATGTCGCTGAGGATTAGTTGTGCCATTGTTCACGTCTCCTGTTCTAAGTTGTTAATATCCATTTTGCCTGCGACGGCTTCAGTGATGAACGCTGGTGCAGCCTTTCCCTTGGAGAATCGTCGATATTCTTGGAATTTTTCAATCCTAATGCGAGTTTTAGTGATGAGAGCATCAAGTTCTGTAGTTTGAGTCAATTATACGTGTAACGTTAGGTCACCCTCCTCGGTGTAGCAAAGGTTTATCAGCCATTGCTTGTCTTCTCATAGCGAAATCGCCTCCTGTAAACAATACGGAGAGCTTATCTGTCTAGTATGCTGTACAGGTGATTAAGCAGATTTTCTCTTGCTAATAAGAGTTAGGCATCAGGAGGTAGGGTATGTCCTACATAAAGTTCTTCGCTGTTATCGCCTTGATAGGTTCAATTGCTTGGGTCGTTTCGGACCCAGGTTTCGAGCCAGCCCTTGCGGTTTTAAGCTCAATTTCGGTGTTAGTGTCATTGTTTGTCGTTGAGAAACGCAGTGCACGGCGAGCGCAACAGTACCAGTCCGTTTCAAAATCTTCCATAGGCGTACAGGCTGGCGGAGACGTGAGTATCGGAGACATTAGCGGTGACAAAAATGCTAAATAAAGACCAAAAACAAAACGTCGCCGAGGGCAGCACTGCAATCCAGGTAGCTGGCAATATCACAATCACAAAGAATGGATTAACTTACGCTGAAGTTCGAGATGTTGCCCTTGATGTCTTTAAAGCGAACTTTTATGAACTTGCGGGAGTTGCAAAAGAAACAGCCAAAGCCAGAGCTGAGGAAATCACAGAGAAATTCCTGTCCAAGCTTCAGCAAGAAAACCCATTGGGGTTTGAGAAATCGGACGATCCAGATTTTCAGTATGCGCTCTTTACAGTCCAAAAAGAACACGCCAGAAATGGCGATAAGGAACTTGGAGACATTCTTGTTGATCTTTTGGTTGATAGAAGCAAGCAAGAACAGCGCGACATTTTACAAATTGTCCTCAACGAGTCTCTAAACACAGCACCCAAGTTAACTGACAGTCAGCTTGCTGTCTTGGCTTTGATATTTCTGTTCAAGTACACTCAGAATTTCGATGTTGGCAATCATCAGATGCTTGCCGATTACCTTGACAATTATGTCGCTCCGTTTACTTCAAAAGTCGTAAAGAATATAGCCTGCTATCAACATCTTGAGTTTTCCGGTAGTGGAGCAATTGGGCTTGGAGAAAGAAGCCTTGAGTCCCTATTGGGCACAACCTATCAGGGACAGTTCTTAAAGGGGTTTGAGGAAAAAGACATTACGGAGATGGGGGTCTCTATAGGAAGCGATCCGAGATTCTTCATTCCGTGCCTTAATGACCCATCCAAATTTCAGGTCTGCGCCAATAGCAAAGAACTATTAGACAAGGCATTTGAGGAACATGCCATTTCAACTGAGGATCGTGCCAAAATCATTGCCCTGTTTGATGTTGGGAAAATGAGTGACATAGAAATCAAAGATAAGTGCGTCGAAATTAGACCCTACATGTCTGGCCTCTTTGCAACATGGTCAGAATCTGCGATGAAGAACTTCACACTTACCAGCGTTGGGATTGCGATTGGTCATGCCAATATCAAGCGCATGGTCGGCGAGTTTGCGAATTTATCTATCTGGATAAACTGATGTATAACAAGTCAATCTAGCGGCTCCGCATTAGCGGAGCCGCCGATTTTCAATATTAGATAAGATAGTAGTTTTTATCATGAGCAGTTTCACGCACTACCACAATTTTTCACGTGAACTATTGAAAGGTTGATGACTCATTTTTACTTGAGCATTTTTGGTATCGTTGAGACTACAAATAAGAGACTTCTACTCTAACTGGCAAGGGCATATTAACGCTTTCGACTAGTGCCTGAGCGGAAGAAGGAACTACGAGAACAGGAATTCCTAAACTTTGAGCCAGAAAATCTACAGTTACGCTATCAAGAAATTCTCTGCCATCTTTTAGGGTTAGCGCTGGCAATAAAAGGGCATCTCCTAAGTCACGGCCTGCGAGTCCTTGAAGAATATCTTGACCTGTCAAAAGACCAGTGACACTCACTTGTTGGCCCCAGAATAAGCTGGGAATGGCTGTGAGAGAAACGGTTAATCCTTCGACTTGATTAAATCGTTCTGCAATCGGTGCAAAAGCTTCTTTGACTGCACTGCCGACCACCCAGGTGTAGCGACGTTTTTCAGAAATCAATTTTGGTAGAGCAGCGCTGGCAGTTTGGAACTCGTGTACAAACTTACGTAGAGAACCAACGCCATTGCCTAATTGGGGAAAGTCTTCGTAGTGTTTCTTTGGAGGCAAAGGACGACCTGCCAACAAAAACCATTCATCCGAAAGCCAGGAGAAAGAAGTACCGAGCTGTTTTTTATAGCGTTTTTGGTACGGAAGCACTTGCTCAATGATTTCTTCCGCTTTGGCGCGGGTCACAGAGACCATATCATCATCGGCGGGACGATATTGCGTAAGACCAATCGGGACCACGGCAGCCGAGCGTACGGTTGGATAGAACGAAGCTAAATCTGTCAGCGTTCGGTCTAATTGTTCGCCATCATTCAATCCAGGGCAAAGCACAATCTGAGCATGGATCTCTAAACCATGCTTCTTAAACCAGGCCAACTGTTCCAGTAACAGCCGTCCCCGTGGATTTTTTAACAGTTTGGCTCTCAGGTCTGGCTCTGTCGCATGGACAGATACATAGAGCGGAGACAAGCGCATCTGAGCAATACGTTCGAATTCTTGGGGTGGGAGATTGGTCAGGGTCAGATAGGAACCATAAAGGAAACTCAAGCGATAGTCATCATCTTTGAGATAAAGCGTTCCTCTCAATCCTTCTGGTTGCTGGTCAATGAAGCAAAAAGAACAGCCGTTGTTACATTGGATTAGACCATCAAAAAGTGCTGAATCGAATTCCAGGCCTAGATCTTCGTCATACTCTTTCTCTAGTTCCACCTGATGACGGGCACCCTCAGCGTCTTCTACCTCTAAGGTCAAAACATCATCGGCACAGAGAAATTGGTAATCAATCAAATCACGGGGAGCCGTGCCATTGATCGAAATTAAACGATCTCCCGGCTCAAATCCCAATTCTTCGGCGATAGACTCCGGAAGTACCCGTGTTACTGTGGCAGGCTTAATAGTGGACCGAGTGGACGAAAGCACGGCTCGCTCAAATGTCGTAGCACTCTATCTTAATCCGCTCAGGCTCCAGAGATATGGACTACCACCTCGCGGGAACGTCCTTGTGCCCGATGTTCCCAGAGATAAATTCCCTGCCAAACGCCCAGAACCAAGCGTCCATTGCGAATGGGGATATTTTCAGAAGTGTGGGTGAGGGCGGTACGAATATGGGCAGGCATATCATCCGAGCCTTCATCGTTATGGATATAGGGTCGGTCTTCAGGGACTAAGTCTGACAAAAAAGACTCTAAATCTTTGAGCACTCTGGGATCAGCATTCTCCTGAATCACTAAACTGGCTGAAGAATGACAGACAAATAAAGTGCATAGTCCCGTGCGTATTCCAGATTGCGCCACAAACGCTTCTACGGTCGCCGTGATGTTGTGGAGGGATTTTCCCGTCGTGCGGATATGCAATACATCCTGGGAATGAATAGTGTTTTGTACTTGGTTCATACCTTACAGATTAGTCCAGATTGACACTCCCCACCGCAAGGCGGATGGGGATTCTTACTTCTACGAGATAGCTTGTTGACTTAAGCTTGCACTTAATCCAGTAGCGGCTAAACTCTCCATAAGCGTTGCGTTCCCCAGTGCCCCTGGGTACGTTTTCAATCCCCACAAGGGGGAATGGATTCCTTTTTGCAGAATATTAAGCGCTGCAGCCTCATCTCTATCCATCACGCATCCACATCTACAAACATGGGTACGGGTAGAGAGCGACTTCTTCACTAATGCATGACACTTAGGACATTCCTGAGAAGTATAAGCAGGGTCCACCGCTATCGTGATTCTGCCAAATACTTTCCCTAAATAGTCCACCCATCCGGTGAATATGCTCCAACTAACATCACTAATTGATTTGGCCAAGCAGTGATTCCTGACCATGTTACGCACTTGCAGTTTCTCGTAGACCACCACATCGCTAGATAGGATTAGCGCCCGTGCAGCCTTAACCGCATGGTCTTTACGCTGTCTAGATACTTTCAAGTGCTTCCGGGCTAAACGTTTAATCGCCTTGATTCGATTCTTAGAGCCTTTCTGTTTCTTCGATACCCTCCGCTGTAATCGTTTTAAACTTTGTTCGGCTCTCTTGAGAAAGCGTGGATTCTCTACCTTCTCACCTTGTGAATCGGTATAGAAAGACTCCAATCCCATATCTATACCCAGCATCTTACCTGTGGGTGTTAGCTCTACAGTGCGCTCTGCCGCTACACAGAACTGGACGTAGTAACCATCAGCACGACGGACCACTCTTAGACGTTTAATCTCAGCCACTTGGTAAAAGTTCAGGTCACGACTGCCAATGAGCTTAAACTTGCCAGCATCGAAGGTATCTATGAGCGTCAGGAAGCGCCTATCTTTAGAGAGTTTCCAGCCCGTGGTTTTGTATTCCACCGAGCGGTTATTCTTTTGAAACTTGGGGTAGCCTTTCTTTCCTGATTTCTTAGCTTTGCAATTCGCGAAGAATCGTTGGATGGCGAAGGCTGCACGTTCTGCACTGGCCTGGCGAGCTTAGGAATTGAGCATTTTGGCCCAAGGGAACTCAGGGTTATCGGCCAAGACTTTGCAGTATTTGTTGAGGTCGTAGGGCTTGACTCCATGATTATCCATCCAGAATCGCAAAGCCTTGTTGCGGACGAATTGAGCAGTTTTAATCATTTCGTCAATGATTTGAAACTGCTCAGAACGGCCTTTGAGCTTGAATTCTAGGACAATCATCGCTTAATCATAAGATTCTTGTTTCCCTAAAATATTCTAGTATTGAGGCTAACGCCCCGCGCTATCCTACCAGGACTCGGTCCATCCCTACCGCATGGTTCCTGAGCGGTCCCCGAGCCACATCGAGGGGCTTGTCGAAGGAATGCGGATAGGGTCTTTCGCGAGTATTAATAAAGGGATCTTGAAGGGAGAAGTTATAGGCAGAATAGCGGAGTGATACACTCATAAGAGCGCATTCGTTGCGTTACGGGTTGAAGCGGGGAGAGGTGTCCGAGCGGTTTAAGGAGACAGTCTTGAAAACTGTTGATGGGAAACTATCCGTGGGTTCGAATCCCACCCTCTCCGCCACTTTTGATTTAGGGTCCTATGAAGCTACTCACCGTGGGTACCCTTCGGGCGCAAGCTACGAATCCCACCCTCTCCGCCATTTTTGTCTAAGGAAGCTATGAGCGAAGTCCTCGGAATAGATTTGGGGGGTACCGCCATCAAGGCTGGTAAGTTCAGCGTTTCTCCCAATCAAGCAGAAGCCACACCCCAAGCCCAGGTAACAGTGCCCACACCTTCTCCTGCCACACCAGAAGCAGTAATAGAAGCGTTAATACTTACGACTGAAAAGTTAGATCCTGGTGGCACGTTACCTGTAGGGATTGGCGTTCCTGGGGTAGTAGACCCGACAGCTAGAATTGCCCGTACGGCCATTAATCTCAGTAACTGGCATGAAGTGCCTCTAGCTGAATGGATGGAAAAACGCACAGGTCGCACAGTGGTTTTAGGAAATGATGCGAACTGTGCAGGTTTGGGAGAAGCGTGGCTAGGCGCTGGCAGAGGATTTCAAGATCTTTTGGTGTTGACCTTGGGCACGGGAGTCGGTGGAACGATCATTCTCAATGGTCGCCTCTTCGTTGGGCACCGGGGAGCCGGTGCTGAACTGGGTCATATTTGCATTAATGAAGAAGGGCATCCCTGTAACTGTGGGAGCCGGGGATGCTTGGAGCAATATGTTTCCGCAACCGCTATTCATCGCAGAACAGGAATGGACCCTAAAGTTCTGGGTGAAAAAGCAGAGGCGGGAGACCCTGAAGCGCTTGCTTGGTGGGAGCGCATCGGTACAGACTTAGGCGTGGGTTTGACTTCATTGCTCTATGCCTTGACTCCTGAAGCAGTAGTTATAGGGGGTGGGGTAGCCGCCAGTAGCGCCTACTTTTTCCCAAAAGCCCTGGAAGAAGTGGAGAAAAGGGTACTCTTTCCCTGCCGTGAAGGCTTTCAGCTCCTCACGGCCCAATTAGGCTCTGAGGCTGGAACCGTCGGGGCTGCCCGCTTAGTGCTCGATTTAACCTAATGGGTCCAAGACCATACTGGGTAAGCCCTATCCATAGAGGAATGGTTAGGTATATCTCAGGAATGATGAGAAATTACGGGTGCATATAGTACGGGCATTTACAATATTGAATTGATAGGTATAATCGGAGAACGGTGAGGGGTATAGTGCAGGTGAGTCTGTTGATTCTCTAATGCACACTCTTGACTGTCTACATGCTACATAGTTCTCTCCCAGAGGCTTGTGACCATGAGCGTAAAGACACCGTTAAGCCAACTATTTTTGACTACTTTTATTTTGATGTTCACTGTAGCCTGTGGGCGCAGTGGTCCGACAGCCATGATGGGTGGACCGGGTGGGTCGCAAGCCGTTCCGGTGAAGATTGCTACCGTTGAATCGGGCAGCATTGATAACACCTCTGAGTATATTGCAACGCTAAAGTCCAGGAAATCTGTCACGCTCCAGCCCCAAGTCGATGGTCAGGTAGCCAAAATTTTAGTCCGGCCAGGGGCGAAGGTTGCTGCAGGAACACCCTTAATCCAGGTGAACGCAGCGAAGCAGCAGGCAACAGTCAGTAGTTTGGTCGCTGCCTCTGAGTCCAATCAAGCAGACTTAGAAAGCGCAAGAGCAACACTTGTTTCTCTACAGGCTGACCGTCGATCTAACCTTTCGAATTTGAAGTTTCAGCAGCAGCAATACGATCGTTATGTCGAACTTCGCAGAGACGGGGCGGTTAGTCAGCAAAATTTGGACCAGTACCGCAATAGTTTAGATGCAGCTGGGGCAAGTCTCTATGCTCAAGATGCCAAGATTAATGCCCAGAAGGCTTTGATTTCTAAATCTGAAAGAGCTGTCCAGCAAGCTCGGGCCAATATAAAAGAGCAAACAGTCCAGCTTCAGTACTACGGAATTACGGCTCCTTTCGCTGGTACGGTCGGAGATATTCCTGTGAAGGTGGGAGATTACGTCACATCTTCTACACAACTGACGACGGTTACCCAAAACCATCCCTTAGAGGTGAATCTATCGGTTCCTGCGGAAAGAGCTTCTGAATTGCGCCAGGGGATGTCGGTGAAATTGCTAGACCCACAAGGTAAGGCTATTGGTGATAGCCGAGTATTTTTCATAGCGCCTAGTATCAACCAGACGCAATTAATCCTGATTAAGGCCCTCTTTCCGAATACGGCAGACCGCTTACGGGCTGACCAGCTGGTACAAGCGAGTGTGGTTTGGAATAGACGTCCTGGTGTATTAGTCCCAACGGCAGCGATCTCTCGGGTAGCTGGACAAGATTTTGTTTTTGTTGCTGAGGAGCAATCCTCCAAGCTGGTAGCCCGTCAAAAGCCAATCAAACTGGGCGATATCCAAGGCAATAGCTATCAAGTGCTACAGGGCCTCAAACCTGGCGAAAAAATTGTTGTCTCAGGAATTCTCAAGCTATCGGATGGCGTTCCGATTGCGGCCGAGTCACCAAAAGAAACGCCTCCTATTTCATCAGTGCCCCAACGATGATCCTGGTTCCTCAGACCGATGCCCGTATGTTTGATTAGCCCATGCTCACGACCTACGACTCGTTCCCTCCTTACTCCCCAAAGCTATGTTTGTTAATTTCTTCATCAAGCGACCTATTTTTGCTACTGTCTGCTCCCTGATCCTCATTCTTGTGGGGGCGGTGAGCATACCGTCTCTGCCGATTGAATATTACCCCGACATTACTCCGCCCACTGTTCAGGTGGATGCAACCTACCCTGGAGCCAGTGCCGAAACGGTGGAAACTTCCGTCACTTCCCTGCTGGAACGGGAGATCAACGGTGTAGAGGGCATGCAATATATTTCTTCGAGCAGCAGCAGTGGAACCAGTTCTATTACCGCCACCTTTGAGCAAGGCAGAAATAAAGATATTGCAGCGGTGGATGTGCAGAATCGAATTTCCGTGGTGCAATCACAATTACCTGCCGAAGTAAGGCAAACAGGGGTCAAAGTTAGTAAGGGTTCCACCGCAGGGTTTGTCCTGGCTATCGGTCTCTATTCTGATAACAATAAATACAGTCCAGCGTTCTTGAGTAACTATGCAGACTTGTATTTAGTGGACCCGCTTAAGCGTTTACCTGGAGTTGGCAACGTACAAATCTTTGGTGAACGCAAGTATGCGATGCGCTTATGGCTAGACCCTAATCGTTTGGCCAGTCGTGGGTTAACGGCTCAGGATGTCGTCAGTGCCCTCCAGCAGCAGAACATACAGGTGGGGGCCGGACAAATTGGACAATCACCCGCTCCTAAAGGTCAACAATTTCAAATCAACCTACAGGCCGTGAGCCGACTCAAGAGCGAAAAAGAATTTGCCGATATCGTGCTCAAGACAGGCACTGATGGAGCTCTGATCAAGTTAAGAGATGTAGGGCGTGTTGAACTGGGAGCCCAAGATTACTCATCCGGTCTGCGCTTCAGTGGTCAGGAAGGCGTGGGCCTGGGGGTTTCTCAACTCACCGGCAGCAATGCTTTAGAGGTATCTAGAGAAGCCCAGACCGCGCTTGCGGAGTTAAGCAAAAAATTTCCACCAGGGATGAAGTATAAGGTGGCGTTCGACACCACGCTGGCCGTAGAAGAGTCGATCCGAGAGGTGATAATTACTCTTGTACTAGCAGTTGGCCTGGTCGTCTTAGTCATCTTCCTGTTCTTGCAGGATTGGCGCGCGACGCTGATTCCAGCAATTACCATTCCTGTTTCTCTCATTGGAACCTTTGCCTTCATTAAAGTTTTTGGATTTTCGATTAATAGCTTGACACTGTTTGGCCTGATTCTGGCAACGGGTCTCGTCGTAGATGATGCGATTGTGGTGGTTGAGAATATTACCCGTTCGATTGAAGAAAAGGGCATCAGTCCCCGTCAGGCAGCCGTAGAAGCGATGGCAGAAGTGACGGGGGCAGTCTTAGCAACTTCTCTGGTGCTAATGGCTGTGTTCATCCCGGTAGCCTTTTTTCCTGGAGTAACGGGGCGGCTGTATCAACAGTTCGCCCTCACGATTGCCTTTTCAATTGCCCTTTCGACTTTTAATGCCTTAACCCTGACGCCCGCGTTGTCCGCACTGCTTCTGCGCCAAGAGCAGCGGCCTCAAAACCGTTTTTTCAACGCAATCAACGGAGGAATTGACAAAACACGTGCGGGTTACCATCGTTCGCTAGGTTGGCTAAATCGCTTTAAAGGCTTCGTTATAGCGGGCTTTGCCGTTGCCCTAGGCTTGACCTATGTCCTATTTCGGATAGCGCCTACTGGCTTTGTTCCTGATGAAGACCAGGGCTACTTCATCACCTTGGTTCAAGCGCCTGAGGGAGTTTCCCTGGAGTATACCAGCGATATTTTGCGGCAGGCAGAACAAGACCTGCGGAAACTCCCAGAAGCTACGGCGACCTTTGCTGTTAGTGGATTTAGCTTTACAGGCAATGGCCCGAATAAGGGGATCATTTTTACTACGCTAAAGCCCTGGTCTGAACGCGAGCGGTCTGTAGAAGAGATTATTGGTCAAGCCATGGGTTCATTTTCACGAATTCCAGGAGCCACTATCTTTGCTGCCAATCCGCCCACGATTAATGTTGGTAGCAGTTTGGGTGGATTCGATTTCCAGCTTCAAGACAAGGGAAACAGTGGATTACAAGAGTTGTCTACCGCTGCTAATGGGATAGTTCAAAAAGCAAGTACAGATCCTGGATTATTCCGCGTTAATACACCCTTTGCGATCAACTCACCACAGATACTAATTGAGGTAAACCGCAATCGAGCCCTGGCGCTGCAAGTAAATTTACAAGATGTCTTTAGCACCTTGCAAATTTATTTAGGTTCGTCCTATGTGAATGACTTTAATCTGTTTGAACGTAACTATCGGGTCATTGTTCAAGCAGACCAGCAGTTCCGCTCTAATCCACGGGATATTCGTCTTTTGTATGTGCGGTCCAATCAAAACCAGATGATTCCCTTAAGTAATCTAGTGACAGTGAAGCCGACAACGGCTCCTCAGATTATTACCCACTACAACCTATTCCGTTCTGCTCAGATAACCGGTTCAGCGGCACCAGGCTCTAGCTCTGGACAGGCTATTCAAGCGATTGAAAAGCTCGCCCAGGAGACACTGCCCCAAGGAATTGAATATTCCTGGACAGGTCTTTCTCTAGAAGAAATTAAGTCGGGTGGTCAGGCCTCTCTACTTTTTGGGCTGGGATTGGTTTTCGTCTTTCTAGTCCTGGCGGCTCAATATGAAAGTTTTATAGACCCTCTGATTATCATCCTGGCTGTGCCTTTGGCCGTTTTAGGAGCTTTGAGCGCACAGTTACTACGCGGTCTACCTAATGATGTTTACGGTCAGATTGGTCTAGTCATGCTTATTGGACTAGCTAGTAAGAATGCGATCTTGATTGTAGAGTTTGCCAATCAGTTGAGAGACAAGGGACTCTCCATCACAGATGCAGCAATCAAGTCTGCTGAAGAACGGCTGCGTCCGATCCTAATGACCTCGCTTGCCTTTATCTTTGGGATTCTTCCCCTGGCTATTGCAACAGGAGCCGGAGCTGCAGCTCGTCAATCCCTGGGTACCTCAATCCTCGGAGGCATGATTGTTTCTACCTTCTTGAGTCTATTCATTGTACCCGTGCTCTACATCGTTATTGGCAGTATCCGTGAGTCCATTCGAGAACGCCAATCCAAAAAATTCAAGAAAACAAGTCCTCAGTTAGGGATGGAAAGTTCTTCCAAAGGGCACTGAGTGGGTTCGTAAACGAAAGGACTTGTTAAGTCCAGTGGATGAGAATAGAGCAAGATAGGCTTCCGTTGCTACGCTAGAGGGCGATCCCAAAGCATGAAGTCATGGCTGACCTTGTTCTAATTTATCCCTATGTCCACCGAGAGAATCCCCGGCGCAATCTCTGGCTCTTTCCGCCCTTAGGCCAAGGCTTTATCGCTAGCTATCTCCAGAGCAAAGGTTTCACCGTCCGACTTTTGGACTGTACCTTCAAGGGAACCGATTGGGCGGTGGAAGAGGCGATTCGGGAAAATCCGAAAGCGATTGGCGTCTATTGCATGGTGACCATGCGGGAAGATGCGGAATACATAAGTCAGCAGCTGCGGGAGAAACTGGGAAATTCTGTTCCCTTAATCGCTGGCGGCCCAATGCCTTCTGGCAATCCCAAGCTTTTCTTGCCCCTCTTTGATTTTGTGATGCAGGGAGAAGGAGAACTGGTCTGGGAAAAACTGCTAGGACGTCTCCACGCTAACCAAGCCTGTAACGACCTGGAAAGCCTTTGCTATAAAGACGAGCAGGGAAAAATAGTTCAAAATCCCCGCTTGCCGCTCATGGCTAAAGACCTCCTTGAACAGGTGCCGATGCCGGACCGCACTCAATTTGACCATCAGGGCTATCTGCCTTATTGGGAAAAACACTTTGGCTATAAGCAAACCACAGTATTCACGGCACGGGGCTGTCCCTATGGCTGTGAATACTGTGACCAGCCGATCTTTGGTGCTACCTATCGGGAGCACACGGTAGAGCAAGTAATGACGGACATTGAACAAGCCTTGGCCGATGGCTACGACCGTGTCTGGTTTGCCGATGATATTTTCATGCTCAATTGGCAGCGCTCCTTGAAAATCTGCGATGAAATTTTGGCCCGTGGACTGAAATTTAAATGGGATTGTCTAGGCCGAGTGGATGTCAATCCTAAAGTGTTTACCAAAATGGCAGAAGCAGGCTGCGACCGGATATTCTTTGGGGTAGAATCTGGTTCGATGCGCGTCTTAAAACAGATGGGCAAAAAATTCACCCCAGAAAAAGTCCATAACGCCATCCATGCCGCCCAACAAGTCGGTATAAAACCGGCAGCCTTTTTCCAAATTGGTTATCCTGGCGAAACAACCTCAGAAATGTTAGATACGCTGCGTTTCATCCCAACCCTGCCCTTGGATTATTTGAGTTTCACTATTACCTATCCTTTGCCGGGAACTGCCCTCTTTGACCGCGTAGTTTCAGAAGGCAAACTCACCGAAACAGAAGCGGATGGACGGCCCGAATGGAAGCGGGCTGGGCACAATGTCCTGACTTATAAGGCAGACCATTCACAGGTTAAACTGCGCACAGCCATTTATGCAGGACGAGCCCGTTTCTTAGCGGAGAAACATTTAGGGGTAGTGGGAAAAACTTTAGGACCTCTGATCACGCAAGCCGCAACCGTGACCCTTCAACGCCTATCCTAGTCTTAGATCAGGAACAGAGGGACATCTGAATGGCGTCAAGAAGTGATGGAGTGTGAAGAGTAAGAACATGAAACTTTTTCAACAAGATCTCTTAACAGTAGGGAGTCTCGCGCTCGCCGGTATGGTGAGTCTATCTACGCCCGCATGGGCAGACCGGATTGCAGACATGATGCATGAAGCAAATACCCTGGCCGACAGTGGTTATAGATCATCTGCGATCACCACGTATGGAACAGCGGCTAAACTCGATAGCGAAAAGAAACTCAGTAAGCAGAATGCTTCGCTCTATTACAATATGGGTCTCTTAATGTCTGAAGCAGGCAAAAAATCAGAAGCCCGTGATGCCTTCCGTAAAACCCTGGCAATCAAGCCGGACCATTTCAAAGCTCAATATAATCTTGCCTTGATTCTGGATGACCTGGCAGAGAAGGACAAAGCACGAGAAGCCTTTGCAAAAGCTTTAGGAATGGCCTCAGGGAACGCTCCCGTTGCTCAAGAAATTCTACAAACTATGGATGAACGAAATTTAACTAGGGAATAAGCAGCTCGATTCCGCTTCTTCAATCGTTTCATAACGATACTGAAGCCTTTCTAGAGCAAGCGTTTTCCCTGTTTCCGGGTCCACTTCGAGGAGCAACCCACAAAACTGTACTGCTCCTGTTTCCAATACATTCAGACGGGCAGGCATTTGCTTTACCATGCGATAAATAGCTCCTTCTTTTTCCATTCCAATCACTCCATCCATTGGTCCGGTCAGACCAATATCGGTAATGAAGGCAGTGCCACCGGGCAAAATCCGTTCATCAGCAGTTTGCACATGGCTATGAGAACCGGTTACGGCAGTTACCTGACCCGCCAGATACCAACCCATGGCTTGTTTCTCACTACTTGCCTCTGCATGAACATCTACCCAAATAACCGGAGTTTCAACTTTAAGAGCACTGACTTCTCGGTCCACAACTTGGAAAGGACAATCCAGGGCCTGCATAAACACTCGACCCATGATGTTGACCATGCCAACAGAAGCAATCTGTCCAGCACTATTCTGACAATCTACAACCGCAGCCCCTTTCCCAGGTGTACCGGGAGGAAAGTTGGCTGGCCGGATAATATTCGGCACTTGGTCAATAAACTCTATAAGTTCTCTTTGGTCCCAAACGTGGTTACCCATAGAAAAGCCATCAACACCTGCATCACAAAGTTCTTTGTATTGCTTGAGCCCCATACCGAAACCGTGAGCAACGTTCTCTCCATTAATGAACACCCCATGGAGGTCATAGTGCCTACGTAATTGGGGAACCAGCGCCGCCAATAGTCTACGGCCAGGACGACCCATGACATCAGCGGTGAGGAGAAGATTGATAGTGTGTGACATTTCGCTATTTTACCCTCATCCCCCGGCCCCTTCTCCCATAGGAGAAGGGGAGTTTTTCACATAAGGTGCGCTGCAATCGTGTTCAATACTTCCTCAAGATCCTCAAAAACTTGGTGATTCTTGAATCGGAGAACAATCAGGCCATGGGACTGCATCCAAGCATCACGTTCTGCGTCCTTGGCCTGTTGGAGATCATGAATTTCTCCATCCACCTCAACCACTAAAAGAGATGCATGGCAGTAAAAATCAGCAATGTATCGTCCTATATTGTGCTGTCGACGAAACTTGGCATCCAGCAAACTGCGGTCTCGCAAACACTCCCAAAGCACTGTTTCGGCTGAAGTTTGTCGGTCTCTGAGTTCACGCGCACGTTGCAGCAATACTCGTGGAATTTGTCGCCTACAACCGAATAACCTAGCAATCTCCTCATCCATCTGAATGGTTGCCAGATAGCCCCACCCAAAGAATACCCAGAATTATCTAGACTCCCTCTCCTGCGGGAGAGGGCCGGGGTGAGGGCCCTTGAATCTTCAGCATCTCATTTCCACCCCGTTGGATTTCATAGTCTACTTTGATTATTTCCGAGGTGTAGCCTTGTTGATTCAATTCTTCCCGTATCAAATCCAGATGGGGTGAGCGCTGTAACTCTAGGGTTAGCAAGGGAAAAATCCTAAGTTCATTCGAATGTTCTAATAATTTCAAAATAGCCTGTTGATGGAAATCATAGCTGAGCTGTTTTGAATAGAGAAATAAGAAGTGTGAGCATAGAACTAAATCGTACTTTTTGTCTGTTGGCAGATCAGGCAGTTCTCCCGCGAGATAACGATATTCAGCTTTTCCTTTTTCATAATCGGAAAGAAAAAGCGCTAGAGCCTTCTCTCGATTACTGCGCAGATCGTCAGCAGATTTGTGATAATTCCAGATCCAATCATCGGGACTTGACTTAACTTGTTCAATGATGTTGTCTACACACGCATCAAATCGTTTTTGAATCTCTTGACCCGTGAATGCATAAACGGGATCAATCGAGATAACGGTATAACCGAGCTGAGACATCTCGGCATTAAAGCTAGCAGGACCTCCCGCGATATCCAAGATCTCCCGTTCCATATCTTGAGAGGAGAGCTGGAACATGAGTTTATATTCCATAAGGGAGCGGCCAAAGGGTACGACTTTATCAAGTTGTACTGCCATAAGCAGGCCCTAACTCTGTTTTGTTGGAACTAAAGGACCTTCATCTGGATAATTTTCCATTGGTCATTCTGCCGGACTAACGTATACGTTGCTGTATAGGGTTTGTTGTAGGAGCGGGCTTCGTTCTTCTTGCCTCCGACCAAAAATTCCGCATTTTCAGATACTTCAGCCGTTACATCTACTTTTGTGGGGCCTTTGGGGGTGACCTTAGAGACTTTAAGATCCTTGAGCGTGTAGTTCCATTGGGCCTTTCCAGGCATTCCTTGGGCTCGGCTTTTCCATCGAGACAATTCCGGTTCTGCTAAAACTTCCGCAAGACCAGCAAACTTACGTCCAGAGCCTAAAGCCTCAGCCTTGCGTTTCTGCCAATTGGTGATGAGCTGACCAGCTACTTCAGGCGTCACTTTATCGGCGGTGGCGGGTGTTGTGGTAGTGGACGCTGCTGCGGTGGTTGTCGCCGCCGGAGGAGGGGTAGTTGTTTCAACCGCCTGTGTCGCAGGGGGAGTCCCTACTCCATTGTCAATTGCTGCTGCTGGTGGCGTAACGGGTTGTGGAGCAGCGGTATTCGTCACTGGAGGCTGTTGTACAGCTACAGGTGCAACGGCAACGGTATCTGGAGCCGCTTTATTAATAACACTGTTCCGATAGGCAATAAAGCTGCCGCAGACTACAACCGTCATTACGGCTGCTGCCCAGCCCAGTTTTCTGACCGCATCAGGGCTAACTGAGGAGCCTCTGCGTCTACGTCTTCCATTTTCCGGTGGACGTGTTCCAGTCTTCTTCTGCGGTGGAGTATTCAACCTTGTCCGCTGAGCTACGACGAGATTGTCCCTCAGGGGGGCTTTTGAGGGTGAACGACCTTGCTCTAAATAAAGAGGATTGAGCGCATCACCCTCTTTTTGTCCGTTCTCATCACCAGATAGATTTTCCAAGTAAGTTTGTACTCCTGAATGAGCGAAGTAAGCTTTTAACGAACGTGCTTCTTTTTCATCTGGACTCTTGAGGTTCCGAATCTGGCGGGTCAACGTCCCTAGCCATTCTTCCGCATACTGACAAAGACCTGGTAAGAGATCGGGAGAACCTGCAGAACGCTGCTTAATGATATCAAGGATGCCTGTTTCTTTACTGTGTACGAGCGCTCTTTCTGCTTCTTCTGCTTGACCTAGCAGCAAAGCGCACACCGCCAACTCGATATGAACATCTCGGCGTTGATTGAGACGGATGAAATAGCCTCTCGCTCTACGCACCGCATGAGGATCCCCCGCAGCGTAGCCTTGAGCAAGGAGCGCTTGGGCTGCGAGATAGGCTGCTGCGACCGAAGGACGCTCTGCTTCGATAGCAAAAATCTGGAGCTGCTCATCGCCATCTAAGAGCGGTAGCACGGTCTCAAGAAACTGAAAGAGGCCATTACGGTCCAAGCCAGAGCCATCCGAACCATTCCCTTCTATACCCTCACGTTCCTCTAACCATTGCTGAAAAAGGGTAATTCCTAAAGTTCTAGATTCAGGATTCTCACTTTTTAGCAAGGTGAGCACGCGCTCCGGCCGGATATGGAGAAGCCACTGATTCAGTTCTTTTTGCAAAGAGAGAAATTTACCCGAGTCCTGGAGGCGGACAGAAACGGCTTCTAGTTCTGCCGCCGCCGCTTCCAACTGACCTCTCAATCGCAACTCTTGGGCTAGTTCTTTATGAGCAAGGATAGCAAGCAGCGCAAAATCTTGCTCCGAGAAGGAAGAACCAGCGCCGCTGGAAAAGCTGGGCTGAAAAGAGCGAATCGAAGAGAGTACTTCTGGAGCCTCACCACTTTCTAGCAGTAGAATCAGACCTGCCACAAGCTGATGATGCTCTAGTTGAAGTTTTGCTGTGGATACTGCCAAATTTTGGTCGTACTGGCTCCGTTCCTCTGGGTCCTTCAAGGTTTCGTAGGCTCGAAGAATCAGGTTTTGCCGTTCTTGTTTGACCGCTTCAGAGAAATCCGCACGGGGATGTTGTTCCTTACGGTCTGAAAAAGCCTGCTCTACCTGCCGCACATGGGCGTTGTGCGGCACATTGAGAATTTGATAAAAATCGAGGGGGAGGGCGAAAGTGAGAGCCTGCATGGGCGATTCCAACAACTAATATGAATGCGCAGAAGCGCTCGAAGACCTCTTGAAAAGAGTGTGAACGATTGCTAACCCATATCCTAGTAGGTCTTCTGAACTAGAATAACAACGGATTTGCGAAACACAAGGTGTAGCGCTTGAAAACCTTAGAAAAATTAGTAAACCCCATCGCTGTGGAAAAGGACTATGGTTCTTTGGTTCTACTTACCGCCGTAATATTACGGGAATATTACAGAAGTGAATAGAAATTTTAGAGAAGCTCGTGTGGTCGCTGTCGTACGCGCTCCTGATTCAGAAACAGCCTTAGCGCGAGCAAGACTGTGCTTATTGGGGGGCATTCAATGGCTTGAAATCACCTGTACAGTTCCAGACTTTGGAGATGTGATCCGTGAACTTATCCGTGACCTCCCAAGTTATTCTCCGACCTGTACGCTGGGCGCAGGCACGGTGCGTTCTCTAGTGGAAGCACAAAAAGCCGTGGCGGCAGGCGCTCAATTTCTGGTTTCTCCCCATACGGATGCTGCCTTAGTCCGCTGTGCGCAAGAGGCGGGTATCTTGGCCTGTGCAGGAGCCTATACGCCCACAGAAATTATCCAGGCTTGGCATCTGGGGACAGATTTTGTAAAACTCTTTCCGGCTCATCTAGGTGGCCCAGAGTATGTACGTTCGCTGAAGCAAGTGTTTCCTGAAATTCCCCTTTTTGCCTGTGGGGGAGTAGGTTTTCAGAATGCCCATGATTACCTAAGAGCAGGTGCGAGTGCAGTTGGCATAGGCAGTGGGTTATGGCAAGGGGAAGATCGTCTAGCGACAATCAGGAGACTGACCGAGGCTGATCGTACGAGTTGATTTTTGCGCATCCTCGCCATGATTTCTTTTGTGCCGTTAAAGTAAGACTATGGTTGCTCCTTCTACCTCTCCTCCCAAAGAAAACTGTGATCCGAACCGCCCGATTATTGAAATCAGGGGGTTGAAAAAGCGCTTTGGCGACAAAGTGATCCTCGATGGCATAGACCTAGACATTTACTCGGGCGAAGCCGTAGCCCTTGTTGGTCCTTCCGGTACGGGTAAATCCACGATTCTGCGAATCATTTGCGGGCTCTTAGCCCCCGATGAAGGGACCGTGCGCGTTGGGGGCCAAGTGATAGCAGGGAATTTGGCCAATGGAGACTCAATGCCTTTCCAAATTGGCATGGTTTTCCAACAGGCCGCTCTCTTTGACTCTTTAAACGTGGATGAGAATGTTGGCTTTATTCTGTATCAGCACTCCAAACTATCCAGAGAACGTGTACGAGAACTGGTCAAAGAAAAACTAGCTCTAGTCGGTCTGGCAGGCACCGAGCAACTCTTCCCAGCAGAACTTTCTGGAGGGATGCGGACACGAGTGAGTTTTGCCCGTGCCATTATGGAAGACCCCAATGATCCCGATGACCAACCCCAAATTCTTCTTTACGATGAACCGACGGCAGGACTCGACCCAATCGCTTCGACTCGGATAGAAGATGTAATCAGGGGCTTATGGCGAGAACGCACCTGTGAGTCTTACCTCATCGTTACGCACCAAGAAAGTACTATCCGCCGTTCTGCCGACCGTGTAGTCTTGCTCTACGAAGGTAAAGTTCAATGGATGGGTAAAACCGATGAAATTGACACTACTGATAATCCGTTTGTGAAGCAATTCTTTGCTGGCCTCACGGAAGGACCCATTCGTCAGAACGCCTAACACCTATGATCACCGGAACCTTTTTAGATGAAATTAGCCACGATATTCCTGCTGCCAATTGGAGTGCGCAGGAGTGGGAGCAGGATTTTCAGGCGATGCAAACGGCTGGAATTGATACGGTTATCCTGATTCGGGTTGGCTACCAAGACAAAGCGACGTTTCCCTCGAAAGTATTGGCTAAAGCAAATAAGATTCTCCTCGTGCAAGAGGATTTGGTTGAGCTATTTCTAAATTTGTCCGAGCAATATGGGATGGCTTTCTACTTTGGCACCTATGACTCTGGGGAATTCTGGCATTCGGGGCAGTACCAAAAAGAAGTAGACCTCAATCTTGCTCTAGTAGATGAAGTCTGGGAACGCTATGGACATCACAAAGCTTTTCAAGGATGGTATATCTCCCATGAAATTAATACCTTTGATGAAGGGGTGATGCGCGTCTATGAGCAATTAGCTCAACATCTAAGAAGTCTAAAAAACTTACCGATCCTCATTTCCCCCTATGTTCGAGGCACCAAACAATTTGAAGATGCCATTACCTTAGAAGAACACGAAAAGGAGTGGGAAGAAGTCTTTAGTCGGATTCAAGGCTTGGTTGATATAGTCGCTTTTCAAGATGGTCAGGTGCATTATGATGAGCTGCCTGATTATCTGCGCGTTAATAGCAATCTGGCCCGAAAGTATGGTTTAAAGTGCTGGTCCAATGTTGAAACTTTTGACCGAGACATGCCGATCAAGTTTCCTCCCATTGGCTGGCCTAAATTGAGATTCAAACTAGAAGCAGCCCGAGCATCCCAAGTAGATAAATTGATTACCTTTGAGTTCTCTCACTTCTTGAGTCCCAATTCCATTTATCCTGCCGCCCATCATTTGAGTAAGCGTTATTTAGAATGGCTTAAAGAGATTCAATCTTAGGTTTTATAATATTCCTGACTCTAATAGGTCTAGATATATAAATTCAGGAGCCTTAACTCCTGCTTTTTCTCTAATTTTAACCAGTTCTGGCGACTCAAAAAATGCTCTTGCATTCCCTATATAGGTCCATGCTGAGAAATGAACAATTTTGTTGGGTTCATGCTCATACTTTAAAATCTGATAGGAGCGCTCCCCAGCTTCTTTTCTTATATCAGCAGCAGCATCGAATATCTTTTTCCAGGCTTCATAATCCTCCACTTCATGAATAATCAGCACATGTTGCATAACAAGATCTCATTATGTTTAAGTTCAGTAGCTCTTGAACATCTCGCTTAAGGTTGGGCCTTCACCTTAGAGCGGCATCAAGTCTTCTAAGCGCGGCAACTTCAGCGGTTTGGTAGGCTTAGTGAGCCACGGCAAATCAGGGATACCGTCAGCAGCTTCGGTGGAAGACGCAGGATTAAGCTCTGCCACCACTTTCTGATGCGATGTGACCAGGAAGCGCTCACCATTGGCGGCGCGTTTGAGGTAGTGCGATAATTGCGCTTTGAGATCGCGCACACCGACCCTTGTGGCAGGGGTGGCTGACATGTGAGATTTCAAAGTTCTTAAATGTGGTTTTATTTAATGGCTATTGTAACTACATTTTACTCAAGGTCTATCTTTCCTGCCCTCCAAGCCTGTTTGTGATAAAACCGTATAACTTGCCTCTCAAAGAACTCCGAGTGAGAAAAAGATTTGTTGATGAGACTCCATTGGTTTTGGCTCTATCGGCTTGTATCGTTGCTTTTAGGCACTGTGGGAATATTTTTTAGCGCTTGGATTTTCATTCCAGCACCCATCTTTTCTCTATTACCTCTGAGTGTGGGTGCACCCGAAATTAGTCCGTGGCTGATTGTTGGTAATTTCATCATCCTATTCATTGCTGCTGTGGGGTATCGTCCCAATGGGCCGGGTCGAACAGCTTTGATTTTGAGTGTCATTAGTTTAGTGATGAGCGCATGGCCCCTGAGTCAGCTCCTAGCGGTGACTCAACAGGCAGAAACTGCTTTATCTCAGGCTCTAGGTGCTAATTATCTCGATCGGGTTCCCGCCCCTGTGCGCGCTCAGATGCGCTCCCAGCCCTTTTCTTTGGCCGATCTGTTTCGTGGAGTTCCTGGGCAGCCTGTGCGCTACACCGCTGGCATTCCCTTTGCAAAGCCGGATAGCGTGCCCTTGACCATCGATCTTTATCAACCACCCGAACCTGGAGTTTATCCCGGCGTAGTGGTGATTTATGGGGGAGCGTGGCAGCGTGGTGCGCCATCGCAGAATGCCGAATTTAATCGCTATTTGGCAGCACGGGGCTACGTTGTTTGGGCCATCGACTATCGTCATGCACCTCAGTATAAATTTCCAGCTCAGATCCAGGATGTGCGTTCAGCCTTACAGTTTATCCAGAAGCACGCAGACGAGTATGAAACAGACCGCCATCGGCTAGCCATAATGGGACGGTCTGCTGGAGCCCATCTGGCGCTACTGGCTGCCTATGAGCCTAATAGGTCGAAAGCAAGACCGTTTCGGGCCGTTGTTGACTATTATGGTCCGGTTGATTTGACCGCAGGCTACTATGACCTGCCTCAACCAGATCCGATAGATTCTCGGGCAGTACTCAAAGCTTTTCTCGGTGGCACTCCAAAGGAACTCGGTGCGCTTTACCGTCAAGCTTCTCCTGCCGAATATGTCACGAGATCGCTGCCCCCGACGCTTTTGATTTATGGGGGACACGACCATATCGTGCAGGCAAAATTTGGGCAGGGGCTTGGTAATCTCCTAAGAGCAAAAGGAAATCAAGCCGCCTTTATTGAAATTCCTTGGGCTGACCATGCCTTTGATGAAGTGTTTGCAGGAGTGAGCAATCAGGTTGCGCTCTACTATACGGAGCGGTTTTTGGCATGGGCACTGATGAAAAATTGAGCGGACCCTAATCAGTCATCGTGGCCGTAGGTCTATAGGGATTCTAAGGTGCTTAGGCTGTAACGTTGGAGAAGAGAATCACCCATGCCCTGCTCCACAAGCTTTCCTTCTTCTAAGACGATGCCATAGTCGGATGAGGCCAACTCTTCCAATCGATGGGTAATCCAGAGGGCGGTGATTCCTTTTTCTTTTACCAGGCGTCGTACCTGCTGTACTAATTCCTGTTGGTTCTCTGGGTCCAAGAGGGCGGTGGGTTCGTCCAGAAGTAATAGCTCACTGTGACGTGCCAAAGCTCCGGCAATCGCTACGCGCTGCTTCTGTCCACCGGAAAGAGCGTAGATTGGTCTGCGGCTCAAATCTAGAAGCCCTACAGAATCTAAAGCTTCTGCCACCCGTTCTTGGATTTGCTTGGTCGTTAATCCCTCATCCGCTAAACCGAAAGCGACATCCATCTCTACCGAAGGCATAACCAGTTGATGGTCTGGATTTTGGAAAACATATCCTAAGGGAGGATGATAGTGAATAGTCCCTGCCAAAGGCTTCAATAGGCCGGCAATCAGTCGGAAAAGCGTGGATTTACCCGAGCCGTTATTACCCAAAAACATCCAAAACTGGCCCCGAGGAACAGTCAGAGAGAACTCTTGGAAGAGTGAGACTGAGGCTTGGGGCCATTGGAAATATAGGTCTTGTATGACTAGGGCTGATGGGGCGTTTTCCACCTAATTAGTCATTCGTAGCAAAGAATCCAGGTCGCGCTGTTCCATCTACTCCAGAAGCAGATTTTTCAGATACTTGGACCGCAGAAACTTCACTGCTCAAGACCGCCATTTTCTTCTCCACTGAACGTTCGCAGGTGAGTTCTAGAAGCTGAGGAAGCCCCGTCTTCATAGCCGTTGAGACCATTTGATACAGCTCATGAGCCCCTGCTTTTTCTTTACGCTGGACAGAGAGGCTCAAGGGGTTGCCCCTGAGGGTAATTTCGATGATGTACATGGGTTTAATCTAAAGAGCAATCATGTTTATCTTGACATGCCAAGGTACCCTAAGAGCCTAGAGAACATCTTATTCAGTGGTTACTTAGAGCTGGCGACTGGCAAACTCTTCGTTGTTCCACTGCGCTTCAAGGTTCTTGATCAGCAACTGAGCCTGTTCCCCATTCAGAGTTATCAGATCCGCGCTGTTGCGGTACGTCCGTGTCAAATTTTCCCAGAAGAATTGGTTGATGATCACAAGTGCCCGCAAGCGGTCCTTATGGGTAAAGGTACTGATGCGGTCCAACTGATCAGACGTAATTCCTGCCATAGAAGAACGCGAACCTGCCATAAGAGAATTGAACCTGCCATAAATAAGAACGTAGATTGATGAAAGAAATTGAGTGTGGCATAACCTCACAAATTTCCCCCTATTGAAAGTTTATACTAGCTTTACGGTATTCGAAAGATAGTAAACCTAGATTTTTAATAATCAGGCTATAAAGCTAAAAGCAACTATTTAGCGATTTATCTTAGACATAAGTGACCTTAGGTTCGTCCTGACTCTTTCAAATCCGTAGTTTTACGCTTTTCCTTTATGTTGCTCCCGATTACAAGTCCTCATTTTCACCGACTCCCTTTGTCTATATCAATTAGTTATCAAGACTACATTTCGTACTCCTCCTGATTCATACTTCTCGAATTATATTATGTAGATTTGATGAAGTTGATCACCTAAGATTTATTCAGTATTTGCTTACTCGCCTTGAGTTAAATTAAGAGTCCTGTATTGCTACGTGACCTGGTACGTAGAAGTTTTCCTTCTTTCCTTGGGGTTCCAGGAGCTGCACGAGCATGGTAAATTGGAAATCTGGCCAAGCGAGCATGGTTTAGTGGTAAAACCTTAGCCTTCCAAGCTAAAGATGCGGGTTCGATTCCCGCTGCTCGCTCCAAAGATTTTGTTGTTCCCTCCAGCTCAGGGCCGCCCTGAACTGACATCTTAGGCGTCGCTGTTCTGTGGCTCAATCATTAGAGCAGCGACAAATGCACTAGCAATGGCCAGTGCAGAGGCAATCAGCATAATCAAGCGGAAACTGCTTACGAAGGATTCTGCAATTGCCTGCTTGAGCGCCATCCGAATCGGTTCACTAAGTCCAGCTGGGATTTCTGCTCCAGCCAGTTTGATTCGTTGGGGAAGTAACAGTTGTTGAACTTTAGCTGGAATTTGTAGCTGTATGAGACGAGTATCAAGCCCAGCATTAAAAGAATAAAAAACAATAAGGCCAAAGACAGCGATCGCCAACAGTCCCGCCGTTCGTGCCACCGCATTATTGATGCCAGAAGCAATACCCGCCTGCTGTACCTTTACTGCTCCCATCACCGTTGTGGTCAGAGGGGCAACGCTAATGGCCATACCAAGTCCTAACACGCTGACTGCTGGAAAGAAGGTGGTCCAGTAGCTACCGCCAATACTCGGTACTGCAAACAGAGCAAATCCTATAGCAGCGATGCTAGAACCCACAATCAAAGGGCGTTTTGCACCATAACGTTTGACCAATCCACCGGACCAGCGAGAGAGCAGAAACATCAACAGAATGAGGGGCAGAAGAGCAGCACCTGCGGCGGTGCTTGAGTAACCTTGAACCTGAATCAGGTTAAACGGAAAAAAGAATAACACCCCGCCCAAGGCAGCGTACAAAAACAGGGTGAGTAAATTTGCACCACTGAACGTTTTTGAATGAAACAAATCTAGGGGCATCATCGGAGCGCGCTGACGTGCTTCCACTCGCAGAAATGTAATCAGTGCCAGGACACCTACACCTAAGGCGGTAAGAACGAATGGATGGGTCAAGCTTAAGCGGGAGGCTTCGAGTAATCCATAGACCAGACTGCCTAACCCGATTGTGGCTAGGAGCGCCCCCTGCCAATCCAGTCCATCCTCCCCTGCTTCCCCACGGCTTTCCGGGACGCGCCAGAATGCAATTCCTAAGACCACTAGAGCTAAAGGCAGATTCAGAAAAAAGATCCAACGCCAGGATGCTTGCTCTACTAACCAGCCACCTAGGACGGGACCAAGCGCTGAGGTGATGGCGGTAAAGCCTGACCATGTGCCAATCGCCTGTCCCCGCTGTTCCTTGTCAAACGAGGCACTGATCAGGGCTAGACTTCCTGGGACTAAAAATGCTCCTCCTATCCCTTGGATAGCTCGTGCCAGAATCAGTTGATTAATGTCTTGGGCCAGCCCACACCCTAAGGATGCCAGGGAAAAGAGTGCCACCCCTGCGGCAAAGATACGCCGCCGTCCAAAGCTATCACCCAGTGCTCCCCCTGTGAGGATTAAAGCAGCCAGAAATAACGCGTAGGATTCCACCACCCATTGCACTTGAGTTGCCGTTGCCTTCAGTTGCGCTTGCATCATAGGAAGTGCAACGTTCACTGCGCTACCGTCAATCATCGCCATACTGGAGCCGAGAATTGTCGCGGCGAGCACCCATGGCCTCAGGTCTCTGGTACAAGGAATGTGAAGCGGTGCAGCGCGGATGACACCCTCATCGCACGGCTGCCGGATGATATTAACCATCGCTGAGCGGCTCCTTAACTGCCTCTATATATTCGTCGGATTTCTAAGCTTCGTAACCGACTTAGTCGAATATTGGCTCTATCGATCGTATTAAATGGCGTACGCTCTCTAGATTTTTTTGACCAGGGCTATCTTCTACTCCGCTGGACAGATCAATGGCGTGGGGACTCAGGCGGCTCAAGGCAAGATGAATATTATCCGAGGTCAGCCCTCCTGCTAAAATCCATGGCCTGCTTGGCCCATACGCCACAAGCTCTTCCCAGTCAAGGGTTTGTCCAGTCCCGCCTAATTGCTCAGGATGATAGGCATCTAAGAGATAGCTGTCAACGACCGCAGAGTAAGCTTCTGTTTGAGCTAGATCGTCTGTACTGCGAATTCGAAAAGCCTTAATCAGCCGGAGCCAGGGAAAACGTATCTGGATCTGTGCACATCGTTCAGGAGACTCAGTCCCGTGCAGCTGGATCATACTGACTCGGGCGAGTAGAGCGTATTGCTCAATCTCTTCATCGGTAGGGTCTGCTAGGACAACAATCCGCTCTGTGAAAGGAGGTAGATCTTTGACAATCGCTGCCAGCTGACTAGGCGTAACAAATCTAGGAGACTGAGGAACCCCAATAAACCCTAGGGCATGAACGCCCATCTGGGCGATAGCTGAGGCTTGATCAGGTTGGGTCAGTCCACAAATTTTGATCCGAGGCTTATAGGTTGCGTTCGTCAAAGCATTCACTGGCCGAATCAATCGTTTTTGCATAGAGCTATCGAGGAGAAAGGGCTTGCTGACGAAGGGCATGGTCCATAAGAATGATAGCCGCCATCGCTTCTATCATCGGCACGGCTCGGGGCAGCACGCAGGGGTCATGACGGCCCTTCGCCGCTAACAGCGCTTCCTGACCATCTACCGTCACCGTCTTCTGCTCTTTACGAATCGTCGCCGTCGGTTTAAAGGCTACCCGAAACAGAATTGGTTCTCCGTTGGAAATACCGCCCTGAATGCCCCCTGAGCGGTTACTTTCCGTATGCACACGGCCCTGTTCATCAAACGTATAGGGGTCATTATGCTCAGAACCCGTCAATAAGACACCGCCAAATCCAGAACCTATCTCAAAACCTTTACTGGCAGGCAAACTCATCATCCCTTTCGCTAAATCAGCTTCCAGTTTGTCAAATACCGGATCGCCTAAACCGATGGGCACATTGCGGCAGACACATTCCACTACCCCCCCGAGAGAGTCGCCTTCATCGCGCATTTTTTCTACTAGAGCAATCATCTCCTCAGCCTTTTGAGGGTCTGGGCAACGGACGATATTACTTTCAATCGCTTCTAGAGTCACTCGATTGGGGTCAATCTCAGCCTCCAAGTGCCAGACCTGACGGACATAGGCGAGAATTTCTACGCCATAAAACTGTCTGAGGTACTTTTTGGCAATCGCTCCCGCCGCTACCCGACCGATCGTCTCGCGGGCAGAAGCACGTCCCCCGCCCTGCCAGTTGCGAATGCCATACTTCGCCTGATAGGTATAGTCAGCGTGGGAAGGGCGGTAGGTAGTTTCCATCTCCCGGTAGTCTTGGCCGCGAGCATCTTTGTTGGTAACGACCAGATGAAGTGGCGTACCCAAGGTTTTCCCTTCAAAGACCCCAGAAGTAATCCGCACTTCATCAGCTTCTTTACGTGGGGTTGTAATCCGGCTCTGACCGGGTTTGCGCCGATCTAGCTCCACCTGAATATCGGCTTCTGATATTTCCAGGCGGGGTGGACAGCCCTCGACAATCGCCCCCACCTCGCCACCGTGAGACTCTCCAAAAGTAGAAACCCGAAATAGATGTCCAAAAATACTACCCATAGCCTTTCCAATGCGCCTGTCTAGCTTATCAAGCTAAAGGCTGAGCGGCATTAAATCTGTGCCCTTACCCACTGACGAAAGGCCTTCATGCTTGCTTTGCCGTGTTGTGTAACACTTCCCAGTCTTCCTAAGTGATGATTGCGCATATGTCAATTGAACGATTTTTAGGTAGGTTCCCCAGGCACCTAAATTACGCATGCGGAATAAAATCTTCCGTCTCCCACGTGTCACTTGGGGACAGTCGCTGGGTACTCTATATTTAGACAGCCTTGAATCAAGCCTTCGACCAGCAGCCTACGGACAGATGAGTGCTGGAAATAGCCTCTGGGTATAGCAAGGCTGGAATGCTTTTCCTGAGCCTGCTAGCCGCATTATTCAAGATTTCCCTTGCTGTATTCGGCATCCCCCAGATGTTAAAATTTGAAAACCCCCTTAGTGTGTGTGCATTATCCTTATGTTGAATTTTCTAGGCAAAGTTCTCGGAGACCCCCAGAAGCGCAAGGTAAAGCAGTACCAACCCATTCTGGACCGAATTAACAGTCTAGAAGGGGAAATCAAGCGTCTAAGTGACGAAGAACTCCGAGGCAAAACAGCTCAGTTCCAAGAACAGGTCAGTCAAGCCATTGCCGGACAGAATCTTGCGGCAATGGAGATCAAAGACCGTCGCAAGCTTCTAGACGCAGCTCTAGAGCCTATTCTTCCAGAAGCTTTTGCTGTGGTGCGTGAGGCAGCCCAGCGGGTTCTAGGTATGCGCCATTACGATGTGCAAATGCTGGGAGGGATCATCCTGCATCGGGGCCAAATCGCTGAGATGAAGACGGGTGAAGGGAAAACCTTGGTTTCCACCCTGCCTGCCTATCTCAATGGCCTTACAGGACAAGGGGTACACATTGTTACAGTGAACGACTACCTGGCCCGTCGGGACTCCGAGTGGATGGGACAGGTCCACCGCTTCCTTGGGCTCAAAGTTGGGCTTATTCAAAACGAAATGAGTCCCCAGGAACGCCAGCGCAACTATGCCTGCGACATCACCTACGCTACCAACTCAGAACTGGGGTTTGACTACCTTCGGGACAATATGGCTACTTCATTGGAAGAAGTAGTCCAGCGCCTATTTAACTACTGCGTTATTGACGAAGTCGATTCCATCTTGATTGACGAAGCACGGACGCCCTTGATTATCTCTGGGCAAGTGGCTAAGCCTGCGCAGAAATACCAGAAAGCAGCAGCCATTGCCGAGCAGCTCAAGAAAAATGATCACTACGAAGTAGATGAGAAAGCCCGTAACGCAACCTTGACCGATAACGGGTATGAAACTGCCGAGCAGCTTTTGGACGTCACGGACCTCTTTGACCCGAAAGATCCCTGGGCCCACTATGTCTTCAACGCGATCAAGGCGAAAGAACTTTTTATCAACGATGTGCAGTACATCGTTCGCAATGACGAAGTTGTGATCGTTGATGAATTTACCGGGCGGGTTATGCCCGGACGTCGCTGGTCTGATGGCCTCCATCAAGCGATTGAAGCCAAAGAAGACACGACGATTCAAAACGAAACCCAGACCCTAGCTTCGATTACCTACCAAAACTTCTTCCTGCTCTATCCCAAATTGGCGGGGATGACCGGAACGGCTCTTACTGAAGAAGCTGAACTTGGCAAGATTTATAGCCTAGAAGTTACCCCTGTCCCGACCAATCGTTCCGTCATCCGTACGGACTTATCGGACCGCGTCTACAAAGCCGAACTGGGCAAGTGGCAAGCGGTGGCCGATGAGGTAGAAGAGATTCATAAGCAAGGACGGCCGATCCTGGTCGGGACCACTTCCGTTGAGAAATCAGAAGTTCTGGCGGGTCTTTTGAAGGAACGTGCCATCGGTCATAACCTGCTCAATGCCAAACCGGAAAACGTGGAGCGAGAATCAGAAATTGTCGCCCAGGCGGGCCGTCGGGGTGCGGTGACTATTGCCACCAACATGGCCGGAAGAGGAACGGACATCCTTTTGGGCGGAAATCCTGAGTATATGGCTCGTCTGAAAGTCCGCGAAGACCTGATGCCTGCTTTGCGTAACCCAGAAGAAGAGAATGACCCCTTAGCTCCTTTGACCCGCAGAAATCCAGCCCAAGGATTTGCGGGCGGGGCCGCTACTGCCCAAGCCATCAGCCTCTATCCCTGCGAAATTTCTCAGGAAGCTAAGCAGCTCCTCAAGGAATCCGTGAATTTTGCCACGGAGCAATTGGGCGCACGCACCCGGTCTTTCTTGGAAGTGGAAGAATTAATCTCCATTGCTTCTGAAAAAGCTCCCACCCAAGACCCGATTGTTGCCAAGCTACGCGAAGCCTTTAATAAGATCTATGCCGAGTACAAAAACTACACCGAACAGGAGCATGACGAAGTCGTAGAACTGGGCGGATTGCATGTGGTTGGAACCGAGCGCCATGAGTCTCGTCGGGTGGATAATCAATTGCGAGGACGGGCCGGTCGTCAGGGCGACCCCGGCTCTACGCGTTTTTATCTTTCTTTGCAAGACAATCTGCTGCGCATTTTTGGAGGAGACCGTGTTTCCGGGATGATGGATGCCTTCCGAGTGGAAGAGGATATGCCCATCGAATCCAAGATGCTGACCAAGACCTTGGAGAATGCACAGCGCAAAGTAGAGACGTATTTCTACGACACCCGCAAACAGGTCTTTGAATACGACGAGGTTATGAACAACCAGCGCAAGGCGATTTATGCTCAGCGCCGCAATGCTCTAGAAGGCGGGGATACCCGTGCCGTCGTAATAGGTTACATCGAAGAAACGATGGAAGAAGTCGTCAATGCCTATATCAATCCAGAAATTCCACCGGAAGAGTGGAACCTAGCAGCCTTGCTTGAAGCTGCCCAGAAGGTAATTCCTCTTCTAGCTGGTCTTAAGCCGGAGCAGTTGAAAGACCTGAATTTGGTGGAGTTAACGGAGGAAATTAAGCGCCAGTCGTTGATTGCCTACGAAGCGAAAGAAGCTTTGATCAACTCTAGCCAGCCGGATATGCCAGACTTGATGCGCTACTACGAACGACAGTTCATCCTTCAAGAAATGGACTCAATGTGGCGGGAACATCTACAGCAAATGGAGGCGCTCCGTGAGGCAATTGGTCTAAGAGGTTATGGACAGAAAGACCCCTTAGTCGAGTACAAAAATGAAGGCTACCAGATGTTTCTGGAGATGTTAGAGCAAATACGCCGTAATGTAATGTACAAGCTCTATAACTTCCAGCCGAACTACGTGAATGATGGTAGCTACGTGACGGAGGCTAGTTTTGGAGATGATTTTGAAGAGGAAACCGATGCTAATTTTATATTCCCTCCGATGCTCGATCTCCGCTTCATCGCTGAACGTTCTGTAAAAGAGCGGGCGCAGATTTTTTCTAAATTCCAGCTGTTGGGAGAAGAAAATGCATCGCTAGATAACGATCAATCTATGATTGCCTAACTTATGAATAACCTATGAACCTCTCCCTCCCACCCAAACTGAACCATGCTCTATCCCTAGAACCCATGCTGGTTTTGGATGTGGAAGGAAGTGGTTGGGGCTCTCCCCATGCCTTGATTGAAATTGGTGCTGTACTCGTAGCTCATGGCGAAGTTTTAGGCCGCTATAGCTCTTTAGTCCGCTATCGCGGCAGGCTCAACCCGATGGTTACTAAACTAACGGGGCTGAAGCAAGATGATTTGGTTGATGCCCCTAAGCTGCGGGGCGTGCTTACAGGATTTAGTCATTTTGCGGCATCGGCGAAAGTCCTCGTTGGTCATGGCTTGAGTAACGATTTAGCGATCGTGCGCCATTCCTACGAAATTTGTCTGATGGAACAGCCCACTTTTCTGCAGTTGCCCACCGTTTGCACTGTAGACTTAGCGCCCTATGTGCTTCCTCACTGGCGCAGAAGAAGTCTAAGCCACTTAGCTTTAGGCTTATCCGTTCCCCAACCGACACAGCATCGCGCCCTAGAAGATGCAGAAACCACGACTTTGATTTACTACAGATTTAAAGAAGCGCTTGCCGGAACGGTGGACTTATCGGAAGTGCCAGAGCCAGCACCGAAAGTAGATATCGTTGCAGCGCAATAGTTCTTGACTTATTCTGAGTGCGTTTTACGCTCATAGAACAATCATACCTTATAGGGACTTGCTAACCTTACTTAGGTAGTTTCACGGTTTTGCTTAAGTGTCAGAAGAATTAGCTCAGGATGAGGACAACAAGTTAAGGCATGAATTCTAGCTCTCAGAAAGAGAAATCCTCATTGGTGCCGCACTCAATATTAGTGAACGCTTTGAAAAATGGCTATTAACTCTTGCAGGAGGAGGTCTTGCTTTATCTGTAACATTCCTTGAAAAGATTGCACCACATCCTATGCCCAATACGATGTATTTAATACGTAACTCTTGGATCTGTATTGCTATAGCTCTGCTCTGTGGACTAATCGCTATTCGTACAAGTCAAGCATCTGTGGGAAAGCAAATCAAGATATTAGACAATGATTATGCAATTCGTACAAATCAAGCAGTCGTGAATGAACAATCTGATAATGCCCATGCGGATAATAAGGTAAAAAAATTTAATTCAACAAACTACTATTCTTATGCCACGTTAATATTCAGCTTTGTTTCCCTCTTCTTAGTAATTATAGGAATAGGCTTTCTATGTTATTTTTCATACAGCAACCTACCTCAGCAACCAAGCGCAGTTGATAATCCTTCAACCTCAAAACCTAAGATTGATGGCAAAAAAACTGACCAGAGAAGTAAAACTCAGCAATCGTCTGTACCCTAAAACTACACAAGGAAACTCATGACAGAGCAAAAAAAGGATACTCAAAAACCATCTAAGCCAGAGAACTTTACTCTTTCCGATGATGGCTATATCCCACCTTCTAACGCTCACCCACTACCGTCTCGACCTAAACCAAATCCACCCCAGCCGCCATCTCCAGAGGAGAAAAAAGATAGCTAACAACTAAAGTGCATACTCTGGCTGCGCTGTTACAAATCGTCAGGATTGACGCCTAACTCTCGTAGACGTTGAGCTAAAACTTCAGCTCTTTGCTCAGCTTGCATGGCTCTTTGCTGAGCCTGTTCTGTCTGCTGGACTGCTTGTTCGGCGAATTGCTTCTCTCTTTCCTCAGGGGTGAGAACCCAATTCCCTTCATGGTCATACCAGCGCAACCACAAGCGATCTTGCTTCAACCAAAAACCTTGCCATAAGCCCAGTCCTAGTCCTAGTTCCTCTATCCATAGGCGAGGTTCTGACAATTCCATTTCTCGGTAGCGGGTCCCTACCAGTTCAAAAACCCGCACTTGATTTGTTTCACTGTTAAAAACAACATAGTAAGGAACTCGGATAATACGTTCATAAACCTCCCACTTAAATGGAGGTTGGCCAGGCGTTTTTACCGATAAACGGCCTAGATCCTCATCTTCAGTTCCTGGTGACAGAAATTCCACTACAACTAAGGGATCTACGCCTTCTTGCCATAGAACATAACTCTGGCGTAATTCTTGGCCCTCATAAAGACTAGGTACTCCCACCACAGCAAACCAGTCAGGCCGTTTGTACCAAAGCAAATGTCTCGGATCGTAGTAAAGATTTAGGTCGCTAGCCGTGAATACCTGCTCTAAAGGATAAGTACTTGGAATAAAAGTCGCTGACAAGAGCTGCGGCTGTAAAACATGAAATTCGTCAGGCAAACCAGATTGTCCCACTTCCTCACTGGGCAAATCATACATGGTAGGAAGGGTATCTTTTGGAGAAAGAGGAGCAATCGGCTGATACATAGGTCTAGGCGGTGCAAGGTGACCCCAATATAACCTGTCAGCTATTAACTGTTCATCGTTCAATAGCTTTCTAGAGCCTTCATGCACTTGTCCTCAGCGCCTTCCAGAGGTCTTGGACCAAATGTTCCAATACTGGAGATAAAGGCTGAATCAGTTCGCAGCGGTCAAGAATGGGCGGAAAAACTAGCGGGTCTTGGTGTAGTTCAGCAGAAATTTGGGTGTAGCTATCGGGATAAGGATTGAGCACCGAGAACTGATTGCTCAAACGTCCTAGAACTTCTGGTTCTAAGAGATAGTCCGCTAAGCGATAGAACGAATCAGCGGAAGCTTTGCGGGGTAATACCCAAAAATCAGCCCAGAGACTGGTTCCTTCCTCAGGAATCGTTACGCCTATTTCAGGATTATCCTGGGCCGCACTATAAAGGTCTGACGACCAACCGACTGCCACCCAACTATCTTCGGTGAGAAGAATTGGTAAATAATCAGAGCTGTAGGTTAGTAATTTCGGCTGTAGGGTTTGAAGCAGTTTAAAAGCATCCTGCCAATGCTGAGGGTTTGGACTATTCAGGGAGTAGCCTAGACGCTTAAGCGCAATGGCAAAGACTTCTCTCGGACTATCGGGTACCGTTATTTTTCTCGCAGGTCCCTGCCATAGAGCTTCCCAGCTCTTTATCGGCTTAGCGTGCTGGCGATTGTGGGCGACCATCGCCGTGCCCATGCGATAGGGGATGCCGTAGCATTTGCCTTCGTGCCAGCCCCACTGTTGCCACTTGGGAGCCAGACTGGATAGGCGCTTTAAGCGTTTAGGGTCTAAGGGTTGTAAATAAGGAATTGCCTGTTGCAGCCAAGCATCTCCTAAGAGATAGACGCCCGCAGGAGTAGCAGGTGCAGAAGGTGGGAAAAATGCATCCGTGAGCTGCCTCCAGACGTCATCCTGCTTGGCAGGTGGGGGCTCGAATTGCGTCTTCAGTTCTTTAAAAATTTCGTCTGGTCGGCCTTTGAGCCAAGGTTGGACCCTGATTCCTGTCCGAGCTTTGAATCGCTCTGTTTCACCCGTAGGCCAAGCCTGGGCCAGAGTCTCTACCGTCAAATCTACGGGCTCCTGACCAGCACAAGCTCCCAAAGTCAGGAAGCTAAACAGCAAAGACCGTCTTCTCACTGTCTTTTTACGGTCTCATTAGGGAACAACAAGGACCGGACAGGGCGCGAGGTTGATCACTTGGTCGCTGACGCTCTTTTCGCCTTCAATCAAGCCGAGGCCACGGGTACCCATCACAATTAATCCGGCATCCACTTCATCGGCCACATCACAAATGATAAAAGCGGCTTTGCCTTCTTCAATACGTCCTTCCACAGGGATAGATTCCGCTTCCAGAGTCTGACGGGCACTATCGATAAAACCCTGAGCCCTGGCTTCCACCTTGGTTTTAGCTTCTGTGAATTGCTGCTGCTGTTCATCAGAGAGTTCTCCAGGCACAACCGTCGGAATATCGATCACCGAAACCAGTAGAATTTTGCTTTGGTACTTCTGGGCTACATCTATGGCAAAAGGGACAGCACGCTCACTTTCGGGAGAACCATCCACAGGGAGCAGAATCGTTTCAAACATCGCCATGTTTATGTATGTAATGTCCCCTTTGTTGTACCACAGTTGTCCGCTCTCCTAGCCTTTGTTTCAGAATAGAAAGCATCATGAGCATCACCGTCGTTTACAGCCCAAAATTTTTAGAACATGACATGGGTGCAGGCCATCCTGAGCAACCTCAACGGGTGGCTATCTGTGCGCAATATCTCAAAGAAGCCCCGTTCCACGACCAACTGCAATGGCTCCCTCCCCGGATGGCTACGCCAGAAGAATTGGCCTGGGTCCATGCTCCAAGCTATGTCGAATTCATTCACGCGCTAGCGCAACGGGGCGGGGGGCGTTTGGATGCTGATACCTACGTCGGTCCGGCCAGTTATGAAGTGGCCCTGCTCAGTGCCGGAGGCTGGTTGGTCGGCATAGATCAAGTGGTAGACCAGCACACACCTACTTTTGTGCTGGCGCGTCCTCCAGGACACCATGCTGAAAATCATCGCGGCATGGGGTTTTGTCTATTTTCGAATGCGGCCTTGGCCGCCCAGTATGCGCTTAGGGTCAAAGGATTATCTAGAGTTGCTATTTTTGATTGGGATGTACATCATGGCAATGGCACCCAGTCCATTGTGGAGCAGGACCCAAGGATCGCCTATTGCTCCATCCACGAGTTAGGGAACTACCCAGGGACCGGGCACCGAAATGAAGAAGGAGCCCATCAAAACGTCCTCAATATTCCCTTACCGCCCCACAGCGGCAAGCTGGAGTATTTAACCGCCTTTGACCAAGAAATTCGTCCCTTTCTAGAACAATTCCAGCCACAGCTATTAATTGTTAGTGCTGGATTTGATGCCAATCGGGCGGATCCCCTAGCGAATATGGCGCTGGAACCGGAAGATTTTGGCACCCTCACCGAGCGCTGTTTGCAGATTACGCCCCAGGTGATGCTTGGTTTAGAAGGCGGTTATGACCTGGAAGCGTTGGCAAATTCCGTCGTTTCTGTGGTCGCAGCTCTGGTGAAAAGCGCACAACAAAAGCGAAATAGCGAATAATATGCAGCGAACTGGATAAAATGATGTTTGACTTCTATTGAGTTGTAGTGCTTAAATCCAGCTACCGTAAGCTCATCCCCTATCTTCTACCCCAACGGTGGGTTTTTCTAAGCGCGACAGTCTGCCTGGTTGGTTTTGTTAGCTCCATGCCCCTCCTTGCCCAGCTTGCTGGAAGTTTGACTGAACCGGTTAGTAAAGGAAACTTGGGAGGGCTATCTCAAGTCTTTATTACCGCTATCGTTGTTTTTGTTGTTCGAGGGGTCTTTCAGTACGGTCAAGATTCCCTAATGGCGAAGGCCAGTCTGCAAGCGGTCACGGATCTGCGCATCGATCTTTTTGCCCATCTCCAAAGTTTAGACTTGTCCTATTTCAACGAAAAGAAGTCTGGGGATTTGGCCTATAAGCTGACCCAAGATGTGGACCGTTTGGCCGAAGTGGTCCGCAAGTTTTTCAACCAGTTTGTGCCCAGTATCTTTACCGTTGTTTTTGTCCTAGGCTATCTTCTCTATCTCAATTGGGTCCTTACGGCCCTTACTTTTCTGGTCGCCCCGCTGCTGGCTCTTTCCCTAGGATGGTTTGGTTCGAAACTACAAAGCTTCTCCCGTCAGGGTCAAGACCTTTCCTCAGATCTGGCCGGTTTACTTACAGAAATTTTTTCAGGGATTCGGGTGATCCGAGGCTTTGCCTCCGAAGAATATGAAATTCGCCGTTTTAAGCGTTTATCACAGGAAAATCAGGCTGCCCGCTTCCAGGCAGAATATATCAAGGCCGTTCAGTACCCTGTAATCGCTGTACTTCTAGTCACCGCTGTTTTATCCGTGATTGGTTTTGGCACTTGGCAGATTGGTAAAGGCAATATGAGCCCTGCGCAATTCCTGAGCTTTGCAACAGGGATTGTGCTCCTAATCGACCCAATTTCTATTAGTACCGCCAATTTTAACGAACTGAAGCAGGCAGAATCCTCTGCAGACCGTCTTTTTGAGCTACTGGCCGTAAAGCCTGTTCTCGTAGAAAAATCGGATGCCGTAGCGCTGCCTGTAGTGGAAGGAAAAGTTGAGTTTGAAAAGGTCTTTTTTGGCTATAAGGTTAGCCAGCCTGTTTTGAAAGGCGTCAGTTTTACCGTCCATCCTGGCGAGGTCGTTGCCTTAGTTGGACCTTCTGGTTCCGGGAAATCTTCTTTGGTCGGCTTAGTCCCCCGTTTCTACGACCCCCAATCGGGAAAAGTACTTATAGACGGTACCGATGTACGGGATGTAACTTTTGGGAGCCTGCGGCGTCAAATCGGCATTGTTCCTCAGGAAACGGTCCTTTTCTCCGGCACCGTAGCTGAGAATATTGCCTATGGTCAAGATAGCTTCGATATGGAAGAAGTGGAAAAGGCCGCCAGGATTGCCAATGCCCATTCGTTCGTTGCTGCCTTGCCCAAAGGGTACCAGACGATGTTGGGGGAACGGGGAACGAATCTATCTGGAGGCCAGCGTCAACGCATTGCTATTGCCCGTGCCGTTCTGCTCGATCCAAGAATCTTGATTCTGGATGAAGCAACCAGTGCCTTGGATACTGAGTCAGAAGCCCTGGTCCAGGAAGCTTTGAACCGATTGATGCAAGGAAGAACCGTTCTGGTTGTTGCCCATCGCCTCTCTACGATTCGTCAGGCAGACCGAATTCTTGTTATTGAACAGGGTGACATAAGGGAAGCTGGCAATCATCAAGAATTGATGGCTATTGGTTCCGGGCTGTATCGTCAGCTCTATGAACGACAAATGCAATCGGTGGGCTAAGCTAAACCATCTCTGAAGCATGGTAGGAACTGCGCACCAAAGGACCAGAACGCACCTGGGCAAAGCCCAAATCACGGGCAACGTTTCCCAAATAGTCAAACTCTTCTGGAGTCCAATATTTTTGAACGGGCAAATGGTCTTGGGAAGGCTGCAGATATTGGCCCAGCGTCAAGCGGTCACAGCCCACAGAGCGTAAATCTTGCAGGGTCTCGATGATCTCTGTTTCCGTTTCTCCATGGCCGAGCATCAGACCTGATTTGGTTGGCATCTGAGCATCTAAAGTTTTCACCTGGCGCAATACGGACAAGGTGCGCTCATAGGTGGCCCCTCGGCGCACATGCCGAGAGAGCCTGCGGACCGTTTCAATATTGTGATTAAAACAGACGGGTTTCGCTTCCACGATCTTCTGCAGGCAAGCCAAGTCGGCCCGAAAATCAGGCGTTAAAACTTCAATTTGAACGTGTGGGGTACACTTTCGAATGGCCGTCATCGTCTGACAGAACCATCCTGCCCCTTGGTCCGGTAGATCATCGCGGGCCACAGAAGTCAAAACGACATAATCAAGTCCTAAGAGTTGTATCGACTCTGCAACTTTCTCTGGTTCTTGGGGGTCAAGAGGGAGAGCTTTGCCTGAAGTTACCTGACAAAAGGCACATGCCCGCGTACACACTGGGCCCATAAGGAGAAACGTCGCCGTCTTCTGGCTATAGCATTCTGCGCGATTAGGACAGCGCCCTTCCTCGCAGATAGTATGGATTCCTCGTTCTCGGATAATCTTTTGAACCGTTGACACTTGAGAGGCAGTACCAATAGACCGACGGACCCAATCGGGTAAACGTCTGAGATGAGGGGCTTGAGTTTCAGTAGTCTCAGTTGTCATAGGTAGTAGGAGTATGAATTGCAGCAGCATCTAACAGTGTACTGGCCCCTGTATCAAGCGCGTTTTGTTCTGTCTGAATGCACCAAAGATTTAATTTATTTCGTATGCCTACATTCAGCGCTGAGATGTGTCATTCTGGAATAAAGGTATACTAGGCTACATCTAATATGTACACCTTTACCCTTATAACCACGATTAACCGTACCTAGTCTAGCTTCTATGAATTTCCAGAAGATTATCAGCACATTAAATCAATTTTGGGCCGATCAGGAGTGTTTAATCGCCCAACCCTATGACACGGAAAAAGGGGCTGGAACAATGAATCCCCACACTTTTTTGCGGGCGATTGGACCAGAGCCCTGGAAAGTAGCCTATGTAGAACCTTCGCGTAGACCTACCGATGGTCGCTATGGCGAAAATCCTAACCGCCTCCAGCATTACTTCCAGTATCAAGTCCTCCTGAAACCTTCTCCGGATGGTATCCAAGATACCTATCTCCACTCGTTAGAAGCTTTGGGCGTCCAAATTAAAGAGCACGATATCCGCTTTGTAGAAGACAACTGGGAATCCCCTACGCTCGGAGCCTGGGGCGTCGGCTGGGAAGTTTGGCTTGATGGCATGGAAGTTACCCAATTCACCTATTTCCAACAGTGTGGTGGCCTGGATTGCAAACCTGTTTCTGTAGAAATCACCTATGGCCTTGAACGGCTAGCGATGTATCTGCAGGGCGTTGATTCTATCTATGACCTGAAGTGGAATGACCAAGTTTCCTATGGACAGGTCTACCATCAGGCAGAGGTGGAACATAGTACCTACAACTTTGAGAAATCTGACCCTCAATTTCTGTTTGAACTTTTTAATCGTTATGAACAGGAAGCGGGACGCATCATCCAAGAAGGAATTGTTTTACCCGCTTTCGATTACGTACTCAAATGCTCCCACACCTTCAATTTATTAGACGCGCGCGGAGTAATTGCAGTTACAGAACGCACTCGTTACATCCGCAGAGTCCGAGCTTTAGCTTGCCTTGTGGCTAAAGTCTATGCCCAGCAAAGAGCTGATCTAAATTTTCCACTCCTTCCGATAGGTGACCCCATCCATAAGAACGTTGAAACTGTTAATGTCCGCTAATGCTCAATAAATAAATCACATCTCCTTATCATCCCGAGGTTATTTCATGTCCCGTTATGCACAGCAAGAACGCTTCTCTATCTTTATCGATGGGAACAATATGTATTACGCCCAGCAAAAGAATGGCTGGTTTTTTGACCCTAGAAAAATTCTTGAATACTTCTCTGACCAAGGAGAAATTTTAGTCAATGCTTTTTGGTATCAAGGAGTTGAACATACAGGAGATAAAAGAGGTTTCCTGGATGCTTTAATCAATATTGGTTATACCGTACGCACCAAAATGACCAAGCAGTTTACGGACCAAGATTCGGGTCGGACCAGTCAGAAAGCGAACTTAGATGTAGAAATCGTGATCGATATGTTCAATACCGTGGACATGTATGACCATGTGATTCTTTTTAGTGGCGATGGCGATTTTGAACGGGCGGTAGAACTTCTGCGCTCTCGCAACACCCGCGTCACGGTTGTAGCCACCGATGGCATGATTGCTCGGGAACTACGCAATGCTGCTGACCAGTACATCGACCTCAACGATCTCAGAGCCTACATTATCAAAACCGACAACTATTCTGGAAATCCGATGGGCGGACCCATTTATGCACCCACTTCAGTCTATGGAATGCCTGAAGGACGGTGAAAGTGTGAGTCCTATCTAATCAAACGAGGCCCGGCGGAGTAACAGCGCATTGCTTACCACAGTGATGGAACTCAAAGCCATGGCGAGTCCAGCCAATTCTGGTTTGAGCGTTAATCCAAGCGGCAGGTAAAAGACGCCTGCCGCGATCGGAATGCCGACCACGTTGTAGAAAAACGCCCAGAACAGATTTTGTTTCACTTTAGATAACGTCGCACGTCCTAGCCGGATCGCCCGTTCTACATCCAACGGGTTGCTTCTAGTAAGAATGATATCTCCGGTTTCTTTGGCTACATCAGTGCCGGAACCGATAGCCATGCCCAGATCCGCCTGGGCCAAGGCTGGGCTGTCATTGATACCATCCCCGACCATGACCGTTTTTAGACCCTGAGCTTGGTAATGTTTGACCCATTGCAGCTTTTCTGCGGGCAGCACCTCAGCCTGGAATTCAGTAATAGCGAGAGCTTTGGCCACCGATTGAGCCACCGACTTGTTATCGCCGGTCAGCATTACCACCTTCAGGCCCAGATTGCTTAAGCGACGGACGGCTTCAGCGGCCTGCGGTTTAATCTGATCTGCTAGCGCGATCAGACCCAGGATTTCTCGTCCTCGGGCCACGAAAATTACAGTTTTTCCGGCTGCAGTCAGCGCTTGGTAACGCGCTAGCCAAGGGGGCGTTGAAATTCCTTGCGCTTCGATGAAATCTTGGCGACCGACGTAGTGAGGTTCTCCGTTGATCTGACCAGAACAGCCCTGGCCTTGGATTTCGGCAAAGTCCTCCACAGGATCGAGCGCCAGCCCTTGAGCCTTCTGCATAATCGAACGGGCTAAAGGATGGCTACTGTACTGTTCAAGAGTCGCCGCAGTCTGCAAGAGTTCGTCTACCGCTTGTTCAGTTATTAAATCCGTAACCTGAAACTTTCCTTCCGTCAGGGTCCCCGTCTTATCCAGGATGACGCAATCCAAGTCAGCCAAAGATTCCAGACTAGAGATTTTCTTAAAGAGAATCCCCCGCTCTAATCCCATGCCAGAACCGACTACCAAGGCCGTAGGCGTCGCCAGTCCAAGCGCGCAAGGACAGGCGATCACGAGTACGGCGATCGTCTGGCTCAACGCAAAGAAGAGGGTCGCCCCCGCCCAAAAATACCAAATACTAAAAGTCAGCAAAGCCACCAACAAGACCAAGGGCACGAACACATTACTCACCTGGTCCACCAGTTTCTGAATCGGGGCCTTATCAGATTGCGCTTCTTGAACCAAACGCACAATCTGTTGCAGGACGGTATCACCACCGACGCGGGTAGCTTCGATTACCAGGCGTCCTCCTTGGTTGATCGTCCCCGCTGTAACCGAGTCCTGGACATTTTTAACGGCAGGTAGAGATTCCCCAGTCAGCATCGATTCATCCACCGTTGATTGACCTTCTGTGACTATTCCATCTACGGGAATCTGTCCTCCAGAGCGCACAAGCACCCGCGCTCCCACCTGCACTTCCGAGGCAGGAATATCCAATACTTCTCCCGTAGTCGTCAAAATCTGAGCCCGTTGCGCTTGTAGATGCAGGAGCGAACGCAGGGCACGGTTGGCCCGACCTTTGGCCCGTGCTTCTAGCCACTTACCGGCCCGGATAAACGTGATCAGCATGGCGGCGGTTTCGTAGAACACCGGGCCAGGATAGAAAAAGGTGGCTCCTACGCTCCAGCCATAGGCTGCAGTAATGCCCAGGGCAACGAGCACATCCATGTTGGCATAGCCGTTACGCAGCGCTTTATAAGCCCCCCGATAAAATGTCCAACCAGCCGTGAACTGTAGAAGTGTGGTCAAAGTGAAAGATAGTCCCATTTGCCAGGAAATCCCAAGATTCCCTTGCATCCCAGCAGTCATGACTGACAGCTCTGCAGACATCCCAAACATCAAGAGCACAATTGGGACTGTCAATATCGCGCTGTAGAGCAACCACCAAAATGATTGCTTAGATTGTTGGGCTTCTTCTGATTCCTTTTCCTCAGAAACGGTCTGAACCTCGGAAATCTGAGGAGCCGCTTGATAACCCAAATCCTGAACTTTTTGGACGACTGAGGATACAAGGTCAGCAGCGAGCGCCTCGAGATAGACCGTCATCTGTTCGGTGGCAAAGTTTACCTCTGCACGAGATACCCCTGGGAGTTGGGAAACTCCCCGTTCGATATTTTGAGCACAAGCTGTGCAGCTCATCCCTTGAATCGAAAAAGTCAGCCGCTCAGAAACCGGGAAAATAGCAGTATCAGGTCTTGAGGGCTGGCTAGGATGGTCTTCCGAATCTTCATCCGCAGCATCTGAATCATCTAAGGAAGATAGGGGAGAAGCTTCAAAACCCAGTTCGGTAACTTTGGCGCTTATAGCCTGATTCGTGAGACTGGGAGCAGCCTGCACCGTCAGCATTTTTTGATCTAGATTGACCTGAGCGACTTCCACTCCAGGTAGCGCTGAGATCCCGCCCTGAACAGCACTGACGCATCCCTGGCACTTCATACCTTCTATTTGGAACTTCCGAACCGTCTTCATCTTGACCTCGCTTTGGGACGTCTAGCATCCCCTCCCCTAGGGGGGGGATATTGATCACAATCAGAATTAACGATTACTCTTTAGGACTTTCATCAGCTCATCGATCGCTTTTTCCCCTGCTCCCTCTGCAAGGGCATGGGTAAAACAAGTCTTGAGATGCCCTTCTACCATGACCTGCTTGGCATTCTCCAGAGAAGCTTCAATCGCCCTTATCTGATGCAAAATATCAATGCAGTACTGTTCTTCATCCACCATTCTAGTCACAGCATCTAAATGCCCACGAATGGTAGCCAAACGTCGAAGCGTGTTCTTCTTTACTTCAGAAAGCATAAATTTTTGGAATGGATTTATAGCTCTATATTATCCCATCCCCCTAGGGAGGGGGTAGTAGGGAAAGGAAATGCTTACACTAGGACATATTCCTTTTTGCAGCATCTATGACCCAGAGTTCTCCTAACACGGACAATAAGATTCGGAATATCTCCCTGGCGTTGGCTGCAGCAGCGGTAAGTGCCGGGCTCTTTTTCGCCACCCGCAATGATGCTCAAACACTCACTGCTGCGAAGGTGGCAGAGCGAGCTATTCCTTTAGAACAAGCACAGACTAACGGTAAGCCGAGCTTAGTGGAGTTTTACGCTGAATGGTGCACCTCATGCAACAGCATGGCGCCGACTATAGCGGCAATGGAAGAAAAATACCGGAGCAAAGTTAATTTTGTGGCCCTGAATGTTGATAATGAAAAATGGGTTCCAGAGGCAGAACGCTATCAAGTTAGCGGAATTCCCCACTACGTTTTTATCGATGCGAATGGGAAAATCTTAGGCAACTTGATTGGTGAACAGACCAGCAAGATTTTTGATACCAATTTGAAGGCTTTGTCTGGAGGACACGCCATTCCCTATGCTCAAGCCCAACCTGGACAGACATCCACCTTCAAGAAAACCAAGTGAAAATCCAGTAAATCTTTGATAGCTAAGAAGAAGGCATGTCTTTGCTTAGACCTATCCTTAAGACCGCTTCTCTTTCCAAGAGGGCTCAACATGTTCTATATTTGTTAGGCTGTGCCTCTGAATTTTGGCGCAACGTAAACCCCTAGTAATGAGACTCCCTTAGGAGGAAACCTTGGCTCAAGCCACAGACATTGGATTTACTCGCGAAGACTTTGAGAAGTTACTTCCCCAGTATGACTACACATTTAGCCCTGGCGACATTGTAGAAGGCACCGTATTTAGCTTAGAGCCGGGTGGAGCCCTGATCGATATTGGAGCTAAGACAGCTGCCTATCTCCCCGTACAAGAAATGTCCATCAACCGGGTGGATGATCCCCGCAAAGTGATGGAAGAGGGCGAGGCCCGAGAATTTTTTATTCTTTCTGATGAGAACGAAGAGGGTCAGCTAACCCTCTCTATCCGTCGCATTGAGTACATGAAAGCTTGGGAGCGTGTTCGGAAACTCCAATCGGAAGATTCCACCGTCCGCGCCAAGATTTTCGCAGTTAACCGTGGTGGAGCCTTGGTCCGCATCGAAGGACTGAGAGGATTTATCCCTGGTTCACACTTGAGCACCAAGGAACCAAAGGAAGACCTGATTGATCAGGAATTGCCTCTGAAATTCTTAGAAGTGGACGAAGAGCGCAACCGCCTTGTGCTCTCTCATCGTCGTGCGCTGGTTGAGAAGCGGATGAACCGTCTGGAGCAAGGTCAAGTCGTTATTGGTCGTGTCCGTGGGATCAAGCCCTACGGTGCCTTTATAGATATCGGTGGCGTTTCTGGACTGCTACACATCTCTGAAATTTCCCATGACCATATTGAGACCCCTCATTCCGTCTTTACCGTCGGTCAGGAAATCAAAGTTATGGTTATCGATCTAGATGCTGAGCGGGGACGCATTAGCCTTTCTACCAAGCAGCTGGAAGAAACCCCTGGTGAGATGGTCCAAGACCAAGAAGCGGTTTTTGCCAATGCCGAAGAGCGGGCAGCTCGCTATCGTGAAAAGATGGAAGCCGAACAGCTAGCTCAAACGGAAGCGGCGTTGGCTGAAGTCTCAGCTACTGAATAAACGATAAACCTCAAGCCTTGGGAAATCACCCTTTTTCAAGGTAAACTCGGTTCATAGCTCTTTACAGCCCTCTAAAGGGCTGCTACGGGGTGGGGAAACCCACCTTATTTTATGGCTACTTCCTCCGGTTCTGCAGACCTACCTCCCTACGTCCAAGCCCTTTGGCAGCTTCTCGAACCCACCGTTGCTGCTCTAAGCTTGGAGCTAGTCGGTCTACAGCACCAAACCCACCACAGTCCACCCATCCTTCGGATCGATATCCGCAACCCTCAGCAAGATACGGGACTAGCCGATTGTGAGCGGGTTAGTAGAGCGATAGAACCGATACTGGATGGGGCAGAACATCTTCTTCCAGAAGCCTATGTTCTGGAAGTGTCCAGCCCTGGTGCAGACCGCAACCTGACTACTGACCGTGAATTTCAGGTGTTTCGGGGTTTTTCCGTAGCCATTCAGGTAAGTCCTCCGATTAAGGACAAAAGTGAGTGGAATGGAAAACTACTGGAACGAACTGAGGATGCAGTGATCGTAATGATCCAAGGCCGTAAGGTAACCTTACCGCGCGCCCAAGTCACTCAAGTACTGCTCACCCGTTAGTGAAACAACAAGACAACTACATAATTGGAGGACCCTATGTCCCTGATCCCCCTCCCTGGAATCAACGAACTGATTGATGGCATCAGCCGCGAACGAAATTTACCTAAAAGTGCTGTTTCCGATGCTTTGCGTGAAGCCCTACAGAAAGGCTATGAACGTTTTCGCAAGACCTACAAAGAAAAAGATGCCATTTTCGACGATGAATATTTTCTAAATTTTGATGTGGATCTAGATCTAGAAAACCAAGGCTTTCGCGTACTGGCCACAAAAACGATTGTCGAAGAAGTAGAAAATACAGACCATGAGATTGCTTTAGAAGAAGTTCTAGAGGTAGATCCTGGGGCAGAGCCAGGCTATCAGGTCCTGGTAGATGTCACCCCTGACAAACAAGAATTTGGTCGCATGGCAGCGATTCAGACCAAACAAGTCCTTAATCAAAAATTGAGGGACTATTCCCGTCAGCTCATTCAAGAAGAGTTTCGGGATCAAGAAAATACAGTCTTACAAGGCCGTGTCACTCGCTTTGAAAACCGCTCTGTAATTGTCAGTGTCAGCTCTGGTTTTGGTCGTCCAGAAGTGGAAGCTGAACTTCCAAAGAATGAGCAACTGCCCAACGAGCCCTACCGGATTGGCTCGGTGATCAAGGTCTTCTTGAAAAAAGTTTGGGAAGGTTCCCGTCGCGGTCCCCAGCTTTCCGTTTCCCGCGCAGATGCTGGTCTGGTGGTCTATCTCTTCGCCAACGAAGTCCCAGAAATCGAAGACGAAGTGGTGCGGATTGTTGCTGTAGCCCGTGAGGCAAACCCCCCTACCCGCACCGTTGGTCCACGCACTAAAATAGCAGTAGATACTTTGGAGCGCGATGTGGACCCTGTGGGGGCCTGTATTGGAGCTAGAGGATCCCGTATTCAAGCAGTAGTCAACGAACTCAGAGGGGAGAAAATTGACGTAGTTCGCTGGTCTCCGGATCCGGCAACCTACATTGCGAATGCGCTCTCTCCTGCTAGAGTGGCAGAAGTCCGTTTGGTCGATCCAGAAGCCCGTCAGGCCCATGTCGTAGTACCAGACGATCAGCTCTCTCTAGCGATCGGCAAAGAGGGGCAAAATGTACGGTTAGCCGCCCGCCTAACAGGATGGAAAATAGATATCAAAAAAGCTTCTGAGTATTATCAAGCGGAGACACAGTAACCTACTTGAAGAAAAATTATCGTCGTTGCTTGAGCTGTCGCAAGGTTGAGCACAAATCTTCTTTTTTGAAGGTGGTGCGGTCATGGCCCAGCCAAACAGTACAATTGGGTGGAGGTATGGGGCGTTCCGTATATCTCTGTCCTAGAGTAGACTGCCTAAAAGGGGTAGAGCGTAAAGGGCGATTGGCTAAAGCTTTAAAAGCTCCAGTCCCTCCTGACATCCTCAAAGCCCTCTGGGAACAGGCTCAACATCATCCCTGCACCGACTCTTCCTTTTTCCAAGAGACAGTACAGAGGTCGGGGGCAGACATAAACAGCATTCATTGAAACGCAGGTAGTAAGGGGAAGTACGTCGAGGACAGTTCATGAACGAAAAAAAACGAATTTACGACTTAGCACGCGAGCTCAACCGCGACAGCAAAGATATCTTGGCTATCTGCGATGCGCTCAAGATTGTCTATAAAAGTCATAGCAGCACGATTAGCCATGAAGATGTAGAACGCATCAAACAGGTTATCGTGAGTGGCCGCAGAACTGCCCAAAAACCACAAGGGGCAGCAGGTATACCACCGCAAAAAGCAGGGATAGCCGGAGTGGCAAAGCCAAAAGCACCGCAAATTGTCTCTATCAAGCGCAATGTAATTGTTGGCCTTCCCACTCGTCCGGCACAACCTCCCGTCGCTCCGCTAGAAGTGGTGGAACCGCCTCAACCGATAGCATCTGTTTCCCCACCGACAGCGCGCCAAGTGGCTAATGAACCCAGCGCTCCGGAGCGTGGTAGCAGTATTAGCACTGCGGTTCCTCTGCCAGTGCAGCCAGCAGCCAAAAAAGAAGTAGAAGTGCCATCGGTTGAGCCTCCCCGTGCTCCCGTGGTTCCCGTAGCTCCTCAGACACCAATCACTCCTGCTCCTGTAGCTCCTCCTGCTGCCCCCACGACCCCCGCACCGACAATTGCTGCACGAGTTCCAGCGTCGCCACAAATTCCTACCGCTCCACAAGCGCCCGTGGCTCCCAAGGCTCCAACAGCCCCGACTCCAATCAGTCCAGTCAAAGTTGAGGCACCTCAACCCCAAACTGGCGCGGTGAAGGTCCCCAGAATTATCAAATCGGCTGAAGAGCCCCTGCCGCCTATCCGTCGGCTGTCGGCTGTCGCTGAGGAAACTGAATCCGAGCGTCGTGGGAAAGCGGGAGCATCTCCTGCCAAGGCACCTAAACCACCTAAGCGCTTAAAGGCGAAGGTTGTTGGGGAAGATGACGATGCCGTAGAGCTAGAAGCCGCCAAGGCTTTGAACGAGCAGTCTTTACTGGCGCGTCCAATTTCTCGACCTACGGCCAAGGCTAATCCAAACGCACCGGCTCCTGTTGCGGCCACTCGATTCACTACTACCAAGAAACGAGGTTCTAGCTCAGCAAGTCAGCGCCGTCGAGACCGTAGACCGGTAGAAGAGGCAAAGCCAACCAGCATTACCTTGGGTGGAAACCTGACCGTTAAAGATTTGGCCGAACTGATGAAGGTCTCCAACACCGAAGTGATTAAGGTCCTCTTCCTCAAGGGCATCCCCGTTACCATCAACCAGACCTTGGACATGGAGACCGCTGAGCTGGTCGCCACACAGCTTGGCTACGAGGTGGAATTTGCCGAGCGTGAAGCAGCGGCCAAGAAAACCGAAATGTTGGATGTAGAAGATCTGGATCACTTGGTGATCCGTCCTCCAGTCGTCACGATCATGGGCCACGTCGACCACGGAAAGACCTCCCTGCTAGACGCTATCCGTCGGACCAAAGTAGCCCAAGGCGAGGCTGGAGGTATTACCCAGCACATTGGCGCTTACCACATCGATGTTGAAGTAGAAGGTCAACCCCGCCAAATCGTTTTCCTGGACACCCCTGGTCACGAAGCCTTCACTGCCATGCGCGCTCGGGGAGCCAAAGTCACCGATATCACTATCCTGGTGGTGGCGGCTGATGACGGTGTGATGCCTCAAACGAAGGAAGCTATTTCCCACGCGCGGGCCGCTGGGGTACCGATGATTGTTGCCATCAACAAAATCGATAAACCTGAAGCGAACCAAGACCGAGTCAAGCAGGAACTTTCTGAGCAAGGATTGCTAGCGGAAGAATGGGGTGGAGATACCGTCATGGTTCCCGTCTCAGCCAAATCTCAGCTCAATCTGGATAAATTGCTTGAAATGATCGTGCTGGTAGCGGATGTTCAAGAACTTTCAGCCAACCCAGACCGTCGGGCTAAAGGAACGGTGATTGAAGCAAACCTGGACAAAGCCCAAGGTCCGGTGGCGACTATCTTGGTCCAAAACGGAACCCTCCGCGTTGGTGATCCCTTTGTCGTGGGCTCTGTCTACGGTAAGGTGCGCGCCTTATTTGATGATCGCGGTGGCATCGTAGAGAGTGCAGGCCCTTCCATGCCTGTAAAAGTCTTAGGATTCTCCGATGTACCGGGCGTTGGCGATGAACTGGCCGTCTATGCCGATGAGCGAGAAGCTCGACTAGAAGCTGAAAAGCGGGCTCTGGGGCAACGGGAAAACCGTTTGGCCCAGGCTATGGCGACCAGTCGGGTTACGCTGGGAATGCTTTCTTCGCAGGCGAAGGAAGGAGACCTCAAAGAACTGAACCTGATCGTCAAAGGCGACATGCAGGGTTCTGTCGAGGCAATTCTTGGCTCTTTGGGCCAGTTACCCCAAGATCAAGTCCAGCTCAAAATCCTACTTTCGGCCGCTGGTGATGTTTCCGAAGCGGACGTTGACCTTGCAGCGGCTTCAGGAGCGATTATTCTCGGCTTCAACACCACACTGGGTACTTCGGCAAGGGTTGCAGCAGAGCGTTCCCACGTCACTATTCAGGAATATGACGTGATTTACAAGCTCCTCGAGGATGTGCGCGATGCCATGGCCGGAAAGCTAGAACCTGAGATGGTAGAGGAATCTCTAGGCGTAGCTGAAGTGCGCCAGATTATCTCCATTGCCAAAGGCGCTGTAGCAGGCTGCATGGTCAAGGAAGGCAAGATTAGCCGCAATAGTAATATCCGCGTCCGTCGGGGCAAAGAAGTGGTCTATGAAGGCTATCTAGATTCGCTCAGACGCTTCCAAGAGGATGTTAAAGAAGTCAATGCTGGCTTTGAGTGCGGTATCCGAACGGCCTTTAGTGACTGGAGAGAAGGCGACTTGATCGAAGTCTATAGAATGGTTACCCAAAAGCGTAACCTATAACCCTTCCATAGAGGCGCGAGATATTGCGCCTCTATGGAGTAGCGGAAGTAAAACTCGCACTGGGCTTGGGTTGCTTCAGAAGAAGAAAATAGAATTTTCCAGAATTTTTGACACCCCCAGCAATCTGGCCAGCTTCTGGCCCTGTACCCACAAATAAATCAGCTCGGGAAGGACCAATAATCGCTCCTCCTGTATCCTGGTTCAGCATCAAGCGTCGGAAGGGACGTCCTTCAATATAGGTATCTATGAGCGCAGGCAGACCGTAGGGAAATATGGCCTTATCTGAGGCGAAAGAACGCATCGCCGTCAAAGGGACCCCAAGGCTACCTTTTGGACCTTCAGGCGTGTTTGGTTTTGGGGCAAAGAAAACGTAGCTTTCATTTTGGTAGGCATAGGTATTGAATTCTTCAGGATGTTCTTGAAAGTAGCGCTTGATCCGCTCAAGAGAAACTTCTTTCTTGGTCATTTTCCCGGCTTGGATAAGGGCTTGGCCTAAACTACGGTAGGGACGGCCTGATTTACCAGCATAGCCCAGGCGTAATGCTCCACCTTCAGGCAAAATCAACCGAACAGACCCCTGAACTTGGGCCAGAAATACCTCCATCGGGCTACTGAGATAGGCAAGCTCTAATCCTTTGAGAAGGCCCCCTTCTTCAATTTGCTGGCGGGTAGGATAGGGCACAATCCCATGGGGAGTCGATTGACCTAGAGCTTTTCCCCGACTATCGAGGACTAAATCAGGCGGCAGACGGTATAGAGGATAGATAAAGGGTGGACTCGGCTCAGTCCGGGCTTCATAAATAGGCTCAAAATAGGCTGTATAGAGCATCGAGCCTGGATTGGGCGCAGCAATAACCGGAGTTGGAGTGGGAATCGTAGGGGTGGCGTTAGATGTTTCAGGATTTGATGGAATCGGTGCTATAGATGAGGGAGGAGGTGTGACACCGGCATCCGGATTAACATAAAGCTGAAATTCTCGTTGGACCTGATCGCTGAATTCCCAGCCGGAGCGACAAGCATCTAAGAGTGTTCGCAAACGTTCCAGACTGGATTTTGCCCAGTCATGACTCACCCCAGCCAGAGGAAAATCCTTCTGGGACTTAGGCCCCTCTAGATATTGCAAACTATAGGCTATAGCCTGTTTGAGAGAATCCCTTTCACGCCAATCTTGGACTAAATTTCCTGTATTTTGATTAACTAGGATCAGCGGGCTGGCATTAGAAGCTCCAGCCAGACTGCCGATAGCTAGAGCAGCCATAATGATCTGCTTTCTGATCCCTCTTATCGGCCTCATCAGCACACTCCTCAGATCTAGGGGGTCACTATCCCCTAGTGAGACAGAATAAGCTACCCATAGCGCTCTATGAAAATTTCATCAAAAAATGTAACGGTATATAGGCTCTTCTGTGCGAAGATTAACTCGTCCTGAGCATACAGGGGACAGGTGAAACTCAGAAAAGTTCCGCTTGTTAAGAAAATATAGGGCTTCTAGGATAAATTTCTGTGTTCCAGACCCCCAATCAGCCTCACTTAAAGCTTTGTTCATGCAGCATTACGAAGCATGCAGAGAGAAGGTATGATTTTTGGGGCCTATTTTGTCTGTTTCTGGGTAACCAGCAAAAATTTCGAGGGTACCACTCTAGTCCCGCTAGTCTAACCCTTCTATAGGAATACCTCCTGTGATTCGCTCTGCTACGCGCTTCGATCCTAGTTCCATTACAGCCGCTTCTTTTATTGGAGATGACAGGCTTCGGGTCTTCTCCGGATCAGCCAATCCAGACCTAGCCCTGATGGTAGCCCGCTATCTGGGTATGGACCCAGGACCGCTAGTCCGCAAAGCTTTCGCAGATGGAGAACTATACGTCCAGATTCAGGAGTCGGTAAGGGGTTGTGATGTTTACCTGATCCAGCCTACCTGTGAACCCGTCAATGACCACCTGATGGAATTGTTACTGATGATCGATGCGTGTAAGAGAGCATCTGCACGGCAGATCACCGCCGTGATTCCCTACTACGGCTATGCACGCGCAGACCGCAAAACCGCAGGCAGAGAATCCATTGCTGCCAAATTGGTGGCCAACTTGATTACCAAGGCTGGAGTAAGCCGTATTTTGGCTATGGATCTCCACTCAGCGCAGATCCAAGCTTATTTTGATATTCCTGTAGATCATGTCTATGGCTCCCCCGTGATCATTGATTACATCAAAAGCAAACATCTAGAAGATGTAGTGGTGGTCTCCCCTGATGTGGGAGGGGTAGCCCGCGCCCGTGCTTTTGCGAAGAAATTGGATGACGCACCGCTGGCGATCGTAGATAAGCGTCGTCAAGCTCATAACGTAGCCGAAGCAATGAATGTAATTGGAGAAGTCGAGGGCAAGATCGCTATTTTGGTCGATGACATGATCGATACGGCCGGTACGATTACAGAGTCAGCCAGGGCTTTGATGGCAGAAGGTGCTCGAGAAGTCTATGCCTGTGCTACTCATGCTGTATTCTCTGGGCCTGCCGTATCCAGGCTCTCCACAGGGATCTTCACAGAAGTGATCGTCACCAACACTTTGCCGATCCCTCCATCGCGCCGTTTTCCCCAACTCCAGGTGCTCTCGGTTGCAAATCTCCTAGGTGAGGCAATTTCACGCATCCATGAAGATTCTTCTGTCAGCAGTATGTTCCGCTAGGCGTTAGGATCATGAGGTGACTTTTTCAACCGAATCCCTCATCCACCCCACTGCGGTGGTTCATCCATCGGCCCAACTCCATCCCAACGTCCGGGTCGGGGCAAATGCTGTTATTGAAGCGGACGTAATCATTGACTCAGGAACGGTAATTGCCCACCGCGCTGTAATTGGTCAGGGCACCATCCTCGGAGAAAACAACCAAATTTATCCTGGAGCGATGGTAGGGGCTATTACTACTATTATCACGGCGGATGAAACGTCTGAAACGGAATTGTCTGAGCAAGAAGCCGTTGCCGGAAAAGTGATCTTAGGTTCTCGAAATTACATTCGCGAACACGTGATTATTGAGCGTGGGCCTGGTCAAGACACCTTGATTGGAGACGATAACCTTCTCATGGGGTATGTATTCATCGGCTATGGAGCACAGGTCGCTGATAACGTCGTAATGGTTAATTGGGTGAATCTAGGAGCGCACGTCCGCGTTGCTCCCAGAGCTATCCTGGGCGGACTGGCGTTTGTCTTTCCAAATGTCTGGATTGGTCGAGGGGTGATGATCGGAGGCAAGGCCACGGTTCGTCAGGATATACCACCTTTCATGCTGGCGGCAGATGTACCAGCTCGGGTACGCTGCCTGAATACCATTGGTCTATCGCGCATTGGCATCTCACCGCGTGGAGATATCGAAGGTTATCGGCTACTGCGCCTCGCCCATCGTCTGCTCTATCGCTCTGACCTGACCTTAGCAGAAGCTCTTGTCCAAATTCATCAAATAGAGCCCCATCCCCAGGTAAAAGAGTTGACGAATTTCATAGAAGCATCCTTAGAACGAGTTCCTGAGCATAGGGAAGAACCAGAAGAAGATTAACGGAGCCTTAGCCAATTATGGAGGTTTGCACGCTAGAGCAGCTAGAGTGGGGATTGCATAGACATTGCTCCCATGATGCTTATAAAAAGTCACTATAGGATTAGTCGTGAGCCGTTCTAAAAACACCAAAAGTGGCTCTCCCCTAAACGTTTTTGACATCCTACTGATACTGCTGCTGCTCTTGGGAGCAGGGATGTATTACTACATCACGAATGTCCAGAACTTGTCGAATCTGAAGAAAGCCAGTACTCCTGCTGTAGACTCACTCGAAGTTTCTACGGCCCCAAATCTACCTACAGAGCTTCCTGCAGGAAGCTCTGTCTCAATTGATAGCGCTTCAAGTTTAGTCACCTTCAACAAGCAATTGGGTCAAGCTTTTATAAAACGCTATCCAGGAGTCAAGTATTCGTGGAAGACAAGTTCAAGTCTCGAAGCGATTCAATCGCTGATCGCCGGTCGAGCCGATGTAGCGGCTATTGCTCGCCCTCTAACGTCAAGAGAAGAAGCCCTAGGGCTAGTGGCAGTCCCCGTAAAAACCGATGCTATTGCCCTTCTTGTAGGGAGACAGAACCCCTTCAAGAAGGGACTGACCACAGCACAACTGCAAAATATTTTCCTCGGTAAAGTAACGAATTGGGCTCAGATGGGTGGCGTACACTTGCCTTTGTACGTCATCAATCGTCCCCCGAATACAGGCACCTATCAAACCTTCCAGAAAGCTATTTTAGGCGGTCGTGATTTTGGTAATGGTCCTAACTGGATCACGATGGAAAGTAGTGGAAGCACCAAAGTCCTGCAAAAACTGAGAGCGAATGGCATCAGTTATGTCAACTACAGTCAAATCAAGACCCAGCAATCTATTCGCACCTTACCTTTGGATGAAACACTCCCCGGATCTCCCCAATATCCGCTTATTAGTGTCCTCTACTATGTCTACAGTCCCACCTCAACAGAAGCGACTAAAGCCTTGATCACATTCGCTACGAGTCCTGCCGGGAAGGCCATCGCTGCGTTAGAGTAACAAGGCAACTCCTGTTCTTGTAAAGAGAGACGTGAAATCTCCATTCTTCAAAAGTCCATTCTGGACTGCTCTATGGTGTTTCCTAGCCCTGGCGCAGCCAAGCCAAGCAGAAACTTTACGCATTGGTATTCAGCAATGGTTTGGCCCCCAAGACCGAGCGACGATCCAGGCGGGTGATGGTGGGATCCTATTGCTAAGGTTTCCTGAGCAGTCCGCTCCTATCAATGCAAAAGCAATCACCTTAGAAGCTCCTTTAACCCCTTTACCGACCCCCCAAGATCTCAGTCGTTTGGTAATTAGTTCATACCGCAGCTTCGAAGATGCAGATTTGGTAGCAAGCAATCTCCGCAAGGCAGGCATCCCTGTGGAAGTGGCGCGCCCCAAACGCTGGCAGGTGTGGGCAGACCGTAAGATTTTTCGAGATACGCCTCTGAGAGAATCCATACTGCCCAAGCTTCAGCAACAAGGATATCCAGCCCGCATTGAGGCGATCATCCGCAACGAAAGCCCTTTGCTTGCCTGGAATGCCGATGGACTTCAGTACAGTGGCCCCAAGCTAGAAATTTTTAGCACTAGCGGCAAGATTAAGTATGGACGCTATACCTATCCAGGAACTTTGTCCGTAGAGCCTAACTCCTACGGAACATACACCGTGATCAATACCGTAGATTTGGAATCTTATATCCGGGGGGTGGTTCCCTATGAACTGAGTGCGAATCCACCATTTGAAGCGATTAAAGCTCAGGCCGTCATCGCCCGCACCTACGTCCTCAAAAATCGTCATCGATTTGCTATTGATGGCTATGAACTCTGTGCTACTCCTAATTGTCAGGTGTACAGAGGGATTGGGGGATTGACTCCCCTCATGGATAAAGCGGTCCGCCAAACAAGAGGCCAAACGATAAGCTACCAAGGACAGCTCGTGGATGCCCTGTACACCTCCTCGAATGGGGGAAGGACCGCGAACTATACGGACCTTTGGCAAGGGATAGACCGTCCGTATCTGAGGTCTATTTTTGATACACCCCTCAAGATTCCCCAACTGAACTTTGCACGCTTGGACCGAGAACAAGATGTCCGCCAATTTTTGGGAAGTGCTCCACTGCTCAATGAAGCCTCTTGGCCTGGATTTCGTTGGAAGCGAACCTATTCAAATCAAGGTTTGATGAACTCATTTTTGGAGAACTTGAGTAGCGTAGGCATCTCGACTTCCCCCTTCACCACTATTCAGAATATTCAAGTCACCCAGCGTTCCAGCAGTGGTAGGGTTCTGGCCCTTGAAGTCCAAACCGACAGTGCAAAGTTCACCCTTGGCAAGGATGCCATTGTGGCTGTTATCGATAAACTTCCAAGCTCACTTTTCTTTGTAGACCGTACGTCAGAGGGTTCTTTTGTATTTACAGGCGGAGGTTGGGGACATGGCATTGGGTTGAGCCAATACGGAGCCTACACCTTAGCCAATCGGGGCTGGAACTATCAGAAGATCTTGCAATTTTATTTTCCTGGAACGCAGATTTCCAGGTAACTAAGCTAAATCGCTACCTATAGCGTTAGAGGTTGGAGGTTATACTATTTGGGAACTCATCTAATGTTTCATGCCTCTAAATATTGGCGTTCCAGCCCCAGCCTTCAAAGCTTTGACAACCACGGGAGAAGAAATTGCTCTAGAGCAGTTACAGGGTAAAAAAGTGGTCCTTTACTTTTATCCCAAAGACGATACCCCTGGTTGCACCAAAGAAGCCTGTGGATTTAGAGACCAATGGTCTCGTTATCAGGATCAAGGCATTATCGTCCTAGGCGTGAGCAAAGATTCTGTGGCTGCGCACCAAAAATTTACACAAAAATACACCCTTCCTTTTCCGCTCTTATCGGACCCCGATGCAGCCATTGCCCGAGCATACGGCGTTTGGGGAGAAAAAAAGTTTATGGGCAAAACCTACATGGGCGTCAACCGCTCTACCTTTCTGATTGATGAAGACGGTAAGATTGCGCATATCTGGTCTAAAGTCAAAGCTGAAACGCACGCGGAAGACGTTCTGAGCATCGTGACATGAAAGATTTCCAAGAAATTCCCGTAGCTCGTCGAGAGGCCGCTGCGAGAAAATCCCCACAGAGAGCCGTAGGAAAGAAAAGCACCTCTTCTTTAGTTTGGATAGGCCTAGGGGTGGGCATCGCAGGCGTTGCCATAGCTTTTTTTCTGTCTAGTGCTTCTCCACCTTCAAGCTCTTCCCCTACCGCTTCTGTACCCAGTCCGCCTAGCTCTGTCGCGCCTCAGCCTGCGACACCGACAACCACCCCTGCCGCTACCTCCAGTGCATCGTCGGACCCTGATACCCTATTGGGTCACCATCGATACGCAGATGCTCCTTTGTCTAGCTTGACCGTCGTCTCCAAAACGAAGGGCAAGGTGGTCATGCTACGAGCCATGGCCGCTGACAAATTCTTAGAAATGCAGCGAGCTGCCACGAGAGATGGCATAGATTTAGTCGTTGTTTCCGGCTTTCGGGACAAAGCCTATCAGCAGGGTCTCTTTGACCGCAATCTGGGCAAGATGGGGCAAGCCATAGAAGTGACCAAGGTTAGTGCGCCCCCAGGCTATAGTGAACACCATACGGGGTATGCACTGGATGTTGGAGATGGCAGCTATCCAGAGACTCATGTAGAACCGACCTTTGAAACGACAAAGGCCTTTGAATGGCTACAGCACAATGCAGGCCGCTTTGGTTTCGAGATGTCTTTCCCCAAAGATAATAAGCAAGGGGTTAGCTATGAACCCTGGCATTGGAGATTCATCGGAGATCCAGCGAGTTTAGAAACTTTTTATCGAAATAGCAAGTAAAGACGAAGAGCACAGAGCAAAAAAGAGATAGTACTTTGTATAAGCTCTTAGCACAATCTTCACAAAACTCGTTGTAACTTGTGCTGAGTAGTGACAGGTAGGGACAGAGCAAAAATGCGCTCAGTATTTCTGAATTTTAGTTAACCTGCTATTAACCCGAAGAATCAGTTAAAGAAGAAAGCGCACTCCGTGTAGTGATGGATACATAGAGTCATAGAGGAATATGGAGTTTTGCAAACTAACTGCTTAGGGAGGATAAAAGTGAACTAATCAGCTAAGCTGATTGAATGAATTTCTACTGGATATTTTTCATATATTCAATTTTAATTTCGTGATATCAAGTTATTCTATTGTCAAAATAGAAATTGTCTATCGCATAAGGTAAGTATCTAAAACTTTAGTCGAACTATTGATCATTCTGACAACTGCACACGCAAAGAAGACTTCTCTTGCAGCCATAGTTACAGAATATTTGTGTTCATCACAATAGGCTCAGTATTAAGTTCCATTCCTGCAAGGCATAATCTTTCCTAAAATAAATGAAAAATTAATCCTCTACTCACTCAAAAGGATTCAAATTTTTACCAACTAATGTTAATATTCCCAAAAATGAGGGAACAATACATGTATCCTCGCAGAGTGGAAACCAGCAACACCAACCTTTTCGCATGCTCCCAACCACCGTTGGATAGCTTCGAAAAATCATGAGGCCTAGCTGGTTAGATAAGTTTCTTCTCCTTGGCTAAATTAACGGAACCAAGAGTAGCATCCATGTCCTATCCCGCTCGAACCATCTGCAAACATTTTCAAGAGCAAGTTCGTGGTCTTGAAAATGATTCCAGCTCCTTGCAAAAGGATTTGGACATTAGGACTGGTTTAACCATAAGATATGAGGCATCCAGGCCATTCAACAGGGGCCGCCATCGGTTTTCTCTCCACTAGCGGGATCCAATCGACTTTTCATGCTTGATAGACCATACAGCTCCTCAAACTTTCTCAAATGATTACACCTTACTTAGATGTCGATGGGCTAACAGAAATATGAAACACCTTCTGCTTATAGACGATGACACGCGATTCCTACTTCTGATGGGAGACTTTCTAGAAGAGCGAGGTTATCAATTGAGCCGAGCGGCTAACGGAAAGCAAGGCATCGAAGTTCTAGGTCGACTCGCACGCGAGTCTCGTCCTCCTGACTTGATTGTTTGTGACGTCATGATGCCCCAAATGGATGGGTATGAGTTCGTGCGCACGCTGCGAGCAATGCCTGGTCGGGAAGTTCTTCCTGTTATTTTTCTTTCTGCTAAGGGAGAGGTCAATGACCGAATTAGAGGGCTCAAGGAAGGCGGAGATGCCTATTTGGTAAAGCCTTTTGAGCCTGATGAGTTGGTAGCTTTGACGGAAGCCTTGCTCCGCCGTTCTGAGCATGTACAGACGTCAGGTAGTGGTCAAGATGGATGGCGAAATTTGGGTGAACCAGCCATCGCTATTCAGTTTGATGTGGAACTCACCACCACGGAAGGGAAAGTACTCCGCTATGTGGCTCGTGGGCTGTCCAACAAAGAGATTGCCAAAGAAATGGGCGTCTCTCAGCGAACCGTGGAAAGCCATGTCAGCAATATGCTCCAAAAAACTACGCTGACCAACCGGACAGAATTAACGCGCTGGGCTATTGAGAGCGGTCATATCTAAAATTTGGCAGAGCTATACTTCAGTTTTTCTGGCCTTTGGGTGCCACCGATGGATTAGACACAAGAGAAGCAGGAACGGATAGATTGGACTGCTTTGTCAGGTCTAATTGGTCAGCCGTAGGCTCTGTAAAAACTTTAATGCTTCTCCCGTCAGGACTCACCAGCGAAAATAAACCAAAACCCGCCAAAGCAATGAGGAAAATTACGAGCAGCGTAATTACTAATTTGAACGGATAAGGCTTTGTTGGACGAGGTTTAGGCAGTTCAGCAGGCTTGGGCTGTTGAGCAAAAGGGATAGATGAAGGAGGAGGAACAGAAGGTGGAGAAGGCGGATTGGACCGCTGCTTTATCTCTGGAAGAACAGGCTCTGAGGGCGTGATTTTCTGGCCAGACTGTTTAGCCCGCTTATTTTTTCTTCTCGCATCTGATTTTGGCGTTTGCCCAGGTACATTCCCTTTGGAGGGAGGAATTGCCGGAGGGAGATTATCATTACCATTGCCGGAATTCACGCCCAAGGCTCCATAGAATTAATTTGAAGATTCATATAGAAATAATGATGGTAAGCCCAATAAAGATACCTCATTTAAACCGAGACCGTGCAGGTACACTAACTGTATCAAGTGCGCCCTTGAGAACCCAAAACCTGCTTGAGTTTGTTTGAGACAAAGCTGACTAATACGCCGAGAAAGAAAATCCCAAGCAAGGGATTAATCACCGGAGTCCACAAAGAACGCCACAGAGCAAGACCCAAATTGAGTCCTAGGGTATTGCCAACAACAGCCACCACAAACCATAGGAAAAAAAGGCCAATCGCGGCCATGACCCAGAGTAGAAAGTTGTCCCAATATTGCTTCATGGTTTAGGGTTGAGTGACGCTCTGGATTGTACTACGCTCATTTGGCTTGTCTAGTACTTCTTCTTGACGGCCTACTACGCTGCAAGGTTCGACTAAAACAATCTCTTTCCAGCCTGCCTCCCATTGGCTTCGGTCTTTAAGCACTTTAGCATTCACCCAAAACTGAACTTTTTCATCCACCACAGAGCGCATCAAGGCAAAGGTAAAGGGTTTACGGTCTTCTCGGGCATGCACCTGATAGTGCCGCCATCCTTGGATAGACTGCGTTGCCGTCCACTTAGAGCCAACGAGATGGGGAAAAAATAGCTGTTGCTTGCCTTTCATGATTTTTAGCCCATTTCATTTACTATTCAAGATCCTAACCTTAACTACTCGACCCTGGTCAGGAATATGTCACGATACAGTTTGACTTCGCTAAGATGCTTTCATGAAATTTCGTGCCACTGTCCAAATTACTCTGCGCCCCTCTGTCCTTGATCCCCAGGGCGTAGCCGTCCGTGCTGGCCTCCAGCAAATGGGCTATGCCCAAGTTGAGGAAGTGCGGGTCGGCAAGTATGTGCAGATGGAGTTAGAAGCGGACAGTGAAGAGCTTGCCCGCCAACAGGTAGACCAAATCAGCGACAAGCTTTTGGCCAATCCAGTGATTGAGAACTACCGTTTTGATTTGGTTGCCATCTAGACAGTTTTTTTGAAGCGGCGCAGTATTTGATTTTTAAAGAGCGTGATTTCCGGAAAATCTAAACGCCATAGCCACAGGACTTGACTGGCGAGCCCAACGCCCAGAGCGATCAGGAGTTTGGTCAGTACGGCGAAAAAGTTTTCTATGGGCCAGAAATTTTGTAGCCCTATGTAAGCGCCCCATGTTAGAAGGCCTGTGATCCCTGCGCCTAAAGCCAGAATCGCTAAAGGTCCCACCAGACCTGAGCGCCATCCCAAAGGCCCTACTTTCTTTCTAAATAACCAGGCTAGTCCAACAAAGGTGATCGTGGTCACACCAGCCGTTGCCAAAGGAATTCCGGGTGCCCCTATCCATTTAACAAATAGAAAATCCAAGGCAAGATTTGAAGCAATTCCCAGAAAGCTCATGATCAAGGGCGTTTTGCCATCTCCTAATACGTAGAAGAGTCGAATCATCAAATCTCGGCCCAAAAAGCTGAACATTCCCACCGTACCGGCAGTAAATAGACCAGATACTAACTGCGTCGCTTTTGGGTCAAATGCTCCACGCTGATAAATAATTTGGACAATTGGCTCACTCAAGGCTATGCAAAAAGCCATGAGCGGCAGCACTCCTATAGCCAAGGTAAGCAACCCCTGCCGAATCTTAGTAAGCAGCTCAGGGCGGTCTTCCTCTCCACTCAGGCGACTATAGACAGGCAAGAGTGGAATCAAAAAGGCATTAGACAAAATACCTTGTGGGGTTTGCACCAACAAATTAGCAGTAGGCAGGCCCCCAATTACTCCAGCTCCGAGAAAAGAGGCGAAATACTGATCGGTATAGGTATTTAAGTTAGCCAGCATAGAACTCAAGGTGGCAGGGGCCATCAGCTTCATCACCTGACGAACTTGGGGTAAGCGCCAATCGAGACGAGGCCGCACAGAGCCCAAGCCTAACTTCCATTGCAAAGGGATCTGGGCAAACCATTGCAGCAGTGCTCCAGCCAAAGTCCCCCAAGCCAGCACTTGTGCCCCATAGTCCTTGGCAAAAAACAAAATAGCGACAATGACAGCGCCACTGGAGAGGATAGGACTCAAGGAAGGCAGGATATAGCTATTGGCCGTAGTCAGTACTCCGAAGCCCAGCCCCACTTGTCCAGCAATGAAAGCAAGAGGGGCCATAATTCTCATATCTTGCACAGCGATAGTCTGGACCTCTGCCGACGCTCCTTGAGCAACAAAACCGACAATCCACGGGGCAGCAGCCATGATGCCGACAGTAGCCGCACCAAAAGCTAAAGCGACTAGCGTATTTAGAGTTTCGATGGCCCGTACTTTGTCTTCAGAATCTTTAGATAACACGCTGACAATCGCACTGTGGAAAGGGCCATTGACTCCCCCCAGAATAATTAGAAAAAAGGCGGGAAGGCTGTAGGCGAGATTGAACGCGTCGAGTGCTGGAGACAGGCCGTATTGGGCCGTCATCGCTTGTGCTCGCACTAAGCCAGCCACTTTGCTCAGCAACGTGACCACCACGATTAGAGAGGCAGCTCTTAATAGAGACTTGGGCGCAGGGCGATCAGCCATGAAGCGGGAATAGAAGCAACCCGATACTAACAGGCTGTGGTAGCTGTTTTAGCGGACTTGGACAGCTGCGACTTGAAGAACACGAATTTCCATATTCTTGTCAATTTTTTCAATCCCCACCGGAACAATGCCAAAACCGTTAATGCCCTGTAGGTTCACCTGATTACCGGAAGCATGGGAAGAGCGAGGGGTGAAATAGAGCTTTTCTTCCTGTTGAAATAAGACTCCTCGGCTATAGGTTTCTCTTTCGCCTGTGCCTTCCGCCGTTTCGGTCAGGCTTGCAGAGACCACTGGGAGTTTTTGCAGGCTTTCGGGATAGCCCATACTCTTGCGAATCGCTGGATAAACAGTTAACCAGAAGCCTACTAAGCAAGAGACAGGATTTCCTGGCAGGCCCCAGTAAGCGACCCCATTCAACAAGGCAAAAGTAAGCGGTTTTCCTGGTTTGACCCGAATTTTCTGAAAAAGAATTTCGGCCCCCAACTCCTGGAGAACGGGCTTCACATGGTCATAATCTCCCACCGAAACGCCCCCAGAGCTGAGAATGAAATCAGCGTCTAAAACCTGTTGGATTGCCTTTTTTAGCGATGGAATGTCATCCTTCACAACACCTAACAAGCGGGGGATCGCTCCTGCTTCAATGACTTGAGCCGCTAAAGCATACTGATTCGAGTCGATAATTTGTCCGGAGCCAATCTCAGAACCAAGGGCAACCAACTCATTGCCTGTAGACAGAATCGCCACCACCGGGCGACGATAGACGGATACAAAACTTTGACCAACACTGCTGAGAATGCCAATTTCTGGAGCATGCAGCACGGTTCCGGCGGGCATGAGCAAATCTCCTGCTTTTAGATGCGCTCCTTGCCTCACCGTATTGGCCCCAGCTTTTATGGGCTTAAGAATGCACACGGTGCCATCGGGGTTAGCCGTCGTATTCTCTTGAATCACGACCGCATCGGCTCCCTCCGGCATCATCGCTCCGGTGAAGATACGACTTGTTTCCCCTGCGGCCAGTTGATGTTTAGGAATAGTTCCAGCAGAGATTTCTTCCACAATGGGAAGGTTTACAGGCGTTGTTCTCAAGTCGTCGGAGCGAACAGCATAGCCATCCATGACTGAACTATGCCAGCGCGGAAAATCAAGGGACGAAAAAACAGGTTCTGCCAAAACTCGATTTAGAGCAGAAAATAAATCCACCCGTTCAGTGCCAAGAGGCTTTATCGAGCCTAAAACCAGAGCCTGGGCTTCTTCTACGGGGATCATGTGTACTTTACAAAGAGCCGACATTTACAGTCTACAGGCCAACCCCTCAGTCCCTACGGGACAGCTCCCCTGGGAGGGGAGCCTCTTCTGGAAGCAGATAGAGCACTTGGATTTGGGCACAGACGCTGCCAAAGCGACAGCTCACTTCCTCATGTCTGAAGCGGACTACTCGCAGACTTAGACTTTCGAGAATTACTATAGGAGCAAGTGCTGCCAGGACTTATGCTCAGCAAGAGTAGGGCTACCGCGCATTCGGCATATATCCAGTTCTAACTCTGCACCCGCAGCTTTCTCTAGTCTCAGAGAAGTCTCCCCTTCGTAGGCGAAGCCTTCCCGCAGGGTGGGGAGCTGTCCCGTAGGGACTGAGGGGTCCTTTAATAAACCCAGGTCCCCGCTGGATAGACTCCAGGCGTCAACGCACTATTGATCAGGGCTCCTCTCCCCACCAGCGTATTCGCTGGGATCACCGCCTTGGGACCTATCTGACTATAGGGGCCGATATAGCAAGGACCTTGGAGTTTGGCTTCAGGAGCAATTTCTACCCCTTCTGCTACCCAAACCTGAGGAGCCATCTCTTGGGCTTCCAGCGAATAGGGCATGTCGCCAGAGAGAATATCCAGATGCGCCTGCAGATATTTTTGGGGATTGCCAATATCCATCCAATAGCCTTCATAGGGAAATCCAAAAACGGCTCCTTTGCTGACCAGAGAGGGGAACAGTTGACGCTCCATACTCCAAGGTTCACCCGCAGGCACTTCCAGAAAAACTTCTGGCTCCATCACGTAAGTGCCTGCATTGATCGTATCGATGCCCAGGAGAGCGGCCTCCTCTGCCGTTGGTTTTTCGCGGAAGGCGCGGACAGGTTGTGCTGCCGTTGTTGCTGGCTCAAGCTCTACCAGACCGTAAGCTGTGGGGTCTTGCACGCGATAAAGAGCAATAGTTGCTTTTGCTTGCGCTGACTGATGGGCCGCGATCAGCGCTCTTAGATCCAGATTAGTCAGAATATCGGCATTGAAAACCAGCAGGGTCTCCCCCGTGAAATATTCTTCCGCCAGCTTGACCGCACCACAGGTATCTAAAGCCTCTGTTTCCAAGCTGTAGCGGACTTTGACCCCGAATGGACTACCGTCCTGGAAATAACGCTGAATATGCTCAGCTCCATAGCGGACATTCAGAAGAATGTCCGTGATCCCCACTTCCCGGCACCTTTCGACGAGCACCTGTAAGAAAGGACGGTCAAAAAGGGGAATCATAGGTTTCGGGGTGGCATAGGTAAGCGGACGTAGACGAGTCCCTTTCCCACCAGCAACGATTACAGCCTGCATTACTTTACTTCTCCCTTCACTAATTTGGCTTTGACTGATGCAGCTTCGGCTAATTTCGACACAGAACAACCCTAGCGCTGCGTTATAATCCGTCTAGAAAGTACGCATTTCTCTTGGCGCAGCATACCGTTTAACCGCCTAACCTCACCTAACTAAATTTTTATGGGCAACCTGCTCGTTGAATACCACGTCCATATCGGTACATCACTCGCCCATCTTGGGTATTCGAGACTTTGTTCATGAAACGCTGGCTACTTTTTGCGGTCCCCTGCTTTTGTCTATTTGTTTCTCTAGGTGCCTTGGCCGCTATGTGGCTACCCAATACGCGCCCCTTTAGTAGCCTCAAACCTGAACAACAAGCAGTCCTTGAAAAGTTGCGCTCCGGTGGAAATCGTCTAGACCGCTCGATGAATATCCTGGTTCTTGGAACCGACGTAGTAGCTAGCAAATCCGCCACTAAGACCGGGTTTAAAGCTGCAACCAGCTCCCTTGATGGACGCTCCGATACGATTCTCCTGGCTCACTTAGACCCAGAGCAAAATAAAGTCAACGTGCTGTCCGTTCCCCGCGATAGTCGTTTCACCATCGAAGGAGTAGGCAAACGCAAGGCAAACGAAGCAAACCAGCGGGGAGGCATTCTGCTGGCGGCCCCAACGATTAGCCAGAATTTGAACGATGTCCCGATTGACCGCTATGTGCGGATCAATACCCTAGGGGTCATTGATTTGGTTAATGCCGTAGGAGGTGTTCGGGTCTACCTTCCAAAAGCGATCAAGTACAACGACGATTCCCAGCATCTCTATATCAACATTTCCCAAGGATGGCAGACCTTAGGCGGTCTTGATGCCCAAAAATTCATGCGCTTCCGTCACGATGAATTAGGGGATATCGGTCGTGTCCAGCGTCAACAGCAAGTAATTAAAGCTTTGGCCCAAAAAGTGGCCAGCCCCGATGTACTCACCCGCTTACCTCAAATTGTCGAAGTCCTCAAAGCAAATATTGATACGGATCTATCGCTAGAAGATTTACTGTCCCTTGCTCAGTTTGGTCTTAGGGTCAAACCAGATAGAGACCTACAGCTTGTCATGCTGCCAGGGCGCTTTAGCCGTCCCGGAGAGTTTAATGCTAGCTACTGGCTCCCTACGGAAAGTAGAATTCCTGGTCTTGTAAACCAATATTTTGCCTGGGGAGATAACCAGACTCAACTCGCAGAGCTACGTCCTAGTCAGATTCGCATCGTCTTACAGAACTGCAGCGGTGACCCTACAGCTTTGCAGAGAGCCAGAAAGTATCTTAGAAAGCAGGGATTTACAAACCTTGGAGCCTTGAGTGACCAGATAGACCCGATTTGGCATACTGAGATCGTCGCGCAACAGGGCGAGAAAGCGCCTGCTGAACTTGTTCAACAGGAACTAGGGCTTGGAGACATCAAGGTAGAAGCCACCGGCAATATTCTCTCTGATGTAACGGTAAAAATTGGTAAGGACTGGGCTGTTAGCAAGTCCAAAGTCTAGGTCTAGAAAGTCCTAGCAAGCCGAAATTCAATAAGCTAAGGTCTGAAGCGTCTCCCTTAAGTAGAGGCGCACCCGTTCCTCGTCGGTCACAGATACTTTGAAGTTCTTGGCCTCTTGCCATCTAAGGAACCCAGAGCTTTTGACAATAGCTTTCTTTAGAGATTCCCACGTGTTGCCATTAGAAGGTGCTGATAGATCGCCCTTAGTATTGCTCTTAGTCATGGCTTCGTTCTCACTGCTTCCTATCCTATATCCCTCAAACATACCCTAGAGATCTGCAGACTTTTGTGGCTTAGTGAACATTTTAGATTGGTTCTTGGGGGACCACGAGAAAGGGCCGCAGAGACTGCTCCAAAACTTCTGGGATCCGCCGACTAGGACGCCAGCCTCCATCCACCACCTGAACGATGGCATGGTCGCTCTGTCCCTGCACATAAGTAGTCTCTGTCGCGTCTTTAACCCGATAGCACCAGGCCAAGCGAGGCCCTTTCAGTTGTACTAGTTGAGTTCCCAGAAGGATTTCGGTGCCGTAGGGGATTGCTTTGGTGTAGGTCACATTTAAAGCAGTGACCGGGAGGTCAATCCCTTGCTGCACTAATTCCGAGAGAGAAGACCCTGCAGCCGCTGCAAATTGAATCCGGGCCATCTCTAGCCACTGAACAATGGCCCGATGAGAAACCACGCCGCCGTAGTCCGTATCGTGGGGATAGATGGGATGAGCGACCCAAAACCAACCTTGAGCGTCTAACATAATTCAGAAAGCAATACTATCTAACAAGCCTACTCCTGAGACGGGGCATCTTTTCCAATCCCTGCCCTAATCCAACTTGACGGAGCATACTCATAATGAGTACGCTTAACTAGATGCATTTGTTGTAATTTGTTAAGCCCCATCAGGAGTGAAATCGCATGTTACTGAATCAAGAAGGCCAAAAAGTTCCTAACGTTACTTTTCGTACCCGCCAAAATAACCAATGGGTTGATATAACGACTGATGACCTATTTACAGACAAAAATGTCGTTGTTTTCTCCTTGCCAGGCGCTTTTACCCCGACTTGCTCCTCTACCCACCTGCCTGGCTATAACGAACTGGCTAAAGTTTTCAAAGAGAATGGCGTGGATAAGATCGTTTGCATGTCCGTCAATGACACTTTTGTCATGAACGAATGGGCAAAAGATCAGGAAGCAGAGCATGTAACCTTGATTCCCGATGGCAATGGAGAGTTCACAGAAGGCATGGGCATGCTGGTGGACAAGACAGACTTGGGCTTTGGCAAACGGTCGTGGCGCTATTCCATGCTGGTGAAAGACGGAGTCGTCGACAAAATGTTTATTGAACCAGAAGAACCAGGAGACCCTTTCAAGGTATCGGATGCTCAAACTATGCTCCGTTACATCAACCCCGAAGCGGCCAAGCCTAAAGTAGTTTCTTTGTTCGCCAAAGTAGGATGCCCCTTCTGTGCCAAAGCTAAAACTATGCTGCAGGAGCATGGCTTAGATTACGAAGAAATCACGGTCGGCAAAGATGTGACGACTCGTTCTGTCCGAGCTGTTACGGGCGCAATGACGGTTCCACAGGTATTTATTGATGGCAAACTGATTGGTGGATCTGAGGATCTAGCCGCTTACCTAGGGGTCGCCTGAGGAAATTGCCTCGAGTTGTAAACTTTAGGTCCGAAAAAATGGGATATTACTATTGTGCAATCATTGTTCAAGAAACTTATTCTTAAACAACAGAGCTGCAGAATCTTGGTTTGGAGTGTGCTGCGGAACTTCCTCCGCAGCATTTTTATTGGCAGGAATGCGCCTTAGGCAAAAAGGGCGTTATCTTAAGAGGCATTGTTATGGGGGTGAGTCATGCTAATCGCTAGTATTCCTGTGTCTGAAATTATTGGCATCGGGGTTGGGATGTTTGTCTTGACCATAGGAGCAATGGCTTTGGGCTTCGGAATCCTCAAGGTGGGTGGCGAGCACATCAGGCTGTAAGTCTTTTGGGATTGCCTAGAAGAACATCTGCTCATACTCTGCGAGGAGGTCATCGATCTCATTGAGGGCCTCTCGCACATCACTTTGAAGAGAAGCACTCAAATCTGTCCGCTCCAATAAGGAAACAACAAAGCTACGTTTCTCTCTAATGGCTTCAATTTTTACTTCGATTACTTTACGGTCCATGCCCGCTCCTTTATTCTTGAATAGCTTTCATTTCTAATATCCTATGAGAAAAGTAGCATTAAGCCCTGTATCTAGATTTGTGTAACAGTTACAACTTCCTGATGTACGATATTGATGATTCTGTAAAGTAATTTGCAATATCCCTTTAAGATTCGCCATATGGCGGCAGATTATTTTTTAATGAAGACTTGTAGCGCTCCCCCTGATTGCAGTAAGAGGTTGATGCCCAATGAAGAGCCCGGTACTCGCTGTTCTAATTTTTGGTTTTGGAGCTTTGGCCCTAACCAGTTGCAGTTCTGACCGTAGCATCGGATCCACAGCAGTGCCGGTCTACGGTAATGTCCATTGTCCTAAAGCCAGTGAAGGTCGGGGTTCTATCACCCTGGCGCCTGGCACGGTCCTAAAGACCACCAACCTCTGTATGGAAGCACGTACGGCCAAGTATGAAGGCAAGCTCGCCAAAATTATCTGGGGAAACACCTCTCCCCTTGGTCCAGTAAGCGCCGAACTTTCCAAGGATGCCTCCGGCAAAGTTTCTTTCACCTATGCAGGGGGTCGTCACGGTACGCAAGCGACCTTGCAGCAGGGTAGCGAACGTATTCCCTTTAATTTTACGATTAATGCCCTGCAAGCAAGTGGCGCAGTGGCTAGTCAGATAGATACTTCCACCAACCTTGTCGGGTCTATTACTGTTCCTCCACTCAGAGGTTTGGGCTATACCGATTCTCGTGGACGGGGCGCAGATGCTGGCTATGATCAGTCCACGGCTTTCTATGCCTACAGCCCTAAGGTCGCGGAAAAAGGGACAGCGGAGTCTAGAGAACGGGAAAGTGGCGAGGGCAAAATCACTTTCCAGGTAAGAAACATTAATGCTGAGAAGGGTGAAATTTCTGGGACTTTTGTTTCGGATCAAGCCTCTGGGGTCGCAGGTAAGGGTGAGGTAGAAGTTGAAGGTTACTTTGTTGGTAACTTCAAGCCAGGAACCTAAGCTCCCTGATATAGTCTAGAAAGCCTCCTACATAGGAGGTTTTTTAGTGCTTTGTAGGGGTATCCTAACAGAGCGTCCTATATAATCGGGACCCCTTTCCAAGGGTGAGGCGTGAGGTAGTGAAATACGTAATTTATAGGAGTGCGCTACTCTGGCTTCTTTTGAGTACCTTTTTGGTGAGTAGACCTGCCTATGCAGACCAAAATCCCACGGACCCAAACCAAAATCTTTGGCGGACCGTTTCTTTTCCCGTAGATAATTTCTCTCGTATCTCTTCCCGTTTTGGCTATCGCCCTTCGGCTACTGGCGGAGAAGGACAAGAATTTCATAATGGTCTAGACCTTGCTGCTCCGGCTGGCTCCTATATTCGTTCTTGGGCTGGAGGCACGGTCAAAAAAGTGGAGTACGACTCTCGCTGTGGATGGCACATAGCGGTTGAGTCAGGGCCTTGGACCCATCTGTATTGTCATATTCAAGCCGTGGCCGTGGAAGCAGGCAATGTTGTTGAAGCAGGACAGATAATCGCCGCTGTTGGATCTACTGGAAGAAGTACAGGGCCTCATCTTCATTGGACTCTACGCTACAAGGGACAACTGATCAATCCAGAGCAAGTGCTTGAGCAAATGCAGGCAGCTTGGGCTAAGCAGCCGTAGAATCTGGATATGCGATTAAAAAAACATCTGTCCCTAATCTTTCTAGGGTTTGTGTTGGCTGCCTGTGGTGCAACTTCAGCCCCTGTCTCCGTTTCTCCCACCGCTCCGGTATACGAAGAGAAAACCCTCCATGATCCCGACGGCATCGGCAAGTTTTACATGGGTCGTGAGATTGCTCACGTAATGGGCTTTGATGGAGCCGCTTGGTTAGAACGCTCTAGTCGTGAAGTCACGGAGAAACCAGACCAGGTGATTAAGAGCTTAAATCTAAAACCGACCGATGTGGTTGCGGATATTGGAGCAGGCACAGGCTATTTCACATTTCGCATTAGCCCCGTGGTCCCTCAAGGAAAGGTTTTAGCCGTCGATGTCCAACCAGAAATGGTCAAAGTCCTCAAAGGACTGACAAAAGACCGCAAAATCACTAATGTTGAGCCTATTCAAGGCACGATTACCAACCCAAATTTACCAACATCCGCCGTCGATCTAGCTTTGCTCGTCGACACCTACCATGAGCTGTCTTATCCTCGGGAAGTGATGCAGGCCGTGGTTAAATCACTCAAACCAGGCGGGCGGGTAGCCCTGATCGAATATCGCGGCGAAGACTCGAATGTGCCGATTAAAGCGGTCCATAAAATGACCCAAGACCAAGTCCGCAAAGAGATGGCCGCCGTTAATTTAATCTGGAAAGAAACCAAGGATTTTCTCCCCTATCAACACCTGCTGATTTTTGAAAAACCAGCGGCCTGAGATCCATTCACGCCATTGGAGAAGTATTTAAGCCCCAATCCATCCAGCGGTTAAATCCAGGAGCATCGGAAAGGTCAAAGTGGAGTGGCGTGATTGAAATATAGTTACTGCGCACAGCCCACACGTCAGTACCTGGTTTTTCTTCGGCTTCTTGGGCAACACCCGCCAACCAGTAATAGACTTTGCCTCTAGGGTCAATCCGTTTTTCAAAAATATCGGTGTATCGTCGCACGCCTAGTTGGGTGAGGACATGACCACAGAGGTCTTCCTCGGCAATAGCGGGGACATTAATATTGAGCAGAAAACCACCGCTGACTGGCTTTTGAGCTAAGTCTTGAATAAAGCGAGTGACAAATCGAGCGGCGGGCTCGAAGTCGTAGGCACTGTAGCTCACCAGAGAAACCGCCAAACTAGGAAAGCCTTCCATCGTTCCTTCCATCGCCGCCGACACTGTCCCAGAGTAGAGAACATCGGTTCCAAGATTAGCGCCCCGATTGATGCCAGAAATCACGATGTCTGGTTTTTGCTCTAGCAGGGCATCTAGACCTAATTTCACGCAATCAGAAGGGGTTCCACTGACGGCATAGACCAGTGCTTCAGGGGAGAAGAGGTTATCAATGCGGTCCACCCTGAGTGGTTTATGGAGCGTGAGCGCATGCCCGGTAGCAGAACGTTCTCGGTCAGGGCAGACTACCGTAACTTCGTGATTTTCCTGCACCAGAGCCTGAACCAGTGTCCTAACTCCCGGTGCATAAACCCCGTCATCATTACTAACTAAGATGCGCATGAATTCATTAAACCTGATTAAGGGCCCAAAACTCCTAGCCATAGCCCCCATCAATGTTACTGACTAAGATGCCTACGGCCTTGTTAAGAAACCTGATTGAGTGCCCTAGGCTTCTAAAACTCTCTTCATCACTTCCTGATAAGAACTTTCTACATCGCCCATATCCATCCGGAAGCGGTCCTTATCCAGAACTCGATTATCCGTCACATCCCAAAGCCGACAGTTATCCTGGCTGATCTCATCGCCCAAAACAAGATTATGGTCTGTATCCCAGCCATATTCTAATTTAAAGTCTACGAGGCGGAGATTGCAGCGCAAAAAGAAAGCTTGCAGAACCTGATTGATTTTGAGGGTAAGGTCTTTAATCTGCTGGAGTTCAGGCTTGCTGACAATCTTTAAAACTTGGGTGACATGGTCATCGTTGAGCATCGGGTCTTGCAGCTCATCGGCCTTGTAAAAAAATTCAACCAGCGGTTCTTCCAAAATCTGTCCAGAAGCGATTCCATACCGTTTACACAGGCTCCCCGCCGCAATATTGCGCACCACCACTTCCAAAGGGAGCATTGCTAGCCGCTCTAGCCGTAGCTCATTGGGCGCAGGCTGGTCTACAAAATGGGTACGAATCCCTTCTGCGGCCAAAAGCTTAAATAGACGCGTAGAAACCGTAGCATTAACCGTGCCTTTATTGGTAATCGTGCCTTTTTTTAGCGCATTAAAGGCCGTAGCATCGTCTTTAAAATAAGCACGGACTATCCCAGGATCTTCCGTACTGTAGATGACCTTAGCTTTACCCTCGTAAAGCTTTTGCCCTTTGTCCGTATCAGCCATCGCCGCCCGTCTCACATTCAACTGACTTGACTATAAACGGTTCGAGGGCAAACTTAGGCAGCCGTCTTAAACCCGAACGTAAAACCTTAGATTTTGATTGGTCTTACGCAGCTTGCGCAGTGCCTCCGTTTCGATTTGGCGGATGCGCTCACGGGTCAGGTCATAGTGGCTGCCCACTTCCGCCAAGCTATAGGCCGTATCCCCATTCAGACCGTAGCGGAGGGTCAGGACATCTTGCTCCAAAGGCTTGAGCTGGTTGAACCCCTGATAGAGATCTGACTTCAGGGCATGATAAATCAGGGCTTCCAAAGGTTCATCGCCATGCTGGTCCTCTAAGAGTTCTCCCAGCGCACTATCGCCTTCGTTGCCCACGGGCATATCTAAAGAAACAGGTAGACGTGCTGCTTGCTGAAGCTGCTGGAGCTTTTTAACCTTGAGTTCCATTAAGGCTGCTAATTCTATTTCATTGGGTCTGCGACCATGCTCTTGGCTAAACTGACGGATTGCTTGCTTCATCCGGCGGACTTTATCCACCACATGGATCGGAAGTCGAATCGTACGGGCTTGGTTTGCAAGTGCCCTTGTAATTCCTTGGCGAATCCACCAGGTGGCATAGGTGCTAAAGCGATAGCCCTTTTCTGGATCAAATTTCTCGGTAGCCCGCATCAGGCCGATATTCCCTTCCTGAATCAAATCAAGAAAAGGGACGCCCCGACTAAGATATTTTTTCGCCACAGAAACAACCAAGCGGAGGTTAGCATTCACCAACTTGCGTTGTGCCCAACTGCCTTGACGCAGTACACGCTGCTGCTTAGCAGGAGTAAGACCCGTAGCTTCTTCTAATTCTGTCTCAGTCGGACAACGGCCCAGCGTTTCGCTAAGCGTTGCATGGGTAGCTTCCAGCACTATTTTGGCTTGGATCTGGCGCGATAATTGGATCTCTTCCTCTGGAGTCACGCGTGAGATACGACCAATCTCATTAAGATATAGGTCAACGGAGTCGTCTTTCATAGGGCGACGAAGATCGTGCAGTTTGCTGACCCGTCCTGTTCCAAGAGCCTTGGCTTCTTCATCAGTCATCTGTTCTACATACATGAGAACCTGTGCCTCTGTGCCATTTATGCCAGTTTATAGAAAAGAAAGAATTCTTAGTAATCGAAAATCGATCATAGCCTCTGTAGATATTCATAGGATTTAACATTACTTTTTCATAGAATAGAGAAGAATCAGTTTGTCGCTCTGTAGGATTTTCGATCATCACCTCTATGGATTTTCAAAATCGAACGTATGATGATGCCAAGAGACCCCTGCGCCCAGAGCGCAAGGTAAACCTGATCGGACCCAGAGTACGTTGGATGCGTGAACGGCTTTTACTAACCCAAGATGACTTAGCGGGTAAACTTGCTTGCTATGGCGTCGAGCTGGACTACGTGAAAATTGGACAGGTGGAGAACGAACGCCGCCGGGTAACGGATTGGGAGCTTGTTGGCTTTGCTAAAGCCCTGGGAGTCTCTGTGGAATGGCTTTTGAGTGGCAAAGAGGGTACGTGGTAACCAATGGCATATCTCCAGCGCTACGACCTATTTGTTGAAGCTTCTCGCCTGTTGCGTCGCTATTTGGACCAGACCCCCGAGTGTAAGCCTAGAGCTTTGGAAGTGGCTTTAGCTGTTCAGTATTTCCAAGCGGAGATCCCACAAGTAGGTAGTGAGCAGCTCCATCTTTCCCTAGAAGATCTCGCCCTCTTGTGCAGCAAGTTTAGTCAGAAAGAACATCCCTTACTGCCCGCAGCAGCGATCTGGCCCCTGTTTAACCAAGACTCCCACGGCGTGCCTCGGGCTCTATCCATAGAAGACCATACCCGCTGGCATAAAGCCTCCAACGGACAGCAAGGCATTGGCTGTCATGCACAGGCTTTGAACTTTTGGAAAAATATTGAGTTTTTAGAATCAGACCGAGATCTTTGTCCCTTTCGGGTCTATGACGCCTCAACGCCCTTGACCATTGACCAGGGACGCCAGAAATGCGGTTTTGATGGCAACCCCTGTGGTTGGCAGCCCGGTTTACCCAAGTTTCTCCAAATTTTGGGACGAGGCATCCATGCAGAAGTCCATCGGGGCGACTGGAGCCCCTTGATGTGGCACTATTTAGTGCCTGCCCACAAACCACTCCCCTTCCACCCTGTGGCTCAGTTTGTCTATTTTGGCAATCAACGCCTACAGAAAGGTCGCTCTACGATTACCCCAGAGCAGATGCGTGAGGATTTCCATTTTTCAGAAGCCCTCTGGCAAGAATTGTTTGATGTTGATCCCGAACATCCGCTCAATCAAATCTGGTTAAGAGAAGCCCAGTATCCACCGCAAGCGCATGGACATTCTGAGGTTCTGACGTTCACACACATGCCTCGCAAGATGGACCGTCCCCGGCCCCACGGTGGAAGGCTAGTTTTAGACCCTGAGGAATTGCCTCAATACCAACGCAGCGGCATTCCTTCAGCGCTTACCCGCGATCCCCTGCTGGCAGAACGTCGTCGCCGTCGCCAACTGGAGCGCACCACAGAACACGATCAGCTCCTCAAGAACTTCCGACGTTGGTTCCGTTTGGCTGGCAAGGAAGTCCGAGAAGATGCCGATACCTTCGATTTTCTAGCCGTAGATGAGTCTCTCGTTCTATTGGCGGAAGTCAAGATCTTAGGCCATCAGGATATGGCTGAGGTGATTCGAGAAACTTTGGGTCAACTCCTCTATTTCGAGCGCTTCGCTGTAACCCCTTGGAAAGAGGCCGGATACCCCATCTATAAAGCAGCTATTTTTGATCGCCCACCCCTAGGCGATTACGCTGCCTTTTTGGCGGACCTGGATATCTACGTATTTTGGTTAGACAGTGACGGTAGGATTGATGGAACCCCAGAGGGACTCAATCTTCTAGAGCATCTCGGCGTAGAAGTACGTTTAGATCCAGAACTGGCCTGCTAGCGTTCGCACTGAAACTTTAAGCTAGATTAAGAATATCTACATCTGGGTGGAGGAAGTACGTTGGAATCTCTGATAGAAGCGATCAAGCAGCTCTATGACGTCGAAGGCCTAATTCGATGGGGTGGACCTTTCATCCTTTTTGCCATCGTCTTTGCCGAAACTGGACTCTTGGTTGGGTTCTTTCTTCCCGGTGATTCCCTTTTAGTTGCTGCTGGACTGGCTGCTTCTCAGGGTCTGCTAAACGTTTGGACGGTATGCCTGGCCTTGACCGCAGCCTCGATCATGGGTAACTCCACAGGCTATTTCATCGGTCGCAAGGCCGGTCCAGCGCTGTTTAATAAAGAAGATTCTCTCTTATTCTCGAAAGCGAACATCCAAAAGGCCCAGGCTTTCTATGAAAAGAATGGCGGAAAAGCAATTATCTTAGCGCAATTTATCCCGATTGCCCGCACGTTTACGCCTGTAGTGGCTGGCATCACCCAGATGGACTATCGTCGTTTTCTTCCCTATAGCGTTATAGGAGCCTTTGTCTGGATCTGGCCTCTGACGATGGGTGCCTATTTCTTAGGTAAAACTATTCCTGATTTCGAAAAGAATATCCACTATGCGATCGCGATTGTTATTCTCGTTTCCGTAATTCCTGTGGTGATTGAGTACTTCAAGGCTAAGGCTGAAAAGAAAACAGAAGTTGCAAAAGCGGTATCTACTCAGCGAATTTCGAAGTAATCAATAACTAATTTCCAAGGTGACGGAAGCGGATACCTTAGCGTCCCCACCAGCTACAGTCGTGGGGGCGGAATCAGCCATTGCTGCTTTAGCCATTTGATTTTCATAGGGGCGCGGTGGTTCTACGCCTCCAGCTTGAACCTGGATCGTCCGAATCTCCTTAACCTTTAGGCTCAAGGACTCTAGAACAACCTGGGCTTGGCTCTGAGCATCTTGGACTGCTTGTTTCAAAGCCTGACTCCGCGCTTTTTCTGAATCGCCACGACTGAGATCGAATTGAATGCCACCGACTTGATTGGCGCCTGCACGTACCGCCGCATCGAGAATTTCTCCTGATTTCGCTACAGGAACCCGGAAGCTGACGCTATTTTGTCCTGTATAGCCATCGATCACCTGTGTATCTTTGACAGACCGATAGCGGGTATAGAGCTGTACGGTCGTCGTCTTAAGACCTTCTACAGAGGCAGCTTTGAGCACTTCAACCAAGCGATTGACCTTATTGCGCAATTCATCTTGCACTTTATCGGCGGTGGAGCCTTCGACCTGAACCCCCAAATTCATAATGGCTTCGCTCACTGGAGCAGACACTTCACTCCGCCCCGTCACCGTCAAAGTGCGCGCCGGAGTTTCCGCAAAAGAAGGTGGGGTCAAAGCCAGTCCAGAACAGAACAGCAACAGCGTAGCACTTTTCAAAATCCTGGAATTTATGGGCAGTTTCATGTAAACCTGGCTTTCTTGAGAGGTCTCTTCTGCAGAAGTTTTACCATGTCTAGAGACCAGATATACAGCCAAAGTTCGGGAGGACTAATCCACGCGTTCTTCCAAGGGAATATAGGGCATTTCTCTCTTCCCGGTATAGATCTGGGTTGGTCGAAAAATTCGGTTTTCCCCCAACTGCTCCCGCCAATGGGCCAGCCAGCCAGCTACCCGCGATATCGCAAATACGGGGGCAAAGAGGTCTTCCTCGATCCCCATCTTGTCATAGACAATTCCACTGTAGAAGTCGATGTTGGGATAGACCCCTTTCTCTGCCAAAAGGTCTTGAGCATGTTCTTCTATCGCCAGGGCCACATCGTACAAATCACTATGTCCATACTTTTCGAAAAGCTGCATCGCCAAGGTCTGGAGCACGGTAGCCCGTGGGTCTTTGACTTTGTAAACGCGATGGCCCAATCCCATGATTTTCTCTTTATTTTTGAGGCGCTCTTTCAGAAAACTCAGCGCTTTCTCCGGAGAACTAATCTGATGCAACATCGCTACCACTTCTTCGTTGGCACCGCCATGCAAAGGGCCGGACAGCGTTCCAATGGCGGCAGTAATCACTGTGTAGGGATCAGCCAAGGTTGAGGCTGTGACTAAGGAGCAAAAAGTAGAGGCATTGACAGTGTGTTCTGCATGGAGAATCAAGCAGACATCAAAGACGCGGGCCGCTTCCAGGGAAGGTTCCTTCCCTGTGAGCATATAGAGGAAATTGGCGCTATGGTCCAAGTCATCTCTGGGCAAAATCGGGTCATCGCCCTGACGCATTCGATGAAACATTGCTACCATCGTCGGCAGTTTTGCCAATAGGCGAACCGCTGCCTCTCGAATATAGGATTCATCCGTTACTTTCTGAGTACCTAGGGGATAAAACATTCCTAGGGCTGCCACGCAAGACTGGAGTGCATCCATCGGATGTCCGGATTCGGGAAAAGACTTAATCATGTCCCGGATGCGAAATTTGACCTGGCGGTGGCTCTGGACTTCTTCAGTAAACGTTTTCAGCTCTTCATGTGTCGGCAAATGGCCAAAAATCAAGAGGTAGGAGGTTTCCAAAAAGCTACTATGCTCAGCCAGTTGCTCGATGGAAATCCCTCGGTACTCTAAGAGCCCTTTTTGTCCATCTACATAACTAATGTTAGAACGGGTCGCTGGGACACCCGCTAAACCAGGGACATATTCCTCAGTCATCTTTTCCGTTCAGTTCCCATACGCTTATCACATGAATCATATTAGCTGGGAAGTCTGCCAATAATAGGACTCCGATCTTACAGAATCATAATCGCAGAGCCCTGGTGCGTTAAGCTTTATACCGTTACCCTTTTCCTATTTCCATGCTTGACGCCCTTCGTCCCAGTCTTGTGCAGCTGGCCGCCTACGAAACCCATGATCCTCAGGGAGCTGACAAACTAGACGCCAACGAATTTCCCTATGACCTGCCCAGTTGGTTCCAAGAGAAACTGCACATCCTCAGCCAGCGGGAAATCCAGTCGAATCGCTACCCTGATGCTGGTTATCACAAGCTCAAGCAATCGATCGCCGCCTATGCTCAAGTGGAAGCAAACCAAGTTTCTATTGGCAATGGCTCCGATGAGCTGATCCGTTCTTTGATTATTGCGACCTGTTTAGAAAACCGGGGAGCTGTTCTCGTGGCAGACCCTACTTTCTCTGTTTATCGCTTGGTAGCTCAAACTTTAGGCGTTCCTTGCTTTGATATTGGCCGGGACGATGATTTCCATCTAGATCTGGACCGTCTAGAGGATGTGCTCAGAGAGCATCCGATTCGTGTTGTCTTTCTGCCCACACCCAACTCTCCGACTGGGACAGCCCTGACACCCCAAGAGCTAGAAAAGCTGCTCCAGATTGGGCCTGAGACTTTAGTAGTTTTGGATGAAGCCTATTTTGAGTTTGCGGATATGAATCTAGTATCCCGACTGGCTCATCATCCGAATCTGGTGGTGATGCGCACATTCTCAAAGGCTTTTCGGCTTGCTGCCTATCGCGTTGGCTATGTTCTAGCTACTCCGATAGTTATACAAGCCCTAGAGAAGGTCCGCCTACCCTACAATCTTCCTTCCATAAGCGAATTAGCAGCGTTACTCGCCCTGGATAACCGAACCGAACTTTTGGCAGCCTTAGAAGAAATCAAAAAAGAACGAACCCGCGTCTTCCAGCGTCTCCAACAACTAACAGGGGTGAAAGTTTGGCCTTCCACCGCTAATTTTCATTACTTTCGCTGTCTGGATCACAGTGCACAGCAGATATACAAGGAGTTATGGCAGCAAGGTACCCTTATCCGAGCGACGGGCGGTGGCTTGCGCGCCACCATAGGAACTCCTGCCGAAAACAACTGTTTTCTTTCTCGTCTTCAACAAGCCCTGCGTCTGCCGTAAGATGAAGAACGTGCGCCCGTAGCTCAGTGGATAGAGCAACCGCCTTCTAAGCGGTAGGTCGTTGGTTCGAATCCAACCGGGCGTAAGCCTTTCCAGGATACAGTTTCAGCCATTAGCAGCACTCTCAAAAGTGGTGCTTTTTGCATTAATTGGGATAATTCATTTCTTTGTCCGCAACCATAGCTATCTAAAGCCCAGATGCTCCTCCAGGAAGTAGTTATAGATATAACGACAGATTAATTAAGGATAGGGGATTGGGCTAAAATTGGGCTAATTTGCATTAGCTTTTTTTCTACTCCAGATTATATGTTTATTGGCAGGGAACTAATGAATGGAGACTAGAGCACAACACAACCTGCAAACATCAAGATGTCCAATCCTCTATCACTAATCCTGGCACTTTGCTGAAGTCTTTAATGTTTCGGGTTAGGAGCACTAAATTTCGCGAAAGTGAGATTGCTGCTATTCGTAAATCCATGGTCGATATACGAATCTTCTGTGTCCGCAATTTATCAAAAACTTCGATTGCTACAGCATCGAAAGGTAGCACGGGAGCCGATGAAAATCCCTGAAACGTCTCTAGCAGTAATGTATATCCACGAATTACGTCAGCCTTGGTTTGGGCACGATTGATAAAGGTATGAGCACCAAGAACTTGCTCATGAAAACTGACAACGCACAAAGCAAAATCTGCGGGGGAGCGTCGGGCAATCCGAGCGACTAAGTTTGTAAACTCTGAGCATGAACGCCTTTGTAAGAAGCTAATGTGGTCAGTGTCGAGCAAGTATCTCACGCTTGTTCGTCGCTCTCGTCAGCAGGTTTATCAGCTTGACGAAAAGAACGCCCATATTCAAGAGCTTCAAGAAAAGCAGGTTCGTCAGAGACTGAGCCAATCAGTTTGTTGAGCCAGTTGCTGGAGGCTACATCACTACCCAATTTGTGTTTAAGTTCAGCAACTTCCTGCTCCAGGGTTGCCAATCGACGTTCAAGCGTTGCTTCATCTAACATAATTTTTACCCTAGAGAACCACTGAAACCCTAGCCTGGTTAGACAACACTGCCTTATTTTAGCTGAGTGTTGATGCACTTGATCTGAGGATTGCCTGCCATGTCGCTGGCCATAAACGTAATTTAAATCTATACAGGTTATACCTGCATAGAAGTTCTTTCTCTGTGAGGTTTTGCTATGAACCATACCAATTTTGATGAAGACATAAAGTTTATCTTTGATGAGCTAAATACATTTGTAGATAGCAACTTAGCTCAAAAGCAAAAAGATAGAGACACTTTTTCATTGTGTTTAGAAATTGAAACTGCGCTTGGAAAGATGCTCGTTGATGAGCGGCGCAACCTTATGGGCGAACACGCTTGCCAGATCGTGGTTTCCACCAGGGAGAATATGCAATTTGGCGTTCGGTAGCAATGATGCCAATCGTTGACCGACGCTGATAGGGCTGATCGGATCGGCATCGCCCCAGAGGAGCAGTGTCGGCGCGGTGATTTTTGGGAGCTTAGGCTCCAGGTTCTCGTTGTAGTCTGAGAGCCAGCGAGGCAGCGACGGATGTGATTCATGGAACAATGGTCGCCAGTCTTATGCGCCAAGGTCTGAAATATCTACACCGCCAGAGGTCACTGTCAAAACAAGATGCGTTATACGGTCTGGCCTTTCCAGGGCGGCACGTATAGCAATGACGCCACCCATTGACTGTGCAATAAGCGCGGTAGGGCGATCGATTTGGGCTACGACCCTGGCTACAAGGCCATGTATGCCATTAATGCTTGGATCAGTTGGGGTGGAGCCCAACCCCGGCCAACCCAGATGAGTTTTTTCTGCTGAGTAACTAAGTAGATCGGCAACCGGCCGCCAAAACTGGGTGTTGCCCGAAGCGCCTGGAAGAAATAGTAGTTTGCGGGGCATGGCGGGACGAATCATAAAACCATTTATTAGGTCAATGCCTTTCTTTTCTGGGTCGCATCAGATCTGCTTACGCTTATTTGCTAGATTAATCTGTCCCGGATATATTGCCACGAGCCAAGTGTGCGATCCATGCGTTGAGTACGCAGGACAACAACCTTCCGGAACGACTTTTTAGCCTGCTGTGCTCTTTCTTGAAAGTGGCTTGGTATAGACAATTTTGTCGTCGCCAGCAGCGAAGAAATCTTGGATTCGCGCCTCCTTCGTGAAGCCACAACGGTTATAAAACGCTCGTGCGGTCTCGAAGTCAGCTGAGCCAGATGTTTCTACAATCAATAAACGTACTCCTCGCTCGGCAAGTACCTTTTCTACATGGCTAACGAGAGCGGAACCATGGCCTTGGCCGTGCCGATCATGCCTTGTCCAGAGCATGAGCAAATTCCATGTCCCGTCTGTAACTGGCTCTGGTGCACAGTAAGCGACTCCTATCGGTTCATCGTCGTCAGCGGTGAACCAGAGATCTTCACTTTTTCCTTCAAGGTAGTTAGCCAACGTTTCTTTAACGTGCGCAAGACCGTTGGCGTCGAACTGGCCGCTACTCCCAACTATCGCGAGAAGTGCAGCTGAGTCGTCGGATCTGGTTTCACGAATCATTTTTGTGTCCTTTTGTGTGGTCGGCAGCGAGGTGCCTACCTCATCTGGGGTCTGGATTGAACAATAGCAGGCCGCTTCCTGGATTCCTAGATAAGATCGGGGAAGTAGAACACGGCAATCGCCTATGAAACGTATCGTTTTGATTGCAGGGTTTGAATCCTTTAACGCAGGGTTGTATCGTGAGGCCGCCCGGTTTGCCCAGAAGCGCTGCCCGGAATTAGATATTCAGGTGTTCAGTGACCGGGACATCACGAGCGACCCAAAGGCTGTAGAAGCAGCCCTCCAGGATGCTCAGGTATTTTTTGGCAGTCTACTTTTTGACTACGACCAAGTGCTTTGGCTGAGAGAGCAGATGGCGACGATTCCGATTCGCCTGATTTTTGAATCAGCCCTGGAGCTGATGAGCATGACTCAGTTGGGCGCTTTTGCGATCGGGGCTCAACTGAAGGGTATGCCTGCACCGATTAAGTTCATTCTCGATAAATTTAGCCAAGGACGCGAGGAAGACCGATTGGCGGGCTATCTCAGCTTTTTGAAAATTGGCCCCAAACTACTTAAATTTATTCCGGGAAAGAAAGTACAGGATCTGCGCAATTGGCTGGTTATCTACGGCTACTGGAATGCAGGGGGCACAAATAATGTAGCCGCTTTGTTCTGGGTCCTAGCCGAAGAGTATTTGGGACTGAAAGTGGGGAAAATTCCGGAGCCCATAACCATTCCCAACATGGGATTGTTGCATCCTGATTATTCCGGTTACTTTGAATCTCCCAAACAATATATCCAGTGGTATCACCAAGCCAAACCAGAAACGAAAGACTGGCCTGTAACTGGAATTTTGCTCTATCGCAAGCATGTGATTACTGAGCAGCCTTATATTCCCCAATTGATTCGCCGTTTTGAAGAGGATGAGATCATTCCCTTGCCCATCTTTATCAACGGCGTGGAAGGGCATGTGGCGGTTCGTGATTGGATGACAACGGACCATGAAATCGCTCAACGTAAGCAAGGCAAGGCAGAACTTAAATCACTTTCGACCGAAGCCGCTAAGGTTCATGCGATTGTCTCTACGATTGGTTTTCCTTTGGTCGGTGGCCCTGCTGGTTCGATGGAAGCAGGCCGACAGGTAGAAGTAGCAAAGCGAATTCTTGGAGCCAAGAATGTGCCCTATCTAGTTTCTGCGCCGTTGTTGATTCAAGACATTCATTCCTGGACGCGCCAGGGCATTGGCGGTTTACAGAGTGTGGTCTTGTATGCGCTGCCAGAACTCGATGGAGCAATCGATCCGGTGCCGCTTGGTGGTTTGGTTGGAGAAAAAATTTATCTCATTCCCGAACGGGCCGCGCGTCTGACTGGACGACTCAATCACTGGATTTCCCTCAGACAGAAGCCTCCCGCCAAAAGGCAGATTGCGGTGGTGCTCTATGGATTTCCTCCGGGCTATGGAGCAACGGGAACAGCGGCTCTGCTCAATGTCCCCAAATCGCTGGTGAAATTTCTCCATGCCCTCAAAGAGCAAGGCTACGATGTGGGCGATATTCCTGAGAATGGAGAAGACTTAATTAACCGAATTAGAGAAGCAGATGAATCTACGGTGCCTTCTAGAGAAGGAGAGCCTGTTCGAGCAATGGTCAATGCCCGGACTCTAGAAAAGTGGCTGGGTTATCTCCGCTCCCATCGCATCGAAAAATATTGGGGACCGCTGACAGCTTCAGGCATCAAGACCTATGGTGACCAGTTTCTTTTAGGCGGTGTGCAGCTAGGCAATGTCTGGATTGGGGTACAGCCTCCCCTAGGTATTCTGGGCGACCCGATGCGCTTGATGTTTGAACGCGACCTCACGCCCCATCCCCAATACGCCGCTTTTTACCAATGGCTACAGCATGGATTCAAGGCTGATGCAGTGGTTCACTTCGGGATGCATGGCACTTTTGAGTGGCTTCCAGGTGCTCCCTTGGGCAATACAGGCTATTCCTGGCCCGATATTCTTTTGGGAAATTTGCCAAATCTCTATATCTACGCGGCGAATAATCCCTCAGAGTCGATGTTGGCCAAGCGTCGGGGCTACGGGGTTTTGATTTCCCATAATGTTCCACCCTATGGGCGGGCGGGGCTTTACAAAGAGTTAGTCACCCTTCGAGATTTGATGGCTGAATATCGAGAAGACCCTGAGAAAAATTACGTCCTCAAAGAAGCGATTCTTAAAAAAATTATCGATACGGGATTAGAGGAAGATTGTCCTTTTGAAGAGGCTCGGCACTTGGGCATTGCTTTTACACAAGAGAATATGCACCTCTTTAGTGCCCATGCCTTTGATAACTATCTAGTAAAGCTTTACGAGTACTTGCAGGTCCTCGAAGACCGTCTATTCTCCTCAGGTTTACACATTCTCGGTCAACCACCGGATGCCGAAGAACTGAAGGGCTATCTAAACGCCTATTTTGGAGAAGAATTACCAGAATCCTTAATCACAGAAATTGCGGCAGGTACAGACAGTGCGCGCATCCACCAACAGTTTGAACTCAACGGAAAAACGCCCAAGCTAGAGGAAGCCTTACAGATTAGAGACCTGCTCACGCAAACCACCGATGAGTTGACGAATTTATTGCGAGGACTGAATGGAGAATATATTCTTCCTGCACCTGGGGGCGACCTGTTACGCGATGGTCCTGGCGTTCTGCCCACAGGCCGGAATATTCATGCTCTAGACCCCTACCGTATGCCTTCCCCTGCGGCCTTTGAACGAGGCCGAGCAGTGGCCCGAAAAATTTTGGTTCAACATCAGGTTGAGCAGGGTTCCTATCCTGAGACAGTTGCGGTGATGCTGTGGGGATTGGATGCGATCAAAACGAAGGGTGAATCTCTAGGCATTCTCTTGGAGCTGGTGGGAGCAGAACCGATGAAAGAAGGTACGGGCCGGATTGTCCGCTATGGCCTGAAACCGCTCTCAGAGCTAGACCATCCCCGAATTGACGTACTGGCTAATCTATCGGGTATTTTCCGAGATAGTTTTGTCAATATCCTCGAACTTTTGGATGATCTATTCCAACGAGCTGCAGAAGCTGATGAGCCTGAAACCGAGAATTTCATTCGCAAACATGCCCTTGCCCTCAAAGCACAAGGCGTAGAGAATCCTACCGCTCGTCTGTTCTCCAATCCTGCTGGAGACTTCGGTTCTTTGGTAAATGACCAAGTAGTATCTTCCAATTGGGAATCCGGGGAAGAACTAGGCCAGACCTGGCAGGGACGCAATACCTTTAGCTATGGCCGTAAAGACAAAGGTCAAGCCCGTCCCGAAATCCTCAAAACCCTACTACAGACTACGGACCACATCGTCCAAGAAATCGACTCCGTAGAATATGGTCTCACCGACATCCAGGAGTACTACGCCAACACTGGGGGCCTCAAACGCGCCGCAGAGCTCGTAAGGGCGCATGGCCATGCGCCTCGCGCACCGATCGCCACGAGCTTTATCGAAAGCTTCTCCAAGGACACCACGCCTCGCAAACTGGAAGACCTCCTGCGTCTGGAATACCGCTCAAAACTGCTGAACCCTAAATGGGCTGAAGCAATGGCCAATCAGGGCTCTGGTGGAGCTTTCGAAATCTCCCAGCGGATGACAGCCCTGGTCGGCTGGGGTGGAACGGTCGATTTCAAAGATGAATGGGTCTATGACCAGTCGGCCGAAACCTATGCCCTGGATGCCGAGATGGCAAAAAAACTACAGAAAGCCAATCCAGAAGCTTTCCGCAATATCGTCGGCAGAATGCTAGAAGCTCATGGCCGAGGTTTCTGGAAACCGGATGAAGTCACCTTAGAAAAACTCCAAGGGCTCTACGAACAATCTGACGAAGTCTTGGAAGGAATTACGGTTGGCTAGTAGTTTCTTTTATGAAAGTGTGGAACCCCCCAAAATACTCTCCGAGAAGCTACGCTATGGAGGCAGAGGGGCGTTCCTAGGCCATCACATAAGAGCCTCGGGTAAGGCCATTGGGTAACAGCCTTTGTAGATTTTGCCACAGCTTTTTGCCGGGCATTTTGGTCTGTAGCGCTTCTTGATAACAAGCATATATATTGCGCACATCCTGATTGGATTCGTGCACAAACTCCAGACGGTAATCGGTGATGCCAGTGTCTATAAATTTTGACCAGAAGTCTGCACCGGATTGCGCTTGACCATGGAAAACAGTATTGCGACAGCCCACATCTGCGACTACGGGATGGACAAGGCCCGTGCGGTCTTGGAGGGCTACACGATGCTTTTCGCAAGGATGACCACAATTGGTATGGTCATCCCCTTCAGAAAGGAAGCGAGCGAAAACACAGTGTTCTGTGTGGAAGACAGGCAAGTGGTGCTGGAGGACAATTTCCAGTTTCTGGGGAGGAACATACTGTGCTAGATCTCTGATTTGTTGGGCATTGAGGTCATAGGTGGGCGTGATCCGTTCTAGCCCCATGGCGAGGAGCGTTTGAGCTGTGATGCCATTGGCAGCATTCAAAGAAAAATCCCCAATCCGGGTCGGCAGTTCCATGCCTTGGGATTCCAGCTCGGCCAACGTTTGGAGGAGGCCAGGATTGCGTACCAAAAGCCCATCGGATTTGAGGCCCAAGAGAAATTTCCAGATCCGCTCTTCGTTCGGTTTATGGATTCTGGGTGAGGCGACTATCGCTTTTAGACCCTGGGCTTGAATTTTTTGGACAGAATCCTTGAGGCCATAAAGTTCTAAGTAGTCTAAGTAGATAACGGGCACGGCCAAATCCAGTGCGGCCTCCAGTTGCTCTGGCGTACGACAGAGGAGATGAAGCGCGACCGTGGTCTCTGGCAAATTATCGGCGGTCAAGGGCTGATGCAGGGTTTCTAGAACATTCTGGCCAAGCGTGATGGTGAGAGGTGTTTTTCGGATGGTTAACAGTTGCTCTATCAGGCTGTGCCGTAAACGAGACAGCTCAGAAAGAGGACAAAATAGCCCTTCCGACAGCTCCAGCGTTAGCTTCCCTAAACTAAAGGGAGTATCTCCCAGGCGAGATAGCTCTGCTTCCAATTTAGTTTGGTCTAATCCGTGGCGCTGAGCGGGTTGTAGCAAAAATTCCCCGCTACTTACTACAAGATGACCTTTAGCATCTTCCGCCGTTAGCACCAGGGGACGACCTAATGTACCGGAAACGGTAATCTGAATCGGCTCCTTGTGAAAGTTGGCAGGTTGTTCCGCAAGCGCCCTCAGTCGTTTGCTGAGTTGAGGATCATCCGTACGCCAGACCCAATCGCCTGCCTGGACCCGTTTAAGTTGGACTTCTCCAGGCCCGAAACGCAGTTCGAGCGTGGAACCTTGAGCTCCTTCTTCCAGCGCTTGCCCATGATCATAAATTCCCCAGATCCGTCCCCCTTCCTCCTGCGATTGAGGGTCAGCAGCGTCAAAAACCAGACCATCACCGCGTCGTACAGTCTCTTGCAGTTCTACGAACACGCCTCGCTGCGTGGTTCCGCGCACGACCCCGATTTGCACTCCTCGATGCCTAGGGGCTCTGCCTTGAACTAAACGCTGATGGCGCGTACCTTCTAAAAAACCAGGGGTCAGACCACGGGAAAAAACCTGTTCTAAATCCCGTTCTTCTTGGCGGGAAAAATCTAAAGGGCGACCTGCCCAGGCATCGTCAATCGCTTTACGGTAGGTCTGAGTGGTGAGGGCGACATACTCTGGACCTTTTAAGCGGCCTTCGATTTTGAAGCAATCCACGCCCATAGCCACGAGTTCTGGAATTTGGCGGACAGCCATCAAGTCTTGAGGGCTTAATAAATACTGATAGGGACCTAAGTCCGTCACTTCCCCATCACAGAGGAGATCGTAGGGTAAGCGACAGGCTTGAGCACAGGCTCCTCGATTGGCTGAACGCCCGCCCCAGGCTTCACTGGAAAAACATTGGCCGGAATAGGAGACGCACAAAGCTCCATGCACAAAAACTTCTATCTCTTGACTCGTCTGGGCACAGATTTGAGCGATTTCTTTAAGCGACAGTTCGCGGGCGAGTACTACCCGTTTCACACCCCAACGACGGGCCAGTTCGGCTCCTTCGGCAGAGGTGATTGTCATCTGGGTAGAACCATGAATCTCCAGATCTGGAGCCACTTCCCGAATCAGCTGGATAACCCCAATGTCTTGCACAATGACAGCATCGACCCGATTACGGGCAATTTCACGAATATAGGTTTCTAATTTTTTTAGCTCCCGGTCAAAAACGAGGGTATTGAGGGTGACCAATCCCAGAACTCCCTGAGTGTGAAGCGTTTCCATCACCATAGGCAACTCTTCCAGGGTGAAGTTATTGGCCCGTGCCCGTGCATTAAAATCAGTTAGTCCAAAGTAAACAGCATCCGCACCACAATTTATGGCTGCTTTCAGTTGTTCCCAGCCACCACAAGGCGCTAAAAGTTCAGGGGGAGTTGTCCGACGAAGAGAAGTCATAGTCTTCTGAGCGTATCAGTTTTGCTTGGTTTCTATCAGCCTTTAAGTATGTCTAATGGCCCAAAGCCTCCGCCTCCGGGTGTTTCAATCACAAACAGATCACCGGGCTGCATCTGAACTTCAGCGCTACTACCCAGGCATTCGATCTCACCATTGCTGCGTTGCACAGAGTTACGACCGATTGCCCCCGCTTCACCCCCATCCAAGCCAAAGGGTGGAATCACTCGATGTCCTGATAAAATTGCTGCCGTCATCGCTTCCCGAAACCGAATCCGCCGTACGGCACCATTTCCACCCCTGTATTGTCCTTTACCCCCGCTATGGGCACGAATGGCAAACTCTTCAACCAGTACGGGGAAACGCCATTCCAGCACTTCTGGATCGGTAAGGCGCGAGTTGGTCATGTGGGTTTGGATGGCATCCGCCCCATCAAAATTCACGCCAGCCCCCGAACCACCGCAGATCGTTTCGTAATACTGGTATTGCTCATTGCCGAAGGTGAAATTATTCATGGTGCCCTGTGAAGCAGCCATCACTCCCAGCGCACCGTACAGGGCATCTACAATCACTTGGGAAGTTTCCACATTGCCTGCGACCACTGCTGCTGGAGGTTGGGGATTTAGTAGACATCCCACTGGAACCATAATCTCTAGAGGTTTGAGGCATCCTGCATTGAGCGGAATGTCATCCTCCACCAACGTTCGGAAGACATAGAGAACAGCGGCCTTACACACGGCAAGAGGTGCATTGAAGTTGCTCAAGGGTTGGGGAGACGTTCCGCTAAAGTCGATGCGGGCAGAGCGCTCGTGATAATTAATCTGAATGCTGACCTGAATCTGACTACCTTCATCGGTGGGATAGATAAAATGACCATCTTTTAATACCTCAATTACCCGCCGCACTGATTCTTCCGCATTATCCTGAACATGCTGCATATAGGACTGTACCGTCTCTAGTCCGTAATGTTCGACCATCCGATGCAGTTCTTCAACACCCCGTTCGTTGGCAGCGACCTGCGCCTGAAGATCTGCCACATTCTGCGTTGGATTGCGGGCCGGATAGGTTCCCCTCGTCAACCAGTCCCGCACTTCAGCTTCTAAGAACTGTCCTCGATCCACCAGTTGCCTATTGTCGAACATGATTCCTTCCTGCTCTATCGTGACGCTATGGGGCGGCATCGAGCCAGGGGTGATACCGCCAATGTCGGCGTGATGTCCGCGTGAGGCAACGTAGAAGAGAGGATGAAGAGGATGAGATCCATTCGCTGAAGCGGAGAAAACGGGCGTGATCACCGTAATATCGGGCAGATGAGTACCGCCGTTATAGGGATTGTTAGAAAGATAAACATCACCTGGCTTCAGCATGTTGCCTTTTGCTTCAATCAGGCTGCGAATACTCTCACTCATTGATCCCAAGTGCACAGGGATGTGAGGTGCATTGGCAACCAATTGCCCCTGTCCGTCAAAGATGGCACAGGAGAAGTCTAACCGCTCCTTGATGTTGACTGAGTAACTGGTGTTTTGCAATGTGATTCCCATCTGTTCGGCGATCGCCCGAAACAGATTATTGAAAATCTCTAGCAGCACTGGATCAGGTTTAGTCGGTGCTAAGTTCTGTCCTTGAAGCATGGCCGTAGCAGAGGTTGCCTGTCTACTTTCCCGGCTCAGAATTAAATGATTTTTCAGCGTTAATGCTGCACACCATCCCGGTTCGACCACATTGGTTCCCGTGGGTTCAATGATCAGGGCAGGTCCAGCAATGCAATCGTCTGGTTTTAAGTCTTGGCGCTGGTAGATTGGTGTTTCGTGCCAGTTGCCTTTGGTATAGATCTGAACAGTGGCGATTGGTTTCAGAGGAGTGGTTCTGCCGGATATCAGAACAGGTTCGTCTACGGTGATCATCTGTCCGATCACCTCGACAGAGACCGCTTCCACGATTAAGGCTTTATGAGACATCGTAAAGCCATAGCGCTGGCGATAGATCTGCTCAAACTGCGATCTCATCGCTTCTACTTCTGCAAATTCCACCATCAAAGCAGAATCTGTACCTTCGTACCGGAGATGGGCTCTGAGCAGAACCTGGACGCAAATATCCTCTACCTCCTGTGCTCGAATCTCAACCCGTCCCTCTGCCTCCAGGGTGTCCAAGGCGCGCTGTAAGGTTGGCATCACCTCTGGGGTTAATCGCACCTCCATAGCTTTTTCTTTCAGCGTTCGCAGATCTGCCAATCCAATGCCATAGGCAGACAGTACCCCAGCGAAAGGATGAATGAAAATCTGAGTCATGCCCAACGCTTCAGCAATCAGACAAGCGTGCTGGCCTCCGGCACCGCCAAAGCAGCAAAGCGTGTATTCCGTCACGTCATAGCCGCGTTGAATGGAGATCTTTTTGATGGCATTGGCCATTTTGTCGATTGCAATCATCAGAAACCCAGCAGCAACATCCTCTCCAGTTCGTTGGATGCGCAGGAGCTCTCCCGCAGTATCTGCCACTTTCTGATCAATTTCTGCGGCTAATTCTGTAAACTTCTGGCGCACAATGGCTGCATCAAGCGGCAAGTCACCGCCCGCACCAAACACCTTGGGAAAAAAGTCTGCCTGAACCTTCCCCACCATGACATTACAATCCGTCACCGTTAAGGGACCGCCTCGACGGTAGCAGGCGGGACCGGGATAGGCTCCAGCCGATTCCGGTCCGACTCGATAGCGAGAACCATCGAAGACGAGCATCGACCCACCGCCTGCCGCCACCGTATGAATGGACATCATTGGCGCACGCAGTCGCACCCCAGCGACTTCCGTTTCGAAGGTGCGCTCATACTCGCCCTTGAAGTGAGAGACATCGGTAGAAGTGCCGCCCATATCAAAGCCAATGATCTTGTCAAATCCTGCCATAGCGCTGGTCTTGACTGCACCCACAATCCCCCCCGCTGGACCCGAGAGGATGCTGTCTTTGCCCTGAAAAAGACGAGCATCGGTGAGGCCCCCATTAGATTGCATAAACAAGAGTTTGGTCTCATGCCCTAATTCCGTGGCAATCTGCGCTACGTATCGCCGGAGAATCGGAGAGAGGTAGGCATCCACCACCGTGGTATCACCGCGACCGACCAACTTCATTAATGGACTGACTTGATGAGATACAGAGATTTGCGTAAAGCCAATTTCGCGCACGACTGCTGCAATCTGCCGTTCGTGTTCAGGATATCGGTAGCTATGGAGAAAAGCGATCGCACAGGATCGAATCCCCTCTTCGTAAGCGGCTTGCAGCGATTGGATCAACCTATCGTTGATCCGCACGGGCATTAATTCTTCCCCCTCAGCCGTATAGCGTTCCTCAACTTCAATCACCCGCTCATAGAGCATTTCTGGCAGCACAATCTGACGGGCGAAAATATTGGGACGATTTTGATACCCAATCCGCAACGCATCCCGAAATCCTTTTGTAATTAACAAAAGAGTACGGTCGCCCTTCCGCTCTAGCAGAGCATTAGTGGCTACGGTTGTTCCCATCTTAATAACCGCAATCCGATCCGCTGGGATCGGCAAATCGGCAGGCACCCCTAGAACATCTCGAATCCCTTGAATGGCCGCATCCGTATACCGATCTGGGTTTTCAGACAACAGTTTGTGAACGACGATTTTGCCTTCTGGACTTTGGGCCACGAGGTCCGTAAAGGTGCCGCCGCGATCGATCCAAAACTGCCAACGCGTGGGATGAGAATGCGCTATTAGATCGTTATTTGCCTGATCAAGATTCATGATTATTTCGCACAACTTTCGGAAGATCATCCGGAAAAAGGTGAACCTGTTTCTTCCAAACCTTGATAAAAAAGATAAGACCTATTGTGCGGTACGGGCGACGACTCTGTCTTAAGTCCATTCGAGCCTGATCAGTTTGATGAACGGTAGAGAGAAGGTCTGGATACAGATAGATCCATCTGCACCTGATATATGCCCTCTCCCATGAGCCAGCGGACTTTAAAACCCAGTTGATGACACAGCCTGAGCATTGCCTTATTGTCACTGAGCACATAGCCCTGTAAGGAACGAACATGCAGTTGGGCAGCGACTTCAATAATCTTTTCAATTAATTTACGTCCAAGTCCTTGCCTTTGCCAGGCATCAGCCACAATGACTGCAAATTCAGCAAGCCCATTATCTGATTGAGTCAGCCTTGCCACCCCTAGCTCCTGATCTTGAGCGGGATGCTGAACAGCAACAATTGCCAGTTCTCGCGTTTGGTCAAAGTTTGTATAGCGAGCAATTTGCTGGTCCGTTACTTTCCTATGCTCGGCAACCTGGAAAAAACGCTGATAGATAGATGCTCGAGAGCAATTGTATAAAAACTGTTTATGGAGCGCAAAGTCTGTTGGCTGGAGAGTCCTAAGCAGCACTGGCAGGCCACTGTGCAAGCGCCAAGTCTCTTTAAGTGCATCAGGACGGCTCACCACCATGCCAAAGACTCCAGAGCCTTCTATTAAGACATTAACAGTAAGTATTCTAACTAATTAGACCGCGTCCATCAAATATTAAATATCCGAGCCACAACAATTATTGAAAATATCCGCGTAATTAGCGTTGACATATTGTCTTTTAACCTATCCTTAACTTTTAGATAGTCATTCCTTAACCTTTTCGCTTTAAAATGCACTCTGTTCTACGTAGAGAGGAAAGCACTATAGCAGCCTATAAATACTTACAACCCCTTCAAAAAGGGGATTTTAGGTCAATTTTTGGTTACTATGCATCTAAGTATATTAATACTACCAAGCTTCTCATTAAGACTGTACGTATTATGACTATTGTTGGCAAGACTCATATTGGCACATTCTCAAGGTTTGTAGAGCCCAAAGACCTTATTAAACTAGTGCGTCCGTTTTTATCTTTTCTCTCCTTCATGCTCGCTCTAGGCGAGCGTTCCGAAACATTTCAGTTCAGTTAGTACAAAAAAACTAGAGGGATGAGGGATGACCTGGTTGGAATTCTCTGCTCGGCTTGGGCTTGCTCTCTTGTTAGGCGGGACCGTTGGGTTAGAAAGACAGTGGCGACAACGAGGGGCAGGACTAAGAACCAATGCTCTTGTATCGACTGGCGCCGCTATGTTTGTGATGCTATCCGTTATGACGCCGGGAGATTCCAGTCCAACCCGTGTTGCCGCTCAGGTCGTCTCTGGAATTGGTTTTCTTGGAGGAGGAGTAATCTTCCGCGAAGGAATCAGTGTTCGTGGGCTAGATACTGCCGCAACCCTATGGTGTGCGGCGGCCCTGGGTTGTTTGACTGGGGCTGGATTTGTATTTCAAGCCTTCATTGGTTCACTGGCCATCCTGGTTTCTAATATCTTGCTCCGTCCTGTGGCCAATAAGATTAACCGAGAGTCTGCAAAGAATATCAAACAGTCTAGTAATCAGTGGGAAGTAGCAGAGGAACCAAGACTAAATATTGATCAGGCCCTCCGTCTAGATCCTGAGTTCGCTGCTGCCTATAACAGCTATAAGAAGAAGGGTTGGTTCCGTAATCCTCTTAGTAACAAGCCAAGCGCGATCGAAAATCTTAAGCGGAGCATCATAGATAGCTTTCAACATGATCAAGAGGCTGAAGACCATTTTAAGCAAAGAGATGGTCAGAGTCTCGGCCCAAATCCAATCAGGAATCCCAGACAAAACAGGTCCAGCTACTCTCAGAACAATTCAATCGATAGTTCTCGGAGAAATGGCAAAAGTGATCCCAGGCGAATGTCGAATGCCAACCCCAAGCTTGAACTTGCCAATGCTTATTTCAATTTAGGAAATACGCGTGTTCAGCTTGATGACAAACAAGGTGCTACGGCTGATCTACAAAAAGCAGCAAAATTATTTCTTTCCCTAAGTGATAAAAATCGTTATCAAGAAACCGTTGACTTGCTGAGAAAAATTAACCCGTAGTTGGGAGAGACTGTCTAAAGCTTAGAGATTTTTGAGAAATCGAACCAATCACTAGGGTCCTAAGAAGATCGGATCTTTCTCTTGAACTGAGGGAATGAAGGGAACCGGTCCAATAAAGTAGGGCGAACAGGTAAACTCTCCCCAAGGTAGGGTTGCGCATATACGAAAATAGGCACCAAAATCTGCAGTTCCTTGAGACTCTGTTACTTTTGTAAGTGCAACCTTAAAAGAATCGCCAAAAGGCAGTCTCCCGGTTGGTTCTTTACCTCCATTCAGCGCCTTCAAAGTCCCAAATCCACCGCTAACTTGCTGAGATTTTCCTGAAATCCATTGCTTCCCATAGGGAATACCGCTCAACTCAATATAGGAACAAGATTGTTGAGCACAGGCAACATTAAATCCTTCTTGGTCGCTGCCTGTAATCGTATTCATTCGCCTTGCTTCTTTGGGGCCATAGACTACATCTACCGTTCCCACAACACCTGAAAAGGTAAGGGGAATAGGAAATTTAGAAAGAGGTATTTTATCTAAACCAGTAAACTTATTGATTTCTGCAGAGAAGGCTCCGCCAAATTTGCCTAAAGCTGCATTAGTGATGCCATCTAAGGAAAGTAGAGAGTAAGCATTTAGATTCAGTTTGCCAAGAACTTCGTTTTTAAATCCTGGAATTAGCTCAATTGCTTGAGAAACCGTTGTAGCCTGTCCTAGGCTTCCTAAATTACCAAAGCCTCCCAAACCACTCTGCCCTGGGCTGTTCTGCTGTAAAAGGTCCATAATCGGCTGCACTTCTCGGATAGGTAAGTTGCCTAAACCGGGAATAGCATCCACCAAGTTACCAACATTTTGAGTTTTGAGGAGGGGAAAGTTCGCTAGGGATTGGTCTGCTAGATTAATGCCTGTGAGCTGGCTAACCCTACCCAAGTTTAAGTTAGGAGCACCAATATCTTTCAGACTTCCAAGAGTTAACACATTGACGGGTCTATCTCCAGGTCTAAAGACAACGGTTCGAGAACCAGGAATGGTAAAAGATCCACTGTCGGTCAAAGGAGGGAGACCGCCAAGGGTAATTTTTTGGAAGTCAGGTATAGCAGCCCCTTTATATCGTGTAATCGGCACCGAGTTATACCCAAGAGACTGAGTCATTCCAGGGGTAGCCGTCAGAATAAATAAGGCTCCGGCTAGACTCAAGAGCGATACTTTCCGTTTCATCAATTTATCTCACACCTATTATTTGGGAATAGAGGGACAGCACTGCAGAAGTAATGTCCCTCCAAATGTCATTAACGCTCCAAGCTTGCACCAACTGGAGTTTTAGGCTGGTTGGCTTCAGGAGTATGCGATCCTTTTTGCTCTAAAGCCTGGGCAACATTATCCAGTATTCCCAAATCTTGCTGGGTCACTTGAGTATGAACAACGCGGTCACCAACTTGTTTAAAGATCTCTTGCTGGTTCTTCTGAACTGTCAAAGTATCTCCATCTTTCTCAAAAGTATAAGTATTGCCATGGAATACTTGGGTGCCATTTTCTACATGCCCCCGCTTATCTAGAATTAGCTGAACGTCCTTAGCGAAATCTTTAACCAAGTGCTCACTTTTTTCTAGATTTTGGGTAACAGCATGCAGAACTTTCATGTCCACCGGAGTTACCTGGTCTGTGACAACCTGGCTACCAACCTGTTTAAAAATTTCCTGACCATGCTTTTGGGTTATCAGAGTATCTGCTTGCTTCTGGAAAGTATAGGTATACCCTCGATAAACTTGAGTATCCCCTTCTAAATGTCCCCGCTTATCCAAGATCATCTGACTCGCCTGAGCAAAAGTTTGGGATTCTGCTGAAAGTGATGGCAGATTATCTGTCTGAGATTGATGCGTCGAATTTGACGTTACTTTTTGAGTAGGCTGTGTTTTTTCAGAATTCAATTTATGGATATACACTTCTAGAGCATCGATGCGATTATTCCAACCATCTAGAAAAGTTCCTTGACTTGGTTTTTCCTTAACGATCGCTTTTACGAATTGGCTTCGTTCTAGAGTAATGCCCCGTGCTAACTTTTCATCACCATGCTTAGAGACATAATCCTTTACTGCTGCCATTGTTTCAGAATCCAATCTCTCATGCTTTACAGCATTACCTTCAGCAGTCATTGGAATATCATATCCATTGTCGCGCAAGAAGCGTTTCATCTCGTGGATGGCACGAGTCGGCCCACTATTATAAGCAAAGTCTGCAAGTGAAATGGCTGTCAATGTCGGCAACCGATCTCCTTGAACTTTATTCCAGTAACCATGAATATATATACTCTTTGCTTCTTCCTTAGTTATGTTTCTGACTGTCTGAACAGGTTGGCCCTGGTCCTGGCGATATTTGTTATAGACCAATTGTGTAACCCCTAAGTTAGTCGCTCCTCCACGATCCTTAGGATGATTCACATATCCACCCTCCCAGCGCAATGCAAAAGCAAAAGCACTTGTTTGTTTCTGCTCGTTAGTAAAGTCTAGCATCCCTTAATTCTCCAAAAGTTGATAAGTATCGATACGCGAAATCAAATATCTAGATCAAAATATTATTCAGAAAGTTCTACAGGCCCCCATATATATTTACCTTTTTGATTGATATAACCATACTTATTATCTATTTCTACTCGTGCTAAATCTCCATAAAATGTACCAGCCTCGTCATATTTCTTTTGGATGACTTCTCGACCGAATTTATCTATATATCCCCACTGTCCACCTTCCCATCCTACGCGGTATTGCACACCTCCAATGTTGACTTGAGCTAATCCTTTAGAAAACTCTTCAGCAATAGAATACTGGGGCTTGATGACAAATTTTCCTGTTTTATCAATGTACCCTTCTTTTCCATTGATAGACACTGCAGCTAAACCCTCAGAAAAGAATTTAGCGGAATCAAACTTTGGCTGAATAACTAGTTTGCCTAATTTATTAATATATCCCCAAAGGCCATCAACTTTGATAGCTGCCATACCATTGGAGAATCTACGTGCGGATTGGAAAGTTGGCTTAATAGCTAACTTTCCAGTTGTATTGATATAGCCACGTTGTCTACCGATTTGTACTCGAGCCAATCCTTCAGAAAAGGAAGGATCATCTTCATCTTCAGGCCATAGGGTGGCAAATTTAGGGCTAATTACCATTTCACCCTTTTTATTGATATAACCAATACGTCTATTGACTTCAACAAATGCCAATCCATCCTCAAAAGGACCAGCCAGGTCATATTGAGGTTGAATAGTAACTTTCCCTGTATAGTCAATGTAGCCATATTTATCGCCGACTTTAACTGGAGCTAAGCCTTCCGAGAATGGATGCGCATCATCAAATTGAGGTTGAATTATCAGCTCTCCAGTTGAATCTATATATCCGTACTTACTACCCTTTGATACTAGAGCAAAGCCATCAGAGAATGGAGAAGAGCTAGTGAACTGTGGCTGGATAACAACCTTACCTGTCTGGTCTATGTAACCGTATTTGCCATCTTTATTAATGACAAATAAGCTTTTCTCTGCTTTTTTTTCTATTGTGTCGCTAGCTTTAGCTGTCTGCAAACTAATTGTACTTAGGGAAGCGAGTAAACCCAGCCCTACAAAACTACTCAAGAACAAGTTTTTCAATTTCACTACGGTAGTTCTCCTGAATTTATAATTTTCTTCCCAATACACTATTCAACAATGCTATTTTTCTCTTACAAAGCATTCATAAAATTCTCCTCAAATTTATTTTCTGGCAGAGGATATAGACTATTACTAGCTATATATCTCCTTTTTAATTCCTCTGTACTAGGCGATTTCTGACCACTACTTCGTTTTAATTGTTCTTTTACTTTTTCCCATTCCTGCTCACTTTTCTTAAAGGCTTTTAAATCTCTTGGCGGTATTTTCACCTTCTGCTCTATGGGCATTGATGATTCATTTTCATTGCTATAGCCAGGGTTGATGAGAATACACTTTCCGGAAGGGAGTTTCAAAAATTGGCTTGCTTCAAAGAGTTTTCTCGTTTTTTCCTGATCAGAAGTACTTACATTAGATTGACCACCACTACGTCCTCTTGATTTCTGACGATAATGGATTTCTTCATCCCCTAAGAAGTCACTAAATAACTTAGCTGAATCATATTCCTGGGGATTGAAGATCGCTTTAGTCGCACAGCCCCCAACAATAGCCCTTGCAAGTTCTTTACCATAGACCTTCTCTAACTGAACTAGATTCTGAAATCCCAAGATGGTACATAATCCATCTTCTCGATTTTCATTCAACCATTGGCTTAAAGAAGGTAAGTATAAAGTCGGCAATTCATCTATGGCTAGAATCAAGGGGTCTTTGCGCTTTTTTACCACATTGCGAGTGACAATCATATGTAAAACAGTAGCTAATAAAGGTCCGACCACATCACGTCTCTCCCTATCCATTCCAATGATCAGAAGCTGCTTACCTTCTAGGTCAATAGGGAGCGTAGATTGACCGCAGAAAGCTCCCAAAATATTCTTCTTCATAAATCGAGTAAAGACATTATTGGCAGTAGCAATAATGCTGGCAACCGTCTTCTCTGAGTCTGCAACAGAAAGCAATTGGCCAAAACTAGCTCTAACCCAATAGTTCAATTCAGTATTCTGTAATCGCTGCGTTAAGCTATCCATACTTAATATGGACTGGCACATCATTACATCTTTATAGGGTGTACTTTTAGCAAGCATCAATACTGCTTCAATCAGTTGGTCTCCGGCTACTGAGAAGAAAGCATCCTCCGTATTTTGGCTAGATAATTTAAAGTTTTTATTGAGGACTACCGATATTTGACGGGCAGTTTCTGCATCCGTTTCATCCCGCAAAAAGTCTAATGGATTACAGACACTAGATTCCTCAAAGCCTGGTGCAAAAACTCGCACTTCATAGCCGGCCTTGGCTGCATAACCTGCAATACGTGATGTCTGCGTAGGATATTTAAAGTCATAAACAATGGTAGGAAAGCCTTGGTCAATAGCAGAGCGAATGGCTGGGTCAATCACTGAGAATGTTTTACCAGAGCCAGGTCCACCGCAGACTGCAACCCCTCTTTGAGCATCCGGAATGTAGAGATTACTCGACTGAGTCATGGTTGGTTTACCAACATAGAGCGCAACAGCATTACGCTGACGTTCCTTCATTTGGTATTGGGCTTGTCTACGAGCGACGCCCTTTTCTTTACTATTGCTCCAGCGACTCGTAGCCAGTTTACTCTTACGGTTGTCATAGAGAGAAATAGCGCCAAGGCCAACTGCACAGGTTATTAATAATAATCCATTGGAAGAAAGCAGTATTGCTCGTAGTTGATAAAATAGCTCTGGCATTTTATTTCTCTATATTCATTGATAAAAAGTGAGAACTATTCTTTAGAAGAAACAGTTTGGGTGATCGTCTTGCTCAGGAGATATTGCACTTCATTGAGAGACAACCCTGACTGATTAACTGCTGTTTCGATCGCTTTTTCATCGCCTTGAGCGGCAGAAGCAGTTAGTGCTGCAATAAAGCTACCTAACTGTTTGCGGACTGAGCCCCCTTTCCAATTCCAGATTCTCTCTTGAACGGTCAAGAGTTGTTCTGCCCCGATGGAGCCCCCATCTTTCAAAGGGATTCTCAACTTAACAAGAGTATCGGCTGTACTGCCCAAAGATCCTATTTTTACTGTTTTTTCAGAATTTATAGCTATTGATTCTTGATTAGCGCCTGTTGTGACTTTTATAGTAGTAAAAACTGGCTTTATTGCTGAAGGTACTTTCTTTTCTGAAGTGTTTAAAGTAGTAGGTAAAGTGAACTTTGATACTAAGTTTGGCTGAGGACTCAAAATCGTCTTTGTGCTGGGTACTTGTATTGGGGACGAAGCAAGCTGCTTAGGCTCAGCAGGAAAATTTTGATTAGCTGAGGCCTTCGACTGAGAAGCTTTAGCTAAATACTGTACATCATTGAGGGAGAGTCCAGATTCTTGCACTGCGGTCTGGAGAGAATGCTCTCTGTCTATTCCTTGAGAAGTAATCAAAGTTGCTATAAATTTACCTAACTTCTGGCGATATGCTCCTTTTTTCCAATTCCAAATGCGCTGTTGCACATCTAATAATTTGTCTGCGGTAATCACACCTCCCTCTTTCATCGGAATTTGGAAACGTGCAAGAATTTCACTGGGTCTATCTGTACTGACTTTAAAGCTAGCTGTGGATTCTATAGTTGGTGTTAGGAGCGGTGTCTGGGGAAGCGAAGTATTTGCAGAGATAGCAGCAATAGCTTTAACTACTGGAATGGGTGAAGCTAGCGGTGCACTCTGTTCTTTTTTCTGTGCCATCCGTCTTCCTGCTAATGTTCTAGTAAGGGAACCTAGTCTTTCATCATTAACGCGACTGAGGCGTTGAGCCATCTTTAGGGCTTCTGAGAATGAAATTCCTGTTTCTTTCCCTCGTTGCAGAACGTCAAAAAAGACTTGATAATCCAGACTATCTGTGCCTTTAGACCACGCTTCAGAATCAGCTAGACCTTTGTCCAAAAGCCAATAGCCAACATCTGTTTTATTGCTTGCCACTATTGGTTTGCTCAACCCTTTTACCGAGACAAGAGCCACTTCTGGAGCCTTAGTAATAATCTCAAGGGGTTTAGCTAAGGGCTTGATAGGAGCAACAACAGGAATTGATATCGAGGCCTCAACGACTGGTCGTTCTACTGGAGGAAGTGGTTTTTCCGTTACTGGGAGTATGGCTGGCTTGACTGCCTCTGTTTTGATAGATGGTAGTGGTGCAATCTCAGGTTGTTTAGGGATTGAGGGCAACGCCATGGGAGCCATCTGCTCTGCCGTTCCTAACTCAGCCAGCTTCGTGATGATGGCCATATTGACCCCAGTCACTTGGGCTGCAGTATTGATCGATTCTCCATTTCGGACTTGAGCTAGAAAGTTTTGGACTTTGCTCCAGGCCCCATCCCGACGACTAATTAATTTCTTGGACTCAGCAATAGTCAGCCCTTTCTGGACATCTTCTAAGGTGGCTTTGCGCAACCCTAGTTCAATATAGGGTGTCCCTTGAGAGTCCGGTTGAATAGTCATCGTGTTGTACTCGGGTGTCCCTTTCCCCACTACAACCTTGAATTGGTAGAGTTTTCTTCCTTGGGGACCTTCTGCAATTAAAGTGAGCAAGGTAGTGGAATTAGCAGAACTGACTAAGCCAGGGAAGGACACGCCGGTAATTTGCCTTAGGTGAATTACCGTAGCACCGCAGCCATCCGCACCTCCGCTGCTGTTGCCAGCACTGTGTCCTAAGCATCCATCAAAATCAATGGCGACGCGAGAAGGGTCATCTAGCCAGGCCTTCTTGACTGTTTCTCCCGTTGGAATCAGATTCAAGTTTGTGCCGTATCCAGGCCATAAAACGACGCTGGCCAGTTGTCCACCTTTGCCCTCTGCTTGGCTAGCAAAGATGCTATGGACAGGACTAGCCTGAGCAACTTGTGCCACAAAAACGCTGAGTGCCAATAGTGCGCAGATTTTTTTCATAGGTTTGGTACCGATTTATTCACAAAGACTTGGACAGAGGTTCCGGCAGCAAGCATCCAAATATCTGGTCTTGCCAAGGATTCCTGAATAGCTCTCTCATTGCGGGCTTGGATCTGGCTAACAATGGCATTGGTTCCCCCTTCTAAAATTCCGGCCAAAATATCTGGGGGAGGATTCTGGCTAGAAGTCGTAGAACTAAATCCTGAGGTAGTCGTGGTGGATTGAGCACGAGTAAAGAGAGACGCGGCTTTACTAATCCCTGCCAGGGCAAAAACACCGGCATCACTGGAAGCAATCTCGGCCCCTCGGTCCTGCATGTTCCGAGCTGTTAGAGGACCACCACCGGATGCCCGAATACTGATTGTTCCTGGGGGGAGGGAGGTTTCTTCACCTTCAATGATCACGGCAACTGTAGAAAGCTTGAGCGTGCCACTGCCAGAAACCGAACGTACTTTCACTACCAGTGGGGTGCCTACAAGTAATGCTTCACTGCCATCTGAAGCTTTTAAGGAGGAAGTGAGTTGAATAATGAAACGGTCTTCGTCATCAGGAGAAGAACCCGAAGCATTGTCAGCGTCGCTTTGATAGCCTCCTCGTTTAGCGCCTTCCCAAATCACAGGTGTTGCTAGCAAACCCTGAGCCATAGTGCCTGTGATCACGGACCTCCGTAATCTTCCTGTCAAAAGCGGGGGCTCTTCCTCTGGGCTATTCGTTACTTGGGAGGCTAATTGCGGATTGGGATTGGAAAAGTTCCTATATCCTCCAGAATTATCAATTCCATTGGCTCCGCTGGAAGTTTGACCAAAGCTGCCTGCTTGCGACAGCGCTTGCCACTGCTGTTGCGGGTCCATATTCTGGGAAATAGCAGTCTGGATTGGAGCGCTCCGTGTATAGGCTGGAACGGAATAGACTTGTCTAATAATCGGTCGGGTAAAAGATATGGGGCGGACCATAGGCCGAGTAACCACAGATGTTGGTTTGGGAAACATCGACTGATTTGCCTTATTCATTGAAGATATGGTTTGCTGTTGCTTACCAAGCGCTAACTCTGCTAACAACTTGCCTTTATCCTCTTCAGGAGTAGGAATGTTTGCGGAGGAAGTTACTTCCTGTTTCTCAGGTACTGGTTGAGCTACAGTTTCTTTGGTAATGTCACCCAGCAGTGAACTTGTCGCAATCACGGCAATCATGGTTCCTGTTCCAACCAATCCAGCTTTAGCAAAAGGATTAGACCACAACGGCTGTTTAGTTCGAGATTGGTAAGGATCTTTTTGAAGAGAAGGAGGGGCGCTGTAGTTATCCTCTGCACTTGTGTCACTGTTTTCAAAGCCTGACAGAGCCGCTGAACGGTCTCCACCTAATGCAGACTCAGTCCCATAGATAGTTTCAAGGTCGACTAATTTTGCCATCTGATTCAAATTAGGTTTTGACTTGCCACTTGTCTGGTCACCATACTTCTGGTCCATCGAACACTCCTCTCAGCTGCTGATTCCCGGTCTAATGAGTGGATTTGTAGCTCTAAAACTACAAACTTAAGATCTTATAAATCTTGAGGAAAACCTAACTTTAAAATCATTAATTTCTAATGGATAGAGATAGAATAAATGATTGAAAGTAATACTAGAATATCAGTTCATAAATTAATCGCATCCGTGCATTTAAGGGTTTTATCTATGAGATTTAAAATCTGTTTTAGGTATTTATTGGGATAAACAGGATATACATTTTGATGAAATCCATGACTTATCTCAAACAGCTAGATAAAAAATAAATTCTCTATAAGTTCTCTCGAATGAGGTCACGAATAGCGTAAATCTCTAGACCTGACTGGCGGACTTGATAGATTGCCTTTTCTAGTTCAGAGGCTCCAGCAGGAACTCTAGGAGCTTCTACGGATTTGACAAAAATTTCTTTATTGAAGGAAATTGCTTTGCCAGCGTTATCACCTTTGGCAAAGATGATTAGATTGGCGACCATGCTCATCTTCCATTTACCATTCTCGACCTTGGTGGGGTTAGACATATAGTTAACGACTAAAACAGCTTGGGCATTCCCTTTGAACACTTCCTGAGGCATGAGGTCAGCAACTAGCTGTAGAAATTCACCCCGAAAGTTTTCGCTTAGAGCAAAGCCTGCCTGCCAGGTAGCTTGCGCTACTTTCTTCGTCCCCAGAGAAACACCAGGGTCTGGTTTTGGATTTCTCGATTCTTCTGGGCTCGTGGGAGGAAGGGTACCGCTCCAGTTCATCAGCATGGTCATCGTATCGCCCACAAAACGCCGAATCGTCTGTGGTGTACGGTCGTTGTAGTCCATGGCTCCGACCCGTACTGCTTTGCCATCTTCTAGCTGCACCAAGGTCGGTGTCTGTTTTTCACTCATTTGAGATAAAGAATTAGATTGGCCAAAGGTCAGCAACAAAAG
>JBBRSB010000011.1:0-122188 GCA_038245785.1 Gloeobacterales cyanobacterium | reverse complement strand
CCCGCCCTTGCTCATACGGGGTCATGGCCCCAAGCGACTGTTCGGGTTCAAGAGCGAGTAAGCGGCAACCTAGGCTCAGCCACGATATCCAGTATCAAGGGGTTATCGGTTTACCGCTCACTCTCAACATACAAGGGGTTGCATTAGCTAGGGGGATCACTTCACTTTCGCTCGGAAGCGCAGGAAGCCGTAATACGTACTAGGCGTAGGAGTGATCGTTACTGTCGGTATTACACCCATTTGAACGTAGACAGCACCCTCTCCATGATTATTGGCACTTGGGCAGGCAGCGGGAAAAGAAGTATTAGTGCTGTTATAAAATCCATTGCCTGGACCTGTACCAGAGCCGTCAGCAATATTTGTAGTAGTACCCCCCACATTGCGCTGAATCGTGCCAGGGACAAACTGTTGATTTGTAGGGATGAAATCACAGAGGATTACATTGCTCGCATCTGCACCGCCATCAGACAAGAAGTAGATGGTATATTCTACTTCGTCATTAGGCCCAGGTAAACCTGGCATTGGTGTGGGAATTTGGGCACCATCAAAAGCTCCTGTCAAATAAGTAGCCGCCCCACTAGGCCAGCTCACCGTAGGGTTGTCATTAGGATCTGTAGCAAAGTTGTTGTAGCCCGTAACGGGTATTAAGGTAGTTCCTTTTTTAATCCCCGTAATCCGTTTGACCAATCGCAAATGGGTAAACCGCACAGGCGTAGGATCATTTTCATTCGTCTCGTTGGGGAAGCCATTCCCGTTGGCATCTGGATTGGTACCGTTATCCGAAAGATCGGTGGTGTTGAAGTTGCTACCACTGGGAGTATTGCCTGTAGATGAACCCGTTGCCTGATTATTGTATGGACCGAAGCTTTGCATAGCGTCTGGGGTGACTTGAACACTAAAGGTAATGGTGGACTGTTCTCCAATATCTAAAGATTGTCCAGAAGACAGTAAATTCGTATTAGTGGCGCCATTGAAGCTGGGATTGATAGTCAGCAGTTTTCCTGAAGTCACCGTCGGAGCACTCGTGACACTGGAGGTAGCTCCTGGCGGAAAAGTTGTTGCCAAGTTCTCTGTAATTTGGCTGTTGGTCAGGAAGACATCCCCCTGATTTTTCACCACGATTGAAAAGGGAATGGTGAAACTCGTACTACTGCTATTGCGAGTCATGGCAGCACTTACAGCTTTAGCGACTCCAATCTGAGGGGTATAGCAAAGAGGAATATTGGCATCCGTCGGCGGAGGCGCCGTCTGTCCCGGAGCCCCACGGGTAGAACCATTGGGTTTAAATTCAGTTAGCGCGCTAGAACTTGTGAGGCCATTCACTCCCGCATTGACAGTCTGTGTGCCGCCTGTAGCCGCGATATAACCACCACCACCGCCACCGCCTGGTCCTTCAGCTTCGTTTCCCGTAATCAGCTGACTACCGCCATTACCGCCATTGGCGTTGAGCGTGAGGCTGCCGCTTGCCTTCACAACAATGGTACCGCCGCCGCCGCCGCCGCCTGGAGCATCATTGTGACCACCCGTTGTATCTCCTCCATTGGTGCCACTGGCCTGAATGCTGCCAGAACCTGTGACGCTGTTGGAAATCAGGTAGGCCATACCACCGCCATTGCCCCCAGCACTCCCTGCACTGTTGTTTGCATCCCCACTACCGCCCCCACCCCCTAGAAAAAGGCGAGCTTGTGCTCCACCTGAGTAATCCAGAGGGCGTCCGCCCAAACCGCCCACCTCTTGACGATTATCTCCGCCCCAGCTTGTATTGCCTGGAGAGGTAGTAGCAGCGTTCCGATCATTAGCAGAGTAGGTGTAGCCCCCACGACCGCCACCAGCCGAGGTAGTTGTAGCACTCAAGCTTGGATCGCGATTCCATGCGGTTGTCCAACCAGTACCACTGGTATCAGGATTTCCTTGACCATTCCAGGCAACTCCATTGTTTCCATTGGCTCCACCGCCACCGCCACTGTTGTGCCCCGTTCCACCGCCGCCGCCATTGGCTGGCGCGCCTCGTCCATAGCGTCCGTTCAAGGTGTCGTAGTTGGTTTGGCTTCCGGCAATGCCTTCTCCCTTTTCACCGCCGACGACGGTATCCTCCGTAAACCCTCCATTGCCAAAACCGCCCGTTGTGTAACTACCGCTTGAGCGATACGTCGTGCTTCCCGAATTGTTTCCGCTGTTGTTCACGACAGCGCCGCCGCGAAATCCTTTACCGGTTAGGTCGATTTGGCCATTAACCGTAGTGGTTCCCTGCACATGCATGGCAACGATTCCTCCCGTTGAACCATTCCAGGCAGAGGCAGTTACGGAAGCTCCACTATTGATGGTCAGGCTTGAAAATTGTGGCACCCGGATCACTTGGGCAAAGGTTGATGAGTAGATATTTTTGAGATTGCCGCAGGTGGTCGCCAAGGTAATCGTATTACCGCTAATACTGCCTACGACGACAAATTCATAGCGTCCCGCACTGTTATAGCTAGAAACGCTGCCATAGCTGGCCGTATTGGTTGCATCGATCGTGGCACCCTGAGCCTGGTAAATCATGAGTAGGTCCCCTGGAGCCAGCGCCCCCAAGGATCCATTAGAACTAACTACAGAACTCAACAAATTGTTAATATCGCTCACCGTAATCGTGTTGCCACTGATGGAGGTTACAGAACTGTACTGATTCAAAATCGTATTGGCGGAAGTGACGGTCAAACTGCCGTCAATTCCAGGAAAAGCTGCTTGCACAGGCTGAATTGGGAATAGGCCGGTAAAAACCCAGACCAAAAACATCACCATATGGAGAAGTTTTTGGATGCTTTTATGGGCGTTGCGCTCCTTAATTTGAGCGTTCATTCTTATCCAATCCGAGATGAATAGGAGCCCTCAGGCAGCAAATTTAGGGACATTCCCCACTTTTGCGAATACCTACTCCTCTACTGTTAGTAATACCCATATAGGTAGCCTTTAGTAACCCACTCAGAGGAAGGGCTTCACCCAAGAAGAGCTAGATCTTGGAAAAGAATCGCGCGCAAATTCATGAAATGGACCTCTGTGACTAAATCTACTACTGAGCATGTAGCTCACTCAGGTTTCCCAGGGGTGCAGCTAACTCGCTAGCCTGGATTAATTCCTGACGACTCTTAACTGCTATATTTTTGGGGGTCTGGAAAATCGTTAGCGTCTGGTCATTGAGGGGTGGAAAAAACTTGATTCCTGGAGGTGCAAAGAAGGGGGCGGGCGGGATTGAAACAAGCTTATTATTAGATTCAGAAGACAGAGGAACTTGGGCCAGTTGCGATTCCTGCTGTTGCGGAGGCGCTACTCTTTGCAATCCAAATCCATCAAAAAGTTCATTAACTTTGACCGTCAGACCTGCATAAAAGCCCCCAGCCGAACGCGTGCCCCCAAAATCTCCAGCGTTGACATTTCCAAAGCTATAGCCCGCCGCCAGACGGAGATTGGGCGAGAGGTAATACCCTACTTCTGCAACTCCACCCGTTTCGCTATATCCGGCACGGGGTTGGCTGATCCAGCGAGCTTCTCCGACTAGATCAAAGTTATAGGCAAAGCGATAGGTGGCTCTCAATTGGGCCAGGCTAATCAAGCTGGAGCTGGTGAAGTTTTGGTCCAGCTGAGTGCTGCTGCTACGAAGTGCATATTTGCCATAGAGTTCCCACTGCCAGTTCGGTGCATAAATCGCTTCAAAAGCTAGGGTGTGGTCTTCTGAACTAGTGCCAGTGCCTAAAAGTAAGTTTTCAGGGATAATCGAAGGATTTTTGCGATACTCATAGCGCAGAAGGGCGTTGAATGTATCATCTTTCGGGTCGCGGTAGGCTAACCCTAGCTTCAGACTACTGGTATCGCCTAGCCCTCCCAGGGATTGGTTGGCTGTCCCTGCCTGGTTGTAACGCAAGAGCGCTGTCAACGAAGGGGTGATTTTACCCGTTGCGTTTGCCGTGATAACGGTGTTCGTGCCCCCGGCGCTGGAGCGGTGCTCATAGCGGGCACTAGCCTTGAAGTCAGGGCTGTCGGTATATTCGAAACCAAGGTTGTAGTTATCTCCTGCTTGCACGCCTAGGGCGCTGACCCCTTGGCCAGAGGCGAAGGGCTGGGCGAACTGGGGACCCACGCCTGTATTCGTAAAAGCATCGCCAAATACATGCTCATAGCCAAGATTGAGTCTAAGCCCTGGAGAGACGACCCAGCGATGATTGAGACCGAGCGCACCCTGGCCAGATAGACCATTGATACCACTCAGAATCGAGTAGCGTCCGTTCAGACTGGTATTTTCTGCCAGTTTGTAATCGGCCTTAGTATCCAAACTGGTGAACGAATTGGAGCCAAGCTGCCCGCCCGCGATGAAATTCTGATTCAACTGAATGCTTACACCGGGATAAACTGCCCATTCCAATCCGAGGGTGGTGCGGTCAGGGTAGACGGCGTCCTGGGTGGAGCCAAGATTGAGTTCATTTTGGGCGCGCAAGGTGAGCTTGTTGGTGAGCGGTAGCTCAAGCCGCGAACGCAACTGGCTGGAAATGCTTTCTTGTCCTGTATTCCGGTCCGAGCGATTTCGATTGAGCCAATCCACCGTCAGCTCAGACGGACCGATTTTTTGCTGCACGCCCGCTGTAATCGTGGTCAAGCCTGTATTGATTGCGCTACCAGGTAAAGCTTGGCTGCGGGGCGTGAGCAGGTCTGTCAGGTTATTGAGCGGTTGGGGCACAACGCCGACATTGTCTTCATGGTCATATTGCAGGTGGAGATTGGTCGTTGGGGCTACTTGAGCCGTCAGTTCTGTTCCATAGCGGGTCTGACCAGGGATAAAACTGATCGTGGCGTTGTTGGCAAACCCTGTTTCGGCAGAACGCCAATAGACCCGGCTCTGAACGCCACCAAAGAGTTCTCCTTTAGCTTCTAGGCGATAGGCAGAACCTGAGACAGGACCTAACAGGTCAGACTCATTGGCAGAACGGGCGTATTCCGCAATCAGCTTGAACTTGGGGCTCAGCGGGATCAGCGCATCGGCTCCGTAAAGTTCAAAATTACGGACGCCCTGATTTTCTCGAAAGTAGGTGGCTCCTAGCCAGCTTTCCTGATTCAGCTCTTTCGAGAAGTGATAGCGAACCCGCCCACCATAGATATTGGCATTTTGCTGGTTTTCATACTGATAGGTAACAACCAGTTGGCGAACCAGGGTCACTCCTGTTTTTGCGTCTACATCCGTACGCAGCAGGGGTTGGCGAAATAGCAGCGAGCCACGGTCGTAATCAATATCGTAATCCACCCCCCGCGTTTGGGTTTTGCGCTCTAGGACGGTGCCAGGACGGTCGAATTCCTGGGTTTCGATGGTGACATTTTCTGTACCTGCCACTAGCAGTCTACGAGAGAGGAAGTAATAACCACTGGTCCCATCAGGAGGAATCGTATCGCGCTGAAAGCCCTGAACATTGTCGCCATAGAATCCTGTGAACTGTAGATTCCCGGCGTTGTAGTTCAGCTTTAAGCCGTGAAGCTGTCGGTTCAGGGCTGAAAATTCCTGGGAAGCTGTAGCCAATTCTTGGGTGTCGTAGTCCGCCCAGGTGATGAAGTCCTGGTTGCGCTCCAGACGCAGAAAGACACTGTCCTGGGATTGGGCCACCCGAATACTGCTAGAACTATCTCCATAGACGGGATATTGCTGGTCACAGACCTGGGCATCTCGTAAAAAGCGCGTCGTGCCGTTGCAGTCTTGATTGAGGGCACGGTTAGTATTGTAGGCTCCGGTAAAGAGCCACTCGCCTACTTTTCCGGTAGTAAAAAGTGCGCTGCGTAGATCTAATTTCGGGCTATTGTTTCGGTCGGCAGGCAAAAATTCTCGAAACCCACTGTAATAATCCGTGCCTCTGGCTCCGAAGCGGACATCTACCACGCCCGTTGCCAGGGAAGGACGGAGGTTGGTTTCAAATCGGACCTGAGTGGAAGCCTCGCTATCTCCTATGCTTGCGCGTACCTTAGCCACCTGAGCCTGTAGACTAGCGCGCAGCGTCGCTTCGAACTGACCTTGACGGGCCTGGACTTGAAAGCCCACTTTGTCTTTATCGTAGTCGGCCCCAACGAATTCTCCCGCTTCTGGCGTCAAGGTCACCAATACATCACGGCTGGAACGATTGCCCTGAGCATCCAAGAGTTGTCCGCGAATTACCGTAGTTGAACGACCGTCTGCAGGAATGCGCTCGGTGACCGCTTGGACTTTCAGCTGCTTGGGCGTGCCCCGTACTTGGACTTTGGTGCTAGCGACCGCTCCTGCTTTGATTTGAGCGGTAATCGTATTTTCACCTTCATTCAGCGTCACTCCATACCAGGTCTGGGTGACTACTTTGGTCGTTTTATTGGTCTCAGTGCGACCGATCTGATTATCGTTTACAGATAGGCCATTAACCTGGAGGTTGACCGGACTGCCCTCGACGAACTGGAGAGTAATCGTGGCCGCTGGGACATCCAGAATATTCTCTGGTGTGGGTGTGAGAATACGCACCTGGCCCTCGGTCACATCGGGGAGTATAGGCTTGGATATTTGCAGATCCGTCTGTAGAGCTTGTGGAAGCTGTGGAGAAGCTGGAGACGTAGTCTGCTCTTCGGGCGAATGAAGCGCTGGCGAGGATACTGACTCAGGCTCTGCTTGGACCGCAAAGGTGAAAGCCAAAACATTCAGCGTACCAGCTAGAAGGCCTACTAGTCCCAGTCTTTGGAGAAGAAGATCCGGCTTCATGGCTTAGCGACTCCTGTGCCTTGGCTACCGGAAGCGCCAAAAATTGGCGTCACCCCAAAATTCATTCGGGCTAGGCCCCCTGGAGCCATACGCACTAAGCGAGATTGGCTATTGCGCTCGATGAACTGAAAGTTGGGCGCGAGGGTATAGCCAGGGAGACTGTTGAGGTCTAAAACGCCCGTGTGCGCACCCGGCAGAACATTAGCGACCGAGAATAGACCGTTAGGATCGGTGGTAATGCGGGTGCCATCCTCAAGAAAAACTACGGCATTGGCAACGCCCGCTTCACCAGGTTGTTGTTCGCCATCGAAGTTCTTGTCTACGAAAACCCGTCCGATCAAGGTGCCACCATCGGACAAAATGCCTGCCCGAACGCGGATTCTATAGGTGGCTGGGCCATCTTGAGTCAGACCACGGGGGCCTTGGCCCTGGACTATGGCAGAGTTTATCCCGGAGCCACGCAGGGCATCGGGGGTGAGCAGTGCCGCATAGACTACATTTAAGGTACTTCCGGCTGGCAGAATACCGGGTACGGTGAAGGTGACCGTTGGACCATTGCGCTGGGTGGTTACTCCGGTGACAGGACTATTGTCTGCCTGTGCCCGTACCGAATTCTCTAAAAAGTTAAATCCCAGCGGTAGAGTATCGGTGAGCACGATATTAGTAATCGGAGTGCTAATCAGACTGCGTACCGAAACGCGATAGACCACCGTGTCTCCTGGTTCAGCGGCCGCCCGGTCTCCTGTTTTAGTGATTTGTAGGGCTGGAGCGTCACCCACACAGGCTTGCAGCCCCTGGAAGGCAACCGTTAAGCCAACAGAGCCTGCATCACCTACGAGCAAAGTCCCTGTCTCTGTCGGGTCTCCAGCCTCTATAGCCAATCCCGCCCCATCTAAGGCTTTGGCCGTATAGCTGATGGTATTGCCAACGCGGTTTGTGATATTAATCAGCACCCTGCGTTGTCTGAAATTCGAGCCAGCGGCTGGATTAACCACCATGATGTAGGTGCGACCCAGGGCCAATTGACCCTTTGTATCATCCAGAAGAAAGCTATAGCGTCCCTGGTTGCTGTTAGAGAGAAAATAGGGGTTGCTATTTTGTCCATTTGGAAAGCTCCCGGCAGGAATGCCATTTCCCGGAATATCCGGCAGTTCGGTTGGGGTCAGACGGATGGGTGCGCCTAGATCTGTGCCATTGGGAGTGTCATATAGACCGACACTGAAACCCTCGTAATTCGGTAAGGTTTCTCCTCCACAGCCTGTAATTCTGCCCAAAGGGTCAACCAGTTGGGAAGTAAGTGGATTACCCGACGTAGTGGTAAAGTTTGTCTCGGTAAGGGAATCTTGATAATCAGCAGAAGCTTGGTTAATATATCTAGAACCCGTTTGAGCCTGGGCAGCACCAACTAAAGATAAGACAGTGCTCAGGAGAGCAGCTGTGGCAAATAGCTTTTTTCTCCCTTGATTTAAATCTTGTCTTCTTAAACACTTCACGTCAGCTTCTCCCGCGCCCCCACAGAATATGGGGGCACTTGGTGATGATTAGCTGTAAGAAGAGAGGGCCAATCGATCGGATTAGCGCACCTTTACTTCATACATCGCTTTTACGGCTGCTTTAGGGCCAAGGTTCTTTGCAAAATTCCAACGGACATTGGTATAAGCTTCTGCGGGAGCAGGTTTAGACTCTACTTTGCCGTTAGGAAGAGACACTTGGACCATAGGCTTCTCAACATAGTTCTTGGCTCCGTCGATGCTGTAGGTAACTTTTGCTGCCCCTTCCATACCATTGGAGTTCAAGACATAAACCGTACCCTTGGGCACAGGCTCAGTAATTACTAAATTCGAGGCAGGCTTATCGCTAATGTTTTTGCCAATCACGGTGTAGCGGACCGTATCTCCAGATTGGACATTGGTCTTGCCACTATCCAGCGCTTGCCAGGTCACCTGCTCCTTGCCCTTTTCGTCCTTCTTCAGAATCTTCTTTTCAGCAGCCAGAACCAATTGGACTTGAGGTTTGACTTGAGCACTTTGAGCAAGCGCAGCATCCTTAGCGAAGGCAGCAGCACCGAAGAGCATAGGCACCATCAGAGCAACCGTAGCAAAACTAGTGATGAATAAACGCTTCATGATTGATATCCTTTACGCGGTTTGACAGAACAAGATAAGTAGAGGGAAGTACCACAAAGGTCACCTGGGGACACCTCTCTAATCAGGATGCCCAAATCATCTCCTTTAGTTGAGCTTGCGTTGGAAAGTGAAGGTTCCTACGGAAGCACCAGGAGCGATGGTGCCCACGGTATCGACATATTTAGTGACGTCCGTTGCTTGGCTAGTCCCGCTCGTGGTCGTGGTTGCAGCCCCTGCCGGGTTCGGGCCAGCCCCACTGAAGAAGGTGATCACTGCACCAGCCGTAGGATCAGTGGCTGAACTTGCAACATTACTGGTGTCAATCACACCAGCCGGAGCCGCATTGTCCAGAGCCCAGTTATTGCCACCGCTGCCAATCGTTCCATTCTCCGTAATGGTGACGTTGGCTGCGTTCAAAACCACATTGCCCGTGCCAGATCCGGCGGGGAGTGAGATGTTTTGGTAAGAAACCTGATACTCAATGATATTGCCGGGGGCAGGCGACTTTGGATTAGCATCCAAAACCGCATCCGCAGCCGATACGGCAGGCCCCGTTCCTTGTAGAATACGAGACTTCTTGAGCAACTGTAGATACCCTGTGTATACTCGGTCAATGGTCTTGTTATTAGGCTCAGAAGTATCCGGTAGGCCGTTACCGTTCTGATCAATAAAGGAAGTGAGGGGAACAGGATAGCCCGTAAGCTGAGCAGCAGCCGGGAGGTCAACGGTGATGGTGTAGTTTGCGGTTCCTCCTCCGGCAACAGTTAGTTTGATCGGGCTCGTAGCTGTCGTTCCAGTTCCAGAAACAAAGGCAAACCCGCCCGCAGCCGTGTAGTTGTAGAGTGCGGTATTTCCTGAAATGGGGTCTGTTATCGTGACTTTGGTGTTATCGGGTAAATCTGTTGCAACGGCAGGAGGCGTGGGCAGTAGAGCAATAACCTGGGACGCCGCACTGGTGTTCTGAACCGTATTCGTAAAGGTAACGGCTGTAGTTTGCGCATCCGTCAGGGCTGTAGCGGGATTGAGGCCAGCGGGTGGAATCAGCGACCGATTGGTAAAGTCATTGTTGGTGTCCCCTGAGCCTGCCGGACCTGTTGCCCCTGGTTGTCCACTGGGGCCATTCAGAGGAACCGCCGCGATGGAGTAGATGGTATCTTCCCCACCGGCAGGCTTCGTACCAGCATTCACGCCAGTATCTAGGCCTAAGTTTGTGGTCCCTGTATTCGTAGGGTCAGTTCCTGTACCCGTGTCCGTGCCATCGGCTGTCACAGAGGCGACTCCGTTGCTGATACCGCCCGAGGCAGCCGCCGTGCCCCCAGTGAGTGGATCGGGGTTCGTGCCAATCAAGCCGTTGTTATAAGTTTGGTCCCCGGATTCATCGTACACAAGCTGAGTAGCGGTATTCGCTACGACAGCACCTGGCTGCGATTGACCAAAGGTCTGAGCCAGGTTCGCTACCTGACCGCCGGTGAAGCCAGCAGTAGGATTGACGCTAAAGGTGAAGAAGGAACCCGTTGTGCCGACCGTGGTGCCTTTGGTAATGGGACCGTTGTTGATAAAACCGACGCGGGTGATCGTTCCGCCGGGACGGGCCGTGACCCAGTTGGCTTGGAGCGGATTCGTCCCGCTGGGGCTTACGGTGTAAACAGGTGTCCAACCACTAGGAGCCGTAGGTGTAGCCGCGCTCAGTTGGGTATTAGCTGGGATAGCATCCGAGATCAGCACACGATTGACATTGCTTCCATCTACATTGACCTGGGTGGCATACAAGTCAGAAGAGACTAAGCCAGCTCCTGGTACGGGATTCTCAACGCGCAAGGCCAAGTTGTAGGTCAGGATGTCATCGCTGAGGGCGTTCGGGGTTCCACTGTTGGTGTAGCTACCCGTAGCCTTCAAAACGCTGACGAAGGCTTGTAGTCTAGCCGCTACGGTGATGGCCGTACTGGTAGCCATTGCTTCACGTTCGCCGTTGACAGGAGCGGTTGCATTCAGTTCTTGGGTAGTTCCGCTCCCGCTGGCCGTAGGATTATCCTGGGTAATCAAATCTCTCGCTGGAGAAGGACTACCATTGACGCCCCCTGCGACAGAGGCTTGGTTTTGCTGGTCAGCGGTAGCGGTGTTTCCTAAAGCAACCGTGAGCGCAGTTGTTGCGGTAGCCAATCCAGAAACAGTAATCGGCACACGAACCGTGATGCTGCCTGTGGCGGCGATAGAGCCAGAAGCCCCCACACCTAAAGTACTCGTAGAAGCTCCTGCTGCCGGGACGTTCACCGCAGTGATGGCAGTACCATTGACGGCCACGACTTGAATAGTTCCTTGACTAAAGGCTGTTGTATTGGAGAAGGTGACCGTGCCAGGAATGAAGAATTGGGTGGGGTCGTTACCCGTGTTTGTAATTACATAATCGACGTAGACGGTGTCGCCTGCGTTAGGAGCTGCATTGCTCGGAGGTTGGGCTACGACTGTAATACCAGCCACTTCACTAACCGTGATCTGGACAGTGTTGGAGGTAGCGGGAATCGGAGTTGCCCCTGTAGGATCGGTTACTGGGTCTGTATAGGTAGCCGTAGCCGTGTTGCTAATTCCGGTCCCTGCCACCGTGCCATCTGCGAATACGGGAGTAGCCAAGGACAAGGCTCCACTGATCAGTAAAGTCGTCGCAAGAAAATGCTTGTAGGAATTTCTCGAAGTGTTCTTGGATGCTTTAGAGAGAGCCACGGGCTTATAGCCTTACGTCTGGTTACATCCCTAGAGTGCCCATTTTTTCGTAGCTATATAGACGGAATAACCCGCTCAGGTCAGTATCTTGTGAATTTTCTATGACAACCTGTGACAATGAGGTGTCCTCTTCAGGCAATTTCAAGCTTCAAATACAGGCTGTAGAAGCATCGCGCCATTAATCTCTATTTGGATAATCTTTTGCCCTAATTAGATAATTTCCTACCCTGTTTGGATAAGATTTTTCGTTTGGATAGGATGCTGTCACGTTTTCTGAAGAACAAAATCCCACATTCGATGAGCTAGCTCCAGCTTGGAAACCAGCGGGATGATCCGTCCGCCCCCGGAGCGACTGAGGAAGATGGCTTGATTGTTTTCTTGACCAAACCCGCTATCTGCCTGGTCAACAGGATTGGCTATCAGAAAGTCCAAATCTTTACGCTGTAGTTTTTCAGCCGCCGCTTCTTCGATATCACCCGTTTGCGCGGCAAAACCAATGAAGCATTGTCCAGAAGTCCGTTCGCTGGTGAGGTCTTGCAGAATATCAGGCACAGGTTCGATATCTAGCTGTCGCGGTAATTCTTTCTTCGGCGTTTTTATAGGGCTATAGGTGCGGGGGCGAACATCGGCAACGGCAGCATTCATGACGATGAAGTCTGCCTCAGTGGCTCGTTTTTGCAGCACTTCGTGCATTTGTCGGGCACTGGTGACGGCCAAACTTTCTACCCCCAAAGGCAAAGATTCTGTAGTCGGACCATGGACAAGCACCACCTTCGCCCCTCGATGGAAAGCACTGCGGGCAACAGCAAAACCCATCTTTCCCGTGGAAGGATTGCCAATAAAGCGTACGGGGTCCAGAAATTCTCGCGTCCCACCCGCACTGATCAAGACCCGCTTCCCCTTGAGGTCTCTTTTGCCTTTCGTCCAGAGCAAAGAAGCGGTGTGGGGAAGTAGTTCTTTCACTTCTGCCATGCGGCCTATCCCCGTCGTGTCACAGGCCATAAGTCCCTGGTCTGGACCACTCCAATGAAACCGAGTCGTCTGCGATAACAGATTAATATTTCGCTGGACGACCTCCTGTTCCCACATCACCGTATTCATCGCAGGAGCCAAGAGCACAGGGCAGTCTGAGGCTAAAACCACATTGCTCAAAAGATTATCCGCCAGGCCAAAGGTCAACTTGGCCAAGGTATTCGCCGTCAGCGGAGCGAGCACTAGCAGTTCGGCCCATTGACCCAGCTCAATGTGGAGCGGTTTCTCTGCCTCCGTTCTAGCAGCCCAAAAATCCTCATCCCCATAGGCGCGATGGCGAGACAAGGTTTCAAAGGTCAGGGGCTGAACAAACTGGCGGGCGGCACTGGTAAGCACCGCCCGCACTTCAGCTCCTGATTTAACCAGGTCGGAAACAAGTTGGCATACTTTGTAGGCGGCAATGCCACCACTCACGCCAACGAGGACCCGACGACCGGCAAACATTTAAGCTCCGATAATCTCCGGTTCGTTAAGTTCATCCGACATTTCTAGGATCGTCCGAATCACGGGCTTGACCATAATCTCTTGGTCGCCGTCCAGCTCTTCATAGCGTCTGCGCTTGGCCCGATTCGCAATCTGTACCACGATGCGATAGCGATTGGAAGAAGCTTCCACTAGGGTCTCCATCCGCTCCATGACTTCATCTGGATCAATCGGCTTGTCGCTGTAGGAACGAATAAGAGGGTTAGAAACTAAAGGGTACTGCATGACAGGGTTCCATTTCGAAAGGGCCGCGCTATACAGAGCTTAACTCATAAGCGCTCTATCCTGCTGAATAGGAAAAGCGGCAAGTATTTGTCAGCTTTACTCGCGTTCAAAATTGCCAACGATGAGCGTATCCAGATTGCGCGTTCGACGTAGGACCTGTTCGATGACCGAACCATGGAATACCTCCTCCCAGCAAGAACGACGCGATTCTCCCAGGATCAGCAAAGTGGCAGACTGCGCTTGGGCAAGAAGGACGATTTGAGTGACAACATCGTTGGCTGACTGCTCGATAAAAATGCCTTCCAGTTCTGTGCTCAACTGTTGAAGACGACCCAATTCTTCGCGCATCGCAGCCGTTAGGGACTCTCCTGCTAGATGGTGGATATAGGCAACGACCAGTCGTGCTCCCAATCGTCGGGCAATACGGGCTCCTCTGCGGATCAGCTGCCGAGCGTTCGGACGCAGGTTGACGCAAACCATTACGCATTCATCCGGTCGGGCTGTTCCACTACCGTTTTTGGTAGTAGTGCAATCGTCGGCTAGTTCTCGAAGAGCCAATTCTCGCAGCGCAATCAGGTTTTCGGCGCGAAAGAAGTTAGATAGGGCTTGTTCTACTTTGGCAGGACTGTAGATTTTGCCTTCGCGCAGTCGCTGCGTCAGTTCATCCGTGGATAGATCGATGAGCATCACTTCATCAGCGCACCCAACTACTAAGTCTGGGAGCGTCTCACGCACCTTGACGCCCGTTGTGCGCTCCACGAGGGTATTCAGGCTCTCCAAGTGCTGAATATTGAGGGTCGAGATAACCTCTATCCCCGCCGCTAGCAAAATCTCGACATCCTGGTAGCGTTTGCTCGTGTCGGTGCCGGGAACGTTGGTATGGGCCAGCTCATCAATCAGGACCACTGCCGGTCGTCGCGCCAGTACGGCTTCGCGGTCCAGTTCCTGAAAAATTCGACCTTGGTACACAATGGAACGCTTTGGAATCATCTCCAGACCCTCGATCAGGGCAGCCGTCTCGGCCCGACCATGGGTTTCAATAACGCCGCAAACTAGATCGACCCCAGCAGCAGCCAGGTCATGGGCTTCCTGGAGCATGGTATAGGTTTTGCCGACGCCGGGAGCCGCTCCCAGATATATCTTGTGCCGTCCACAGTTGCGATCACCGCGTTCCTGGCTCGTGGACAAAAAGCAGGTGCGCTGCTGAGGTAAGGGCCTTGGCTGAGCGGGGAGATTGATCACCGACTCTGTTTCACCGACTACCAGTACATCCAGGTTGTTGCCAGAGCGCAGCAGCGCGTTGACGACGGAGCCGCGCACTAATTCCTCCAAAGGCGAGCGCAACGATTCACCGACGATTACCTGAGTGATATTTTTTTCCAAAGCAAAGGTAATCAGCGTTTTTGCAATGTTCACACCCTGCAACCGAACGAACTGTCCGCCGCCTTGCTGACTGAATTGCTCATATTCTTGGAGTAGGGGTCGCTGCCTTTCAGGGATAGGTCGGCCATTCTCAACGAAGACAATAAACAGCTCTGCATCGAGATATTCAGCGATGCGTGCTCCGCGACGGATCAGTCGGGCAGAAGCAGGACTGGTACTCACCGCCACGAGCAGGCGTTCCCGGATGCCCGCCGGACTTGTAACCCCAGATTGACGAGCCAGAATATCTGCGTCTACGACCTCAGCAACGGTGCGCAAAGCCAGTTCACGCAGGTAGGTCAGAGTGCTGCGGCGCAAGAAAGGACTACCCACTGGGATCTTAGCTTGGGCCAACCGCTCCAGAACGGTCTCTGGGCTGGCATCGACCAGTTGTAGTTCATCCGCATGTTGGAGAAAGCGGTCAGGAACCACTTCGTGAACTGGAATACCAATCAGTCGTCCCGCTGTTTCAGATACCCGCTCCAGATGTTGAATATTTATGGCGGAGAGTACACTAATGCCCGCGTTCAGAAGGGCTTCCACATCCTCAAAGCGCTTGTGATAGCGACTGCCAGGAACATTGGTATGGGCCAATTCATCAATGAGTACGGTAGCGGGTCGGTGCTCTAGAATAGCCTCCAGATCTAACTCTGTCTGAATCGTGCCCTGATAAGAAATTGAGCGCAGAGGCATGACTTCCAATCCATTTAGTAGCTGCATCGTTTCTGGCTTGCCGTGGGTTTCAACAATGCCCACTACCAGATCCACCCCTCGTTGGTGTAGTTGCTGAGCATCCCGCAGCATCCGCGTCGTCTTGCCAACGCCAGGAGCATAGCCCAGATAGAGTTTTAGTCTTCCTCTGGAATACTGCATCAGCTCTCGCAGCAGTCCTTGTGGATCGGGGCGTTCATTTTCGCTCATGCTTTCTGTCCTATGTCTGTTTAATCATTCAGGCGAAGAAATCAGTCCCCGTTCGAGCGCCAGCACAGCGGCATGGGTGCGGTCGCTTGCTCCTAACTTGCGCAAAATAGCATGCACATGAACCCGCACCGTACCACTGGAGATATGCAGGTATTGGCCAATCTCCGGGTTACTGGCACCGCAAGCAATCCACTGGAGCACTTCTTGCTCCCGCTCCGTGAGCGCGGCTGTTCGCCCCGATAGCGTAATCGGTTCAGCGGTCCAAGCTTCTCGCATGTGACTCAGGACTTTGGAGTCGAACCAACCGTTGCCAGCACTGACTTCTTTGATCACCGTCAGGAGGTGGTCGGGAGTGATGCCCTTGAGGCAGTAACCATCGGCACCAGCTTGGAGCATCTTCTGCACCATCCGGGCCTCTTCGCGGGAGGTGAGCACCAATACCCGTACCTGAGGATATTCACGTTTAATGCGCACCAGGGTCTCTTCTCCACCCAATCCCGGTAGACCAATATCTAGGAGCACAATCTGCGGTACTTGCTGCGTCAGCATTTCAAGAGCCGATTCTCCATCCTCTACTTTGCCTACCAGTTCCAATTCAGGATGGTTGCGAATCACAAGGGCCAGCCCCATGCGGAATAGAGGGTCATCTTCAACTAATAGAACTGTGATCGGCGAATGAGTAGTCATAGTGTGTTTAAGAAGGAAGGTGATTTAGCGGTAATCGATGCATGAGCAGGCAGTCCTACCCCAAACAAACAGCCGCCGCTAGGACGATTTGCTGCCCAGATACGGCCACCATGGGCTTCAATAATCTGCCTGGCCAAATAAAGCCCTAGCCCCGTACCAGGGATATGTCGCGTATTGTCCGACTGGTAGAAACGGTCAAAAATCCGTTTGAGGTCTGCCGAAGGGATGCCGGAGCCTGTATCTTCTACCAGCAGGCGATATTCACCTTGGGCCTGGGATAGCTGGACTAAGACGCGACCGCCACGCGGAGTATGGTTGATGGCATTGCCCACCAGATTGGCCACGACTCGACTCAGCTGCAAATCATCCCCTTCGCATTGGGCCTGGTTCAGTCCTTCATAGGCCAGCTCAATCTTGCGGTTGAGGGCTAAATCGTTAAGGGCCATGATCTGCTCAGCACACAGCTCATCCAGATCCAAACGCCGCTTTTTCAGCTGCAGGCCCGATAGGTCGTTGCGATAGATAGCCAGCAGTGTATCCACTAGGGCGAGCTGCTTATAGTTGCTCTTTTGCAGCGTCTCCAGAACCCCTTGCTGCTGAGTGGTAATCAGACCAAACTGCCCCTGCTCGAAGAAGGAGAGTGTCTGCTGGGCACCGAGTAGCGGTGTCTTCAGGTCATGGGTAAGGGTGGCAATGAAGTCTGCCTGAGCCTTCGCCAGTTCTTCCCGTGCTTGTAGTTGAGCTTTCTGTTGAGTGGTCTCTTCCTGCATCTGCCGATATTGGGTTCCGAGGTAAGCCACCGTGAGCAAGGCTGCAACGGTGATTAGCCGATTGGTAAAGGCAATCGAATTATTTAGAGCGTAGTGAGGAAACAGTAGATTCGCAAAAGTCAGCGCGGCGCTCAATACCGTAACGAATAGAGTGCTGCGTCGGTCTAGAAACCAGTTAGCCAGCAGAATCGGACCCACATATAGATAGCCGAAGATGTACTCTGGCGGCGTCAAGAATTCCAGCACCAAGATCACCACAAAAATTAGAGTGATATATCCGGTGACAGGCTTGAACTGGAGACTTCTTCCCAGGAACATACTTTGATGACCGCTGGCAGATACTTTTAGCTTAGCAAAAAGAACTTGTTTCTAACTGAAATATAGATATCTAGGAAGCATATATCAACTGGTATATATCACTAAGTATCCGGTATATATTAACCGTCCAGAATCTGAACTATCCCCTTGCCAGAGCACATCCAAATATTACTCAATGGTTGCAGAACAAAAATATAAATGGACAGAGAAAAAAGAAATGACCGCACCGCTAATTATTTTGCTGTGTATCACCCTTGCCTTAGCAGCCTATCTGCTACTGGTGATGGTCAAACCTGAATGGTTTTAGGGAGGTCAGCAGATGGCTTTTTCAGGGTTCTTGCAAATTGCAGTCACCATCTTCCTTATGGTAGCCATCGTGCCTTTCTTGGGTACCTATATGGCTCGAGTCTTCCAATTACAGAAGACTTGGTTTGATCCACTTTTCGATCCAGTAGAACGACTGGTTTATAAGCTTGGAGGCGTTGATCCAAACGAGGACATGGACTGGTGGGCCTATGCCCGCGCCTTGCTGATCAGCAACGTTGCCATGTTCGTACCTGTGTTTGCGATACTACTGCTGCAAGGTAGCTTACCTCTCAATCCCAACAGCATTTCTGGGATGACGCCGGACCTGGCCTTGCACACCGCCATTTCATTTCTGACCAACACCAACCAGCAGCACTATTCCGGTGAAACGGGAGCTAGCCACCTTACCCAGATGGTCTGCTTACAATTTCTGATGTTCACCTCAGCGGCGACAGGGCTAGCCGTCGGCATTGCCTTTATCCGGGGCATCCTCGGCAAGCCGATGGGTAACTTCTATGTAGATCTGACCCGCAGTATCTCGCGCATTTTGATGCCCATTTCGATCGTTTTTGCGGTCGTCTTCCTGAGCCAGGGGGTTCCTCAGAACTTGAGCGCCATTACCGAGGTGAAGCTCACCGATCCCTACACAACCGTGACCAACGGCAAGACTGAAACCGTCACCACCCAAAAGCTATTCACGGGTCCCTTCGCCTCGATGGAAAGCATCAAGCAACTGGGCGAGAACGGCGGTGGTTCCTATGCGACGAACTCTGCCCATCCCTACGAGAATCCGAATCCGTTCACCAACCTGTTTCAGATTCTGCTGATGTTGGCGATTCCCACCTCGTTTATCTACACCTTCGGCATTATGGCGGGTAATAAAAAACAAGGATGGGTAATCTTCTGGACAATCTTTGCCCTATTTGTCGTACTCGTCGGAGTGGCTGCCACCAGCGAATACTTTGGAAACCCAACCCTGAACGCCATCTTGGGAACGGCTAACCCCAACTTTGAAGGCCAGGAAGTGCGCTTCGGCTGGTCCCAGACCGCCCTCTTTGCCACTTCCACCACCGGAACGATGACCGGAGCCGTCAATGGCATGCACGATTCACTGACGCCGATGGCCTTACTGGTTGCCATTTTTAACATGTTTATGCAGGTGATCTGGGGTGGTCAAGGAACTGGACTAGCCTACATCCTGATCTTCATGATCATTGCCGTCTTTCTGACGGGTCTGATGGTCGGTCGTACCCCAGAAATCTTCGGACGCAAGATTGAAAAACGTGAAGTGGCCCTGGCGAGCATTATCTTCTTGCTTCAGCCGATCATCACCAAAATACCCCTGGCCATCGCCCTGTCCATCCCCGGACTGCTCACCCTGGGCAACCCCCTCTATCGCGGCATGATCGAGCCTTTCTACGAATATATTTCCGCTGCTGCAAACAATGGCTCCGGCCTTGGAGGGTTGACCAGCGCCGTGCCCTGGTGGAATTACACCTGTGCGGTAGTGCTGCTCTTGGGCCGCTATGTACCGATCATCGCCCTCTTGGCTCTGGCTGGTGGCTTGCAGCAGAAGAAGCTTGTCCCTGAGACACCGGGCACGCTGCGCACGGACACGCCCTTATTCGGTGCCGTTACCGCCGGAACGATCCTCATCCTTGGCGGTCTGACTCTCTTCCCGATTGCTGCCCTCGGTCCACTGGCTGAATTCTTTGCCAACCTCGCTGGTAAAACATTTTAGGAATCTTCACCGATGGAAGTAAAAACGAAACCGACTGTGCAGGCATCTCTGGCTTCGAAGAGGCTGAATCGCCGCACGGTGGATAGCTCTGGCATCTATCAGCGCGCCATTGTTGGGTCATTCACCAAGCTCAATCCCCTCACCCTCTACAAAAATCCAGTGATGTTCGTAGTGCTGGTTGGCACCCTGATTACCTTCGCTTTAACCATTGAGCCCAATCTATTCGGACCGCAGCCGGGCACGCGCCTGCTCAACGGGCTGATTACGGCCATTTTATTGGTGACTGTGCTGTTTGCTAACTTTGCTGAGGCCGTGGCAGAAGGACGAGGCAAAGCGCAGGCCGATGCTCTGCGGCGCACCAAGCAGGATACCCTTGCTCGTCGCGTATTAGCCAATGGAACAACGGAAGAGGTCTCCTCCACCCAGTTGCGCAAAGGAGATACGATCCGGGTCATAGCAGGAGATCTGATTCCTGGCGACGGTGAGGTCCTCGAAGGCGTTGCCTCTGTGGACGAATCGGCGATCACGGGTGAATCGGCTCCCGTGATTAAAGAGCCAGGTTCGGACGTGGCCAGCACGGTGACGGGCGGCACCCGCATCCTTTCCGATACGCTTGAGATCCGCATCACCTCGAATCCTGGCGAAGGGTTTATTGACCGGATGATTTCCCTAGTCGAGGGGGCCAAACGCCAGAAGACTCCCAATGAAATTGCGCTCACGGTCCTGCTGGCCGTGCTGACGCTGATTTTTCTGGTCGTTGTTGCTACTTTGCCCCCGATCGCTAGCTTTGTCGGGGCACCTGTGAGCATCGCTACCCTGGTGGCCCTGCTCGTCGCTCTGATTCCAACGACGATTGGGGGGTTACTCTCCGCTATCGGCATCGCGGGGATGGACCGGGTCGCTCAGTTCAATGTCATCGCCACCTCTGGTAAGGCCGTGGAAGCAGCAGGCGATGTCGGCACGCTCATTCTTGATAAGACGGGCACGATTACACTAGGCAACCGCCTGGCTGACGAGTTTATCCCAGTTGGGAAACATAGCAGGCGAGAAATAGCTACGATTGCCTGGGCCGGTTCGCTCTTTGATGCCACTCCCGAAGGCAAGTCCATCGTCAAACTTGCTGAGCGTGAGGGAGCCGCTGTTGGCTACAATCCCGACGGAGCAGAAGGTATCGAGTTCACTGCCCAAACACGGATGAGCGGCACTGACTTTGGGGATAGTCGCATGGTGCGCAAGGGAGCTGTCGATGCGATCAAGCGCTACGTGCTCAATCAGGGCGGACAGATTCCAGCGGATCTAGATGCAGCCACAGAGCGGGTATCGCGTCTGGGGGGTACACCGCTAGCCGTCTGCGAGGGCACAGAAATCTTCGGCGTGATCTATCTTAAGGACATTGTCAAGCCCGGTATCAAAGATCGTTTCGAAGAACTGCGGCGCATGGGTATCAAGACGATTATGCTCACAGGTGATAACCGGATCACCGCTTCGGTCATTGCCCAGGAAGCGGGGGTTGATGACTTTATTGCCGAAGCCACCCCCGAAGACAAAATTCGCGTCATTAAAGAGAACCAGGCTCAGGGCAAGCTCGTGGCGATGACGGGCGATGGGACTAACGATGCTCCAGCCTTGGCCCAGGCAGATGTGGGCGTGGCGATGAACTCAGGGACCCAGGCCGCCAAAGAAGCAGCCAACATGGTCGATCTCGATTCAGACCCGACCAAGCTCATTGATGTGGTGACGATCGGCAAACAATTGCTGATTACCCGAGGCGCACTGACCACCTTTAGCATCGCCAACGACGTATCAAAATACTTCGCCATCATCCCCGCCATGTTCACCGCTGCCGGGATTGGTGCCCTCAACATCATGGGTCTTACCAGCCCCACCTCAGCCATTCTCTCAGCACTGATCTTCAATGCGCTTATCATCCCAGCCCTGATTCCCCTAGCGCTCAAAGGCGTGGAGTTTAAGCCTCTCAGCGCTGACCAGTTACTGACCCGCAATATCCTCATCTACGGGGTCGGCGGGTTAGTGGTGCCTTTCATCGGTATCAAGCTTATTGATCTCTTTGTCACCGCAGTTGGTTTTGCCTAGTTTTGCCTAATCCATCAGGAGAACGGTCATGTCTATCACGTCCACCTTCAAAGAAATCGGCACAGGCGTCCGGATGACTCTCTTTTTCTGGATCGCCTGTGGTCTTGTCTATCCTCTTGTTATCAATGCTTTTGCCCAGGTGGCCTTCCCAAACCAAGCTAATGGCTCTCTTGTGCGAAATGCACAAGGTCAGGCTATTGGCTCATCGCTCATTGGTCAGAAGTTCACCTCAGACCGTTATTTCCAAGGCCGCCCCAGTTCAATCGACTACAAGGCAGAAGCCTCTGGTGCCAGCCAATTCTCCCCCACCAATAAGCTACTCATCGACCGGGTGAAAACAGACACAGCGGCCTTTGAAGCCAAAAACGGAGTCAAGCCCACCATCGATCTGGTCACGACACCGGGTTCAGGTCTGGACCCTCACATCACGCCAGAGGGAGCGAATGTCCAAGTGAATCGGATTGCCAAGGTGCGCGGCCTTGATCCAGGGACCGTGCGCAAGCTGATTACCAATCAGACAGAAGGACGTTTTCTGGGGATCTTCGGCGAACCTCGCATCAACGTACTTGCCCTGAATCTTGCCCTGGACGAAGTTAAGTAGGTGATGCTGGGTAAAGAATAGCCTCTATCGCCTGCAGTGCTTGTTCTAGCTCCCCATTCACCACTTGATAGGTAAACTCTGGAGCATAGCGGATTTCTTCCTGAGCACGGATCAATCGACGCTGTATCGCCTCTGGCGCATCGGTTCCACGGCCGACCAAGCGATTTTTCAGCTCCTCTTCAGAAGGAGGCAAAAGAAAAATACGCAGGGCTCCTGCAAAGGTATGGGCCACCTGACGGGCTCCCTCTACCTCTATTTCCAAGAGAACATCTACACCCTGCACCAGCTTTTCTAAAACGGCGGCACGAGGGGTTCCATAGTAGTTGCCCACATACCGGGCGTACTCCAAGAGTTCCTGTTGCTGGATAAGCGCTTCAAACTGCTCCAGCGTCAGGAAGTAGTAATGCTCACCATCCACCTCTCCAGGGCGTGGCGACCGGGTAGTCGCCGACACCGATAGGAATAAGGCTGGATGCCGCTCTCTGAGTGCGCGAACCAAAGTACCTTTACCCACACCACTCGGCCCCGTCAGAACGATCAAGCGCCCTTTATCAGGGTGCCTGCCGGGTGTATCTGTCGGATTAGGTCTCGAGAGATTCTTTGGAGACGACGAATCGGTTAGCAACGGTTTCCGGTTGAATAGCAGAAAGGACTACGTGGGAAGAATCTGTGATGATCACAGCCCGTGTTCTGCGACCGTAGGTGGCATCTATCAGGCGACCCGCTTCCCGCGCATCACTGATGATACGCTTAATAGGAGCAGATTCTGGACTAACGATAGCCACAACACGATTAGCTGAAACAATATTCCCAAAGCCGATGTTGATAAGTTTAATATCCATTAGCACCCACGCATGAAATGACAATAGTGAATAAGACAGCAGCCCTACTTTGGGCTAGTGGGCAGCCAAAGCTGCACCAATGCAAGTCTGAAGGCACATTTGATGTACCCTCTGGGGAATTCCTCTAAATTGAGCATGTTTTGCATCATGCAGACCCCCTATGGAGTCATCATAACCAATCACGCGAAAAAGCGCGAATATCCGTTTTTCTATGCTCTACTAACCCTATGCAGCCTGTTGATGTCACAACTTTGAGTGCTATCCGAGAAGAATTGCGCAGGGACTGGTTACCCGCACGGGTAGAACAACTGCGCCAAGAGGATAGCTTTACCGTTCAAATTTTGCTCAGGACCTTTAATAAAAGTGCCTGGCTGGTCTGTTCTCACCACCCGCAAAGCGCTCGTATCCATATACGGCAGTTCCGGGACCGAGGACCTGCGCAGAAGCCACCCAATCCCCAGGCTTTCATCAGCCAACTTCAGGATTGTTTGCATGGTAAAGTCTTAGTCCAAATTGAACAACCCTCTTGGGAAAGGGTCTTGATTCTGCATTTTGCGGCTCGGCCCGATGAACCGGCCACCCATCGGCTCTATGTAGAAATCATGGGCAAATATAGCAACTTAGTGCTTACGGATCCCACTGCCCAAAACATTATCCTCAACTGTGCCCACGTCGTCACCGATAGCCAATCGCGCCTGAGACCAATGGGACCAGGCGACCTCTACACCCCTCCCCCTCCGCTGACGAGCCCAGAGCCTAGTCTGTGTATTGCCTATAGCTCCTGGCAAGCGCGTGTCAGTCTTTTGCCCAAGCCTGTTGACCAATCCCTGATCCAGAGCTATCGAGGCATCAGTAAAAGTCTTACCCATCAACTGCTGACCCAAGCAGGAATTGCGATTACAGCCAAGACGCAGGAACTTGGCGAAGCGCAATGGCAGGCCCTTTTTGGCGCTTGGAGCGATTGGCTGACTACCATGCAATCCGGTCTCTTTCAGCCCTGTTTAAAAGACAGTGGATACAGTGTGCTCGGCTGGGAATGTGTTTCTAATCAAGAGCAAACGGCCAGTGCCGTCCTAGACCAGTACTATTCCCAAACTACAGAGGCCCAAACCTTTAAGAATCAGCAAAGTCGAATGCTGCAGGTTATGCAGGTCGCTCTGGCTAAGCTAGGGAAAAAAGAAGCCGAATTCAAAGAACGACTCCTGCAGGCGCAAGATTGTGAGTTGTTCCGTCAAAAAGGAGACTTGCTCAAAGCCAACCTCCATAAAATTCAGCCAGGCCAAAAAGTTGCTCGGCTTACAGCTCCCCACACAGGTGAAAGATTCAATATCACCATAGATCCGGCGAAAGACGCCATCACCAATGCGCAGCAGTATTACAAGCGTCACCAAAAGGCAAAACGCGCTTTAGAGATTATTATTCCGCTACTAGAAGGCGTATACCGAGAACAACACTATCTGGCAACGGTTCAAACGGCCTTGGAACAGATGGAACAAGATTTAGAGAGTTTGCAAGAAGTGCAGGCAGAGCTAGAAGAAGCGAAGTATCTCAAAGTCAATCCTAAAAACCGCCCTTTCCGCAAAGCTAAAACGGTATTTCATGGCTATCTAACTCCCCATGGACTCAAAATCTGGGTAGGACGCAACAACCGCCAAAATGAAGAACTCAGTTTCAAAGTAGCAGCCCCTAGCGACCTCTGGTTTCATGCCCAAGAAATCCCCGGCTCCCACGTGGTCCTTCAAATCCCACCAGGAACGGTTCCCCACGAGGAAGATTTAGCCGCTGCAGCGGCGGCGTCAGCCTATCACTCTCGCAGCCGTCAGGAAAGCAAAGTTCCGGTAGCCTATACCGAGTGTCGCCATCTAAGAAAGCTTAAAGGTCCCCTACCAGGACTGGTCACCTATGAGACCTTTCAGGTGATGTGGGGGGTGCCTGATGGAGTCAATCTTCTGACAAAGTATCCTTAAGAACGGTACGAGCAGCCAGATGCTTCAGAGTTGTCTGCAGAATTTCAATTTCCCGTTCCAGCCTTTTCTTCGTATCCCGCATTTCTAAGAGCGCTTGTTGCTCATCGCTGGCTCCATAGAAACTGCCCCCAATCCAGTGAGAAAGCTCTCGCGGATTATTGGGCAAAGTGGGGAGGTCAATCGAACGGTCCATCAGTTTGGCAGACAAACGCACCACATCCTTGAGCAGTTGCTTGGCTTCGCTCACCACTTGGTCTAAATCTTCCGTAGGTGGCTCATCATCGATCCATTCAATCAAACCTACCCGGTAAGGCTTAATGCGGACGTAATCCAAAACTTGGAAACGCTGCTGTCCGACCGTCAAAATATTGATTCGGTCGTCATCTAGACGCTCCACTTCCATGATTTCTGCACAAGCGCCCACGCGCGAGGGTTGGTTGGTTTGAGCATCCCAAAGCAATACCCCAAAGCGCCGATCTCGGTCTAAAACCGTATTGATCATCATGCGGTAGCGTGGCTCAAAAATATGCAAGGGTAAGGGTCGCCCAGGGAAAAGGACTACCTCAGGCAGTGGAAAAATCGGCAACTCCTGCACGGCCAGGGAGGAAGACAAACTCATAGGGCTCCTCGAACAACGTTCCCTCTTCTATCTTGCCCCATGTCTCTACTTTATCTGCGCTTTTTATTGCCCATAGGCCGAACGGGCCTGCTCGACGATTTCTGGGGTAATCTCTTCCAGCTCTTCGCTGCGAGCCAATGCCTCAATCTGTTTCCGCGCCTGGGTGCGGACAAAAAAGGGAATGTTGAGCAGTTTGGCTTCAGCTTCTGGAGTCCAAACCAGCACATCAGGATATTTAGGTTCCATCATCTTGGCAAGCACTACCGTTATCCTTTGATGATAGACCAACATTACGTTCCGAAAATATGTACCCCCTCCCCTGTACACACCGCCTTGAGGGGAATATCCCACGCAGGATCGTAGGGCAACCGTTCCATACCAAAAGCGCGATGGGCGATACCTAAGGTTTCCAGAGGATAGACTGCCAAAAAACGGTCATAAAAACCACCGCCATAGCCCAAGCGGTAGCCCCTGCTATCCCAAGCCAGCAAAGGCACTAAGCAGAGGTCTGCCGTAGCAGGGTCAAAAAGAGGACTGTCGCCCTCAGGTTCAGGAATGCCATATTTATTTTTTGTGAGCGGCGCTGGATAGCTGTGCCAAGTCAGTTCTTGGCCAACACAGCGGGGAATAGCCCATTGTTTGTCTGGGTAAGAGTTCATCAAAGCCGTCAGGTCCGGCTCATTGCGGAAGGCTAGAAACGATAGGACCGAGCGGGCGTCTTGGAAAGTAGACCACTGACTCAAGAATTTATAAATGGCCAATTCTTCTGCTTTTACACTTTCTGGAGAAAGAGCTAAGCGTTCAGCCAGCAGCCTCTGCCGCAACTCAGATTTTAGGATTTTGATCCCTTCAGAGGTTTGTGGGCCATGCATGTTGTGAGTCTCTGCGTTTATTTACAAATAAAGCGTTCGCTATAGTGTAAAGATATATAAAGAATTCTAGGATTTATCATGGCTACCTCCCGCCGCAGGGATATTGAAGAGGGCAAGGTCGGATTTGTCCCCTATGCCGAGAAACTTAACGGGCGCTTGGCCATGATTGGGTTTGCTGCGCTCATCATCCTTGAAATCGTATACAGCAAAGGGCTACTAACGCTAATTGGTTTGAAAGGGTAGAGCCAAACCGAAAAGCGCAGGCCCAGTTCCAAAAGATTATGCCATGCTGGAGAGAGACCAAAATTCAGAGCATCATGGGTAAGCGCACTTTCACCAGCCTCACAGCAGAAAACTTTCGTCATCCTCTGGACAAACAGGCGACTCAAAGCCTCCAGCAGATCCCTGGATTAGATTTCCTGCTACGTACAACTTTGTTTCCTGTAGCCTCGCAATTTTTTCATCTAGATAATCTTTCTTCCGCCATTCAGGTCGGTCCCAAACAGCTCTCTAAACTCCATACGCTGCACAAAGAAGCCTGTTCCGTATTGGATATTGAAGTTCCCCAGCTCTATGTGCGCCAAAACCCGGTGCCCAATGCCTACACTTTTGCTGTCAACAATCGACAATCATTTGTTGTTATTCATACTTCTCTTTTAGAACTTTTAACAGATGAAGAAAGCCAGGCCGTAATTGCTCATGAATTGGGCCATCTGAAATGTGAGCACAGCGTCTATTTAACGATTGCCAATCTGTTGATCCTGGCTGCTGGTCAACTCCCGCGAATTGGGATGGTCTTAGAACGTCCCCTGAGGCTGCAGCTATTGGAATGGGTGCGTTGTGCCGAGTTCACCTGTGACCGCGCAGCCCTGCTCGTGGCTCAAGACCCACGGATAGTCATGTCTTTATTGATGAAACTTTCTGGCGGCTCACCCTCCCTGGTCGATGAACTGGATTTAGATAGTTTTATTGACCAGGCTCGTCACTACGAAGAATCCTCCAAAGACCCCTTAGGCAAAGCAATACGCCTGGCCCAAACGATAGAGCGCACCCATCCAGTTCCTGTCTTGCGAGCCAAGGAAATCGACCGCTGGTTTCAGAGTCCAGGCTATCAAAAGATTTATGACGGGGAGTATCTAGGGCGCACATAGCCCCCCTGCCCCCCAACTTTGGGGGGTTCTGACCTCAAAGTCCCCCAGAATTGGGGGATTTAGGGGGCTTCGACCCAATCCTATTTAACAGCTGGAAAAAATACGGCTGGAGAGATGTGAAAGAATTCACCAAGCTTTTGAATGTGATTAGCTGTGAGCTTTCGTTGACCACTTAAAACAGAGGACACAACGGATTCTGTCTTAAACACAGGTATCAAGTCTTTTTGGCGAAGATCCCGTTCAATGAGCAAGACTTTGAGCAGCTCTACTCCATGAATATCAGGAATAGGATAATGCTCTTCTTCATACTCATAAACCAAGGTTCCTAGAAGATTGAGATAATCTCGTTCATCTGAGGTCAAGTCCCCTTTATCAATCAGCCCGTCAATAACTTCTTGTATCACATCAAGTTCTTCCTCCGACTTAATCGTGCGTGGAGGAAAAGCTATCAGCAAGTCCACGTAAGAAGGAGGTTCAGATATTCCAGAGGTCACGTTTCCACTTTTCTTTGTCATATTCTGCATGTGTTAGCACATCACGAATGAAAACCTTTTGGTACTCATAGTCCACGAAAGTAATAAGTCTATATTTCTTTCCAATGTTAAATACGGTGAGCTTTCCAACCTGATCTGCTGCAGGGAAGTCCTTTCGCAACTCAACAAAATTTTTAAACTCTTTAGAATTTATACGTTTATACCATTCACTTAGACTGGGCTCAGCATCAGAATGCTTTGTCCAAAATTTCTGCAATCGTTTCTTAGAAATAACATGCACTAGGTCCCCTAAATATAGGTATTCGCAGCTTAGTTGAGGTGTCAATTTTGTTTGCACACCGCACTCTTGCACTGCTAGAATCTTAGCAAAATTGCGAAGTTAATGCAAGAACATAGTAATTTAAAAGTATTTAACGCCGTCGGTGAATCAATCGCAGTGGTAGCGGTTCCACTCTCTGCTGTAGAAGCCTTACGCGCTGATAAAATTCTCACCGTTCGCTCTTTGGCACAAGCCAGCTAGGACAGAGCCAGCACCATACCGTTTAAGATTGAGTAGAGATACTCCAAGGAATCCGCGATGACGGTTGCATCCCCAACGAAGACGGCCTATGAGATGGTGATTGGTCTTGAGGTTCATGCCCAACTCAGTACCAAGACTAAGATCTTCTGTGGCTGCTCCACTCAGTTTGCAGCGCCACCGAATACGAATATTTGTCCTGTCTGTACCGGGCAGCCAGGTGTTTTGCCCGTGCTCAACAAGCGCGTCTTAGAATATGCGCTGAAAGCGGGACTGGCGCTGAACTGTCAGATTGCGCCTAAGGGTCTGAGCAAATTTGACCGTAAACAGTATTTCTATCCGGATCTACCCAAGAACTATCAAGTTTCCCAATACGATTTGCCGATCTGTGAACATGGCTGGATTGAGATTCCGCTGGAGAATGGCGTCGATATGAAGCGGATTGGGATTACCCGTATTCACATGGAAGAGGATGCTGGCAAGCTCGTGCATGGCAGTGGCGACCGACTTTCCAATTCTCCCTACTCTCTCGTGGACTACAACCGCTCCGGCATGGCCTTACTCGAAATCGTCTCCGAGCCGGATATCCGCACCGCCTACGAAGCGGCTACCTATGTGCAAGAACTGCGCAAAGTGCTGCGCTATCTGGGTGTATGCGACGGAAACATGCAAGAAGGTTCGATGCGCTGTGATGTGAATATTTCCATTCGTCCCATCGGTCGTGAGGCTTTTGGCACGAAAACCGAAATCAAAAACATGAGTTCGTTCAATGCGATTCAACGAGCGATTGATTATGAATTTGTCCGTCAGGTCCACGTTTTGAGCAGTGACCCCAGTGAACTAGACCCCACAGACACCGATGACATGATCCGTCAAGAGACGCGTCTCTGGGATGAAAATCTGCAGAAGACTACTTCGATGCGACTGAAAGAAGGGTCTGATGACTACCGCTATTTCCCTGAACCCGATCTAGTGCCGATCAAAGTGAGCGCTGACTTACTGGAAACCTACCGGGCACAGCTCCCTGAATTACCTCATGCCAAGCGGAGGCATTACCGCGAAGACCTGGGCCTCTCTCCCTACGATGCCAACTATCTGACCGAAGAGCAGGAGACCGCCAAGTACTATGAAGCGGCTCTGGCCGCAGGCGCAGAACCAAAAGCTGCTGCCAACTGGATCATGAGCGACATCGCCAAGTTTCTCAACGACTCCAACCAAACCGTCACCAACCTGCCCCTCACCCCTGAATCCCTAGCTGAACTGACTAAGCTCATTGCAGGTGGAACGATCAGCTCCAAGATTGCCAAAGATATCTTGCCTGAACTGTTAGAAAAAGGCGGTTCTCCTAAGACATTGGTAGAAGCTAAAGGACTGACTCAAATTTCTGATCAAGGACAGCTAGAAGCCTTAGTTCAAGAAATTATTGAGGCGAATCCTACACAGGTAGAACAATACCGCTCCGGTAAAACCAAGATCTTTGGCTTCTTTGTCGGTCAGGCGATGGCAAAAACTAAAGGACGGGCAGCTCCCGAACTGATTAATGAATTGCTCAAAGCTAAGTTAGACAGCTAACGTCCTAAGAGCTTCACCGCAGCAGCGCCTCCAAAGTACAGTCCGCTCACCGCACCTGCCAAAAGCATCTGCGTGAGTGGGTCTGTGGAAGGAGTAATGACTGCACCTAAAATTACCGCCGCCAAGATGATATAGCGCCAGTTTTCGAACATTTGGCGGGAAGAAACTAATCCTGTAACGCCCAGTAGAACTTGGAGGACAGGCACTTCAAAGACCAATCCGGTGCTTAAGAGGATGACAAAGATCAGGTCAAAGTACTTATCAATAGTCCAGTTCTGTTCTACAACCCCAGCTCCATAGCTCACAAAAAAGTTCATAGCCGCAGGAATCATAGCGTAGTAGGCAAAAGCTAATCCCAGCGCGAATAAGATGCTGGAGGCAACCACCACAGGCAAGACAAATCGCCGTTCTCTCCGGGTTAAAGCAGGCAAAATAAACTGGACTATTTGGTAGAGAATTACGGGAGCAGCAATCAAAATACCGACATAGGCTGCGGCCTTGAAAGAAACAAAGAAATATTCACCAGGAGCGGTTTGAATAAATTTAACTTTGCCCGCTGGGACCTGCAAGAAAGAAACGATTTGGTTGATAAAGAAAAAAGAGCCTACGGTCGTGACCGTGATAGCGGCTATAGCGACGATGAGTCGTTTGCGTAGTTCATCGAGGTGATCAAATAAAGACATTTCCACTTCGAAGGGAAAGTCCTCTGTTGGATCAGGATCCTCTGCGGGCAATTGGGAGGGGTCATCCTCTTGCAGGGAGTCAGGTGGAGATTGCGTCATGCCACTCAGTTAGCCGGATGCTGTCATTTTAACGTAAGCCAACGACCAGGGATTTCTTGTCCATGCGTAGCTTTTTAGGAGGGCTGCGACAGCACCGATGCCACTTTGTCCTCTAATTCACCCTTTTGGGAGAAGTTTACAGCTAAGCCATTCATTGTAATAAATGAGAATCCTTGCCATGATCCCCATACTGTTATAAGTTTTTTTAAGCTCCCTCCTCTCTCCGCTATGACCTCACCGAACCTCTTAGAAACACGCAAGGGCACTTCCGAAACCCAAATTGTGGCTATCCCCAAAAAGCCGAGGCCAAAATTCAAGTTATTTATCCCTCTTGCTGTTTTTATCACTGGTTTAGTGCCACTTACTTTATATCTCTCTACTTTTCTTCCAAATCCTACCTCATCTGTAAATCCTGCCACCCTAGAAGCCGTAATCTCTCTGCACGAAGACCGCCAATATTCCACGATACAAGACCGGAACGTTGCAGCAGCCATAGGAAATCTGGGCCGAGATAAAAATATTGAGCGTCAACCAGAAGCAAATGAAGCATCTTCCCCGTCACAAGTTCAGCCACAACAAACTGGCAGTATAACCAATAAGCAAACAATCGCTAGTATGTCAGGGGCAAGCCCATCGAATACTGACAGCCGATTCATCATGCCTTCCACTGGCCGTCTCACCTCTTCCTATGGGATGCGCTGGGGCAAATTACATGCAGGCATCGATATTGCAGCACCGATCGGCACTCCTGTACTAGCGGTTAAAAGCGGCATTGTGATTGCAGCAGGGATGAATGCAGTCGGACATGGCTATGGCAATGGCATTGATATTCGCCATCAGGACGGGAGCATCAGCCGCTATGCCCACGCTGAGAAGATTTTGGTGCGCGTGGGACAGCCTGTTAATCAGGGCGCACCGATCATGCTGATGGGATGTACCGGACATTGCACAGGCCCCCATCTCCACTTCGAGCTCCATGTCGCTGGCAAACCCATAGATCCAAGGCCCTATTTGCCTTAGCCGATTACCTCTATCCAGCATCGATCATCCGGGCTAATTGGGTGAGAATATGCTGAAGTGTTGCTTTCGCTACCCCAAATATGACCGTCCCGTCCATTGAAAAACGTATCAATATCGCCAGTACGGTTTTATTTTGTCTCGGAGCAGCGGTTGCGACGGGCCTGCTGCTGCTGCGCCTAGGGCGGAACTACAATGGCACCTCTTGGTCGCTGAGTGCTTGGGAAAGCTTCTACCTGCCAAATTCTGGCTTATTAATCTGGGCTGCTTTGATTATTCTGGGCTTATGCACCGCCAGCCGCTGGCTTTTGCGGGAATCCGTGAATCAAGAGTGGATTCATGCTGATGACCAACGCCTCGCCCTCTGCATGATGCAGTTTTGGATGGGCGTAAGCTGGGCGATGATCGCCTGCTTTGCGATAACAGGCTTCGCTCACTTGTTGCTACCAGATCTTCTGTGAGGGCGGCAGTGCTAAAAGCCTTTACTTTTTATTCATGGCCCGCGCTCCACTGAAGAGCAGGAACAATCCACTGCCCATAATTAGCAGGGCAAAAGCAGCAAGCACAGCATTCAGAATATTCATAGCTACTAGCCTATGCCACTCCAGCCCAGGAATAAAGTGGAAGCCTAGGTTTTGGTAGCAACGCCCATGTACATGTGCCCAAAGGTTCTAGAGATATTTTCCATATCAAATTGCTCCAAGCTGATGGCCTGGAACTGCTTCTTGATCAGGGTTTGGATATCGCGGTCAAGATGACAACCATCGCCAATCACCTTCTGGATAGGGGTTAAGCGATGTTGCCAGACCCGGACGCTGGGGTCTTCACTCAGCCCATGTTCGATGAAGAAGAAGCGCCCGCCGGGTTTTAAGACTCGATAAATTTCTTTCAGGGCCTGATCTACATCGGCAATACTGCACAGCGTCCAGGTGCTTACCACGCTATCAAACGTGTTGTCCGCCATCGGGAGCTGTTCCCCATTCAGCACCCTATTATCGACCTCGATCGCAGAATTTTGGATACGTTTTTCAGCTAACGCATGTACGCCCGGATTCACATCGATAGTCGTAATTTTTTGAATACGCTCAGGGTAGTACGGCAGATTTAAACCTGTGCCAAAGCCAATTTCCAAGACTTCTCCTTGCACCTCTGCCAGAATTTTTTGACGATACTGTCCCAACTCATCACCGGACATAGACCAGTCCAACAATTGGGGAAATATAAACTGTGAATAGAAACCCATAGCCCAGCAGTTGTTACATAAGTTGGATACACTCAGGGTAGCTTCTGATTCACTACCATGACCCGCATTGCACTAATCGACTATGGTTCTGGCAACCTCCACTCTGCGCGCAAAGGATTGTTGTATGCAGGTAGTGCGTTCCCAGGGAACCTACTAGAGGTGGTAGTAACCCGAGATGCAAAAGAAATCGACCAGGCTGATGGGCTGGTTTTGCCTGGGGTAGGGGCTTTCGACCCTTCGATCAAGAAATTCCGAGAATACGGTTTAGAAGAGCCTATCCATCGTGCTATCAATTCAGGCAAACCCTTTCTGGGTATTTGCGTTGGTCTTCAGATGCTCTTTGATGGTTCTGATGAAGGCGTAGAACTAGGACTGGGCATCCTATCGGGGCGAGTAAAACGCTTTCTAGTAGAACCAGGACTGACGGTGCCCCATATGGGTTGGAATCAGCTAGATCTAAAACCTAAAGATTGTCCTATTTGGAAGGGGGTTCCTCAGAAACCTTGGGTCTATTTTGTCCATTCCTACTTTGCGGTTCCCAGCGACCCAAAGGTTATTGCGGCTACCAGCACCCATGGGAACCAAACCTTTACTGCTGCCGTATGGAAAGACAACGTAATCGCAACCCAGTTTCACCCAGAAAAATCATCCAATCTGGGACTGTCTTTGCTTGCCAATTTTCTTGCTTTTGCCACAGTCCAAAAATCCCCGGCTTCTCAAAAAAGCGGGGGATTGAGAGGATAAGCACCACGTTTCAAGCTAGAGCGCTTCTACTAAATGATTCCTACGCCCTTACCGTGACTGCCAACATGTTCCTCTCCCTCAGAGTCACCTAAACTGTTCTCAGTCACTTCCCTGCGTTCCTGTGCACGGGCTGCTTTCTCAGCTTCATTTTCCTCGCGTGCGTCACCCGGAACCTCGAAGTACATTTCTGGCTCCACGGGATAGTTGTTCATTAATCCATCTTGGTCCACCGTGTAATGATTGGTGCCGCTAAGGTTTTCAGCAATAACCTCTTCGTCAGTAGAAGGCAGTATAGCTGGGCCTTCGGGAGCTGCCGCTTCTATAGGCATAGAATCATAGCCGTCTCTCTCGATGGCCTCTTTTCGGGTGAGTCTATGGTCCACCAGTTCTTCTCTTTCTTCGGTCGTAAGCTCAGGACGTAGCTGCTCTTCGTTTTTTAAATCAGACATAATGAAAAACCTCGTTCAAGGATCATTTTTGACGTTATGTATTAGCGTACGACTTTGGGTTTTTCGGTCCTACTACCTTAGGATAGGGATTAGGGCTCAAAATATTCAGTCTTCTCTACCCTTAGACATAGCATCTGCTTGCTCTATCAAGCTGGACCAACGCTCGAGCATAATATTTAAAGGGTTTTCGCGAATGTACGCCTCAGGATAGGGGCGGAATCGAGCGTTTTTGCGTAAGATTCTACCCACGGCTATCCAGACCTATTTAGTTCGGAGAAGAGAGTGAAAACCATGTCTTTGGATGACGGCTTCAAGCTGATCAAAGAGACAGTAGCAGAGTGGAATGAAGACAACGTGCCACTTTTTGCTGCTGCCCTAGCGTACTACACTGTATTTTCTCTCGCTCCTTTACTGTTGATTGCAATCGCTATTGCCGGATTCTTTTTTGGAGAAGAGGCAGCACGTGGCGAAATTATCGGACAGATTCAAGGTTTGGTCGGCAAAGAGGGAGCAGAGGCGATTCAGGCGATGATTCAAAATGCGAATCGACCTGGGTCTGGCGGCACAATCGCAACTATTACCGGAGTCGTTATTCTTTTATTTGGGGCGTCTGGTGTATTCGGTCAACTTCAAGTTGCGCTTAACAAGATTTGGGAAGTTAGGCCAAAGCCTGGCAACAGTATTAAGAGCTTTCTTCAATCTCGATTTTTATCGTTTGGAATGGTGCTAGTTATTGGATTTCTATTACTAGTCTCACTCGTTCTATCAGCCGCTCTAGCAGCAATCTCATCCTACTTTGGCAGTTTAGTACCTGGATTTTTAGTTGTCGGCCAGATAGCCAACTTTATAATCTCATTTGCTGTGGTCACTGCTTTAATTGCAGCGATTTATAAGTTTTTGCCCGATGTTACTATTCCCTGGGAAAATCTCTGGGTTGGTGCGGGCGTGACAGCCCTGTTATTCAACCTGGGAAAGTTTGTGCTTGGACTATATCTAGGAACTAGCAGTATTGGTTCAGCTTATGGAGCAGCAGGATCATTGGTTGTAGTCCTTATTTGGGTGTTCTATTCTGCCCAGATTTTGCTATTTGGTGCAGAGTTTACACAGGTTTATTCTAAGTATAGGGGATTACCAATCGAGCCTTCTAAACATGCAGTTCGTGTTATCAAGTAGTCCAATAACCGCAGGCAAGCCATTTCTTGGCGGATGCCTTGCCTGGCTGCGAACTAGTACCGCTCATCCCCGGTCCTATGGCAATCGTCGAGCACCATGAGCAGCTCTCCAAGATCATAGATTCCTTCTGGGGTGGGGCTGCCTAGGTGGGCTGAGTAGTTCACAGGTCGAACTACGCCCGGGTAGTGAGCCGAATACAGCCGGGTAAGCGAATATCACTCCTACGGGTGAGCTCTAAGCAAGGGCTGAGTTAGTAAGGTTGGTAAGAAATGACTGTTGCCCGGCGCAAGGAGCACGTATGTCGTCACTAATTCTAGATTCCTCGACTCGGCGGTTCAGTATTGCCGGAATCGGCCTTTATCAACGCTATATCTCGCCGCGCAAGGGTTTCGGCTGTGCTCACCGTATAGTGCATAATGGCGAGTCGTGCTCGGCTCGTGTTAAACGCGCCCTGTATGAAGAACCCCTTAGCAAGGCTCTAGGCATCTCCCGGCGTCAATTTGGTGACTGCTCTGAGGCAAGCCGCCTCCTGCGCGCACGCAACAACAAGGGCCAGGCACGTTGCATAATCATTCCATGCTGTCTGCCTTTGTAATCTGCCTATTGCAAAGGCTCAGGATTTTTTCCTATTTCCTTCAGATTTAAAATACTTTTTGCTTCTATGTATAGCTACAGGCTAATCTATTCCCCTCAGTAGAGCACGATCGACCAACCTTTCTACCATGGTGCAGATTCGATGACTGACTCCCATGACTTAGAGTACCGATAAATATATTGACAATGGAGCGCTACATGTCAGGCTTAGGTGAACAAGCAATTAATAAGGCTGCGGAAGTTGGAATTTCTAGTCAATTAGATGAAGTTGAAAATTTGGACGTAAACATCGAGACTAATCCCCTGAAGTTGGTTTCTGGAGCTGTTGACTCTGTTGAGATCAAAGGAGAAGGTTTGGTGATGAACCAAGACCTCCGAATTGAAGAAATGCAGCTTCACACAGGAAGTGTTTCTATCAATCCTGTAAGCGCTGCTTTCGGCAAAATCGAACTAAAAAACCCCACTGAAGCTGAGGCCCATGTGGTACTAACAGAAGCAGATATCAATCGTGCTTTCAACTCAGATTTTCTCCATAAAAAAATGCAGAAGATGGATGTGTATGTTAACGGAGAGCTTGCAACTGTTGACAACGGCACTATCAATTTTGGTTTGCCTGGTGAAGGTAAGATTTCTCTAAGCGCCGATCTCAATATACAAGCCACTCAAGAGAGAAAGCGAGTTTCCTTTACGGCGGTGCCTAAGGTAAGTCCTGATGGCAAACAGCTAATCTTAGAAGACATACAATCCCAGGAAGGGCAGGATGTTTCACCAGAATTGACAGAGGCCCTTGTGGAACAGGTTCGTGAACTTTTAGACTTGCGCAACTTCAAGTTAGAAGGCTTTTCTTTGAACCTGAAAAAGCTTGATGTTCAAATAGGAAAATTAACGCTTGAATCCGAAGCGTTGGTTAAACAATTTCCATCAGCATAAACAGTAAGTTAGCGGTTAGCCTGGTATTTTACCTTTCCCCTAACCGCTAATGCGAAGAGTCGGCTTTTTTAGAGGCGGCTGTTCTTTACAATATTGTGGCAACAGATTATGGTGCCCTATCTCTTTTGTAAACAAGCTGTATGAGGCTGAATCTTATGACAATTGACCGAAATACTATAACAAGGGCATTCTATCTGTTAGGCTTTTTTCTCGGGTGCCTTGTTTTGCCTGTTGCTTTTCGCTTGACGCTGAGCGTGCGTAGATTTGCCCTCACTCATAGAAATCTGCTTACCCAACCTGCTGACTTTCAAAACTCGCTTGAGCGTCGTCTACGGTCCTTTAGCTCTGTACGTGTAAGGGCAAGAGACATGCGCCAAAGTACTCAGCAGCACTAGAGATAATTGAACTTAGAAAGATTTTATAAAATTTAAACTTGCTGCGCATGAGCAAAACTGATAAATAGGTTCATTAATTGCTAAAGACCTTTGTCTTTATAGGCTCTAGCCAACTCTTCATAGTGTTGGGCATGGTGCATCAGGCCCTCTGCTTCTTCTGGAGAAATAACACGCATAGGTTTGCTAGGTACTCCTGCGACAAGGGTATAAGGAGATACATCTTTGGTTACAACGGCCCCTGCTGCGACAATCGAACCTTTCCCGACCGTTACCCCATTGAGCAAGATAGCGCCCATCCCAATCATTACCCCGTCTTCCACGGTGGCAGAATGAACGATGGCCCGATGTCCCACCGTCACATAGTTACCCAGAACTGTGGGCATTCCAGGATCTCCATGGAGTATGGCTCCGTCCTGAATATTCGTTGAACGGCCAACCACAATCCGTTCTACATCCCCTCGAAGCACAGCGCCGTACCAGATACTTACGCCCTCCTCAAGACGGACCGCACCGATCACTTGCGCATCGGGAGCGATAAAGGTGGCGAGGCTAAGATCCGGCGGTTCAAGAGAAAAAGGAGTCATAGAGGATTAGAATAGCTATGAGTCCATAGCCTACAATTCAATCCTGGCAAGGATTTCATATTTACTACAAAACGCAACATTAATAATGCCTGGTTTCGAGACGCTGGTCGAAGAAATAAGCTATATTCTCAATAAGCCGCTCTTCTTGATAATCCTATGGTCACGCAATACACCCCAGATACCCTCAAGGCAGAACTGAACTCAAAAGGTTGGCGGCTGACTCCGCAGAGGGAGACGATTCTCAAAATTTTTCAGGAATTGCCAGAAGGAAATCATCTAAGTGCTGAAGATTTGCACTATAAATTGCTGGAAGTAGATACCGGCATTAGTCTGTCCACGGTATATCGCACGGTCAAGCTACTGTCTCGCCTAGGCATCCTCCGAGAATTAGAGCTGGCAGAAGGACACAAGCACTACGAGCTGAATCAGTCCTATCCTCATCATCACCATCATCTCGTGTGCGTACGCTGCAATCAGACCATTGAGTTCAAGAGCAACTCCATTCTGCAAGTAGGCTCTAAGCAGTCTCAGAAACATGGGTTTAAGCTTTTAGACTGCCAGCTGACGATTCATGCCGTTTGCCCAGAATGCCAAAGAGCCTTGATTCCTGGTTAGGTGTTCTGTTATTTGGGATTCGTGTTCCTACTCGCCGCCTGTTTGATAGCAGCATCAAGTTTTGATTTAAACGGTTCTTGGTGCAACCAGAGTTCGTTTTTAGGAATGGTGATAGCTGTTTTAATTACCCAAACACCTTCCTCCGGTTGCTCAATGATCACCGTTTTCTCCGCATACTTTTTGCCGAGGGAGATCTGAGCGCTTGGGCTAACTTGTTTTATGCTGGTCACCATTAAATATCCTCTCTTTTGTCTGTATGTCTGCCCTGTGTAAACTGTTCCTGGCTATACCAACGTTGGGCAATGGCACTCAGTTGCTCTAGCACTTCGGTGAGGTCTTTCATCCGTGCTGTCAACCCGTAGGTAACCTGAGGTGGGACCGTCGGTACGTAATCTCGATAGATCAGACCTTCCGTTTCCAGCATTCGCAAGCGCTCTGTAAGAACTTTGGTGGAGATGCCCTCGACTTGATGTTTAAGAACTCCAAAGCGCATGGCTCCTTGGCTTTGGAGAATCCAGAGGATATACATAGTCCAAGGGCCTGATAGAAGATTGAGGAGTTTGTTCACAGGACAGTATTTATGGCACTCTGTATCCTTTTGTTCAGCCTGTTCGACGATTGATAGAGGCATAGATATTCGCTTAATCATGGGTAGTTACTTAAAGGTACCTACTTTACAAAAGAAAGTGAATACTTATAGGATTTGGGTAATGTCGATTCCTAAGGGCATCCGCAAAAAAACTAACTTTGGCAAAAAGCCTAATTTCTAGATCTAAGGAGACTATTTCATGGCCCACATTCTTCATATTGATGCTAGTCCTCGTGGTGAGCGCTCTTACTCTCGTACGCTTTCTAAAGAATTCGTAAGTCATTGGAATGCTGGGCACCCTGATGACACTGTTACCTATCGGGACCTTGGACGCTATCCCGTGCCTCATGTGGATGAAGCTTGGGTAGGAGGGTCCTTTACGCCTCCTGATATGCATACGCCTGAGATGGCCGCAGCGATTAAAGTTTCCGATGAACTGGTAGATGAATTTTTGACTGCAGACCGCTACGTCTTTGGGGTTCCTATGTACAACCTCAATGTACCTTCTACCTTCAAAGCCTATATCGACCAAATTGTCCGTGCTGGTCGTACCTTTGCGGTGGGTCCTGAGGGCTTGAAGGGTTTGGTCGAAGGTAAAAAGATGCTCTTCATCACGGCTCGGGGCAGTGACTTCCGTCCAGAGTTTATGGCTCCCTATGATTTCCAAGAGCCTTACCTGAGAGGAATCTTTGGCTTCATCGGCGTGACGGATGTTCAGTTCATCCATGCCAATGCGCTGAATCAAGGGGATGAGGTCCGTGACCAAGTGCTGGGAGAAGCACATTCTGCTGTCCAAAAGGCAGCAGCCACCTGGTGAGATCCCCCCTCCCCCCTTCTAGGCGCAGCCTTCCCGTAAGAGTAAAAGGGGGGCAATGCTACTTGAAGCATTGAATGGCTTTTCTGGGGGGATTTCTAGTCAAGTATGCACAGGAAGAGGGGAAACATATTTTGCGCCCTGGACTGTTCCGCGCCGTTCCATCTCCTTAGTAATTGCAGTCAACACCACTCGTTTATCCCGAGACCACTCTGGAGCAATCAATAAATGCTTGAGGCCGTCTCCGGTGAGTCGATGAATTTGCATCTGTGCAGGAAGACGTTCTAGAGAATCACAGACCCAGTGCACGTATTCTCCCATCGAAAACATGGGTATATCGCCCATTTTGTACTGAAAGGCCATAATCGACCCCCGCACAATATGCAGAGAATGAATTTTGATGCCCGTCACACCACTACGGGCCATTAAATCCACTGATTGCATCATCATTTCTGGGGTTTCCATCTGTCCTGGAGCGTAGGGCAGGCCATGAATCAAGTGTCCACAGATTTCGATGCCCCGACGCTGCGTTCGCTGGACGGCATCGGACCATTCTTCAACGGTATGAGCGCGATTGATAAATTCCAAGGTTTGGTTATGGGCTGACTGGAGACCGTATTCCACCCATAGATATTTGCGCTGGGCTATATCAGCAAGCAGGTCTAAAGTCGCTTCAGGGACAGCATCAGGACGGGTGCCAATGGCAAGTCCTACCACTTCGGGATGCTTGAGCCCTACTTCATAGACCTCGGCTAAACGTTCCACCGGCGCATGGGTATTCGTAAATGCCTGATAGTATGCAACAAATTTCTGTGCTTTGTCTCCGTAGCGAGCTTTCCACCGAGCAATCCCTTGCTCTAGCTGCTCGGCTAAAGGCGTAGCCGGTGGGGTGATTTGCGCAGAAGAACCGGAAGCATCACAAAAAGTGCAACCCCCCTTAGCACGTGTACCATCTCGATTGGGACAGTCAAAACCTGCATCCAGAGTGACTTTGAATACTTTTTTGCCAAAGCGCTCTTTGAGTACTTCGCTATGGAGTAGATAGGGCAGCGCTTGGGACACAGTTAGCGGCAGAGAATGGTTTTCCTATTATCCCCTCTATCCCTTCGGTCTGCGTTCCTGAACGTTCTCTTCCACAAACGCCTGGCACCTCATGAAAACAAAGACCTACGTGCCATCATCTACAATTGAGTGAAGTCTACAACCCATGTCAAGATCACTGTAGAAGTAGAAATCCAGGAGAAACTCATGTCGACTCTGAGTCAATCTTCAACTGAAAGTCTAGTCAAAAGTGCGCCAGAGAAGAAAGATTGGACCGATGCAGAGTTCATGGCACTTCCAGACGACGGGCATCGTTATGAACTGGTAAATGGAGCATTAGTTGATATGGGAAATTCTGGTGCGAAGCATGGCTATGTTTGCAGCACGTTGATGATTTTGCTGGGTGGCTATGTCCGACTCCAAAGACTAGGAGCCATGTTTGATTCCAGCACTTCCTTCAAGATGAAATCGGGCAACAAACGTGGTCCAGATATCTCCTTCGTCGCGAAAGAACGCTTACAGGGACTTGAAGACCTGCCCGATGGTTTTCTGGAGGGGGCACCCGATTTGGTAGTGGAAATTCTTTCTCCAGGCAATACAACTGAAGAGATTCACACCAAAATTGTGGAATATTTTGAGAACGGTGCTCGCCTAATTTGGGTCGTCCACCCCAATGAGCATTATGTGCTGGTCTATCGCTCTGCCAAGGAACCCGACCGCCTACTCAAATCCACAGACTCGCTGGATGGCGAAGATGTGGTCTCTGGTTTCTTACTTCCTGTGGCTGATCTATTTCAGAAACTTGCGTTCTGAAGAGCAGTCGCTCACCAACCCTCTGATCAATTCACTGAAGCGATGTGCGGCCTGTACCATAGACATTAACTCCCTTATTACTGCTTATGTTAGGCAAGTTTTTCAAAAAACCAACAGAACCGAATGACCGTGTTCCTCCAGGGCAATATTTGACTAATGGGTTCCCCCTGATGACCTATGGGCGTGTGCCTACGGTGGCTAGGGATGCCTGGGAGTTCAAGGTATGGGGTTTGGCCCAGGAAAAAACCTTTACCTGGCAAGATTTCATGGATATGCCCCAGGTTAGCCTCACCGCTGACTTTCACTGTGTGACCCGCTGGTCCAAACTAGAGGTGCAGTGGACCGGAATCAAAGTTTTAGACTTTCTGAAAATGATTGAGTGGGACCAGGAACAGACGAAGCATGTGATGGGGCACTGCTACGGCGGCTACACCACGAACGTACCGCTAGAGGATTTCCTCAAAGAAGAGAATATATTTGCTCATGTTCTTTCTGGCGAAGCCCTCCCCGCTGAACACGGTGGCCCGATGCGCCTCTTGATTCCTCACCTCTACGCCTGGAAATCAGCCAAGTGGATCAATGGGCTGGAATTCATGTCTAGTGAACAATTAGGCTTTTGGGAGCAAAATGGCTACCACAGTCGGGGAGAACCCTGGACTGAGGAACGCTACAGTCTATGACCGTGACTTGGCAAAATCTGCTTCCCTGGGTCTTGATCCTGCTGACGGCCTGTGCTCCGGGGCGGACAGCGCTGGAAAGTGAAGCTACGTCTGCCATGATCCGTCAGGATTTTGCCCGCTCGATTCCTCTCTGGGACCAGGTCCTCGCTAAGGACCCGAAAAATGCGGATGCCTACCGAGACCGAGCAACGGCCAAAGTCGCTGTTGAAGACTTGAAAGGAGCTTTGGCAGACTACAACGAATCCTTAGCCTATGCTCCACGCGTAGGAACCACCTATCTCTATCGCGGAGCCGTTTGGGAAGCCATGGGCCGCTGGGATGATGCCATTGTTGATTACAATCGGGTGCTGCAGCTAGAGCCGAGAGCCGCTGATGCTTTGAATAATCGAGGCAACGCCTATGGGGGTAAAGGCGAGTGGAAAAAGGCGATTCAAGATTTTGAAAGCGCCCTGATTATCAATCCCCGCTATGACCTTGCCCGTCTCAACCTGGCCCTAGCCTTCATCGAAACCAACCAACCGAAGCGGGCTTTGGAAATCTATGCCAAAGCGGGGAAACAAGAACGAACTTTTGTAGATTTACAGGCTGCTGAAGCCGTGGCGCTATGGGAGAGTAAGCGTCCTAAGGAAGCAGCTGTGTTAATTCGCAAAGCCCTGAAGCAAGACCCAAACTATGGGAACCGCAAATGGCTTCGAGAACTGCGCAGATGGCCGCCTAGAGTCGTGGAGAAGACCTTAGCGATGGAACAAGCCTTGAAACTGCCCGGATTGCGTCCGTGAGTAGTGCGGACCCCTCAGTCCCTACGGGACAGCTCCCCTCAAAGGGGAGCCTGGACCTTTTGAGAAGAGAAAGGTGCGGGTGAAGGATTAGAACTTAGAAGATATGAGAACACTACATGAATAAGCTCATTCCGAAAGTACGCATGATGCGTAGCAGTTGTACTCCCTGCGAAATAAATTCTGGTATGAATTTTTGTAGCACTTGCCCTAAAAAGTTCGGTCCTGCGCGTAGTCCGTTTCATCAACAATGAAGTGACCTATCGCTTGGCGGGGTCCGTACTCAAATCCAATCAATCCTTCTTCTCCCAGAAGAGGCTCCCCTTTTGGGGGAGCTGTCCCAAAGGGACTGAGGGGTGGGGTTACCAGAGTGCTTTAACGGGCTTTACTGGAGCTAGAGGCTTAACAGGAGGAGCTGCTTCGGTGAAGATAGCGGGTGCGCACTGAATCGAGCGGATGCGAGAAGGCGTGGATTGGGCCGAAGAATCTTTGGAAAGGGTAGGTTCTACGACATAGAGACTGAGGGCACGGCTAACGGCAAAATCCGGCTCTGCTTGAGGACAAGCGGCATTGACCCGAATTTGTAGAGAACGTACTCCTTGAACATCCACATCAATAGGGCTAAGAGGCTCTACAGAGTTATAAGTAGAGGCAAAAAGACGCTTGCCATCGCCTAAAACTTCCAGTTGTACAGGCTTTTCATAGCCTTTGTAGGGCATGAGGGAACCGAGGTTAAAGCGGAAATTTTTCCAAGGGCTGCTGGCTCCCAAGTCCATAGCCAGCAGAGAATTTTTACGTCCGGGCAAAATCCAAGCCTGGTCGTAGGTCCCGCCTTGAATGTCGTAAGCGTTCCCGTACTGCACATTCCGCTGGTTCACAGGCAGGGCTTGCTCAAAAAGATTAATCGTACGGAAATCCACCGCATCTTTGGTAACGACGATATCGGGAATACTTACGTTTTTGGCTACGCTTTCCTTCTGTAGCGGTATGCTCTGAGCATAAACCGGAAGTAAGGATGTTAAAGCTGCTAGGGCGCAAGCCAGAGCTACGGGACGCATATTCTTCTCCTCTTGGGGGCGCATCTTCTAAAAGGGTTGGGATGATTCGCTCTTGGCTCAGAATACCCATATCTGCGGCTTTACTAAATAGCAAGGCAACATTTGTGACCAATCCCAACTTTTTTATCCCGGCTGCGCGTTTTTACTTCTTAGTCAGAGCCAGCAAACTTATACTTTTGCAAAGCGGAGGTTATTTAGATATACATTTAGTTTGTCGCGTTTGAGTTCGTTACAAAATTTAACATTTTATCATTTCACTCACTGCTTAGCGTCACTCACAATATGTGGATGCTTAAAGTTCAAGGCTCCTGAGGCTTTCATGGAATGCGCTCCTCAAGCTTCATCGGCAATTTTCAGCGTGCAAACATCTTGAGATTGTTGCATTTCAAATCGGCCTTAAGCTTTTGTATAAGTTCAGCTAAGCAGCAGTTTTCACCCTTCTGTAAAGTTTATGATCTAAGATATCAGCCTCCTCCCGTCTTTAAGACTAGGAATTCCTTTTCATGGTCAAAAGATCGCTCCAGGCCTCACTTCCTGGAATTCAGCAGGCGAAACAAGCATTTGCCCTCAAGGGATGGACTCAGGAAAATCTGGCAGGGGAAATCAACTTAAAAACGCGCCAACCCATTTGGAGATTTTTCACGGGTCGTCCAGTCGAACGCCATGTCTTTCAGGAAATTTGCTTTGTCTTGGAGCTGAATTGGCGGGAGATTGCGATCGATCCGCCTGCAGAGTCTTCTGATCCTGGAGAATTTGCCCACGAGAACGTTTTGGCTATTGATAGCTTGGTGCAAAAAGTTCGTTTGCAACGCCAGGAGAAAATTCAAGACCAATGCGGCATTTTGCAGCTTTTGGATGTCAGCCATCCTGTGGGGATTGAGGACATCTACATTGATGTCAATGTTTTGGAGAAAATAGCCAGCAAAGAGTGGTTCGAGCTCACTTATCTCCAAAACTTGAGTGCAGAAGACTTCGATCGCGTTGGCCTAGGGGAGATTTCCCAGCCACAAATATCGGGCATGCAAGCTGTTGAGATGTATTCCAAACTTAGGGTACTGGGCAAGCCGGGGAGCGGCAAAACCACCTTTTTACAACACCTTGCCATTCAGTGCAACCACGGTGCGTTTGCCGCCAATCGGGTGCCTATCTTCATCTCCTTGAAGAATTTTGCGGAAGAGACTAGAAGCCACCCAGAGTGCAGTTTATTAGAGTACATCCATCAAGAGTTTCTCCTTTCTGGAATTTCAGATCTGTCTGTGATCGAAACCTTGCTTCAAGCAGGCAGAGTCTTGCTATTGCTCGACGGCATGGATGAAGTGCTGAACCAAGAGAGTATTGCGGTCTTGAGAGAAGTTCGCAAATTTGCGGACAAATATCACAAGAACTTATTTGTAACGACCTGTCGCACAGCGGCTCAAAAGCTTCAGCTGAGGGGCTTTACTGATGTTGAGATTGCCCCATTCACCTCAGCACAAATCATCGCCTTCGCCCAGAAATGGTTTGTAGCATTCACCAAAACGAACGCTAAAAATGGACAGGCGCAGTCTGCTCAATTTATTCACAAGCTGAACCTATTGGAAAACTGGCAATTTCGCCGACTCGCCATTACCCCACTATTTCTACATCTCGCCTGTTGGGTCTTCCACACACAGGAAAAATTTCCGACCAAGCGGTCGGAGTTCTATAAACAAGGGCTAGATTTGCTGCTGGGTAAATGGGACGAGGCCAGAGGGGTTGAGCGAGATGACGTTTACCGAGGGTTTTTGTTGCCCCAAAAGCTCAAGCTCTTGAGTCAGATTGCAGCCGTGACCTTTGAGCAGGGCCAATACTTTTTTGAGCAGCACCTCATTGAACAATACATTGGTGACTCTATTCGGGAAATGCCGGATGCCCCGACCGATCTTGAGCAACTGCAACTCGAAAGTGAAGCGGTCTTGAGAGCGATCGAGGCGCAGCATGGTCTACTCACAGAACGGGCGCGGGGCATTTTCTCCTTCTCTTATCTAGCATTTCAAGAATATTTCACCGCTCGAAAAATCGTTGCTAGCCATAATCTCCAGTCCTTAGAGCAAGCATTGGAAGGACTGGTTAGCCACATCACCGACCCGCAATGGCGCGAAATCTTTTTGTTGACGGCGGTCATGCTGCGGAGTGCAGACGAGTTGGTGCAGTTAATGAAACAAGAAATTGATAACTTGGTCGCCCAAGATTCTTATCTGCAAGAGTTTTTGACATGGGCTAGCCAAAAATCTCAGACAATACCCTCTACACCCAAGATTGCGACGACTCGAGCTTTCTACCTCGCCCTTGCCCAGACTCCGCACATGGCTTTTCACTTTGCCCTCGCCAGCGCGCTCGATCAGGGGATATTGCTCGATGCGGCGCTAGATGACCTGTTGCTGAATTGTGCCATCGAGCACAACCAAGACTTTGCTCATGTCCATACCTGTAGCCATGTTCTGGATAATATTTTGGACATTGTGCAAGAGGATGGATTCCATAAATCTCTTCAGCAGCTCAGCGATGAACTTCCGAATCCTGCTCAAAACGGAGGACGGTTTCAGGACTGGTGGCAAACGCACTATTCCACTTGGTTTGAACGACTGAATACAACGATTATTAATTATCGGAATATTAACCATCCTTGGCAGTTTAGTCCCAAGCAAGAGCGCGTACTACAAGGCTACTACGATGCCAACCAATTGCTGCTAGATTGCCTGAATAGCAATTGTGCAGTAACAGCGGCGACCCGACAGGAAATTGAAGCGGCCTTATTGTTACCCCAGAAGGAACTTGAGAATAGAGAATGGCAATAAATTTGAAGGCTATTTTATCAAATTAGGTAGTAAAAAATCCTTATTTCCACCGCTTTGTTAAGTCTTAAGTTCATAATCAATCAACTTAATCAACTCATCCACGAAATCAACCTGTCGTCTGTCAAATTGGTTAGACCAAGGGATGAGCAATTGCCACTAAATTTTGAAGGGAATATTTCATTTATGAACCTAAGATAATGGTCAAGATCAGCCCAGAGGCTGTTGCCATAACGGTTGAGAAACCCACAAAGCGTATTCCCACTTGCCTCTGTTGTTCAACGATTTTGCTAAAGCACATGCGTTCAGCAGGGATTTATTGGCGTTGCAGTTCATGTCGTCAGGAAATGCCAACTCAGCAAGCCATTGTAAGGAGCTGAGAATACCAAATTAAATGTCGTTGGCCTATCCAGTGATGTATTTGGACGAAATCTGTTAGGAGTTCTGAGCGTATGAATGGTTCCAGTCTAAGTTCTGATCTAGCTTCTAGCTTGACAAAAAAAACATTTGAACGACAAAACAGGCTTCCACTGGATAATAAATTTCTCTGGAAGATTGAACGGGGCGTAGTTCGAACGTTGACATGGAGTATAGAAGGAATTCCTAGGGCACTGGGGCTTTGGGGTCCAGGAGATGTTGTGGGTAAACCTCTATCCCAGACTGACCCCTACGAAGTTGAATGTCTCGAGCCTACAACAGCTATAGCTTTGCCCCTTCACCTTTGTGTGCATGAACTGGATGCAATCCTGCGGCATGTACGACAGACAGAAAACCTACTTAATATCATTAGCCACCAAACCGTGTACTTGCGCTTGTTAGAGTTCTTGGGTTGGCTCGCTCATAAATTTGGCTGTGAAGTTGAAACAGGAAAGTTAATTATGTTGCGATTGACCCATCAAGAAATTGCTGAAACGATTGCTGCATCACGCGTAACGGTGACCCGCATGTTCGGGGTTCTAGAACAGGAAGGCAAAATTATACGTAGTGACAATCAATTAATCTTGCCCCACCACTACAGTACCTTTTGCGGAAATAATCACGAAAGAAAAATTGCACTGACTTCTCCTCTTGAAAGAATCGGAGGTAAAAATTATGAGTACATTAGCCAAGCTAGAACATGAATGGCATGAATTATTGAGCTACAAAGGATTAGTCTTAATCAATTGCTATGCACATTGGTGTGCCCAATCTCAGGATATTATTCCTTTAGTTGACCAACTTGCTGAAAAGTATAAGGACCGTATAAAAGTCATCAAGCTCAATATAGATGAGAACCCTAAAGTGGCTCACAACCTTGGGCTTCTCGGTATCAATAGCATTCCGATTACTTTTATCTTCAAATGTGGCAAACTAGTTGGAGAAGTAGCTGGCATGGCTCCCTACGAAGCTTTTTGCGGTGCCATTAGCAATCACCTTCGCAACGAGAATATTCTGAATTGATTCCGGCTTTTATTAGACTTTTTGCATAGAAAAAGGAAAAAGGGGACACTCCTGAAGGGATGATGGGCTACAACCTGCTCTGTAAGGATTAGGGTTCCATTAGATTCCAGGAGCAATATCTATGACGATTTCCATGTATCAAGCCTCAGTCCCATCGCTCATTCATGCACTGAATAACCTGGCAGTTATTCTGGAAAAGGGTGCGGCCCATGCTGAGGCCAAAAAAGTCGATCCTGTTGTACTGCTCAACAGCCGCCTGTATCCTGATATGTTTCCTTTGGGACGACAGGTCCAAATTGCTTCAGACATTGCTAGAAGAGGAGCGGCAAGACTAGCAGGATTGGAAGCACCCAAACTAGAAGATAACGAAACTACTTTTCCTGAATTGATTGCCCGTCTCCAGAACGTCATCGCTTACTTAAAAACATTAACCGCTGATCAAATCGATGGCTCGGAAGAAAAGTCGATTACCCTTCCCGTGGGTAAGGAAACGATGACTTTCGAGGGATTGCCCTATCTCTTAAACTTTGTGCTTCCTAACGTCTATTTTCATGTCACTACTGCTTACAACATTCTCAGGCATTGCGGAGTAGAGCTGGGTAAGAGGGATTATCTTGGGAAAATCTAGAGCGATTGTGGTACGGCTATAAGATAGATATCACTCATCAATTATTTTTTGTTGATGAGCTTTAAATCTCATTTCTAGCTATAGGAGAGGCAACTTAATGCTCATGGTAGACGCAAAAATTATTTACGGTTTTGATCCTCTGTGCGGATGGTGCTATGGATTTGTCCCAGCTATGAGATTACTGCGCAAAACATTGCCAAACTTGGATATTGAATTGGCGCTTGGGGGGATGGTCGCTGGCACACGTATTGGGCCCTATGCAGAGATGAGGGCCTATATTGAAAGCGCTTCTCAAAGGTTGTTTATGGTCACGGGTCGTAAACCTTCTGAGAAGTTTCATGCCAACATCCTCTGCAATAAAAAAATCCTTGCCAGTTCGATAGAGCCTTCCATTGCGATCAAGGCGGTTCGCGACAGAGAACCGATTAAAACCCTAGATTTTGCCCATGACGTCATCGAAGCGCATTTTCAAGAGGGGAGAGACCTGAATGACCAAAATCTTTATCTAGAGCTTGCCAAGAAAAACCAAATTGATTTAGATCTGCAGTTAGTTAGCGCTCCAGCTCAAATCAAAGACATAGAAGCTGAATTCAAACGAAGTGCCTCCTTTGGTATCAACTCTTTTCCTACTGTTCTCATCGGCCATTCCTCTAGTAAAAAAATGGAAAAGCTGCAAACCCAATATGACCCTGAAAAATTTGTGGGCAGCCTCATAGGCGCTATCCAAGGTTTTGACACTTGACCTGACCCAAGAACTTTCTGGAATCTAGCGATTCTCTAGGGAGAAGGCTGCCTCCTGCGCAACTTGGGGATGAGGGTCTGCTTTTAATTGTTCTAACAAGGCTACTGTTCGCTCATCGGAAGAGATCTTCAAGGCTTGGGCCACCCGAAAACGCATTTCCCAATCTTCTGAGGTAGCAAAGGGAGCCAGGAGTTCATAGGTGCGTGCTGAAGGAATCTGTCCGAGAGCCATTACGGCTGCGGTCTCAATCAAACCGCCCTGATGGATTGCATCCGCCAAGAGGTCCATCGCTCGTTCATCTCCCAATTCTCCAAGGGCCGCGACGGCACTAAAGCGCACCATTTCATCCTGATCTACGCGGTAGGCTTCTACGAGGTTATCGAGGGCGGAGGGGTCACCTAAATCACCGAGGGCGGCTGCCGCTGCGGCCCGCACATCTAGTTCTGGGTCAGTAGCCAGGGTTTCTTGCAGTAGGGCCAAGGTTTCTGGGGTATGTTTTTGGCCTAGAAGACTGACGGCAGAATAGCGTACCCGCGTATTCGGATCTTTCAGCGCTTTTGCTAACAAGGGAACGGCATCAGCAGCAACCACCGAGCGCAATTGGATCAGCGCCTGAATGCGTTGACCAAAGTCTGAATCTTCTAGCTGAGTAGCGATGGTTTCAAGGGATGTCATAGTTTTCCTGTAATTCGATACAAGCGTCCCCAGGAAGGGCTACCTTATATACGGCGTACATTAGTATCCCATGCAACAAAGGTATTGGCTTCTTGCTCTCATTCTAGCGGTCGTTCTTGGAGGACTCTACGTAGTCGTTGAGCCTATTCCTCAGGCCTTCAAGCTAAAACCTGTACCCGTAGCTCTGGGACTTGATCTCAGAGGAGGTGCTCAGCTTACACTCTTAGCGAAACCGACGGCAGAAGTTCCCAAGGTCACTTCTGAGATCCTGCAAGGGGTCAAAGTAGTGATTGAACAGCGGGTCAATGGTCTGGGGGTGGCAGAAGCAACCGTGCAGCAAAAAGGCGTAGACCAGCTTCTGATCCAACTCCCTGGCGTTAAAGACCCAGACCGAGCGATTAAGCTTCTCGGAGACACCGCCCAATTAGATTTTCGCGAGCAGGTCGGCACTGACCCGCTGGGCGCACCCAAGTGGAAGAAAACAGGGCTCACCGGAGGCGATCTCAAGAAATCTACCCCTAAGTCCACGCAAGGTCGGGCCTGGGATGTAGCGCTGGAGTTTACACCCAGAGGCGGAGAGCTATTTGCCCAACTAACCGGGAACCTAGGCGGGACAGGACGCCGCCTTGGTATTTTTCTAGACAATAAATTGGTGAGTGCCCCCACGGTAGGGCCTGAATTTGCGGGCAAGGGAATTACGGGAGGACAGGCCGTAATCACAGGAACCTTTACGGCACAAGAGGCTACCGACACGGCGACGAAGCTGAATGCAGGGGCCCTTCCGGTACCCGTAGAGGTGATCGAGAACCGCACCGTGGGAGCAACCTTAGGCGAAGACAGTCTGCGCAAGAGCCTGACGGCGGGTTTAGGCGGAACGATCGCCGTGCTGGTTTTCATGCTGCTTTACTACCGGATGCCTGGATTTTTTGCAGATATCTCGCTCTTGATCTACACCCTGACTACGTTGGCTATTTTTAAACTGATTCCGGTAACGCTGACATTGCCGGGGATTGCCGGATTTATTCTCTCGATCGGGATTGCTGTAGATGCGAATGTCCTGATTTTTGAGCGGACCAAGGAAGAGATAAAGAGCGGTAAGAAAATATTCACGGCGGTGGAAGCAGGATTTAGTCGGGCTTTTTCCAGTATTCTAGATAGCCATGTCACGACCCTGGTTTCTTGTACGGTCCTTTTTGTACTCGGCTCGGGCATTTTACGGGGATTTGCCCTGACCTTAGGCATTGGTATTCTCGTCAGCCTCTTTTCTGCACTGACCTGTACCCGCACCTTTTTGTATTTGGCGTTGAACATTCCCTCTCTGCGCAATCCGGTCCTCTTTGGGGTTAAGCCCTCTGATTCTTCCAATACGGCAACGAGCTAACTGCTATGCAACTGAATGTTAATCGTAACCGCACCCTGTGGCTCTCTCTCTCTAGTGGATTCATCGCCATTGGCCTGATCGCTATGGCAATCTCTTGGGCGACCATAGGCAGCCCCCTGCGGCTGGGCATTGACTTCACCGGAGGAACCTTGCTCCAAATGCGCTTTCCCTCCGCGCAGCTAGTTCCTGATCCTTCGAAAGTGCGAGAAGCGCTAGGGCAGAGAGACTTGGCGAATAGCATTATCCAAAAAGCTGGAGAAGAAGAGATTCTAATCCGCACGAAACCTTTGGCACAAAACGAACGTCTTGCCCTCCAGGAGGAACTCAAAAAAGACTTGGGTACATTCACGCTGGAGCGGGTAGAAGTTGTAGGGCCGACCTTGGGCAAGGAATTGTTTACCAATGGCATCCTGGCACTACTGCTTGCCTTCTTGGGTATCACCGTATACATCAGCTTCCGCTTCCAAACGGACTATGCCATTTTTGCTTTGGTAGCGCTGGTTCATGATGTGCTAGTTACGATGGGCTTCTTCGCCATCTTAGGCTTAGTGTTTAAGACAGAGGTAGACTCTCTTTTTGTGGTGGCTCTGTTGACGATTATTGGTTTTTCGGTGAACGATACAGTTGTTGTCTACGACCGTATTCGAGAAAACTTGAAATTCATTTCTCGCAAAAAAGCCTTCCGTGAGATTGTGGACGAATCCGTTAACCAAACCTTAGCCCGTTCAATCAATACTTCTCTAACGGCTCTGCTCACCCTGTTCGCGCTCTATATTTTCGGTGGACAAACCATTCATGACTTTGCGCTTGCCCTGATTGTTGGATTTATGAGCGGTACCTACTCCAGTATTTTCAATGCCAGCATTCTTTTGACCTGGTGGCGGGAACGTAAAGGGGCCAAGCCACAGACCGCCGAAGCCTAGATTTGCCAGGCCTGATGCAATCTTCGAAGAAAGTCTTCATTGAACTGAATTTCAAGCAAGATGCATTATTTGATACATCAACTATCTGTATCTTACTGTTAACATAAATTGACAATAGCGAATCTGTTTTGCGTATAAATACGTAACTGAAGAGACACATGACTAAGGGTCCTAGACATATTACGGAGAACTTACCAGTGCAAGTTCCTTCCCTTAAATCTTCTAAACCCTATAATCTTGACCTCAGGGCTCCTGTCTTTGCAAGTATCCGCAAAGGACTTGGCATTGCTTTATTTCGTACCCCCTTTTTGATTGCCATAGATTGCATTTTGATCAGCATGGCTTGGCGGGTTGCAGAAGTTTATGGAACTCCGCTTGCTTCCGTCTGGAAAATTGGACGGAATCCACAATTTCTCTTTCTTATTCTGATTCTTGCGGTGGGTCTCTTAATTAGTAGAGGTTTGTACGATGCAGGAGGCAAGCGTCGTGATTATTTTAGGATTACGCAGTCGCTGACCTTGTCCCATGTATTTCTTCTGCTGATTGCTTTTTTCTATCAGCCTGGTTATTTTGTCTCCCGTTCGACCTTTATCCTGTCTTGGTTCTTGAGCGTCCTTTTTGTCTGCCTGGGCCGATTCGTTGCCGATGGAGCTGTTGAATATCTACGAGAGAAAGGCGCTGTTCTCTATCCTGCTTATCTGTTGGGCCATCCTAAGGATGTATCTGCGGCGGCTGCCCTATTGGAGCGGGAGGGACGTTACCGAATTCTGGGAACTTCCGATATCCTCTCTCTAGAAGAAGAGGATGGGGAAGAAACGATTAGCCACATCATTAGCTTGGGAGTAGCAGAGGTTTTTATCTGTTCTTCCTATCCCATAGAAAACCCCATGTTCCTCTATTGGCGTTTGCGTAACGCTGGGATTACCTTATATGTCTTGCCCATTGGTTTAGAGCCCCTTCTTCTGCAGAAACCTGATTTCCTCATGGTAGGTGGTTTACCGGCTACGCGCTTCTCCCCTCCCTTCATCTCTGGTACAGATTTTTTGGTAAAGCGAGGTTTCGATTTCCTGACTGCTGCGATTGCGCTGCTTTTAACTGCTCCTCTCTACCTGATCATTGCCCTTCTGATTCGGCTAGATTCTGCTGGACCTATTTTCTATAGACAAACCCGAGTTGGTCTACGGGGTCAGCAGTTTAAGGTTTGGAAGTTCCGCACTATGGTCACGAATGCCGACCAATTACAGAAGGACTTAGAGTCTCAGAACGAAATGCAAGACGGCATCATGTTCAAGATGAAGCACGATCCACGGATTACCAAAATTGGCAACGTCCTTCGTCGCTTCAGTTTGGATGAGCTGCCTCAGCTATTTAATGTCTTGTTTGGAGAAATGAGTCTGATTGGACCTCGCCCTTTCCCTCTAAGGGATGTAGAAAAATTTGACGACCACCATTTTATTCGTCATGAAGTCCTCCCCGGAATTACAGGACTATGGCAGGTCTCAGGCCGTTCAGAAATCACGGACTTTGAAGAGGTCGTCCGACTCGACACGACCTATATCGAAAACTGGTCTTTGTGGCTAGATTTTCAGATTTTGCTCCGGACGGTTAAGGTTGTTTTTCAGAGACGTGGGGCCTACTAGACTGGAGAAGTAGACAGGCTTCAATGGTATGTTTAGCCTATGCTTTCTATCAGTCATCGGCCCACCTGGAACGAATATTTTATGCTTCTGGCGAAACTGGCTGCCACCCGCTCTACCTGTAGAGCCGCAGCCGTCGGAGCCGTGGTTGTCAAAGATAAGCAGGTTCTTGCCACTGGCTACAATGGACCCCCCGCTGGGGCGCATCACTGCACCGACATGGGCTATTGCTATGAAGGCATCAGCCGCTGTGATGCAGACCAGGCCTATCCTTCTCGCTCTTCCCATGCCGAAGCGAATGCAATCGCTATGGCGGCTAAGAAGGGAATTTCTGTAGACGGTGCAACGATCTACGCCACCTTAGAACCCTGCCTTTCCTGTCTGAAGCTGATTATTGCCTCAGGCATTAAAGAAATATATTTTGAAGTGCCTTTGGCGCTGCGTACGGATGGTCAAGGTTTTGCCAAAGCCGCTTTGGTGAATGAGGGCTTGGTCCGTATGGAAAAAATCCAGCTTTCTGAAGATACGATCATCCAAGCGGTGGCTTTCCTCTCGCAGCCGACTTCTTTGCCTCGTCCAGAACCTGTTTATAGCTTAGAAGAGTGACTAGGGTTTAAAGGATTGCAATCTATTTAAACGTCCGCTAGCCTTGCGCTATGGCTGTAACCCGCGATGTATCTTCTGAGATTGCCATAAAAACCAATCTCCATGCCGTACCTATTCCAGAAGTCTACAAAAGCCTGGAGACGAGGCCGCAGGGACTGACGCAAGCGGAAGTGCAAGAGCGTCTGAACCGTTTTGGTCACAACAGCCTGATTAAAGTGAAAGGGAAACCGCTAGTTCTAAAATTCCTGGCCAACTTTACCCACCTTATGGCGCTCTTGCTTTGGGTTGGTGGTGCGGTTGGTTTTATAGCCCAATTACCGCAACTGGGATTTGCTATCTGGACTGTAAATGTAATCAACGGAGCTTTTAGCTTTTGGCAGGAGTACAAAGCGGAGAAAGCGACAGAGGCTCTACAAAGACTACTCCCAACTTCTGCCCGAGTACTTCGCGAGGGGGTAGAACAATCGATCCTGGCGGAGGAGCTAGTGCCAGGCGACCTGATGCTCTTGGCAGAAGGGGACCGCATTTCAGCCGATGGTCGCTTGGTAGAGGCGGCTGAACTAAAGGTGGACCAATCTACGCTTACGGGTGAATCTCAACCCGTGGGTAAGACCGATGAAGCCGCTCCGAGAACAGGAATGACTCGTGCTGAAGTCCCAGATCTTGTGTTTGCTGGCACGAGCGTGGCGACTGGAGTTGCAAAGGCTGTCGTTTTTGCCACAGGTATGAGCACTGAGTTTGGCAAGATTACGCATCTTACCCAGAACATTGTTGATGAACCTAGTCCCTTGCAGAAAGAGCTGGACCGGGTGACTAAGGTGGTGACGGCTTTGGCCGTCAGCATGGGGGTTCTTTTCTTTGTGCTTGCCGTTTCTCTGGCAGGTGTGAATTTGGCAGCGGGTTTCATCTTCGCGATGGGTATGATTGTTGCCTTTGTGCCTGAGGGATTGCTGCCGACGGTGACACTGTCCTTAGCCATGGGCGTGCAGCGTATGGCCAAGCGTAATGCCTTGATTAAAAAGCTATCAGCGGTTGAGACCCTAGGCTGTACCACCGTTATCTGTACCGACAAGACAGGAACGCTTACGGAAAATGAAATGACGGTACGTGCCCTATGGGTCGCGGACCGCAGCCTCACCGTGACGGGTGTGGGCTATGACACCGAGGGACAGATTCTAGAGGGAGATGATCCTGTTTCCTCGCCCGTAGAGGGGGACCTTCAGCAGTTGCTCATCGCCGCTGGGCTGTGCAATGATGCCCGTTTACTTCCGCCCACGGATGGCTCTAACCACTGGAAAGAGCTGGGCGATCCGACGGAAGCGGCGCTGCGGGTAGTGGCCCTTAAGGGCGGTCTGAATCTTGAAGCTGAAGCCATCCGGACCCCACGATTACGGGAACTGCCCTTCGATTCTCATCGCAAACGGATGAGTACCGTTCATCGAGGGTTGGCAGGAACTTCCGTTGCCTATGTAAAAGGAGCCCCTAAAGAAATCCTGGACCTCTGCACTCAGATTCAGATTAACGGTCAGATAAGTCCTTTAGCAGAAGACTTGAGGGCTCAAATCATAGCGGTCAATGATCAATATGCCTCCAATGGACTCAGAGTTTTGGCGATTGCCCTGCGTTCTCTGCCCACTAACTTAGGTGTTCCTAGACCGGAAACAGTTGAATGTGACCTGACCTTTCTTGGGTTGATCGCCATGATGGACCCGCCCCGACCAGAAGCAGCAGCAGCGGTAGAAAAATGTTACCGAGCGGGCATCCGGGTAGTGATGATTACTGGCGACTATGGGTTAACCGCCGAGAGCATCGCCCGCAATATTGGCATCATTCGCACCTACCCTGCCCAGATTGTCACAGGGCCAGAACTAGAAGGAATGAGTGATGAAGTCCTCAAGGAACATCTTGGAAAGGAAGTACTCTTTGCTCGGGTTGCGCCTGAACAGAAACTGCGTGTAGTCACCGCTCTCCAATCCATGGGGCATGTGGTGGCAGTCACAGGCGATGGCGTCAATGATGCCCCTGCCTTGAAGCAATCCGATATTGGGGTGGCGATGGGGCTTACAGGCACCGATGTGGCCAAGGAAGCGGCGGACATGATCCTGACGGATGATAACTTTGCCTCGATCGTCAATGCGATCGAGGAAGGACGGGCCGTCTATGCCAATATTCGCAAGTTTGCGATGTACGTTTTCAACAGCAATATGGCGGAGGCTGTACCTTTTGTGGTGATGCTGTTTTCCCGTGGAGGCATTCCCCTACCCTTAACCGTGATGCAGGTATTGGCTATCGATTTGGGTACGGATATGGTTCCTGCGATTGGTTTAGGGGCGGAAGCCCCAGAATCAGGAATCATGGATCGTCCACCGCGTTCTCGCCAAGAGCCCTTACTCAACGGTGCTCTGCTAACCCGTGCCTTGTTGTGGTATGGCTTGCTAGAATCGGTCGCCGCCATGTCTGCCTACTTTTTCCTGAACGGACGGCTAGGATGGCCGGGGGTAGCCCTCGCGCAGGAAGGAACCCTGGACTATCGAATGGCTACTACGATGACCTTTGCCGCGATTGTGTCCACTCAAGTGGGGGCAGTATTCGGTTGCCGAACAGACCGCGTCTCCGTCTTCAAAATCGGTCTCTTTTCGAATCGCCTGGTGTTGGCAGGTATTGCATTTGAGCTAGGTATCCTCGGGCTTTTGATTTACGTCCCCTTCTTTCAGGGTGTGTTCAACACAGCCCCTCTTGGTCTGGTTGAGTGGGCCTTTGTTTTAGCCTGGACCCCGATTATTTTGCTCCTTGACGAGTTGCGTAAGGCTTTTTTGCGCTGGCAAGAGCAGCGTTTAGCCAAATAGCGTTTGCTAACGACGGCCCCAAAAGATAGAACCCAAAATGCCCCGAACAATCTGGCGGCCCGCTTGACTGCTGGCTGCACGGGCTGCACTCTTGGCCATTGATGCCCAGATATCATCCGGTTGACGGCTCTTCGATTGCTTCTGGTTAACAGTTTCCGCTGCTGCCTCCGCTTGAGCCGTTTGTTCAGCGCGCACCTTCAGCAGCTCGTAGGCTGACTCGCGGTCGACCTCTTTTTCGTAATGTCCATAGACTAAGGACTGTTGAATAATTTGCTGGCGTTGTTCCGGAGTAATCGCACCAATTTTCCCTTGGGGCGGACAGATAAAAGCGCGTTCCACCACTCCTGGCGTACCCTTGTCATCGAGAAAAGAAACCAGCGCTTCCCCGACTTCAAGTTCTGTGATTGCTGTTTCTACCTTCAACTTCGGGTTGCTGCGGAAGGTTTGCGCTGCGGCCTTGATCGCCTTCTGGTCGCGGGGGTTAAAGGCTCGTAGCGCGTGTTGGATGCGGTTACCCAATTGTCCCAATACGGTATCTGGAATATCGGTTGGATTTTGACTAATAAAGTAGACGCCAACGCCTTTAGAACGAATTAGGCGGACAACCTGTTCGATTTTTTCCTGAAGCGCCTCGGGAGCTTGGTCAAAAAGCAAATGGGCTTCATCGAAGAAGAATATGAGTTTGGGCTTTGCCAAATCTCCCACTTCCGGCAAGCGTTCGAAGAGTTCAGCGAGCAGCCATAGGAGGAACGTGGAATACAACTTGGGAACGTGCATCAGTTTGTCTGCCGCCAAGACATTGATCATGCCCCGTCCTTGACTATCGTTCTGGATCAAGTCATCAAGATTGAGGGCGGGTGCTCCAAAAAATTGGTCTCCCCCCTGTTCTTCCAGGGCCAAAAGTCCACGCCGAATAGCGCCAACACTAGCGGTAGAGACAGTCCCATACTCAGTCTGGAATTCCTTGGCATTGTCCCCCACGTACTTAAGCATAGAACGCAGGTCTTTCAGGTCTATCAGCAACAACCCATCATCATCAGCAATCTTAAAAACCAAGCTCAGTACACCTGTTTGGGTATCGTTCAGATTTAGGAGGCGGCTGAGGAGTAGGGGTCCCATATCTGAGATAGTGGCGCGCATGGGATGTCCCTGCGCTCCAAAGACATCCCAAAAGGTCACAGGGCTGGCCGTAAACTCGAAATCATCAAGTCCTAATTGTTCTATGCGCTCTTGAATCTTCGGGTTCTCGCTCCCTGCTTGACTAATCCCCGAAAAGTCTCCTTTCACATCAGACATAAATACAGGTACACCCATCCGGCTAAATTTTTCGGCCAATACCTGAATAGAGACTGTTTTACCCGTCCCAGTTGCTCCTGCAATCAGGCCATGGCGATTTGCTAACTTAGGTAGCAAAAAGCATTCTTGTTCGCCTTTGGCAACGAGGATAGGTAAGACCATAGGAGCATTCCTTCTGTATATCTCTAAGGCATAGCATGGCAAAGCCTAGGGTGTAATGTTACGAGACTCTTAATGAGTTTAGAGAAAAATACAGAAGCCTTGGCAGACGACCTAAGTTTTTGAATAGGTGTGCTCTTGGGGTTGAACTGTTGTTTTTTGGAGAAGGGGCATGGTTCTGGCTTGAAACTCTGCTAAACGATGCAGGGGGATATGCGGATTTAGTTTCTGCACTAGCTCTTGAGTGTTTGATACCTGCAGAACCGTATGACGCAATAGCAGCGGACCTATCGAACCTAACAGATCTGTCAACAAAGCATCCAAGTACAAATATTCCTCTTGGACGATTTCTAAGTTCAACGCGGAGTAAAGCTCTGATTGAACGGCACTGGGGCCAGATGATGGAGGCGCACTAGCCTGAGACATGATAGCCGTAGGCCGAGGAGTAACAACCTGTGACGGCTTACTTGCTACTGCCTGCTTAATTTTTTCTAAAGTCTCTCGCTGAGCTGAAAAATCTGCATCCTTTTGCGCTAACGCCTCCTCCAGCAATTCCTTATCCCGCATCAAATCCGGCAGAATCTTGCCCAAAATATATACCTCATCCGCTGCCAGCTCTTCTAGCGTGCGGCCCTCCAACACCTGCGGAAAGTCTATCGCCAACTGGTCTAAACTCCGTCGCAAACTGCTCACCCGACTCTCCCGCTTGTACTGCTCGGCACTGCGCTTCAACGTCCGATAAAACCAAGCCGCACTGGCAATCATCACTAGCCAGGTCACCGCTTCTTGCAACGGTAAGGAGATCCAACTTAAGGAGGGATAAATGCCCAAGAAGTACAGAACATGAAATGACAAAAACGTAAACGTCGTCAGAATCCGATGCTGCACCTGCGTAAAAGTACTAAATATTTGTCGCTGCGCTTTCTGCTGAGAGGAAGATTTCGTCATCCCTTTGTACACCGTCTCTATCCACAAGCCCAGGCCATAGCTCAAGCCCGTGCACACCGATAGCGTTAAAGGGACCGCAATTAATTTCGGGATCGGCAGCAGATGACCTGCTATGTAAAAGCCAGGTTGAAAGAGCGTCGCCGTCTGGTTCATCTCGCTCCAGGCCCCGGTCGCAAAAAAGTTCGCATCGCCGGAATACAAGAAAAAATAGAGATAGAAACCAATCACCAAGCCCAGATAGCCGTAGTACAAAAACTTGCGGTCGGGCTGATGCAGGTCCTCCCAGTAGGACTTCTCAATGTCAATATCCAAACACGTCGCTTTGCACCCGACACAGGCACTTTTCTCTTTACCTTTTTCATCCACGATACGACACATCGATTGGGTAATATTCTTCTTGTCCTGGTGTGCTTTGCTCCCTAGTAAGCCTCTAGGGCCGGTATAGACCATCTGCACGGGAGCCATAGGGCAAACGTAATGACACCAGCTCTTGCCGCCGTACCAGTAGTTGACCCCCATCGCTAATAAGATAGTAGCGACCAAATAGAGGCCTAAGGCTAAACAGTCTGAGTTTACGAAGAGCAGTCGGACATTGAGGCCAAGGAATAGAAGAGAAAACTGTAGATAGAGATAGTTGCGACCGAGCCAAGAGTCTTTGCTGACTTTGACAGGTTCATAGGCAAACTCTCCAGTCAAAGGTTTAATCGTTAAACGTTTGTGCTGCAATCCCAGAGCCCGAGGAAGTTGGGCAATGAACGAGAGAGGGCAGATCCGTCTCCAGACTTCATGACCAAAGAAGAGAAGCAAGAGGATGGCACTGGGAAGGACCATCCCCCAGAAAATTCTTGGCCCCATGGAATAGGGCAAAGGCTGCATGCAGTTTCCTTGGAAAGGGATGCAGGCATCCTGGAGATGGAAGGGGCTCCAGAGAGTATGGAAATCGGTTAATTGAGTAGAAATGGGGTCATAGAAGAGGGAGCCGATTAAGACAGCCCAGGCAACCGTTAAAAGCCAGCGCACATAGTGCATTTGCTTTTCTGGAATTTGATTAATCATTAGAATAATTTCCCCAGATTAGGTTTTCATTGAGAAGCAAGCATCTTCCTTTTAGAGATTGAAAAGTTGTGCGTAGCTGCTCATAAGTCAGAAATTTACTCATTAATCAAATAAATAAGACGTTTTTTGACAAATTTCGAGCGCTAAGGGAACCTAGCACTCGAATTTTAGCGTTAGCCAGTTCTTGGGAGTGTTTCCTGCAACAGCAAAGGCCGTCAGGTCACACTCCAAGAACACCGATTATTGGCCTGGAGGTACATCCGCTGTTGTTGGTTGTGCAGCAGGTACGGTCGCGGGTGCTGCTGTTGTTGGTTGTGCGACAGGTGCGGCTTCTGTTGCGGGTGTTTCTGCGGCTGGTGCAGTCGCGGCGGGTGCTTCCACAGCGGCCTCTGTTGCTGCCTGTTGGTTATCAGCAGGGGCGGCAGGAGCCAACTTGGCCTGGTTGCTGGCATCGGCAGGAAGACTGATCTTGGCATCGATGGCGACACCGTCAGCATTAGTGATCACGGTCACTGGGTTTTCTACGCCCAGTGCGGTCGAACAGCCTAGAGCTTCATTTGTGGCCACAAACCGCTGTGCCAGAAACGTAAATAAAGAATTCGAGGCGTCAGGATCCGGTGAGGCTGCAGGCCTGGTGTAGACTTCATCCAGACTAAATCTGGCGGGTGCTATTCGGAAGAGACGACGGCAGTAGCGCTTGGTGTCTGCAAACTCCAGGGAATACACAGGTCTTTGGAAAACGCCTCGACGATAGGCGTTCAGCTTCTCCAAGTTGGGCTGGCCGTTAGTTAGAACCATGGCATGACCAGCCGGAACCCTGGCAATGGGTCGGGACTGGTAAAGTCTCGCTTGTATTTCATTAAGAGCAAGGGCTGCCACGGTTTGACCAGGATCGGTGAGGTTGGGTGCTTTCCACGGGGAGCAACCTAAGGCACCATTGACGGCAATGGCAACGAGGCGGTTATCACTGGCATTTTTGAGCTGCTTTGCTCCCGGCAGTGCCTGTTTATTAGCCTGAGTCTCCTGGGCCAGTTTTCCATCTGCGGTCACCAAATAGGTTGCGAGGACATTGTCGCTTTGGTCCATGTCCACGATCGAAAAATCCCTGACAGTGGGACATGTCTGACCATCCTTGGCCACCCCTAAGGCTGGAACTTGTAACTGCCCATAGCGGATAGCGCGGTGAGCAGCACGGAAGAAGGCTGGTGCATTGCAGTAGGCGACCTGTCCGAAGTTGTCACCACCAGGTAGGCCGTTAACACACTTACTAAGCGCTAAGTCGTCCGTACCCTGGAGGGTTAGAGTTCCACCGTTGCCACCAAACCAGATGCCCACTTTTGCGTTGGGTGGCAGATAAGGGACGACAGGAGGTTTTGCTGGCTGCTGCCCCTTGTCAACGATCAAGGGATGATAAATCACAATCTGCCCATTAGCTGGGTCAATAATCGCAGCTTCAACAAACGATGCTTGAACCTTGACGGATTCACTACAGGGACCAGCCGCAGGATCCGTCGCGGTCAATTGATAGGGCGTTGCGAGTCCTTTAGCTGTAAGGGGGCTAGCGGGCACAATCAGGGTGCAGTTGGGGTTGGGCTCGGCGGGTGCCGTGGCCTGAGCTAATAGCAACGGCTGTGGGCGAGCGTCTAAGGGAAGCGCTTGAGCGGCAAAGGGCAACAGAACAGCCACCATCGCAAACTGTGCTAGGAACCACAGGCGACCATACTTAGACTGCTCAAGTAGGCTATGTGGTGCGTGCTTTGTGTGGTTATTGATAGGTTGTCTCATGATCACTCCGTGAATTATTGTCGAGATTTTGTGAAGTTCGTACCTCTTTGCGCTTCCAGCTTTCATGGCAAGAAGCTACGTCAAGAAAAGAAAAATTTGTCTATCGGTGACAGGAACTGAGTGGGAGGTATGCCGCGATCTAGGTTCTAAGAGGAAGAAGGATGAAACAATTTAAGAAGAACGTTCGTCCCTGCAGTGATGGGCTCAGTTCTCGCGCTTTTAGCTGACATTGGGGCAGATCTAGCTATAGATTGCAGGCATAATTAGCAAGCCAGAGGCCAACTCCCCGTTACAGCTTTTCTTCATGGCTAGATGACATTTCACGCTCACTCCTTTATGTATAGTTTTCATCCCAATGAAAACGTTGGCCTTAACCAAATACATTGGAAAACCATTAGCTATATGCAACACAAGGCAGTTGGGAATCAGATAAATCTGTTCCACTGACATTGGTGTTGCGCCTCATACTATGGCAATGATTGCAGGTGTGTTGTCAGCGGTTATACGGATATTAGGGATAACTTTAGCTTTCTTTTATGATTGGCATTTTCTACTTTTATGCAGTATTTCCTACTAGGAACTATAGTGCTTTAACAACTAAACATAATGCTTATAAGCTGATCAGTTGCTAGTAATCACGCATCAACCTAGTTGATTAAATACTGAGCATTACTGAGTACTAATGTATAAATAAATACACTACAAACACTTAATTAGATACGACGCTTTACCCAAAGGGCAGGCCCAATAATCAAGCATCCTGCTCCGGCAATAAGAAGGACGGTTGACCATCCGCCCTGATTTGTTCCAAAAGCGAGGCCAGCATGCCCCATCCAAACAAAAGCGGCCATGCCAGGCAAGTTTCCAAGCAGGGAACCCCACCAATAATCTCGGAAGCGCACCTTACTCAAGCCCGCTGCAAAGCTGACCAAAGCATAGGGAGTAGGCAAAAGGCGGGCATAAACCATTCCTTCAAAACCCCGAGTTTCGATGAGTTCATCCCATCGGTCCCAGCGTTTTTGCTTCACCCAACGCTCCACCTGTTCGCGGCCTAAGCGGCGAGCCAATAAAAAAGCGAGGGTCGCTCCGAGCATACCTCCGCAGAGGGCCCACAGGGTTCCCCACCAAGGACCAAATAATGCACCAGCCGACAGCGCAAAGATTCCAGCGGGCAGCCCGCTTGTCAAGGCCAGGGCAAAAAGCAAGATATAGGCAGGCGCTGTCCATCCCCCGAGCTGAGAGAGCTGGTCTGGATGAAATAAAGCAGACAAAGGGCTCCACCGAAAGAGGATCACCCCAGTTCCCAAAAGTAATAGGAGGAGTAAGAACTTGGGCAAGGGGCTTTCGCGGCTTTCATTCACAGCCATAGGCTCTATGAAGTACCTAAAAATGCCATGGATGGGCTCCCACAATCGACTTTGCCATCACGAAGAGGGAAAGTCCGGCAGAAGAGTTTTGAATCAGCCCCTTCTGCAATTTTTCTAAAGCCGTATTCAGAAGGCGGCGGACTTGGCGGGTGGTAAGCTCTAATTCTTTTTCAATTTCTCCGTAGGACCGCGCACCCTGGTGGTCTAAACCAAAACGAGCGGTAATTACTTTCTTCTCTAGAGGTTCTAGACGGCTGAGGGAGGACCAAAGCAATTGCTTGGTATCCCGCTCTTCCAAGTTTTGGATCGGAGTTGCCATCGGATCCACCAGACGTTCCATGCGCTCTTGGTCTTCATGTTCTCCCGACAATTCATTGAGCGAGATGAGAGGACGACTGTGCTGCACCAGCAATTCTTCGTTGGTATCGCTCAGACCCAATTGAGCGGTGATTTCTCGGTGGGTGGGACGGCGTCCCAGTTGGATCGAGAGTTCCCGCATCGTTTGGCGATACTGGCTCATCTTCTTTTGCATATAGACCGACACGCGAATCGTTCGGCCTTGATTGGCCACGGCTTGAGATACATCCCGGCGGATCCACCAAGTGGCATAGGTACTGAATCGGTAGCCTTTTTCGGGATCGAAGCGTTCGGCGGCCTGCATCAGCCCCACATTCCCTTCTTGGATCAAGTCCTCCAAGGAGAGTCCCTGGTCCCGATATTTCTTGGCGATAGAGACCACGAGGCGTAGATTATGGCGGACTAGGACTTCTTTGGCCCGTTCGCCCGTCTTCAAGGTTTGCTGGAGTTCTTCGGTACTGACTCCAGCTTTTTTGGCCCAGAGGTCCGGCTGGATTTCGCTGCCTTCCGTTAGTGCTACAAGAGCCAGTCTCTGCTGGACTTGGCGCGACAAATCAACCTCCCGCTCTTTGGAGAGAAGCGGGTAACGGCCAATCTCTTCAAGGTAGCGGTCCAGGTTATCGATGGGTTTATTAATCACAAGCGTTTTATACCGATATAAAAGTGTTGCGTTTTGTGTAGCGGCCGCAGGCTGGAAAAGCTTCCCTCCATGCGTTTTCGACATACATGCTACAGTAACCTGCTCTTGAGTCTAGTTCAATTCTTTGAAGACCGTCGTTTAATACGGGTATGGACAGTTGGGTCCGCTTCCCTAACTCCATAGGCTTCAAAACTTAAGGCTGAGCAGCATGGTCGCGACTTCTAATACAAAGCAAACTTTCTTTGATAATTGGGCTGGCCAGTATGACCTGATGATAAATCGGGTGTTCATGGGGAGTGTTCATCGTCGTTTTTGGGAAATGGCCAAAGTCCCTTTTGGCGCTCAGGTCCTGGATTTAGGCTGCGGTACAGGGCAAGCACTGATTCAACTCGGCCGTCAAAGACCGGATATTGGCTCCGTGGGGTTAGACCTTTCTTGGCAGATGATCAGCCGCGCTCATCAAGTTCATGGTTGCCCAAAGCGTACTTCTTTCAAGCAAGGGGACGCCATGCTGCTTCCCTTCGAAGATCGCAGTTTTGACCAAGTCGTATGCATGTTAAGTTTTTTGCACTTTGCTGATCCGCTCAAAGTTTGTGAAGAAATACATCGTGTTCTCAAGCCGGGTGGTTGGTTCTATTGGGCAGATATCGCTGGCTCAGAGCCTTTAGAAGCAGTGAGCAATTGGACTTTTCAAGCCCTGGGAGCTGGCGATGTACAGCTTTTCTCCCATCGAGAACGGGAAATGCTGATGGGTTTTGCTGGGCTACAGTCTAAAGGCCATCAATATTTGTTGGGGTCCATCTTGCTCAGTGGTGCTTGCCGTTGATGCTAGAGCGAACGGTCGAGATGAGAGTAGACCGTTCTCTAGAGCTGGTTTATCAGCTCTGGGCAGACATGGAAAATCTCCCCCAATGGATGGAGTTTGTCAAAGATGTCAAAATTATCAGCCAGCCGCACGAGACTGAAATATCTCGTTGGCGCTTCGGTACAGGTCCTCTATCGGTCACTTGGACTTCCCGCACCACTCGAAAAATCCCCTTGCGCCTGATTGCCTGGGAGTCAATTTCGGGTCTGAAAAATCGGGGACAGATTGAATTTTTTCCAGAGGATTCAGGCTGTCGTCTCAAGTTAGCCCTCGCTTTTGAAATCCCTGGGGGCGTGGTAGGCACTTTTCTGGAACAGGTTGGTGTAGCCCGCTGGATTGATGAAAATCTTGTGGCCGACCTCAATCGTTTTAAGGTTTTAATAGAGGCTCAGAGGCTCTAGGGTTTGAATTTATTCAATAGAGTTCCTGCATGAATCCCGAAAGGTAATACCCATGGTTTTGCATGTCAAAACACAAACCATTGGAACATTTTGGTGGGACATTTTTTTAGATGGTGTGGTTGCATTTTCGGCGTTCGCAGGGGCGATTTGCAAATCGCCCCTGCGACGTTGGTGGTTTAATGCCACAATCCTGTGCACCGGGTTGGGCATGATTATCCATTCATCCAAATAACCATACCGATAATATTTTGGATAACCATCTTTGCGATTCACACACAGCAGGAATAAATGTCAAATATTTCCAGATTTTTATCGAACAGATTCTAAGCTCTTCACTTTCTTATCAAACATATTGAGGAAAAGGCTGAGGAAAGTGCGCTTTCGCAGTTTGATACTGCAATTCACGGCCATACCCGATTGCAGGGGAAGAATTTTTCCGTTGTTTGACATGGACTGACGTTCTAACTCAATTTTGGCAGGGAAGGCATAGAAAGGGCGGCTTTGGGTAGGAGGTAAGGCATCGGAACCGAGCCAAATTAATTTGCCCTTGAGGCTGCCAAATTCACTTTCAGGAAAGGACTCAATCTTGATATCGACAGGCATTCCAGGTTGGATAGAGCCAATGTCTTTGTTGGCAAGTTCTACCGAAGCAACAAGATGATCGCTGGGAACGATGCTGAGAATAGGCTGAGTGGTATTGGCGACAAATCCTGACGCGTGAGCCTGAAGATTGAACACCACACCCTCCACGGGAGAACGCAGCTCCTGATATTGAAGGGCTACTTTTGCCTTGCTGATTTGACTGTCAATCTCGGTAATCTTTTTTTGATTTTCCAGTTGCGTCCGACTAAGCTGCGTATCTATTTCGGCCATGCGTTTTTGATTATCAGCAATTTTAGTTAAAACCTCTTTGTCCGCAGTGGCAAGTACTTGTTGGACCTGTTCTCGTGCTCGTGTGATGCTCACACTTAAACGCTGCTGCTCGCCTTGGAGTCGTTCCACTTCTGACAGGCGGCTCAAAGCTTCTTGCTCTTGCTTTTGAACCTGCACCTCAGAAATCGCTCCTTCCGCGACGATAGAACGCATCCGCTGGGAAATATTTTGATTGAGGCTAAATATCTTTTTGGCATTGGCCAACTGAGCCTGGTTTTGAATGAGCTGTTTTTGCAACTCCTGAATTTGCAGTTGGGCTGTAACGAGCCGAGATCGATTTTCGGACTGACTGGCGGTTACCAGCTTTTGCTGATTGGCATTGAATTCTCCACTTCTATCAGGTACATTTTGACCTGCTAGCTCAGTCCTATAAGATTGGTTCTCCGCAATAAGGGTCGCTCGGAGTTGCATTAAAGGTTGCAAATCGTTTCTAGCGGTAATAGATGCACTGTTGTCAGTAGCGGTCGGATAAGACTGATAAAATTTATTTTCTCCGATCAGGGATGCTCTAAGTTTAATCAGGGATTCTAGTTCAGCTTTTGCTGTTGTCGGATCAAAGCTCAACAAACGTTGGCCTTTTTTCACCCGCTGTCCATCTTGGACCTCAATAGTTTGCACTACGCCTCCTGCCGGAGCTTTAATCTCTTGCACAGAACCTTGGGGTTCCAACTTCCCCGTGGCAGGCACGGCCTGTTCCAGCTCTGCTAAGGCTGCCCAGACAAGACTGGAAGTCACAATCCCGATGATCAACCAAATATAGATACGGGACCAAATTTGGGGACGCTCCAAAATTACGGGTTGTTCTAGGGTTATTCCCGCTTTCATAGCTGTGACTCCTGCTGTTGATAAAGGCAGTAATAGCGACCTCTTAAGGCCATCAATTCAGCATGGGTTCCTTGCTCCACCACTGCACCTTTATCCATCACCAAAATCACGTCTGCATTTTTGACGGTGTTAAGACGATGGGTAATGAAAAAGAGTGTGCGGCCCCGAAACAGGCTCGCCAGGTTCTGGCATACATGCTGCTCTGTGTCATAGTCCAAAGCACTGGTGGCTTCATCAAGAATCAGAAGCCTGGGGTTTTGAAGCACTGCGCGGGCGATGGCAATCCGCTGGCGTTGACCACCCGACAAGGTAGACCCGCGCTCTCCGACGAGCGTGTTGTAGCCATGGGACAAGGTCATGATGAAATCATGGGCCGCTGCCGCTTTTGCGGCGGCAATCACTTCTTCCGTGCTGGCATCTGGGTCGTTTAGAGCGATATTTTCTTGAATCGTGCCGTTGAATAGCAGCGTATCTTGGAGCACCATGCCGATCTGACGACGCAGTGAGTTCAGTTCGACTTTACTAATGTCATAGCCATCGATCTGAATCTGACCAGAAGTCGGCTCATAGAGACGAGGCAGCAATTTTGCCAGGGTACTCTTGCCCGAACCGCTTTGACCAACAATGCCAACAAAGGTGCCAGCCGGAAACTCCAGATTAATATTGAGCAGTTGCAAATTACCCTTGGGATTGAAGCCAAAGGAAATCCCGCTATAGCTAACCGCTCCTTGAATCTCAGGCAAGGCGATGTTGTTGCGGTCATTTTCATCTACCTCTTGCGGGGTATCAAGGATATCGCCAAGCCGTTCAATGGATAGCGCTGTTTCCTGAAAGTTCTGCCAGAGCTGGATTAGACGCAGTAGAGGACTTGTGACATAGCTGGCAATAATCCGAAAGGCGATCAGTTGGCCCAAGGTGAGTTGATTGGCCAGGACCAAGTGCGCTCCAACCCAGAGCAGGAGCAAGCCCGATAGCTTATTTAAAAAACCACTGATCGAACTGGCATTGCTAAAGGTCAAGACACTCTGGAAGCCATCGTTGATATAGCGGGCATAGCGTTCTTGCCACTGCCAGCGCGATTTCAGTTCGATATTCTGAGCCTTGACGGTTTGCATCCCTGAAAGGATTTCTACCAAATAGGCTTGAGCATCGGCATAGCGTTCTGCCTTGGTCTGCAGTTGCCGACGCACAATCGGCGAAACACAAACGGTCAGCAGCCCAAACAAAGGCACCGTTGCCAGGGTTACCAAGCTCAACTGCCAGCTATAAATCAGCATGACCGCGATATAAATCACTGAAAATACCGCATCCATCACAACAGTGAGAGCTGTTCCCGTCAGAAATTGGCGAATATTTTCCAGTTCATTAAACCGACCCGCCAGTTCTCCGATGCGACGGCGATCGAAGAAGCTTAGGGGTAATCGGAGAAGATGAGCCATTACCTCCGAACCAAGGCTCAGGTCGATACGATTGGTGGTGTCGGTGAATAAATAGGTGCGCAAACTGGTGAGCAGGGCTTCAAATACAGCCACACCCAGCAAAAAGATGCCCAACACATCCAGCGTATCGAGGCTGTGTTGGACTAAAACCTTATCAATGATCACTTGGGTAATCAAAGGGTTGGCCAGACCAAACAATTGGATAAAAAATGAAGCCACCAGGACTTCCGTTAACACACGGCGATACTTGCGAATAGCAGGAAGAAACCAGCGCAAGCTGAATTTCTCCGAGCGCTCCCCTAGAGGAGCCTCCACCAGTAACAGCGAACCTGTATCTCCCCAAAGCGTTGCAAATTCCTGAGACGAGTGACGACGGATTCCACGCTCTGGGTCAGCAATCAAGAATTCCTCTGCGCTCGCTTGATACAAAACGGCCAAGCTATCCTGCCAGTGAATCAGGGCAGGCATTTTCAGTCGCGGGATGGCTGTGGTAGAGACATTCACCACCTGAGCCCGCAAACCGATCATTTCTGCAATCGCTCCACCCACCGGCAGCGAGATTCGCTCACTATTTTGCAATTGATTTTCTAAAACCCGTCGGACCGAATCTTTCCGGAAGGGAATGCCTAAGGACTGACTAAGCATTTGAAAACAGGCCAAAGATCCATTCATAGCCCCTCGTCCCCGCACAAAGGGAGTTTTGAGGATAGATTGATCTTCGATGGGGGCAGAGGGTGGCTCAGATGCGTAGGGAATATCCGCAGTTTGCAGGCGAGGAAAAGGAAGAATATTGTCTATTTGGACAGGCTCTTGACGTTCTTTAATGCGCAAACCAAGTAAGCGAACACCTTGCATCCCAACAGCGCGCCATCGTTGAGGTGTGTGTTCAAGCGGTAAGCGGCTCCCCACGGGAAAGCCTTCTACCACTCCCGCACTCACCAGCCAAAGGCGATTGGGGTCTAGCTGTGTAGAAGCTACTTGACCTTTGGACAAATTCAGGACAATAGCATCCTGCTCGGCTTGGAGAGCCAGGTCTTTTAGATTCGTAGGGCTATGGGCTTGTTGCTGCAATGAGATACTCAATAGCTCAAACACTTCTGTCAGCGTCGTGCACTCATCGAGACGCTTGAACGAAGGTTCCGCAGCGAATAAGGACCAGAAGTCTTCTGCGGAAAGAGTAATAGAGGAGACTTCCGTAGAAGCAATGGCTGTTTCACAGGGTACGCTGCGCAGCAAGCTCAACCAACCCAAAATTGCTCCGGCACCGACGATTTCCAGGCTCTCTAAAGTTTCTGTGCGTTGGTCATACCCCAAAAGTCGAGCCTGCCCTTCACAGATAATCATGACCTGAGCAGGCATTTTTCCACGGACCATCATGAACTGGCCCATGCGATAACGGACCCGTTGGCATTTTGCTGCGATGGTGTGCAATTGCTCTGAAGTGAGCTGATTAAAAAGGGGAATCTCTCTTAGAGACTCAAGAATAGAGACAGGAATGCGCACTAAAGTCATGCCACCATCTCCCCAAGTGATTGAACCTGTTCTTGAACCCAGGTCTCAAATAGTTCATTCAGCAGGTGTTGCTGCATGGAGGCATCAAACTGGGCAGGCAACAATTTTTCCAGACGCATAATCACAAACCAATCGGCAACAACACAGGGGGGCCAGAGTTGGCCTGGTTGGCTGACGGAGAGGAGATTACGAATGCTTGGGTGAGGTTGACTCAGGGGGAGCGGTCCTAACAGCCCACCCGTATGAATTTCCGGGCCTTGAGAGTATCGCGGCACTAATTGAGCAAAGGATTGTTCACCCTCACGCAGGCGAAAATAAAGTTCATGGGCGAGTTCCCCGTCTTGGGTGCGAATCAGAGAATACACTACCTGGTCCAGGTCTGCCTTGCGTTTCAAGAAGTAGGACTCTAGTTTGTTGCCCCAGGTTGCCCACTTAAACTTTTCAATCAGAACATGACGTATAGCCAGTTCCTCCATCCCCGCCTTAGTTAACTGATGCCTTCTAAGCCAGGTATTAAAAATTGTGAGATCAGTAAGTTGATGATGCTCACAGAACTGCTCGATGGCCGCTTTTCGTTCTGTCTCCGTGCAAGAGAAAGGAGCAATAGCCCGGTTAATCGCTATTCCTCTCAATAGGTGCGGTATTAGTTGATACCGCTGCAAAAGGGATAGCACTTCAGGTGATGAAATTACATCTTCACCAGACTGCAAAACTGTTGTATTCATCCTTAGTAATCTCTCTAAACACAACGGTGAATTGAAAGCCCCCCTGCCCCCCAATACTGGGGGGTTCTGACTCAAAGTCCCCCAGTATTGGGGGATTTAGGGGGCGTATTAAACCAGTGCGAAGTCTTTCGCAGAGAAATTAGCCTGGCCAGCGGGATCTTTTAGATTGTCCAAATTGGCAAGAACGCTGATCGGTCCACCATCTCCCAAATCTTGGGAGAATACAACTCGGGAAATACCCAATGTCGTATTGAAATAGACAAATAGACCTGCATCTGCTGTGAGCGCATTGTTATCAGCAATCGCCTTAGCAGCGGCAGCGGCATTAGGAAATGCATCTTGCAATACCAAAAGATTATTAGAACCACTTAGTTGGGAGCTAACGCCTTTTTCGAAATTGAGGTGGTTAACGCCAAGCTGTTGGTGACTGAAGACCAACTTATCTTCTCCGATTTGGTAGTCCTTGATAATATCGGGTTTATTCAAGGCTTGAATTCCATTGGCTGCGGGGGTTGGGGTTCCCCCAGAGAAAGGATTATCAGCAAAGAAGAAGATGTCTTTCCCATAACCACCCGTAAGGGTATCCACGCCTTCACCCCCCGCCAGAATATCTCTGCCATATCCACCATTTAGGACATCATTGCCCTTGAGACCGACAAGGATATCAGGGCCAGCGGTGCCGTTTAAGGTGTCGTTACCGTCTGTGCCTACTTGAATTGGGAATGTCATTGAAGTGCTCTCTTTAGATGATTACTCTAGATGTGAGTTGCTCTCATCGTAGAGAGGCAAGATGCAATAAACATCTGAAAAACGTCTTGAGACTTCCTCAACGAAATAACTAACTTTCTCTAACTTTTGCTGTCTGAAAGGATATAGCTCCTACGACTTTCGTTGAGTCCGCCCCCTGGTTTTTCGACGAAAGTTATAAATGTGCAGCCTGGCACAGCTTATTTGAGAAATGAAGAGTATTAATAAAAGAAAGTTCTACTGCCATGAATTTCTCGTTCAAACTCCAACCCAATCCTTTTCCCTTTTTGCTTTACACCGAGTGGTTGATGCTGGCCTGTTGCGGCATGTTCGCCTTAATGGAAACCTTAGCGCAACCCAACCATCCGCCCATTCAGCACTTTCTCATTCTTGTCCTCCTCGGTGTGATGGGTTTGCGGTTGCCGAGTGGCAGCATGTTGATCAAGGTGTTGTACACCGCTGTTGAATTTGGCTTGATTTTCTATGGAACATCGTTAGGCTATCTTCATATCATGCCTTCGTTGTACCTGTTGGTGGTCATCCGTAGCTGCTTCTTATTTGAGGCTTTTGGCCCCTGGATCGTGGGCAGTTTGGCTTTTGTTCTGTACGTGAAAAATCAGGCACAGTATCTGCAAGGCATGGACGCGCTCATGCTGACCATGACCAAACAGCAAAACCTGTGGATGCACCAACTGGGCGAAACCTTGACCTTCGGTTTGGCTCTATTCTTTGTGGTGCGCTTGGTGAAAACATCCCTGACGGATCGCAAGATACAAGAAAAACTAGTAGAGACCAACGAGCAATTGCAGCAATACGCCCTGCAGGTGGAAGACCTCGCTGCCGTGCGAGAGCGTAACCGTATTGCCCGAGAGATCCATGATTCTCTTGGCCATGCATTGACTGCGCTCAATATTCAATTGCAAACAGCGGGCAAACTCTGGCATAACGACCTTAATCAGTCCCGGTCATTTTTAACCCAGGCTCAACGGTTGGGAGAACTGGCGATCAAGGAAGTGCGTCAATCGGTGGGAGCGCTACGGGCGGATACCAGGGAAGAAGAACCCCTAGAAGCAGCCCTTGAATCTTTAGTAGAAGATTTTCGGCAAGGTACGGGTATATCTATTACTACCCAGATGACGCTGAATACAGCGCCCTCACCCCAGGTGGGCAAGGTCCTTTACCGGATTGTGCAAGAGTCCTTAACCAACATTTGCAAACACGCTCACGCAACTACGGTAATGATTCAACTTAGCGCTAGCCCGAACAAGGTAAGCCTCACTGTTAAGGACAACGGCAGAGGATTCCAGTTGGATTCAAAACCGACAGGATTTGGTCTCCAAAGTATGCGAGAACGGGTAGCCGCTTTGAAAGGTAACTTGCAGCTTTCTACAGAGCCAGGAGCTGGCTGTCGAATCAACGTTGAACTTCCTTTGAAAGAAACTTCCTTGCGGGAGGTCTATGTATGATTCGCGATTCGCTAGAGAGTAAGAGCGATGCTAGAGCTGAAATAAATAAGGGCACAAGGTTCCATCCATCGTGCCCTTTTGTATTCTTCTAGTCTCACAGCCGCTCTTGCCTTCCGCAAAGCAAGAGCAGCCTATTTGATCAGTCAGATGTTCTTTCTGATTCTATGGAGCTGACTAAATATGGCCGTCTCCTTGTATAGGTAAACTGCGTTGCTTAGACTCATTATAGTGAGTCTAATAGACTAAAGACAAGTGCGTGGGGTTCTTCTTTTTGCAGACTCACGGTAGGCTGACAAAAGCCACTCACAATAACTATCCATGCTCCCCCACCCTCTCCTTTTAGACCCTCTGCTGCGTCAATGGCTTCAAGAAGATTGGGGGAGAGGAGACCTGACCACGATGGCGCTTTTTTCTGAATCGAATCTTTTTACGAAGGGGACGGTACTGCTTAAAGAGCAGGGGGTCATTGCTGGCTTGCCCATTGCTGCCCGCATTTTCCAACTAACAGATCCTGCGATTATGCTTCAGCCCATGGTTGCAGAGGGAACTGCCCATTCCTCTGGAACTCCGATTGCCTTAGTGGAGGGTCCTGTGGCTGGAATACTGATGGCTGAACGTGTAGCGTTGAATCTTGTTCAGCGTCTTAGTGGCATTGCTACGGCTACAAGGCGGTATAGCGAAGCGCTGGCAGGAACCACGGCCAAACTGACCGATACGCGCAAGACTACCCCTGGCCTAAGAATTTTAGAGAAATATGCCTCACGGGTGGGTGGAGCCGTCAACCATCGCATGGGTCTAGATGACGCTGTCATGATCAAAGACAACCATATCGAGGCAGCTGGCAATATTCAGAAAGCTGTGGCCCAGATCCGTAATGTTATTCCTTATCCTGTAACGATTGAAGTGGAGTGTGAATCCTTAGAACAGGTCAAGGCGGCCTTGGAAGCCCAGGTGGATACGATCATGCTTGACAACATGGGTACAGAAGCGATGCAGGAAGCGGTGAAACTGATTGCAGGAACGGTCACCATAGAGGCTTCAGGTAATATCACCCTCGAAAATATCCGGGCCGTTGGCAAGGTCGGGGTGGATTTTATTTCTACCAGTGCGCCGATTACGCGCTCATCCTGGTTAGATATAAGCCTAGACCTGCATACGTGATGCTTCACTGAAGCTAAACCTTATTTGGTAGCCTAGACCACCAATTTGGGGAACCCCAGAAGATTCATATCTGTCTAAAGGCAAGTGCTGTTGCGAGGGCACGTCTATATACTCGCCTGCCCCGTGGAGAGTTCTCTGGGCAAAATGCCCTCTATCGTGACTATCCACTACTTACTCAAGGAGAAAATCTAATGAAGAAAGCATTAGCATTGCTTGCTGTGTTAGCTATGGCCCTTCCTGCCACAGCTCAGACACTTCCCCAAGACCCCTATGGAAAGCCCAGCTCTAGTCCTGCAGATGCTCCAAGCTCAGGAGGCACTACAGCTCCTGTAAGTCCTTCTAGCCCCTCTTCCAGTCCTTCTTCTAGCCCTTACAATCCCAGCCCTTCTAGTCCTTCCAATTCTTCTGGGACTACGTCTTCTGATAAGCCTGCAACCCCAGCAGATCCAAGTGTTACCTCGACTCCTTCTAGTCCTTCTGGAGCTGGGTCTACCACCTCTTCTGATAAGTCTTCCAGTCCTTCTGGATCTACGTCCTCCGATAAGCCTGCCAGCTCTAGCTCTGACAGCGCAGGAACGATGACAAAGCCTGAAGAGAAGACACAGACCACGGGTGAAGCGTCTGATGGAGAGAAACCCTCTGGTAAGCAGTACAGAGCCCGTCAAGTTCCAACGGCTCCCCCTGCGCCAGCGGCACCCTCTTCGTAGTTAGAGGCACTTTGTCTGTGCGTTAAATAATTGGCAGAACTGCTTAGGGACTGGGAACCTTAAGCAGTTATTTTTTATCTAAATAGACAAGATTACTTCTATGACTCAATTCTAGGACCTAGCCGATCCTGTATCTTCTGCTCTAACCCAAATGCTCTCTCACGGCAAAAATTTTATGAAGAGAATAGTAGCCACTCTCGTTGTGTTCCTTATCGCTTTACCTGTAGCTGCTCAAAACAGCGCTCCATCTTCCCCCAATTTTCCCCGTCAACTGCCTGTTGAACTGCCGACGGGTCAGAAAGAAGAAAAAGGAGAAATTGCCAAGCCCTCCCCCCTAAGTACTCCAGAGACTCCACCAACATCACCGAGCTCTATAGAAAAAGTTCAGAAGAAGAGTAGCGCTAACGACCAAACCGGCTTCAAAGATAAAGGCAGTACCACAGAGAAAAAAGCTACGTCTCTCCTAGAAGTGACGGACCAAGCGCTTATAGAAAATAAAGTGGTGGTTTCTCGGGTGCTCGTCTCGAAGCGAGGATGGTTGGTCATACATGGAGATGTGGCAGGGCACCCCGGTCCTATTTTGGGAAAAGTTCCTCTGAAAGTGGGAGAGTATACCAACTTAGCAGTAACCCTGATCGTACCTCCTAAGACACAGAAGTTATGGGCTATGCTCCATATCGATGAAGGTAAGCCAGGCGTTTATGACTTTGAAATAGACGGACCTTTAGAGCAAGATGGTTCTGTCGTAGCACAGCCTTTCAGTACCAAATAGTAGTTAGCCTTTATCACTTCTATTATTTCAATCCCTTACTGTGTTTAAAGGGATTTTTTTATTGAGCAGTATGAGCATTAGCTTTTGCACTTCATCAAAACTTCTTAGACCCCTACCCTAAATAGGGAAATCTAAATCTTATAGCAGACAATACTTAGCTGTATGAATAAGATAAAAGCTTTCGCTATTTTTATAATTCTTTGTGAAGTTTTAGCTCTTGGGGGATTGAGTGCCTCTGCTCAAGAGATGCCTGACTGGTTAGAAGAGCAGGTAAAAGCGGGGACCCTAACCCGTAAAGATGCCATTCAACTCAATCAAAGTAGGCAAAAATATGCCCCTAATAGTAGCCCTGCGTTACCTGTAGATAACGCCAAAAATCATCTACTTAACACCTCTGATCAGGAAGTTGTAAAATACTATAATCAAGGTCTTGCTAAATATAATGCGGCAGATTATCAAGGCGCTATTCAAGATTATAGTCAAGTCTTAAAAATGAATCCCAGTATTGCTTTAGCCTATAGTAATCGTGGGCTTGCTCGTACAAAATTGGGCGACACTCAAGGAGCTATTGAAGATTGTAGTCGTGCTCTGAATATCAATTCGAGCTTGGATTTAGCTTATTTAAACCGTGGACTTGCCTACATGAACGCAAATGCATGGCAGAAAGCTATTGATGATTTTGGCTATGCCCTCAAGCTCAATCCTAACCTCCCTCAAGCCTACAGCAATCGTGGAGCTGTCTACGCTCAATTGGGACAGGATCAAGAGGCTTTGAAAGACTGTGATCAAGCTTTGAAACTAAATCCTAGGATGGCCTTAGTCTATATCAATAGGGGATTTACCTATCTACATTTGAAGGAATATAAAGCTGCACTTGAGGATTCCAATCTAGCCTTGGAACTCGATCCTAATTTGCAACAAGCCTATCAAAATCGAGGGGCAGCCCGCGTTGGCCTAGGAGACAAGCAAGGAGCAAAAGAAGATTTGCAAAAGGCGGCGCAATTCCTTCAAAGTCAGGGCCAGTTAGAATCTTATCGGCAGATTATGACGGTGCTTCAAGCCCTTAACAGTTAACTCTTGCGGCGAGCGCGACGCTGTTGGCGATTAGGGTTTGGGCTGGCAGGAGCGGATGATTTTGTAAATGGGGCGGCTGGTTTCCCCCCTTTTTTTTCGGACTGTACTCTTTGCCAGGCAACTCCTGTAGAAAGCCAAAAGGTTAGACTCCAGACGAAGATAGCTAAACCAGCCCAATGCAGCCAGTTGTCATAGCCTAAAAATAGCCAAAGGCCCAACCAGGAAAAACCAGTCGCTGAGGCCAGCCCGTCTTTGAGCAGAGCGTTCCAGTCTCTTGTCACATTGGAAAGCGTGAACTTAAACCATAGGTAAAGGGGAATCCCTAAAGAACCCGCTAAGAGGGGCCAGAAATTAAAGCTATTCACAGGAGTCATGCGCAGGGACGATTCTAGTTTAGCGTTGACCTGCTCTTATTTTAGCCAGTAGAGTAATCAATCAGATCAGACCCGATCCAGTGGGTGGTGTGGTTCTGGCGGCACCTTAACGCCCATGTGTACGTCGCTCTCAACACCCAATCCGGCGAGAAGCTGGATACCCGACTGTATATCCTTTTTTAAGGTGTGTAGTGCACTCTTATGCACTGCTTCAATAATCCCATTCATCTCATTGCCCGTGAGCTTAGCTTTGCCTAATTTTTGTAGGTGAGGTTGAAGGTATTTTCATGAGTTTTCAGGATTCGGGGTAGCTGTGGCCTCAATTTCTTCTATGGATAGATGCAGAGCTTGGGCTATCTGTTCCAGGCTAAGGCCCAGTTTGAGAAATTCAGGCACGGTTTTCAGCTTGCCTTCACGCTCGCCCTCTGCTTTGCCCTCTTCTAGACCCTCTTCTTTTATCTCTCGGTAAAGTCTGGATTGCTTGAACTCACTTTCCGTAGTGACTAGCATCGCCTCTATCTCCTCCTTGCTCATACTGGCAAATTTATAGGAAACTACCGTCTCTATTAGCTCTATCATATCCCTTCGAATAGTATCACTCAGCTCAGTTTGAACCTGTGTCAGCAGGCGTCCTACTCTCTCGACAGCAACTGTTTCTGGTTCAACAACTAGCTTGATAATTCCGAGGCTTATGGATGTTTCTTCTTCGTCTATTTCATCCAAGTAAACCCGCTGCACTTGGTCGCTGTTCAATAGGGCTCGATAGCGTAGGGAATTATCCGGCTCGGTGCCTCGACGAGGAAAGATGACTACGGATTGCCAGTCATCGGGCTCATCGTACTGTTTCAAATACAAAAAAATCTCGGAAAAGAAACGAGCATAAAATTGAGGACCATCTTGAAACTGGACTTCTGCGAAGTAAACGGGCTGAACAGGGCTACTCGGCAGAAATACTCCATCAATACGGAATGCCGTCTGCTTGACTTCCACGGACCGGAATTGATATCCCTGTGCTTGTTCTGGCGGCTGGCCAATAAGAGAGAAGAAACTCTCTGGGAGCGTCTGAAAAATTCGGTAAAATAGGCTATAGCAGTTGGAAACTTCACAGTCTTCAATGTCAAAGGAAACCGCTATCGGCTGATAGTTGCCATGAACTATAGAAAGCAAACCATTTATTTCAAATATTTTTTAACCCACGCTGAATACGACAAGGATGACTGGAAAAATGACCCTTACTTTTAATCGGGAAGTCTACGCAAATCTCTTATCTGAAGTCTTACCCCAAGCAATCAAGACTGAAGAAGAGAACGACCGGGCATTAGTTCATGTTGAAGCTCTGATGCACAAGGCAGAATTAACTCCTGAAGAAGATCGGCTATATGACTTGTTAATCTTATCGATTGAGAAGTTTGAGGAAGGAAACTACCTGCCATCGAATCTTTCTACCTCTCTTAGTCGGTTACTACACCTTCTGGAGTCGAATAATTTGAAGCAGACAGATGTGCTGGATGTTTTTGGTTCAAGTGGAATTGCCTCAGAAGTCATCAATGGTAAACGTGAGATCAGCAAAGCTCAAGCCAAGAAATTAGGAGAACGCTTTAACATTTCACCATCTCTATTTTTGCTGTGATGTCATATAGGGGTTGGCTCCACTCGTCGATTAGCCAATTATAGCGGGCCATTCAGAAAAGTCCTGGGTAAATTCTGATAGGGAGAGCAGTTCGATTTTGCTATTCTGCTGCGCAGCCTCTCGTTCTTGCTTCGTGTTGTAGCCCCAATCTGCTAAATAAAGTCTGATCGCTGTCAAATCTACGTGGTTCTGAATAGAGATGAGGGTTTTGAAACGGTCTTCAATAAACCAAATAGTGGAGTAGTCGTTGTCTGCAACCAGCTCGCGTAAGACCTGATGTTTAGGGCGCTGCGATTCTTTGCCGATGATTTGGGCCTCTGACAATTCAATCCCTTGCTGTCTCAAAAGCTGATCTATAAAACGACCTTCTTTTGTGGAAATAATGACGGGATAGACGGCACTTGCAAGGGTGGATTTTAACCGCTCTAAGATGCCTGGATAGAGATGATGAAGAGCTAGCCAGCCGTCAAGGTCTGTTGTAATCCATTGGTCGCGTTGATGGTCCAAGGCTATGCCTATAGTCTTGGCATCTAAGTGGCTATCGGCCAGAATTTGCGAAGCGATAATCAACCAACCCTGAAGAATCTGGGTTTCAGGAATGCCTTGGCGCAAGGCTTGAATCAGGATAGGCATCTCCCAACCCGTCTCAATCACCGGACGTAGACGATAAAAAGCTGGAGCTAGCTCCTCGGGTACTGCTGAACTGTTCGGTTGCCAGAGTTGAGCATAGGTGCGCCACGCCACCTGGAAATATTCCAGCAGGCCATCACAGAGAACACCATCAAAGTCGAGGGCAAGAATGCCTGGAGTCTGAGCAGTCATGAAGGATTGAGTAGAGGTAACAACTTCATACTGCAGGTCTACGGTAAAAAGGCCGTTTAACAACAGTTGCAGCCACAGACTTTCCGCGAATATCCACTTCCAGATGGGTACCTAGGGCTGACAATTCTGTAGGGACATAGGCGAGAGCAATACCTTTATTGAACTGGGGAGACAAAGCGCCGCTGGTTACGGTGCCAATGGGAGCCCCTTGGAAAAGAACAGGATAATCATGACGAGGAATGCCCCGTTCTGTGATCTCTAGGCCGACGAGTTTGCGGGTGAGCTTAGATTTCTGATTCTCTAAAACTTCTCGGCCGATGAATGGTCCTTTATCCCAGTGGACTACCCAGCCCAAAGAAGCTTCCAGAGGCGTAGTTTCATCATTCATGTCCTGTCCATAGAGATGCATCCCGGCTTCCAGACGCAGGGTATCTCGGCAACCCAGACCACAGGGGAATACGCCATCTTCTAGGAGCTTTGTCCAAAGCGCACGGCCTTCTTCGAAGGGGATCATCACTTCAAAACCGTCTTCCCCGGTATAACCTGAGCGGGCGATAAAACTTTCGGCTCCTAGAAGTTCTCCGGTTTCGTGACCGAAACGTGGAATGGAGCTGAGATCTACAGTTGTATAGGGCTGAAGCTTAGTTTGGGCGTTGGGGCCTTGAATAGCCAGTAAAAGTCGTTCTTGGCTCAGGTCTTGCAGATTAACGCTAGGAGCATGGGTTTGAATCCAGGTTTTGTCCTTTTCGGTTGTACTGGCATTTACAATCACCGTCCAGTGCTCTGGGCTATGGCAATAGAAGATTACGTCATCCACCACTCCGCCCTGTTCATTCAGTAAGACGCTGTACTGCCCCTGTCCAGCCTGTAGGCGCGAGAGATCAGAAGGGACCAAGGGTTGGATCTGCTCCAAGTTTCCCTTGAGGATAAATTTCCCCATGTGGGAAATGTCGAAAAGTCCTACGTCCCCGCGCACAGCCCGATGTTCCGCCAGGATTCCCTCATACTGGACGGGCATCTCCCAGCCTCCAAACGCTACCATACGGGCTTTTTGTGCAAGATGGAGGTCGAAGAGAGGGGTGCGTTTTAAATCCATAGAAACTTAGCGAGGGAGGACATTAGCTAACAGATCCGATGGCATCGAGTTCAAGATGTGAATAAAAGCGAAAGAGAGAGCCGTAAAAACTCCCAATCTGACTACGCTCAGCCCTCTTTGTTGAATGGCCGCCCATGCCAAAACCTGTTGTGTCCGATTCACGAGGCCTCGCGGTGCAAAAACCCATCCTGCTGCAGCCATCACAAGAAGCAATAAACTTAATAGATGCACTAGCCCACCCTTGACTTATCCCTATAGTAACGGCTCTGCAGAGTATTTCTACCTATATTGAGTAGAAATACTGCTAATCAAAAGAGAAAAAGCCTCATCTATGAATTTACCCCGCGAAGAAATTCTTGCCCGTAGTCGTGACTACCGTGACACGCTAGCGCGTATGGTAGACCTCGCAGAAAAAGCGATTAAAGAGTGGACCGTAGTGGTTTCAGATTTTTGTTCTCCTCCTGAAGCCCAGGAGACACTCGCTGCTTTTGCTTCCCTGACCGAAATTCAGAGCTTGGTCTGGGGAGGCTATGAGCAAGCAGAGCGCGTCCGGGTTGCTTTTGCCCGGATAGAAGTGCCTATCGAGCGCACAGAGATTGCAATAGCAGCGGTGGAGGTGCGCGGAAACTTTCTGTTTGATCCTGCTTCCCATCGAGATTTTTTAGGAGCGGTGCTGAACACAGGGATTGTCCGGGAAAAAGTGGGCGATATTCTGATTCTCAAAGACCGAGGCGCTCAGATTCTTATAGTTCCTGAGTTGGTAGAATTCATCCAGCAATCTCTCAAAAGTGTGCGCTCCGTATCGGTTACCGTTGAACCGCTAGCCTTAGAAAACCTGGAAATTCGTCCTCCGCGCTCCAAAGCAATGACGACTGTAGAAGCTTCCATGCGCCTGGACGCGGTGGCTTCTGCTGGATTTGGACTTTCGCGCGCCAAAATGGCCGACTCGATCGAAACTGGAGATGTGCGCGTGAACTGGAAGACTGCGCTGAAATCTAGTCAGTTGGTCGCAGAAGGAGACCGGATCACGATGTCTGGAAAAGGTCGTTTGGAAGTCGGCAAAGTAGAAGAAACAAAAAAAGGTCGCTATCGAATAGAGTTAGTGCGCTATAGCTGATGAGTCGGATCTTTCAGATTCTTCATAATCCTGTATTCGTCAAAACTTCTAGATAGGAACAAAAGCTGCTAATCTTATGCGAATTAGTTAAATCGGCTACATAGTTCTAGATTGGTATGACTTTTTTTTCTTAAAGTACGTGCAACCTATGTCCCAAGACTTCTATCGCATTTTAGGAGTTCCTCGAAGCGCCACGAAGGAACAGATTAGAAACGCTTATCTTGGTCTCGCCCGTAAGTACCATCCGGACGTCAATCAGGGTATGGAAAACGATGAACAGTTGAAAGAAGTCAATCAGGCTTATGGCATCTTGTCTGACGATGAATCCCGTGCTGCCTATAACTTAGCGATTATGGGGTCTGACCCTAATCCTCTAGAACGCACGTCCAAACTTTATCCGTTGAAATCTGTTGCGGCTGCTTGTGCCGTCACCGCTGCTCTGAGTACTAGCCTTGGGTATAGCCTTACCTTTACCTTTATCCAGACTAAGCCCGAACCGATTGCCGTGGTGTCTCCTAAAGAGCCAGACCCTGGGGTTATAGAACGTAAAGTTTTAGAAAAAGCGCTTGAGCTGATCAAAGATGCGCCTCCTCCACCTATCAGTTCTATCGGCTCTGTAGATCCTGTTAAACAAAATTCTGTAAAAATCCCGATTTCCGCCACTTTGGTAATGGACAGAAAGCGCCCTCTTTCCTTAGTTCCCAGTACAGAAGTGTTTGACTCTTCCTCACTCCAAAAACCGATAGCCGTAAAAAGTTTTCGTTCTGCCTCAGGGAAGCGAGTTAAAAGCGTTTCTAAAAGGTTTACCGTTCGCAAGTCTTCAGTTCTTGCACAAACAAAAACAGCCCAGAGCCCCCTAGCTTCAAAACTAAAACCTACCAAGGCTCCTCCAATCAAGGTTAACTCTTCGCCAGAAGCCATTCTCAGCACCATTCCGATTTTGATGGAAGACGGCAGCGCTGTTCTCGCTGACACCCTCCTAAAAGTAGATCCTCAGGTCTGGAAGTTGAATCATGGCCTCTACCGCAAAAAGTTGTCAAAATTTATCAGCGCCCTCGTTGAATTCAAGGATGTCGCACTAGCTTCCAAAAAATCAGGGCTAAGTTTGGACGAAATACGCTATTTAATCAAACAAGCTTGATAAAGCGAGACTATGCGGTCTGATACCCTGAGAATGCCTGAGAGTTCCCAATCTGGATAGGGTACACTAGCGGACTGTAAGCTTTAGATAGCAAGGTCAATATTTGATGCAAGAACTCAAGGTTCCCGTTCCCCGTTCCCCGCTACTTGGAAAATCCGCATGGACCGTGCAGGATAGCGAAGAACTGTATCGTATCCAAACGTGGGGTGAGCCCTACTTTGGTATCAACCAGGCAGGCCATATTACAGTTTCACCCAGAGGTGACCGAGGCGGATGTGTTGACCTATATAGTTTGGTCTCAGACCTGAAACTTAGAGGATTGAATACTCCTCTATTGATTAGATTTTCAGACATCTTGGCAGACCGCATAGAACGTTTAAATGGTTGTTTTTCCAAAGCCATATCCCGCTATGACTATGCCAATGTTTACAGAGGCGTCTACCCCGTCAAAGTTAATCAGCAGCGTCATGTCGTAGAAGAAATTGTTAAATATGGAAAGTCTTTTCAGTTTGGTTTGGAAGCGGGTTCTAAACCAGAATTATTGATTGCTTTGGCCCTCTTGAAAACACCAGGAGCTTTGTTAATTTGCAACGGCTATAAAGACCGAGAATATATCGAAACGGCCTTAATCTCTCAGCGATTGGGACAGACCCCTATTATTGTTTTAGAACAATTTGAAGAACTAGAAGTAGTTATTCAAGCGGCGAAGAAACTCAAAATCAGCCCAATTTTGGGCGTTCGGGCTAAGCTGACTTCTAAGGGTATTGGTCGCTGGGGCAGTTCTGCTGGAGACCGCGCAAAGTTCGGGCTGACAGTGACTGAAATTCTAGAAGTAGTTGAGCGGCTAAGACAAGAAGAGATGCTTAGCTGTCTACAACTTTTACACTTCCATATTGGTTCTCAAATTAGTTCGATTAGTGTCATCAAAGATGCTTTGCGAGAAGCTGGCAAAATCTATGTAGAACTAGCTGAGCTGGGTGCTCAGATGGGCTATGTTGATGTCGGGGGTGGATTGGGCGTAGATTATGATGGTTCCAAAACGACTTTTCCTTCCTCTAAAAACTACAATACGCAGAGCTATGCCTATGACGTAGTAGCTGAAATAAAAGAAGCTTGCACCTCAAGAAATATACCTGTCCCTGTATTGGTCAGTGAGAGTGGCCGAGCTATTGCCTCTCATCAATCCGTGCTGGTTTTTGATGTTTTGGGAGTCAATAAAACCCATTGTCGAGAAATCGCAGCGACTGAAGAAAGTGAGCATTCAACGATTCGCAATCTCTATGAAACTTATGAAAATATAAATCCTAGTAATTTCCAAGAAGCCTACCATGATGCGATTCAGTGTAAGGAAGAGGCCGATAGTCTGTTTAGTTTAGGCTATTTGAAACTGAAAGAACGAGCGAAGATAGAGCAGCTTTTCTGGGGCTCTTGCAACAAGATTCTGAATATTATTCGAGAGTTAGATTATGTGCCTGATGACTTAGAAGATTTAGAGAAAATTCTCGCTTCGACATATTACTGTAACTTTTCTGTTTTTCAGTCTATTCCTGACCATTGGGCTATTGATCAGCTGTTTCCAATCATGCCCATTCACCGATTGAACGAAAAGCCTACGGAGCGTGGGACTATCGCGGATGTGACTTGTGATAGCGATGGCAAAATCGATGAGTTTATTGACCTCAGAGATGTAAAGCCAGTACTAGAATTGCATCCACTAAATCAGGGAGAAACCTACTATCTGGGTATCTTCTTGAATGGAGCTTATCAAGAAATTCTTGGCGATCTACACAATTTGTTTGGCGATACAAATGCCGTGCATATTCACCTAACTCCAGAAGGGTATGCGATTGAACATGTGGTCAAAGGGGACACGATGACAGAAGTCTTGCAGTATGTGCAATTCGACCGAGATGATCTCCTGGAACGTATGCGTCGGGAAACAGAGCGGGCTCTGCAAGAGAAGAAGATCACGATGTCTGAAGCACGACTGCTTTTGCAAAACTATGAGCATAGTTTGAATGGCTATACTTATTTGACCGATTACTAACCTAACGGACTAAGTAGCTTAAATAGAAGACTCCCTATAGTCCCCCTTGGCACTAAGCGTGGCCTTCCCGGAGAGTGGGGGACGGCGATAGCCGGGGGTTATGTCCACTTTAAATTAATCACCGTGATGGTAGGGATGGCCCTGGATAATGGTGAAGGCTCGGTAGAGTTGTTCGCAAAACACAACCCTTGCTAATTCGTGGGGGAGGGTCATTTTGGATAGGGAGAGGATGAAGTTTGCTCTCTGTTTGATGCTGGCATCTAGGCCCCAACCAGAACCCAAAATGAAGGCAATCGGTGGGCCCTGTAGTCTCTGCTTCTCCAGCCAGTGAGCGAACTCTTCACTCGAAAAAGTAGTGCCCCGATCATCTAGGCAGACGACATGGGCTCCTGCTGGGATCTTATGAAGCAGGTCTTGAGCTTCTCGCGTCAAGCTGTAGTCTTTTCCCCCCCGCTGGTCTTTAAGTTCGATCACTTGAAAAGGAGAAAAGCGACTGATCCGAGTCTGATAATCGCTACAGGCTTGGGCATAGCCCTTTTGCTTGATGCGTCCGACGGCGAGGAGCGTAATTTGCATTGCGTCTAAGGGTTAAGAAGTGGGCGAAGGGCTGTGCTTTCTGCCACAAAATGACGAATGAAATGATTGACCCGTTGGCGATGTTGGGCGTTTAGGCCAAAGACGGCTGCCTGTTCCCAGTCCAAGAGGGGTAGATGGTCCAAAACTTCCACATCATAGGTCGGCTCAAACCAAGCGAGAGGGCACAGAATATCTACAGAGCAACGCACATCGTGCACTTCTTCCCATTCCTGAATGTATAAAGGCCGAGCCCAACACAGCACTTCGCCTTGAGGATTTGTGTTGGTGGCACGGACCACGCAATACAGTACTGCCGGAGCCACTCGTAGGCAGACGATTTGATCTAGCTGGAACGTCATAACCTTTGTCATCTAAATTGCTATTTTTCTCAGTGTATGAGGCCGGAAGGTTGATTGACATCCCCTGTTGCTCTTTTCGTACTGTGTTCTTGTTCCTTTAATCCTCTTCTGGCTCCTTACTGCTAATAGAGACTCCTTCTACTAAGAGGGCCGGGGTATAGAGTGCCCCTTCCCAGAACCGCTCTTGCCCTACGGCGATCACTTGATTGAGGAGCTTATAGGCATTGCCTGCGATCATGGTGTCTTTAACGCGACCAAGAATTTTTCCTTTTTCGATGGCATAGCCTAGGTCGATGTTGACCGAAAGTTCTCCAGAAAGCCCTGCTCCACCGCCTAGCACTTGGTCTACCAGAAGACCACGGTCAACCTGGGCGACGAGCTGTTCCAAGCTCAGCGTTCCTGGCGTGAGGATAGCGTTGATCACGCCGGGTTTGGGAAAGCCCCCCAATCCATCCCGCATTCCATTGCCTGTGAGCGCCAGCCCCAAGGTGCGGGACACTTGACGATCTCCGTAGAAATTGTTCAGGACGCCTTCGGTGAGAAAGCTCAAAATCTGCGTTGGGGTGCCTTCATCATCGAAGGGTGTGGGGAACGGACCAAAATTCGGGTCTTGCTGGATGGTCAAGAGTGGCGAGAGCACCTGTTCCCCTCGTTTGTCCGTCCAGGGTGAAGATTTTTCTAAGACTGCTCGACCATTCATAGCCGCCAGCACGGTTCCGAGCAGGGTGCTAACGGCATTGGCGGTAAAAATAACAGGATAGGTGCCAATAGGAGCGGAGACATTCTCCTTAGCCCATTCCAGGCGGTCTAGGACGCGCCGGATAATTTTCTGAGGCTCAGGGATAACCACATCGGAATCTCCTTCATAAACAGCCAAAAAGTCGTCTCCACGCACCCATTCCACCCCGACATATCCACCGAGAGAACGGGTTTGGTGGTAAGAAGCAAGCCCTTCAGAATTGGTGAGGCTGGCGGCTTCCACCTCAAACCCAAAGGAAGCGCTACAAATGGTTTCATTAAAACGTTCCCGGACTCCTTGAATAACCATTTCTCCCCAATCGATCAGGGTTTGAGAAGGGATGGGCTCATAGGTTTTTTCTGGGTTGCGCAGAGACTCATGGGCTAAATCAATCGGGGTGATTTCTCCAAATTCAGCTAAGGCCAGCGCTTTTGCTACCAGAGCTTTTCCATCAATTGGACCGTAGGCAACGGCCAGGCCGACTTTGTCCTCTTTCCAGACACGCAGGGCGGTTCCTTCTTCCTCAGAGGACTCTATTTGTTTCAGGCGATTCGCTTCAAAAATGGCAGAGCGACTCTCACTGCTGGCTTGATACACTTCTGCAGCTTGAGCCCCTTCTTTCAGAGCTTGGTCAATCAATTCCTGGGGATGCATCAGGACCTCGCGTATAGATGCTGCTGCCAAAGTACCGCAGATAGAACCACACGCTACGGCATGAGTCCCCGATCCCTATTTCGCTAGAATAATTAGTAGACCCTACGCTATCGGGAATAATGATGGGGTGCCGAGGAGCCAAAGTGTTATCTAGAAACCAAGAAATTTTCCAGCAATTGATGAAAGAAGCAGCCGAACATCCAGAACCCGATCTCGTGCAGAAAGTTTTGGAAAATTTGCTCTGTATGCTCCAGAATCCCGGATTAGAGCGGCTGGACTGGAAAATTTTAAATAATGCGCTCAAAGACCTATGCAATGGCTTTACGGCCTTCGCACCCTATCGCCAAAAACGCAAAATCAGTATCTTTGGTTCGGCTCGACTAGCTCCAGAGTCTAAGGTCTATAAGATGGCCCGCGAGTTTGCAGCCCTGATGGCCGAGAAAGGCTTTATGACGATTACTGGGGGCGGTGGCGGCGTCATGCAGGCCGGAAATGAAGGAGCAGGCCGAGATATGTCTTTTGGCTTGAATATCGTGCTGCCTGATTTTCAGGACATCAATAACTTCATTCAAGACGACCCCAAAGCCGTTGATTTCAAGTATTTCTTTACCCGTAAGCTCTTCTTCATGCGAGAGACCGATGCCCTAGCCTTGTTCCCTGGCGGTTTTGGCACTTGGGATGAAGCCTTTGAGTGCATGACCTTGATCCAAACAGGCAAAGCTCTGATCATGCCGATTGTGCTTGTGGAAGAACCCGGTGGAGACTACTGGCAAGAATGGGACCGGATGTTGCATAAGCTTTTAGGCTCTAGAGGCCTAGTAGATGAAGTAGATCTGAGCCTATATCGACGGGTAGAAACCCTTGACCAAGCCTGCGAAGAAGTGATGCAGTTTTACAGTGTTTATCATTCCAGTCGGTACCTGGGTGAAAAATTCTTAGTTCGGATCAATACTTTCCTCTCTCCAGAGTCGTTAGAGACGCTTTCTCGGGAATTTGATGACTTTTTAGCTGAACCGATCTATCAAACCCAACAGGCACTGCCGCAGGAAGAAGATGCCCACACAGGCCATCTGCCCCGTCTGATTCTCTTGCCTAAACGCAATCGGCCTGGACGACTACGCATTTTTATTGACCGTTTGAACCAGCTAGGGGATAGCGTAAATCTAGACCCAACCTATCGGTAACTTCATGGATGTAATTCCTGCCATAGATCTCCTGGATGGCCAAGCCGTCCGGCTCTTTCAGGGGGACTACCAGCAATCAGAAAATTACAGTGCAGACCCCGTAGCGCTGAGCCGAGCATGGAACCTATTAAAAATTCCTCGCCTCCATGTCGTAGATCTTTCTGGAGCGAAAGCGGGTCATCCGATTCATGGAGAACTGCTCGCTCAGATTGTCAAAGCCGTAGATTGCCCTATCCAAACAGGGGGTGGCATTAGAACCTTGGAGCATATTGCTCAGGTTTTGAACCTTGGGGTGGAGCGGGTCATTCTCGGTACGGTGGCGGTAGAACAGCCTGATTTGGTAGCCCGTGCCTGTGAACTTTATCCCGGCCAAATTGCCGTGGGTATTGATGCGCGGGGCGGAAAAGTAGCGATTCGGGGTTGGCAAGAAAATTCTGCAATAGAAGCGGTGACCTTGGCTCGTCAAATGGAAGCTTTCGGGGTGGCTGCTGTTATCTACACGGATATTCTCCGAGATGGTACGCTCAGCGGTCCAAATTTAGAAGAACTGCGTAAAGTTAGTGAAGCAGTACAAGTTCCTGTGATTGCTTCTGGCGGCGTAGGAAGTCTGTCTGATTTGCTGCAACTGCTCACACTGGAACCTGAGGGCGTCACTGGAGCGATTGTGGGCAAAGCTATCTACACCGGAGATGTCGATCTCAAAGAGGCTCTGCGGGCAGTGGGCAATCCCCGCTGGCAGGATGTCCCTCCAGAGGGAGAAGGACCTATGTTTGCTTAGCACTGTTACAAAAGCTAAGAACAGATGTTCTCTGCATGAGAACGAGAAGAAAGCCTAGAATTACGGCATAAAGCCCCATCGACCGGAAATAAATTTATGGAATGGTTCTCTCGTTTGACCTCCGCTACCCTTTTGGGGGGGCAGGTGATCATACATTTACTCCGAGGACGGATCCATGTGCGCAATACCCTGGAGCAGCTAGCTTTGGTGGGTACAGAATCCGTTCTTGTCTCAGGTATCACCGCTATTTCCATTGCTATGGTGTTCACCATCCAGGTGGCACGGGAATTTATTTACTTTGGGGCTGCGTCTGCTATCGGTGGAGTCCTAGCCTTGGCTCTTTTTAGAGAGTTGGCCCCCGTTTTGACAGCCGTGATTTTAGCTGGGAGAGTTGGCTCCGCCTTTGCTGCTGAAATTGGCACGATGCGGGTTACGGACCAAATTGATGCTCTACGTGTCCTACGCACTGACCCTGTCGACTATCTAGTTATTCCTCGGGTGATTGCCTGTGCGCTGATGCTGCCCGTGCTCACAGTCCTCTCAGAAGTCACAGGCGTAGCGGGAGGTTTGTTTATTTGCACGCAGATGTATAAGCTGCCCTCCAGTATCTATTTAGAATCAGCCCAGCGTTTCTTGGAACCTTGGGACCTGACGAGTTCCATGATTAAAGCCGCCATTTTTGGAGCGATGATTGCGATTATCGGTTCGAACTGGGGCTTAACCACTACAGGGGGCGCGAAAGGGGTCGGACGAGCTACGACCGCTGCAGTCGTGACCTGCTTACTAGCCGTATTCGTTGTAAACTTTTTACTTTCCTTTCTAATGTTCCAAGGTCAAGGTCAGGCGTTCCAGGGTGGTTTCTAATGTCTACCCGCTAGAGCAAACGGGGAAATATCATAAGAGCAGAACATATATACCAGGTCTATGGCTTACCGCGACTACTACGAAGTTTTAGGAGTCCCGCGCACTGCGGATGACAAAGCCATTAAATCTGCTTACCGCAAACTGGCCCGTCGTTACCATCCTGATATGAACCCTGGCAATGCCAAGGCGGAAGAACAGTTCAAAGGCATCAACGAAGCCTACGAAGTACTTTCAGACCCAGATAAACGTCACCGTTACGACCAGTTCGGCCAATACTTTGACAAGCGAGTCTCTCCGAGTTCCGGTCCCACTCCCAGTTCTAGTCCAGCTTCTAGTCAAGGAGCGGGTCCTAGGCAGGGGACAGGACAAGCTCCACCTTCTGGATTCGACTTTGGTCGTTTCGGCAGTTTTGAAGAATTTATCGAAGAATTGCTGGGGGGTGGCAGAGCCCGTGGCGGCCGTTCCCGTCCTGGGATTCGGGGCGAGAATCAAGAGGGCAAGGTGGAATTAACGCTGGAAGAGGCGTTTTCTGGTACCCGTAAGCGGATCAAAACTCCTTCTGGAGAAGTGATCGAAGTGCGCATTCCTGCTGGAGTCCGTACAGGGTCTAAAGTACGAGTCAGCGGCAAGGGAAAAGAAGGACCTTTAGGCGGCCCTGCGGGTGACTTCCTTTTGCTCATCCACCTCAAACCCCATCCCAAATACACTTTAGAAGGAGACGACCTCATCTACGAATTGCCCATCACTCCATCCGAGGCCGTATTGGGTGTTCAAGTGGAAGTTCCTACTCTGGACGGCAAAGTGCGCTTGACCATTCCGGCTGGAACTACTACAGGCAAAATGCTGCGTTTGGGAAGCCGTGGATTAGCGAAATCGGGTACCAATCGCCGGGGAGACCAGCGAGTAAGAATCAAAGTCGATATTCCCCGCGATCCCAGTCCAGAAGAGAAAACACTTTATGAGAAGCTAAGCCAGATAGAATCATACCGACCCCGCGACTGATGCTCCCGCAAGGCGTTAAACATGCCCCCTAAACTCTCGCAGCCCCCAAATCCCAACTCTCCCCTCTACCTGCGTTTGAGAGACCGCATTAATTTTGCGCTGCATGTGGCTTCTGCGCTCTGTGTTAGCTCAGGCATTTTATTTTTCAACAAAATTTGGAATGCCGGGTGGAACTGGATTCCCTTCTTTCTTGCACTTTGGGTTGCTGTAGTTCTTGCCCACGGCCTCTGGGTTTTTTGGTGGGTCAAGTACGAGGAAGTCTAGGAGCGGCCAGACTTCTCTTCATAATTCGGAAACAGAAGGATACACAAAAATTAAGGTTAATGCTGATAATTTAGACTTCTGTCGCATTTTGCTGGCCTCAGGCTATCTGGGGAAATTTACGGTAGACCGCACGGCAGAATCAATGCATCTACTGATGCTTCCTTTATCGGTATACTCTAGGATTGTGTAAACAAGGGTGCTCTAAACTACTTTTTGAGTACGCCGCTTGATCTCTTGGTTTTTTTGATATTTTAGGTGGAAAGAGGAGCTATTAGTTATGATCCAACCGGATGAGAAGTCAAAAGACATGTCTTCAGAAGCACTTACTGAAGATAAAAAGCGCCTCTCGCGGCGTTCAATTGTCAAAAAAGCGGTAGTGGGCGGTGCTGCTCTCTACGTAGCCCCTCAAATTTTGCATTCTGAGTTGGTCCGGGCTCAGGGCGTTGTTTCAGGCTTAGCAGGCGGTGGTGGCGGTGGCGGCGATGGTGCTGGCTTCTTACCGTTCGCTGGTATTCCTGTCTTGGGCGGCCTAGCGGCGGCTGGAGGTGGCGGTGCAGGAGCGGCGGCTGGACTTCTTCCTTTAGTTGGTGAAGCTCCCGCTGGAGGCGGTTCTCCCATTGCCCCAGGAACGACTGTTGCAGAAGGGGGTGTCCCTGGCGCAGCTGGAACTCCAGGAAGTCCTTTGGGGCCTGCTGGACCTCGTGCTACCTTGCCTCCTGAGCCCCTGAGACGCAAAAGAGGACTCAAGCGCAAAGGGCCTCAGAGCACCGAAGGGCCAAAAAGAGCAATTCGGGGTTTGTGGTAGGAGGTTGTCGCTGTGGACGCGTATCATCCCCAGCGCAGAACTTTTCTGCAGCTGATTTCAGTGACTCTGGGAATATGTCTATTTTGGATTGGTACTGCTGGGGGAGTATGGGCTGAAGAGCTCTCTACCTCTATCGGTACCGTTCAAACTCCAGATAATGAGTTGATGTGGGTAGAGGTATCCTTGGCAGACCGCGTTCTACGGTTACATCAAGGTGATAGAGCCATCCTTAAGGAAATGGCTGTGGCTGTGGGTAAATCCTCAACGCCAACGCCAACAGGAAATTTTGAAGTCATGGAAATGGTAGAAAATCCAATCTGGCAGAACCCTTGGAAATCTTCTGTGGTCTATAAAGAAGGAGATCCAGCTAACCCTCTAGGAGTCCGCTGGATTGGATTTAAGAAGGCTGGGGAAGACGACTATGGGATCCATGGAACAGAAAACCAGAATTCACTAGGAAAAGCTATCACCCATGGCTGCATTCGCCTGAGTAATGAAGACGTTTCATATTTGTACGATCAATTAGAAGAAGGAACCCCCGTCGTTATCCATTAGACGCTATCTATGACTTCTGCCCTTTCCGCCAATCCCACTGCTCGTAGCGATGTTTTTACAGAATATCTTGCCGATGGCAGTGTGGTTATCTTTGACCCTGTCACCAGTGTGGCTCATGAGTTAAATGCTACAGCTGCGCTAGTTTGGGATTGTTGTGATGGGAGCTATGATTTCCAAAAGATTGTAGCTGCACTTGAAGAATGTTTTGCTTCTGCTTCTGAGATTTCTGTAGCCAAGATAGAAGAAGATGTCACTTATTTTTTGCAGATTCTTCAGCAAAAGAACCTACTGGTATCCCCACTTTCGATATGAGTGCAGTAAAACGGGAAAATTTCCAAATTCTCCATAGCTCTTTCAGTATTGAAGGTCCTATAGAATGCATGGCTCTTTTAGAAAGATTGCTTCATCCTTTTTGGGTTTCCCAGACGCCCCCAAACTTCTTAGAAGTTATTATCGGTCTGGAGCGAGAAACCTACTATGCACAGACCCCAACCCTATGCCACTGGGGAAATTGTACAGAGATTATTCAGTTTTGTGAATGGTGGTTGTTTGCTGAAGCGGTGGCAGCACATACCGATGGATGCCAACTTCACGGGGGCGCTGTTGCCAATGAGCATGGAGTGGTCCTTCTACTGGCGCCTTCCGGATATGGAAAAACGACGCTGACTCTAGCTCTAATGGCTCGTGGATTTGTTTCCTACACAGACGACATCATCCTATTGGATCCGCATACGTTGGAGGTACAGCCTTTCCCTCGATGCTTTCATGTAGATGCGGGAACTATAAGGGTAATTCAGCAGTTAAGTTCTAAGGAGGGTTATGAGATACCTTCCTTGGACTGTCTTGAGATGGAAAATACGTTGTCCGAGACATTTTACCGGCCTCGCCAATGGGGCATTTCTAAAGTTCCATGTTTGGTTGTATTCCCAGAATATAGACCAGGGGAGGCTCTTTGCCTAAAACGCTTACGTCCGGCCCAGACCTGGATGCTATTGGTCAACAATTTGCTTGTTTCCGCTGAAAAGACCTCTTCCCAATTTGGTATCCTCCGCGCTCTAGTAGATGGCGTACAAGCCTACCAGATGACCCATAGCAATTTGGATGAGACAATTACTGCATTGGAACGACTACTTCAAGAGACCTCTGCTTCGAACAAAGTGCCATAGTCTATGGATCTTGCTGTATCGCTTGTCCGTTATCTAAGTTGTCCTCCTCAGCAACGCAGTACCCTCCCAGGGTTAGAAGCGCTTTCAGAGGAAGCATGGGGAGCACTAATCGCCTACATCGAAGCTCGCGGCCTAACGCTTGCTGCCTATCGTAGCTTTGTCGTAGAGGCCCAAGCGCCAACGCTACCACCAACGCTAAAAGCTCGTTTGCGCCGCGCCTATGTCCAAGCGGGCATTAGCGTACCATGGCTCAATCGTGAGCTCGCTGAAGTTTGTAAAGCGCTTGTTCAGGATGGAATTTTTCCTATAGTGCTTAAAGGTCCTCATATCGGTCCACTCCTTTGGTCAGAAGACCCGACTCTTCGTCCTTTTGGAGACCTCGACCTATGGGTGCAACCAGTTGACATTCCTCAAACAGAGGTCGTTCTACGGAGACTGGGTTATGGCGGGGGGCCTGTGCAACCGATCACTTCTCTGGATTTTTGGTACCATGAACTCCCTCCATACCAACGCTTAGGGCCAGGAGCCCAGCAGATGAGCGTAGTGGATTTACACTATCGCCTGGCCCCAGACTATCTTCCTATCGGGGACGAAGAGGCGATATTTAATCGGGCAACACCATGGCTATACGGCGCTAAAGTCCTCGCTCCAGAAGATTTGTGTGTTTATCTGTGCAGCCATATTGCTCGACATTTATTCATCGAACCACGTCCAGAACTGCTCTTCAAGTCCACCTATGGATATATTGGTGAGCTAGGCCGCCTGATGGATTATTACGAATCCACCTGGGATTGGGAGGTCATTGCTTTGAGGATAGGCAGTTCTCGTTATCCAAGAGCTATGTCCCTACCGCTTAGATTGGCAGAGTTCCTCTGGGGAATCTCTTTGCCTGACTGTGTCACGAGACTCTGGCAAAAAGACCTTGTGGGTAACACGGTTTTTGAGATGTTGCAGTCACGACTAGACGCGCTCTGGAGTCCGACAGAACATCGATTGCTCTCTGTCAGTGTGCGCCTGGATATTAAATATGTTCAAACACGGGTTAACGCACGCATAAATCCTTGGTCACGCCATCGCTAGGATATTAGCGAAATGACCTTGCACTAGGAGCTTCGGCCATTTGGCGATTTACTGCCTTAGGCGCCGTTAGCACTACATAGTAATACTTGTACGTACTCTCCGGTACGCAGGCAACACCAATGCCGACCTCAGAATGTTCCCGATAGAAAGAATCAAGGGCTAGCATGTGCACCCGATGAGAGGGAGGAGATACACCAGCATCAAGGACTAATTGGTTAATGGCTTCAATGCCGTCAGGAGCTCCAGCTGCAAGTGATTCAAGATTGTTAGCTTCAGGATCACGAGGATAATCAGCAGGCAGGCTATAGCCTGCGTATGCAACCCGCTGATTAGGACCTCGACCATCGGGGTCCCGGTGCGCAAAGTAATTGCCTGTGGCCATCCGCTCGGCTACCTGACGGGCAATGGCAGCCAATTGCCCATTCCAACGAAGTTGGGGTGCTGGGCTGTTGTAGCCCAAGTTGAGGCCAAGTCTTTGTGCATAGGCCTGGGGTTCGGACCGAAATCGGTTGAGGTAGGTATAGGCCTGAATCGCTTCATAACCGGTGTCTGCGCATCCTTCCGCCTGGGCCGGTGCCATAAGCAACGCCTGCCCCATCAGGGTCGCACAGCCAAACATGCGTAGATATTTTAAAAAATTGCCTGCGTTGGACCAGGACATGTTGAGCACTCCTCACCGAGCTAATCAGAACATCTCAATACGATAGGAACTTTTTACAAGCTCTTCTAGAGGTCTCGCCAACACAGAACAATGAACATTGTTGACAGCATAGGGGCAGGGGCATCGTAGAGGAATCGCATCAGTTTTTGACCTTCGCTATAGCAAGCATGCCCGGCGACTAACCCCAAATTGTCTACCTCATGAAAGATTTATAGACAGTTAGGTACAGTGACTGGACAGTTGGGTACAGCACGCTTGGATATAAAAAGTGTTCTATACAGAGCATAGACGACAAAAGTATTACTTTTGTGCGCGAAAACACCCAATTTATTGATCTCATAGATAATTAGGTCATTTTGTTCTGCCTGAACACTCTTTAGAATAGACACTCTTGCCATTGTGGCTTGATCACTTTATGGACAGCTTATGGAATTTATGGAACCATTACGCGGGCGACCGGTAATCCTCGGGGAAGTCCTCTTTGATCTATTTCCACCAGACATATCAGTACTGGGGGGAGCACCCTTTAATGTCGCCTGGCATCTGAAGGGCTTTGGGCTTTCTCCCCTATTGATTAGCCGAATTGGAAAAGACACTCGTGGAGAGTCTATCCTCAGCACCATGCAGATCTGGGACATGGATACTTCTGGCATACAGATAGATGCATCACACCCAACGGGCATTGTCCGTGTTGAGCTAGAAGAAGGGCAACCACACTTTACAATTTTGCCGGACCAAGCCTATGACTTTCTCGACTCCAATGATGCTCTAGCGGTCCTCAAAGGCCAAAGTTGCTCTTTACTTTACCACGGCACCCTGATAGGACGGGGAGCATCCTACACGGCCATACAGGCCTTGCGTCAGATAATTCCTTCTGTCTTTGTAGATCTCAATCTACGCGCTCCCTGGTGGGCAATGGAGACCGTCTGTAATCTTCTTAAAGGCGCTCGTTGGGTCAAGATGAATGGGGATGAGTTGGCTGTAATAGCTCAGCTAGAGGATCCTTCCGAAAACAGCTTGGAAACGACGGCCCATGAGCTCTGTCTTGAATCGGACTGGGAGCTACTCGCTCTTACGCTGGGGGCACAAGGGGCCTGGTTGCTGAATACTGAAAAGACCTACCGTGGCAAAGCGGTTGTGTTAGAGGCAATAGCAGATACCGTAGGAGCGGGAGATGCTTTTAGTGCCGTCACTATCCTAGGCTTGCATCGGGGGTGGTCCCTAGAAACGACGCTGAGCCGAGCATTAGATTTTGCTGCAGCACTCTGTCAGATCCAGGGCGCATCTCCGTTAGATCCTGAGTTGTATGCTTCTTATCTAGAAAAATGGCGCTAAACGGGCTCTATCTGGTCTTCCATCGTAGAAATCTGACCTCTGAGACGAGCAATTTCCATCTGCATGCGGGTCTTTTGCTGATCTAGTTCTCGCTTGCGCTGGTCTAATTCTAGTTGCTGCGTTTCTAATTCTCGCTGGAGCTTGGTTATTTCCTTAACTCCTTCCAAACTCACCTTCATTTCCTGGGTAAGGTATTTGATGTAAATCAACTTTTCAATATCATGCTCTGAGTAGAGCCGGGTTTTGCGCTCTCTACCACTTTTGCCCTTCCCTTGTCCCGGCTGATGATAAGGACTGACTAAGCCTTCACGGTCATATAAGCGAAGGGTCTGGGGGTGCATTCCAACCAGTTCTGCAGCTACGGAGATCACATACAAGGGGCGGTCTTTTGCGTTATCTGACATGGTCTTACATGGTTGCCTAGAGACTAAGACGAATTTATAGTATCACACTCAATTGAGAACCTTGGTCTGTTTTAAGAACTTCAATTCTGGACTGAAATGCTTCTTTCAGGTCAGCAATATGCGTAATGACCAAAATACAAGCAAAATCTCGAGCGACCGTATTGATAGCGCCCACTAAACGTTCTCGTCCTTCGCTATCTTGGGTTCCAAATCCCTCGTCAATAATTAAGGTTTGGAGGGCTGCTCCTGCTCGACGGGCGAGTAGCCGAGAAAGGGCTAAACGAATGGCAAAGTTAATCCGGAAGGCTTCTCCCCCCGAATAGGTTTCATAGGGACGGGTGCCACGGGCATCAGCGATCAAGATATCCAGCGTATCGATCATCTTCTTCATAGTTTTAGCGGCTTTCTGGGTAACAAATTGCACGTGAAGTTGACTATCGGTCAGGCGGGATAAAAGTCGGTTAGTTTCTTCTTCCAATTCGGGAAGTACATTCTCGATAATGAGGGCCTGAATCCCATCTTTACCGAAGGCTTTAGCCAGTTCACGATACACCCGCTGTTGATGCTGGTCATGTTTGAGACGAGTTTTTTTCACGATGATTTTTTGCGCCAAATCTTCTAAGTTCCTGATGGATTGCTCTAGGGCTCCTCGCTCGGAGATCCATTGTTCTTGGGATGCACGGTGCATTCTCAGTTTCTGTTCAAGCGCAACCCATTCTTCTGTGGGGTCAGGAAATTGAGCAAGATGGGTGGATAGTTCTTGCTGTTGGTTTCCTAGTGCTTCTCGTTCTTGCTGATAGCGGAGGATTCCATCTTCATGCTGAAGTAGGAGTTCTCGGTCCTTTGGAAATTCTGCTTTACTTTGCACTAGAGCTTGCTGTTTTAATAACCAATGCTGTTTTTCTTGAAGCTCTTGGCGGATTTGGCGATGATAGGTTTGGTTATAGCCAAGCTCTGTGAGTTGCGCGTTTAGTCTTTGCCATCTTTGCTGACTTTCTTCAGCATAAGTCCTGGTCGCTAATTGGGCTTCTAACTGTGCCAATTTTTCCTGACTCGCAGGAAGTTCTGTTTCAATCCGTTCTATTTGTTTTTGAGCTGTATTCAGCTCGGAAACTTTAATATCAGCCCATCGCCAGCGTTCGACTTCATCTCGAACTAGAGCGTGATCTTTCTCGTTATAGTTAAGTTGCTGGAGTTCCTCATCAATATGCGCTAAGTGAGTTCTCAGTTCATGGGCAAAATCTTTGCGTTCTAACTGAATAAGGAGATTTTTTTCCTGAATTTTTAGCTCTTTAGCCTGCTGGTTACGCTCTTCTAAGGCTTGGAGCTGCTGTTCCAACGTTCCTTTCTGCTGTAAAGATGGTTCTAGGGCTTCCAGTTCTTTCTTGACAAGGCCATACTCTTCTCGTAGAACCCGAATTTCATGATTTACAACACTTAGTTGGTCCGTTAGAACCAGCAAATTATCATGAAGTTCCTGCTCTTCTTGGGCATGACTTTCCTGGATGAGAAGCAAATGGTCTTCATGGAGTTCTTGTTTGCATAGAGGACATTGAGCATCCGGCGCAGTCAGGAGATTTTTCTTATCCACTAGTTGTCTTAGCTGGCTTTCACAGTGACTCTTGCGCAATTCTAGTTGCTCTTTGAAAAGCTTTCTATCCTGACCTTTATCCGTGACCCGTTGTATATAGACTTGTCTTTTTTGTAGAACTGTAATGTGTTCTGTTACCCGTTCCAGTTGACGTTGGTAAAAACTGATCTTAGAAAGCTCTCCTTGAATTTTCTGCCCTTCATAGCGGAGATGGCTGGCCTGTGTTTCTAACTTAGTTTGTTCAGCATAGATTTTTTGCTCAATCGGTTGACGCTCCCGGATTCGAGGAGCTACTTGGGATTGGCAAGAATCATATCGTTTTAGCTTCTCTTTAGCTTCAGCCAGATGAGCCAGAGCCTCTTCAATTTTGGGCTTTTGATTCAAGATTTGTTGATATTCTGCCCGTTGTTTTTTTAGATCTTCGGTCCGGCTTTCCAAGGATCTAACTTCAAAAGCAATAGCACTGCGCACCTTTTCTATTTCTTCTTCAAGATGCCTTTTCTTTTCAAGAAGGTCCTGTTGTTTTTTAAAGCGATGGTAAAGTTCTTGGTCTTCTTCTTGCAGTTTATGATAGACCGTACATCCTTCTGTAATCGGCGCTTCCTGTTCTAGAATTTTGAGGTGTTGGCTGACCTTTTCTTGCTGGCGTTTGTGCTGTGCTATTTCCCGCTCTAGGGTAGTACACAGATTCTGCAATTGCTGTAGCCCCAGTTTTTGCTGAGAAAGTAACGTTTCCCGCTGATGCTTCAACTTAGATAATTCGCTTCCCCTCTGCTCCAGTTCTTGCTGTTTTTCACGCCCGATCTGTAAGGACTGATCCACCTCTAGCTTGCGCTGTTCTATCTGGGGGCGCTTACCTAACTCTATTTCAAGCTGTTCAATCTCTTCTTTGAGCGCACTACTGCTCAATTTAAATTCTTTTTCTAGTTCTCGTGACTGTTCGGCTAGTTGGTCGTACTGACTTAAACGGAGAATTTCTGCCAAAACACGCTTACGTTCGGTAGGCTTTTTTAGGGTAAATTCATCGGCTCTCCCCTGGCGCAGATAAGCACTATTAATAAAAGTGTCATAGTCCATCTTTAGCACTTGTTCAATTGCCTGCTGGGTCCCTTGGAGGGTCCGCTGGCTAATGGAACGAAAGTTATGCTCACTATCGCTAATTTGAAACTCTAGGGCTCCTGTTTTGTTTTTGGGGCGGCTCCGCAAAACGCGATAAACTGTCCCTTCGCAGAGAAAGGTGATATCTACGGTGGCAGATTCGGTGCCAGAGCGAATTACGTCATCCTCTGAAGAGGCTCGACACTTGCCCCATAGAGCCCAGGTCATAGACTCTAATAAAGAGGACTTCCCCGCTCCATTGATTCCACAAATACAGGCCGTATGTAATCCCTGGAAGCTTAGCTCACAGGAACGATAGCTCAAGAAATTCTCGATACGGAGATGCAGAGGGATCATGGGTTAAGCTAACTAACGGGACAATTGTACACGTCTTACTGATGCCTTTGTGCGAATAAGAGCATCTAGCGTGGGAAAATATAAACAGATTTTAAAATTCACTTTCTTAAATGGAGCAGTTTATCCCGTGAAATTTTGGGCCTCCGTATTTGTTCTCTGTACGACTTTAGCCATCTTGTCTCCGCAAGCTCAGGCTCAACCACAATCTCAACCCATTCAAAAGCTTTACGACCGTGTCAGCTTGAGTGAACAAGACTTTTCGGGTAAAAACCTCAAAGGCATCACGTTTAAGCGTACAAACATGCGCAAGATGAATCTCAAAGGTGCCAACATGACCAAGGCGATCTTTGCTCGGACGAATGTAGAAGATTCAGACCTGACCAATGCTAACTTGCGTGGAGCTTTATTAGACCGGGCAAACTTTACCAACGCAAAGCTCACCAACGCTGATATGCGGGATATTTTGGCAACAGGTTCTCTATTCAAGAATACCGACATCACAGGAGTGGATTTTACGAACGCGGTTCTTGATACTTTTCAAACGGCGGAATTTTGCAAACGAGCTAAAGGAGTAAATCCTGTAACGAAGGCAGATACGCGAAAATCCCTAGGATGTAAATAAAAACATACGGAGCACAGTGAACGGTGAAAGGTTTAATTTTTGGAATGGCTCTGTGTCTATTTTCGTTAGCTCCTGCTCAAGCCCAAACGGTCTTTAAACCTGATGTTGCGAATTACAATGCCACGAACATCACAGGCAAAGACTTTTCAGGGAAAAAGATGATCAGAGGCAGCTTCGTCAAAACGACGATGCGGAATATGAAACTGAAAGGTGCTGATATGAGCAAGTCCGTGCTCAGTGGGGCCGATGCGACGGGATCTGATTTGACAGATGTTAATCTACGTGGGGCTCTGCTTGACCGCGTCAAGTTTATCAATGCCAAGCTAACCAATGTTAATCTGAGCTTGACCACCGCAACTGGTACCGTTTTCACGGGCTCAGATATCACAGGAGCAGACTTCACCGATGCGATCATCGACAGTTCTGAGGTAAGCGCACTTTGCAAAAGAGCAAAAGGGGTTAATCCTGTAACCAAAGTCGATACCCGCAAGTCACTAGGCTGCCGTTGATTTCAAGCATCCGATGGTGTCTCCTAGAGCTTAATTGGCCGATTATGCTTCTTGCTCGGCCTTCTCTGTCTGGACAGGTTCTGGAGGAAGACGACGGATTTCAGAACAGAAAGTCGTCATACTAAAATCACCAAAGCGCTTCACACTCCCTGTGCGTAGCCGCAAATTGGAGCTGGCAAACCAGAGGCGTTCTTCTGATTCGGTGTCGCTATATTTCGTAACCAGCGTCATGGATTCATCAGCGTTCATTCGATAACGACCTGCGACAGGGACTCCTTCGCCATAGCCTTTATCACGGAGCATCAGTCCTGATTGAGCGTCCTCTTGGTCAATGACAGGCACGAGGACCACAATATTTTGAGAGGTCTTTGCATTGAAGGCCATGGCTCCATCCCAGGCAACTTCTGCTCCCCCAGCGACACTAGAAGGATCAACATTATGTAATTCACAGACGGCAAGTACCTTGGGATGGTCTCGGTCGTAGCAGGTAATAGAAAGCTCTAATTTTTTGGATTCTTGCTGACGAAGGGCTATATGGTTACTGGTCTGCTGAGAGAACCAGTTGCCTTCACTTTTTTTAAAAAATTCCATGACGTCCATGGTCAATTCCCTTTTTCACTTAGATAGATCACTATAAAGGGTCATCTCTTCCAACGCACAACATCTATGCTCTTTAGAGATGGCCCCTATTCTACTTCTACAGCCCCAAGTCTGCCAAAATATCGCTGGCATGGGTATCCGTTTTCACAGAGTCATAGACCTTGGCGATGCTGCCCTTTTCATCAATTACAAAGGTAACGCGCTTGGCATAGCCGCCACCATCCACACCATAGGCTTTGGCGATGGCTCCGTTGGTATCAGCCAACAAAGGGAAGGGAAGGCTGAACTTCTCGGTGAACTTCTGGTGGGAAGCTACATCATCCATGCTGACTCCAAGAACAGCAACGTCTTTGGTCTGGTAAGCGCTGTAGTTATCTCGAAAGCTACAGGCTTCCTTGGTGCAGCCTGGGGTGTCATCCTTGGGATAAAAGTAGAGAACTACGTTTTTACCAGCATAGTTTTCTAAGGAAACTATTTTGCCACTGGTGTCCTGTGTTGTAAAGGTTGGAGCTTTGGTGCCAACAGCTAAGGTCATGAGGTCTCTCCCAAAGTACGTTCATTTTTACTCTTGCCATGCTACCGCGTGCCCGTGGTTAGAGCGGTAACAATCTTTCCACAGACCTGCATCCAAAAACTATGCGGGTGCGTATTATGAGAGTCACTAGGCCCTTTAAAACAGACAGAGAAGCACTCCCCTATGACTACTGCAAACATGGGCAGAGCCGCAAAACGTCCCAGCGGATTTCAGCAGGCGTTGGCTGCCAAGATTTTTCACTGGGTCAATATCATCAGCGTCTTCGCGATGATGGGCAGTGGTTTGCAGATTTATAATGCCAATCCTGTCTTTGGGGGACGCGCAGGCTTTCACTTCCCCTCAGAAATCTTGCTTGGCGGATGGTTGGGAGGAGCGAGACATTGGCATCTCTTTTTTATGTGGTTCTTTGGCTTGAATCTCTTGTGGTACGGAATCTATATCTTTGTCACGAAGCGTTGGAAAAATCGCTACGTAGGAAGTAACGATTTAAAAGCTATCCGTGAATCCAGCAATGAAAAAAGAAAGAACTATGCTTTTCATCGGCTAGTTTATACGTCCATGATTCCCATCCTTTTACTTGCCCTGTTAACAGGTCTAGGAATGTTTAAACCTGTTCAGTTCGGCTGGATCGTCGGACTTTTTGGGAGCTGGGAAGCCCTTAGAATCATGCATTTCGTCTCTGTTCCTATCTTCCTTACTTTAACGACCCTACACTCTCTCATGGCGCTTAAAGTCGGGGAATGGAAATTGGTCCGTTCCATGTTTACCTAGGTTTTTATATGTCAGGCCTAATTAGAACCCGTCGTAATTTTTTGACCCTTGGTGGTATGGGTTTACTCTTAGCTGGATGTGGCCGAGGGGAGATTCAGGGGAATATTGAAAATACTCTTTACACCTTGTCTGACCCCTTCAATCGCACCTTTGAACAGCTCATTTTCAGCCCTCAGAGATTAGCACCAGAGTTCAGGGCTGATGAAATAGCACCTGAAGCCTTGTTGATTAACACAGCAGAGGACAATACCCCTGAGATCGACTTTGATCAATACCGTTTGACAGTAAAAGGATTGGTTAAAAATCCCCTAAATTTAAGCCTCAAAGATATTCGGGCTTTGCCTTATAAGTCCACCACCATCCGGCATATCTGTGTGGAAGGATGGGCTGCCATCACCCAATGGGGTGGCGTTCCTCTTGTAGAAGTGCTCAAAAAAGCACAGCCCACTTCTGATGCTCGGTATCTATTTTTCCGATCTGCTCAGGGTTTTGTAAATGACCAAGGACAAAGTTATGGTTACTATGAAACCTGGGATATGGCTTCTTCGATCCATCCCCAAACCCTCTTGGCCTATGAGAAGAATAAGAAGCCATTACCTTTAGATAACGGTGCCCCTATCCGCTTATCTTCACCGATCAAATTGGGTTACAAACAAATTAAATGGGTAACAGAAATTATGCTGCTAGCAACCATTCCGACTCAAGCTGGATATTGGGTGGATTTGGGATATGAATGGTATGGAGGAGTTTGATACATCAGAGGAGCCACAGAGTTTCGCTCGTAACAATTATCGCTAAATCTCAGTCACGCACTTGACCTAAGAGACACGCTTCAAAACATAATCTGTCAAATCAATCATCGCTTGACGCGCTATGGTTGGAGGAAGCTTTTCAATAGCTGCAATCGCTTGTTTTGCGTGCTGATTTGCTAACTCTTTTGTCCGGATTAGCCCCTGACTTTTTCCCACATATCTAAGCGCTTGCTCAATATCGCCATCCTGAGCGAATTCCCTCTGAATCAGAGTGGCCAATTCTGGAAATTCATGGAGTGCATAGAGGACAGGAGCGGTGATATGACCTTGACGTAAATCAGACGCGGCTGGTTTACCAAGGGTTTCAGTGGAACTCGTGAAATCTAATAGATCATCTACTACCTGAAAGGCGATACCCAAGTGACGGCCATAGTTATAAGCCGCTGCACACAGCTCTTCTGGCATACTACTCAGCACCGCCGCTGCACGACAGCTATTCGCCATTAAAGAGGCTGTTTTGTAAAAGCTTTTTTCGATGTATTCATCAAAGGCTAACGAGCTATCAAAATGACTCTTGATTTGGAGCATTTCTCCTTCAGCCAAGTGGTCAATCACTGTAGCCAAGAGTTCTACCACTTCTAAACTGCCAAGACGAGCCAGATAAATAGAGGACTTAGCAAACAGAAAATCTCCAGCTAGAACTGCAACTTTATTGCCGAGCAGTGAATTAACCGTCTTTGCTCCCCGACGCACATCGGACACATCAATCACGTCATCATGAACCAGAGAAGCCGTATGAATCATCTCGGTTATTTCGGCCAAACGACGATGCTTTTCCGTAGGCTCACCGTCTAGAGTGGTTGCCCGTGCCATTAATAAAACAAGCGCTGGACGGATCCGCTTGCCCCCAGCATCAAATAAATACTCAGCGGCCATGCGAAGGACTTCATGCTTTGCCCCAACGAGGTTCTTTACATTTTCTGTGAGCTGACTGAGGTCTTGTTCAACCAAGTCGAAAAAGCTAGCAACTGAAACCATGAGGGCTCCGCAGACGGCAGATTAAGAAACGTTACGTCTCTTTGTATATTGTAGGCTCCTTGTATCAATGTGCAGCTTTATTAAGCTAAAGAACCTTCAGCGAGCCTTTAGCTCTGTGCAGCTCGTCAGTCCTACTCCTAGAAACTGTTCCATCCGTGCCACAGATTTCTTCAAGGTTTCCAGGTCCGTCGCATAGGAGATACGAATATGATGGTCTGCGCCAAAGGCATCTCCAGGGATTACGGCTACGCGTGCTTCTTCCAAGAGCCTCAGCGTGAATTCAGTAGAACTCATGCCTGTGGCAGAAATATTAGGGAACAGGTAAAAAGCCCCTTCTGGCTTCAGGCAGGTAATACCGGGTAGATGACTGAGGGCCTCATATAGGTAGTCCCGGCGTTGTTTAAAAGCTCTAAGCATGGGCGCGATACAATCATCGCCGCCTGTGATCGCTGCCAGTGCTCCGTGTTGAGCAAAGGTTGTGACATTGGAAGTGCTATGGCTTTGGATGGCTGCTGCGGCCTGGATAACAGAGGTGGGGCCGAGTAAGTATCCCATGCGCCATCCAGTCATCGAATAGGCTTTGCTAAAACCACTGCTAATCAAAGTGCGAGCAAAAATCTCTGGGCCAAGACTGCCAATGCTGCGATGAATCGCTCCGTCATAGAGAATTGCCCCATAGATTTCATCAGACACCACCCAAAGGTCATGCTCCACGACTACTTGGGCCAAAGCTTCCAGATGCCTCGGCGTATAGACCATACCCGTAGGATTAGAAGGAGAGTTTATAACCAGCAACTTAGTGCGTGGGGTAATCACGGCCTCCAATTGTTCAGGAGTGAGCTGGAATCCTTCAGATTCTAGAGTCTCTACAAAGATAGGAACTCCACCCGCCAGTTTGACCATTTCTGGATAGCTAACCCAATAGGGCGTAGGAATTATGACCTCATCCCCTAGGTCCAAAAGGGCCATCATCAGGTTATAGAGAGAATGCTTGCCCCCTGCTGTGACCAGGACATTCTCCGCTCGGTATTGGGGAGAAGTCTTTTGGGCAATGGCATCGCGTAAGGCCGGCAGCCCAGCGACTGGACCATACTTAGTTTCACCTCGCGCTAGAGCTTCTTGCGCGGCACGTTTGATATGTTCTGGGGTGTCAAAATCAGGCTCCCCAGCTCCCAAATTACATACATCTACCCCCTGTGCTTGGAGGGCTTTTGCTTTCGCCGTTATGGCCAGGGTTGATGAGGGGGTGAGATGGCCCACACGTTTGGCGAGGGGACGCATAAATGCTCCACAGTCTATACTGCGTAATTTGCCTTAGGGGGCTTACTCTAGGTTAAGAAAAAATTGATCAGATAGATCACTATTCACCAATTCACCAAGAGCAATTAGGTTAAGAATCGACTTAAGGTACCACGGAAACTTGCTCAATTTTTATATGCTTTTCCAAAACCTAAGGAACAGTCTAGATACAAGTCATATACGATATTGTTATGGCTAAAAAAGGTAAACGAACTCCTTCTACTCCACAATCCTCGGTCTCCCCTGAGCCTGCAATTCCCATTTTTGGTAAAGACGACCTACCCAGGGAAATCAGTGACCGCATGGGACGTCGGATGCTCGTCTTTGCAGGTATTCCTACGTTTTTAGGCATTCTTGTTTTCCCCAGCGCCTATGCGTTGATTAAATATGGTGGGGTGCAACTACCGAATGTGGCTGTGGTTTTGGTAAGCATGGGACTTTTGGGATTGGGCGTCTTAGGCATAACCTACGGTGGTCTTTCCGCCTCTTGGGACCTAGGCAGTAAAGGCTCCCTTTTGGGATTTGAAGAGGCAAAAGTCAATTTTCAGCGTCTCAAAGAAGGTTTAGGCAATGAGGGAGAGCGGGTGCGCAGTACCCGTCGTGCCTCTCAAACACTGGAGAAATAGGTCCATGATCATCGTTATAAAACCTGGCACACAGTCGGAAATTGTGGATGAAATTGTAGCCAGCCTTGAAGTGTGGGGCCTTTCCACCCAGATGATGGTGGGCAAAGAAAATGTAGTCCTCGGTCTGATCGGAGATACCAGTGTCTTAGAAGAGGACCGGGTAAAAGAACTCAGCCCCTTCATCGACAGAGTGATGAGGGTAAAAAAGCGTTATAAGCGGGCCAGCCGGGAATTCCATCCCGAACCGTCTACGGTGCTGGTCCATGGAGTACCGATCGGAGAAGAGCATCCGATCGTTTTGATGACAGGACCTTGCTCTGTAGAGAATGAAGAAATGATCCTGGAAACGGCCCGTCGCGTCAAAGCCGCTGGGGCACAGTTTTTGCGTGGAGGAGCCTACAAGCCCCGTACTTCTCCCTATGATTTCCAGGGACATGGAGAAAGTGCTTTGGGACTCTTAGCTTTAGCTCGTGAAGAAACAGGCTTGGGCATTGTCACCGAACTGATGGATTCGGAAGATCTGCAGGTCGTCGCCGAAGTGGCAGATATGATTCAGATCGGTGCCCGCAACATGCAGAACTTTTCTCTGCTCAAGAAAGTCGGCCTCTATCGAGATAAAAATGGTCTGCCTAAGCCCGTTCTGTTGAAGCGCGGTATGAATGCCACCATCGATGAATGGCTCTCCGCCGCCGAGTACATATTGGCCGCAGGCAATCCCAATGTTGTTCTCTGTGAACGCGGCATTCGGACCTTCGACAAACAGTACACCCGCAATACACTTGACCTTTCTGTAATTCCTGTGTTGCGTTCCTTGACACACCTCCCGATTGTGATTGATCCAAGTCATGGCACCGGGGTTTCAGAATATGTCAAATCCATGTCTTTGGCCGCTGCTGCAGCTGGGACAGACGGTCTGATGATTGAAGTCCATCCGACTCCGGCCAAAGCACTCTCCGATGGACCGCAGTCTTTGACACCCAATAAGTTTGATGATCTAGTCAAGGATCTTGCCAGAGTGGCGGGATTATTTGGACGTTGGTCGAAGGAAGTGGCCAAGGTCTAGGTAGGATAAATCAGTCTGGATAAAGGATTTAATCAGTGCGAAGCGCGCGGCTCAGGTTTCTAGGGTATGTATGCCTTGGATTACTGTGCCTATTTGCCTGCAAGGCTCCTACTCCTGAGATGCCCAAAGAAACTTTGCCTGAGTCTGTCATTGAGGGACTAGAAAACCTGGATCCTGAAGCTCTACAGGCCAATCAAACCCTGGCTCTATCTTCTTATGACGCAGGTAAAACGGTAACGATTGGTCGTTCTCCGGTTGCACGCAAGCTTCTAGCTTTAGGCTTAGCCCGTGAAGTGGGGAATCGAGAAGCTTTAAAGTTTCTCTTGGCCCAGCGGGGAACGACGCTCTCCCAATTCACCGCCCTCGCCATTAAAGAAGCCCTCAATACCGAAACGGGCCTTATCTATGTCCAAGCCAAGAAACTCCCAGGCGCAGGTCCTAGAATTGAAGGGAAAAATCTGCAAACCAGAGCACGATTAACCAAAAGCACTTTGAAAGATTTTTCCGTGGTCGATATCGACGGAAAATTGTTCACACCTTCTTCATCAGCACTTCACGGCAGCAAAAAACTGGCTGGCTAAGTTGTGGTTAGTGAATGGTGGAGAAACAAACGACGTGACCGAATCAATCGATTGGCAAGCGTTGGTGCAGCGTCTGAATAACCTCAGCCAAAGTCAGGCCTCAACAGACCTTGACGCTGCGAAACGAGCTATTGAAGTGTCACTCGGAGAAGAGCACTTGCAAGCAGCTGTTGACTATTGCATCCAAGATAAACTGGGGAGTGAACTTGCTCGGTCGGTGCTGCAGCAACTCAGTCCATGGTCAGCAATGCAGCGCTGCTATGAGCTTTTTAAAAAAGGTGACAGTGATACGAGATGTTCTGCAGTCGAACTTTTGTATGTTATTGCTGACGGTCGGGTACTTCCGTGGCTCAGCGAATTTCTAGATGATAGTGACCCCTTAATTCAGTACCTAGGGGTTGAAACCCTTGACCGGCTCATATGGTCAGGCACTGTTAAGTATGAAGAGTGCAGCGATTTACTTCAAAAAGTGCGAGAACATCCCAACGCACAGATACGTGTGATGGCCGCCTTAATCTGGAGCCCCTCTCAAAGCAGAGCCTACGCCTATTGATGATGCAGTAACCAGCAGGCTGTCTTGTGGGCTTTTCAACCACTAAATCCTGCAACTATGATGATAATGCCTGCTGCTGCCGCTGCTAAAGCCAGTACCAGACCAGCGTTAGGGCTACCTTTCCAGGAATAGTTTTTCTGTTTCATGTGAACCCCTATACAAGCTTAACTTTTCTTATACTTATTATAGGTGGCTTCACATCCAGAATTAAAATCTATGTCTAAATTCTGATAAAGCTTAAGTATTGCTTGAACCCTTGGAACCGCGAGCTAGCCAGTCCCGATTCAATAAGATTCAAATGGAACGGTACACTAGATGAATGGCCGGTGCTTTTCTCTCCCTACAAGACCTAACCCAACATTTCCCGATTCGAGAAGGCGTTTTCTTCCGAAAAAAGGTTGGTGTGGTGCGGGCGGTAGACGGGGTGAGTCTTGATGTTCAGCAAGGAGAGACCCTAGGAATCGTCGGAGAGTCAGGATGTGGCAAATCGACCCTAGCTCGGACCCTACTCCGATTGCTGAAGCCTACCCGTGGTCAAATTATTTTCGAAGGCCAGAATATAACGACCTGGAGTGAATCTCAGCTCAAGCCGCTGCGCCGAAAGATGCAGATGGTGTTTCAGAATCCCCAAGCTTGTTTAGATCCTCGGATCTCTGTGGGAGAAAGTATTGCCGAACCTTTGCACATTCATAAAGTTGTTTCAGGACGTGCTCAAAAAGAGAAGGTCCAAACGCTCATGGAGCAGGTAGGCCTGGATCCTAAGTTCTATGACCGCTATCCCTATGAATTTTCAGGTGGCCAGCGCCAACGGGTGGGTATTGCTCGTGCGCTCGCTTTAAACCCAGCTTTGATCGTCGCTGATGAACCGATTTCAGCTTTGGATGTATCGATTCAAGCCCAAATTCTCAATCTTCTTGCAGAACTGAAAACAGAGAAAAAGCTGACCTATATTTTCATTGCCCACGACCTCCAGGTGGTGTTGTATTTCTGTGACCGGGTGGCCGTGATGTATCTGGGAGAAATCGTTGAACTTGCCCCCGCAAGCTCTTTAGAGCAGCAGGCTTTTCATCCCTACACTGAGTCTTTGCTATCCGCCGTCCCGATTCCAGACCCTAAGCTGAGAAATCAGCGCAAACGGATTCTGCTTCAAGGAGATCTGCCCTCTGCGGCCAATCCTCCTTCAGGTTGCCGATTCCGGACTCGCTGTCCCTATGCCAAAACTGGCTGTGAAGAGCCCACTAGTCTGCGAGAAATTTTGCCTGGACATTGGAGTGCTTGTCACTTTGCTGAAGAACTCTATGGGAAAGCGGTGGGTATTCCTTTTTTGCAGGCGGCTGAAGAATAAGCCAATTAAACAAGTAAAAAGGAGCCTTACTTAAGCATAAGTCTCCTTCAGATTCAAACAGGTGATGGTCCTAGTCCGCCCACTCCATATCGAGCAAGCGTCCTAGCTGCTGAATGCTCATCCAATCCATACCGCGTAGCAGAGCCAAGGTATTCTTGGGTTCAGACGTTTTGATAAACTGCCGACTAAATTGCTCCCAACCGAAAAGCTGAATCATCAAGGCACACTGACTAGGCCCTAGAGTAGCCTCAGAATCCACCCACTCTTCGGCTTGAGCCGCCACGTCTTTGTCAATCTTGAACGGATCAAAATTGTGATAGACCTCAGCCAACTCAGGCCAAGCTTCAACCAATCTACTTTCTCCCATCACACGGGTAAAAATAACCCAACAATACGCCTCAAAAAATGATTGTGGCGTAACGGCCAAGGGCATACCAGAAGAAAAACTAGCGGTTGACTGGGTTTGGACAAGCATGAGGTAACTCTGAAATCGTGGCATCGGGACAGGCAGATTAAACGGTAATTAAAAATCTGCTGGGATGTCCAAAATATAACACTGGCTTGGAGTTCGAGCTATCCGTGATCTCTTCGTGCATGCAGACATCAAGGATCGTGAAGTACCGTATATCTCCGTACTTGATCCCTTAAATAATCAAGTCGTATCTTTACATGGATGATTTTCGGGAAGATCTGAGAACAATGGTTTAGGGAGAAGTCCGAAAGGTTTATCTCTATGTTGGTTTGGGGCTTTATGATCAAGAATAGTTATTCTTTCTTCAAAAAACATGACCGATGTGCCCGTATCTCGGATTCGCAACTTTTCCATTATTGCCCACATTGATCATGGGAAGTCGACTCTGGCCGATCGCTTGCTACAAGCGACAGGGACGGTTAGTGACCGCGACCTGACAGCACAACACTTAGACAATATGGATTTGGAGCGGGAGCGGGGTATCACGATCAAACTCCAGGCCGCACGCATGGACTACACCGCTCAGGACGGTCAGGCCTATGTCTTGAACTTGATTGACACTCCAGGCCACGTAGATTTCACCTATGAGGTGTCTCGCTCTCTGGCCGCCTGCGAAGGGGCACTCTTGGTAGTAGATGCTTCTCAGGGAGTAGAAGCACAGACTTTAGCCAATGTTTATCTAGCCCTCGAAAATGATCTAGAAATCATTCCTGTCCTCAATAAGATTGACCTACCAGGAGCGGAGCCAGACCGGGTTGCTGCTGAGATTGAAGAAATTATTGGCTTGGACACTTCTGGCGCGATTCACGCCTCTGCCAAACAAGGAATTGGCATTACTGAGATTCTGGAAGCGATTGTCCGGGATGTCCCTCCGCCCAAAGATACGACGCAAGAGCCTCTACGGGCACTGATTTTTGATAGTTACTATGATGCCTATCGTGGAGTAGTGGTCTATTTCCGCGTCATGGATGGGACCGTTCGCCTTAAAGACAAAATCCGGTTTATGGCGACCGGTAAAGAATTTGAGATTGATGATCTAGGTGTGCTCAAGCCCTATCAGGTGCAAGTAAAAGAACTTCATGCCGGGGAAGTTGGTTTTCTTTCAGCTTCAATTAAAACGGTCGGAGATGCCCGCGTTGGAGACACAGTCACTTTGGCAGCGAACCCTGCAAAAGAAGGATTGCCAGGTTATCGCAAAGCTACGCCCATGGTTTATTGTGGCCTCTATCCTACAGACTCTGACCAGTTTGAAGACCTGCGGGAAGCCCTTAATAAGCTCAGTCTCAATGATGCAGCCCTCAGCTTTGAGCCAGAGAGTTCTGGAGCACTAGGGTTTGGCTTTCGCTGCGGATTCTTGGGGTTGCTCCATATGGAGATTGTGCAAGAGCGCCTGGAGCGAGAGTATGACCTGGATTTGGTTACAACCGCTCCTTCGGTAGTCTATCGAATTACGTTCATGGATGGCTCGGTCAGAGAGATTCAAAATCCTGCCGACTTGCCCGACCCCCATCTGCGCGAAATGATTGAAGAGCCCTACGTCAAGATGGAAATCATCACCCCGCAAGAATATGTCGGGACGTTGATGGAGCTATGTCAGAACCGACGAGGGATTTTCAAAGATATGAAATACCTCACCCAGAACCGAACAACTTTAATCTATGAGTTACCCCTGGCCGAAGTGATTTCTGACTTCTTTGACCAACTAAAGTCGCGCTCCCGTGGCTATGCCTCTATGGAGTATCAGTTCATTGGCTATCGAGCCGATAAACTAGTCCGCTTAGATATCGTCCTGAACGGAGAAAGCGTAGATTCTCTATCTGTAATTTGTCATGCGGACAAGGCCCCCACCATTGGTAGACAGCTCACGGAGAAACTGAAAAAACTGATTCCTCGCCAGCAATTCCAGGTGCCTATCCAGGCGGCAATTGGCAGTAAGGTCGTGGCCCGAGAAAATATTGCTCCCATCCGTAAAAACGTTCTCGCTAAATGCTACGGCGGGGATATCAGCCGTAAGAAGAAGCTATTAGAAAAGCAAAAAGAAGGCAAAAAACGAATGAAGTCTGTAGGTTCTGTGGAAGTGCCTCAAGAGGCATTTATGGCTGTTCTTAAATTGGACGAGGACTAGCTTTCACTTGGGCAGACTCTTTCTAGCAAACTGACAAAATCTATATAAACAAGGATTACCTTTACCTCATGAAAGATAAAACCTTCATTTCAGGCTACTTAGAAGTAGGATTGATCTAAATTTCAGAGATTTAGCTTGGTCATTTGGGCACACTCGAACTAGGCTCATATCTATCAAAATTCCAACCTTGGCCTGCCCATAGTTCTAGATTTCTAATATAGCCATCTGTATTCGGTTTCGTGGAGATATGAATTGGCCCTTTCTTCAACCGCTCAATCTTTTTCCCGCTCGCCTGCCTATGGGATTCGGGCTGCTCGTCCTAAAGACAGATGGGCCCTATACAAAATGCGACTGATAATGCCAAAAGGCCCAGTGGCTAATCTGTTAGTCCTTATCCTATTGATGATTCCTTTGATTTCGGCACTGTACATTGTTTCAAATTTACCTTCTCTAGGGCGAAGTCCAGAGCTGGATATTATTGCTGTTCTGATAGTCGGTATACCGCTGGCGATATATTTAACTGTTTTATTCTGGGTCTTATTGTTCCAGCCTTTTTCTTACTCGGAGATTTGGGTTGTTGAGTATAACAATAAACTTTTTGGTTCTGCAAAATTTACTCAATATGACACCTATTCCTATCTAGATCAGCTATTTATTTTTCCTACTTATCGGAATCAAGGTATAGGAACTGATTTGGTAAATTATTGTGCGCAGAAAGGGCAAAAACCTATCTATTTACTGTGTCAGCCTCCGTTAACTCAATACTATGCTCGTCTAGGTTTTATTCCTATTTCAAAGAATAATTTGCCCCAGAAACTCCAAAGTAAATTTGGATACTTTGGATATCAAGCATTAAGGTTGATATAAATTCTCGCTGAATAAATTTAACGGTCAATATCGTGTTTTGGTTTAATTATTTCGATGATCTTAATCTGATCAAATTTTATACAAATGTTTTTGGGTTTTTGGTTGTCGATGAATAAGGGCGCAATGCCTATTGATGATTTATTGGTTTACGGTTCTTTCGGTATTGCTGCGAACGCGACGACTGGAATTTGTGGCCCTTGCGACGGTCCCTGGGGCTTTGCCATAGACTTTTACAGGGGTGCCTACTGCTCCAAATTTCCAGAGCCAGCCAGCATCCTCGTTAACGCTTCTGGCGTTTTTGATTTGGGTGCTCATATTGATGCAACCATGGCTCATCGGACGGCCAAAATTGTTGTGCCACCAGGCTCCGTGGAAAGCATACCCTCTGTGGAAATATTGAACGAAAGGGACGTTATCTACGCTGTAGAATCCTGGGCCTTGGGGGTCACCGCCACTGGTCATCGTTTTAAGCTTCACACGACGGTAGATATAGAATGTCCCGACCACTGTGGGGGTTGCGCCCTTACCACTGCTGATTTTGAATGCTCGGACTACCTTGCCATTTTCAATAGCCATAGCCCGTTGGCTAGAGAGGTCTACTTCAAATCGATGGTCTGGGCCAAAACCGAAGGTGGTGGTCAGCGGTTCTTCAATCCAGGAACCATCGGCGGTTTCCCAACCTTGTAAATCTGCGGTGAGCGTATAGCTGGTTTTAGCTGGCCACACTCCATCCTCTGGGAGGTAGCGGAGGGTCCTTCGATTGATCCATTTCCATTTCCCTGGAAGAAGGGGTTCTAGGGTTAGTTTTTCAGTGAGGGCTTCTGGATTGTCAGGAACTTGACTGAACTTCAGCTCCAAGGGCATTCCTACCCCTAGACTTTGCCGTTTATCTTCTATCGAAGCATCCAGAGTCAGAGCCGGAGGGGTATTGATTTTGAATTTGACGGGGACGATAGGGTAATTCTGCTCTCCAAGTCCTGTGACTTCTACACTGTATTTTTCGCCCTGTTTATAGGCTTGTGGCTTCAGCATGACCGTCTTGCCATCGGCGGAAATCTCTACTTGGGCAGGGATGCCTTTGACTTCTGCCTGAGTAACGGGAGCAGAAAATTCCAGGCGGATCGTTTTATCCTTGGGTAAAACTTCTGGCGGCTCAGTGACAAGCTCTGGTTGCTTGAGCGTGGAAAATTGTACCGTTTTGACCAATTGTTCCTGAGGGAATTCGCGGGTGGCCGCCATGCTCAATTGATAACTCTCACTGGGCTTTAGATCACCGATAAGCAAGCGGTCTGAGTCTGATGCTTTCTGGGGCTGTGAAACTTTTTTGACCACTTTACCTTTGGTTGTGGAAAGTTCTACGTGTTGTATCTGTGCACCCCAGCCAACGAGATTTACGGCAATTGGGATGCGTGGGTCTACGCCTTTTTGGCCATTCTGGACACTGGCTTCCACTTGAATGGGTAGGTTCAGCCAGGCCACCAGGGCTCCGGCAACAATTCCCCCACCTGTTACAGGCCAAATCCAAGAAAAGGAAGGAAGGGAAAATTTGTTCGTCATACACCTAAATTGCTTTTTAAGAAGCTGTACTCCCATTATCGTGCCCAAAAGTACACTTCGTTCTAGGGGGGATGGAGAAAAATCAGAAAATAGTTGACAAACTTTTTTAGCGTGTGTATTCTTGTGGATGTGAGGAGTAAACAGGAAAAGAGGTGGAGACGAAACACGGAAAGTCGCCTGCCTCTTTTTTTGTGTCTTGATGCGCCTGTAGCCCTACTTCCGCCGCTTTTTTAAAACTTGATAGACGTCCAGAATATCCATATCGTGGTGGGCCAGTAGCACGAGGGTGTGGTACCAAAGGTCTGCTACTTCTTCGGCGATGCGTTCTGGCACACCATCCTTGGAAGCCATGACCACTTCAGCGCTTTCTTCGCCAATTTTCTTGAGAATTTTATTGTCGCCAGCCTCTAGCAGTTGACTGGTATAGGACTTTTCGCTAGGCGTTTGCTTACGCTCTTGGATCACCCGATAAACCTGAGACAGCATATCGGCAGGAGGAAGACTCTTTTGGTCATCCAAACGATGAAAGCAGCTACGTTCGTTCAAGTGGCAGGCGATATCGCCAACCTGCTCTACAGTTACCAGCAAAACATCTTCATCACAGTCATAGCGCACCGAGTCCACCCGTTGAATATGTCCAGAGGTGGCTCCTTTGTGCCAAAGCTCTTGCCGAGAACGGCTCCAAAACCAGGTTTCTCCGGTTTCTAAGGTTTTTTTTAGGGATGCTTTGTTCATCCAAGCCATCATCAAAACGGTCCCATCGAGAACATCTTGGACAATGGCGGGAATCAATCCCTGCTCATTAAAGCGGAGCGTATCGATAAAGCTGGTCATAAACATGGCCGAACAGAACCTCGATTATAGGGCGACCCTGCAGAGCTCCTACCAGCTTTAGGTAAGTCCAACTAACTTTGCGCTGAGTTCCCACAGACGTCGCGCCTTAACATCATCACTAGCCTTTTCTGATAGCTCCTGGACAAAAGACTCGCGGCCTTCCTTTTGACGATTGCCCCAGCTCCAATGCACACCCGATTGTTTGAATCCAGGATCCATGACTACCTGGGCTACGCGCTCACCAGAGAGCTCTTGGGACACATAACCGCCCGTAATATTTTTCTGGAACCAGGGGAAGATTTTTTGGAATAGGGGAGGGCTATTGCGAAACAGCGGCGTATCGGCCACACATCCTGGATAGAGGGTGTTAAAGACAATTCCGGTCGCGTCGTGATAGCGCCGATGAAGCTCTCGGCTGGTGATCATATTGCAGAGCTTACTATCTTTGTACGCCTTACCCGCCTTGAAAGGCTTGCCATCAATCATCGCAATCGGTGCTTGAAATCCAGCTTCTAGGCCCTGGAGGTCCCCCAAATCGGCGGGGGCTGGAATCGGAATCTTGCCGCCTAGCTCTTTAGAATTCGCCGTTACCGTTCCTAAAATGATCAACCTTGGATCGGTCGAGGAGGACTGTTTTAGATCTTCCAACATTAAGTTGCACAAGAGAAAGTGCCCGAGATGATTTGTGGCAACGCTCAGCTCAAATCCTTCAGGGCTTCGCAGTGGCTCTTTGAGCAAAGGCATATAGGTCGCAGCGTTGCACACCAGGGCATCTAAGGACTTGCCACTGGCTCTAAAGTCTTTCACAAACTGCCGAACGCTCTCTAGAGAGGCTAAATCGATAGGCATAATCGTGTAACTATCTGCCAACATCCCCAGCGTTGTCGCCGCTTTTCTTGTCTTGGCTAGGTCCCGACAGGCCATCACAACGTGCCATCCCCTTTGGGCAAGCGCCTTCGCTGCGTACAATCCCACCCCTGAGGACGCTCCTGTGATTACAACCGTTGACTTCTGATTTTGTGCCATCTGATTTACTTATTAAAAATGTGTTGATTGCTAGTGATTGTCCCAGAACCTTAACCTGCTTAGTTGACGGCTCTTACTTAGTAACATAGAGGAAGGTGAGTTTTTCTGGAACGACAAGCAACTAGTAGTGTTGTAAATTACTGAAGTATTCACAAAATTTCGCTACATTTGTTTACATTATCTATAAAGAAAGATGGAAGAGCTGTGACCCCAGAAACTATAAATACTTCCGCACAGACCAAAGAGTTGTCCGACGAGCTTGCGCTTAAAAATGGGTCAGCCCACGGGGTGCAGCCTATTAAGAAGACACTGGGCGATTCTGAAGCATTAGATTCTTTCATTGAGCGGCACATTGGCCCCAGTCCAGCCTCCATTCAGGACATGCTTTCAAGCATGGGCTTCACTTCTCTAGAGGACCTGATCCAGAAAACAGTCCCGGCGCACATCCGCTTGAAACGGCCGCTCAAACTGGGAAAAAACCGTAGCGAATACGAAGTGCTCAGTGAGCTAAAGGCTCTGGCTTCCAAAAATCAAATTTTCCGCTCTTTCATCGGCATGGGCTACTCCGACTGCATTACTCCCACCGTCATTCAGCGCAATATTCTAGAAAATCCAAGCTGGTATACCCAGTACACGCCCTACCAAGCGGAAATCGCTCAGGGCAGACTGGAGGCCCTCCTCAATTTCCAAACGATGGTCATGGACCTAACCGGTTTAGAAATTGCCAATGCTTCCTTACTTGATGAAGCTACCGCTGCTGCTGAAGCAATGACCATGAGCTATGGTCTGCAGGCAAAAAAAGGAGCTAAGACGTTTTTCATCTCTGAAGCCTGTCATCCTCAGACGATCGAGGTTGTAACTACCCGTGCCCAACCGCTAGGCATTGAAGTCTTAGTGGGCGATCATGAAACTTTTGATTTTGGCCAACCGATTTTTGGAGCCCTGCTGCAATATCCAGGAACCAATGGAGCTATTTATGATTACCAAGCTTTTGTAGACCATGCTCATCAGGCAGGAGCCTTAGTTATCGTTGCAGCGGATCTGTTGAGTCTTACATTACTGAAGCCACCAGGAGAGTTTGGCGCAGATATCGCTGTGGGCAGTAGCCAGCGTTTCGGTGTCCCGCTAGGCTATGGCGGTCCTCATGCGGCCTATTTTGCGACCAGAGAATCGTACAAACGACATATTCCAGGGCGTATCGTTGGCGTATCCCATGATGTGAACGGTAAGCCTGCCCTGCGTTTAGCGCTACAGACGCGGGAGCAGCACATCCGTCGTGACCAGGCGACCAGCAACATCTGTACCGCCCAAGTTTTGCTAGCCGTGATGGCTAGCATGTATGCGGTCTATCATGGTCCTGAGGGGCTTAAAAAAATTGCTCAACGGGTTCATCGGGCAACGGCTACCTTAGCGGAAGGTCTGAAGCGACTAGGGTATGAAGTCAGCTCAGAGCATTTCTTTGACACTTTGCAGCTCAATCCTTCTGCAGGCGAGGCTAAGAAGATCTTGGAAGCCGCTGCCGAGCGGCGTATCAATCTGCGGATATTCGATGAAAACACGCTAGGCGTCAGTCTGGATGAGACCACTTCAGAGAAGGATGTAGAAGACCTTTTAGCCGTCTTCAACGGCGGTAAGCCTATAGATTTCACACTGGAATCCCTGAGGGTCTCAGAGATCATCGAGCAAAAGTTTGCTCGTACCAGTCCCTACTTGACCCATCACGTTTTCAACAGCTACCACTCTGAAACTGAATTGCTCCGGTACATGTATCGCTTGCAGTCCAAGGATTTATCATTAACCACTTCGATGATTCCGCTGGGTTCTTGCACGATGAAGCTGAATGCAACCACAGAGATGATGCCTGTCACCTGGCCGGAATTTAGCAAGATTCATCCCTTCGCCCCTATAGAACAAACTAGGGGATATCAAATTCTCTTCCAGCAACTAGAAGAGCAACTCGCTGAAATCACGGGGTTTGTCGGCATGTCATTGCAGCCCAATGCTGGTTCCCAAGGAGAATATACGGGCCTGCTCGTGATTCGGGCGTATCACCAACATTGCCAAGAAAGTCATCGCAATATTTGTTTGATTCCTACCTCTGCCCATGGGACCAATCCTGCAAGTGCAGTCATGGCAGGCTTCCGCGTAGTCCCCGTTGCTTGTGATGCCCAAGGCAATATCGATGTGGCTGACCTGAAGGCAAAAGCCGAAGCGCATAGTAAGGAACTGGCTGCCCTAATGGTGACCTATCCTTCCACGCATGGCGTGTTCGAGGAATCGATCACCGACCTCTGCGGAATTATTCATGCCCACGGTGGACAAGTCTATATGGATGGAGCCAACATGAACGCTCAGGTTGGCCTATGCCGTCCAGGAGATATGGGTGCCGATGTTTGTCATTTGAATTTGCACAAAACCTTCTGTATCCCCCATGGCGGAGGTGGTCCTGGCGTGGGACCGATTGGAGTAGCAGCGCATTTAGTTCCCTTTTTGCCAAAACATCCTGTAATTGAAACGGGGGGAAGACAAGGGATTGGAGCGATTGCTGCTGCTCCCTGGGGTAGTTCCAGTATTTTGTTGATCTCCTGGACCTACATTACACTCATGGGTGCAGAAGGATTAACAGAAGCGACCAAAGTAGCTATTCTCAATGCCAATTACATAGCCCATCGCCTGGAGCCTCACTATCCAGTCCTCTACAAAGGCAAACAGGGTTTAGTTGCCCATGAATGCATCCTGGATTTGCGCCAGCTCAAAATCAGTGCCGGGATTGAAGTCGATGATATTGCCAAACGCCTCATGGATTATGGCTTTCATGCCCCCACGGTTTCTTGGCCGGTAGCAGGCACGATGATGGTTGAGCCCACGGAAAGCGAATCT
>JBBRSB010000010.1:0-124531 GCA_038245785.1 Gloeobacterales cyanobacterium | reverse complement strand
TTGATCTTGACCCTCAGCATCGGGGACTCTTGCGCCTGGAATCCCAGGGACTAACCCGTACCGCAATATTTAGTCCGGCCCAAGCGAATCAGTCTTTGGAATTAGTAGCTGTCAACCCAGTGCAACAGTTCCTAGAATTTGGGCGGGAAGGTGTTTGGCATATTTGGATTGGCTTTGACCATATTCTCTTTCTGCTCACTCTTTTGCTACCCGCTGTGCTAGAGCGCAGAGATGGAAGATGGAAACCTGTTCTGGAGATCCGTTCTGTCTTTGGGAATGTGCTCAAGGTCGTTACCGCGTTCACAATCGCACACTCCATTACCCTGAGCTTGGCTACCTTAGGAGTAATCCAGTTGCCTTCCCGCTGGGTAGAGTCGGTTATTGCTCTTTCTGTGATCCTCTCAGCCCTAAACAATATTTACCCGGTTGTTCAAGGGCGTCGCTGGGTTATCGCTTTTGGCTTTGGGCTGATTCACGGATTTGGGTTTGCCAGCGTGTTGGCGGATTTAGGTTTACCCAAAGAAGCTCTGTTAAGGGCCTTAATTGGTTTTAACCTGGGCGTGGAAGCAGGACAAATCGCCATTGTCTGCGCTTTTTTACCGCTGGCCTTTGCTCTGCGGGACTCATGGTTCTATCGTCAGGTTCCATTCAAAGGGGGTTCCGTTTCTATTGCCCTGGTAGCTTCGGTATGGATGATGGAGCGCCTCTTTGACTTCAAAGTGCTGCCTTTTTGAACTTTTCTAGGTTGTGCAGCACTAGATCCTATCGTCCACCAAAGAACTGCCCGGCAATACGGCCAACATCATCGATCACATTGCCATCCTTATTCGAATCAAGCAGGCCCCCTAGCATTCCCATCATGTCCGGCGATGCAGCCTGAGCAGTTTGCTGGTGGTTTCCCAGCATGGAAGCGAGGCCATTAGCATCAAGACCTTGTTGTTGCTGAGTCTGGCCCACCGCTCCCATCACTACAGGCGCTAGCATCTGCAGGAGTTGACCAGAAGCATTGGCATCCAGTCCTGTTTGCTGGGCCAGTCCATTCTGCACTGTACCTTGCTGGTCACCGAGCAGATGTCCCAAAATACCTGCACCGTCAGCAGCTTGAGCGTTACCCAAGAATCCGGACACATTATTTAGAATGCCCCCGTTATGGTCCTGCGCGAGGGCTTGGTGGAGCGCCTGTGCCCCCTGAGGATTGGATGCATTACGGGCCATGGCAGACATGAGCAGAGGTGTAGCCATAGCAATCGCTTGGCTTGCTACCCCTTGGTCAACCCCCAGCCTCTGGCTGATTTGAGAAACGGCATTCCCGGAAAGTTGCTGCATCAACATGTCTGTTATAAAACTCATTACGTATTTCCTTTCGTCAAGTTGTTGTACGTATTAAGCCCCAAAGGGGCTGCATTAATTATGCTGTATGCCTCCATTAAGCGCTGTAGCCTTGATGCTTTTTTTGACGGTGAATTCAATCTAGTAAGAAATTGGCCTAGTCATAGAAATCTAAACTAAAACAGTCTGTACCTGTGCTGAAATCCTTAGCCCATCATGAGCACACGGCAAAATGGATCATCCCGTGGGATGGGTCCGCGTCCTCAGAAGGGAAGAATAAGAGGAGAAGAAAAGCCAAGGTGCTATGTGCATAGTGAGACTCCCCTCCCCCAGGTTTTGGCCCAAAAGTACACTTTGGTCGGCATGGTGGGGTATGGACAGTATGGCAGAGTGCTTCAGTGTCGTCGTCGGTCTGACGGTTATTCGATGGCACTCAAAGAACTACCTGCCGCCGGATTGACTACCCAGGCATTTTTGAAAGAAGTCAATTTACTGTTTGCCCTAGCGCATCCTCGAGTTGTTCGCTGTGAGGCGATTGAGCATGGAGACCGCTTTCGCTATCTCGTTTTGGAGTACTGCGAAGGAGGGACTCTGCGCAATTTGATGGCCGATGGCGGGCTATCGTTGCCCCAACGACTGAGCCTCTTGATCCAAGTTCTAGAAGGTCTTGCCTTTGCCCATAGCCATCAGGTCGTGCACTGTGACTTAAAACCAGAAAATCTATTATTAAGACCGATGGGCAAGGGTTGGCAGATCAAAATTTCTGATTTCGGGATTTCCCGTTTGGTCGGAGAACATTCGACCCATCATCAAGGGGGTTCTCCAGCCTATATGGCTCCAGAACAGTTTTCTGGCCAAACCAGTCCTCAGTCAGACCTCTATGCCTTAGGGGTCATTCTCTATGAGTTGATGCTCGGCAGACGCCCCTTCCAAGGGCCTCCAGGAGAATTGATGCGGGCTCATCAGAACAAAATGCCTATCTTCCCCAAATATTTGCCAGAACCTTTGACCCAGTTTCTGCAGCAGGCCCTTGCCAAAGATCCCTCTCAACGCTTTCAGTCTGCGCAGTCTATGGCAGTGGCTCTAAGTCAGTTTTACAAAACCTTAACAGTGCTCAACCCTCCTCCAGGCATACTATGTTACGCCCCGGCTTTCAAGGGGCCGTACACGCCATCTTCTGGCGTTTTAGACCCTAATGACCTGGGCAGCGATATCCAAGCCATAGCCTTGTCCAAACAGTGGGTCTATCTAGCCCAGGGAAGAGCGCTGCAAAGAAAAAGCATAGATATCACCCGGACTTATGCTTTGCCACAAGCGATAGAGTCTTTACACATTTATGAGGGCACGCTCTACGCTCAGACTTCAACAGCACTTTATCGTTGGCCTTCCGAAGCGTCGGATCAATTGCAGGTGGTCTACGAACATTCCACTCCTTGCCAGGTAGATATATTCAAAAACAACCTCGTTATTGGACAACCTGGCGCTGTATTACGTCTAGATATTAGTAATCCTGAAAAACCTCAAATACTGCAAAAGATATCTGTCCGTAGCTATGCTTTTGCGCCAATGCCCTACTTTTTAGAAGAGCGCTTGATGGTAATTGCTGGAGACGGCAAAGGAATTATCTCTATTTTCGATCACGCTGGAAATCTGCAGGGAGAAGACGAACTGCCTCATGGGGCTCACCGAGCATGGAAAAACCGACAGCATGGCATATTGCTCCTGCATCATTTTTTAGAACCTAAAACAGTGACGCTGCTCAAACCAGAACCTTTTTGTGTCCGTCCCATAGCCCTTCCTTCTCCTGTCCTATGCGCCTGTCCTGTTAAAGATGGATTTGCTATCGCCACCGCAGATGCTCAACTTTACATTGTCAGTCTCAAGCATAAAATTAAACGAATTTTGCTCCCTCGGATGGTTACAGCACTCGCTGAGGGAAACAATCGCAATCTAGTAGTCGCTATGGGCGCTCAGATTTACAGTTTCGACTTAGCTTTAGAGTCTATAGATAAAAGTCTAGGAAAAACAGAACACATGTTATCCAATCTAACTAACTGAGTTGACTACGGAATCTATTAGCACTAATAGCTAAAAGCACCACTGCAAAAATTCCTAAAGCTAGGGCATTGGGCCACAGCACCTCCAGTCCTATGCCCTTGAGCAGTATTCCCCGGACTATTTCCACATAGTGCCGCAATGGATTAAGCAAAGATAGGTAGCGAAAGAAGGGCGGCATACTTTCAATCGGCGTCACGGTTCCAGAAAGAATGTTGACGGGTAAATTGATGAAAAAAGCAAGAAGCTGAGTTTGAATCTGGCTACCGGAGAGCGTCGCCAGCAATGTCCCAATGCCAATGCCTACAAAAATGGCAAGGCTAGCAAGGAAGAGTAAGAGTCCTAAACTGCCTCGGAAAGGAACGCCAAAGACTAGGCGAGCGATGCTCAAAGCGAGGAGCATGTCGCCCAAGAGGAGCAAATATAAAGGGACTACCTTAGCTAGCAAAATTTCCCACTCGGCGGCTGGGGTCATCAACAGCTGTTCCAGGGTTCCTGTTTCTTTTTCCCGGACCAAAGCCGCCGCAGATACCAGAGAACTCATTAGCGTCAAAATCAAGCCTAGTACACCAGGGACAAAGAACCAACTGCTAATCAGGCCTGGATTGTAAAGGATAGTCACCTGTGCATCTACCAGTTCTGGAGTCTGATTCGGGTCTAGTTGGTGATTGTATTGTTGGACAATTTGAGCAGCATAGCCAGCTGCAATCCCTGCCGTATTGGCATCCACCGCATCAATCAGGATTTGAATATCCGCTGAGGTACCCCGGTTTAGATTGCGCTTGAACTCTGGGGGAATGATCAAGCCAGCATTCAGTTGTCCTCTGTATAGCTGCGTACTAAGGGCCTTTTCGCTAAGAGGGTAATGGGCTTCAAACAGATCATTAACGGTAAATGAAGAAACAAGTTCTCGACTGGCAGCGGTATTGGATGAATCTATAACTCCTAGTTTGAGGTGTTTCACCTCAGGATTCAGGGCAAGACCAAAGACAATCAGTTGAATGGTCGGTGGAAAAAGCAGGAGAAAGACCAGCTGTTTATTGGCCAAAGTTTGGTCAGCCTCTTTCTTCACTAAAGACCAGAAACGTCCTTGAAACAGTCGAGCTAGCCAAGAAGTTTTAGAGCCTCCCTTCCTCTCTGAGCTTCCACGAGCAGTGGAAGACTTCATGCTTGTTCCATCTGGCAGCTGCATCCGATGCAACGTCCGTTCCGCACCCCTAAACAGCAGCAAGCTGAGCAATACGAGTACGAGCGGAGCATACCAAATAGAGGACCATCCGGCGCCTCGAACAAAGGCATCCCGTGTAAGGTCGATATAGTAGCGGGCTGGGACGATATAAGAAATGAGTGAAAGCGGAAAGGGGATGTTGCTAACTGGGTAGATAAAACCAGAGAGGAGATAGGCCGTGAGGAATCCGGTGGTCGCAGTCCCTTGTACGGCAGCACTCTGGCTATTGGCCCGTGCTCCAACAAATAGGCCAAACAAGACACTGCTACTCAAGAAGATAGGGGTACCCAACAATAAAGGAGTCGGATCGCCGACAAATTTCAGATGAAAGAGAAAAGAACCAGAGCCTAGGACCATAAGCGCCTGTCCTAAACCAATGAAGAGATAGGCAAGACCCTTGCCCAGGAGGAGTTCTGCAGCACTAAGGCTAGAGGCATAGACCTGGACCAAAGTGCCATATTCCTTCTCGCGCGCCATAGCAATGGCCGTAATCAGCGAAGGAAAGATCCATAGCGTGACCGCATAGACTCCTGGCACGATGTAAAGCGATTCCTGACGTCCAGGGTTGAACCACAGTCGGGTATGAGCGACTACGCGCCTGGGAGTCTTTTGGAGACCGTTGCTCTGCAAGAAAAAGTTGTTGGTGGCACGGATACTGTTTTTAATCACCCGTGCATTGTTGCCATCTGTGCCATCAATAACCACTTGCACTGGACTGGGCTTTTCTGCTTTGATCCGACGAGCAAAATCTGGAGGAATAATCACAGCCGCTTTAGCCTGGTTCCGGTCAAGGGCACGGGCATCCGCTTGTGCTACGGGCTGGAATTGCTTGGTGGCATACAGCCTTTCTGTATAAGCACGGCTCAGTGGACTATGGTCTAAGTCTTGTACGACCAAGGGAATATCTTTGGTCTCTAAACGAATAGCAAAGCCAAAGAGCAGCAAAGTTATCATCGGCAGGATAAGAACCAGCGCTACCGTGAGGCGGTCACGACGAAATTGAGCCAGCTCTTTGATGCATTGAGTCCAAATCCGGTTAGAGCTTGGAGGGAGGCTTGAGGGCTTACGCTTCCTGGGAAGAGATGCTTTGAGAATGCCAGCGAGAGACATGGATTCTGAAGCCTCAGTTCAGTTTCGAGGGATCTATTCACATCTATTCCAGCACTCCCCACCCCGAATTATGGTGGATAGCAATGAATCTTTGGTGTAACTATCGTTTTGTGCTGAAAGCCCTTATAAAGTTTGTCCATCGGCAGTCACTAAATAGCAACCGTTGATCAGCCAGGAACCGTTCGCTTGCTTTTCCATGATATAGGTCGCCTTCATCAAGGTGCCGCCAGGGTCCAACAGCAACACAGATTGCGTGGGATTGCCACCGACCAGATTCAACTTTTCAAAAATAACGGAACGGGGTCGATAGACTGCAGGGTAGGACTCTTTGACGATACTCATGAAGTTTTGGGCATTCCCAAACCGTTTTTGAATGCTAGGACTGGCAAAGGAAAAAGCTTTGTTAGCATCATCCTTTTGGAAAGCCTGTAGCTGCTGTTCAATTACAGAGCGAATCGCCACTGGGTCTGTCATCTTTTTATTTTGAGCTTTCCCTGGAAGCATAGAGAACCACAGTACACCTAAGAGCAAAAAGGGTATTGGCCGAGCCCATCGAGGGGCGCGAAAACGCATAGGAATCATACTTTGCCCTAGTTGAGTCAGCTGGTGAGTATTTCCCGCAACATAGCTGCATTAATTTTCGCTCTATCAGCCCAAGAGGCGCGTTGTGTTTCACTTAAGGCCGAGCCATTAGCGTACTGGTCCAACCAAATTCGGCACAGGTCCTGACGGTCAGGCAGTTCATCAAGGCTGCATCCCGGTGCTTGAATATCCTGGAGCAGTTGTTTTACTTTTGGGTCATAGCTAAGTCCCCACACGACAGAACCTTCACTAGCCGCCATCAGTACGCCGTGGAAGCGCATAGCAAGGGTATAGTCCACTGCACGAAAAACCCCCTTGAGCCTGCGAGGTTCGTCTATTAAGAGAAGTTCAGCTTTATCTTCTAAAGCTTCTGCTATCCGCTTGCTCAGCGCTACATCTTGAGGAAGATGAAACGGAACCAAAAGCACAAATAGGTCCGTAGCTTTTTGGAAATCCTGCAGCGCCTGGATGAATGTCTGAATTCGAGATTCTGTAAATTGGGGATGGGTCCGCACTACAACCGCCACTCTCGGCATCGGCAAATCAGCCAACTCCGTTACAGCTAGACTCTCCAGTGCCCACACCGGATCTGCGGTTACGGAATAGGGCAGTTTCCATTGCTCCAAGATTTTGGCAGAGCCTCCATCCCGGACCGTAATCCCTTGACATTGCGCTAAGGCCCGACGGGTTAGCTGTTGCCCCAAAGATGTTTTTAAAGGTCCCAAACCCTGCGCCCAGGCCATAGTTTTTAATCCCATACCCTGTGCTAAGCCCATCAAACCACAGTAGTAGAGCACACTTTTGAGGCTGGTAGCATCCTGAAGAAGGCTGCCACCCCCGAAGATAAAAGCCTGACTCTGACGCAGGGACGCTAAAACTTCTAAGCTATTCCAGCGACTGATGCTTCGAATTCCATAAGTTTTGGCCGTTTTTTGAGGATTATTGGAAAGGACGACCGGAGTCACTTGAGCAGGCAGCATTTGTAACAAAGTGGCCAGAAGCGCTTCATCACCGCTATTGCCAAAACCGTAGTATCCGCAGAGAACTGCCTGCTTTGTATTCATACTTCGTACCTACCTCGTAAGAATGTACTCCTTCGCGGAAGCTCACGCATTAAAAAAGCCCCCAAAAGGGGGCTCTCGTAAAAGCTGATGCTTAGAACAGACCCAAGGTTAGAGATTTAGGAATGTTGTGAATCATCGCTCCAATACCTAGGTAGAACGTGACTAGGGTACCAATCAAGAACATGGCACTGGAAATAGGACGACGGAAGGGATTTTGGAACTTATTGAAATTCTCGATGAAGGGAATCAAGGCCAGACCAATAGGAATACCAGCCATCAAGACGACACCCAGCAATTTGTTGGGAACAACCCGCAGGATTTGGAACACTGGGTAGAAGTACCACTCAGGAAGAATCTCTAGGGGCGTCAAGAAGGGGTCAGCGGGTTCACCCATCTTGGCGGGGTCCATAATCGCAAGGCCGATAGTACCAACGATGGTTCCAAAGATGACTACACCAAAAATAAGTGCATCGTTAGGCCAAAAAGGTTCACCGTACTTGTTATGCCCCATGTTCTGCTTGACTAATTCCCGAAACTCGGGGTCTTGCAGGTCAGGCTTTTTCATCACCATAGGTACACACTCCGAAAACTAGATCTTTTAGTTAGAGGGGGCCAGAAATGCCTTGCTTCCGAATCATCAGGAAGTGCGCAAGCATGAACACGACGGCCAGCCAGGGCAACACAAAGGTGTGGGAGCTATAGAAGCGGGTCAAGGTTTCCTGACCAACACCAGGCTCACCACGAAGTAACAGGACGACCAAGTCTCCAATCACGGGGACTGCACCAGGAACTTGGGTAACAATCTTAGCAGCCCAGAACCCTACTTGGTCCCAAGGAAGAGTGTACCCAGTAACTCCAAAGCTCACCGTAAGTACCGATAGAATGACGCCGGTTACCCAGGTCAGTTCACGAGGCTTCTTGAAACCTCCGGTCAAATAAACCCTAAAGACATGAAGAATCATCGCCAACACCATCATGGAAGCGCTCCAACGATGGATAGAGCGGATCAGCCAACCAAAGCTGACTTCATTCATGATGTACTCAACAGATTTAAAGGCCTCTGCTGTAGTGGGCTTATAGTAAAACGTCATTGCAAAGCCAGTGGCGAACTGGACTAAGAATGCAACGAGGGTGATACCGCCTAAGCAATAGAAAATGTTTACGTGAGGCGGCACATACTTGCTGGTCACGTCATCTGCAATTGCTTGGATCTCGAGGCGCTCTTGGAACCAGTCGTAAGTCTTTCCCATAAAGCCGCGTCCTTAAAAAAATAGAAACCGAATGTGCTCGCACACGTTAGAAATGTAACACAGGCTCCAAAAGACGCTCAAAAACCTTTCACAATACTTATTCTTTTCTTAAGGTTGCACATAAAGCGATGAAATTCACTACCCGAGGACATTACAGCGTCAAGGCTCTCCTGGATTTAGTGATTTATGGCGGTCAAGGCCCGATTCCAGTTCGTCAAATTTCTCAGCGTTGTAACATTTCGCACCAATACTTAGAGCAGCTTTTCGTCCAATTGCGCAAGCAGGGGATCGTGACGGCTACCCGTGGAGCATCAGGTGGATATGAATTGGCTCTGGCACCCCGTCAAATTAGTGTAGGACAGATTTTCAAAGCGGTGGGAGAAGCCGTAGAACCGCTCACCAATCTAGAGAAAGATCCTCAGCGTTCAGAAGACTGGGTAACCCAAGCGCTCTGGCAACGCCTTCACATACGTTTACTCGATGCCCTAGACCAAATAACCTTAGAAGACCTCTACTATGATGCCCGCAGTTATCAGGCGTCTCAGGGCGAGGAATCTAGCTTTATCGTCTAGGTCTTATCCTATAATAATTATCCTGTGTGCCGGGATAGCTCAGTGGTAGAGCACTCGATTCGTAATCGAGCGGTCGGCGGTTCAAATCCGCTTCCCGGCTAAGTTTTAAAACCTGCTTTGCGTAAGACTAGAAGTCTCTCTCAGACTTTGTTTTCACTGACAGCGGCTTTCTGCTTTATACGCTTGTGCGATGCAAAGCAATGCATTTGTACTGTATTTGAGTGTAAATAGGTTGCGGAATTGGTTGCATGCAGACTGGCAACCAACTAAGCTTAGATAGCACTCAGGGAGCTAAATCTGGTGAATAGTAGTGGCAGGAAGCCGAAATCTAATAAAGGTAAAGTTTCAACCATTTCACTCAGAGGTAAGCTCTTCCTTAGATGGACCTACGAAGGTCAGCGCTACCATCTGTACCTATCAGTTCCTGACACAACCGCAAACCGTGACGTGGTGCAGCTCACGGCCAACAAAATTGAATATGACGTTAGGCATGGCAGATTCGATAGAAGCCTGTCCAGCTATAAGTCTGAGGCTTGCCTATCGACTGCTACCCCAGACGCCCCGCCTAAACTCAAGCTAAAAGAAATATGGGCTAGGTATGTTGACTATCGAGCCCCTAATGTCAGTCCAAAGACTATTGAGAACACCTATAAGCCTGTGACCATGCATCTAGAGAAGTGCAAGACTGATGGGATTGATGATGTTCTAGTGTTTAGAAAAGAGCTATTCAAAGCAACAACCCGCCAGCAAGCCCGTAGAACCCTCATGCAACTCTCAGCATGTTGCAAATGGAGCTTACAGCACGGGCTGATCGAGGGCAATCCTTTCGATGGCATGTATAACGAACTCAGCAAGGATAAGCCTGCGCCGCCTATGGCTTTCACCGTTGAAGAACGGGATGCTATCATCGCAGCCTTTGAAACCCATAACGCCCCTGGTATAAGCTACAGCTACTATGCGCCGTTCGTTAAATTTCTCTTCTGGACCGGATGCCGTCCTTCTGAGGCCATAGGACTTAAGTGGGGCAGCATCACTTCAGACTGTTCACGAGTCCACTTTCACGAATCAATGGTGGCTGTTAATGGTGCAATGGTGCACAGAAAAGAGACTAAGACAGGGGGTAAGCGATGGTTTACCTGTCCAGCTAGACTTCAAGAGCTATTGCAGTCCCTATCACGTGGCGGTAAAGATGAACTAGTATTTCCATCCCCCACAGGCAAAGCAATTAACAGTGGCAATTTCTCACAGAGAGCATGGAGAACAGTCCTCACAGGGTTAGATCTGACTCACAAGGATGGGGTTAAGCTCACGCCTTATAACTGTCGGGATACTTTCATCACGCTGCAAGCTTTAAATGGGAACAGCTCTACTACTATCGCAAGATGGTGCGGTAATAGTGCCGCTGTAATTGAAGCTAAATATCTCGATAAGCTAAAACTAGACTATTTAAAACCTACGGACGTTTAATCTGCTGGTTACTAGTAGGGGAATCCCTTCTTTTCATTCATGTCGCAAAAACTATTAATTTTTTCGGCAAGCAAAGGAATCGTTAAGCGAAACCACTGGGCTAAAGGCTCTGGTTGTTGGTCTACTACTTCCAAATCAGGAAGAGCAAATGCGGTGGCCTGAGTATTCAAGTTTGCGAACTCAATAGGTGATATCGCTTTAGAATTTATTAGAGCTTGAGGAATAGCTACTGCCTTAAGAGATTCCCGGAAAGTGCTCTTGGGTAAAAGTGCGTCTACGAAGCTGTGTGTCTCCCTATAGATGCACTCTCTCCGATTAAAAGGGCTTGCAAAAACTGGATTAGAACTTAGTCCGACAGATGCCGCTAACACAGTCAATATAATTAGTTTCTTCATCTTACTTATCTCCTTTAGTGTTAGTTTGCTCTTCTAAATATTTGATTTTCTTCTCCAACTCACGCTCTAGAGGTTCGTTGCCAGCACAGAGGTTGACTAGATTCTTCTCCAAAGCACGGCTTTCTACGAGTAGTCTCTAGACGTGCCGTATCTTGAGTTCTAGATTGCCCATTCTGCAATCTTCTTTACCTTGAGTTTTTGGACGCAAAGAGCTTTATTTATTAGCGAACACTGCTTCTGAGCCATATCGCTAGGGCAGTCGCAAATTGTAGAAAGCCTTATCGCTTTCGATAGAATGGTAGCGATTGAACCCGATGTGCTCCAAAGTGACCGACTTGGCACCCTTAGTACGGAGTGCTACAAAATCGGCCTGCAAATTGGTAGATGCTCTCTCTTATTTTCTAAGAGTATGCCCCCTCTGGAGAAAGAGGGGTTTAGCAGTGAAAATTCTCCTTTCAGTAAGCGTTGAGAAGAAATTGCAATCCTGCTCGATACAGGATGGTTATACAGAAAATTTCCGTATAGTAACAAGTTTTTTGATGTACTTGATAGATCTTGTTAGTGCTTGGGTACCCTGCCTGTAGGCGCACGAGATAACTAATTACTGGAACCAACAACGCTGCGCGTTAAGCAGCACTACTGACGAGGGAGCTTTGGTGAGCGCTCATTGGATTGAGACGTATAAGTCCCTAATCACTATTTCTACCGAGGGTTTCAAATTCTCTGCGCTTATCAATGGTGGCGCAGCAGTTGCGTTGCTCTCTTACCTTGGCAACATCGCAGGAAAGAGCACTGCGACCATGGATATGCGCGTCCCAATGTTTGCGTTTCTGAGTGGTTTAGCTCTCTGTGGCATGTCAATGTGTTTTGCGTATTTAACGCAGCTCACACTTCTTAATGAGGAACGCATCGGGGCTGACCCGCAAGCGAAAGGAAACCACCAATGGTTTCTTCGTATAGCTATGGTTCTGTTTGTTGCAAACCTAGTTGCATTTGCCATAGGTGCTTGGACAGCCGTGGAGCGCTTTAGGTGAAAGTACTTTCTAACAATGCTCAACTCAGTTAATGCTTTCGTAAAGGAAATGCAAATGTTTAACTAGAAATGTCCATTTTGTAACCATGCCTCAACAATTTCTATAAACTTAAACCACGTTTCTAATACCCTTTATTTCGATAACGGAAACAAAGATGGTGATTTGTGTCTCTTAAGCACTGTGACTGTATGTCCGAATAATGAATGTAAGGAATACACGCTCGGTACCAGACTCTACAAGGCAAGCAAACAAGCACAAGGGAGCCAAGAAATAATTGGAGATCCGATAGTTCGCTGGCAACTCAGACCCCAGTCAAAGGCAAAGCCATTTCCTTCATTTATACCTCAGCAGATACTTGACGACTATCGTGAAGCATGTCTAGTGAACGATTTGAGCCCAAAAGCCTCCGCAACTCTCTCCCGTCGAGCTCTCCAAGGCATCATTAGAGATTTTTGGGGTATGACGAAAAATCGCTTGATAGATGAAATAAATGAGCTGAAGGGAAAAGTCGATCAGCCGACTTGGGAGGCAATAGACGCGGTGAGAAGCATCGGCAATATCGGTGCCCACATGGAAAAGGACATAAACTTAATTGTTGATGTCGAACCAGAAGAAGCTGAATTACTAATCGGTCTAATTGAGATCTTATTAAAGGATTGGTACATGGCGAGGCACGAACGGCAACAACATTTGCAGAGCATCGTTGCTGTCGCTCAAGCAAAGAAGCAAGCGAAGAATGAAAATGGAAACTAGCTATACCTTAACCGAGGGACATTTTGGTTTATGAAAAATCATCCTAAAAACTAGCTATTGGTCGCGGAATAGGTTGCATAATTAAAACCCTACAATCCTTACGCAACAAGAGACTATTCCCCAAGAGCGAGCGGTCGGCGGTTCAAATCCGCTTCCCGGCTAAGTTTTAAAACTTTAGAACAATTTCGCCAGTCCTAATTGAATAGGTCTGTACTGTTCGTTTTTAAGCGTTCCCCAAAAGCGAAGTACACGATTCACATCCAAGGCTCTGACTTGATCTAATAAAACAATAGATGCGCTTATTAGCCCTCCATCCCCAGCTTCAAGCTTTGGATATAGATCGGGAGAAGCATTAGCCCAAGACTGCCCTCGGTCGGTCGTTAGCGGAACTACGACAATGAGCGGAAAGCGAGGGGTCCCTATTTGCTCAGGAAGGGCTACCACAACAGCAAGTCTGAGCCCTTGCTGTTCTCGCCCCTGGGGGTCTTGTTCAGGAAACTTGGCAAGGACCACATCCCCAATCGAAAAAGTACGCGTCATTAATCTACTATCCGGCCATCTACCACGGGTTTACCTAACGTGTATGGGTCTACATCCCCAAAGTCGTAGGGCTCATATTCTCCCAGCCGAGAAAGATCTGCATTAAGCCAATCTTTATCCTCTTGGGTCATCTCTTCCGTTACGGGGGGAGGGGATGGAACTACCATCAGTTCCCCCTCAGCAATTTTTGCCAACAGTCCGGCTATCCAGGGTTTCCCCCCATGTAGATATCCATAACTCATGGCAAGTCGCTCTAAAGCTGACTTCGTTTTGCCAGACATCCGCATCGCAACCGTGGGGTTATCAAGGCGTGCCCTGGGTTTTCGGGTAGTCCGTAGATGCTCTGTCTTGGGGTTTGGATTAGACATGAAATTAGTCTGCTTAGGGTCTAGATAATAGCATTTTTACAATCATTTATGGATAAAGTCTAATACATTGAGACACATTCATCCACTAGGCTTCAAATCTCATTCCCGGCTTTCTTTGATATTGAGATAGAGCCTCTACCCATTCGGTCAGGGATAAAGGGCAACGCTATAATTCCAAGTATATGAGAGTGGATATACGGCCATGGATAGCCTTACCCTGGATGTGAAGTCCACTAGACTCACCGATGAACAGTTCTTCGAGCTTTGTAGCGCTAACCGTGACCTGCGTTTTGAACGGTCTGTGGATGGGGAACTCATAATCATGGCACCCACGGGCTGGGGGACCGGAAATAAAAACGCAGAGCTAGGTATTGACCTCGGGATCTGGAACCGACAAACTCGATTAGGTAAGGTCTTTGACTCCTCTACTGGCTTTAGACTTCCCAATGGAGCCGACCGCTCGCCCGATGCTTCCTGGGTTAGCAAGGACAGGCTAGAAGCCTTGAATGCAGACCCTGCTAAGTTTTTACCTCTGGCGCCTGATTTTGTAGTAGAACTACGTTCCGCAAGCGATGCCCTAAAGCCTCTGCAAACTAAGATGCAAGAGTACATCGATAATGGGGTCCGGTTGGGTTGGTTAATAGACCCCAAAAACAAACGAGTAGAGATCTATCGCCCAGGACAAGAGGTGGAAGTCTTAGAATCACCCATTAGTTTGTCAGGGGAAGATGTACTGCCTGGGTTTAGATTGGACTTAAGCCCTCTGTGGGCATAGTTTGCAGAAGTTTCCTCTCCGAAATTTCAGGAGTTCTTCCCCAGGAAGAGGTGGCATGCCGATAAACATTACTCCGAGCGACCAACCCACAAACTTTTTGATTAGCAAAGGCTCGAAGGTAATGGTGGTGGGCGGTGGGATGCCTGTGATTCAGTACTGGGCAGAGCATACGCTATCGCCTCATGGGCTCAGACTGTGGAAAACCTTATTTCATAAGAGTGCCTGTTTATCCTGTGCTTGGGGCACCGGAGGCCAGAAAGGTGGGTTTGTCAATGAAGAAGGCGAAACGTTACAGCGCTGTGCGAAAAGCGTAGAAGCGATTGCCTCGGAACTGCAACCTGCCATTGCTCCCCATTTCTTCGCGAAATACTCAATGCATGAGCTGCAACAGCTAACCTCCGAACAGGCTAATAACCTCGGAAGGCTGAGTTTTCCGGTCATTCTCCGGGAAGGTAGCACTCACTATGAACGGATTTCTTGGAATGAGGTGTACGAGATTGCCGAAGCAGCCATGCGCCGCATCCTATAGTTCTGGACGTTCTTCGAATGAGGCCGCCTATCTATTGCAATTAATGATGCGGGCTTTAGGTTCGAATAATCTGGCCGATTGCTCTGACCTCTGTCATGCCGCTTCGACTGTTGGATTGAAGGAGATGTTTGGCTCCGGGACTTCAATGGTCAGCTTAGAAGGTCTGCAAAAAGCAGATTGTGTAGTCTTGATCGGCTCTAACGCCCCAGCCAATCATCCCCGCTTAATGAATGAGCTGATTAAACTGCGCGAACGTGGCGGCAAGGTGATCATCATCAACCCCACCGTTGAAGTGGGATTGGTCAAATTTGCTTCTCCGGCCCATCTTATTCAGTCCTTGCTGGGTGGTTCGGAAATTTCGTCTCTCTATCTGCAACCAATTCCTGGTAGCGATGTAGCCCTATTCGTTGGTATCCAAAAGGCTCTGATTGAACAGGACTCCATTCAAACCGAATATCTACATGCCCATACCAAGGACTGGGAAGCAGTGTTAGCGCAGGCTCAGAGCATTTCTTGGGAAATTATCAGCCAAACCTGCGGCGTTGCTCAAGAAGAAATCGTCGCCGCAGCCCGCATGATCGGAACCTCAAAAAATGTAGTTTTCGCTTGGGCAATGGGCGTTACTCAGCAAGAGAATGGCGTAGACAACATCTTTAGCATTGCCAACACAGCGCTCCTCACGGGAAATGCCGGAAAAGAAGGGGCTGGGACCATGCCGATCCGAGGACATTCCAATGTTCAAGGATTTGGTTCGATGGGCGTTACCATTCGCCTGAAGAAAGAAATTCAGGAAGCCCTTGAAAAGCTCTTGGAGCGTTCTTTAAGTCGAGTTCCTGGTTATGACACCCGTGCCCTAATTGAGGCCGCAGAGGCTGGTCGTGTAGACACGCTGCTCTGTTTAGGCGGCAACCTGTACGCGGCCAATCCTGACCTGACCCAGACACAACGAGCCCTCTCTCATATCGAAACGGTCATTTATTTAGCGACCAAGCCTAATCTGGGGCACTTCCATGGGCTGGCGAAAAAAAATACGCTTATCCTTCCTGTTTTCGCTCGGTTTGAGAATCCTCACCGGACCACCACCGAATCAGGAAACAATTTTGTTCGCTTAAACGACCCCGGAGATTCTCATCTACAGGGACCCGATGCGGATTTGATTTCAGAAGTGGAATTTCTTACGGAAATCGCCCACCGCTTGCTCGGAGAAAAACCTGTCCATTGGCGCAAACTTCAGGACACGCAGTATGTCCGGCAATTGATCGCTCAGACTATTCCAGGATTTGAGAAGATGGCGACCCTGGATGAGACCAAGGAAGAATTCACGATTGCCAATCGCATCTTCACCGAACCCCAATTTCCAACAGCCGACCACAAAGCCCAAATGTTCATTACGCCTTTTCCCCTGCTGACCTTGCCGCAACTAAAAGATTTTGGAGTGCCGGAGGAAGTCGCTAAATCAGGCAGGGGAATCGTTTTGGCCCTGACCACAGGGCGTAGCTATGCCCAGCACAATACCGTGGTCTACAAAGCAGGCGATAAATATCGGGGAATGCCTCACCGGAACTGCATTCTTATGAACCAAGCAGACGCAGAACGAACGGGTTTATCAGAGCACCAACACGTCACGGTGCAGGGCGATGCTGGACAGCTTAACAATGTGGAAATCATTTATGGGTCTATCCGCCAGGGAGCGGCTTTAATGTTTTACCCAGAGGTAAATATCCTCTTTAAGGCCAAGATTGACCGACGCTCAGGAACTCCCGCCTATAAGCGGGTACCTGTAGTGGTCTATGGCGCGATGGTTTCAGCCTAAGAGCGCTAGTCTTAGGTTCTACAAATACTAGACAAAGGTAAGCGTATACACCTAATATTGTTAACTGCAGAACTTTTGGGTGTTTTCCCATGTCTGTCTAGCGGCTTGATAATGTCAAGGCTCGGCTAGGTAGAGGTCAAGGATACTGATTCAGCGATTTGCGTAATCGACCAGAATTAAGTCCTGAAGAGCTTTGCGTAATGTTCATGTAGGGAGTTACACAGCTGTGGCTATAGGTATATTGGGCCGCAAGATAGGCATGACCAAAATCTTCAGTGAAGGTAAGGCCATTTCTGTAACCGTTATCGAATGCGGTGGATGCAAAGTCACCCAGGTTAAAACTCCAGAAACCGATGGCTACAGTGCTGTCCAAGTGGGTTATGGACCTGTAAAAGAGAAGGCTTTGACCAAGCCTGAGATCGGGCACTTGAAAAAAGTAGAGGTAGAGCCTCTGCGCCATCTCCAGGAATTCCGGCATCCTTCGGTCGCTGAATACACGGCTGGGCAGGATTTGAGCGTATCTCTGTTTGAAGCAGGCCAGCTTGTCGATGTAACAGGCATCAGTATTGGTCGTGGTTTTGCTGGTGGACAAAAGCGTCACAACTTCCGCCGTGGACCGATGGGACATGGTTCTAAAAACCACCGCGCACCTGGTTCGATCGGTGCCGGTACCACCCCTGGTCGTGTTTATCCCGGTAAGAAAATGCCTGGACAACTGGGGAATAAGAAAATTACGGTCCGCAAACTACACGTTATTCGGGTAGATGCCGAGCGTGGATTGCTCCTGGTTAAAGGTGCGGTCCCTGGGCACAAAGAAGCCCTATTGCGTATTGTTCCTGCCACCATCGTTGGGGCCAAGTAGGAGAAATTATGGCAACCTGTACGGTTAAAAATTGGCAAGGGGGCGACCTCGCTCCTGTAGAGATGAACCTGCCTGTGGCGAAAGAATCCTCAGCAGAACATATCCTTTGGTTGGCGGTGAAACGCCAACTCCACAACAGTCGGCAGGGAACGTCTTCTACCCTGACCAAATCAGAAGTCCGTGGCGGTGGTAAAAAGCCCTGGAAACAGAAGGGAACAGGCCGTGCTCGTGCGGGTTCTAGCCGTTCTCCTCTGTGGCGTGGCGGTGGGGTCATTTTCGGACCGAAACCCCGCGACTTCGAAATCAAGATGAACCGCAAGGAGCGTCGTCTAGCGCTGCGTACGGCCCTGCAAAGCCGGGCTGAAGATGTGCTGGTCGTTGAAGAGTTCGAGTCCAATCTGGCTACGCCAAAGACTAAAGAATTCGTGCAGGCCCTCAAGCGCTGGGGCGTGGATACAGAGAAGAAGATTCTTTTGATTCTCGACCAGAAGCAGGAGAATACCTATCGTTCTGCCCGTAACGTGGCCAAAGTGCGCGTGATCACGGCCAACAACCTGAATGTCTTTGACCTGCTTCATGCTGACCGGATTGTAATGACTACAACAGCTCTAGATGTTGTAAAAGCGACCTATCAAGACGATACAAAAGGCTAAGTGCAATGAGTGATAATACCCGCCGTAAACTTGTAGACATTATTCGTCGTCCTCTCCTAACTGAGAAAGGCACGAGACTGCTGGAAGAGAATAAATATCTCTTTGAAGTGGCGCCTAAGGCTAATAAGAACGAAGTAGCTCAAGCGATCGTTGAACTTTTTGGGGTGAAAGTCGTTAAGGTCAACACCTACAATCCTCCTGCTAAAAAGCGCCGGGTTGGCAAGTTCTTGGGAACGAAACCTCGCTATAAGCGGGCTATTGTCACCTTGGCTGAGGGTGATTCGATTACCCTGTTCCCTGAGACTTAATATTCTAGGTTTATAGATGAAAAAAAGACCCAATCAAAACTGGGTCTTTTTTATGAGCGATAATCAGGCCTTTATCGCCGAAATCTATTCGACTCGGGGACGGCCCATGCTGTAGTTGAGGACCCGAGAATCCAGGTTGTAGGAAATCTCTCCTTTCTGCAGCATGGCCCGAATAAAGTGCTCTAAATCGGAACCAATACGGCGTAGGTAATATTCCGTTAAATCCTCGCCCTGATAGGTTCCTACTAACCGCCCAAATTCCTTATGAAGCTTGTTTAGGGCCGCTTCATTCCAGAGGAATTCATTATCTGGGTCTACATCTAAGGTTAGGTTGCTCTCATCAGGGAGCATCTCTCCCTTGACGAGGGTTCCAGCAAAGATGTGAATATGACGGGTGGTAGACTTAAGCATAGCAATGATATCTGAGTAAGGCTTTTCTTCTTCTAGAGTAACTTCTCTAAGCCATAAACCAAACTTTTGAGTTCTATGACCCGACGAATTCCAAGCAAGACTCCGGGCATATAGGCCTTGCGGTCTATGGCATCATGGCGCAGCGTATAAATTTGCCCCAATCCACCAAAAATAACTTCCTGATGGGCAACCATTCCTGGTAAGCGGACGGAATGAATGCGAATCCCTTCAGGCGTCACGCCTCCCCGCACACCGGGCAAAGTTTCTTTCTCTTCGACGAGCGCGGGATTAAATTTCTGAGCAAACTCTGCCATCATCTCCGCCGTTTTATAGGCCGTACCAGAGGGAGCATCCAATTTGCGGTTGTGATGGAGTTCAATAATTTCCACATGGTCGAAGTACTTGGTCGCCCGCTGAGCTGCTTCTTGCAGGAGTAAAACTCCAATCGCAAAATTGGGAGCGATCAGACAACCCATGCTGGACTTATCACAGAAATCACTCAGGTAATCAATTTGTTCTGGAGTCAAGCCTGTGGTCCCAACTACAGGACGAATGCCAAAAGCTACAGCTTCTCGGATATTTTCATAGACTGTTTCAGGGCGCGTAAAGTCGACCATTACTCCTGGCACTTTGTGCTGAGAGCAGGCCAACAAGCTGGACTTCAGATCATTGGTCACAGGGACTTCAATAGGGCCAATTCCTGCGACCACGCCAATATCTTCATCGAATAGATTGGTGTCCACTGCCCCGACCAACTCTAGGTCCTCGGCTTCATGGACAGCCCGTACAACTTCACGACCCATCTGGCCGCAAGCACCCACTATCAGGACAGGGATAGTCATCAGATACCTATAAGAAGCTGTCCTTTGATTATCGCTAGATCCTTAGCCTCTTGCAAAAATCATTGAATTCGCAAGCGATTCCCCCGGGCAAAAGAGAACTTTAAGCTGTAAATGGCATTGCCTCCTTTCTAGGCGCAGCCTTCCCGTGAGGGTATAAAGGGGCAGCGGGAGGATCTCCCAATCAAAAAGGGCCTTGCGGCCCTCGTTTGTTATATCGATTCAGCGTTACTCAGCCCCTTGGGTAAGAAGCTTTTTCTCCTCGGAGGATGTAGTGGTCTGGAAGGCCGGACGACCATCAGCCCCTACATCAACGATCACAACGTCTCCTTCACCAATGCGGCCAGAGAGCATCTCTTCAGCCAGTGCATCTTCTAAAAGTCGCTGAATAGCGCGACGTAGTGGACGTGCTCCGTAGCTTGGGTTGTACCCCTCTTCTACCAGCTTTTCCTTGAAGGCTTCTGTGATATCAAGCGTAATGCGCTGCTCCGTCAAGCGGCCAAATAACTGCTTGAGCATGAGTCCAGCAATCTGCTTGACTTCGTCCTTCTTGAGCTGACGGAAGACAATGATTTCATCCAGACGATTGATAAATTCTGGCTTGAAGTACTGCTTAAGTTCTTCATTGACCAGATTGCGGATGCTTTGATAGCGCTGTTCCGCTTCATCGCCAGGCTGGAAGAAGCCTATACCACCACCGCCTTTTTCAATGACCTTAGAACCAATGTTGGAGGTCATAATCAGTAGGGTGTTTTTGAAGTCTACTGTCCGTCCCTTGGCATCGGTCAGGCGACCATCTTCCAAGATTTGGAGCAGAGAGTTAAAAACGTCAGGGTGGGCCTTCTCGATTTCATCAAACAGGATGACAGAGTAGGGACGACGACGTACCGCTTCCGTGAGCTGACCGCCTTCGTTGTATCCGACATAGCCAGGAGGAGAACCAATCAGTTTGGAAACGGTATGGCGTTCCATGTACTCAGACATGTCCAGGCGAATCATCGAATCTTCAGCGCCAAAGAAGTAGGCAGCGAGGGCTTTCGCCAACTCGGTTTTACCCACACCTGTAGGTCCGGAGAAGATAAAGCTGGCGATCGGCCTTTGGGGGTCCTTTAAGCCAACCCGAGCCCGACGGATAGCCTTGGAAATAGCGGTAACCGCTTCATCTTGGCCAACCACACGGCCATGAAGAACATCTTCCAAGTGAAGGAGCTTTTCCGTTTCCGACTCAGTAAGCTTCTGAACAGGAACCCCTGTCCAAGAACTGACAATGTAGGCGATGTCTTCTTCAGTGACCTGAGGCATCGGCGCATCCTCATTGGTCGTCTCAGCCTTGCGATTTTGAGCGACCGTCTTGATCTGGGATTTGATTTCCATCTCCCGGTCTCTCAGTTCGCCCGCCCGCTCGTAATCCTGACCACGGACCGCATCATCTTTTTGCTTCAGGACTTGGCGTAGCTCTTTTTCCAATTCCTTAGCGGCCGGAGGTAGCTGAGAAGACTTGAGACGGACACGAGAACCCGCTTCATCGATCAAGTCAATCGCCTTATCGGGCAAGAAACGATCGGAGATATAGCGGTCGGACAGCTTAGCTGCTGCATAGACAGCCTCATCGGAGATCTTCAGCTTATGGTGCTGCTCATAGCGCTCTCTCAGGCCAAAGAGAATCTCAATCGTCTCATCGACAGAAGGTTCGCCGACCATGACAGGCTGGAAGCGACGCTCTAGGGCTGCATCCCGTTCGATGTGCTTACGGTACTCATCCAAGGTCGTAGCGCCGATACATTGAAGTTCTCCTCGAGCCAAAGCAGGTTTGAGGATATTGGCTGCGTCGATTGCGCCCTCAGCCGCTCCTGCTCCAATTAGGGTATGAACTTCATCGATAACCAGGACTACGTTCCCAGCAGAGCGGATCTCATCCATGATTTTCTTGAGGCGCTCTTCAAATTCACCTCGATACTTAGTTCCTGCAACCAAAAGACCGATGTCCAGGGTGACAACCCGCTTATCTGTGAGGATGTCAGGCACGTCTTGGTTGGCGATCTTTTGAGCTAAGCCTTCAGCGATAGCTGTTTTACCGACCCCAGGCTCACCGATTAGAACAGGATTGTTTTTGGTCCGGCGACCAAGAATCTGTACAACACGTTCAATTTCTTTCTCACGGCCTACTACAGGATCTAATTTGCCGTCGGCGGCCATTTGGGTGAGATTAGAGCCAAACTCATCTAGAGTCGGAGTCTTAGTACGTCCATTACTGCCTCCAGCCGAAACTTCAGCGGTTTCACCCAACATCCGAATCACTTGAGTGCGCACTTTAGAAAGGTCAACCCCAAGGTTTTCTAGAACGCGGGCAGCCACGCCTTCTCCTTCACGGATTAGGCCCAATAGGAGATGCTCGGTACCAATGTAGTTGTGCCCCAACTGACGGGCTTCTTCCAAAGAGAGTTCTAAAACCCGCTTTGCTCTGGGAGTAAAAGGAATTTCCACAGCAACAAAGCCAGAACCGCGACCGATGATTTTCTCAACTTCGATACGCGCATCTTTGAGGTTAACCCCCATTGACTTAAGGACCTTGGCGGCGACGCCGGTTCCTTCGCCGATCAGTCCGAGCAGAATCTGTTCGGTGCCTACAAAGTTATGCCCCAATCGGCGAGCTTCCTCTTGGGCAAGCATGATTACTTTGATGGCTTTTTCTGTGAATCTTTCAAACATAAACCCTTCCTTTGGCTGCCGGAAGCTGGCATTGTACTAATATTAGCACAACCAGCTTTTACAGATCGCTTGAAGCAGCACTACCAAAGGTTTTCGGGCTTTAAATCTTTTTTCCCGCTATTTCTAGTTTATCCCAACTTGACTAGGATAAGCTAGGTTTTTTTAATGAAAGCTCAATTCCTTGGGCTTTTAGCTTCACTAAACACTGATGATGATGTTCTTGAAGACAGTTTTTCGCTTCAGTCAGATGTAAGTTTTGATACCAAAAAAGTAAGGCATCTTCATTATCGGGATAGTATCCTTTACGGCGCCCTAATTCACCAAACCCGTACCGTTGATAGAGTCTTACGGCCGGTTGATTACTAGGACGCACTTCTAATGTCATCCAATGCGCTTCTTGATTTTGGGCAACGGTCATTAGGTGACCGATGAGCAGGGCTCCCAAACCCATCCCCTGATGATGGGGATCGACCGCCAAAGTGGTTAAATGGGCCTCTTCAAAAATTTGCCAGAAACCGCCATAAGCCAGAATATTTTTAGGATCATCAAGATCCTGAAGCATGACATAGTAGCCGCCCTGGGTTTTTAGCTCACCTTCAAAAATAGACCGGCTCCAGTAGCCGCCAAAGCATCGCTGTTCAATAAGTAGAATCGGCTCTAAGTCTTCCAGGGTAAGAGGACTGAGCTGAAGAATTAGCTTAGGCATAGCGCTGTAGTATCGCTTCTCCTGCGGCAAAACCGGAGAGGAAGGCCCCTTCCACCTTAGGCCCGCCACACCAATCTCCCGACCAAAAAAGAGGACCGGGCATATCAGTTCTCAGACAGGTCTGGTCTAGAACCTGAGTGGGCAAGGCAAAACGCCAGCCTTGAACTTGATAGGCTACTGGCTGGATTACCCAGTCTCCTAGATACTGGGCAGCCTGCTGGAGTAGAATCGGCATCGCTTGTTCCTTCTGGTCTAGATATTGGTGCGCGAACTCAGCAGTACTATGTAGCACCAGGGATAAGGGCAAATTTATCTCCCGCTTACTAGAATCTAAACTGATCCAAGATAGGAATGGGTTATCTCTGAACATTAAGCCTTTCCAATCAGGAAGCGGCACTTCTGGTCCATAAACAGCCATAACTGCAATGCTGGGATCAAATCTCACTGATTCCAATTGCGCAATGAGCGCGTCTTGTCCGGAGTGCTGCATCATTTCTTTTCCTAGTTCCAGAAACTGTGGAGCTGGAATCGCAGAGAGCACCACCTCAGCAGTGTAGACTTCTCCCTGAGCCGTTTGAAGCTCCCAACCGGGCTCCACGAAATCCAAGCGGGTGACCCTTGTTTCTCGATGGACCGTGAGTTTTTCGGCCAAAGCCTTAGCCAGGTGATTCATGCCTTGAGGGCAGACATAACGGGGATAACGTTTATCTTCTGGAACCGGAAGTAAAACGTTGTCCTTTACGATCGGAAAGCCATCGGCCCAAACTTTGACAATTCCCTGCTCGATAAAAGGTTCGAGAAAATGCTTAAACTTGGGATCGCGAGCCGTGAAATATTGAGCCCCATGATCAACCTTTATAGGACTTGGAAGTTCATGGAACTGGCGAGTAGCCATTCTTCCGCCAAAGCCACGGGACTTTTCCACAACCTGCACTGAAAGCCCAGCCTCTGTTAAAAGCTGAGCTGCCACAAGGCCGGAGAGCCCTGCACCAATAACTACAATCTGTGCATGGCCCTCAGTCACGGAAGTAATACCGCTGAGCACCCGTCACAGGCTGCTCACTCATGATTTCGGCAGCATTCTTTACGACACTTTCGTCTTGAGATTCCACCATTAATAGGTAGCTGCCACGTTCCAACCGATTTCGGTAGAACACAGACTCCCCACTTTCCCAGACAAAACCGACTCCACCACCGACCAAGAAACCTCCGAGTAATCCAGAAAGCCCAGCCAGAAGCGCACCAATAATCGGATCGACGAGTGGATTACCGACAATCGGGATGCCCGTCATCTTATTGAATAGGGCTCCAGAAAAAACACCGACTAAGCCTGCAAATATCGCCGTGCTCTTTGCCCTCTGGGTAGCCATCTTTTTGGGTTGAGCAAAGCCCACGTCATCAGGACTGCGGTAGCCTTTGCCTACGATCGCCACATTGGCTGGAGAGAAGCCATTCTTCTGGAGAAGACGATAGCTCACTAAGGCATCCTGCTCACTGGACAGAATACATATATAGAGATGAGACCCTTTTGAATCTGTGGCATTCATGGCTTTAACTTCGTAAGGTTCTTTACTCATTTTAATGAATTCTTTACAACCTGCAGGATATGCCTGAAGTGTAAGCGCTTAAAGAGGTATACACGCACACAAATAAATTCTGCGGCGTATACTGTACTAGCCTGTAGAAAAAATAGGCTTTGAGAGGGTATCTTGTATAAGCTAATACATCCAATTTGGTCCCCCTAGGGTATTGGCTAGGACCGATGATTTTGAGTGAAGCCGCTAACTTTTCTTCTCAGACCCTTTTTTCCCAGAAAAACAGTACTAATTACACTTCCTTCCGTCTTCATTTTTGAGGAGCGAATTCATGCCCAGAGCCAAGCGAACCCCTTTAGTTGAAAAGGCTGACACTGATGTCGATGTAGCGAGTCTTCAAGACGACGAAGAATTCGAGTTAGACGACGAAGCACTCAAAGCCGAAGATGCGGACCCTTTAGAGACAGACGAGGAAGGGGATGCGGCTGAGAAGAAAGGAAAAGGTAAAGCGGCGGGCCGCAAGCGTGCTGTTCGTGCGGTGAAGGTGCATTATACGGAAGACTCAATCCGGGTGTACTTGCAAGAAATTGGCCGTATTCGGCTTTTGCGGGCTGATGAAGAAATTGAACTAGCCCGTCAGATTGCAGATTTGCTGGAACTGGAGCGTATTCGGGACGGTTTGGGGCTGAGCGAAGAAGACGAGGAATTAGGGCTGACTGAAGAAGTATGGGTAGCTTGGGCTGAAGCGGCTAATACGCCTTTACCCAAGTTTAAAATTCGCTTGGGTAAAGGGCGCAGAGCAAAGGACAAGATGGTCCAATCCAACCTGCGCTTGGTGGTCTCGATTGCCAAAAAGTATATGAACAGAGGATTGAGTTTTCAAGACTTAATTCAAGAGGGGTCTTTGGGCCTGATCCGTGCGGCGGAGAAGTTTGACCACGAAAAGGGCTATAAGTTTTCGACCTACGCTACTTGGTGGATCCGTCAGGCGATTACGCGAGCGATTGCCGACCAGTCCCGCACGATTCGTCTTCCTGTGCACCTCTATGAAACAATTTCTCGGATTAAGAAGACGACCAAGCTGCTCTCTCAAGAGATGGGGCGCAAACCCACGGAAGAGGAGATTGCCGACCGGATGGAAATGACGATTGAGAAACTTCGCTTTATTGCCAAGTCGGCTCAGTTGCCTATATCTTTAGAAACCCCGATTGGAAAAGAAGAAGATTCTCGCCTAGGTGACTTTATTGAGGCCGAGGGAGAAACTCCAGAGGACCGGGTCGCCAAAAACCTACTCCGGGAAGATTTGGAATCTGTGCTCAACACCTTGAGTGCCCGTGAGCGAGATGTTTTACGTCTACGCTATGGCCTGGACGATGGGCGGATGAAAACGCTGGAAGAGATCGGCCATATCTTTAATGTCACCCGTGAGCGTATCCGGCAAATTGAAGCTAAGGCCCTACGCAAACTCCGGCATCCCAACCGCAACTCTGTTCTGAAGGAATACATTCGCTAGGGACATTTTGTCTTTAGCTTTTGAGGGATGTTTTTTGTGGGACGATACGATAGAACAAGCCTCTTGAGGGCAGTGTGCAAAGGCTAAAAGCGCTATTTGGGACCTCACAGCCCTTAATTGGGGTTGTTCATCTCTTGCCGCTCCCTTCTTCAGCTCGCTGGGGTGGGTCTCTGGATGTGGTTATTGATCGAGCGGAGCAAGAAGCGACAGCCCTAGCGGCTGGCGGGATGGACGCTTTGATCGTCGAAAATTACCACGATGCCCCTTTTACAAAAGGGGCGGTCGATCCGGCTGTGGTTAGTGCGATGACGCTAATCATTAAAAGGATCAGTCATCTAGTAACCTTGCCGCTAGGGGTCAACGTTCTGCGCAATGATGCCCATAGTGCCCTGGCGATTGCCGCTTGTACGTCGGCTCAGTTTATCCGGGTCAACGTCCTCACGGGTGCGATGGTGACGGACCAGGGGATCATTGAGGGAGATGCTAGTGGTTTGATGCGTTATCGCCGAGAGCTGGGCATTGATGTACAGGTGTTTGCAGATGTTTTGGTTAAGCATGCTGTTCCCCTAGGACACGCGGATCTCTTGCAGACAGCACAGGATGCGGTGCAACGAGGTTTAGCTGATGTCTTGATTCTTTCTGGCCCTGCTACGGGTTCTCCTCCGAACTTTAGAGACTTGGAGCAAGTCAAAGAAGCACTACCAGACATCCCTCTACTGATCGGTTCTGGAGCAAACATCCAAAATATTCGCCAACTGCTATCGGTGGCTGATGGCGCTATTGTAGCCAGCTCTCTCAAGCGCTCTGGTCAAATGCAACAGCCCGCTGACCCCATCCGTACCCGTCAATTTGTGGAAGAAGCGCAAGGCATCCGTAAAGAGGAAGACGAAGAGGTAACTGTTCCTGCGTTGGTTCCGCCTTGCCCTTGAACTGATAGACTTCGTACAGATTGTGTGAGTGAGATTCGTCGTGCTACCCCCTACCCATCGGGCTTGGGTCTCTGTGGATCTAGAGGCTATTGCCCACAATATCCGCCAGTTGGTCCACTATCTAGGGCCTCAAGTAGCTTTGATGGCCGTAGTGAAGGCGGATGCCTATGGTCATGGAGCTGTGACCGTAAGTGAAGTAGCTTTGGCTCACGGAGCCAAGTGGCTAGCCGTAGCCACGATTGAAGAAGGAATCCAACTCAGAGAAGCGGGCATTAAGGCTCCTATCCTGCTCATGGGAGCTACCAACACGCCAGAGGAAGTAGGCGCGGTTACCTACTGGAAACTTCAGCCCACTTTGTGCACACCGAAGCAGGCTTTAACCTATAGCGAAAACCTAACGAAACCCTATGCCGTTCATCTCAAGGTTGATACCGGGATGTCACGACTAGGTACTTCTTGGCAGGAAGCCGTGCCCTTTGTGGAATGGGTACGGAGTTTACCCCATCTGGAGATAGCCAGCATCTACTCTCATCTGGCCACTGCTGATGAACCAGATTCTGCTTTTCTAGCTATCCAGAAACAGCGTTTTGATCAGGTTCTAGCAGTCCTGCAGTTGGAAACTCAAAACGGTCCACGACCTTTTTTACATTTAGCTAATTCTGCAGGAACCCTAGCCGACGCGCAGTATCATTACGACCTCGTCCGCGTCGGATTAGCCCTCTATGGATTGGCGCCAGCCGATCATTTACGCTCTGTGCTTAATCTCAAACCAGCCCTTTTGATTCAGGCTCGTATTACTCAAGTAAAAACAGTGACGGCCGGAACTGGAGTGAGCTATGGACAGACCTACCACGCAGCCCAAGATACACGGCTAGCGACAGTAGCGCTAGGCTATGCCGATGGATTACCCAGGAATCTATCGGGAAAGATAGAAGTTGAGGTTCTAGGAAAGCGCGTGCCCCAGGTGGGGACAATTACCATGGACCAGTGTTTGATTGATGTCTCAATCGTGCCCCAAGTTCAGGAAGGCGAGGTGGTAACCTTCCTCGGGAAATCAGCTCCCAGTGCCTACGATTGGGCTGAATTGTTGGGCACCATTCCCTATGAAATTCTCTGTGGATTTAAGCATCGTCTGCCCCGCGTGATTCTCCATCCGCCTGTCACGCTCCCAGAAATGCCTTCATGGATTGTAAAGGCAAGACTAAAAGACAGCATAGACTTTCCCTGAGACGCTTTGAGTCACCGTAGTATCTTTAATTCTGCCCAAGGCGCTAAAATATTAGCTCCCTATGGAAAAACTACACCCCAAAACCATTGAAATGGTCCGCCAAAGGGCGGATATCGTTGAGGTGGTCGGCGATAAGGTGGTGTTGCGCAAGTCTGGCCGGGATTTCAAAGGCTTGTGCCCGTTTCACGATGATAAGAGTCCCAGTTTTTACGTCAGTGCCAGTAAAGGTATTTATAAGTGCTTTAGCTGTGGTGCTGCGGGCGACGTCTTTAAGTTCGTTGCAGAAATCAATAAGGTTCCTTTTGCTGAAGCAGCCCTGGAACTGGCTCAGCGCTATCAAGTGCCTGTTCATACGCTGCATCCAGAGAAGAAAGCAGAATTTGCACGGCAGCTTTCTCGCCAACAGCAGCTGTTGGAAATTCTTCAACAGGCCGCAGAATTCTATAGCTATGCTCTGCAAAGTAAACCCGGTCGTCCAGCCCTGGAATATTTACATCAACGCAACATCAGTGCCGAGACTATACAGCATTTTCAACTAGGCTATGCACCCCAAGGGTGGCAGGGACTCTATAGCTATCTGGTGGAGCAAAAGCGCTATCCCGTCCAACTGGTGGCAGAGTGTGGCCTGATCCGCTCCCGCAATAACGGGGCTGGCTGGTACGACTACTTCCGTCATCGATTGATGGTCCCTATCTGCAATGACCGAGGACAGGTCGTCGCTTTTGGGGGGCGTAGTCTTGGAGAAGAGCAGCCCAAATATCTCAACTCTCCAGAAACGGAACTGTTTTCTAAGGGCCGCACGCTCTATGCCCTGCACCTCAGCAAGGATGGGATTAGCCGTAAAGATGAGGCCGTGGTCGTCGAAGGGTATTTTGATGCGATTGCCCTCCATCAAGCAGGCATCAAAAATGTGGTCGCCTCCCTCGGAACAGCGCTGACTCAAGACCAAGTAAAACTGCTTCTGCGCTATACCGTTTCAAACCGAGTAATTCTCAATTTTGATGGGGATGTGGCAGGAAATAAGGCTACTCATCGGGCTTTGGAATCGGTGAAATCGCTCGCCGCCAGTATGGCCGTCCAGTTTCGGATTTTGGTCGTTCCTGACGGCAAAGACCCTGATGAATTCCTGCGTCATCATAGCCCTGCTGAATATGAGGCTCTGGTAAACCAGGCAAAACCTCTCCTGGATTGGCTCCTAGACCAAGCATTCGCGGGTAAAAATCTTCGTCTCCCCGAACATTTCAAAGCCTGTAGCGAACAAGTAGTCGCACTTCTATCAGAACTAACCGATACCCTGAGTCGCCCTCAGTATCTCCAGCATATAGCGGACCGTTTGGCAGAAGGAAACAGTCGTTTAGCCATACAGCTTGAAGAAGAATTGCGTTTTCGGATCCGAGCTTTGCGCTGGGGAGGAAATAAACCTCAAAAGTCTAAGTCCGGAATCAATCAATCGCTTGGAGGGATGAAACTCCAACAGGCTGAGTTTCAACTGCTGCAAATCTTTTTGAACTATCCAGAATATCGGGCGGATATCTTCCGAGGACTAGAAGAACGAACCCTGGAATTCTCAATTTCTCATCATCGTACGCTCTGGCAAATTATTCTAGAACTGCAGGAAGAGCTAGAAGTCGATGCCGATTTATTATTAGCCCTGAGGGGAAGATGTGACGATCCTAAACTCAACGGCCAATTAACAGAGCTTTTGTGGATTAGCGAACTTGGACGTGTGGCCCTGATGCGCCCAAGTATGGTTGTCCGAGCAGCCCTAGCAAATATGGAATTAGAGATTTGCCAGCGTAGCTACCGCCAATGGGTGCGCTATTGGGAAGACTGTCTAGACCCAGAACAGGCCCGCTTCTATCAAGAAGAGATGCATGAAGAATATCAACGCATCAAAGAACTAGAAATACAGACTTACCTTAGCTACGAAGAAATGGCAGCCCTAGCGGACGATACGCCTGTTCTTGATGATGAACTGGATGATGAAGAAATAGCTTTTTAGAAACCCTACTATCCAAGTCGAATTTAGGGATGTTTGCCAGAAGTTTACTATTTCGCTTTGCAGGATCTAGCGCCCGACGGACAGGGTGGCAATCACGCGTCCGAAGGTCTCGTCTTGATTAACGATGCGTAGGCGTACGGCTTGGACGTTGGTAAAGGCTGGAGGCAAAGCAAGTATTTGCGCCTGCTTGGGTTGTAGGTCCACTGAGGCGACTCCCAAAACCGTACTCTTATTGTCCAGCGGATCAGTGCTCATGTCCAAAAAGGCTGTCGCTTTCACTTCCGAATTGACGATCGCCGTAATGCGACGTGCCCCAAGCGTTGGCCAGAATTGGCTGGTATAGGGGTCTCCAGGACTACAGGTAACGTTGATACGCTGCGTCACCCCATTGGATAGCTGCTGTGCCTTGGAAACAGTGGGCCATAGCATCCCGATGAACGTCAACAGAAACCTTCGCCTCACATGTACACCTGCGAATTTCGGAAATTATAGCTGCTTAGACGCACTCGCTCGGATTTAGGGTCCTGCTAAGATCTTTAGTCAGGCTTTTCATTTCTGTTAAATTCTTCTTATTTCAAGCACATTGATGTATTTGTTATCGTGACAAAGCCCACCCTGCAAATCCTCCTAGCAAAAGAATAGCTGCGTTTACAGTGAATATTTGAATAATTATTAGATCTCCAGTTCTCATTGGTTTGCCAATTACTATTGACTCTAAAAATACATAGAAGAATAGTGCTAGTACTGGAAATAAACAAATAATAAATACATCTACTGGATCAGCTTCTCCAAAGAATTTACTGCGGATACAAACAAAAGGTGATGATAACAAAATTCGCACAAAAAATAAAATGCTATGTCCAACTGAGAAATAGCTATCGTTTGAGAAATTTCGAATAAATTCAGATGGGTTAGGTGTAGCGAAAAGTAAGGATATGAATACTTCTGTTGAAAATAATAACCAGTAAAGACTAGCCGAAAGAATTACTCCGAAACTTATACTTATAAAAATTTTTTTAAAGAGGATCTAGACATCTAAACTCTCTGTTTATGTAGAATCTTGACCTGAAGCACTTATTCAGTTAATAGACTCATAGGAGTATTGCAAATCTCTTTATTGATTATTATTCCCTAAGCAGCTTTAAAGTTTTCATTTTCACTTTGCAATAGTTTTCTGAATACCTGAAGCTTTAAGAACAATGACTTCTTCAATTCCAACCTAAAGCCGTTAATAGCGCTTTTGCCTTTTGCACAGACTCCAAATATTCCTGTAAGGGGTCCGAATCTGCCACAATACCAGCTCCGACTTGTCCATAGACGTTATCTTCGGTCACCAAGAGGGTGCGAATCAAAATATTCAAGTCTAAATCTCCATTGGGAGCAAGCCAACCGCAAGAACCATAGAAAAGTGAACGGCGTACAGGTTCTAATTCTTCAATAATTTCCATACACCGTACTTTTGGACAACCTGTAATCGTTCCTCCAGGAAAAACTGCCCGAATTAGGTCAATAGAACTGGCTTGAGGTTTGAGTTCACCAACTACATTCGAAACGATATGCATCACATGGGAATACCGTTCAATCGTTAATAACTCATCGACCTCGACAGAGCCATAGCGACACACCCGCCCTAAATCATTGCGTTCCAAATCCACAAGCATGATGTGTTCCGCCTGTTCTTTGGCATTGGCCAAAAGTTCTTCTTCTAAATCTCGGTCTTTGTCCACTGTTATTCCCCGAGGGCGCGTCCCTGCAATCGGACGGGTTTCTACCCGCTCACCTTCTCGTTTGACCAGTCGTTCTGGAGAGCAACTGACTACTTCTCCCCAGGTTGTGCGCCAATAGCTCGCAAAAGGAGAGGGATTCAGCGCTTGTAGTTGTTGATAGAGGGCTAAACTATTTTCATTTCCCGTTCTAGTCGCTTGAAAACGCAGGGATAAATTGCTCTGAAAAATATCTCCCGCTTGAATATATTCTTTTGCACTTTGCACAGCCTTTTGATATTCTTCCGGGCTAGATAAAAACGTCAGGTCTTTAATCGCCATCAAGTCGGTAGATAGACTAGAAGCAGTTGCTGTAACCGCTTGAATTCGACGGAGCCAAGCATCCGGGTCTTGTCTCGTTTTTAGAGTTAAGACTTTTTGCCAATGGTCACAGACGATGAGCACTTCTGGCTCAAACCAAAAAGCGACAGGAAAAGGCAGCGTATCCTCTTTTGTCCAAGGCAGATGCTCAATTTCCCAGGCCAAATCGTAGCCCAACCAACCGAAGAGGGGCAAGTCTTCAGCTTCTATCAGCCAGTCTTCTAGCGCCTGAAATACAGAACCTAAGGGGGGAGTCAAGATTTTGTGAGGGACAGCCGCCAAGTAGGAATAACGAGCAGTCTTCGAATGACGGGCGTGCCCAGGACTTTCTAGGAGCACCGCTATTGGTTCATCCTCAAATAACCGCTCAAAGAGCAGACTGGGGCTTAAAGAGAGCGGAAGAGAATGCGTGTGCACAGGTATATTGGGCAGGGGATGCCAGGGATCTTAGCTCTAGTTAGTACTTCTTCGCAGTCAGTTACCATGAGCAAGAGGACAAATTTAGGATGAGCTTATGCGTCTGCTGCACACAATGCTCCGGGTCAAGAATCTAGAAGAATCTTTGAAGTTTTATACCGAAGTGCTGGGCATGAAGCTTCTACGCCAGAAGGACTATCCCGACGGAAAATTCACCTTAGCCTTCGTCGGTTATGACACGGAAGACAAAACAGCCGTTATCGAACTGACGTACAACTGGGACCGAGATAACTACACCCTGGGGGATGCCTACGGTCACATTGCCATTGGCGTCGAAGATATCTACACCGCCTGCGCAGAGGCTGCCAGTAAAGGGGGCAAAGTAGTACGTGAGCCTGGCCCAATGAAGCATGGCAGTACGGTCATTGCTTTCTTGGAAGACCCCAGTGGCTACAAAATTGAGCTTATCCAGAGAGGAAACTGAGTCGAATGCTCTCTGAATTACTGGAAAACAGTGCCGAGCTAATTCTTTAGATATTGCTCTGTGTGAGGGCAGTCAGGACACTCCCTATTTCGGGAATCATGCCATGGGTGAAAGCAAATGCGAACCAAACCGAAAAAATAGCCGTGATGAACAATCCAAGAGTTACTTTCTGTGTCTCTACCATGTGCTCAATCCTTATCAGCCCTAACAGCAGCTTTACTGTTCCAGCTTACCCATGTTCAGGGCCCTCCCTATACCTAAAAGCATTAATTTTCCATTAAGTTTCACTCCCACTCAAACTCCCTTGCGTCAAGGGTTTCAGGAAGAGCCTAAAAGTTTATTTACTAATTCTTGTACGAATTGGGCTCACTATCCATGTGTCCAGCACAAGGTACTGCGCTCCGTAGAAGCATTGACGAAGTACCGCGCTCCGTAGGAGCATTGAGGCGGTAGGCAGTAGGCGCAGCCAAGAACACTCCTAGCTACTTCCTCAGTACGCTTCTGGTGAAGTCGTGCTGAAAAGAACGACTCAATCGCAGCAAGCTCCATTAGTTTTGGATGCTTTAGATCTATTCAGAGACTTATAAATATACGGGATTGATAAAGTAACTAGGGCAGAAGAAGAGACAGAAACCCCGTCCGCCTTTGCAGTAGGGTAGTTCATTATTTATTTTCGCCACGCAGAGGAATGCACCCATGGGTCAAAAGTTTCGGCAGTATCAAAAATAGGTTCTCGGCATATCATCATATGGGGGTCTTTCTTTTCGCCCCTGAGTCTCTGTAGATACTCTTTCTCTACTATTCTTCGACGTCGTTCTTCTATATCTGTCCGTTCTTCTTTGCGGTTTAACTTCATCAGATCAGCTTTTAGGTCGCCGGTTGACATAATCGCTGCTCTTTTCTCCATGGTCTCCTGCTGCATCAACCTCTCGCCTCCTCAAGCAGAATAAAGTAGAACGGTATTGGACTATACAACTCTTGTTAACGGAAGTGAGAACTAAACCAGGAGTTTGCATCTGCAAGATGCGAATTTGAAGTTTACGTATTTATACTGTAAAGATATTAAAACCCCTAAGGGGATCGTTGTCTAGATCTTTTAATAACAAAATTAGAATTCATCATTTCAGCTAGGTTTGCAACGACTGCATAGCAATCAGAACAAAGCTTTGAGCTGTTTTATTCTGTTCTTGCTATCTTCAAAACGTTCAAACTATAGCAGAAACGGAAGGAAAGTATATCCTGCTTGTTATGTATGCGTTTATACGAGTATTTACTGAGTCTTTTGCGCTATATATAGGAATTTTTATTGTCCTGACGCTACATCTATAGTTAGCCGAGTCTATAACCCTACTCAAGTCACTTATGCTTGATTGAATTCAGTCAACTTAATCGACAAAGACAAACTTAAATGGTGTCGAGACAGACTCCGTTTACATTTAGCCCGGTGTTATCGCCATTTTAGATGTCCATGGAGTATTTTAAGCGTGATTAGAAAGAAGCCTCTATTAAGAGCAAGCTTCTGATGACTTCTTGAATGTTAAATAGTGGAAGAGCGCTATGTGTTCTGGGATACAAAAGCTAATAAAGACCCTAACTTATGGCGCGGTCCCTGGAGAAGCAACTTTAGAGAGCATTCGCTTCGCTCCATCCGTAACTTTGTATATTCCCCGCCATAGTTTGGGGAGCAACCAAATCAGAACCAGGATAAAGACAGCCAGAGCGGATAGAAACAACACAGGATGTGTGAATATGGCCCATAATCCACCCAAGACCATAGCATCCTCACCGAAGGAGGCGGTCCAATTGGTGATAGGTTCAGGGGAAGTATTGATCATGGCTCGTGTCCCTGCCTTTGCAAAGTGACTACCAGAGGCAAGGGTGCCGCCGAGAATAGCTGCTGCTAAGGTAAGTGCAGCATTATCACCACTGTTTGCTCCCACGATTCCAGCGGCAAGAGCTGCTCCTCCTGGAATCCGAATAAACGTATGTACGGTATCCCAAAGCGTGTCGATGCCAGGAATTTTATCGGCAAAAAATTCGACAAAGCACATGAAACCAGATGCTGCAATCACCCAGGGATTGGCTAGTAATTGGAGGCTAGTGGGTAGAGTAATAGTCCCGTAATGACTAAGCAGACCAACGACTAGGAGTACCAGATAGATTCGGAAGCCACTCGCCCAAGCAAGACCGGCAGCCATGGAGACGGTTTGTAGTGCGTCCATTCATACTCCTCGTGAGCGGGGATTGTATTACCACCATCTGATCTGTACACAAGAACTGATCTCAGTTCCTTATTCCCATATGTAGCACGTTTGCTTTGGGCCTATGTGGAGCAAGTATGCTCGCCTCTTATATATGGTCTTCAAACGTTTTTCCAGCAGCAAGATCTGTTCAACACGACGCAGCTACTTGGCAATAAGACTTTGTTTCCCTTGAGGGGAAGTGGCATATCCTAGAAATGCCTGCACTGCGGGACTCGGAGGATTCTTGTAAACGTAGTAAAGAGTGCGTAGATAAGGGTAGTTAGAGGCTTCAGGTGTTAACCCATTGACGGCAACGGTACGAACCGTTCGCTGGTTAGCCACTTGAGCATAAGTTGCATAGCCAATTCCATCCGCTTTCAAGGCTTGTAGCAAGGGTGTAGTCGCATCCCGTGGCATCGTCGTAGAGTTGGCCCCCTCACCAAAATTGGCACCCTTCAGCACCAATTCCTGGAACGCCTGCCGCGTTCCACTGCCCTCTGGTCGATTAATCACCCGGATCGTTCCAGACCCTCCACCAATCCCTAACCATTTATTGATCTGGCCTTGAAAGATTCCCTGTACCTGAGTATCCGTGAGTCCCTTACGGAAGGGATTGGCATCCCCGACAACAATCGCAACCGCATCTTCAGCTATTGGGATAGCAACCAAACCTTGATTTAGTTCCTGATCGCTCAGCACACGAGACACAGCGGCAATATCTATTTTTCCCGCCAAGAGATTTTGGATGCCCTGACTGGAACCACCCGCATCCGTTTTTACCAAAGCACCTGGAAACTGCCCTTCAAAGCCACGCTTCAGAGCCTGATTAATCTGTACCATGCTTGTTGAACCCGCAATCCTAACGGTAGTACCTCTAGGCACTGTTGTTGGTGGCGAAAAAGTAGTAGGGGAAGTAGCTGCAGGGGGCGCATTAGCTGAGGGAGCGGAGGCTGTTCCTGTCGGCACAGCAGTACTAGTCTCTGTCGGTTTCCGTATCTCAAAATACCAATAGCTCCCTCCAGCAAGTAGCAAGGCTAGCAAAATATACGAAATGGGAGGAGGACTACTTTTTTGAGCCATTAGAATTATTCTCCGGGTAGTTGCTTAGAACTCGAATCCCCTAGCATTTGTAGGCGACGGGCCACCTCATCATCTAATGTCATCTTTTCCATCTCTGCACTCAGTTTTTCAGTTGGATTCTCAGATATTTCTACAAGGGCACTCGTTCGCAAATTCCGTCGCTCTACTGCACTTTTAGCTGCTTCAAACTGGGAGCGGGCTGAATCAATGCTCAGATCACTGTTGACTTTTGCCATTGTCTCCAGGGCCTGATTGATCTCTGCTATATCTTTCATATTCTGCATGTCAGTTTTGTAAACCTCCAGCTTTTGACGCTCTCTGTTCAGCTTGTCCTTGGAAGCATTGACATACTGCTCTGCCTGTTTCACTTGCTCTTCCAATTGAGGCAGAAGTTGCTCGATTTGCAGTACGCGGGTCATGGCGAGACGGGCAGCTTCTTCGTTGCCATTGCGCTGTGCCGTCTTCGCTTGGCCTTCAGCTGACTGTATTTCCTTGACTTTCCCCTCATACTTTTGTTTGGCTCGCTGGTACGCGGCTACTTGCGTTGAAACAGCTTCTGCCAGTTTTTGGACAGATTCTTGCATGGAGCGCAGGGACTCCTCAGCGACTTCCACCGCTACTTGCCCCCCAGCGTCAACGGGGATTCCCCATAGCCAGTTCCAAGTGCCGACGATCGTGCGACCTGCTTTCTCGCCCATCAGCCAATAGATAAATTTTTTCATGGATCTCTACCTCTGGGAAAAACTTGGAACTGCTCAGAACTGCTACAGCAGTCTGGCGAGACCCCTGCAGAACGTTAAACATGAAAAGCATCCTGATATCCTGATTCAGTTTTGACTTAGCTTTAACTGGGGGGGCCAAATTAAACACAACATCAATTTAACGGAAATGCCCTTATAAAGAAGACTTGAGAAGATTATGGCTGAACTATGAGGTCTCTTCTATAGTTTACCCACTTAATTTGTTGTAAATCTTGCCATGATGGTCCACATCAAACCTTCAAGAACCTACAAGCGATTACAGTACTGCTAATACTGGCAATCGTAGCAGTTGCAGTTGTGCTAGGGGCTCAGGGCGTGGGGCAAAGTTCTAACTGGGCTGCATCGGCGGTCGGGACAATATAAGCTGCCACTTTTTTCTTTGAAGATGGAGCTGCTTTCGTGGCGGCAGCGATCATCACTTTTTTCATCTTCTCGACAGAACGGCCCTGGATACGCAACTCACAGATTTTTTTACCAAGCTGCAGCATTTTGGGTTCGTTCACGGCCTGAGCTTCATCCGGGGACATTCCCCGTTCTACCATCAGTCGCCTGCTGGTTTCGAAAAAGGCAGAAACTGTTTCAACCTTGATAAAGTCTTGCTGTACAGTTTCGCAGAACCCAGTTTCCTTGGCGGCTTGGAGCGTTGAGGCTCCTAAGGTAGCGCCAACATTGGGAGCAATCTTGAGCTGTTGGGTTTTTTTCTCTACCGTCCAGACGATCTGCCGCTCCGATAGTCCTTTAGCTTTCAATTTGCAGGTTTCCTGCCCAAAAGTTAAAAGCCTTCTATCTCCCTCCTCATCTTCGCTAACCGTTATTCCCTGCTGTTGAATCAACTGCCTGGTCACCATTAGATATTGAGACGCTACGCTCTGCGCTTGGGCCGCTGTCTGCAACCAAGCGAGGGTAATGATTAGAGCCAAAGACCACTTCATACGTTCCAAGATGTCCGTAGAAGGATACTGCATATTCTCATAGTGCCCCTATTGGCCTATACATTTGCGATGATCGCATAGAAGAGGGCAAAATTCCTAGCGAGAGAGATTTGGTCCTATGACCTCTGGCCAATGCTCAAAGTTGCGTCTGACCCAATCCATCCCAACTTCATTATTAAGCTTAAGCTTCTGAGGAGTGTTTGGATAGACCTTGCCAAGGATATTAGCATCTTGTTCGACAACGACTTTGGCAAGATTTAGAGCTGTTTTCTTAAAGAGATTAAATATAGGACTTTTAGCGATTCCATAAGTTAGTACATAGGTGCGCGTGCGCGTTTCTGATTCCGGCACGAATAGATGAAACTGGGCTACTTTACCCATCGGCAGCTCATTATCAAGCATGACTAAGGATGGAAAGTAGTTTTCTAAATGGGCTCTGATCACATTAGGAAGCACAAACAGATCCGGTTTTCTGAGCTTCTCGATAAAGGTGTAAGGGGCCATAATATTGTCAAAAAATGCATGGGAGTGGTAAACATTATCGATAAACTTTTTGAACTGTACTTCTTGAATTCGAAAGAGTTCTCGGTGGGTACCATTCTGATGATTATAGTCATGCATATTCAACAACATAGAGCGCAAGTCAGTCTCTATGCTCATATCTGCTGTATGACCGATAAAGTCATATTTTGAGGCTATCTCATTTAGGATTTCTGGAATCGGTAATTTTGATTCTTCTCCTCCATAAGACCAGATAAAATCGCCCTGAATAATCAGTTCTAAGGGCTCTAGCTGCGGCAGAGTTTTTTTCTTGGAACCTGGCAAAATCGTGCATCCTGTACTATCAAATTCAAGAGCATGAAAAGGACAGACCACAACACTACTTTGCGCTTGCGGATGACACCATCCTTCCGACAATATCGCTCCCATGTGTGGACAAGCATTGGGAAGAGCGCTTACTTTGCCTGCGGGGTCCTTCCAAAGTACGTAATCGCAGCCGTATAGGGATACTTTTCTCGGCTTGTTAACCTCCAACATGGACTTATGAGCTAGAAGCCAGGGTGCACCTTTGAGCATCGACATGGATATATCCTCCTAAAAGCTTCCAATCGCCAAGTTTCCGCATGATGTCAAAACACCTGCGACTGAAGAATCATGCCAAACTTGACTAGTTGCACCAGTTAGGAAGGCGCATAAAGATTGGTTGCCAGTAAATAATGATCAATGGTCTATATTTATCTAGAATCATGACAGAATCCTCATGTTTGTCAAGAGCTTTTTTGAGAATTGCATCGTGACTGACCTATCCCCAAAACCTATGCGTCACCAGCCTAAGCAAGCACGTGGAAAACAGCGTGTAGAGAAAATTTTAGAAGCTGCAGCTGAAGTATTTGATGAAATAGGCTATGAAGCAGCAACCACCCATGCCATTGCTGCCCGTGCTGGAACGGCTATTGGTTCCCTGTATCAGTTCTTCCCCGATAAGGTATCCCTCTTCCATGCCCTAGAAGCTCGTCACATGGAGCACGTAAATGTTATCAATGCCCAGTTATTCTCGCCGCAGATGGTTCAGCTTCCCCTTGAACAGCTTGTCGAGACAATGGTGAAAACCTATGCACAGTACTTTGAGAACCCCGTATCTCGAGTGGTCTATGTACAATATTTTGTTGCCCCAGAAATGTTTCAGCTCTTCGATGAGAATTTTAATCAGGAGCTAATGCAAACATTCGCAAGCTGGATGCGACTGTACAATCCAGCCTTGAGTATTCATAAGAGCGAACTGCTGGCTGAAGTAACCCATCAGTCCTATAACACATTGTTGCTTGCAGCCCTACGCAGCGATGAGATGCACCGCCAAGAGCTGTACCAAGAGATCAAAGATTTGCTCGTAGCTTACCTGCGCCCCCATACTGCGAATGAGACAATGCACAAAAATGTAATGAAATGTCCTCACTGTCATTCACAGCAGGTCTCTAAGAACGGGCATCGTCACGGCAAGCAGCGCTATCTCTGCAAAGGTTGCCACAGGCAGTTTCCTGAAATGTATACGGCTCAGGGCTATTCGGATGAAGTCAGACATCGCTGTCTAGATCTACATCAGCAAGGGATGGGTTTTCGGGAAATTGAGAGAGAAACAGGTATTTCCCACAACACCATCATTCACTGGGCTAAACGGAAGAAAGACCCTGCTCAAGACGTAGCTTCACAATAGAAAAGCTCTTAATCATCCAATTTCATTACTTTATTGTGCAGCGCAGCCAAGGTTGTCCATGTTAATCAAAGTGCTCATAAACCTTAAAGTCCATCACCAGCTTCTTTTACGAGGAAGCGGACAAATTGAGATTGATCTGAAGGACAGAGCCCTCTGGGATATTGAGCACCTTCTCTGGAGTGCTGTAGGTTCTTCCTGCTGATAGAAGAGGGGTTACCTTTAAAACGAGATTTTTTCCTACATATTTTTCATTTCCAGGCAAGCTGTATGCGCAGCCAGTAATGAGATTGAGGCCCATTGCTTGTGCGCTTGCGGCTGTATCCCCTGTCATTCCTTCAGGCATGAGCGCTATTTCTATCTCAGAGCATGCCAAACCTGAAACATGACTATCTCCGGCAAAAATATGGCCTTCCACTTTTATCGGTGCAGAATTTCCCATAAGAGAAGGTTTGGGGAGTAAATTTATGTCTGGGATCGGGGGGGTCAGTTGGGCGTAAACCAGTGCAATAATCCCCAAAAAGGCTGCAAAAGCTCCAAAAACTTCTAATGGAGTTTGATAAATGCCTGTTTTCGCCATGATTTTATTGTTTCAACTTGTTTATATAGCCATACTAATTTAAACTTCAAAAAATGCTGCTGTCTATAGGCAGATCTTTAGGTTTATAGGCGCAAAGAATTTAAAAAAGATATCCATTGCTTTGAAAAAGCCACTGTGCAATTTTCAGAAACAAAACGATCAGTAACATGGTAAAAAGGGGAGACTGCAACCTTAATTTAGATTTTTTGGTGTTTTCAAATTCAATAGTTTCGCGTCTGTGATTTACTTCTGCCCCTATCACTTTTTCCATTTCAATACAATGTACCTGAACTCCCCGGACGCCTATCTGAACAGGCATATTGACTTTGTAGCCGCAGAAGTCATAAAAAGGCTTGGCTGTGATCGAAGCCACTAGGGATAGAGCATCGATTCCACAGGCTTTTGAATCATCTTCAAGAATCTGCAGAAGGCGTGAACCAATACCCTGGCGCGTAAATTCTGGATGTACGTAAACTGCTGTAATCCAGTTCTGATTGCGTGCTGCAAATCCGACTATCGTTTTTTCATATTCCGCAACAAAAACAGTCTCACCCCACTTCCAATTCCGATAATCTCGTGTATCTTTCAGAAGCGCCCTGACTTGCTCAACGGAGTAGTCTTTCTGACAGAGAACCTGTAGCGAGCATTGCTGAATCTGGACCATCTGAGGACGATCGCTCAGATGAGCGCGGCGAATAATGATGTCTTGAAGGTATATCTGTTCCATTAAGTGCAGGGCTAGGTTAGCAGTTCGTCTTCTTAGTCTGCCCATTTAATGGTTTTAGCTCACTCTTTTTTCTGGTCTTCTAAAGCTTGAGAGGCTCGCTAGACATGGGGTATGCGTTAATATAAAGAAACATTTTTTGCGATTCCCAGACTGCCATGTTTAGCGGCACCCCTCCTTCTACCCCTCCAACCGCTCGCGTTATTCGTTAGATTGGAAGAGATAGTTCTTATAGGTGGTTCATGACTTCGTGGCGAGACCGTTTCAACAAAATGACAGGCCAGACCCGATTTGTAGTCTGTCGTTTGTTCTTACACTTGGGCGGTGAACAGGTTGCTCCCCTCTTGGGCGTGCTCAATCGCTCTGCACAAGAAGCCCTGGAATCGGACGGAGATTTGAACGTTCTTGGCGAAGGGCTGGTGAAAATTTGTGAAAGCCTTTTGCAATACGATTCGATGTGGGCCTCTGCCGCCAATGAAGGCAATGTTTTCTGGGATGAGGGAGAAGCCGGAGATTTTGTCCAGGAACTCTTTACAGACTCCTCTCAGCGCTATATGAGTGAACCCGACACGACGGCCAGTTCAGAGCAAACAGACCTCTATGCGCCAGCGACGCGCAATGTGGTTGTCATGATCACTGTGGCCTACGAAGGTGAAGTCCCCGCTTTGGAGACAGACTTAACGAAAGATATAGCGATCAAAGAAGGGCTTAAAGCCTTGATCAGTCTGCACTACCAAGAAAAGCTGCGCGCAGTCCAAGTCCACTTTTCTCCGGCTCGCTTTGGCGATGAATTGGATCCGGATCAGCTTTTACTCAATTTCCCTGAACTTTCGCCATTATGAAATTAGTATGAAATTGAGCTGCTCTTAAACACCTAAAAAAATCCTTAATCAAGAGTGTAAAGACGATGAAACGCCTACCTACCTGGAAAAAATTCACAACTCTTTCGCTAGTCTTCATTCTAGGCTTGCTGCCCCTAGCAAGCTGTTCGTCTGACAAGCCAGACACTGCCGCTATCAATGGCTCACAGGCGAATAGGGCACAGCAACAAGCCCCGACGAAGCTGGCGGATGGCAAGTATGAAGTGCAACAGGCTACCTTCGATGACGGAACGGGCGTCTATACAGCATTTTTGCTCAATACGACCCCTCCAACCTTCCGTAGCTCTGCTCTACAGATGGCTCGTCTAACCCCGGAAGAAGAGAAGGCAGGGGAAAAAGGATACCTCAAGGTGACCAACGGACAGGCTGCTTTACATATCCCTGAGAAATTTCAAATCTCCTATGTTCACAATGTGACGGAAGAGAAAACCAACGCGCAAACTGGACAGAAAGAAACGGTCGTTGTCCGTCAGGAATCTAGCTTCTGGACTCCATTCTTAGGAGCCGTGGCAGGTAACATGGTCGCGAATGCCCTATTTGCCCCTCGCTACTATATGCCTCCCGCCTACTCTGCTGGTGGTCTGAGAGGTTATGGCGGCTCTGGTACTAGCTATAATCAGGCCATTGGCCAATACCAATCCCGCTATGGAAGCCCTCCTCTTGCTGTGCAAAATCAGCGAGCACTTCGTAGTACAGGACTTTCCCGTTTTCCTCGGAATGATAGTGCGAGTAGATCTATGCAGAATAATCGTTCTACGGGATCTGGTTATGGTTCTAGTAACTTACGGCGCAACAACGATCAGCAATATCGTTCTGCACCGAGATCCGGTGGCTTTGGCAGCATGCAGCGCAGCCGTAGCTTCGGAGGCATGAGACGCCGTTGATGCATCACCGCCAAATCATTGCCAATCATCTTCGATTCCATGTTGCTACACAGGGCTTTGAGGGAACTAGGGCCAAACATAACGATGAGAAGCCCTTGGTTTTACTGCTGCATGGATTTCCTGAATGTTGGTATGCTTGGCGTCACCAACTACCGGCCTTAGCAGAACACTTCCGGGTTGTAGCTCCTGATTTGAGGGGTTACAACCTTAGTGAAAAACCTTCGGATATATCGGCCTATCGCTTAGAGTACCTAGTAGAGGATGTTCTTGCTCTGGCAGACCACTATAAGGCCGAACAGTTTTATCTCGTCGGTCATGATTGGGGGGCTATGGTCGCTTGGGCCACAGCGCTACTTCATCCAGAACGAGTAGCGAAACTGGCGGTCCTCCAGATTCCTCATCCTCGACTTTTTCTAGAAAATATGAAGGGAGCTCAACTCCAGGCCAGTTGGTACATTGCGGCCTTCCAAGTACCAATCTTGCCTGAATTAATGATGAGTCTAGACAACTATCGCTTTGTGGAACAGGGCTTTTTGCATCCCTCGACCAAACCAGGGACTATCTCTAAAGCAGATGTACAGATTTTTAAAGAAGCCTGCGCTCAACCAGGAGCCTTGACCGGAGAGATTAACTACTATCGGGCGAATTTAGGTTTAAATAACCAACTCCAGAAATACAAGGACCCCGTCAAAGTCCCAACTCTCTTTATCTATGGCGAAAAAGATTTTGCTGTTCTGCCTGAGACAGTAAAAGATCTAAACAAGTACGTAGACAGCACTTATCAAGAAGTTCGTTTGCCTGATTGTGGACATTGGGTGCAGCAGGAAGCTCCTGAAACTGTGAATCAAGCCTTGATAGCATTCTTGCGCTAGAGCTTCTACCCGTGCCTTCAGTGGTAAGATTTTTAGCGAAAATCGTTGCTAAGTTATAAAAAAAAGGAGGCTACTAGCCCCCAATTTTTTGCTTTCAGAAGGTCTACTTAAGACCTAAGAAAGCAAGAATGCCCTGACCTGTAATAGCTTCGACGATGAGAGCAGAAACGAAACCAATCATGGCAAGCCGACCATTGAGCTGTTCTGCAAATTCGGTAAATCCGAACTTAATTTCAGACTGAGTATTGTTGGTCATGACTTCGCTCCAAAGAATAAATGATAATAAGTTCATCTCTCTTAACAGTAGTTAACAAAATGGGAATCGTCAAGAGGAGAACAGCTCTTTTGGGTGTTGTCTAAAGAGTTTATATCTGCTACTGAACCCAAATTTTTAAGTAAAGATTTTTTATGCTCTTAAAAAGGTTTGACACAAACAATTTATAGCTACCTATTAAGAAAGTTTCAATTAGCTGCTACAGCTCCTTTTGTTGCCGGAGATAGGTATTGATAAACTCATCAATTTCTTTTACATCCCCATTCATGAAACTGCCAACATTACTAGTTTCTGCATTACTACGGTGGTCTTTAATCAGTTGGTAAGGGTCAAAAGTATAGGTACGAATGCGGCCCCCAAAGCCTGCTGTTACAATTTCTCCACGGATTTGAGCTAGTTCTTCTTTGCGCTTTTGCTCGGCAAGTTCCAGCAGTTTGGCTTTGAGAATCGCGAGCGCTAGTTCTTTATTTTGCAGTTGGGAACGCTGTTGGGTACAGCGGACAGCAATCCCAGTCGGTTTGTGGGTGACACGGACGGCTGTTTCTACTTTGTTGACGTTTTGTCCGCCTGCGCCCCCAGAGCGAGAGGTATCAAACTCCAAATCCTCGGGTTTGAGGTCTACTTTGACGGTGTTATCGATTAGGGGCATCACTTCCACGGAGGCGAAGCTAGTCTGACGCTTACCTGCGGCATTAAAAGGACTGATGCGCTCCATGCGGTGGTTGCCTTTTTCTGCGGTTAGAAAACCATAGGCATTGCGGCCATCGATAATCAGCGTTGCCGATTTAATTCCTGCTTCGCCGCCTTCTGAGATATCGACCAAACTGGTCTTATAGCCTCTGTTTTGCGCCCAACGCGTATACATTTTGAGCAGCATTTCCGCCCAATCTTGAGCATCAGTACCGCCAGCCCCTGCATTGATAGTCAAGATAGCCCCTCGCTCATCGTAGGGGCCACTCAGAAGTTGCTCTAGCTCCCACTGATCCAGTTCTGCCTTTAGCACTTGGACGTTTTGCTCGGCTTCAGGCAGCAGGGATTCATCCCCCGTTTCTTCTAATAATTCCAAAACCGTCTGCGTATCTTCTAAGGTCGAACACCAACGCTGATAGCTTTCTAGCGGCGTCTTTAGGTCACTCAGCTGCTGCATCATCGCCTGAGCTTGATTATTGTCATCCCAAAAATCGGGGGCACTGATACGCTGCTCTAAATCATGAATACGGTCTTTGAGTTTGGGCAGGTCAAAGATAGTCCTGAGTTTTACCCAGGCGCTCACGGAGTTCGGTCGTTGCTTGTTTGAGTTCAAATAGTTCCATAGGACATCCCTAACTACTGGAGCATTCAAGGTTGCTCTCTTCTGATCCTAACTCACGGTGGGTTTTGCGCTTCGGACGTATGCTAAGTAAGTAACCCTCTCGACGGCTATGGAACTATTTCGCACCGGAACCTTGATTACCCTCGGACTAATGGCCTTCACGACTTTAGCGGTCATCTTCGGCTTAGTCCGTAAGACCCCGTGGCGGTTTCAGGCCGTTGGCACCACGGGTTTCTTGGGCGTGCTAGCAGGTGGATTATTCGCTTTGAGCCTGTTTCCTATTTCTCGGCCAGGGATTCCTGGTGCTCAGAAATTTGACATTCTCTATGATCAGGGCAGTGACCGGATTGTAGTTCGACTCGAACGTACAATTAAACCAGAACAGTTGGAAGCCACCCTCAAACAAGTAGCCAGCCGTTCTTTCACTACGGGTCGCATTCTCCAAGAAGGTCGAGGGCCGCTTATTGAAGGGCGTACACTAGTTCGTCCTGCGCCGGGAATCAGTCAAATTATCCCGCTGGGAACTCTGCAGAGTGAAAGTTATTTAAATAATGGAAAGCCTGACAAATTTACACTGAATAAAGAAGGTTTTGTAGAAGTACAAAAGATCCTCAATGCGCATCCAGAACTCAATCAAAATCCAAGAAGATGAGAGAATCATCTAGGAAGAGTGCGGATTCTAGGTTCTGAGTCCCAGAGTGTGATACCTTTAGCCTCTGGTACACGGACTATAAATAGTCTACTGTTCGGTCAGATTGATGAGCCAAGTGTTAGACCGCTTGTTCCAGCAGGCAGTACGCAAATTGAGAGCTAAGGGCTACAGCGTGGACCCCGACGACCGTAACAGTGGCTCCTTCGTGGTCATTCGCCCCAATGGTTTTCCGGTAGATTCTCCTTCGGGAGGATGGCAATTTTCCAAAATGGACGTTATTCGTTTCTCGGAGAATGGGATGTAGTTTGAGCGCGAAGGGTAGCTTTGCAAAAAGCGGCTACTCTTGCATCCATCCCTGTAATTGCTGTACCTACGACTACACTAAAAGCACCCAACTGATAGGCCATAGTCACCTCTTCAGGAGTAGCAATTCCCCCTTCACAGATAATGGGGACAGAAAGTTGCGTCGCCAATGTTTGCAGGAGATCAAATCCTGGAGGAGTGCAATTTTGGGTTTCTTCCGTATAGCCATAAAGCGTAGTTCCGATTAGTTCGGCTCCTAACTCTGCACTAAGCTTTCCTTCTGCAACCGTAGCAATATCCGCCATCACTGGAACGAATAATTTTTCTTGAATCTTTGGAATTAATTCTTGAATAACTGACCCATCGACTCTAGGCCTTTCTGTAGCGTCTAGAGCAACAATATCTGCACCAGCTTCTACAACGGTTTGGGCATCTTCAAAAGTAGGCGTGATGTACACGGACGAACCAGGATGAGTCCGCTTCCACAGACCAATGATCGGGATACTCACCACTCGGCGCACGGCCTGGATATGCTCTGGGCTTTCGATACGCACAGCAACAGCCCCTCGCTTCTGCGCGGTAAGGGCCATGGCAGCGATCACCTGGGGGTCATGCAGAGGTGAATCCTTAGGGGCCTGACAAGAAACAATCAAACCTCCTTGAAGCGAAGCTTTAATCTGTTCTAGTCTCATTTGGGTTTGACATAACAAATGGCGCTACGAAGAATGTAGATTTCTACATTGAAGTTGTCTAGGAGGCAAAAGCAATCGGGGTCTATCCATTTGATTTTGCCAATCAGCAACTCATCCGTAATGATTTTTATCTCTACGGTTGTTTGCTCTTGAATGAGCCGCTGAAAGATGCGGGTACTGGGGATTGTGGTGTCAAGGGTCATAAAAGTCTCGGTGAAGAACTAGTAGGTTGCTGAGGGGTAGAACACATTAGGGTCTTTGATACTATCCACCTTTCTCCAGCCTTGGAGTACAGGTTTCTTGATCACAATAGTCCGCTTTTCTGTCCCTGAACGAGAAAAATCAGGTTTCATCATAAAGGTGAACGAAACAGCATCTGCTTTTTTCAAGGCATCTAATTGTTCTGTCACTGAATATAACGCCACTCGATTGCGACTCTTGGCATCATTTTTGAGGGTATAAGTTTCGCTACCAATTTTTAATTCTAAGGGTTGGCCATCGACAATCTCAAAGTTGTAACGGGGGTCAACGCGCAGCTGAATATAGTTGTAGCGCTTGCCAGAAGACTTGAAAATATTCAAAAAATCTAAGGGCCACTGGGCACCCTTATCGTCATCGACCGTGTCCAAAATTCGATAGACTACTGAATTGTTCTTCTGTTCAGCCGTCCGCGTAATTTTTTTATCAATCTCAGCAGGGGTCAACACTTTTTCGGCCTCTGCGCTATCGTTGCCTCCTGCACCACAAGCGCCTAGGCTCAAGGCTAATCCTGCTAGCAACATCCATGGGATAGTGCGTTTTAACATCTGTATTCCACCCTGTATATCTTATTGGTCTACTTGATCTAGGGTTTAACCTACAACGGCAATTTTGCCATCTTAGGGTCTGCTTCGGGAATTCCTTTGAATATCTTTATGGAAGGGTGGCTCAGGCAAGCATTGGTCAGTCATGGCTGGCTGGTTCAGCCATAGAGCAGCCTCCACAGGTGAGGACGCTAAACTCGCTGTTTCAAGAGCATCTCGGCAATTATTAAATCTAGAGGCGTTGTAATTTTAAAATTAGATTCTTCTCCTGTGATCACAACTACGGTATATCCCATTTGTTCTAACAGCATGCTGTCATCCGTGACTTCCCAGCCTTTTTGAATCGCTTCTTCATGGGCCATTTTGAGTAGGGCTACATCAAAACCTTGAGGAGTCTGTGCTGCCCAAAGTTTCTCACGCGGAGGTGTTTGTTCTATGGCTCTAGTAGCTGTTGCCACAACCTTGATCGTATCTCTAACAGGAATCGCAGCGACTAATCCTGAAACTTTTTCTAGCGTCTGGCTGCAACGGTCTAGCAACTCGTCTGTCACAAGGCAACGCGCTCCATCATGGATTAAAACTTTCTCTGTTCCGGTCGGCAGAGCCAATAAACCCCGATATACAGATTCTTGGCGGGTTGCTCCACCGTCAATCAAAACGATAGGTTTATGAAGTGGATGTTGATGGAGAATGGCTTCAATCGTTTTTTTCTCTTCCGGTTGCATAATCAACCCAATCCATTCCACAGAAACAGCTTGCTCAGCCGCTAAAAGCGTCCAAGCAAGGATTGGTTTATTCCATACTTCTAAAAAAAGTTTATTGATGGTGGCTCCCATGCGCGTACCGGAGCCTGCACAGGCTATGAGCAGATGCATGTGTTTAATCTCTTAAAACGTACCCTACGCCCCTCACCGTTTGAATTAACTTCTTTTCGCCTTCTGTTTCCAGTTTGAGCCTCAAATAGCGGATGTAGACCTCAATAATATTGGACTCTCCTGTAAAATCTTCTCCCCAGACTTCTTGGAGGATTTGTTCGCGGCGGAGAACTTCACGGGGATGAAGCATCAAAAATTTCAAAAGATCGTACTCTTTTCCCGTTAGTTCAAGCGCACGCTTGTTGCGTAGTACTTCATGGGTTTTCAGATTGAGTGAGAGGTCGTTACAGCGCAAAATAGTATCGATATTGTGCTGGGCTCGATAGCGACGCAGTTGGGAAGTAATACAGGCCATGAGTTCATCGGTGGTGAAGGGTTTGACAATGTAATCACTGGCTCCGGCATCAATCCCTTCTGCCCGTTTTTCAACAGAGGCTTCTGCGTGCATAAGAACCACGGGTAGGAGCTTATAGCCACTCCTGCGTATTTGGCGACAAACTTCTATTCCGGTCCACTGGCCAAAATAACTTTCTAAAATCACCAAATCGGGTGGGGTCTGTCGAAGAAGGACCATGCCTTGGTCCCGGTGCTCTACGAGACGAACTTCATAACCTTTCTTGGACAAAGCTGCTTTCAGGGCTTGTCCATTGGGCTCTGAGTCACTAAATAGAAATATTTGAGCGGGATAGGCCTCTGCCGAGAGGGTTTTGCTCGTAGACATCAGGGCAGTTCCACAGAAAACGGTTTGGCGATATGGGGAAGCCCCCAACCTAGTTTCTCTCTAAGAAGTTCAAAAAACTCTGGAGGCTTGAGACGGATTAGTCGGGCACGATGAGTGGAACGTTCCATGACGATTCGGTCTCCTGGGAGAATATAGCAGCCAGAGCTACCATCCACGTTGAGAATTAAGTCTTCATGATTGAGGGGCGGATAGACGACTAAGGGCTGATGGTCTGCAAAGACCAAGGCCCGTGCAGCCAAGGAATGAGGACAGATGGGAATTACCTGCATAACTTGAACATCGGGCGTGATTACAGGCCCCCCGGCAGATAGGGCGTAGGCCGTTGAACCAGTGGGAGTAGCAATAATTAACCCGTCTGCCGCAATATCTACAGGATTATGTCGGCCAATGGCCACTTCAAAATGACACATGGCGGTAAAGGGTTCTTTATGAACCACAGCTTCATTAACCGCTAAGGCTTCCCAAAGTAAGCCTTCTTCACGGTAGACACGGACTTCAAGCATGGTCCGTTCTTCTACGTCGTAGGCTCCGTCTATGACCAAGGCAACCGCTTCTTGAAGATGGCTAAGGTACGTTTCCGTCAGAAAACCCATATGGCCCGTATTCACTGTAAGTAAAGGAATACCAGCAGGAGCTATTTGCCTAATGGCTGAGAGCACGGTGCCATCCCCACCAAGGACTACAGCAAATTCCATACTCTCGTCGAAACCTTCCGAGGCGAGACCATGAATAGGGGTGTGGCACACAGGACTATCCCGTTTAGCAAAGCCTAGGATTCCTCCCCAGCCTGTAGCGGTATAGACTTGGCACCCTTCCGACGATAGCCATTCGGAGGTAGTATGCACTGCCTTCGTGGCACTGAGCTTGGTGTCATTGAAAATAATGCCGATTTTTCGACCCACGGAATAAAACCTTAACGAAGCGAACGTTTGTTGAGGAAGAAGGTCTTTTAATGTTACGTCCCTATTTTGCCGCTATCCAGTGTGCGGCCTTTAAGTTCTGCAACAGAGTGACACATCTATTTCTTCTTCGCCTTGAAGCCTTTCTATGTGCCACATTGATATTCAAGCGGGATGAAGGGACCTTATGGACGAAGAGCAGGCTGTCTTGGCGTTGAATCAGGCGTTTTATCATGCTTTTGAGAAAAAAGACCTGAATGCTATGTGTAACCTCTGGTCTCATGGTAGTGCGAGTTTATGTATTCATCCTGGACGGGATGTTCTCAAAGGTTGGGAAGCAATTCATTCTTCCTGGGAGAAAATATTTCGCAACACTAGCTACATGGAAATCGAGCCTGAAGTGACCCGTGTTGAAGTCAATGGCAATCTTGCTTACGTAGTCCTTGTTGAAAATGTTTTACAGGTGGCAGGTAATCGCAGAGTCAAAGCGCGGTCTATGGCTACAAATATTTTTGAGCGCATGGGAGAACGATGGTACATGATCCATCACCACGGCAGTCCCCTAATTAATTAATAAAAATCAACAGAGGCAAGTGATATGACCTGGAAGATTGGCACCTCCGATGCCCGCTTAGATGCTCCGGCCACAGAACGCAACCGGGAGCCGATTTTGTCTGTGCTGAAAACTATTTTGCCGCCTAAGGGCCAGGTGCTTGAAATTGCCAGTGGAACGGGACAGCATCTCACTTTTTTTGCTCCTCATTTCCCCGAACTGACTTGGCAACCGAGTGATCCAGACCCAATGCACTTAGCCAGTATTGAAAGCTGGATAGAACAGCGACCTTCTGCCAATATTCTTTCTCCAATTCAACTGGACGTAACCCGTGATGATTGGGAAATTAAACATGCTGATGTCATTCTCTGCATCAATATGATACACATTGCCCCATGGGAAGCTTGTCTTGGGCTATTTCAGGGAGCTCAATCAATCTTGCCAAACAGTGGCGTGCTCTATCTCTATGGCCCCTTCAAACAACAGGGGGAATACACCGTTCCCAGTAACGAAGATTTTGACCTTTCTCTGCGTGCTCAAGACCCAAGTTGGGGAGTTCGTGATTTAGAAGAGGTTATTAGTACTGCCCAAAAATATGATCTTCATCTTCAACAAGTGATTCCGATGCCTGCCAATAATCTCTCCGTCATTTTTCACAAAGGCTTGGCTGGTGATTAAGGGCCGTCTTCTTCGATCCATGTGTGAAAATTGAGGGAGACTCTTTCTTCTAAGACAAATGGAAATTGCACCTGATATCACCATAGATTCCACTATTCACCATGGTGCCCCTGTTATTACAGGAACCCGAATGCCTGTGGCTATGGTGGTCGGTTCCCTCGCAGGCGGAATGAGCAGAGAAGAAGTTATGCAAGAATATGAGCTGACCGCAGAACAAGTGGCCGCAGCACTTAGATATGCTACAGAACTCATTGCAGCAACAGGGGCTATACCGTTAGCTGGAGTGTAGTCCTTGAATTTTAACTAACTTGATATGGTTGCGTCCTAGCTGAATCTCAAACTCTGTACCAGGCTCTAGATCCAGTTCACGAGTGTAGGCTGCACCTATCAACAAGTTTCCATTTTGTTGGACTTGGATACGATAAGAGGCGGAACGTCCACCCCGTCTATCACGTTTAGAGTCTACACCGAATTCAACGCCCTTTGCTTTCAACAAAGCGTTCATGAACGCAGCAAGTTTTACTCGCTCCTGGCCTGTTTTGGTTTTGGACACAAAACCCAGAGCACGAGCTATTTCTCTTTTTGGTGTACCGTTGAGCTTTTCAACTTTTTTCAGTAATGGTTCTTTTGAATCCGCACGTATGACTTCAAATTGATTGGGTTCAAGAATGACATTTTCGTAAGCAAAATCTCCAACAAGTTTCTTATTAGGAAGGGCAAGGTCTACAGCGTAGCCTTCTGGATCTTCATAGCATTCCACAATGGTGCCAACCGTACCCTTCGGTATTTTACGTTCAGAGAAATTAGCTTGCACGGCTGCAGATATCTCGACTTCATCGTAAATTTGAGGTTTGACTTTTGTTTTCATTTTCTTGTGTTACTTACTCACTTCAATCCAGTTTGTAACCAGCTTAGGAAAACTTGTACCTTTATCAACTTGCCAAATGGTAACAAGGGTTCCTTCCTTTTCATTTGGTCCTCTAACCTTTACTCGAACTTCAAAGCAAGAGCCATGTGTACTATCTTTGCCTTTATTTGCTGAAACATTCTGTAGGCTTAGACGGAGTTGTTCGATTAAGTTTTGAGATCCGTTGCTTCGCTCTTGTGGAGTATGTACATCCTATCCAATCTGCTCAAATGCCTTCCACTTACCTTTATTTTGTGGATGATCTGGATTCATCGAGTACTCGTAAAATTTTTTGGAGTCTATTCGTGCATTCTGAGCCTCTGGTAGGGGATCTCCAGGTTTCCAATCAGGCATTTAGGACGTCCTTAGGACAAAATAGGTAAACAGTTGGCTTATTGTACCGGGCTAGGAGAAAATCACCGTGGACGCGAAGTATAACCCCAAAGCGATAGAACCCAAATGGCAGAGGCAGTGGGAGGAGCAAGGGCTGTACAAGGCCAGCGAAGATTCCAGCAAGCCTAAGTACTATGCCCTGTCGATGTTTCCCTATCCCTCTGGGGACCTGCATATGGGCCATGTGCGGAACTATACGATTACGGATGTGTTGGCCCGCTATCGACGGATGCAGGGGTACAACGTGCTGCACCCGATGGGTTGGGATGCTTTTGGACTTCCGGCAGAAAATGCTGCCTTGGACCGGGGGATTCATCCTCGGACCTGGACCTATAGCAACATGGCTCAGATGAAGAAACAGCTTCAGCCCTTAGGACTTTCCTATGATTGGGACCGCGAATTGGCGACCTGTTCTCCCGATTATTATCGCTGGACCCAAAAACTGTTTTTAGAATTCTTTGATGCTGGTTTGGCATACCGTAAAGCCGCTGTCGTCAATTGGGACCCTGTTGACCAGACCGTTTTGGCCAATGAACAAGTCGATGGGGAAGGCCGCTCCTGGCGTTCTGGCGCGAAGGTGGAAAAACGTCCCTTAGAGCAGTGGTTTTTCAAAATCACCGATTATGCCGAAGAATTGCTCCAAGATCTGCAAAAACTCCCCCACTGGCCTGAACGGGTCAAAGTGATGCAGGAAAACTGGATTGGAAAATCGACAGGAGCGTACCTGGAATTTCTAATTAAAGATAGGACGGAGAAGATCCCTGTCTATACCACTAGGCCTGATACGGTCTATGGCGTAAGTTATGTCGTGCTGGCTCCAGAGCATCCCTTGGTCGCGCAGGTCACGAGCACAGACCAAAAAGCTACGGTAGACACCTTTGTTCAAAAAGTCACCAGTGAATCAGAAATAGACCGAATGGCGGAGGACCGTCCGAAACAAGGAGTGCCCACGGGAGGAGTGGCCATTAATCCTTTCGATGGCAAAGAAATCCCGATTTGGATTGCAGACTACGTGCTTTTTGAATACGGAACGGGCGCGGTGATGGGTGTGCCTGCTCATGACACACGAGACTATCAGTTTGCTACTCAGTATGGTCTGCCCATCATTCCGGTGGTCACGGCTCCAGAAAAAGATGCGATGACTGACGCAGCCTATACGGACCCCGGCGTTCTGATAAATTCCGGTTCCTTTGACGGCGTGGAATCTCCAAAGGCGAAAAAAGAAATTACGGCGTATGCCGAAGCGCAGGGTTGGGGCAAAGAGCAAATTCAGTACCGTTTGCGGGACTGGCTCATTTCTCGTCAACGCTATTGGGGATGTCCGATTCCGATTGTGCACTGTCCGAGTTGTGGTCTTGTGCCTGTGCCGGATGAGCAGCTACCTGTGCTCTTGCCCGAAGATTTTGAACTCTCTGGGCGTGGGGGTTCTTCTTTGGCAAAAGTGGAAAGTTTCGTCTATACGACCTGCCCTACCTGCGGGGGAGATGCCAAGCGAGAAACTGACACTATGGATACGTTCATTGACTCTTCCTGGTATTACCTGCGCTTCAGCGATGCCAAAAATACAGCCAAGCCATTTGACTCCGATCAAGTCAATCATTGGCTGCCAGTGGACCAGTACGTGGGAGGGATAGAACACGCGATTTTGCACTTACTCTATTCCCGCTTTTTTACCAAAGTCCTGCGTGACCGTGGCCTATTGAACTTTGATGAACCGTTCCAACGTCTGTTAACCCAAGGAATGGTGCAGGGCTGGACCTATGTGAATCCGAACAAGAGCGGCAACGCCCAGTGGATTCCCTCTGCCAAGGTCGACGCCAATGATCCCAAAGATCCCGAAACCGGGGAAGCCTTGGTCGGTTCCTACAAAACCATGTCAAAGTCCAAGTACAACGGCGTTTCTCCGGATGAAGTCATCGCCACCTATGGGGCAGACACAGCACGGATGTTCATTCTGTTCAAGGCTCCGCCGGAGAAAGAATTGGAATGGGCGGAGGCAGATGTAGAGGGTCAATCACGTTTCCTCAGCCGCGTGTGGCGTTTGGTGCAGGAATATGTTGATGCTGCAGAGACTCATATGGCTCCAGACCCGAAAGCAGAGAGGAATCTCAGACGGGCAATCCACACGGCCATCAAAGAAGTTACTGAAGATGTGGAAGAGAATTATCAGTTCAACACCGCCATCTCAGAACTAATGATTCTTACCAATGCTCTCTCCGATGCCAAAGCGCTCCGTGGTTCTGGGGTTTATCGGGAAGGCCTGGAAACGTTACTGTTACTCTTGGCTCCTTTCGCTCCGCACTTGGCGGAAGAACTTTGGAATGAATTAACCTCTGACACCCAAGGCATTCATAGCCAATCTTGGCCCATGCTTGACTCCTCTGCGCTCGTGGCTGACACGGTGACAATTGTGGTACAGATCAATGGCAAGACCCGTGGAACTTTTGAGACAGCCGCTGATGTTTCTAAAGAGCAACAGGAAGAGCTAGCCCGCATTTCTGAAGCAGGACAACGTTACTTGGTCGATGCCACGATTCGTAAAACAATTGTGGTTCCGAAAAAGCTGGTAAATTTTGTAATTTGAACTACTTCTTGCTGGGCGCTGTTGAAGGTGCAGCGGAAGTCTTCGCTGCATTTTTGAGCGCAATTTCTTTAATTTTTTGTTTCATCTCTGGAGGAGCCACTTTAATCGCTTTGTCAAACTGCACCTGGGCTTCTTTTCCTTTTCCCATGCCTTGCAAAGCGCTCCCTTTACCGACGAGCGCCGGAACATAGTCCTCAGAGATAGCTAGGAGTTTGTCGTATTCCACGGATGCTTTATCAAATTGGTTGGTCTTGAGATAGGTGTCACCAATGGAGAGGGTGTAACGAGGGTCGGCTGGATTGAGTTTGCGTGCGCGTCCCCAAAGCTCAATGGCCTGGGCCGATTGACCCGTTTGGATGCGTAGCTGAGCTAGAGCCCCCAGGATGTTGGGGTTATCCGGATTGAGTTTATGCGCTCGTTCCAAAAGTTCTGCTGCTTGAGCTGGTTGCCCCATCTGTAAGCGCAGATCTACAAGATTTTGCAAAGCATTCAAATTATTGGGTTCTCGCTTTAGAACCGTTTCATAGCCTTGTGCCTGCTGCTGAAGCTTGGTCACATCCCCAACCTGCGAAGCAGCAGGAGGAGCATTCACTTGGGAGAAAAATCCCACAACCACGGGGATGAGAGGTGCTCCGACAAAGGCAAAAAGAATGAGGCCAATGGCTACGGTAAAAAAGGTTTTGCGCTGCTGATTCTTACTAGTCAAAGGCCATATCCCAAATAATTAAAACCGTTCACCCTGCCATTATCGCTTAGAGAGAGGCATAGGAAAGCAAAGACGGCTATACTCCAGAAGAAGATTTCCCCTATCTCAGCCTCATGACTTTGCCAGAAGCTCCTTTTGCAGAACGCACTTCTCCTGCACAACCCTTTCCCGTTCCGACTGAAGCTCTCCAACACCGAGCTATCGGATTGCTACGGGGAGTTTATAAGCCCTATAGCGCAGAGGAAGGCCCCAAAGACCCAGAACAATCTCCCGAAAATCCTGCTGAAGATGTGGAAAAAATTACTCAAGGTACGCTTACCACTAGCGATAATGTGGTGGTTGATGCGGTACTTATGGGTCGGGTCATAAGCCTTGTGCGTAACCATCTAGACCTCAGCCAAGAATATTTATGGGTGGTGTATCCCCGCACCCGAGAGACCGGAGGTCTACATGCCCAAATTATTGGGGTATGGTCTCCAGAAGGCACGCTTCATGTGGTCGAGGAGCCTCCTGCTTCTCCTGAAGCAAGCACACTTGACGGCTTTTTCTCGATTCGTGGAGAAGTCGTCTTTTATTCCCGCGATGAGCACTACGCTCTGATTAAGATCCGTCAGCAGAAGAAAAAAAATAAATTGGGTAAAGCCTTTAAGCTGCGGATTGAAGGCGCAATTCCAGAAAACGCACGCAACAAGTTCTGGGATTTTGAGGTGCGTAGAGAAGGAGAGAAGCTATCCCTGCTTAAAGCAAGATTTGTAGCAGCATTGCCCCCGAAAAAATTTACGGGCAGGCCAGGTCAGCGTCCCAGTGGTCCTAGTAGCCCTGGTGGTATTCGTTCTCCACGGTCTGAGCACACCTGGGAGAAGAAGCCTACTCCATAGGCCCCGTAATATCCTAAAGTGGATATATGAAATGTAAAGATTCTTCAAGAAGATTTCTATGAGTGCGCCTGATGCAGCACAGCTAGACCGACACGAATGTCGCACCTGCGGCTATGTGTATGAGCCCTCAGAAGGGGACAGGAAAGGTAATATCGTCCCAGGGACTCCTTTCGCCCAGCTACCTTCCGATTGGCGATGCCCAAACTGTCGCGCCCCAGTTTCTAAATTTGGCAATATCGGTCCTAGAGAAGGCAACACCGTGGGCTTCACTGAAAATGCAGGCTATGGTTTGGGCCTCAATAAGGTGTCAGGCCAAACTAGAAGCCTTGTCATCTTTGGGGGACTATTCTTAGGCATTTTATTTTTGATGAGCATTTATCTCTGGGGAAATTAGGCTATGTGTATTCGTCCATTCGAAGCCTTCCGTAGTGGGGCTGTGGTTGTGTTGAGTTCCCTAGTCCTGGCTTCCTGTAGCTTCGCTCCAACCTTAGAGAAGAACCCCTGGACTCCGGTTTCTAATTTGAAGTTAGATGCGGATCTGATTGATGGCCAATTTCTGGACAGTAAGACGGCCTGGGTCGTAGGTGCCAAGGGTACGGTTCTTCAGACAGAAGATGGTGGCAAAACTTGGAAGTCAAAGCAAATTTCGATTCCTAAAGCTAAAGATACAACCCCAAAAGAAGAGGGTGGAGCTGGAGAGACAAAAGCTGAATCGATACAACCTCGATTTTTATCGATTAGTTTTGCTGGAGCGCAGGAAGGCTGGATAGTCGGCAACCCCAGAATTCTCATGCACACCACAGATGGTGGTAAAACTTGGTTCCAAATTGCGCTAAACAAACGTTTACCCGGTAGCCCTTTACTGATTACGGCCACAGCACCTAAGACCGCAGAGATGTTTACTGATGTAGGCGTTGTCTATCGGACCCAGGATGCCGGAAAGAGCTGGCAGCTCTACACTCCGTCCAACGCCGGGGGCATAAAGAGTGTGCAGCGTTTAGCGGATGGGACGTATTGGGCGGTGTCTACACGAGGAGTTTCCTACGCTCAATGGAAGCCTGGGCAGGACAAATGGCAGTTCTTTGAACGCAAAACGTCTCGTCGAATTGAAAATCTAGGCTTTGTCTCTCCTACCAACGGATGGGTTGTAATTCAAGGGGGCAATATTCAGTTCAGTAAAGATGCAGGGAAAACCTGGGACCGTTCTGTAACTCCGGACTCGGCTAGTGGTGTTACGCTCCAAGACGTTGCTTATGTAGACGATAAAACACTTTGGGCAGCAGGCGGCAATGGAACGCTTTATGTTTCCCTAGACTCGGGTGCAACCTGGAAGAGTGCTCCCCTAGAGCTAAAACGCAACCTCTATCGCATTATTTTCAGTCCTGATAAAAAGGCGGGTATCGTCCTTGGACAGAATGGCGCTCTGCTGCACTACCAGAGTCAAATTCAACCGAGCTAAAAAAGGTATTGCACCGTTTATGAACGGTCTATATCATTGTGTTAAGCTGTGTGAGCTTTATAATACGCAGTTATTTAGCATTCATCTAAGGGTAGAGAGGTAGTCTTCTATGTCCACACGTAGTACGGGCGAGCGTCCTTTGAGTGACATTGTCACCAGTACGCGGTATTGGTTGATCCACGTCCCAGCCTTAGCCATTCTTTTTGCCAGCGGCGTCCTTTTTGTGACGACTGGTCTTGCTTATGATGCTTTTGGTACCCCCCGTCCTAGTGAGTACTACACCAAGGATGGAGAGCGTAAGCCGATCGTAGATAAGCGCTACGAAGGTGCTAAGCAAATCGAGTCTGTCGAAAAGAAATAATTAGGGCGTAGTTCAAGCGCAGTTCAAACAAGGAGCAAAAAGTATGACCTCTTCCAATCCATCCCAAAAACGTAAGAATGTGCAGCCTGTAACTTATCCTGTGTTTACAGTGCGTTGGTTTTCTATTCATGCCCTAGCCATTCCTACGGTATTCTTCTTTGGGGCTTTGACCGCTATGCAGTTTCTTCAAAAATAGGTGATATCCGTGGCTGACCGTCGTTCTAATGTACCTAGCTCTGTACCCAATCGTCCAAAGGTAGAGCTAAACCGGACCTCTCTGTACTGGGGTCTGCTTCTCGTTTTAGTAGTAACGTTGTTGTTTTCTAGTTACATTCTCGGTTAGGAGCGCTTAAGGAAATGCCAGACCGTATTCCGTTGTGGTTGTTGGGTACTGTTGCTGGGGTGGCTGTGCTAACCATCCTTGGCATATTTATCTACGGTTCTTATGTAGGGGTCGGTTCCGCCTAGGTAAGGCCAGATCCGCCATAAGTCACCGCAAACATAGATATGAAAAAACGGCCTTTCAGACCGTTTTTTTGTTTTGCATACAGCTTCAAAATTTTTCTAGCGACGGTTATCGCTTTGTAGCCAGATAACCAGAAGGAAAGCAACCGGAATAACAATAAGCAAGACGACTGCCAATAGTGGAATAGCATTCATCAAACAGACCCCCTAAGACCACATCGCTACACAGGATACCATCCCTGAGGTCTCCTGAGCCCTCTAGACCTTACTTAGGCTGTGTCCGGATAGCAACATCTCCGTAAATCAGCGCTTGACAAGATAAACGGCAATTTTCAGAACGACGCTTAAGGAGGCGTTGCTCGGCAATGGTGCGCGGTGAGAGATTGTCCATACCCTCTAAAACTTCTACAAAACAGGTACCGCATTGGCCACCCCCGTTACAGTTGCGGAGGTTATTGATAAACGTATACAAAGGGACCCCATGCTCACGAATCGCATCCCGTAGAGCCTCTCCTTCTTGAACAGGAGCTTCCATATTTCGGTCTGGATAGCGGACGGTGAACGTCTGAAGTGTAGGAGCAGGAGCCTGGAAAATCGATTCTTCATTGCGGGGAAGAGGAGCAGAAGAGGATTCTGAGGTGTCAGGAGAATCTGCGTTTTTCATAGGTCCTTTTTGATAAATAGACTTCTCTACTTACAATCATCACCCTCTGGTAAATTTTTGTAAAGAAAATAGCGCGAATTCCTATTGATCCCTAGTCTGCATAAAGCACAAAACTCTTGCGGCAAAAGGTTGCGGGAATGCTGAGTTGTGGTTACACTTCTTTATACTGTTTTATCCAAAATGGAAGCCATTCTAAAGACTTCGATTCGACCAAACAGCGCTGGCGTTTCCTTAAGAAAAGCAAGAAAAATTCGTTGACGTACGTTAGGAGGAAGCACAACCCATGGGACTCCCCTGGTATCGGGTGCATACAGTAGTTCTTAATGACCCCGGTCGTCTGATCGCTGTACACCTCATGCATACTGCTTTGGTGGCAGGTTGGGCTGGGTCGATGGCGCTCTATGAAGTAGCGCTATACAACCCTAATGACCCTGTTTTGAACCCGATGTGGCGGCAGGGCATGTTTGTCATGCCTTTCATGACGCGCCTCGGGGTCGTGAATTCATGGTCGGGCTGGTCCGTATTCGGACCGTTTAATGCTGATGGCTATGGTAATCAAATTACATCGAATGTGGGTTTCTGGTCCTTTGAAGGGGTCGCTGGAGCACACATTGTCCTGGCTGGTTTACTCTTCTTAGCTGCTTGTTGGCATTGGGTGAACTGGGACCTCGATCTATTCCGTGATTCTCGTACGGGTGAACTCGTTTTAGACCTGCCCAAGATTTTCGGTATTCATCTTTTTCTCTCTGGTCTTGTTTGTTTTGGTTTTGGTGCCGTTCACCTTCAAACCGTTGGCATGTGGGTTTCCGATCCTCTAGGGATAACGGGACACGTCCAGACAACAGGTTTCTCCTGGGGACCTGATGGATTTGACCCGTACAACGTTGGGGGTATTGCAGCCCACCACGTCGCTGCGGGCCTCGTTGGGATGCTAGGGGGCCTATTTCATATATTCTTCCGTCCTCCAGAGCGGCTTTACCGCGCTTTGAAGATGGGAAATATCGAAACAGTGTTGGCTAGTTCTATTGCCGCAGTCTTCTTTGCTGCCTTCGTCGTGGCAGGAACCATGTGGTACGGAACAGCAACTACTCCCCCAGACTTGTTTGGTCCGACCCGCTATCAATGGGATGAAGAGATTTTCCACAAGGAACTTGATGACCGCGTTGCATCGGTCATCAAGTCTGGTGCTGCTCCTTCCCAAGCGTACACTTCAGTTCCCCTGACTCAACTGGAGCGCACCGTTCTAGTTGAAGGCGGTAAGAGAACTGAGGAAGATGCTCAGAAGTTGGTCAACCTGAAGCTTCGTTTCTATGACTATGTCGGTAATAACCCTGCTAAAGGTGGTTTATTCCGTGCAGGTCCTATGAACAACGGTGATGGTCTGGCTAAGCAGTGGCTTGGCTATCCTGTATTCAAAGATGGAGAAGGACGCATCGTCAAAGTTGATCGTCTAAACACCCTCTTTGAAACGCAGCCTGTCATCCTGCGGGATAAAGACCGGATTGTTCGCGCAGACATTCCTTTCCAACGCTCTGAAGCTCAATACAGCTTTGAGCAGACTGGTGTAACCGTCTCCTTCTTGGGTGGTTCTCTGAATGGTAAAACCTTCTCAGAGCCTGCCGATGTGAAGCGCTATGCTCGTCGTGCCCAGCTAGGTTCGATCTTCGAGTTTGACCGTGAGTCTGTCCCTGCGGATGGGGTCTTCCGGGCCTCTCCACGCACCTGGTTTGCTCTAGGTCATGGTGTATTCGCGCTTCTGTTCTTCTTCGGCCATATCTGGCATGGGGCTCGTACCCTATTCTTGGATGTGTTTACTGGAGTCGATCAGGAAATGGAGCAAGTTGAATTTGGCTTGTTCAAGAAAGTCGGGGACGTTTCTACCCGTAAAGAAGAAGTCATCTAACTGTAAGATATGCCCAGCAGATCCCTCTGCTGGGTTTATCCTGTATGTAACGGGAGTAAAAGCTCTATGAACAGCGGTATAACTACGATCGTCTATGCGGTCATTCTGGCTCTGATTCTTGGTACTTTGTTTTTCGCCATCTTCTTTCGGGAAGACCCAAATCAGTTTTTGGTTAAGAAGAAAGAGGAAGAAAAATAAGAAAAAAAGGGCTTGGTTCTCCAAGCCCTTTTTTTATAAAGATTTATCTAAATATCGGTTTTATTAATCTTCATGCATTTCATAGGGGTCTTCCAGATCTTTAGAAGGAGGTCCGAATGCAGTGTAAATTGAGTAGCCTGTGATGAGTACAAGGCTAACCACAACTGAAATGATCAGGGCCTGGGCAGTCATGGATAATACCTGAGGGTCTTATAAGAGATCTTGCCACAGGTTCCTGAAAGTGTAAAGAGATGTTTCATGTTTGTCACATTTGAAGGTGGAGAGGGAGCGGGTAAATCCACGCAAATCAAAAAGCTGGCAGATTGGTGCTTCAGCCAAGCTATCCCTTGCGTGGTCACCCGGGAGCCAGGGGGAACTTCTCTGGGAAAGCATGTACGAAATCTTTTGCTAGAAAGTCAAAGTCCGGTGGATAAACGAGCGGAGCTACTCCTCTATAGTGCAGACCGCGCTCAGCACGTGGGCGAAGTCATAATCCCTGCCTTACGGCGAAAAGAGGTGGTCCTCTGTGACCGATTTACGGATTCTACGGTGGCCTATCAAGGCTATGGTCGGCAGCTCAATCTCGAATGGATCGAACAACTTAATACTATTGCGACCGATGGACTCTTTCCAGACCTAACTTTTTGGCTAAATATTCCGCCCGAAGTAGGGTTTGCCAGGAAAAATACTGAGGAGCTAGACCGTTTAGAGCTTAGCGGTATCGACTTTCATCGACGTGTCCATGATGGTTTTGCAGCTTTACAGGCCGCTTATCCTACGCGCATAGTGGCAATTGACGGAATACAAGCTCCCGAAAAAGTTTTTTTCTGTATTTTGGAGAAATTCCGCTCTGTTTATAGCTTTTCCCAGCAGGTTTAACCCCTCAGATGGCCGCAAAAAGCAATGTATGGTTCGCGACTGAGAAGGGAAAAAGACTTATGTATGATGGATCTGTTAGTTATGGAGATAACACATGGGTTTTCTGCAGCGTCTCTTTGGTTTAGAAAAGCCACCTGAGGCTGTAGCTCAAGCTGCCACTAGCCCGACTGGGGAACCGATTCCCCCAGAACGGGTGGGCCTGAGTGGAGAATTTGACCAGAGTGGTCTCGCCAAGCGAGTAGCCGCAGCCTTTGATGCTGATTCAGGCCTGGATGATGTCGACACCCTCTATGTTGCTCAGACTGGCGGTACGGTAGTGCTCAAAGGCTCCGTTCCTAGCCAAGAGATCCTCAACAAAATGGCTTCCGTTGCCAAAGGGGTTAGTGGTGCTACAGGCGTAACAACTGACCAGGTGACTATTGGCTAGAGGAAGCGTCTGAAAGTTCTTTAATAAGTTCTTGACTGAACTTCCAAAAACACAGACCCATTAGACCTAAAGGCGCATCCCCAGCAATTTGGCGGATGCGCTTTATTTGTTCAAAGGCTCCATAGGGATGATTGGGCGATGGACCATGAACAACGCCGCATAGCATCTGACCTCTACTGTTCTGGCAAAGTTCCAGGAAGCTAGCCACTTGGCTGTCTGTCTCGCTGTAGCACTGGGGAATGACAAAGTGGGTATTCTGAAAAAAATCTCGGCAGTCTTGACCAACTTCAGTATTAAAGGCAGTAATGGGGGTGGCAGAGAGACGTGCTTGGCCATAGCGTCGGCTCAAAATTTCCAATAGTTGGGCGATATTGCGGGTGCGCTGAGATACTTCATGTTCATGAGCAGACTGCTGATAGTGAACATGCCGTTGTAGAGGGCTGATATTTGGATTCGGATAGCGACAGTAATCGAGGTGAATAGTCTGTATCTCTGGATTTGCAGCAATAGTGTCTAACGCCCAACGGAGCGGAGAATTGAGGAGATCTTTGCCGTCATGTAGACGGGTCACATCAGCAAATAAACCCCCATTTTGTTCGATATCCCAGCTCAAGTGATGTTCCCGCCCGTGAGTCAGGAGAAGGGATGCATAGGCCCTTAAGTCACAGGCAAGATACTTGGTGCTTGAGTGATCAAGAGGAGAAGCTAAACGCTCTAGTTCTATTAAAGTTCTGCATTGACTAGAAATGCTCCACCGCAGGGTATGTACCCAAGCATGGCAAGCTGAATCGGGCAAATGCTGTTTTAAAAGACCAGGAAGATAATGGGAGTGATTGCGGTCTACCAATCGCAGATCCAAGCGTCCATGCTTAAAGCACTCTATAAAAAAATGACGAATGCCAGAAGCACGAAGCTGCTCCCAGTCTTCAGCCTTAAAGCCCAACAGTACGTGAGGCTCGACCCAAGCTCCTAATTCAAGCGTGGTATTGGGTTTGGACAAAATGAGTCTTGCGCCCCATCCAGTCTGTTTGTGTTCGAATTCCCACAATCGATAGATTCATAGGAATGTCGGTGGTGACATACTTTTGAGCCTTGGCTCCCAAACCAGGAGAAAGTAAAGAAGAGCATACGGCAGCTAGACCAGCTCCCATAACTAAATTGGGTAGTCTGCGAGGGAGTAAGAGATTAAACCCAAAAGCAAATCCCATAGTTAGCAGCATACCTACGGAAAGATTAGTCCCACAGCGAGGATGTACCGCTAATTCGTCTTCTCCGCGTTTGAAGCGTTCTAAAGCTTCTCGGGCCGCTTCTAGCAAAATCTGAGAGTCTACCTGACCGTATATATAAAAGCCCTGATTAGTAGAAGCTCCCCCTAGTTGGGATTTTGGATATTTCTCGGAAAGCACCCAAATAGTGCCATGCTCCAAAGCATGGACCTGCGTAACTTTTTCCATGCCAATAGAAGAACGTAATGCTCTAGTCGCTCCTATCCATGGATCTGTAGAGGCTTGAGCTATGGCTGGGTTTCGTAGGAGAGAGTCCATACAGATTCCAACAAATGTACTTCCCTGTTCTAGCACTAGCTAAAACGCTTCACAGCGTTTTAGTGTTTTTTTATAAGGATTTGAGCTGGGGCTGATGGATTCGAACCACCGAATGGCTGGACCAAAACCAGCTGCCTTACCGCTTGGCTAAGCCCCAATTTGCACGCTTATGTGATTTTAAGGAGTGGTGTATCCCGTGTCAACTGCTCTATATGAGGTTATCACCCTATCTCGTCCAAAGTAGATCTAAATTAGATAAATGGGAAAAGCTGCTCTATAAATTTTCTAGTAGGCGTTGTACTGCCCTCTAAACAATTGCCAGCCGGTAACCATCAAAATCCTCAGATCTAGCAGCAAGGACCAGTTTTCAATGTAGTAGAGGTCGTAGCGGACCCTCTCAGGAATAGAAGTGTCCCCTCTCAGTCCATGGATTTGGGCCCAGCCGGTAATTCCAGTTTTGACCAGATGGCGGTCCAAATATTTAGGAATATCTTGGCTAAATTGCTCCACATAGTAGGGTCGTTCAGGGCGAGGTCCGACCAAACTCATCTCACCAAGAAAAACATTCAATAGTTGAGGTAGCTCATCTAAGCTCGTCTTGCGAATAATTCGTCCCAAAGGGGTGACTCTCTGGTCTTCCGGACAGGTCCAGCCTGGGCCTGCAGCCTCTGAATCTGTATACATGGAGCGGAATTTATAAATTCCAAAAGCATCTCCATCCCGACTTACCCGTTCTTGTTTATAAAAAATCGGTCCGTGGCTTGTTAGCTTCACGCCCAAGGCAATCACTAACATAAAGGGAGAGAAAATTATCAAAGCCAAGCTTGAAAGGGTGAGGTCCAATGTGCGCTTTAGAACTCGATTCGAGGCTTTCCGCAGAGAGGTATCTCGCAGTGTAAGCATGGTCATTCCCCCAAGGGAATCTACATCTAAGCGCAGGGTAAAAAACTCTAAAACATCGGGTAGGATTTTAATGTCTACAGAAGTTTGGCTCTTGATGGTTGCGATCAGGTGTGCAACCTCTTGGCCTGGTTTCTCGGGCAAAGCCAACCAGACTTCATCAATAGGGTCTGCCAAAGTCAAATGCGTAGCTAGTTCATCTACAGTGCCCAAGACTTTATATTTGCTTAAATCGTCTTTGGTATCAGTCAGATAGCCAACCACTTCATACCCCAGAGATAGATTACGTTCTAGGCGTTCCCCTAAGGTTTGGGCGCTGAGGCTAGTACCTAAGATAAGCAGCCGCTTTAGTCCAAACCCACGGTTGCGCATCCATTCATCAAAACCCTGCAGTCCAAGGCGTGCAGAAACTAGCAAGAAAGCAGTAATACCAAAGGTGTAGAGCAATATCAATCTAGAGATAGAAATTGAGCGAATAAAAAATACTCCAGCTAAAACTATGCCAAGAGAGATCCCCACCCCTAGGAGGACGAACACAGCCTCATCAAAGCGAGATTCTCGACGTTTTTTTTGATATAGGCCAAAAAAGGCAAAGATAAAGACGACAATCAGGCAACTAGATGCTGTTAGGCCTACGTATACTTGGGGCTGCAGAGAGTTCGGTTCCAGAGAGCGCAGCCAGTAAGAGGCCGAATAGGCAGCAGATACTCCAGCGACATCTAAGAGCAGAGTAAGCGGAGAAAGAACTAGCTCGTACCAATAGCGGCGAAAAATACTCAATCAGGTATGCCTTACAAACCTTTGTTTACTACTGTTACATAAAAGTACCCCAAGCCAGTTAGGCTATAGCTATGATCAAGGTAAAGAATTTGTGGTTTTGGGCGGCTGCCATTTTTGTGGTGGCTGTAGATGCCTTCAGCAAACAGTGGACCATCTATAATTTGGCTATAGGAAAAACAATTCCCTTATGGGAAGGGGTATTTCACCTTACCCACGTCCGCAATACGGGAGCTGCTTTTAGCCTATTTACAGGAGGTAATTGGCTGAAGTGGATTTCTTTAGTAGTTAGCATCGGCTTAATAATTTATGGATTAGTAGGCCCTAAAATATTTACCCTGGAACAGTGGGGATATGGATTTATTCTAGGGGGAGCTATTGGTAATGGTCTAGACCGATTCCTAACAGGTGAAGTCGTCGACTTTATAGATTTCCGGCTTATTCACTTTGCTGTATTTAATCTAGCTGATATCGCTATTAATCTAGGCATTATTTGCTTGCTACTTTCAACTTTTTTGGATCACAAAGACCCTAATAAGCGTTCTTATCGCGCAGGACCGTGATTAAGGTTTTGAGAATGATCTCTAAATCAAGAGTCAAAGACCAATTACTCATGTACTGAAGGTCATACTCTACACGGCGAGCCATTTTATCTAGACTATTTGTCTCCCCTCTATACCCATTTACCTGTGCCCAGCCCGTGATACCAGGTTTTACCTTGTGGCGAAGCATATAGCCGCTTATCAACTTTCTATATTCCTCATTGTGCGCTATGGCATGAGGACGCGGGCCAACAATACTCATACGCCCCTGGAGTACGTTGATGAATTGAGGAAGTTCATCAAAAGAGGTGCGACGTAGAAACTTTCCTAAGGGAGTGATTCGCGCATCGTTTCGCGTAGCTTGCGTTACTTTATCCCCATCCTCTGCAACTGTCATTGAGCGGAACTTATACACGACAATCTCTTGGCCATTGAGACCATATCGCCGCTGTTTGAAGAAAACAGGACCAGGAGAAGACAGTTTCACCGCAACGGCAACAGCTGCCATAAGAGGAGAAATTAAGAGCAGGATAATACTGGAAATGATAATGTCACTGGTCCGCTTAGCTAAGCGAGCAAAACCATCTGCAAAAGGAGTCTCATATATTTCATAAGCTGGCACCCCGTTGATGCTCTGTACACTCAAGCGCAGCGGATCAAAGGCAGAGATATCAGGCATGAAGTAGACAGAAGCTGTTGTATCTCGTAAGGTATCAATGATCTGGTAAGCATAGCGAGAATCTTCGATAGGAAGCACAATATAAACAATATTTGTCCTTACCCGTTTAACGTAATCTTGAAGTTGCTCCAACTTCCCTAGGAGGGGAGCCCCTAATGATTCAGATGAGGTCAAAAGATTATTATCGAAAAAACCAATGAGCTTAATGCCCAACCCTGCAGAAGTAGCCATCTCCGTTGCAAGCTGCTTTCCGAGCGGGGTGGCTCCTACAATCACAGCAGTCCGACTATTAGCTCCTGTGTGCAAGACTTTCCGAATCAAGTAATGGGCTGTAAAGACAACAAAAGGAACCGAGGCAAACCAAGTGATCAAAACTTGGCGAGAAAACATCGAACTGCTCTTAGTCAGATAAGCCAAGAACAACAGAACCGCAATCACCACTGACCACCCAGTCAGGATGCGAGGCAGCTCAGTCAGGTAACCACCTGTTCGGTACGACCTGTATAGCCCTGCCAGCTTAAACAGAGGAGGTGTCAATAGGAAAGTGATGAGCCCAAGATAGACATAAGCTGCTTGATAGGGCGTCCAACTGACCCCATACAAAGCGTAAAGTAAAAAAACAATTAGAAAGGGATCGACAATTCGTTGAACGACTGTTGATAAAGAATAGTTATGCTGCATTGATATCTGGCCTTGGCTAATCATCTCTCCCCACATCCACTTCGCAGTTCGTTTCGAAACATACCCAAAGCCTTCGCAGAAAGTTTTTCTGGTGGGGCTTTCCTTATATCAACTAAAGATTAGCTTTTAATGACTTTTTTGTTTGTATATTGAAATACTCATCCTTTTAGATACAGAGAGTCCTTTTCTTGAGAAAGCTACGGATCTCTACCTTATCCTTCAAATATTAGTGAAACCATAATATCTAATCATCAGGGCAAACACGGAAATTCCACTTTATTCCAGCCTCATAGTTTATACAGAAGTTAAGGAATATGTATAGAGCTTAATACTGGGTTTAAGTGGTTTTGGAAAGTTTCTTGTGTGGTTAGACGACAATTATTTTTCAGAACAAGTCTTAACTACACTTTAATCATTCTTGAGTTTACTGGCTTGAGTTAAATGAAAAGCTTTTGATAGCTTTCCAAAATTAACACTTTAGATAATGAAAGGATCCTGATGCCATTAGATTTTTACTTATGACACTTCTTGTTTATAAAGCATGAAGTCAGAGGTTGATTATTGGACTAAGCCGATAGCCCTAGTGTACTCCTGTCATCTTTCTCAGCTTGATCATACAGACCAGATGATTTCAAGAAAAGCACTGACTTGCAATGATTTCACGTATCCATAGGGGATATAAATTATTTACGTTCATGACATTCAATTCTCTCTTCCCTAAATCAATTTTGTTCTGGGAACTTCCCTGGCTTCAATTCGTGTGAAATAAATTATATTTATCTCATATTTTGACATTATCTGTTCTATTCCCCATAGGTTTATCAAGCCTTTAGGGATAGGCAAGTATTGGTCTATACTTAGATACTCAAAAATTTGAATAACTAAAAAGTCGCAAACAAGGCAAAAGTGAGCGGCTAGCAAGGCCTTTGATTATATGACTATCGGCTCCACCTGAGTGATAGCAGATCTTTTATGCTCTGCAACTAACGAAACAGGTTAAACAACCCATAAACAGGGGAAATTACCTGTGAGAATGTATCGAGGAAAGAGGAACTAGAACTTTTCGGAACTATAACAACGTCCCCCTCTTGTACTTGGTCATTGTCAGCGAACTTATTCAAGTCAACGGCCTTACTCTCAATGCGACCCTCATTATTTAATCGGGTAAAGGCTACTTGACCAAGGTCTGCTTTATCCGTAGGTCCTCCAGCAATTGCCACGGCGCCAGAAATTGAACCATTGGGTGGAATTTCTATTTCTCCCGGTTTTTTGACTTCGCCTACGACGCGCACCTTAACTGTTTTAGGAGAAAGGCTAGAACGGGCAATCAATCTGCGGTCTAGGGTATCCCCAGGGGCCAGTTTAGGAATATATAAAGAATCACCATCCTGCAAGGTAATATCACGATTAATTTTGTCAGACCAAATAGTTTCCCACAAATCGATGTTTGTCTCTTCTGCCTTTTGGTCCTGCTTGTTGGGGTTATGGTGCTTGAGAACTACTTTGCGGATATCAGCATCTCTGGTGATACCTCCTGCTTCTGCAAGCGCCGTACCTACGGTGGCTGCTTTTGCTGGGGTATTGCTGACATTGGATGTTGCACTAGCTAGCTGAATAGGGCCGGGGCGCTGGACTTCACCTGAAACATTGATACGGAGGGGACGCAGTGTAGTAGGTGCTATCGTAACGATTGGATTTTTGAGGTAGGGACGCAGACGCTGAGTAATCTCCTGAGATAGCTCATCTGTAGTCCGTTCCGCTGCTTGAATACTGCCCACAATTGGGAGGCTAATATTTCCATCAGGTAAAACTACTTGAGGACCGGTAAATTCTTCATAATCAAAAACGGTTAGCTTGAATTGGTCTCCTGGTCCCAGAACATACCCTGAACGGCTAACGCCTGCGGTAAAAGAAGCTGGAGTAGCCGATTTCCCATTGAGAGGCTGCGGTTGCGCAGGTTGTGGAGCGAGTTCTGCTTGTTTCGGTGTTGGGTTAGGGGCCAAAGAATTTTGCTGTGCAAATGCTGGAGCTGAAAGCAATAAACAGGCCACCAGTGAAAAGCAGGCTTCTTTGGAAAAGCCAGAGGCTTTTGTCAGTAACTGATTACCGTAGAGCATTCTGTACACACCAGTTTGGCGATTGGTCATCAGGATCTATTTGCTCGCAGCAGAGGACTCTTTCAAACTATACACATTTAGCGGGCACACATATTTGCCTGCTCAGTCCCGCATTAGACCAAGTAGAGTCAAATTCTCCTTGCTCTAAAGCGGTTTGCTTCTCGTACAGAGAATTCACTGACCGAAGCATTGGCTTTATAGGGATCGATGGTGCCCATAGATTGCTGCCATGTCTTAGCAGAGGCACTAGACAGGACATAGCCGTCATCGGTCCTTTTGACGTGATACCAGTTTTTCTCCTGACATTCATCGCACCAAAACTCCTCTAGCCATTCTCGGTCAAGAGAGACCGTTGAGTTACTTAGAAGAATAAGAGACGCTTTTTGTTTCGTCATCCCTCTGCTCTGTAATTGCTCAGGATGGTTAGCAAATAGAGAATGCTTCTGGCTGACGCTATGAACTAGGCATCCATGGAGAGGACATTTGATCCTGCGCCCTTTGGAACGTTTGCGATTACGCTCACACCTTTTTTGCTCTGTCACTTCCTTCCTCACCCTTTCTCTAACGTAATAGAACCATCACACCTGAAAGAGAAGAACCACTGTGGTGGGCTTCCCGACTTACCCCGCTACGTTAAAAAAGATTGCGTAGGGGCCTAGAGAGAATATAATGCCTCCTCTCTGAATACTTATGTATTGACTAGTACATGTGAATGCGTATTTGTACGCATCAATAGTAAATAATTTGCCCTTTTTTGTTTCAAAAACTACATTTTTGGCCCCGCGCAAGAAAAAACATTACGATTTCTTCACAATGTCAATCGAAGTTTTGTTAAGAAATGGGGCTCAAGGTTCGGATCCAAGACCTTGCGTAGTCATCCGTAGATTACCCACGGAAAAAACGGAAGACCACCGAATATTCAGAGTATTCACTGAGAGCTTAGGCGACCAGATTTGACGCGATAGTGAACATATAGTTCATCACCTGCGCGCTGGCAACTAAGCAGCTCCAGATGAGGTGCATTCTGGCCTTCTATAAACCCACGGCCTTCCACAGGGGTTGGAGCGGTAGTGCCCCCCAAGACAAGTGGACAGAGTGTTAACCACCATTCATCAACTAACCCTAGTGCAAATAATTGGGCTGCCACTTCTCCTCCGCCTAAGGCTGCTACACGGCGCACTCCTTGTTCGAAGAGTCGGGCGAGGGCTTTGTGAAAATCTACTTCAGGAGACGTTTCATCTTCAGAACCACAGATCCAAATCTCAGCCAACCCTACAAATTTTTTTGCCGCTTCAGGATTGGACTGACCTGTGAGGAGGATTCTGGGCAGGGGCTGTTGGAAAAAAGGGAGATCGGGATCAAGATTTAGGCTGCGTGAACAGACGACAGCTAAGGGCTGTGGAGACTGATTTCTTGCTCTTCTTGCTTGCTGTAAAGCGTCCTGCTTTACAAGAAAAGCTGTGGAGTAGGCCCGGACAGTAGAGGCACCCATTAGGACAGCATCTGCAAGCGCTACCTGCTCTTCTAAATGTATTTTGTCTTGGGGGGAAGAAAAATGAGCGGCTCCTCGACGGACAGGAGCAATTTTGCCATCAGCACTGGCTGCTAAAATAAGGGTTACATGGGGGCGTAGCATAAAAAAATCACAGAAACTTCATGCGCAATCCATAGCTGAGTTCTAGGGTTAAAGAATAAATCTCTCTACAGGTTTTTTGTAAATAGTTATACTAACGGGTGGACTCCTCAAAATGTTCACAATGTCCATGCAAGATTTGATGAGCATCACCCATAACCTTAGCCTCAAGAGGCCCGTTAAACTATGAGCCAGAAGACTACCACCGCACTCTGCATTATCGATGTCGGTATCGTCCTTAACAAGCGAGACATGGTCCGTCTCCTTGAGGACTTAAGTCGTGTACGCTACCAGGAACTATGTGGAGGAACCCTGCGCAAGAAGGGAGATGGCTACATTATGGAGGTCTACGATGACCCTTCCTGCTCAACCTTAGTGGCCAATCAGACTCTTTATCTCAACGTTAGTAGCTTTGAATATTTGGAACTAGGGCAATGTCGCTCTGCCGAAGAGCCCAGAATAGAGCGCCCTTGCTTCGACTTAGTGCAGGGGGACCGGGTTCTACGTTTGATCCCACTTACCAATCCGCTAGAAGAGCAGGAACGGTCCCGGAAAAATTCTCATCTAGATAGTTCTATTGAAGATGTTCTCTTGGACGTTGCGCTACCGGACTGGGATGATGAAGACGATCTTGATCTGTAGTGCTTAGATTCTAGTGTTTGATTTTTCGATTGAAGGACAGTGTGATCAAAGCAGCGCGCGGGTCGGTTATTTCACGACCCCTCATGGGACAGTAACTACGCCCTGTTTTATGCCTGTAGGGACGCTAGCTACGGTGAAGACCCTCTCTCCCGCACAGCTCGCAGAAGCAGCCCCTCAAGTAGTTTTAGCGAATACTTATCATCTCCATTTGCAACCAGGGGATGACATTATTGAAGCCGCAGGTGGCATCCACAAATTCATGGGTTGGTCCGGGCCAATGTTGACGGATTCTGGAGGATTTCAGGTATTCAGTCTAGGAGGCTTACGGACGATTGATGAAGAAGGCGTAACCTTTAAGTCTCCACGAGATGGGGCCAAAATTCGGTTCACCCCAGAAGTGGTGATGGGTATTCAGAATCGTCTAGGGGCGGACATTGTGATGTGTTTTGATGAATGTCCCCCCTACCCTGCCACCCATGAAGCGGTCAGCGCTGCGGTGGAAAGAACTTCACGTTGGGCTGAACGTTGCGTGCGTGCCCACCAACGTCCAGACCAAGCTTTATTCCCTATTGTTCAAGGTGGGGGCTATGAAGATCTCCGGCTCCGTTCTGCGAAAGCATTATTGGAACTAGACGCTCCAGGATATGCCATTGGAGGGGTAAGTGTGGGAGAACCGACGCACCAAATGCATAGAGTATTTCGCCATACAGCGCCTCTGTTGCCTAAACACAAACCTCGCTACGCCATGGGGATTGGTACCTATCGAGAATTGCTGGAAGGTGTGGCTAACGGTATCGATCTATTCGACTGTGTAATTCCTACGCGCTTGGCCCGTCACGGTACAGCACTGGTGGCTGGAGAACGTTGGAATCTAAAAAATAGCTACTACCGCAGAGATTTTACCCCCTTGGACCCTGAATGCTCTTGCTATACCTGTCGCCAGTTCACACGTGCCTATCTCTGCCATTTGGTGCGCACAAAGGAAAGTTTAGGAATGACACTTCTAGCTCTTCATAATGTGACCGAACTCGTGCGGTTCGTGGCTCAATTGCGTAAGGCTATTCAAGAAGGTCATTTTTGGGATGTCTACTTGAAGTTTTCACGGATTGCTTCGTAAGACTAAGCTTCATGAAGGCCTTGTGGTATTAGGAGCTGCATAAGCCGCTTGTTCTGCCGCATTAACGGCATGGTCTGCAATCCGCTCAAGATACCGACAGACGAGGACGAGGTGGAGAGGGACAGAACCATCTCTATCCTCAGATCCCTCCTGGATGAAAGTGCTAAGGGACTGGAAAAGTTTTTGGTAGTCAGCATCTACAACATCATCCATAGACCGCACAGCCAAGCCTTGTTCTCGATCCAGCGTAGCCCAGGTATCTAAAGCGGCCCGGACCATAGTCTGGACATGACTGCCCATAAGTGCAAAATCCTGGATAAAGGGAGGCAAGGGTTTTCCGGCTAAAGCAAAGGCAACATCTGCCAAGTCATCTGCATAGTCTCCAATTCGTTCGATGCTGACAATAGCTTCGAGAATACCTGTGATGTAGCGGGTATCTGAGGCCACAGGAGCCTGTAGATTGATAAACCTTAGACAACGATCATAAATAGTCCGGTTAGAGCTATCGATAGCTTCTTCTAAAGCCTTGACGCGACCTGCTGCTTCTAAATCAGATTGGACAATCCCTAGTAAGGCATCAGAAAGTGCTTTTTCTGCAAGGGCACCCATGCGTAATAATTCAGTACGGGTTCCATTCAACTCTTGGACAAAAAATTCGCGCATCATACTCTTATTTAAAGGCTTTTGCTCCGAGTTTGGGTATATCCATATCCACGGAGGGAGTAAAAAAATTTATAAACCCGCTATTGTGGTTTGAGGTGCTCTCTTAAAGGGCTACAGTATGGATATATTGCCCTCTAGCAAACGTTTTCTTCGTATTTCTCACGTAAGCTTAAGCCCTTAATTCAAAACTAGCGCAAGCAATCAGACCTATCAATCTTAGAATCGTAATATGTCTCAAACATTTGACTTTATTTTGATCGGGGCAGGGCACAACGGAATGACCTGTGCAGCCTACCTCGCTAAAGCGGGCTATTCTTGTCTGGTTCTAGAGCGGCGCGGCAAGATTGGTGGATGTGCTACGACTGAAGAGGCCATGCCAGAAGCGGCACCAGGCTTCAAGTTTAATCTTTGTGCGATTGATCATGAGTTTATCCATCTAGGGCCAGTACTCCGAGAATTAAAGCTGGAGAACTATGGACTGGAATATCTATGGTGTGACCCTACTGTATTTTGTCCGCACCCTGATGGCAGTTTCTTCTTGGCTTGGCAGGATGTAGAGCGTACTTGTAAAGAGATTGAGCGATTTTCTCCAAGAGATGCCGTTGCTTACCGAGATTTTATTTCCTATTGGCAGCGAGCTATGCGTCTGTTTGCTACTACGTTCAATGCTGCTCCTCAATCAATTCCAGGTATTCTTAGAAATTTCAACCCCACAGTCATCAACGATCTGTTCGACCTAGCCGATGGACCTCAGGGCGTCTTAGAATTTGCCCGTCGCATGGTCACCAGCCCTCAAAATCTGATTAACGAATGGTTCGATGCCGAATTTATCAAAGCCCCGATTGCCCGTTTAGCGGCTGAATTGGGTGCTCCTCCTTCAGAGAAGGGGATTGCCTTTGGCGTGACTATGTTGGCCATGCGTCACGGTCCAGGAATGAGTCGCCCACGTGGGGGGACGGGGATGCTCACTCAGGCATTGGGTGCTCTTTTGACAGACCTGGGCGTTGAAATTCTGACCGATGCACCTGTCGGCCGCATCCTGGTCGATAACACTGGCCGAGCCGTAGGCGTACGCACTCAAGCCGGCCAAGAATACCAATGCAAGATGGGCGTTATTTCGAACCTGGATGCGGTGCAGCTCTATAACAAGCTTCTAGACCCTGCGGATGCTGAGGCCTGGGCGGAGGGCGTCACAGGTCGCTTAAATCGCACGGTGGTGAATAACAACGAAAGCGTGATGAAAATCGATTGCGCTCTTTCTGAGGCTCCTCGCTTTAGTGCGTGGGGACATCAGGATGATTGGCTCATTGGTTCCTTGCTGATTGCGGATTCTGTGGAACATGTAGAACGAGCCCATCAAGAGCCTCTACAGGGGAAAATTCCGGATGACCCTTCCCTTTATGTAGTAGTGCCCACGGTTCTAGATCCTTCTATGGCTCCACCCGGTAAACATACCCTCTGGATAGAATTTTTTGCCCCTTGGGAGATTAGCCAAGGTCCCGATCGCGATTGGGGTTTGATTAAAGAAAAGGTGGCTGACCGTTGTATCGATAAGTTGGCTCAGTACTGTCCCAATCTCAAGTCTTCGATCATTGCCCGTAGGGTAGAAAGCCCGGTTGAGCTGGCTGCGCGCACGGCGACCTTGAAGGGAAATTTCTATCACATGGATATGACGGTAGAACAGATGTTGTTTTTCCGCCCTCTACCTGAACTTGCTAATTACAAAACCTCAATTACAGGTCTCTATCTCACGGGAGCAGGTACCCATCCTGGTGGTTCTATTTCTGGCATGCCAGGCCGGAATTGTGCCCATGCCATCTTACGTGAGCATCATTCTTTCACCCGTCCTCGGATTGTGCGAAAAGTGAGCAAGCGGGTGAAGAACTTTGCCATGCAGGCTGCTTTTAAAGCAGGCATGGATGTCAGCAATTCGTAAATTTGTTCGTAAGCAATCCTCAGAACTCGCGTTAGAGTGGTAGCACACTAAAATGTAAAGATTTATGACTTGGCATCGGTTAGCACGGACTTGGGAAGCGCTTCCTCAACAAATAGAACAAGGTGAAGCTCCTGCTAGGTTAAGCCCCGCTTGGCGCATGCTGCTCATGGGGGATGGTGCTCCTACCCGACATTTTCAGGTGGTCACTGGTCAAGAAATTCAAATTGATTTGATCGAAATGAAGCCTTTGGGGGAGGCTATAGAAGCATTCCCTGCTGAAATGGTCCTGATCCCTGGTCCTCGGCTGCGTCGGCAAATTTGGTTGAGAACAGCCTCCGGTGAACGCTTAGCCTATGCAACTTCTTGGTGGCCTGTCCAGGATGTGGATCGCTCTCTAGAAAACCCGCTCCTCCCCATTTGGACAAGCCTGTCCACGAAGCATACAGAATTTTATCGGGACCTCAAGGGCCTCTATCAAGGCACTAATGCCAAACTTATCAAAGCCTTCGATCACCCTGGGCCATTTTGGGGAAGACACTATCTTATGTGGCGAGATGGAGCTCCCTTTACCTTAATTTATGAGGTCTTTTCTCCTACGGCTGAGAAATATCTTGGTCCTACCCTATTACCTGAAAAACTCAAGACTCTAGAAACTATCTCAAGCTAGGCTGCATTAGTACTCTTTGGTAGCTAAATCTATAAGCTGAATCTGGTCTGTACGGCACACGCCTGTACGGATATAGCCTGTAGGAGCCAGTTCTAACCAACGATAACCAGGCAAAGTCGTATCCAAGGTAAATTCTGCTGTTCCGGGCTTGAATTGGATACAGGTAGAAGGGGTGGCCAACAGCCGGACTCCTATGCGTTCCTGTTCAAAGTGCTGATGGACATGCCCCCAAAGTACGCCTTTGGCTCGGGGATAGCGGTCTAGTATGGCAAAAAAACGATCAGGATTGTCTAAGCCAATTTCATCCATCCAGCGATTACCGACAGGCACAGGCTGATGATGGAGGCAGACCAGAGCATAGCGCTCTGGGTAGGACCGTAAACACTGGTCTAAGAAATCTAACTCTTTGGCCGGTAGATGCCCTCCCACTTCATCCGGCACAGTGGAATCCAACAAAATGATCTGCCATGGACTTCGAAGATAATGTCGTCCAGTTTGGATAGGGCCGCCAGCGAGAACTTCTTGCATAACTGCTGGTATATCGTGATTACCTGGCAGATGGTAAATAGGGACTGCCAAGCTTTCAAAAATAGTTTGTAGCCGCTCGTAGGCCTCTCGAGATCCATCTTGAGATAGGTCTCCCGTGGCCAAAATCAGATCCGGTGGCCAATGCTGGGCTTGTGCTAGAGCTATAACATTCTGGAGAGAAGCATAAGTATCTATGCCTGCCAACCGGGCTTTAGGAGTCCCATAGAGGTGAGTATCTGTCAGCTGTAAGATTTTAAGGACATCACTGTGCTGAGAGAAAGCGGAAGGCACGCTGCGGAAGCTCCAGAGAGAAAAGAAGCCGGAATAATCTTAAGATGCCCGATTTTGTTGTGTTTGCGAATATTGATTTGACTAAGACCTTTCTCAAATATGGGCTTTTAAGACAAAAGAGTAAACCTCTCCCAACTCCAGATTGTAGTCATGACGCTCTAAAAAGCGATGGAGCGGTTCAGAAACTAAGGCGCTACCCAGAGGAGGCGTCAGCCGGAGTTTATCCTGGCGAAAGTGCCAAGCAAAGGTCCATTCGAAAGATCCTGCTTGGACTTCACCGAACAATTCACCTGAGGGCCAAGAGGAGTGATTGACCTTTACGTACACCGTAGTTTGAGGAGAGCCCATCTGCTTTAAGCATTCAGTTCAGACAGTCTAGCTTCAGAACTGGGGTCTGTGGCGAATCAAATTCAGAAATTCTTCGCGTGTCCTGAGATCTTCTCTGAAAACTCCGACCATGGAGCTAGTCACGGTCCATGAACTAGGTTTTTGAACTCCGCGCATAACCATACACATATGGGATGCTTCGATCACGACCGCTACTCCCTGAGGCTGCAGACATTTCTGGATAGCTTCAGCGATCTGGCGGGTTAGCCTCTCTTGGACCTGCATCCGCCGGGCATACATTTCGACAATACGAGCGAGTTTGGAAAGTCCTACGACTTTTTGGTTAGGAATATAGCCTACATGAGCGCGGCCAATGAAGGGGAGCATGTGATGCTCACACATGCTAAACAGTTCGATATCTCGAACCAAAACCATTTCGTCGTGGCCGACATCAAAGATCGCTTCATTGACTATCTCTTCTAGCGATTGGTTGTAGCCCTGGGTCAGAAATTGTAGAGCTGCCGCCACTCGGGAAGGCGTTTTTTCCAGTCCTTCTCGGTTTGGGTCTTCACCTACCCCTCGAATCAAAACTTCTACTGCTTTCACCATTTCCTCAGTGTCAGGGGAAGCCGCAAGGGGCGTACTGGGAGACCAGCTATCTTTCGATTCAGCCACGGACATATCGATTCCTCCAGGAATTACAAAACAAAAAATAAATAGTAGAAGAACTAAAGAGCACCACCTGATGGCATCAGGATTGCCTCTTCCAAAACAGCTTGCGGGGGCAAGGCAAGCGTCTGGACAATCCATTGAGCAACCGTTTCAGGGGAAAGCATTTGCGTTCGGTCAAAGCCTGCATTAAGACTGTCCCACAAAGGGGTGTCTACGGCCCCTGGACACAGCGCGGTCACACGCACCCCAGAGCTACGGACTTCTTGTGCCAGGGTACGGCTCAGTGCCAAAAGAGCAAACTTACTGGCACTATAGGCCCCCCAATTAGGAAAAGTCCTCTGGGCTGCTATGGAGCATAGATTTACCACAAGGCCTTCTCTCCGTTCAACCATTCGTCGAACTACCGACTGGGTGAGCGCGAAAATAGCAGTGAGGTTTAAGTCTAAGACCTGCTGCCATTCTTGAATTGGAGTTTCCAATAAGGGCTTTATATAGCCCATGCCTGCATTATTAATCAGGACGCCGATGCTGCCTCGCTCTCTCTCAATTTTCTCAACCACAGTCTCCAGGCTTGTCAGCTCGGTCAAATCTTGAGGAAAGTAGGATGCGGCAGATCCTTGGACTTGAAGGGCTTCAATCTCCGCACAAATCTGTTGAAGTTTATCTTCGGAGCGAGCAACCAAAGCCAGAGGATAACCTGCCTTAGCTAGAGCTATAGCTGTGTGCTTCCCAATACCGCTGGTGGCACCCGTTAGGAGCACCAAGGTTTTTGCAGTTGTGGAATTCCCCATCAATAACTCAGGCAATAAAGGACTAAGGCCAACTTAATATTTAACTTCCCTGAACAATTATAGGGGATCGGGGAGCCTGCTTCGGGCTTTGATTTTTGAATCAGCTTTGATCAGCATGAATACCTAGTAGTTTTTCACTGATTGGGCAATAATAAATCCAATGTTCTGGAGGAGCTTGTTTGGATGCCCTAGCATATAGTCTTTCAGTGATGGTGATGGGAGTGGCGGTCAGTTTCTTTGATGGCCGCATTTTCAATGGTTTTGCGCTGCTGCCTCAGGAACAGTATCGTTTCCTCGTAACGCTCATGCTGGCCTTACTCTACCTCTGCTTTGCCTGGAGCTACTTAGATCTTATTCCGCTGATGAACTTGCCGATTATGGGCCTGACCATTGGCTGGATTGGCTTCAGCTTGTATTTAGTTGCTCGTCATCTCCAAAGCCCAGAGGCTCAAGAACACCTCTTCTCCTGGACCGCCAATCATCTGATGTTAACGGGAAGTTTTTTTACCCTCTTGGCGATTGAAGGGCTATTGGTCAGTTAGAGTTCGGTCATGTCTCAAATTAAAATCTTTGGAATCAGAGAACACCTCAACCCGATTAAAGCTGAGCTGTCGGAGGTCATCCACTCTTGCGTAGTAGAAGCTTTGCACTATCCCCCCGATAAAAGGGCGCATTGCTTCTTTCCTTTGGATAAATCTGATTTTTACTATCCACCCGACCGCAGTGAACAGTATACGATTCTTGAAATCAGTATGTTTGAGGGACGTTCGGTAGAAATGAAGAAGCACTTAATTCGATTGCTTTTTCAGCGAGTCGAGCATAAATTAAGCATCGCCCCAAAGACTTAGAGATTACTATTTTTGAAACTTCAAAACATAACTGGGGTTTCCGAGGCTTGCCCGGTGATGAAATAAGCCTGAATTATAAAGTCGAAGTCTAGGTCAAATGCTACCTATCAATATCAGACCTTATCAGACAGGCGATGAATTACAGGTTATTGACTTGTGGGATTGCTGTAACCTCCTTGTTCCTTGGAACGATCCTCAACAAGATATTGCCTTCAAACTCCAAATTCAGCCTGATTTGTTTTTAGTAGGCACTCTCGATTCCCAGGTTATCGCTACCGTGATGGCAGGATATTATGAGGGCCACCGTGGATGGCTGAATCACCTAGCGGTTTCGCCAGTAGATGATGTTGTAAGTATGGGCAAGAGACTGTAGAGATTAGAGCTCCTGCATAAATCCCGAAAAGTAATACCAGATGATATTTATCCATTTTGAGAAAATGGTTTTGCATGTCAAAACACAAACCATTGGAACATTTTTTCAGGCGGTGTGGTGGCATTTTCGGCGTTCGTAGGGGCGATTTGCAAATCGCCCCTACGCCGTTGGTGGTTTGATGCCACCATCCTATGCACCGGGTTGGGCATGATTATCCATTCATCCAAATAACCATATAGAAAATATTTTGGATAACCATCTTTGCGATTCACACGTAAGTGGGCAAACGTTAATTCATGCAGGAGCTCTATTGATTAGGCGGCTAGGAAATTCATTCAATAAAAAGCCCACCTTCGCAGATGGGCTTTTCCAAAAACAAATGCTTAAAACGCTTAATCGACGAGTTCAATCACGGCCATCGGAGCGCCATCTCCCCTACGGGAAACGGTGCGCATAATCCGGGTATAGCCTCCTACGCGCTTGCTATAGCGCTCAGGAACTCCCTCAAATAATGCTTTGACCAAGGTTTGGTCAAACAGATAACCAGCTGCTTGGCGGCGACTGTGAATAGAGCCTTCTTTAGCCAAGGTAATAATGTGCTCAGCTTCAGAACGGACTGCCTTAGCGCGAACCAAAGTAGTTTTGATCTGTCCATGACGAAGCAACTCTGTCGTCAAAGAACGCATTAGGGCTTTGCGCTGATCTGCGGGTTTGCCGAGGCGGGCGATACGTTTACCGTGTCTCATAATGGTTTACCTTAGCCTTTCGAAGGCCGCTCCTTAGGTAGGGTGAGGCCGAGTTTATCCTTGAGGGCATCAATCACTTCTTCAGCAGACTTTTGTCCAAAGTTCTTGATTTCAAGCAGGTCTTCTTCGGTGTATTGGAGTAAATCCGCTACGTAGTTGATCTGCGCCCGCTTCAAGCAGTTGTAGGCTCGAACAGAAAGTTGAAGCTCTTCGATCGCTGTTTGGCTGCTCTTATCCTGAGGAGTCCCTTTCGCAGGCTCAACGGGAGCCTCAAAAGTGATTTCCTGCAAGGGTAGCAGTTGGCCAACTAAAATCCGAGCCGCTTGGGAAAGCGCTTCCTGAGGAGTGACAGAACCGTTGGTCCAGATTTCCAAGGTCAGTTTGTCCAAATCAACAATGCTGGTCCCGATGCGGATGTTCTCTACGGTGTAGTTGACCTTGCGCACAGGCATGAACACAGCATCAATGGATAGATAATCTACCGATTTGCTGTCCTCTATGCTGCGGTCAATAGACCGATAGCCAATTCCCCGCTCAATTTGAAATTCCATTTCCAGTTGACCATCATCAGCCAAGGTGGCAATCGGATGGTAGGAATTGACGATTTCTACTTCTGAGGGAAGTTCTAAATCTGCTGCTGTGACTAGTTTTGGCCCCTGGAGCGCCAGACGACCGATTACCAAATCACTGGTATGGGAGCGAAGAACTAGCTCCTTCATATTTAGAAGAATGTCGAGAACGTCTTCGCGGACCCCAGGAAGGGTTGCGAACTCATGGCTCACGCCTGTGATGCGGACTGAAGTAACCGCAGCCCCTTCAATATTTGACAGAAGCACTCTGCGTAGGGCATTGCCTAAAGTGGTTCCCTGTCCACGGTCTAAGGGTTCTAATACAAATTTTCCGTACTGAGCTTTATCCGCTTCAGCACGAGTCTCCACATGCTCAATAGAGTAGGTCATAGTACTCCTCCGCTAGCGGGAATAGAATTCAACAATCAAGAGTTCACGCACGGGCGTATCGACCTCTTCCCGCTCAGGAGTCCTTACAATCCGGCCTTTCAGTTCTTCCCGATTGGACTCAAGCCAAGGAGGAGATGCAGGTAGATTGACAGCTTCCAGAGTCTCTTTGACAAATTTCCTGGATGCTTCCACCACGGTAATCTGGTCGCCAGGGCGGACTCTGAGACTAGGGGTAGAAGCACGACGACCATTGACCTCAAAGTGTCCATGGTTGACGAATTGACGAGCTTGAGAACGAGAAATCGCGAAACCTAAACGGTACACGATGTTATCTAGACGGCGCTCCAAGAGTTCAATGAACTTGGCTCCGGTGTTACCACGTGCACGTGCAGCATCAGCAAAGGTTCGACGGAATTGCTTTTCCAGCATTCCGTAGGTCCATCGGGCTTTCTGCTTTTCCTTAAGTCGGATAGCGTACTCGCTCAACTTGGTACGACCCTGGCCGTGTTGGCCGGGGCGATAGTTGCGCTTTTCGATAGCGCACTTTGGAGAAGTGCAGCGGGTGCCCTTTAGATAGAGCTTCATCCCGACTGCACGACAAAGTTTACAGACTGGGCCAGTATAACGAGCCATGAATCTTTCGTCCTTTGTTGTTGCGTAAACTAAACGCGGCGGCGCTTGGGAGGGCGCACACCGTTGTGGGGGATAGGGGTAACGTCACGAATGAGGGTGATTTCTAGACCTGCGGTTTGGAGCGCACGAATAGCGGTTTCACGGCCTGCACCGGGACCACTTACCAAGACTTCAACCTGGCGCATGCCTTGACCGCCAGCAGAACGAGCCGCAGATTCTGCTGCTTGCTGAGCCGCGAAAGGAGTTCCTTTCTTCGCTCCCTTAAATCCGGAGGACCCGGCGGAAGCCCAAGAGATTACTTCTCCATTGGGATCAGAAATGCTGACGATGGTGTTGTTGAAGGTGGATTGGATGTGGGCTACCCCAGAGGGTACATTCCGTTTGACCTTTTTTTTACCCTTAACCTTGCTGGTGCTGGGTTTCTGCTGTTGCTTTGCCATGTGTTTGCCTGTTTATATTCGCTAAGTAAGCGCGCTAAGTGAGCTGGGTTAATTACTTATTTCTTGGGAGCTTTTACTTCTTAGGAGCTTTCTTCTTCCCAGCTACCGCGATGCGCTTGCCGCCACGGCGGGTACGAGCATTGGTTTTGGTGCGCTGCCCGCGAACAGGCAAACCAAGACGGTGACGACGACCTCGGATGCAACCGATATCTTGCAGCCGTTTAATGTTCATCCCTTCCGTGCGGCGAAGGTCGCCTTCTACGGTGTAGCGATTCTCAATCACTTCGCGGAGGGTTGCCACCTGAACATCAGAAAGCTCGCGTACACGGGTATCGGGACCGATGCCTGTAGAATGCAATATTTCTTGAGAACGGGCTAAACCAATACCGTAAATGTAGGTCAAACCAATTTCGATACGCTTATCTCTGGGGATATCGACGCCTGCTATCCGTGCCATTTGATGTACTGCTGCTCCTGATTATCCTTGACGCTGCTTATGTTTTGGGTTTTGGCAGATGACCATAACCCGACCTTTACGCTTGATCACACGACATTTCTCGCAGATCTTCTTTACGGATGCTCTGACCTTCATGAAGATTCACACGCTAATTAGCAAAGTCAACATTATAGGAAACTGTGGGACCGTTGTCAAAAGAAATTATTCGACTCTGTCGAGGAACGCTCCACGAGCCCTAAGTTCCTGCTTTTGTTGGTCCGTTAGGCCTATGCCTCGTCCCAATTGACACCCTTCTACCAAAGTTCCAGACCATAACGTTTCGTTAAGGGTCGCCCCTCGCAGATCAGCATTCCGCAGGTCCGTTTTGACCAGTCGGGCAAAAACTAAATCTGCTTTGTGGAGTCGGCAACCTTGCAGATTAGCTCCTGATAGATCTCCACGAATAAAATTCACCCCATCTAAGACCAAACCTGCCAGTTCCGCACCGCGTAGGTCAGGAAATTTCACCCGGTTTGGATTCTGAAAAAATCGCATCGCACAGGCAAGGTTGGCTTTGGTGAGCGGCATTTGGGTCAGAACGGGTGCATAGCGAGCCAAGCCTAGTCCTCTTAAGATTGCAAGACGAGCTTTGGGGCTTTGCTCCAAAAAATGGATGCTGGTCTGTTCAAGATTAGTCGTTACAGGCTGTGGCATTTCAGACATAGTTCTGTTGTACTACGCGTTATATGCGAATCGACAGGGATGCTCTCGTCTCGATAGCTCAAATGGACTCAACTGGAGAAGAACGCTTAGCTCAACACCTGGTAATGCAGAAACAACTCACTGCCCATTTGACGGCTTTCGACGAGTTGAAGCTGTGGGGCCTGTCTGGGAATAAACCCTTCTCCTTCAACAGGACTGGGTGCATTCCGTCCTCCATAGATCACAGGCCACACGGTTAACCAAAGGTCATTGATACGACCAGCCTCTATTAGGGCTGCTGTCAAATCACCACCGCCTAACGCGACCACCTTATGAATGCCTTGCTTTTTTATGAAAGTATAGGCCCGGTCCCAATCTAGGTCCGTTTTTCCCAGGTCTACTAATTCTGCAAATTCATGCAAAGTCGGTTGCGAATTGCGTTTTAAACTGTCTCCCGTCGTGAAGATCCAGCGCTGGACATCCTGGCTGAAAAAAGGAAGATCCACAGGCAGTTCTAGGGAACGAGACACGACACAGGTAATCGGTTGGGGAGATTGCCCCCGCACGGCACGGGCTGCCAAAAGTTCAGGATTGCGGACAGTGAAGGTAGTCCCTTCTGCTCGTATAGTCCCTGCTCCCACCAAAATCAGGTCTGCTAAGGATACCTGATACTCTAAATGGGCTTGGTCTGCGGTATCGGGAGCCCTCGGCGCACGTGGATCTGTGGCACTGATTTTGCCATCCACCGTCATTGCAAGAACAACGGTAGTTGAAAGCGCCGAAGACTTAGAAGGCTTGGACATAGTGGAGTCCCTTTGTTTGAGGCTGAAATCTGGCGAAATTTAAGGCTTTGTGGTTTGGGCTGGAACAGACTCTTCAGGGGCTGGTTGAAAGTCTCCACGAAAATCCAAGAATTGGACCAAGATTAAATAGCCAAATCCCAGTCCCAGAGAGACAATTCCCGTTATAATCGCCACCCATTTTGGTCTGCCCACAGTCTGTCAAAGCCCCATACTTCCTTCTCCCAAGCTAGCAGTCTCCTCGCTCTACATGCGCAGTATCTATCGACTCATCTACGTCTTATCTACACTGTCACACGGTAGAATCAGGGCGCAGCTAGGCAACAGAGCGATGATTCCTATCAACCTTTCTGGTAAAACCGCACTCGTGACAGGAGTAGCCGATACGGTGGGCTTTGGATGGCATATCGCCAAGGTCCTGCAAGCAGCCGACGCTCAAGTGGCGCTTGCAGTCCATCCACGCGTTTTCAACATTGTGGAAAAAACATTGGGCCGCTCGGCTAACGATGAAGACCGAAAGTTACCTTTCGGCGTCGAGGGAGAATTTAGCCCAAGCAAGGTGTATCCGTCCGATCTCCAGTACGACACCTTAGCGGATGTGCCCGACGAACAATATGAAGTCAAAGGCTATAGTAAAGACACTGATTTTACGGTTTCTGGCTTGGCACAGTCCCTGAAGGCTGATTTCGGCTCCGTGGACTACATCATTCATTCAGTCGCTTTTGCCCGTGAAATTAAAAATCCTTTGATTGATACTTCCCGCCGAGCCTATCTGGAAGCACTTTCAATTTCTGCCTATTCTCTGACTGCGCTCTGTCACCACTGTCTTCCACTCATGGAAGGTCGGGAAGGCGCTGTGGTCGGATTGACCTATATCGGTGGAGACCGGGCCGTTCCCTACTATGGAGGAGGGATGTCCAGTGCTAAGGCAGCATTGCAAATTGATGCCAAGCAGCTCTCTTATTTCTTGGGACAAAAAGGCCATCGGGTGAATTTAGTCTCTCCAGGCCCCTATGCTTCTCGCGCCGCGCGTGGCATTGGCGATATTGGTCAAATGATTGATCATGCGGTGGCAAAGTCACCCCTTCCCCGCCCGATTGAGGCAGAAGAAGTCGCGAATACGGTTCTTTTCTTGCTCAGTCCGCTCAGCAGCGCGATCACGGGCGAAGTGATTTATGTAGATTGTGGCTATCATGCTATGGGCACTTAATCCCGGAGGTTTGGGTGGCTACTTCCAGCCCGGATAAGTTGAGTGGGTTCAATCCTCCAGGATGGTTCTCCGCCATTCTCATTGGAGTGCTCATCTTAGGAGCTATTGCCTGGGGCGCTCCCAGTAAGCTGTTCTATCTGCTGGGTGGCTTTTCGCTGTCAGCCTTGATTGGATTTTTAGCTATTCCTCAACTAGCCCGCCTGAAGGCCCGTCAGGTTATTCGGGAAGATGGTCCTCAATCTCACCAAGCAAAGGTCGGTACTCCGACGATGGGTGGGGTGTTTATGTTTTTTCCAGCGGTGATTTTCGCGCTGGTGATTACGCCCTGGAATCTGGATTTAGCGGCGGCGGCGGCTTTGGCGATTAGCTACGGCTTGGTTGGACTCTTTGATGACTGGAAAGTGGTAACGGCCAAGCCCGGAGGCAAACGGGGCATTTCAGAAAGACTAAAAATGGGCTTGTTAGTTTTATTTGCCCTACTCTTCTGCACCTATCTAGCCTGGAGTGGCAAATCAACCGTATTACTGGGACCGAATGGTAGTCCCTGGCTAGATTTAGGGCTTGGCTACTGGCTCTTGGCCCTGTTTGTCCTGACGGGAACCAGCAATGCTGTAAATTTCACCGATGGCGTGGATGGCTTGGCTGCAGGCACGGGCGCGATTGCCTGTGGAACTTTAGGGCTGGTGCTTTCTGGACCACTGGCTGCTCTCTGCTGTGCCATGGCTGGGGGCGCATTGGGTTTTTTAGTTCATAACCACAATAAAGCCAAAGTTTTCATGGGAGATACGGGTTCCTTAGCGTTGGGCGGCCTCTTAGGCGCAGTGGCCCTCTTGAGCGGTGCTTTGATTTCCTTGGCGATTGCTGGAGGGATCTTCGTTGCAGAAGCGCTGTCGGTGATTATTCAACGCTACTACTACAAACTTACCAAAGACGCTGAAGGCAAGGGCAAGCGTCTATTTCGTATGGCTCCTTTGCACCATCACTTTGAACTGGGAGGATGGGCCGAAACGCAAGTGGTATTTGGGTTTTACTTGGTTGCTCTGGGACTTAGTGGGCTGACCCTTCTGCTGAAAGGGCTAGTTGCAAGGTAGGGTTCCACGCTTTATTTGTTCTTTCTCCATCGCTTCGAAAAGGGCCTGGAAATTACCTTGTCCAAAACCTTCTGCAAACCCTTCTCGTTGAATGAGTTCTAAAAAGACGGTAGGCTCTTCAAAAATCGGCTCTGTAAAGATTTGGAGCAGATACTGGTCTCTACTTCCGTCTACCAGAACCTGATGTCTCTTCAGAAGATTTCGCTCTTGCACAGATACGTGGTTAAGAGCATCGTAATAACTGTCCGGTATCTTCAGAAACTGGATGCCTTCACTTCGGAAATGCTCTACAGCACCCACGATGTTTTCGGTTCCTAGGGAAATATGTTGGACCCCTGGGCCTCGGTTGTAGTCTAAGAATTCTTGAATCTGGGATGCACTTCCGATAGGTTCATTAATCGGAATTTTTATATCGTTGGGTCCAATCATGACCTGACTTCTCAAGGCAGTAAGCGCTGTACTGATTTCGAAATAAGCACCTTTCTTAAACTGCAGGACTTGCTCATACCATTCGGTAGTCGCTTGCAGTTGCCCCATAGGAACATTAAAAACAATATGGTCGATTTCATGTAAAAAGTTTTGGCTGGGATCATGCTTGGGAGCAAGACTTAGGCCTTCAACGAAACTAAAAGTTACGTCTCCTTGGGCCTGGATAGAAGCATAAAGGTAGGTCTGGTCTCGATACTTGCGAGGCTCAATGGGATTAAGGAGGACCGCACCTCTCTGAACGAGCTCATCCATCCATGAGTGGATAGACTGGACATGAAATCCAATCTCCGCGATTCCTAAGGCATGATGCTTTAAATAAGTCGCGATTGAATCCTCACTCGTTTGGGGTTGAGATAACCAGAATTCAATTTGCTCCTGACGCAATTTGTAATGATTTGGTTCCTGCGAAACGAGTTTAAATCCTAAAGGCTGAAATGACTTTTTAAACCAGTTCTCTATGTCGTCTATGTAAAAGTGAATGTAGGCGATTCCTATAATGGACGGACCCATAGCGGTACTCAAGGAAGTTTAATTAGTCTGCGGGATGGTAGAAGTTTTCGCATCACCCATAGGATGTACATCTTAACATTATCCTTTTGGACTGGAACTGCCGGGAAATCCCGAAAGTCCAGATAGGAGTACGATACATTTAGATAAAGGTTGGTCCTGAAATTCATGCCTAGTCTGAGTTCTCTATGGCAGTTCTCTCGTCCGCACACCATCATTGGTACGGTACTGAGTCTCGTGGGAGTCTACTTCATTGCACTTGGCAGTGTGGCAGCAATTAACTTTAGTAATCTTACGGGATTACTAATTGCCCAGTTAGCTTGTCTTTGTGGAAATGTTTATATTGTTGGTTTAAACCAAATTTATGATGTCGAAATTGATAAGATAAACAAACCTTACTTGCCTTTGGCTTCTGGTGAATTATCTTCTTTTCAAGCAAACAGTATTGTAGCCATCTTAGGCATTTGTGCTTTAGTAATTGCTTGGAGTATGAATATTTTTCTGGGTCTGACCGTATTCCTAAGCCTAATCATTGGTACGGCCTATTCAACTCCTCCAATTCGTCTTAAGCGATTTCCCCTATTTGCTTCCTTGTGCATTTTTACGGTGCGTGGATTGATTGTCAATTTAGGTTTGTTTCTTTATTTCAGGAGCTTGCTTGGTAAGTCTATCGGATTCACCCCAGATATTTTAGCTATGGCTATATTTATCACCATATTTACGATAGTAATTGCTATCTTCAAAGACATTCCAGATATGGAAGGAGACCGAGCATACAGAATCAAAACATTATCTCTTTACCTCGGCAAAAAGTCTGTATTTCAGCTTTCTTTGTGGATTCTCTCTTTAAACTATTTAGGGGTGAGCAGCCTGGCGCTGTTTTTTCCTAACTTAGGCAATCCTGGACTACTGATAATCCCTCACTTGGGCCTCTTGGGCTGGCTCTGGTTTCGCTCTCGCCAAGTGGATTTGGGAAATACAGAATCTATTTACGATTTCTACCAGTTTATTTGGAAACTCTTTTATGCAGAGTACTTAGTTTTTCCACTTGCTTTTCTGCTGGGCTAAGCTTTAACTCCTGTGAGTACTCCATAGTGCACAATACCTCTGCGGTAGCCTTGACGCATCAGACGCATCGCTAAGGCTCCTTGGACTACGATCCAGCCACTTTCAAAAATGCGTCCAATGACAGCAGGATTCAAAGAAGAATCGATCACCAAATCCCAAAATTTTTCAACTTCTCGTGACCAATCGAAGTTTTTGACTTGTTCAAAACCTGTGCTTTCCATGAGTTGGTCATAGGCTTCGATCGAGAGCACGTAGGGCAAGTGATACATCCGATAAATTTCTGAGAGAATTTTTTCTTCTCGCGCTGAAAGTACTCCATCTTTGCAGCACCACGTGGCAAAGAGTAATATCCCCTCTGGTTTAAGAATCCGGTAACATTCCGCTAGAAATTGCTTTTTATCGGCCATATGTTCGCCACTTTCCAAAGACCAAATCAGGTCAAAGGAATTGTCGTCAAAAGGAGTTTCTAAAGCATTGGCAACCTGGAAGTTTACCTGTTGTTCTAGTCCTAAATTTTTAGCTCGTTCCCCTGCTCGTTTGGCCTGGACAGGACTAAGGGTAATGCCTGTCACATCAAATCCGTAGCGCTGGGCGAGATAAGTGCTGCTTCCTCCAATACCACAGCCCATATCCAAAACGCGGCTGCCAGGGCTTAAAGTTGGGGCTAAACCGATTAGCTGTTCAATCAGGTCTATTTGAGCTTGTTTCGAGGATTTAGAGTCCTGGGGACCCTGCCAATACCCATGATGCATATGCTCCCCCCACACGGCTTCCCAGAGGCCAGAAGACTGGTCATAAAACTGTGCAATCTGTTCGTGGAGGTTTTTTTGTGTTTGCATTATTGACCTGTAGGACGTACGGCCCAGTAGAGCACTTTGCCTTTATCTACCGTTATAGCCTTGTCTGACGTGACATCATTTTCAACCCAAAGTGCTTCTGTCTCTGTTGAACCACTTACGGCAATGACCAAGATAGCTTTAGAGACATTGGTTTTAAGACTGAATTTACTATCACTGAAAGGCTCCTGAGCCAGTGCATTTTTAATGGTAAAGGCCATAAGGTTTTGGACGGACTTTACGTTATTCTGCAGCCTCACGATGCCTTTCAGCTTTTGCAACTCTTCCTCGTTTTCTTTCTTCGCCTCTAGTACGTAAACGTTGCCACTAAGTTTAGAAAATCCTTCCGCGTTAAGGGTACCACTGTAGGTCTTGTCTTTGGTTTTCTCTTCAGCTTTTTTGGGTGTGGCATCCGCAGAAGTTGGGGTCGTCGTAGGAGCTTGCTCGCTAGGCTTCGCTGGTTGAGCGGCTACTGGCTTCGCTGGCTGAGCAGCAGCAGGAGGAACTTTTTTACTTGCTTCATAAAGGTCTGAAGCTTCTTGTCGGCTCAGATAACCGGAGCGCACCTGTCTCTCCAGCCAAGAGGGGAGGGCTTGGGAAGAGGAAGGAAGTGGTTTTCCAAAAGCAGGAGGAAGGGGTTTTGTGATTGGAGGTAGGGGTTGAGCCCACGCTGGAGCCATGAGTAGCAGTACAAACCCAAACGCTAGCGATTTTTTCATTGGACGTTTTCCCCTTAGGCAGAATCAAGAAACAGAATTATTCAAAGCAAAAGGCGCATGCGCGCCTCTGTTAGAATTCCCCATTTTGAGGGGGCTTAGAACACCTGTTCGATTTCTGCGACTTCGGGAATCACTTCGCGGAGTTTGCGCTCAATGCCTAGCTTTAAGGTGTAGGTGGAGCTGGGGCAAGAACCGCAGGCGCCTTGGAGGCGAAGTTTAACAATCGGGCCCTCGATTTCTACCAATTCAACGTTTCCTCCATCTGCAATTAGATAGGGACGGAGTTCATCAAGGACGGTTTCGACGTTCTCTGGCGTGAGGGTCAGGGTACTCATAGATTTTCCACAGGGGTGACTTCTTATTTCAGTGTATTGTACTTGTCTGCTAGACAAACTTAATGGGCTCCCAAAGAGGAGTATAAGCCGTGTCATACTGAGATTTATGTCCGCTGATAACAACTCTTTCCTCTTAGAATTGGGCACTGAAGAACTCCCTGCCCAATTTGTCCCCCAGGCTCTAGACCAGTGGCGTGCGCTGGTCCCAAAAACTTTGGCTGAGAATTTTTTGTCTTACACGTCCCTTGAGTTTCTGGGAACCCCCAGACGTTTGGCGCTGCTCATTCATGGTTTGGCCGAGAGACAGCCGGACCGAGAAGAAGAAGTCAAAGGTCCGCCGGCAGACAAAGCGTTTGATGGTTCTGGAAAGCCAACCCAAGCGGCGGCAGGGTTTGCCCGGACCCGAGGTATCGCTCCCGAAGATTTATACGTCAAAGAAACTCCTAAGGGGCCGTTTGTCCATGCCTTGGTCAAGACCCCTGGTAGACCTGCCTCAGAAGTTTTGCAAGAGTTAGCGCCTGAGTGGATTACCAAGCTGGAAGGCAAGCGTCTGATGCGTTGGGCTGACGGAGACCTTAAGTTTTCGCGTCCGATCCGTTGGCTAGTGGTGCTCTTAAATGACCAAATTATACCGATTGCGCTCGAAAGCTTAAAGAGTGGACGGGTTTCCTCTGGTCATCGGGTTTTAGGTCCACAGACGCTGGAAATCCCCTCTGCGCAGAATTACAAGGCGCTGATGGAACAGGCTTGTGTGCAAGTTGATCCTAAAGAAAGAAAGGAAACGATTCTTGCGTTGGTGCAGAAGGAAGCACAAAAGCTAGGGAGCAAACCCCTAGTAGATGACAGGCTTTTAGAAGAAGTTACTTATCTTGTAGAATGGCCAAGCGCTGTAGTCGGTACGTTTGATACGGAATTTTTAGAACTACCTGCTCCAGTGATTGTTCAGGAGATGAGTAGTCACCAGCGTTATTTTCCTGTGTTAAATCCGACTTGGTTTGGTCAGAATAATCAGGAGATGCTCCTTCCAAACTTCATCACTATTTCCAATGGGGATGCTCGTTATGCAGACCTGATTGCTCAAGGAAATCAAAGAGTGCTTAGGGCTCGTCTTTCGGATGGTCGCTTCTTCTATAAAGAGGACCGCAAACAGCCGTTGGAAGCCCTTGTGCCCAAGCTGGATGCCGTTACTTATCAGGAAGCCCTTGGCTCTCTGGGCGACCGCGTCCGTCGCCTTGAGCAACTTACCCGCTTGGTCTTAGCCCAAGGGACCGCCTCTGAGCTATCTGTATCCGAAGCGCTGTGCGTGCGTACTGCCCAACTGGGGAAGGCTGACCTAGTCAGTCAAATGGTTTATGAGTTTCCAGAACTGCAGGGCGAAATTGGTTTCTACTATGCCAAAGCTGATGGCGAAGATCTGCTGGTGGCTGAGGGAATTCGGGACCACTACAAGCCCTTGAATGCTGAAGACAAGCCTGGAGTATCCATAACAGGAAAAATTGTTGGCATAGCAGACCGTTTAGAACTCTTGGTCGGAATCTTTGGTTTGGGGCTGGTTCCAACTGGTTCTTCAGACCCCTTTGCCTTGCGTCGGGCCTGTCAGGGTCTGCTGCAAATTGCTTGGGATAATGAATTTCCGTTCAAACTAAATTTGGTCGCGCTTTTAGAACAAGCGATTCAGCTTTTCCAAGAACAGAACCTGCTCAAAGTTCCTGCCGAGAAACTTTTGGATCAATTACTAGATTTCTGTTTAGCCCGTGCCCATGCCCTCCTCAAAGACTTACCCGAACCAATCCTTCGAGGCGTTAACCTCTTGGAGGTTAAGGGCGTAGATTATGACCTCTTGGATGCGGTGCTTGGTAAGAATGACCGAGCCTATGGAATCATGGCTTTGGAGGATGTACAAGATTTGTACGAGCGTGCTCTTTTCTTGCAAGAACTGCGTCAAGATGGAGCCCTGGGTCATATCTATGAGACTGTCAACCGGGTAGCTCGTCTTGCCCTACAGGGAGATTTGCCAACAGACCAAGTGATTGTTGAAGAGGTGGTAGACGATACATTATTTGAATCGCTCGCAGAAAAACATCTGTATGAAAAAGCCCAAGAGATCCAAGATGCAGCGAAGCAAGCTAAAACTCAGGGAACCTATTGGGACTTAGTAAATGCCTTAGGATTTGCCGTCCCTGTCGTAACAGAGTTCTTTGAGGCTGTTTTGGTTATGGCTCCAGAGGAAACCTTGAAGCGTAATCGCCTTAGTCTTTTAGGTGTATTACGGAATAACTATCGGGTCTTAGCAGACTTTAGCGCTTTAGTCATAGCAGGAGAATAGCCTTGGACGTTCAGTTTCAAGAGTGTAATTGGTCTGACTTCTATATTTATTTGGAGCTTGAAGAAGTTCCAGGTGAAGCTCAGAAGCAGTATCTAGAACAAGTGTTCGATGCTTGGTATACCCTAGGCCTCCTAGGGGGATACAATGCCACGGCTTTTCAAATTCAGGATTCGAACGTAGAAGATATCAGCTATTTAGAATACAAGAATGCGCAGGATCAGCTGCCTTCTTTGATGCACAACATGGGTTCCTTCGAATATGAAGGAAACTGGGCTCGCTGTTGGTTCGATCTCGGGACTACGGACGCGGTGGCCTTAGATGTTGTGCTCAATGCGCTGGCTACTTTGAGTGTGGAATATGTCCCGGTGGAGAAGGTGATTTTAAGCAGTGTGGCTGTAGAAAACTGGCCTACGAATGAACCAGATAGCCAGGGAGAAGCCCGTTGGAATTAGAGGAGATACGTAAACCCGTGAAATCTTTTCTACAATGCATGAAAACCCCGCATGAAAACCCCAGACCCATTATTTAGATTGCTCTATGGCCCTTAAAATTCTCCAAAGTATTTTTGTTCTCTTCAGCGGTCGTCGCCCAGACTATAGTACGCCTGCGGACAATCCTAAAAACCAAGCAGCTGTTCAGGCTGCCCGTGAACGGAACCGCTTAGCGAACGAGCGCAGTCTAAAAATGCAGGCAGAGGCAGCTAATAAAAAAGCGGCCAGTCTTCCTGCGGCTGCTACTTCCCCTGCTGCTCGAGCCGTACCCCCCGTTCAACCCGCTGAAACTCCTACCTAGTTGATACCTTCCCATGCAGACTCCCCATGATGATGAAGCCCGTTCGGTCCGATTGGCGCGCATAGAGAAACGGGAAAAACTCCAACAAGCAGGCATTGACCCCTATCCCTATCGCTTTGAGCGTACGGCTGAAGCCCAAATGCTTCAGGAAAAATTTAAGGACCTTCCCGCAGGCGAAGAGTCCCCTGATTTTACGTGTACAGTAGCCGGTCGGGTCATGGCCCGCAGGGTCTTTGGCAAACTAGCTTTTCTGGATATTCAGGATGCCACAGGTCGGATTCAGCTCTACTGCGAAAAGCCGCGGATCACCGAGGCGATGTCCCCCGAAGCCTTTGACCATCTGAAGAATCTCACGGATATTGGAGATATCTTGGGGGCAACCGGGACCGTCAAACGGACTGAGAAAGGGGAACTTTCGGTCTATGTCCAACGCTTTGAAATTCTGAATAAAGCGCTATTGCCCCTGCCTGATAAGTGGCATGGCCTTACGGATGTGGAAAAGCGCTACCGTCAGCGCTATGTGGACCTGATTGTCAATCCCCAAGTGCGTCAAACCTTTGAACGTCGGGCTAAAATCATCCGGGCTATGCGCAACTATCTGGATGACCGAGGATTTCTCGAAATCGATACGCCTGTCCTCCAGACGGAAGCAGGCGGGGCAGACGCCAAACCGTTTATTACCCACCACAATGCCCTTGGGATGGATCTGTACCTGCGTATTGCCACAGAATTACACCTGAAGCGTTTGGTCGTCGGTGGTTTTGAGAAAGTCTATGAATTGGGTCGTATCTTCCGCAATGAAGGAATTTCTACGCGTCATAACCCAGAATTTACTACGGTAGAAGTCTATCAAGCTTATACCGACTATTTCGACATGATGGACCTAACGGAAAATATTCTGCGGGCTTGTGCTCAGGAAGTCTTGGGCTCAACGAGCTTTACCTATCAGGGGACTGAAATTGATTTTGGACAACCGTTCCGACGGGTGACGATGCGCGATATTGTTCGGGAAGAGACGGGAGTGGATTGCCTAGCCTTCTCAGACTTGGCCGAAGCTAAAAAAGCGGCTCAGGATCTTGGGGTGAAAGAAGCAGACCTTGCCAAGGTAAGCTCCGTCGGCGGCGTGATGAATCTGGTCTTTGAGGAATGTTGTGAAGCCAAGCTGATTCAGCCAACCTTCGTCATGGATCATCCGGTAGAAATCTCTCCTCTAGCTAAAGCCCATCGCAGTCAACCGGGCTTGGTAGAACGGTTTGAACTGTTTATCTATGGGCGCGAACATGCCAATGCGTTTAGTGAGCTAAACGATCCCATAGACCAACGCGCTCGTTTAGAACAGCAAATAAGCCGCAAGGCCGCCGGGGATGACGATGCTACTGTCATCGATGAAGATTTCATTACGGCTTTGGAGCATGGCTTACCGCCTACTGGAGGACTAGGTATCGGGATCGATCGAGTTGTTATGCTGCTCACAGATGCTGCTAGCATTCGGGATGTTATCGCTTTTCCAACCTTACGGACTTTAGCGCCTGAATAACTCTGTAGATAGTGAGGTACTAACTATGCGTAGCGTAGAAGAAAAAAAAGTAGCAAAGCCCCCTCTTCGTGGAGAAATCGTTAAAGGATGGCATTGGGTCGTTTTTGTCTGGGGAATGTTGAAACGCCTCGGAGGTCCTATAGCCATCCTGCGTACGTTTTGGACCATCATTTCCCTGCTGGTTAAACGCACGCTAGCCCAATGGGGTCTGGGGAAGTAGGGCTCTGCTTTCATTCCCTATCTACAAAATACTTGCATGAAGTACACCTCTTGAGCCAAACTCCAGAAAGAGCGCTCTGAGCTACTTATGTTCTATGATTCTGCTGAATTCCCCTTCGCCGAAGCCTTAGAAGCCAACTGGCTGACTATTAAGCAAGAGTTAAGCCAACTGCGTCAAGGAGACTTTATGGCTTGGCCAGAAAAGTATCTCTATGGCAAAGGTTGGGACATTTTCGGTCTTTACGCCTTTAGTCTAAAAATAGGAAACAACTGTTCGCTTTGCCCAGAAACCACACGCTTAGTTGAAACCATCCCCAATTTGACTTCGGCTGGTTTCTCCTCTCTTGCTGCTGGGACCCATATTGCTGCCCATACAGGCTATCCCGATGGCCTTTTGCGCTGCCATTTAGGATTGGTTGTCCCTGACGATTGTGGTATTCGTGTGGCCGATGAAACAAGAAGTTGGACAGAAGGTCAATGTTTGGTTTTTGATGATACGGCTGAACACGAAGCCTGGAATCGCAGTAGCAGCACCCGAGTGGTCCTTTTATTAGATTTCAAGGCTCCTGCAGGTTATCTCAATACCCCAACTTCTTCTTCTGCCGTTGCTTCTTCTGATCAAAAGAAGAAAGGCTGGTTAGATGGATTGTTGAAGAAGAGGTAACAACCACAACCTAGCGCTCCAGTGTTCTGTAATCTCAGAATCCGTTTTTGATATCGGCATAGGATGACTCTATGCCGCTGTTCTGGATCACTGAACTAGATTGGCCGTCATTATTAAAAATGTTGTTATTTTGAGCCGGCGTCCCCAGAAATTGCACATACATGGGTTCATAGAGTCGAGCAGCAGGCAATCCTCCCTGTGCTCTTGTTTCCGTTGTCCCTTGCAGTACGTTATTGCTCACTTGTATACCGCTTGAGCCATTATCTAGATAAACTCCGGCTATAGGAAAGACATGGGTCCAAACCGAACGGACAATATCGTGAACATAATTCGAGTCAATCACGGTCCCTGGTTGTTTAGATTGAGTATAGATTCCTCCACCATCGTGCAAAAGAGTCAGGACATGGTGAACATTGTTGTAGCGTATTAAATTGTTCTTGAGATTGGTGCTATCAAGCGTGTGACCCCAACCAACACTAATTCCTGAATAAGGCATATAGCTAACTTCGTTATGCTCGATCTTCAAGCTATCCACAAAAGCAGTAAAGATGCCAACGCTGCCATAATACTCTTGGGCTATCTGAGTTAGATAGTTATTCTGAATAACATCTCCAATCATTTTTTCTCCATCAACTCCTGAGTTGCGAGGGAGATATTCTTCTGAGATGCCGTTAGCTGCTACATCGGCAATAACATTGCCCACTATTTGATTGTTTTGGCTACCCATGACCAAAGTCAAACCATTGCCACCAAAGTGTTGCATCACATTCCGTTCAAAACGGATATTTTTTGCACAATTAACAGTAATAGCAGAAGCAATCGGAGTATTCGTAGGGCCTAATCCGGCTTGGGTTCCAACATAGCCTTCTGTATCAGGAGCCAACCAAGTACTATGCTCAAAAGTTAAACCATAGAATTGAATATCATGTACAGGATTCGTGGGCGTTCCTCTTATAGAAAGGATAGTTTCCAAAGCAGGGGCTACCGCACTACTCGCAGACAAGCTTTCTCCAGGCCGAGGCTTATAGAAAACTTCTCCCGTGCCGTAGTTTTCAAACCATTCTCCAGGAGTATTCAAATAGTTCAAGTTTCCCTCTAAATGATAGGCTTGCCCATTCAATTTATCTAGAGTAGACAGATTAAAGGCCACGTTCCGCTCTGGTGACATTGGAGCAACAAGAGCATTGGGCCCATAGGAATTCATGGCCATAATTCTCAATCTGTTTTGGTTCCAGCTCCGCTGAATAACCACTTCATCGCCTACTCCAGCCCCTGCTAAATCTGCACTATTGAGACGAAGCAGTTGACTTGCTGCATCCCAGCCTTGCATCCGGAAATAACTTCCTTCGTCTGGAGTTCTCGCCCGAACTGCCTTCTTCCCATTGATATAAAGCTGGCGGAAATGGAAATTAGTAGGAACATTGCTCGCTAGCTTGTAAACTCCATTAGCCCCAGCAATCCATCCTCCCAAATCACGGCCACCACTGATAGAAGCTCTTTCACCAGGATAGGAACGATAAATTACTTTATAACCACTATTTCCTGAATCTGCTTCGTTAAAAGTAAGCGTGTTGCTAAGGCGATAGTTGCCTGCTTGCAGGAAAACCACAATATCCTTAGTCATGGTTCCTTTGGTGGCTCGGATTACATCTCTAGCATGTTCAATGCTCCGAAATGGTCTGTCTTCGCTGGTTCCAGGATTAGAATCACTGCCCGCAGGTGAAATGTAGTAGTTAAAAGCTGCTGCAGTGGGAGCAGGGGCCGGAGCAGGAGGGACTGGTGTTGTTGGAGGTGGAGGCGTTGGCGCTGGTTGTGGAACGGGCGCTGGTTGTGGAACGGGTGCTGGTTGTGGAACGGGTGCTGGTGGAGATGAAGGAGGAGGGGACGGTTGTGGCGTTGGTTGTGGAACAGGCGTTGGCGGGGTCAAAGATAGACCAGGGCTTGTCGGACTTGTGTTGGAGACAGCAACGATATCCCAAGTGGGATTTTCAACACGATTGAGATCGACTCCATTAATGTATTCAGTCCCATTCATTAGCCAAACGACGTTTGGTCCTGTTGGATGTCGCCATAAAATATCGGGCTTGCCGTCTCCATTGAAGTCGGCTACGCCTTTGATATTCCATGTTGAATCGTTCAGCGATTTTAGGTTGGCCTCAGAAGTGTATTGGGTCCCATTCATTAGCCAAACAACATTGGCTCCTGCAGAATGCCGCCATAGAATATCAGGCTTGCTATCCCCATTGAAGTCAGCTACACCTTTAATATCCCACTTGGCATCGTTCTGCGCCTTTAGATCTACCCCATAGGTATATTGGGTCCCTTTCATCAGCCAAACAACGTTTGGTCCCGTAGGATGTCGCCATAAAATATCAGGCTTACCATCTCCATTAAAGTCAGCTACTCCCTTAATATCCCATTGAGTATCTTTCACTACGGGCAAAGCTTTAGAAGATAAACGAGTCAATCCGTCCATAAGCCAAATAGTATTTTCTCCTGTGCTCTTGCGCACAAGAAGGTCGGGCTTACTATCTCCATTAAAGTCAGCTATGCCTTTAATATCTCCTGGAAAAGAGAGCCCATCCGGATCAAGTATACTTCCGTTAGAGAATGTTGTTTTATTCATAAACCAAGCAACAACACGCCCAATCTTTTTGTTTTTCCAAAGGATATCCACTTTTCCTTTTGTATCTGTGCCATCAAAGGACCGTAGATTTTTACTTGTTTGGGCTACAACTCGAGTAAGACCACTCTGAATGAGAAAAGCACAGCCTACTGCCACTATTATGCTCTTCGTCTTAAAATGATTCTTACTGTTTGGCATTGTTACCTTTTCACTCCTGCTTTACTTTCTCTCTACTTTTTTCATCACCATTGATGCGCAGATTCAAGTGAGCAGCAAAAAAATGCGGCTCTTCACAACAGTTAGGTCGCTTGAATATGCTCAATCTAAACTCGGCTAATATCTAAGGTGCCCAATCCAAAAGGATAGTTCACACCTTAAATAATCTGCTTTTGTGGCCTAATAATAATCTTTTCTGTTTCAGAAGCGTATCGTGTAACCACACGGGATATTTCTTTTAGCAATGCAATTTTTAATACAATTTGACTCTTGAACTGTATTAAAGATTACAGGATTTAAGTTTTTGCCAATGAATATGTTTCAGCATTGAAGCTGGCTAATCACCTGAATTAGCGGGTTACAGCTGACTATCCTGAATTTTTCTCTGTATCTCCTAAACGGAAGCGCACGGAGTCTCCGTGAGAAGGTAAACCTTCTGCCCACGTCAACTCGTCAATCGCTTCAGCGACTTCGGCGAGAGCTTCAGGACTATAGTGAATCAAGCTTGTGGACTTCATGAAAGTCTCCACGCCCAAAGCGGAACTATGTCGAGCGGCTCCAGAGGTTGGCAAGGTGTGGTTTGGCCCCGCCAGGTAGTCTCCGATCGCTTCGGGGGTATGGTGACCCAGGAACACAGCTCCCGCATGCCGAATTTTAGGAAGTAAAGCCCACGGATCTTCTACTTCTAGCTCTAAATGTTCTGGAGCAAAAAGGTTAGAGAGTTCAGTGGCTTCCTCTAAGTCTGAGGTAATAACTACTAGACCATAGTTAGCAATCGACTTTTCCGTAAGCACTCTACGCTCATGGGTTTTGAGCAGCTTCTCCACTTCGATTACGACTTGATGCGCGACGGTTTCACTGGGAGTCAGCAAGATAGCCGAAGCTAAAGGGTCGTGCTCTGCCTGGGCGAGTAGATCTGTCGCGACCCATAAAGGATTAGCAGTATGGTCGGCAATCACCAAGACTTCCGAGGGACCGGCTAAAGAATCAATGCCTACTTCTCCATAGACCAGCTTCTTGGCTAGGGTTACATAGATATTCCCAGGACCTGTGATCACATCTACTTTGGGAATGGTCTGGGTGCCATAGGCCAAGGCTCCAATCGCCTGAGCTCCTCCAACCCGATAAATTTCTTGAATTCCTGCTTCTTGGGCTGCAACTAAAACCGCTGGGTTGATACTTTCATTCCCCAGGCTAGAAGAGTTTGCACTCGGAGGTGTCACCATGGCAATGCGCGGTACCCCAGCCACTTTTGCTGGTATTGCATTCATTAATACGGTACTCGGATAGCTAGCTCTCCCCCCAGGGATATAAAGCCCGGCTATATCGACAGGGGTGATTTTTTTACCAAGGACGATCCCATGCGGTCCATGAGTTACCCATGATTTGGGGACGCGTTCTCGATGAAATGCTTCAATCCTTTGGTGCGCCAGCCGAATTGCTTTCAAGAGCTTGGCCGAGATCATCTCGTAGGCCCGCGCCTTCTCTTCTGGAGAAATCGTGAGTCCGACCTGCTGCAGATCTACGTGATCGAATTCAAGCGTATAACGGATCAGAGCTTCGTCCCCAGAACGTTTTACATTCAGCAGGATCTCTCGGACCGTAGATTCTTTATGAATTACTTGGTCCGAATGGGTCCGAGAGGCAAGACGCCTCAACTCTTGTTCTGCTTCTGCTCGCTGGGTAACAATCCTGAGCATGAGACCACACCATCCTGTGCTATCTAGTATGACCCAATTCCTAAAACCCGTACAGGATAGAAGGTAGAGATAATTAGCCGAGAAGCTAAAACTCTATTGTATTGGATTACTTCGTCCGCTGATCCACATCAAAATCGTTTCATCGATGGGACGTCACTACGCAAAAAGCCCGCTTGCTTCAAAGGAGCTTGTTGCGTGCTCAGGTGCTAACGGATAATTTATGTTCCAGGACTAGCATCTTTCCAGGAAGTGCCCCTCTACTAGAAACCTTTGTCAGACTGCCGTTAAAACCAGATTTGGTGATTTGTGATGGACATAGCATCAGTCATCCTATGGATTTAGGACTCGCAACCCATAAGCCTAACTAACTCTAGCTAGCGATTTTTCTAAACCTACGCTTGAATTTATCTAGCATCTATCAAGAAAGACATTTTCCAGCCTTTTGACAGATGAAGTCATACTTAGTTCGCAATAGTAGCCCAGGGGCAATATTTTTGTCTTGCTCTTCCAAAAGATCGAGGTTGGCTAGTTCTACATTGTCAAGCTTTAAAGGTAAAGGATATTTCACCGCTCTCTTTATATAGTTTCTAGAAAGCCTATCCCTTCATCATATATAAAACCATAAAGAGGTGTTGCCACTTTGGCAGTTTTTCGATACCTAAAGATCTTTCAATACGACCTAAAGATCTTTCAATGCACAAAAAATGAAGAAAGTTCACGACAAAACTTGTTGACCTTTGCACAAAAGCGACCACTCCAAATATTGTTATATTCTGCAAAAAGATGACTATTTTAATAGCTTGTTATCTTGTGTATTGACTATACAGTAAGGAATAGAACTCCTCTAAAATGCATCTTTTGAGTAAGGCATTTCAAATGCTGGATTAAGCAAGTCCGGACATAATTAATTTAATTATGTCCGGACTAATAGAACTTATAAATGTCGCTAATTAACAAATATAAAGAAAATATAAGAAAGGGCTGTTGTAACGACTTAATTTAGGGTGTAGGATGCACTCGTCAAGAAACAAAACATTGTATTTTCAGATACACTTTTAGTCCCTAACTTAAAAAAGAGCAACAATCTATCTGCTTTTCCGTTACGTAATCTTTGAGGAGAATTGTATGCAGAAAAGTGTGCCCGCTTGGCCTTCTGAGCATATCGAATTATCCCAAAACTGGCCTTTAGAACTACTCCAGTCTAGTCACTGGGCAGAGCAACTCCCTCCTCAGGCTTTACAGGAACTATCCCAATATCCACAGCTCAAAGAATATGGCCTTGGTGAGGTTATTGCTGAAGTCGGTTTAACTGCAGACAAACAAGATTCTGAGCTGTTTGTAATTGTCAGTGGTCGGGCCCGACTCATTGCTACTCAGGCAAACGGGACAAAGGTTAATGTGGCTTTACTCACATCTGCCGATTTATTTTTTGTTTCTGCAGAAGCGGAGTTTGCGCATCAGATGGTTGCGGCCGGACCTGTTCGTGTTTGGTGCTTACCCAAAGATAGGCTTGCGCACTGGCAGTCACGGTATCCCAAGCTCCAAAAACTCATTACGGAACAATTGGCTTATCAGCAAAAGCTTCTATTCTTACGCTTGAAAGCAGGATTACATACCCTGTCTGGTCCACAGTTTAGAAAACTGGCTGAAGAGGCCACTTTAGAGAATATTCCTTCCAAGACTCGCTTTAGCAGTCTGAAACCAGGAATTTACTGGCTCAAGGAAGGGGCTGTGCAGCCTAGTACGGATGCTGTTGGAGAATCCGTGTCCGTGGGAAGCCGCTGGGAGCCAAATCAAAGTGATTGGCTAGCAGTGAAGGATGTGCAGGTATATCACCTGCCCTCAGCGCTCTGGGAATCTGTTCTTTCTGCTACTGCCGTCAAGCCTATAGTGCCTACCCCCATGGAAGTAGTCTCTGGGCCTGGTCAGAAAGCGCCCCCTCCAAAAAAGCAAAAGGTGGCTGTTGCTTTTCCCGGTCCTAACCTCCTCCCTAAATTTCGGTGGCGCTATCCGTTTGCAGAACAGCAAAGTGCGGCTGATTGTGGTGCAGCCTGCTTGCGCATGATTGGTCTTTTCTGGGGTAAACGTTTAGATATCAACCAATTGCGAGAGCAAATTGGGGTAGGACGGAATGGTGCTTCTTTACGGTCTCTGGCGGCGGCGGCAGAAACGCTGGGCTTTCAGAGCCGTCCTGTGCGGGCCAGTTTTGACCGGATGGTAACGCAACCCCATCCCTGGATTGCCCATTGGCAGGGAGACCATTACGTAGTGGTTTATAAAGTCACTCCGCAAAAAGTAGTCGTGGCTGATCCGGCTATGGGCATCCGCCGCCTCAAACCAGCTGAATTCCAAAAAAATTGGACCAGTTATGCTCTGCTTTTGGAACCCACGCCACGCTTTAAAGAAACCCCGGAAAGTAAAAGTTCCCTGTGGCGTTTTCTTGGGTTGTTATGGCCCTATCGAAACACCATGGCCCAGATTTTGCTGATGACTTTTCTACTGCAGATTCTGGGTCTCGTCACTCCTTTATTTACGCAGATTATTCTAGACAAAGTGGTTGTCCAAAAAAGTCAGGTAGCCCTGAATGTCTTCTCTATTGGCCTTATCCTGTTCGGAGTGTGGCAGGTCGGATTGTCTGCTTTCCGTCAGTACCTATTGGACTATTTCTCCAATCGACTTGATTTGACGATGATCAGTGGTTTTATCAACCATGCCTTGACACTGCCCTTGGGCTTCTTTGAAATGCGGCATGTGGGAGACCTGATCACCCGTGTCCAGGAAAATCGAAAGATTCAAGCATTTCTCACCCGTCAGGCCCTTTCTGTCTGGCTGGATACCCTTATGGTATTCGTCTACCTGGGGTTGATGTTTTACTACAATGCGCAACTTACGCTGCTCGTGTTAGCTTTGATTCCGCCCTTTGTCTTGCTGACTGTGGGTTCTACTCCCTTTTTGCGTCGTATCTCACGAGAAATTTTTAATCGGGAAGCTGCTGCCACCTCGACTCTAGTAGAAACCTTTTCGGGTATCGCCACCGTAAAATCTGCGGCGGCCGAACGGGATCTGCGCTGGTTATGGGAGGACCGTTTCACGGCTACGCTCAACTCTGTTTTCAAGGGACAAAAACTGGCAAATGGCTTAAGTTCTGTGGGTAGTTTATTCAACACCTTAGGGAGTACGGCCCTGCTCTGGTATGGAGCTAACCTCGTTATTCAAGAACAACTTACTATTGGACAGTTTGTGGCCTTCAATATGCTGGTCGGAAACGTAATTGGGCCTGTCTTGAGATTTGTAGGATTATGGGATGAGTTCCAAGAAGTAGTGGTATCCGTAGAGCGTTTGAATGATGTTTTTGAGGCGACTCCGGAAACTCCCAGTCCAGAACAAGGCATTCAGTTACCCTTCCTCCACGGCCATCTCTGCTTTGAGAATGTCACCTTTCGCTACAACAAAGATGCTGAGACGAATACGCTGCAGAATTTAAGTTTTGAAATCCAACCAGGGCAGGTGGTTGCGATTGTAGGGCGTTCGGGTTCTGGCAAGAGTACCCTGGCTAAGTTGATTCAGGGATTATACAAACCAGACAAGGGACGTATTCTGCTTGATGACTATGATCTTGCTCAAGTCTCTCCTGTATCTTTACGCCGTCAGATTGGTGTGGTTCCTCAGGAATGCTTCCTCTTCTCCGGTACTATTCGCGAAAATATCACCTTATTTCAGCCTCAGTACAATCTGGAGCAAGTGATCGAGGTTGCCCAATTAGCGGAAGCCCATGCCTTTATTCAGGAATTCCCTTTAGGTTATGAAACGAAAGTGGGAGAGCGGGGGGCTAACCTCTCTGGGGGGCAACGACAGCGCATTGCTATTGCGCGCGCCCTCCTGCACAATCCACAATTTTTAATTTTGGATGAGGCGACCAGTTCTTTAGATACAGAGTCAGAACGACGGTTCCAGCAAAATCTTCAAGAAGTCCGGCAAGGACGCACCATGCTGGTCATTGCGCACCGCCTATCTACCGTGCGCGATGCCGATCAAATTCTTGTGCTGGACCGAGGTGTACTTGCAGAACAAGGAACTCATGCTGAGCTGATTAAACGCAAAGGGCTTTACGCGTACTTAGCACAGCAACAACTGGTGCTGTAAGGAGAGGCGAACCTAAAAAATAGCCCATCCGATCGAAAGATTCTCTCTTGAATTCTGTTTCCATACTCTTTTTAATGGGGATAGCTATGATTACTCCTTCTTCCACACCTTCACCAGACCGTTCTCAACTCCAACACACCTCGGCGGAGTCTGTAGCCTTAGTGCATTTTCAGACGCAAGAGATCACTCAGTGGTCGCCAGCGGTGCAGGAAGTTTTACAGTCTCCCCCTTCTAGACTGCCCTTATATGCTTTAGCTGGTGTACTCTTGCTTCTTGGGGGTGTTGGTACTTGGAGTTGGTTTGGCCAAATTGATGAAGTAGGCAAGGCCCAAGGCAAGCTTGTCCCCCAAGGCAGCCTGTACAAACTTCAGCTTCCTGAGACAGGAAAAATTGCCCGTCTGCGTATTCGAGAAGGCATGTCGGTTCAGAAAGGACAAGTGCTAGTTGATCTGGAGCCAGAAAGCTTACATACAGAAATAGATCTTCAGAGACAACTCCTAAACACTTCTCAGATGCGCCTTCTCCAGACTGAAGGTTTACTGGCACAGGCGCAGGCAGAGCTAAGCAGTCGCCAACAACAAGCGAATGCGGCTCAAGCTGCTCAGCAAAGCTTAATTACCCAAGCGCAGGCCCGTAGCGCCAATCTGGGCCGGATGGCCCGGCAGAGTCAAGCAGACATCAAACGACATCAAGAACGGTTAAATCGTCTTATTCCTTTAGTGAATTCTGGAGCTATTTCCCGTGAGCAGGTCTTTTCTGCCGAGCAAGCATTCCATGATCGTGAAGCTCAATTGATCCAGCATTCAGGAGATTTAGATAATGCTAATCAGACTATCGCTCAGAATCGAGAACTCTTGCTAAAACAACGAGCGGAAGGAAATACGGCTATCCTCCAAGCGCAGCAGAAAGTTCAAGAACTCAGAATGCAGGTCACTCAAGCGCATGCTGAACTAAGCGAAATACAAAGCCGTTTACAGATGGCTGAACAGCGCCTCCGCAGGCGATTTGTCTATGCCCCAATTAGCGGTACAGTCTCTTCTTTGCAGGTTAAAAATGTGGGAGAGGTTATCCAGCCTGGGCAAACTATTGCTGAGCTTGCTCCACAAAAAGCCCCTCTTGTTCTAGAAGCCCGTCTGCCCAATCGTGAGGCAGGTTTTGCACGAACGGGTATGCCTGTAAATATCAAACTAGATGCTTATCCCTATCAAGAGTTTGGCATGTTATCAGGTCGAGTGCAAAGCATATCGCCTGATGCTCAAACAGACTCCCAATTAGGAGAAATCTATAAGCTGAAAATTAAACTTGATCGTTCTTATATTATCAGCAATGGTCGTCCTGTTCAACTCAAGAGTGGTCAGACAGCGAGTGCTGAAGTCGTTATTCGTCAGCGCCGAATTATTAGTTTTCTTCTCGATCCCATTGAGCAGTTACAGAAAGGTGGTTTTAGCCTTTAGAAATGCCAGATGTATCTTTTGAAAACATAAGAGGGTAAAAACGTGCTTCCTGAAAAATTAGATCAGATCATTGACGCGATTGTAGATGGTAAATATTCCTGGGCTTGTGTGCTGCTGTTGCGTTCTAATGGGCTTAATCCCCTGCACTACATTCCCTACCGCACCTACAATAGGCTTCTGAAAGAGAATATACAAGTTAGAAAGCAGTCTGTCCTGCAATCAGACAAATCGGCTCAGTATGTTTTGAACTGTGGAGTTTCTCAGCTTCGCAAACAGAACGCTCAAAGAGTTGCTGTTATTGATGATTTGCCTCATCTAGAAACTGCATTTCAGTCAAGAGTGCGGGGCGGCATGATGCCATTGTACCCTACTGGTATAAGTATGGAATTTATGCTATCCAGCTAAGGGCTTTAAGTAAAATTTTGTCGAGATAGCGACAATTGATTGATTAGCCTGTCTATGCTGAGTGCATTGACTCTTGGTTATAAGATGAGGCTCTAAAAGAGGTTAGTTATGATTCGCCAGAAGATTCTAAGAACGCATGCTGTTTCTTGTAATGAACGTGCAACTGCAGATTCAACTAGTATTGTTATTGACTCTGAACGAAATCAGACAAAACAGTCTGTTTTGGCAAAGGCTTCCTCTAGACATAGGGAAAGCTTCTCATCATCTACGTGCTCTTGCTTCAGCACTAGCTAATTACCCCTATTTGTGGATGAATACACATGCTAAATGTTGCTTTCCCTAAATTGACAGCCTCAAACCAACAAGAAGAATTCAAAGCTGTTAGTAGTTATCTACGGCAGACATTCCAGTTTAAAAAGGTAAGAGATACTTTGTTGTACCAAGAGATAATTGCCTGGAATGCACAGAGTCGAGGTATCGAAGTTACGCCAGAAGAAATTCAAATGGAAGCAGACCAATTCCGTAGACAGCATCACCTGGAAAAAGCTTCAGATACTTTAACCTGGCTCAATGAACAGCAGGTTGATGAGGAAGACTTTGAAGCAGGTTTGCAAAAACAGGTGCTGAGATGCAAGTTGGCTGATCAGCTCTATTCTCAGAAGGCGGATCAAGTCTTTGCAGAAAATCGACTGGGGTATGATCGGGCTGTACTGTATCAAATTACGCTCGCTTCAGAGGCATTGGCCTACGAGGTGCTCTATCGTATACAAGACCAAGAAATTAGTTTCTTCGAAGCGGCCCATCAGTTTGATGTCAACATGCAGCGAGGCCGTCGCTGTGGCTATGAAGGTGAGGTCAGTCGCTGGGAAATGAAACCAGATTTAGCCACCGCCGCTTTTGGCGTGACGGTAGGAGAGATAGCAGGGCCAGTGTCCAACGATCAGGGATGGCATCTACTCATGATTGAACAAATTCTTTCTGCAGAGTTAATCCAACCGCTTCATCAGAAAATAACTGAGGATTTATTTAGGCAATGGCTGGAGCAAGAAAAATTGCATTGGCTGTCTAGTTTTGACTCAAAGTCTAATCATTCTTCTTCTCAAAGTAATTTGTGAATAGATTAATGCCAAAATGGCACCTGCTATTAATTAGATTATCTATAGTGTTATCGATACAGTCCATTATCTAAAAGGATGCTTGCCTATTAAAACTACTAACTTTAGCTTCTTATGTTTTCCTCTAAAGAAGTTGAAAATATAGATAGCAATAGAATTTTAGCTATCCCTTTTAGATAATTCTTTAAGAACTAGAAAAAGTTTTCGAACCCCTGATAATGTCGGCCTTGCTTGGTTTACTCTGGTGAACTAAGCATTTTTTTGTTTAAATATACGTAATTTTAAAAGATGCCAATTTGGCAACATGTTTTTATCTTTCTCAATTAATCTGTTTGTAGACAACCAAAAAGGCTGTTTCCAGTGAATTATAAGGGAGAAATCTAATGATTATTTCTGATCTAAACTATCTAGGAGCCATCTCTGAAGATGCAAGTTGTGTAGAAGGAAGCGGTGTGCCAACTTATGGCTTTCCGCCTATAGCTTCAGCTAGTTCCTTAGCGCAAGCAGATGCTCTTGGCTATCTTACTGAGACCAAAACGTTTACGAAGACAGCTGGCGTAGCAGGTCTTTTCTCTAGTTCCGTCGCTGCATCTTCTTCTGTCGCTGTAGGCTAAGAACTAGCCTCATTGTATAAAAAAAGGAGAAGTGCCATGAGTCAGTTCGCAATCACTGATCTTAACTTTCTTGAGGCGGTATGTGCTGGAGAAATTTGTATAAGCGGAGGAAGTGGTATTTCAGCTAGTGCAAGTAGCACCCCTAGTTACTCACTAGCATACGATACTGCCTATGATACTAGATATGCTACAGACTACAACGTGACAGGAGATCAACTAAGTGGATTCAAAGTTGATTTACTCAGCATTGGTGGTGCCGCTGGGGCAGCTTCTGCAGCGACTTCAATTGGTGGTTTCGCCAATGCTAAATCCAGTGCTAGAGGTTAGAATCTTCTTATCTGCTATCTTAGATTAGCAATAAGGGCTATGAAGCGATTCAATGAAACGCCTCACAGCTCTTATTGTCTCTAATGAATTAGATTGCTGGAAGGTTTGAGCCAGATTAAAGATTCTCAGAGTAAATGCATACTAAATTGGTAAACTATTCAGATCAAGGCTATCTATATTTCTAGTCTGCTCTGCTCAGGTAATGAATCAAGAGCTATTAGTTTAGACACAGGCATATGTGAGCAAGACATACTCTTATACCGCCAAAAGCAAGCGGTCCACCCTTACTTTCCTCAGAGGCTAAAGGAGGAAGTGCATTTGCATCCACAGTTTCATCTAATCTTTCTTAAGTTGGTCAGTCCAATATTAACTTCAGCTGATCTTGGAGGCTAAAGACTAATGGAAGCTTTTTATGATTAAGAAGCTTCCATTAGTCTTTGAAGACATATTCTTGGTGTTTCATGATGACTGAAACTATCTGCCAAAGTGGCAATCTTCTCAAGCTCTATTGTCTATAGTAATAGTAGCAACCTAATAAAGTTGTTTTAATTACAAAACTAATTTGAAGGAGAGAGACAATGAAAATTTCTGATTTGGTCTATTTGGAAGAAGTTTCCGAAGCAACTGCCCTTGTAGGCGGCTCTGGCTTCTTTAATCAGTATACCGCGCAGTACAACAATGCTTACGTCAGTCAGTACGCCACTGGCTATTCTGATGCTGAAGCCTTTCGAGGTAATGCATCTGCATATACCAATGTATCCAACTACTCAGGCATTGGCCAGTCCAACTTCAACGTTAGCTAACTTTGGAGAATGAAGACTAATGCAAGCTTTTTATAATCAAAAAGCTTGCATTGTATTTACTCTTTGAAAAATATGTCTATTTCCTAATAGAATACCTGCCAAATTGGCAACACTAAAATCAAGAAAATATCTATAGTATTTATACAGCAACTTAATGTTGTTATTAAGCGAAAACTAACTTTAAGGAGAGAGACAATGAAAATTTCTGATTTGGTCTATTTGGAAGAAGTTTCTGAAGCAACTGCCCTTGTAGGCGGCTCTGGCTACTTTGATCAAAATACCTCGCAGTGGAACAATGCTTATGTCAATCAGTACGCCAATGGCTATTCTGATGCTGAAGCCTTTAGAGGTAATGCATATGCCTCCACCGGTGTATCCAACTACTCTGGAATTTACCAGAATAATGTGAACTATAGCTAACATGAAAGTTGGCAAATAGCTGGAGTTTAATTCTTAGTTAAACAAGAAACTTCCAGCTATTTTTTGGATAAATAATATTCTGATCAAGAGTATTGGAATTGAGAAACACTGCCAAAGTGGCAACATGAGAACACAGAAGATAGCTATATTAATTATGAGCAACATAATGTTGTTCTTAAACAGAAAACTAATTTAAAGGAGAGAACCAATGAAAATTTCTGATCTGGTCTATTTGGAAGAAGTTTCCGAAGCAACTAACCTTGTAGGTGGCGCTGGTTTCTTTGATCAAAATACCTCGCAGTACAACAGTGCCTACGTTAGTCAGTACGCCAATGGTTATTCCAATGCGGAAGCTTTTAGAGGTAGTGCATACGCCTCTACCTATGTCCCCAACTCTTCGAGCATTTACCAGTCCAACTACAACATTAGTTAATGAAAGCTCAACTTGAAATATAGAGTACTTCGACCTACGTATTAGAGGTACTCTATTGAAATAAAGAAAATACTGGTGACATATCTATATTTAGTAGTCACCAGTATTTTCTCTGAAGGTATGCATTTTCTATTTTTAATTAGGATTTATGCCAAAGTGGCAACATGATTTTGTATATGCATTTATATTGTTTGTAACAGCTCGACCTTTTCTATTAAACATGAGCTTGCAGGAGCAAAACTATGATTATTTCCGATTTGAGCTATCTGGGAGAAGTTTCTCCATCAACAAATCTTGCAGGTGGCTTAGGCTATTTCTCACAAAGCAACGTTCAGTACAACGTTATCGATGTTAGGCAGTATGCTACAGCCTATTCTACCGCTCAGGCCTTCAGAGGTAATGCTACTGCAATATCAATTGCAGATAACATTTCTTTTAATGGTCAAGATGGTATTAATTTTAGTTAGTATCGTTGGTCAAGCTTCATAAGCTGTCTAAATTAATCTAGATAGCTTATGAAGTAGGTTGTCTCAGAACTTTTCAGCTCTAAGTTGTATTTTCTTTATGAATTCTTTAAGCTCATAGAGAATTTAAGGGGTTTTGATAAATACCTTTTTGCTGAATGTAATATGGCCACTTCTAATATGCTAATACTGTTTCTTTAAATCAAGGAAATAGGTTTGGTGTAAACTTAATCTATAGCTTTTATCATTGTCTGCAATATAATTATTTTTCATTATCTGATTTGCAATGATGCTAGAAGTAGTCAATGTGCTGAATACCCAAACCATTCTGCGAGGAAAGTCCAATGAAATCTTTATCCATTGTTGATTTAAACTTTTTTGAAATTTATTCCCCTTGTGTTTATAGAGTGAGAGGTGGTGCTTCTGTACCTCCTATCCCTTTCATTGGTGGTTTCGGTTTCTTGCCTGGTATTCCTTCTTTTGTGTCTAGTGGCCCTGCAAGTTTCTCTTTTTCCTTCGGTAGTAATGATCCCGGTAGTAGTAACTCGATAGTGAAGTCATCATCTTCTAACGCTAGTGCTTCTGTTGAAGATGGAAAGGTATCTACCTCGACATCTACCAGTTAGATCTCTTAGTGCTTAACTGTAAAAATTTCAGTCTAAGGCGTAGTCAGTCTTAGACTGAAATTTATTAGTTCACAACTGATATTTGAAATCCATATCTATATAGGTTTGCAATGCAGGTAAAGCTTGTGAAAATCTACCAAAATAGAATTAAAAAATGTCTAGCCTCTCAAAGTTACGTGTTACACCAGATGAGATTTTGAGATTTCTGCAAAAAACTCTTCGACTAAAAGAAACTTATTATCAAATATTGTGTCAAAAAATAATTGATCAAGTTGCTCAGGAGAGAAATCTTATCGTTGCTCCCGAGGAAGTGCAAGCTAATATCAATCAAATGTTTATAGCAACAGATCTAGAACAAGCCTCAGATATTTTGCTTTGGATCAAGCAGCAGCTAGTTAATATAGATGATCTAGAAGCAGGAGTTTATGATCGTTTAATTCGACAAAAATTGGCTACTTCTCTATTCTTCGATGCTGCAGAAAGATTTTTTTATGAACACCAGGCTGAATTTGATCAGGTCGTACTTTATCAGACTATTGTCCCTTATGAAAGAGTTGTAGATGACGTTATTCATCAAATTAAAGAGCAAGAACTTAGTTTCTATGAAGCGGCCCATCTCTACGATATTGATGAGCGACGTAGACACCAGTGCGGTTATGAAGGAATATTTTATCGCTCAGACTTAGACTCTGATATTGCTGAAGCTTCGTTTACTGCACCTGTACATGAGATTATTGGTCCACTCAGAACGGAAAAAGGATATCACCTGCTCTTGGTTGAAGAATTGATTCCTGCAGAATTAACAGATCAAAGACGACAGGAAATCGTCCATAGAATGTTTCAAGAGTGGCTGTCTCAAGAATTAGATCGTAGATTCCCCTCTTAAAGGCCCATGAAAAAGCCATCCTTTATATAAAGGATGGCTAGAAGGCGCTAATAGTTGTTTATGTGGAAAACGACGAGCCACAGCTACAAGAACGTTCGGCATTAGGGTTTACGAACTTGAATCCTCCGCCCAACAAGTCATCGCTGTAGTCGAGGACCAGACCGTATAGATACAAAAGACTCTTCTTATCGACAATGACACTAAAGCCTGAAGCGTAAGCATACACTTCGTCATGTTCAGTAACACTATCAGGGCTATCAAAATCCATAGTGTACGAGAGTCCTGAGCACCCGCCTCCTTTGACTCCTACCCGTAGCCATAGGTCTGAGCCTTTGCGTTCACGTAAACGAAGCACTTCTCTCAACCCTGAATCCGTCAGTTGGATTCCCTTGGCTTCCCCAGTTTTTGTCGCTTCTGCTGTTTCAGCCATATTTTCTCTCAACTCCTAAACGATGTTGTCCGTTCATATGTTTCTACTGTCTGGGCTTAAAACACTTTAGACATGGTGTTAATAGACTGTCTGCTGAGCTTTTTCCTGATGTATCTTCCACAGAGGAGACATAGCCCGTAGACGGCTAACGACTATTCCCAGTTTATCCACTACTCGGTGGATTTCGTCCCTCGTTGTAAATCTACTTATTCCAAACCGGATCGAGGAGCGAGCCTGTTCGTCACTCAGGCCCAGCGCTTTGAGCACATGAGATGCTTCTAACGAGGCCGAAGTGCAAGCAGAGCCAGAGGATAGAGCCACGGTATCGTGTACACCCATAAGTAAGGATTCCCCTTCGACAAAGGCAAAGCTCAGGTTGAGGTTATTCGCCAGACGATATTCTAGACTGCCATTAAGAGAAACTTCCGGTATGCTTTTCTGCACTTCTTGCCAGAGGTAATTTCGCAGGGCCTCAGTTCGTGTATTCTCCTGTGCCATGCCTGCGAGACAGATTTCTGCTGCTCTTCCCATGCCAACGATAGAAGGTACAGCCAAGGTCCCTGAGCGCAGACCGCGTTCGTGCCCTCCTCCATGCATTTGAGGAGCCAGTTGCACTCTTGGATTCTTACGACGCACATAAAGTGCGCCAATCCCTTTAGGGCCGTGGAATTTATGCCCAGACAGAGACAAAAGATGGATATTCATCTTGTCTACGTGTAGAGGGACCTTGCCATAGGCTTGGGCAGCATCGGTATGAAAGATTACCCCGTACTCCGTACAGATTTTGCCGATTTCAGTGATTGGTTGAAGCACTCCAATCTCGTTATTGGCTGTCATAATCGAGACCAGAATGGTATCAGGACGGATGGCAGCTTCTAGGGCTTCTAACTTTACCAGGCCGTCTCTGTTGACCGGAAGATAGGTTACTTCGTAGCCCTTCTGTTCTAAATATCGACAGGTATCCAAAATGCACTTGTGTTCAGTAACACTGGTGATCAGATGTTTTCCCTGAGCGGCATAGACCTCGGCGACGCCTTTTAGCGCTAGATTATTGGATTCCGTTGCTCCCGAAGTGAAGATGATTTCTTTGGCTGTAGCCCCTATTCCTTGCGCAATCTGTTCGCGAGCGGTTTCAACGGCCTGTTCTGCTTCCCACCCATAGGCATGGTTGCGGGATGCTGCATTGCCATACATTTCTGTAAAATAGGGCAACATTGCTTCCAAAACGCTTGGGTCCACAGCTGTGGTTGCGTTGTTATCCAAGTAAATGGGTCTACTGACTTTGCTCATCGTGCTTGCTCTTTGGTTGAAATGACAGGGAAAACAGCCCTTGACCTAGAATTCTGTCGAGTTTACGGGGCAGCTTTAGGCCCTAGCTTTTTGCGGTATACCCGATCACAGCGAGTCACCTCTGGTGCTTCCATAATCCGCTCATAGCCAGAACGTTCATATAGGCTAACTGCTTTAGTAAGCAATGTACTGGTTTCGATCCAGGCTTCTTCATAGCCATGGTTATAGGCATCTTGTTCCAGGGCTCCCAGCAAGCGGCTTCCTAGCCCCATCCCTCGGATAGAAGGCACAAAGTACATCTTTCGAATTTCTACCACTTGGGGTGCACGGGCGTAGTAGGCCCCAGTCCCTACGAGGTGAGCGCTTAGGTCCAAAACCCAGAATTGACCCTTCTCATAGTATTTTTCTACTTCGATAACATCGATATCGGCATTCTTTGGATCCCAGTGCAAGCCATGCTCAGTGAGTACTTGCTCTATAAGAGACGCTACTTGTTGCCGGTCTTGGGGTTGCCAAGGGCGGACCTGGTAAGGACCAAATTGGAAAGTCTCCATAGCAATCAACGGGTGCTGGATTCTTTACGATGGGAGGAAACTAGTTTAATCAGCGACTTTGGAGTTCGTTCTAAGGTCATCTGACCAATGGTTCTGCCTAATTCTGTAAGGACCCAATGATCTTTCGTTTGGGTGAGTAGGCCGCAGTGCTGCAGGGCTTGATAGGATTCAGGAATGGCGCCCTCTGGACCTTCTAAGACCCAAGAAGCTAGAAGGCCGCAAATATGGAAAGAGGCTATCTCCCCCTTTCCCCATGCTTTCAAGACAAAAGGAGCTGCAGGTTGGGCCATTAGCAGAGCTATGGGTTCTTCCAGAGAGGACTGGGGAAGCATATATATGTCTATAGAGTGTTGAGTTTCCCTGACTTTTCTATTGTGGAGGGTAAAGGGGAAATATGGAAAGAAGTTTAAAAATTTGTTTTCGTCAAGCATCTTCGCCGTTAAAAAATGTTACATTTAGAAGATAACCGCATCTTGGGTACTAATAAGTCTGATAAGCCCTGAGATGTGTGAGGAGGTCCTCTGTTATGAGAGAAGATATTGCTCAAGCCATTGCTCATCAGCTCGTCGGGATGGGCGTTGAGGACCCGAAGTTGGCCGAAGCCTACCTTATGGGGCTAGTGCGCAACGGCGACACCTTGGCCTTTAGCGAGTGGGTAAGCGTTGATGATATACGGCGGGCCGTAGAGCTAATACCGATTGAGGTCGCCCGTAAACGTTTAGTCCGGATGTCAGAAGTAGGGTAAACCCCAGATCTATTTTGATTTTTGCTCTTTCAGAGCAGCGAATTGTTATGATAGGCCCCAGAAATCTTGGGGCAAGCTTTTGTATAAGAGCTTACCTTTCTCTAAGCTATGAAAGATTGCTAGGAGGAATATTCTCTGCTGTTGGTAAGCATTTTTTACTAGACGCAGGACATGTTCCGTTCTAGTATTAGGTTAAGAAAAGTAAAGATTCCATATCCTGTATGCTGTGCGCGTCTGCCATACCCATTGGCCTGCGAGAGGTGATTGTCCCTGATGAATAATGCCGATCAACTGGTGCATTTAGCTTGGTTGGTTCCCCTCTACGGAGCCCTTGCTGCGCTCTTATCCCTACCCTGGGCCCTAGGTTTATTTAAAGGTCGCAAGCCACCAGCATATGCAGGATTAGCTCTAATAGGACTAGGATTCATCCACAGTTTGATTGCCTTAGTCGGGACTATTCAAAAGCCAGAAGCAATTACGCTTGACGTCCGTTGGCTCACCGCCGGCGATGTGGCCCTAGATTTTTCTCTCTTATTTACACCACTGACGGTGGGAATGCTGACCTTGGTAACAGGAGTCAGCTTTTTAGTCCAGCTTTACTCCTTGGGCTATATGCATGAAGAGCCAGGTCTGCCTCGTTACTATGGGCTCCTGAACTTTTTTACGGCAGCGATGTTAGGGCTTGTCATCAGCAATAACTTAGTAGTTACCTATGCCTTTTGGGAATTAATGGGCCTGTGCAGTTATCTCTTAGTCGGTTTCTGGTTTGAAAAACCTAGTGCAAGCGCCGCTGCCCGCAAAGCTTTTATGACCACGAGGGTTGGTGACTTCCTTCTTTTGATTGGAATCGTTGTCTTATATACAACCGCTGGAACCTTAGACTTCACCGCTCTAGAGGGCTGGGCTGAAAAGGCTCAATTAGCTCCGAGTTTCGCTGCTATTTTGACCTTGCTTCTTTTTGCAGGTCCTGTGGGTAAATCCGCACAGTTTCCTCTGCATGTATGGCTTCCTGATGCGATGGAAGGACCCACTCCGGTATCAGCACTGATTCATGCGGCCACGATGGTTGCGGCTGGCGTGTTTCTGGTCGTCAAACTAGAACCTGTAATCGCTCTTTCTCCTTTGACAATGGGTGTGATTGCTTGGACAGGTGCAGTCACCGCTTTAGGCGCAGCCCTCATTGCTACAGTGCAGAACGACATCAAGCGAGTTCTTGCTTATTCAACTATCTCTCAGCTCGGTTATATGTTTATGGCCTTGGGAGTAGGGCATCCTGAAGCAGCTGTGTTCCATTTGTTTACCCATGCATTTTTTAAGGCAATGCTTTTCTTGGGTTCCGGCTCCGTGATTCATGGAATGCATGAAGCGGAGCATGCGACCCATGGACACCTGGATTGCCAAGATATGCAAAATATGGGCGGGCTTTTGAAGAAGATGCCTGTGACCGGTGTAACCTTTGGCGTGGGCGTTTTGAGTATTGCAGGCGTTTTCCCCTTGGCCGGATTCTGGTCTAAAGATTCTGTTCTGCATGCGCTGGGTGAATCCCCTGCATTCTCGGGAGTTTACGCTATTGCTTTAATTACGGCAGCACTAACTGCCTTTTATATGTCTCGTCAGTTTTTACTAACGTTTACGGGTGCAGCCCGTACACAAGAAGCTGGAATGGTTCACGAATCTCCTTGGGTGATGAGTCTTCCTCTAGTAGTCCTGATGGTTCCTTCTGCGCTGTCAGGGTACTTAGGCAATCTCTGGTTTGCAAAAGAGGAGCTTTCCATCTCTGTGGCAACGCTTTCTATGGTTGCTGTCCTGCTTGGTTTTGCAGGGTCCTTTGCACTATATGTACTGAAAGTTCCCATAAAAGGTCTACAGACAACCTTTGCCCCCTTGATTCAGGCTTTGGAGAACCGTCTATATATCGACCAACTCTATGAACAAACCGTTGTTTCTGGATTGGCTGGAATTGGGGTCACGGTGGCATGGTTTGATAAGAACTTAGTAGATGGCTTTGTAAATTTGGTGAGTGCCTTCTTCTTAGCCGGTTCTCAGGTTTTTAAATACGTAGAAACGGGAAAAACCCAGTTTTATCTGTTGATTGTCATTACTTCTGTAGTAACTTTGGGTTTCTTGATCAGTATAGCGGGTACATAATTTCTGGAGTTTACCGATGAAGAAGCCTTATTCAATCCTTTCTGCAGTCCTTCTGCTTGGGGCCTTACTGCCTCCAGTTGCTCAGGCAGCGTCTCGGGAAGAATTTCAAGATTTAGCTCAACGAATAGATCAGCAATCTTCTGAAAAAAACGTGCAGGGAGTTCTAGAATTCTATAGGAAAGACTTTAAAAGTGCGGATGGGCTAAATCGGGAAGCTACGGCAACAGCCTTGGAATCTCTGTGGAAAAGCTTAGAAAAGCCTCAGTATAAGACAGAGGTACTCTCTGTCACGGGAGAAGGAAATCGGGTGGTCGTCAGAGCAAAAACGACCTTGGCTGGTAGCCTTAATCAAGTGGATAACAGCTTTACCTTGACGGGCGAAACGGAAACTTTGACCCGATTTGAACGCTCAGACTCGAAAAGCTCCTGGCAGCTTGTAAAACAGGAAGTACTGGCAGAGCGTTCGATGTTAACCTCCGGTAAAGAGCCTCCCCAAGTTTCTCTAAAGGTACCGAATCAAGTTGCCCCTGGCAGTACCTACATGGTGGAAGCAGTGCTTGATAAATCTTTGCGGGACTCTCCGGCCCTGGGTGGAATCAACCAGACTCCTCTAACGGCAAGTGTCATTCCCAAGATTGGTTCTGTGAATCTGAATCTTCTCTCTTCCGGTGGCATTTTTGCTTCCAATAAGGCTCCCAAGAGTACTCAGGACCAAGCTGTTAGCCTCGGATTTGTGAATACTACTGGCACAACCTTCATTACCCAACGCGTTAAAGTTACTGCCAAGCAGAAGGCGGAGGAATAAAACGTGACTATCCCCTGGTTGAGTGCCCTCGTTTTTCTTCCCGCTTTTGGTGCTATCGGACTTGCTCTAGCACCCAAGGGGGGAGATTATAAGTTCGCACGCCTTTGGTCGCTAATCTTTAGCCTTGGGACCCTCTTTATCAGCCTGGGAATGGCCTTCCAGTTCGATTTTTCTGATCCTGTAGCCCAATTTAGTGAGCGTCGCCCCTGGATTCAACAACTAGGGCTCAACTACAGTGTTTCTGTAGATGGCATCAGTTTGCCTCTAGTGCTGCTCACCACGCTGCTGGTCGTGCTTTCGATCATCACGAGCTGGGAGCAACAAAAGCGGCCTCGTATGTACTACTCGATGGTCCTGCTTCTAACCTGTGGGGTGCTTGGTGCTTTCGTGTCCGAAGATTTGCTCTTGTTTTTCCTGTTCTATGAACTTGAGCTGATCCCACTTTATTTCCTAATCGCTATCTGGGGAGGGGTGCGTCGAGAGTACGCCGGAACGAAATTTCTTCTGTACACCGTGCTTTCCAGCGTATTTTTGCTCGTCGCCTTTTTGAGTGTCTACTTTGTATCAGGACTCAACACCTTCGATATTCGGGCGCTCGCCAATCCTGCCTCGCCTTACCCTATTGCCTTCCAGATTTTTATGCTGGTTTTAATCACGCTGGGTTTTGGTATCAAAATCCCCTTGGTTCCCTTGCATACTTGGCTTCCTGATGCGCACGTGGAAGCCCCCACAGCAGTCTCTGTCCTATTGGCAGGGGTGCTCCTAAAGTTAGGGACCTATGGCATTTTGCGCTTTGGAGTGAGTCTTTTCCCTCAAGCTGCCTTAAACCTTTCTTGGCTATTGGCGGCACTGGCTGCAATTAATGTAGTCTATGCCTCCCTGGCCGCCCTAGCCCAAACAGACATGAAGAAAATGATTGCCTATTCTTCCATCGCACACATGGGCTATGTGATCTTAGGCGTGGCTACGCTCGGTGAAACCGGACTACAGGGAGCTGTCTTTCAGATGGTCTCTCATGGAGTCATCTCTGCGCTCCTGTTCATGCTCGTTGGTCTTGTGTATGAGCAGGCGAAGACCCGTGATTTGGATAAATTAGGTGGATTGTTTGACCGCAAAAAGGGTTTGCCTTTGGTCGGAGCCTTTATGGTGGCTGCAGCTATGGCCAATGCTGGCTTGCCAGGAATGAGTGGTTTTGTGGCTGAGTTCCTTGTATTCAAGGGTGCCTATGCTCAATTCCCCATTGCTACTGCCCTGTGTATCTTCGGTACCGTACTCACCGCTGTCTATTTACTGGTACTGCTTCAAAAAGCCTTCTTCGGTTCTAGCCCTAAAGCCTTGGGTATTCTCCCCAAGCCTAATGTCTTTGCCTATTTCCCCGCCACGGTCTTAGCTTTCTGTATGGTCGGTTTGGGGCTATTCCCCAACCTGATGACCAATGTTAGTGCTGCTTCTGTTACGGCACTGGCAAAGCAAATGCAGAGCCAACAGACAGTAGCTCAGACCATTCAAACACGATAAGCTAGTCTTCTAAACTGCTGTGCACTATGGCCACTAAACCAGATTGGTTGCGGGTGAAAGCCCCTCAATGGGAGCGGATCGGGAAAGTTTCTGAGACTTTGAGGAAACTTGGCCTCAATACTGTGTGTGAAGAGGCTTCTTGCCCCAACATTGGTGAATGCTTCAAAGCAGGAACGGCTACTTTTTTAATCATGGGACCTGCTTGTACGCGAGCATGCCCCTACTGTGATATCGATTTTGATAAAATGCCTAGAGAACTGGATCCTACGGAGCCTCTACGCTTAGCAGAGGCAGTTCACAGCATGGGTCTTAAGCACGTGGTCATCACTTCAGTCAATCGGGATGAGTTGCCAGATGGTGGTGCTTCCCAATTCGTCCGTTGTATTGAAGCTGTGCGAGAGCTCATGCCAGATACCACTATCGAAGTGCTAATTCCAGATTTTTGTGGTGATGAAAAAGCTTTGGAGCTTGTACTTTCTGCACATCCAGAAGTGCTGAACCATAATACAGAAACCGTGCCTAGACTGTATCGCAGGGTCCGTCCACAGGGAATTTATGAGCGTAGTATTGAGCTTCTTCGTCGTACCCGAGCCAAGTCTTATAGAACCTATACCAAGTCAGGAATTATGGTTGGCCTAGGTGAGACTTTTGATGAGGTTGTCCAGGTCATGAAAGACTTGCGGGCAGTGGATTGTGACATCTTGACCATAGGTCAGTATCTACAACCTTCTGCCAAACATTTGGATGTCTATGAATTTGTTACCCCAGAGACATTCACCGCTTGGAAAAAAGAAGGGGAAGTTATGGGGTTCTTACAGGTGGTTTCCTCACCGCTTACCCGCAGCTCCTATCATGCAGAACAAGTTCAGCAGCTGATGGTGTCTCATCCTCGGTAACTTTTGGAATCACGAACGCAGATAACAAAATTCATCTTCGACAATAAGCATTTATACTTATGTATATCTTGTATTTCTTTTTGTAACAGAAGAAAAGTAGGATAAACCTCTTCATGCTATGGGCTATAAAAGCTGAAGAATCCTTTCTGCAGGGGTTTCTTTAACTTTTCGCAACTCTGTTTTCTACAATCTTTTGTAAACAAAAACACATAAATTTGCTACTAATCGGGCAATAAGTTCTCTGAAACCTTAGAAAAAGTTCTCCCCTCTTGATGTTTTGTAAAGTTTCATCTATTAATAGAGGCTATAAACCTTAACTTTTTAGGTATTTTTGACAATGACTGCTACTTTAGAGCGTCGCTCTAGTCAGGGTCTCTGGGGTCAGTTCGCTGACTGGATCACCTCCACCGATAACCGTCTTTATGTCGGTTGGTTCGGCGTCCTCATGATCCCTACCCTCCTGACCGCGACCATTTGTTTCATCATTGCCTTCATCGCTGCTCCTCCTGTCGATATGGATGGAATCCGCGAGCCTATCTCTGGAAGCTTGCTTTACGGCAACAACCTCATCAGTGGGAACGTTATTCCCTCTTCCAACGCGATCGGTTTGCACTTCTATCCCATCTGGGAAGCCTCCAGCATGGATGAATGGCTCTACAACGGCGGTCCTTACCAGCTGATTGTTTTCCACTTCCTCCTCGGCGTATTCTGCTACCTCGGCCGCGAGTGGGAACTTTCTTACCGTCTGGGCCTGCGTCCTTGGATCTGCATTGCTTACTCTGCCCCAGTAGCAGCGGCTACAGCAGTCTTCTTTGTCTATCCTCTGGGCCAAGGTTCTTTCTCTGATGGCATGCCTTTGGGTATCTCTGGAACCTTCAACTTCATGTTGGTCTTCCAGGCAGAGCACAACATCCTCAATCATCCTTTCCACATGTTGGGCGTTGCGGGTGTGTTTGGTGGTTCCTTGTTCTCTGCAATGCATGGTTCTTTGGTGACGTCTTCTCTGATTAAAGAGACGACCTACGAAGAATCTCAGAGCAATGGCTACAAATTCGGTCAAGAGGAAGAAACGTATAACATCGTTGCAGCGCATGGCTACTTCGGACGTTTGATCTTCCAATATGCGTCGTTCAACAACAGCCGCTCCTTGCACTTTGTGTTGGCAGCATGGCCTGTGATTGGAATCTGGGCAACGTCCTTGGGCATCAGCATCATGGCGTTCAACCTGAACGGTTTCAACTTCAATGGCAGCATTGTGGATCCTCAGGGTCGTGTAATTTACACCTGGGCGGACATAGTGAACCGGGCGAACTTGGGAATGGAAGTAATGCACGAGCGCAACGCTCACAACTTCCCTCT
>JBBRSB010000009.1:0-131396 GCA_038245785.1 Gloeobacterales cyanobacterium | reverse complement strand
CAGAAGGGACTTATCTAATCAACAGGCTCATCACCTAGACAGACAAACAGCCTCACTTCTGCCTCCCACTTCCTCTATAGGAAGTAGACCTGGAACCAGTATTACCTAGTTACCCAGTTAACTCTCAAGATACAAGACAGAGAAAGTCAGTCTAATAAATAGTTAAATCCCCTTCCAGATAGTTGAGTTGGTGACGTTTAATGTTTTACAAAAGAAAAGAAAAATATTTTTACGGCATGGATCGATCAGTATGGTATTTGAAAATATACTTAGGGAAAATTTCATGACTTCAAATAAAACTCCCCGCCGTATTTTGGCTCAACCATATGATTATTCAGTCCAGGATATAGTAGATAAGATTGACTCTGGCGATATTGATTTGAATCCAGACTATCAGAGAAACTATGTCTGGGCATCAAATGATGAAGTACAAAATAAATGTTCTAGATTAATAGAATCACTCTTACTAAATATTCCAATTCCTGTTATTTATTTTGCCGAGCAGGCCGAAACCTTGAAGTATGAGGTCATTGATGGTCAGCAACGGCTATACACTTTCCAAAGATTTCTTAAGGATGATTTTGCATTAAAGAATCTGCAATTGCGAGACGATGTCAACGATAAAAAGTATTCAGAACTTTCCCAGAGAGACCGTGATGAAATAAGGAAAAGGTCTATCAGGGCAATTGTCATCTTGAATGAGTCAGATGAAGAAGTGAAATATGAAGTGTTCGAACGACTAAATCTAGGAAGCATTCAGTTAACTCCTCAAGAAATAAGAAATAACACGTTAAGAGGAGAGTTTAATGATTTACTCAAAGACTTAGCAAATGACAAATTGTTTAAAAAGATGTTGAATTTACGATTAAAGAGCGATGATAAAAACATGGCACATGAAGAGTTGGTTCTTCGATTTTTTGCTTACCACGATAGTGAGTACAAGCGCGTTAAAAACCTGTCATATTTTCTTACCAGCTATATGAAAAAAAATCAAAACCCGACTAAAGAGACGATAGCCAAGCTTAAAAACCTATTTCTCGACACTATCGAATTAGTCAATAGATATCTTGGAGACAAGGCATTTTCGAATTTTGGTGAAAAAACGGGAAAATGGGCGAGTTTGACAAATCGATCTTTATATGATGCTGAAATGTTGGCATTTTCCGATTTCATCGGAAAAGAAATTACAATTACGAGTGAAGAGTTTGTAACGAATCTCGAAAAACTAATGGTTGACCCAGATTTTAGAAAAAGCTTGCATTCCCAGGCTGGCGGAAAAATGATCGAAAAAAGAGTTTCTGAAATTAAAAATATTATTTCTAATTCGGAACTTTAATATGGATGAAGGTAAGTCCAGAATTTTAGACGTTCTTAGTACTTTTACTGGGAGAGAAGGAGAGCCGAAAAATGAGAGCGAATCTTATACACTAAAGGCAATGTGGTTAATGATGCTTTCAGAATTTGAAGCAAGCGTTAAGCAAAAAGCCGAAAATTATATTGATAAAATCAAAAAAAGAGATATCGCTGATATACACATATGCTTGTTGACTAGAAATTTTTACGGTAACTCAGAGGAGGAGTTGACTCTAAATAAAGTTGTGTCTTGCTATAAGAAAAACCCGAAAGAAATAAATTATCGTAACTTCACTCAAGACAGAGTCCCTAAATATAAGTCTCAAGCAGTCGAAAAGCTATTTAACAGCATGGGAATTTTTTTCATAGAAGACGAACACACTTTATTGACAGTTTTGGATAGTATGGCGTCAACCAGAGATTCCATAGCTCATGGAGATATTGGTGTTGAAATAACAAGGAAACAGTTAGAAGAACAGCTTAGACAACTTAGCAAAATTACAGAAATGCTAGCTTTGAAGTTGGAGTGAGCGTTTTGAAAATATACGATTTAACAAAGCTATGCACTCCGAACTACATTGCTACGCGATTTTTGTGTTAGGTAGAGCGCAGCGATTAACACAAAAATCGCTCCACATTGCGGGCGCGTGATAGCAGCGTTATACCGCAAATTGGGAATTTAAGCGTCATGAGGGAAGCCCGATAAGAGTGTTTATAATAAGAAAGCTATCGCAACTCCCCAAGTACTCATGAGCCTCGACGAACTCATCAAGGCCGCTAATCAACTCGACGAAACCGATCTCAATCGGCTGCTCCAACAGGTCGTCATCCTGCGTACCCAACGCAAAGCCCATGTTCTGCCTGCCGAAGAAGCCCAACTCCTTGACAAAATCAACCAAGGCATTCCCTCAGAACTCCGTGCCCAATATCAAGTTCTCCGCGCCAAACGCGAAGCCGAAACCCTAAGCGAAACTGAATACAACACCCTCATCCAACTCAGCAATCAAATCGAACAGCTTGGTGCCCAACGCCTCGAAGCCCTCGCCAATCTCGCTCAACTGCGCCAAGTTTCCCTCGATCAACTCATGGAAACCCTCGGCATCCAGCCTATAACCTATGTCTAGTGAGTACATTCCTATTGCCTTGAAGCAACTTGTCTTCGAGCGTGGCCGTGGAATGTGTGAATATTGCCGCAGTCAGAAAATCTTGCCCTCTCCTGCCAAACCTGCAACAACTACAAATACACCAAAACCGAAGCCCTCGACCCAGTGACAGACCAAATCGTCCCACTCTTTCATCCCCGACAAATGAACTGGGACGAGCATTTTATTTGGAACACAGATGCGACAAAAATGCTGGGGATTACGCCAATTGGACGCGCTACGATCAACCTCCTGCAAACCAACCGTGATGGCATAGTTAATATGCGTCGAGTTCTCACAATCATGAATGAACATCCACCTGACTAGGCAAATTTCAGGCGGGTAAGAGATAATCTGTGGCAACTGCTATGCAGAATATTTGCCTTGCCACTTCACCAAGTCTGCGGGTTCCGAAAAGTCCAGCAACGCTTCACCTATATCTGGAGTAGCATAAAGCTAGATTCCTAAGGGCTATAGGTATGACTCCAGAACCGACTGGACAGACCTTAATTATTCGTACGGAACGTGGACTAACCATCGAAGGTACGCGCATCACGCTTTACGATGTGATGGATTACGTGACAGAACACTATCCATCAAAATTTATACGGGCCATGCTCAATCTGACGGAGGAGCAAGTGAATGCTGCTCTGGCCTACATTGATAGTCACTATGCAGAAGTTGAAACAGAATACCAACTTGTTCTCAAGGACGCCGAAGAATTGCGGCAGTATTATGAAGAACAAAATCGCGAGCGCATCGCTCGTATAGCGGCAAAGCCACCAAAACCAGGTACAGAAGCGATTCGGGCGAAACTTCAAGTAGAACGAGCCAAGCTTGAAGCTCAAGCATGAACTTTCTGGTAGACCATAATTTACGAGGACATTCTGTTGTCCTAGCAGGTAGTCTTGCGGCAAGTGGATGGCTGGATCTAATTTCTATCCGCTTTGTCTTATTTGAAGAAGTAGGATTAGCCGTCACCAGCAACGACCGCGCCGTTTGGCGGTATGCTCAAGTCAATCAGATGATTTTGATCACTGCTAATCGAAGTATGAAGGGAAAAGATTCATTAGAACAAGTGATGCGCGAGGAAAATGCTCCCAACTCATTACCTGTCCTTACGATAGGCAATATTGATCGACTATTGATTGAACCAAATTATCGGGAGCGTTGTGTTAATCGTTTGGTTGATATCGTAGTAGATATCGAGGATTATCAAGGTGCAAGGCGAATTTTTATTCCGTAATGCGTTTTATAGAGTCGAAGCCCAACTCCTCGAAAAAATCAACCAAGGCATTCCCTCAGAACTCCGTGCCCAATACCAAGTACTCCGCGCTAAACGCGAAGCCGAAACCCTCAACGACATTGAATACAACACCCTCATCCAACTCAGCAATCAAATCGAACAATTGGGTGCCCAACGCCTTGAAGCCCTCGCCAACCTCGCCCAACTGCGCCAAGTTTCCCTCGCACAACTCATGGAAACCCTCGGCATCCAGCCTGTAACCTATGTCTAGTGAGTACATTCTCGTTGCATTGAGGCAACTTGTCTTTGACTTTTACCATATCTCATTAATATCAACGCTAACCTTATTAACAACTTTAGTGGCGAAATTTAGGTTTATTTGACAACCGTTAAATGGGATAAGGTTATAACTCAAATTTAACCTAACAAGTCTCTGAGTCGAATAAATTTACTGAAAACAATTATTTAAAGCATCGGGTAGAATTAAGGGGCTGTATAACATTGTGGTATTCACCACTGCTGAGAAATGACTGAACTGCTTCAACAGGCGATCGCCCAAATCCAAAAACTGCCGCCCGATCAGCAAGATGCGATTGCATCTAGGTTTCTGGCTGAATTGCAAGATGAGCAAAAATGGGAAGCTCGTTTTGCCGTAACGACCGATGATCAGTGGGATCAGATGGCCGCAATGGTACGACAAGAGATCGCAAGTGGTGAAACAGTTCCATTGGATACTGTTTTTCCATCTCAGACATGAAATCAAGCGTAACTAAAGCATATCGTAAACAGCTTGGAGGTCTTCCTGCATCAGTTTAGGAGCAAGCTGCGAAAGCTTATACGTTTTGGCAAGCGGATCCCTATCATCCTAGCCTTCAATTCAAACGAGTTAGTCAGAGACAACCAATTTACTCCGCTCGTGTCAGTCTCAATTATCGTGTTCTGGGTTTCTTGGAATCTGATCATATTTACTGGTATTGGATTGGCACCCATGATGAGTATGACGAGTTACTGAAACGGATGTAGTTTGGGGCGATGACAGTAGAAGCCGCTCAATAAGGTTAGAGTTTGAGATCTAATGAAATAAGTTTCTGGCCTAGAGGGCTTGGACCTGATTGTTTAGCAGATGCATATCCAATATTGAGCACTGGACTGTAGGATATCCTCGCCATCAGATAGTATGGCTTCTGCGCGGAAGTGCTTGACTCAAGGGCAAGGGCATCGCGCTGCATTCCGCGATAGAGGCATAACCCAACCATGAAATCCAAGCAAAGAATTCGTTGTGCGTGGGCTGAAAAAAGTAAGCAGCCTCATGAGCAGCACTACCATGACACAGAGTGGGGGGTGCCCGTTCATGACGACCGCAAACACTTTGAGATGCTGATTTTAGAAGGTGCGCAAGCTGGCTTGAGTTGGGAAACCATCTTGAAATTACGTGAAGGCTATCGTCGGACATTCAAACAGTTTGATCCGAAAGAAGTCGCAGCCATGAGCGATAGCGAACTCGAAGCGCTACTGTTGGAGCCGAGCATTGTTCGCAATCGGCTCAAAGTTTTTTCGGCTCGCAAAAATGCCCTTGTGTTTCTTGCGATTCAAAAAGAATTCAGTTCGTTCGATGCCTACGTCTGGCCGTTTATCGGTGGGAACCCCAAAATCAATCGCCCCAAAACCAGGGACGATGTCCCGGCGCAGACCGCTGAATCGGATGACTTGTCGAAGGACTTAAAAAAGCGCGGCATGAGTTTTGTCGGCTCGACTATCATCTATGCCTACATGCAGGCCGTCGGCATGGTCAATGATCACGTAGTGTCTTGTTTTCGTTCTCCGCCCTAATTACAAATATTCGGTTGTCCTAACTTACTTCTTCTTACCAAACTTACGCTGTAAATCTGCAAGCGTAGCTGGCTGGTTCGAGGTTGAAGCTGGTTGAGTTGTGACCGATCTTGGTTGCGGCTTAACCAAACCTTGTTGAGGTTGAGTCGTACGTCCCGCTGGCTTCTCCCCCACCTGACCATCGCCAGCATTCACCTTCATCGATAAACTCACCCGCTTCAACTGAGCATTAACTTCCAACACCCGAACCTTTACCACTTGACCAACTTTGACAACCTGATTGGGGTCACGGACGAAAGTATCAGCTAGTTGAGAAATATGCACCAATCCATCCTGATGCACCCCAATATCGACAAAGGCACCAAAGTTAGCTACGTTAGTCACTGTGCCTTCCAACTCCATCCCGACTTCTAAATCTTTAATTTCTTGAATGCCTTCCTTAAAGGTGGCATATTTGAACTCGGCGCGGGGGTCGCGTCCAGGTTTTTCGAGTTCGCTAATCATGTCGCGAAGAGTGGGTTCGCCGATTGAATCCGTAGTATATTTCTGAAGATTGGTCTTTTTGAGTTCTGCAGCGAGCTTAGTCGGTTCGGCGAGGGGAATGTTTGCCTCTTTGACGATCAATGCCAGAACACCATAACTCTCTGGATGGACTGCTGTATTATCAAGGGGATTCTCGCCATCCCGAATGCGGAGGAATCCCGCCGCTTGCTCGAAGGCTTTGGGGCCGAGCTTAGCTACTTTTAGCAGTTGTTTGCGATTTTTAAAAGCTCCGTTCTCATTCCGATAGGCGACGATGTTGTTAGCAACTATGGGAGTTAATCCAGAGACGAAGGTGAGTAATTCTTTAGATGCAGTATTGAGATCTACGCCGACATAGTTAACGCAACTTTCGACGGTATCATCAAGTTTCTTTCTAAGGAGTTTTTGATCTACGTCATGCTGATACTGTCCGACCCCGATCGATTTTGGATCGATTTTTACTAATTCAGCCAAGGGATCTTGTAACCTGCGCCCGATACTAATTGCCCCGCGTACAGTAATATCGAGATCGGGAAATTCGGAGATAGCTACTTCACTTGCAGAATAAATCGATGCGCCCGATTCATTTACCATTACTTTAATCGGTTTCGGTTCGATATCTGTGAGCAACTCGATTACAAACTGATCGGTTTCACGTCCTGCGGTACCATTGCCGATCGCGACGAGTTGGATGTTATATTTTTTGATGAACTGCCTAACTGTATTTGCCGCTTGTTGGCGTTGGCTCGCTGATTGATGGGGGAAAACTGCTTCATAGGCTAGGAATTTACCCGTTTCCGATAGCACCGCAACTTTACACCCAGAACGAAAACCAGGATCGATCGCGAGTGTCGGTTTCATACCTGCAGGTGCCGATAATAGTAACTGCCGCAAATTGGTTTCAAAGTTGGAAATCGAACCGATATCTGCCTGCAATTTAGCTTCAGCGCGAACTTCATTAATGAGCGATGTCTTCATTAACCGATTGAAGGCATCTTTGAGCATGCTCTGATAAAATTGACGGATTGCAGGTTCTTTAGTCTTAATTTCTTGTATGGCTAAATAATCGAAAATATCATCTTCATTGAACACCAGTTCCAAATTGAGAATTTTCTCAGTTTCACCGCGAAATAGGGCTAAGAGATTATGGGAAGCAACCTTGCTCACAGGTACTGAATATTTCCGATACATCTCATATTTAGTTGAGCCCTCTTCCAGATCATCTTTGATGCTAGAAGTAAATTGACCTTCTGATTGAATATACTCGCGAATGTAAGCACGTAAATTAGCTTTGTCAGCAGTTGATTCTGCCAAAATATCTGCAGCTCCAGCCAGCGCATCGGAGGCTGTTTCCACGCCTAGTTGTTCATTGATATAGTTTGCCGCTTCTAATGCTAAATCTATTGGTTGTGCGGTGAGATTATTGAGCGAGCGAATGACCTCAGCCAAAGGATCTAGTCCTCTTTCCCTGGCAATAGTCGCTCTAGTTCTTCGCTTGGGCTTGTACGGTAGATACAGATCTTCTAACTCAGTTTTGAGTAAACAATTTTCAATCTCGGTTTTTAGTTCTGGAGTCAGTTTATTTTGAGACTCGATCGAACTAATAATGGTCTCCTTTCTCGCCGCTAATTCTGTTAAATAAGTAAATCTTTCTTCCAACTCGCGCAAGACGATTTCATTCATCTCTCCCGTACGCTCTTTCCGATACCGCGCAATAAACGGAATCGTCGCTCCCTCAGAGAATAGATTTAAAACATTCTGAACCAAACTAGGATTCAAATCTAATTCGCTAGCAATCTGAGCGCGGATATCTAACATAACAGTAGCGATGAACGAAATGCTAATATAGTATAGCACAAACAAACTTTAGAGTCCTATGCTCCTTCTCTGCTTTCCTTGCGTTTAAAAAATTGCAAATTAATCATGCGATTGACATCTTCTGTTGCCATTTATTATTGTCGTGAGCCAACCGACTAAGGAAGAAATATTAACAGTCAACTCAAAAAGTTTCGATAGCTATAAACGAAGACTTAAAGAACAAAATAATCCAAGTATGCAAACAAAAAATAGGTAGTAAGGGTCCAGATGTGGGACTGTCATTTTATGCATTTTTTGCTAACAAAAATGACAATCCAGAGCTTCTAATGGAAGCCGCTGAATGGTGGATCATGACAAATAAACTAGACTACTTTGAAAAGGCTCTTAAAATTAAGCGTATGGTAGAGGCGATGAAGTAATCTTCTCATTCTGATTTTTTCTTTCCCAATCCTTGCCAGCGATTAAACAAATCATTATCAACGCCCAATTGGTCTAGGGCTCGACCAATTACAAAATCAACTAAATCTTCAATGGTTTTAGGTTGATGATACCAAGCAGGAATTGCAGGAACAACGCGGACACCTGCTTCTGCTAAAAGGGTTAGATTGCGCAAGTGAATCAGACTAAAAGGAGTTTCTCTAGGAACGACGATAACCTTGCGTCCTTCCTTAATCTGTACGTCTGCCGCCCGTTCTACCAAGTCTGAACTGAGGCCGTGGGCGATGCGGGCCACGGTGGACATGCTACAAGGAATGACCAGCATACCCTGGACTGGATAGGAGCCGCTGGCGATGGTTGCTCCCACATTGCTAAAGGAATGGCAGGTGAGTTTTCCCTGCTCTTCTCCCGTACGTTCGCGCCAAAACTGCTCCTGTTCGACCGAAGTCTGGGGAATGGTTACTCCAAACTCATCGCGCCAGACAATGTACGCCGCTTTACTCAAGACCAGCTCTACCGGATAGTCCGCATAGAGTAAGAATTTTAGGGTCCGCTCTGCATAAATCATGCCAGAGGCCCCACAGACCGCCAGAATGATAGGGCGCAAGGTCTAGTCTTCTTCTACAACGGCAGCGTCGTCGTCATCGTCATCAAAAAGGTCATCAATGTCTTCTTCTTCATCTTCAGATGAGGCGATAGTGCTTTGACGAGCGACAATTTTTCCGCTTCTTTGAAGCCATTCCAAGATGCCTTCACGGTTATTGGAGGGAAGCACAGGAGCCTTCTCGAAACGGGGCTCCTCTCTCAACATGGGATTGCGCATGGTTGTCTATAGATAGGCAGCTCCTCATATTACCTTTTTTCAGCTTCTCTTGCCGTGGAGAATTTTATAGATGCAAAATTGGATTTTACGACGTGCTAATATTCCCGCTGTGCTCAAGATAGCTATGAATCCTCAGAAAAAATCTATTCTCATTGCTGCCAGCGGTACAGGAGGGCACATTTTTCCGGCCCTAGCAGTGGCAAAGGAACTCCAGAAATTTGATATTCACTGGTTAGGGGTTCCGGGACGTTTAGAAGAACAGTTGGTGATGAAAGACTATCCTTTGACGAAGGTATCTGTTGAAGGATTGATCCGTCCTAGTCAATGGTTGGGGGCAGGGAGCAAGCTGGTCCGGTCCACGTTTCAAGTGCGTAGCCTCTTGCAAAACCTCCAGGCAAAAGCCGTTTTCTCCACTGGCGGCTATATTGCAGGGCCGAGTATCCTGGCGGCTCGGAGTTTGGGCTTACCCGTTTTGCTCCATGAGTCTAATGCGCTTCCCGGTAAAGTGACCCGTTTTCTAGCCCCCTTAGTCGATTGTTTGGCGCTGGGCTTTGATGAAGCACGGGAGCATCTCAAGGGCAAAGGAATCTGGGTAGGAACCCCCTTTCGAGAAGATTGTCTAGCTCCAAGCCCTTTGGTCAATCTTTCTGAAGACGCAGAAATTCCAGCGGAGGCTCCGGTGATCGTTGTGCTTGGAGGCTCCCAAGGAGCAAGAGGCTTGAATCAGGTGATTGTGGATAGCCTGCCTGATTGGATAGCCCGTGGGATTTATATCGTTCATCTGACCGGGCAGGGCGAGTACGACCGAGTGGTGGCTACAGCACCGAAGTCTCCCTATTATGTGCCCCTCCCTTTTTGGAATCAGATGGGTCCTCTCTACTACCGAGCAGATTTGGTTATTTCGAGAGCAGGAGCCGGAACGATCACAGAATTGATGGCTACGGGCCGTCCTTCTATCCTGGTGCCCTATCCTTTTGCGGCAGAAGATCATCAGACGTTTAATGCGCAAACCCTAGTCAGTCGGGGGGCTGCTTTGATGTTCCAGGAACGTCAGATAGAGCGCACTCAATTTACCCGTTTGGTTCTAGAGCTTTTTGATAGCCCCCAAACCTTAAGTGCGATGGGGCAAAAGGCCCATGCCTTAGCAAAGCCAAGGGCGGCTCAGGATACCGCTGAATTACTTAGAAATTTGGTTAGCCCTTAAGGCTATCCAGTTGGAGCTATGCTCCTCAGACTATCTTGGAAGTATCTTTGCTGACCTCAAGCTAATGCCTATCCGTCTTCTTGAATCGTTTGCTAAACCCCCAGGTGGAGCGCAATTTTATGTATGGGGAGATAGCCTACAAGGAAGGGAATCCCAGCTCCATGCTCAAGCTAAAGACCAAGGCATAGTCCTGTGGACTCCAGAACTCGCTCAAGATACAGCGTTATTGGCCGTGTGGGAACGAACTCAAAACAAGTTAAGCCCTTGGAGCTTAGGAAAAGTCATCCTGGATTGGCAACGGCCCTACGTTATGGGCGTACTCAATGTCACTCCCGACAGTTTCTCCGACGGTGGCATGTTTGATGAATTGCCAAAAGCCGTAGAGCGCGCCCTGGAAATGATTAAGTGTGGAGCAGACATTATCGATATTGGCGGAGAATCCACTCGTCCGGGGGCAAAACCTATTTCCATAGAAGAAGAGGTGCGCCGAGTCACTCCAGTTATTGAAGAATTGCGCGAGTTCACCGATGCACCTATTTCCGTTGATACTCACAAGGCAGAAGTAGCTCAAGAAGCGCTTAAAGCTGGGGCCAATATTATCAATGACATTTCGGCAGGGGCTGACCCAAAGATGTTCCCAGTACTTGCCGAACACCGTTGCCCTGTGATTTTGATGCACATGCAGGGCACGCCGGACACGATGCAGCAGGAACCTGACTACGATTATGTGGTGGATGAAGTGTATGAATTTCTGGCCCAACGTATCGAAAAGGCGCAAGCGGCGGGAATTGCCCGTGAGCGTATCAGCATAGACCCTGGGATTGGCTTTGGTAAGACCGTTACCCACAATTTGGAATTATTACGTCGCTTGGGTGAGTTTCGCAGTTTAGGCTGTCCGATTCTGATTGGCACTTCTCGTAAGAGCTTTATTGGTAAAGTCTTGGGACAGAATGAACCCAAACATCGGGTTTGGGGAACCGCTGCCACTACAGCGCTGGCTCTGGCCCAAGGGGCTCATATTTTTCGAGTGCATGATGTAGCAATGATGGCTCAAGTGATTCGAATGGCTCAGGCTGTTTTGATTCCTTAAAGCGATCCTCAACTTTATGGCTACGGGAGCTGATCAATTTTTCACCTTATCAAAGCGCTTTGATCCGAATGTTGCGGAAAGCGACATGTCTGCTCAGAGGTGCAACCGTATAGAATTCTCAACAGAAGTATAGAGTGGAAATTTATGGATAACTTTATGGAAGCTGCTATCGAAGAAGCAAGAAAAGGGCTTGATAGTGGCGGTATTCCGATTGGTTCTGTCTTAGTAAAAAAGCATGAAATTATTGGTCGCGGGCACAATCAGCGAGTACAAAAAAAAGACCCAATCCTCCATGCAGAGATAGATTGTTTGCGCAATGCCGGAAGAATTGGAACCTATAGAGGAACTACGCTCTATTCAACGCTGTGCCCTTGCTACCTCTGTGCTGGAGCAGTGGTCCAATTCGGGATCAAGAAAGTGATAGTTGGAGAGTCTGAGACCTTCCCTGGCGCTACAGAATTTATGGAATCGCACGGGGTAGAAGTTATTAATTTGGACCTGGATGAATGCAAGAACCTGATGAAAGAATTTATTGCCCATAATCCAGCGCTCTGGAATGAAGACATTGGCCGACTCTGAGAATTAATTTACATTTCTTCATAGAATAGGAAGAACTATAGAGTCGATACCATGTCTGAAAAAGTAGTTGTGATCGTGGGAGCCACGGGTGGAATTGGCCGTGCCACAGCCCAAACCCTGGCTAAATCTGGCTATCCGCTGGTATTGGCAGCCCGCAGTCAAGCTGATTTAGAAGTCTTGGCGCAAAGCTGTAAGGAACTCGGAGCCGATGGCGTTCTGACTATTCCTGTAGATATCACGGTCAAATCTCAAGTGGAGGCCCTCTTTGCCAAAGCGAAGGGCCACTATGGACAGGTCGATGTCGTAATCAACAGCGCAGGGATGGGGCGACTCAAACCAATTCAGACCCTGACTGAAGAAGAATTTGACCAGATGGTCACCTTAAACCTAAAAGGAACGTTCCTTGTTTCCCAGGCAGCCGCTTTATGCTTTGGAACAGGGGGTGGTCATATTTTCAATATTCCTGGCATCTTAGGAAAACACCCGATGGCTACCGCCGCAGGCTACTGCGCATCTAAGTACGGAGTGGTAGGATTAACCAAAAGCATGGCCCTAGATTTGAAACGGTCCAATGTCCATTTCACCTTGCTCTATCTAGGAGGCATTGACTCTCCCTTTTGGGATGAGGCTGGTATGAAAGTTCAACGAGATAAGATGCTCCGTCCTGAACAGGTAGCCAGTGCCATTGCCTACGCTCTGAGTCTAGAAAGCCCTGCAATTCCTACAGAGCTCGTCATTCAGCCGGAATCTCATATTTTTCTGTGAACGGCTAAAAGCCGTTGGTTCAGATATACATTATAAAAAAGGAAGGAACTATCGAGCCTATGTCTTACTACACCAATCTCCTCGATAAAGTCCTGGGACTATGAATCCTGCCAGAGCATCCTCGAATCCCGCAGATAGCTTACTGCAGCTATTTTTTACGGATGCGTGCCAAGCGGAGTCTGTTTGTGCTTTATCAGGGAAAGATGACACAGAACTAGTCGCTTTAGTACTTGCTAGGCCCAAAGAAGGCCAATATTTTTTAGCGCTCCACTGTCGCCATCGAGGATTGGTGCAATCCCTTTTGAAGCCAGAGAAGACTGCTGCAGAGGTAATTGCTTTAGAAGCCACTGTATGGAGCCAGGTCTATGATGATCTCCGTGAATTTGACATACGCCAGGATCGTTTTGTTTCCTGGCTGGTCACCCATGTCGCTCAGACCTTAACTCGGATTGCCAATGAATCGCTCCTGTATACCCGCTCAGGGGCGATTCCGGTGCCTTTAGTTCCTTTTCTCCGCCGTGCCCTAGACGAGCTCCCCCAACCCCAAAGGCTCCTTCTGATTCTCCGGGAAACTATGGATTTTTCCCTCCCTGAAGTACTGCAGCTACTGGACAAGGAAGGGTATACCCTCACAGAGGAGGAACTCCTAGCCCAGCTCCAACGGGCGCACAACAATATCCTAGGAGCTCTTCCGCAGGATATTTACACGCTTTATTTTGAGAAAAAGTCAGACTCAAGCTCAAATACTGAACATTACACCCCGTAAAACCAGTGTGGCAACCTTTAATTTCCTGCGGTGCAAGGATCTGTATCCTGCACAAAGCCCGTGATGTCGGTTAAAATCTAGGTTTTGTATAACGACAAACCACGGGTAGACTAACAGGGAGACAAATCAACCTATGATTACACTGCCGATGTATGACCACATTTACTTTTTTCGCTAACCTTTTGGGCATATGGATTCTACCAAAACATCTTGGAGTGCCATGGACGGCGTAGTCAGACCGTTCGTGACCGGAGAATGTCAAACCACATGGGTCCGCACTTTATCTAGCAAAGAGGATGCTGAACTCGTGACTTTAGCGGTTGTGAAACCCGATGAAGGCCGTTACTTCCTAGCGCTTTACTGCCGCCATAAAGACTTGGTACAGTCGCTATTGAAATATGGACCTGTAACCATGCCCCTTGAGTTGATGGGGCTGCAAGCCACGTTGTGGAGTCAAGTCTATAAAGAGCTTAACCAGTTTGATAACCGCAAAGAACGATTCATTGCCTGGCTCGTGACGCGTATTGCTCGGACCTTAGTGAAAGTTCCAAATGAACTCCCTCCCTATTTACGCTCTGGAGAAGTTCCCATCCCGCTCGTCCCTTTTTTGCGCACCGCCTTAGATGAGCTGCCCCAACCCAAGCGCTTGCTCATAGTCCTTTGTGACGTGCTGGAAGTCCCAGCAGCTGAAGCACTGCAAACTTTGAGTCGGGAAGGGTATATTCTGACGGCAGAAGATTTACTGGAGCAACTTAAGCAGGCTCGTCGTCAAGTTTTGGAAGCCCTTCCCCAAGATATCTACTCGATTTACTTTGAGGTAACGCCATGACACAGTCTTCTACTCCTGAACCAGGAAAGGTACCACAGACTGCCCGAGACCTTAGACTGGTCCTCAGAGGTCTAAACTACGACCTCGATACAGAACTAGAAGGCTTTCGCAAATGGCGGCAGCAAACCCAAAAACCATCAAGTGCAAATGCACCAACACCGAGGTTGGTCAGTGTGCTAGCAGAAACCTCGCGTCCGTATGGAAAAACTGCGCAGCGAAAAACAGGTTTCAAAATGCCCAGCGTCTCTCCGCTCGCGGTTGGCGTAGGAGCTGTGATTTTACTAGCTGCGGGTAGTATTCTGTATCGCTTTACCAATAGTGGAAAACCTGAAGCGCCATCAGCCAATAGTATTAAGTCTGAATCTTCACTTCCCAAAGTCTCAACGGCCAAGCCATTGCCTGCAGTTCCATCTTCTAAGACTGATAAAAGATTGACCACGAAGCAGACTCGGCCTGCAACGATTCCACTGGCCCCTAAGCCAACCAAGCCTGTAGCAGTTCAGACAACAACGGCTACTAAATCAGATGCTTTTTCGACATTTAAAGGCTATGGCTACTACTACGTATTTGTGCCTGTCTCTGGCGCTAAGGACCTGGACAAGCTTAAAGCGATCGCTCCAGGATCTTATCCCCGGGTGATCGATGGCCGGACGTATATGCAGATGGCCGCATATGACACCGATCGCCGTGCCCAGGTCTTAGCAGGACAATTGCGTCAACGAGGATATGCAGCAGAAGTTAAAAAATGAGCTTGTGGGCCGCTCCAGAGATTAGTTTTTCTTATGAGTTTAATCTGAAATATAAAAATAGCTAATGTTGTAATCGTTCACCCTATCCATTACTGTTAAACGGAGAGACATCAATATTTTTCTGTCTAAGAAGAAGATGGTTTTTCTTTAGCCCTGCCGCTAACCAGTTTTAGCGAATCTTTTTGTATCTATTGTGCTAATCGCACAGGGAAATTTCATGCCTATTGCTGTTGGAATGATTGAAACCCAAGGCTTTCCGGCCGTGGTTGAAGCTGCGGATGCGATGGTCAAAGCTGCTCGTGTCACCCTCACTGGCTATGAAAAAATCGGGAGTGCCCGTGTAACAGTCATAGTCCGGGGCGATGTTTCCGAGGTGCAGGCTTCCGTTGCTGCGGGGATTGAAGCCGTCAAACGCGTCTATGGAGGTGAGGTTTTGTCTCATCACATCATTGCCCGGCCTTCTGAAAATCTGGAGTATGTGCTGCCGATCCGCTACACCGAAGCCGTAGAGCAATTCCGCGAAGGCTACTAGTATAGGAAAGCAAGCAGCCATTTCTATGCGTGAGTCAAATTCTTTTCCGCTTACGCATAGAGAATCCTCTGTATTGTCCCCATCCATGTAATATGTCTAGAGACCTGACTCTTGCCCAGTGGTCAGCTTCAGCATATAACCCCTCTATCTACATGAGCCCATGGATCTAAGCCTTGTCATTTCTAATTTCCTGAATCCTCCAATTTTGTTTTTCTTTTTGGGGATGACGGCCGTCTTCGTCAAATCTGATTTAGAAATTCCCGCGCCCATCCCCAAATTGTTCTCTCTATACCTGTTGCTAGCCATTGGGTTTAAGGGCGGTGTCGAACTAGCGAAAAGCGGTGTGAGTCAAGCCGTGATTCTTACGCTTGCTTTGGCTATTTTGATGTCTGTGCTTGTCCCGGTCTATACCTTCTTTATCCTGCGGCTAAAACTCGATCCCTACAATTCGGCGGCGATTGCTGCCACCTACGGTTCTATTAGCGCCGTTACGTTCATTACCGCTAGCTCCTTCCTTAGCCAACTGAAAATTCCGTTTGATGGCTATATGGTTGCAGCTCTTGCCTTGATGGAATCTCCCGCCATCATTGTGGGTTTGGTCCTCGTAAATTTATTCGCCTACAAGAAGGGCGAATCTTCAGAAACCAACTGGTCTGAAGTTCTGCAAGAAGCTTTTCTCAATAGCTCGGTCTTTCTCTTGGTGGGCAGTGTGTTGATTGGTCTTGTTACTGGAGAGCATGGAGGGCAGGTGCTCAAGCCATTCACACAGGACATCTTCTACGGAGTTCTCACTTTTTTCCTGCTGGACATGGGATTGGTCGCAGCCCGACGGATTAAAGATTTACAGAAAACCGGAGCTTTCTTGATTTCCTTTGCGATCTTGGTTCCATTACTCAATGCAGCGATTGGGATTTTGATTGCACGGGCGATCAACTTACCGCCAGGGAATGCACTCCTATTTACCGTCCTTTGCGCCAGCGCTTCTTACATTGCCGTTCCCGCTGCCATGCGCATGACGGTTCCCGAAGCCAATCCAAGCCTATATATCTCCTCTGCGCTTGCCGTCACGTTTCCCTTCAATATCCTGATTGGGATTCCACTTTACCAATACGGTATTAGCCTATTGTGGCGATAATGTAATGTATGTAACTGAACATTTCACCCCATCCCTATGCAACCCATCAAACGCATCGAAATTTTTTCTGACTCCGTTGAGTTAAGCAAGATTCTTAAAGGCCTGAAAAAGGCAGGTGTATCGAACTGCACCGTGATTCGCCATGTCTCCGGCAGCGGGGTTCGGGGCACTATTGGCGATGATATCGATATGCTGTTGGAGAATGACTACGTCATTGCTTTTTGTAACCCCGAGCAAGTCAGCCCTGTGGTGGAAATTATTCGCCCCATCTTGAATAAGTTTGGTGGCTCTTGCTACGTATCTGATGTGATGGAAGTTCAGACGGTAAACTGTGTGGCTTCTAGATAGAACTTAGTTCAGTGGAGGCTAGCTCCACATCAAAATCTATCTAGACCAGAATCCTGGTGAAAAGCGGGCGAATCGGGCCTATCTAGAGGCTGGGATGAATCGTTTCATAGATTCGTGTCTTTCTCAGTCGAATTTAGGCCATAGTCGCTGCATGACAGAGGAAGAGTCCATGCTCAAGCCCTTTTTATAATCACTGATAAGTATTTCTGATAGGTTTTATCGGAAATATAAAAATGTCTAATATTGCGTTCGTCGCACAGCGACCTTATTCTAAAGTCTATGATCATCATTGCTTTTCTTAAGAACAAAGTAATTGAGTGTCTCTGTTAATAGCGATCTATTGGCTTTCGCCAGATTTTTGCGTTTAGTGTGCTAGTTGCACAGGAGTTTTGCTATGCCTATTGCTGTTGGGATGATCGAAACTAAAGGCTTTCCGGCCGTGGTGGAAGCTGCGGATGCGATGGTCAAAGCTGCTCGTGTCACCCTTACTGGCTATGAAAAAATCGGGAGTGCCCGTGTAACGGTCATTGTCCGGGGCGATGTGTCTGAGGTGCAGGCTTCCGTTGCTGCGGGGATTGAAGCCGTCAAGCGTGTCTATGGAGGTGAAGTTTTGTCTCATCACATTATTGCCCGTCCTTCTGAAAATCTAGAGTATGTCTTACCGATCCGATATACCGAAGCGGTGGAGCAATTCCGCGAAGGTTAATCATTTCATCACTCACTTGAAAAGGAGCCCTTATGGCAGTTGCAGTTGGTATGGTTGAGACCTTGGGATTTCCGGCCGTTGTAGAATGCGCTGACGCGATGGTGAAAGCAGCCCGTGTCACCTTGGTCGGCTACGAAAAAATCGGCAGTGGTCGGGTCACCGTCATTGTCCGGGGCGATGTGTCTGAAGTACAGGCTTCTGTAGCCGCAGGCATTGAGTCTGTAAAGCGGGTCAATGGCGGTCAAATGCTATCCCATCACATCATTGCTCGTCCTCACGAGAACTTGGAATATGTCTTGCCGATTCGCTACACCGAAGAAGTTGAGCAGTTCCGTGAAGAAACCAGTTCTATCCGCCGTCCGTAGTAGATCAAAACCCACAAACAATTAGGAGAGAAAACGTTATGGCAATTGCAGTAGGCATGGTTGAGACCTTGGGTTTCCCCGCCGTCGTAGAAGCAGCAGATGCAATGGTAAAAGCAGCCCGTGTCACCTTGGTCGGCTACGAAAAAATCAGCAGCGGTCGGGTCACGGTTATCGTTCGAGGCGATGTGTCTGAAGTACAGGCTTCTGTTTCCGCAGGCATTGATTCAGTCAAGCGGGTAAGCGGTGGCCAACTGCTCTCTCACCACATCATTGCCCGTCCTCACGAGAACCTGGAATATGTCCTGCCGATTCGCTATACCGAAGCGGTTGAGCCCTTCCGTGAAGGCGTAAGCAACATTCGTCCTTACGGCAGACCTTAATGCAGATTGCCAGGGTCCGGGGGACCGTTGTCAGCACCCAGAAAGAACCTAGCCTGATGGGGGTTAAGTTCCTCTTTCTCCAGTTCATCGATGAGGCGGGACAGCCCACATCTAAGTATGAGGTTGCTGCCGATAGCGTTGGTGCTGGAGTGGGGGAGTGGGTGTTGGTCAGCCGTGGCAGTGCTGCTCGGCAGGTCCCTGGTAGTGAAAAACGTCCCTTAGATGCCGTAGTAGTGGGCATTATCGACACGGTCAGTGTGGATAATCGCTCCCTCTACAGCAAGAAAGATCAGGACCGATAGTTATTTTGTTTAGCGCAGAGGAATTCGCTAATGGTTAGTATTGCAGCCCCAGCCCCTCCTACTCCTTGGTCCCGTGAATTGACCAAGGCCAGGATTGACTCGACGGCGTACATCCATCCTTTTTCCCAGGTGATTGGGGATGTGCGTATCGGAGCCAACGTGATGGTTGCACCAGGGGTTTCGATCCGTGCTGATGAAGGAACGCCTTTTCATATCGGTGCAAAGAGCAACCTCCAAGATGGTGTAGTCATTCATGGCTTAGAACAGGGGCGGGTGACTGGAGATGACCAAAACTCCTACTCCGTGTGGATTGGCCAGAATGCTTCAATCACCCATATGGCACTCATTCATGGGCCTGCCTATGTGGGTGACAATTCATTTATCGGTTTTCGTTCTACTGTCTTCAACGCCAAAGTGGGCGAGGGCTGCATCGTAATGATGCATGTTTTGATCCAGGATGTAGAAATCCCTGCGGGCCGCTATATCGCTTCTGGTTCGATCATTACCAATCAGCAGCAGGCAGACCGTCTGCCAAGTGTACAGAAAATGGATGCTGATTTTGCCCGCCATGTGGTCGGTATCAACGATGCTTTGCGGGAAGGATACCGTTGCGCAGAGGATGATGAGTGCATTATTCCTATCCGTAACGAGCGCGATCAACTTAGTCCTACTTATGAACGGGGCAAGCCTATGTTTTTAAATTCAGAAACCGTAGAACAGGTGCGTCAGCTCTTGATTCAAGGCTATCGTGTCGGAACAGAACACGCCGATGAGCGCCGCTACAAGGTGAACGCTTGGGAAAGCTGTGCTCCGATTCAATCGAGTCGCGAGTCGGAAGTGGTAGCCGCTCTTGAAACCTGCTTAATGGACCATGAAGGTCAATATGTCCGCCTAATCGGCATTGACCCCAACGCTAAACGCCGCGTACTCGAAACCCTGATTCAGAGACCAGGACAGCAAGTGTCTAGGCCTATCAAATCTGTTGCCACGGGTTCTTCTAGTAGCTCTATGGGCAGTAGTGCTGGCAGCGCTCTCTTGGCTCCAGAAACCATCAGCCAAGTGCGTCAACTCTTGGCGCAAGGCTATCGGGTGGGCACGGAATATGCCAATGCACGACGTTACAAAGCGAATGCTTGGGATAGCGGCACGCTGATTCAATCTAACCGTGAAACAGACGTGATTGCAGCCATAGAAGCTGCTCTGCGAGAAAATGAGGGTGCCTATGTCCGCTTAATTGGCGTTGACCCTGCGGCTAAGCGTCGTGTCTTGGAACTCTTAATTCAAAAGCCAGACGGGCTTGTCGCAGGAGCGCGTGGGACGGTAAGCGGGAATTCTTCTGCTTCTTCACCCCGCAGCGCTGGCGGCTCCTCTTCTTTTGCTTCCGATACGGTAGAGAAGGTGCGTCAGCTTCTGGCTCAGGGTAACAAGATTGGGGCAGAACACGCCAACGAACGACAGTTCAAGGTGAATGCTTGGCAGAGCTATCCTGTGGTTCAGTCGACCCGTGAGTCGGAGGTGCTGGCTGCGCTGGAAGCGTGTGTCGGTGATCATGGGGGCGAATACGTTCGTCTGATTGGCATTGACCCGAAGGCTAAGCGACGCGTTTTAGAAGTAATTATTCAACGCCCTGGACAAAACAACAGTGAAGCTTCAGCGCCTAGCGCTTCTTCCAGCTATGCTTCAACTGCGTCCCCCACGCCTGTGTACAATCAACCTGCAAGCTCTTCTCTGGACACTCAGGTCTTGAACCAAGTACGCCAATTGCTAGCTCAAGGTCATCAAGTCGGCCTAGAGCACTCTGATAAGCGGCGCTACCGGGCAAATGCCTGGGAGAGCGGCAGCTTGATTCAGGCCTCACGGGAGCCGGAAGTGCTAGCAGCTCTGGAAGCTCAATTGCGTGAATACGCTGGTGAATATGTTCGCCTGATTGGTGTTGATCCCAAAGCTAAGCGTCGTGTGGCAGAAACCCTCATCCAGAAGCCCTAACATGCAATTACTGCGACCACCCCTGGATTCCAACAGTTACATCCAGGGTGATGTAACTATTGATCCTGGGGCGGTGATTGCACCTGGAGTTCTCCTCCAGGCAGGTCCAAATAGCCGCATTGTCATCGCGGCTGGGGTTTGTCTGGGGATGGGCGTCATTCTCCAAGTGCATGAAGGTACGCTGGAAATCCATTCAGGAGCCAGTTTGGGCGCAGGGGTATTGGTGGTTGGAGCGGGAAAAATTGGATCTAATGCCTGTATTGGCACCACCTCGACCCTGCTCAATCCATCGGTTGCTTCAGAGCAGGTGATTGCACCGGGTTCTCTACTGGGAGAGATAGGAGAGAAAGAATTAGGAGAAACAGGCAACGGTAGTTCGGTCACTCAAGGGACGCAGGCTGAGCAGGTTGCTACGCCGAACCAGCCCCAAGCTTTGGTTTCAGGTCCGCCCGTAGCAGGCAGTCCTAATTCTAGGGAAAACGTCTCCGGAGCGGCTTATTTGAATCGATTGCGCTCGACTTTGTTTCCCCACGAACAATCTTTAAAACAAACCCTTCCATAATTAAGGCATGAGGTCCTTGGGAGAAAAGCTACTATGAAGAGGGTCTAGACGTTTCGTTTTATCTACCCTACGCGTGGGTCTTCATGGAAAGTGCTCTAGGTTTAGTTTCTACTCAAAGTTTCCCCGCAATAGTCGGTGTTGCCGATGCCATGATCAAGGCAGCTGGGGTGAAGTTGGTTGGCTATGAAAAAATTGGGGATGCCAACTGCACTGCCGTTGTACGTGGGAATACAGCCGATGTACGTATTGCCGTTGCAGCAGGGGTAGAGGCGGCAGATATAGTATTTGGTCAAGTGGCATTATCTTTGGTTATTCCTCGTCCTTCTTCCAATTTGGAAGTAATTTTGCCGATTGGTAGCCGTTTGCCCCTGATCCTCAAGAAGGGCTATGAGCATCTGAGCAATCAAGCAATCGGCCTTTTGGAAACCCGTGGCTTTCCTTCTTTGGTGGCCGCTACCGACATGATGCTCAAATCGGCTGAGGTTTTCCTAATCGGCTACGAACGCATTGGTTCAGGACTGTGCACAGCGATTATCCAGGGCCGCGTCTCTGATGTGGTCTATGCCATTGAAGCCGGGATGCTAGAGGCTGAACGGGTTGGTGAACTGAACGCTGTCTTTGTGATTCCTCGTCCCTTGGATGACCTGGAACAGACCTTACCGATTGCAGCTTGTCTCTTGGAAGAACGCCAAGCCTTGCTCCTGCCTACAAAGGTCAAAGAAATTGAAAGAGAGCTGGTGGAATTGCCCGAAAAGCAAGAGATGCGTGAGCCTCTGGTCTTACCGACGAGAGAGTAAGCCGCCTGATTGATAGCCAGATTGATAGAATATGAAGACGCAAAAAGACGCGACCTGTAGAGGAAAACAGATCATGGTGCAGACCACTGCTAAATCCGACATTCCCAGCCTTGACGCAGAGCTTACCCGTCAAAGCCCACAAAAAATTCTTGAACGAGCCTTCAGTCTATTTGACAATATTTCCATCTCTTTTAGCGGTGCTGAGGATGTGGTCCTGATCGACATGGCGCACAAAATCAATAAAGATGTCAAAGTTTTTAGCCTGGATACGGGCCGTCTTCATCCCGAAACCTATCAGTTCATCGATCAGGTTAGAAAACGCTATGGCATCACGATTGATGTCATGTATCCAGATAGTGCCGAATTGGAAGCGCTGGTGAAGGCCAAGGGGCTTTTCAGCTTCTATGAGGATGGACACAAGGAATGCTGCGATATTCGCAAGGTAGCCCCGCTGCGCCGCAAACTGTCTAGCTTGGATGCTTGGATTACAGGCCAACGCAAGGACCAAAATCCATCGACGCGGGCCAGTGTCCCTATAGTTCAGGTTGACAGCGCCTTCTCCACGGGCGAGAACCAGTTGATTAAGTTCAACCCGCTGGCCAACTGGACCTCATCAGACGTGTGGACGTATATCCGCACCTACGAAGTCCCCTATAACGCTTTGCATGAGAAAGGTTTTGTCAGCATTGGCTGTGAACCCTGTACGCGACCGACTTTGCCGAATCAGCATGAGCGAGAAGGACGTTGGTGGTGGGAAGATGCGGGCAAGAAAGAGTGTGGTTTGCACAACATTAATCAGCCTCAGGGCTCTTGATCTACTGTAATCGCCCCCCTGCCCCCCTTAGCGCAGCTTTCCGTAGGGTATTTTGGGGGGTTCTGACCTCAAAGTCCCCCAGAATTGGGGGATTTAGGGGGCGGTTCAGGTGAAGAGTTGAGTTGGTTTTGAGATCTGTATACACCGTACGGGTTCTTGATACGGTAGGGACTTCATGGGATGACATCCTCTAAGCCCTAAGCTGAATAGATGCTCTTACGTTATCTACCGCTTATTGTTGGTCTTTTGGGCGGTTCGCTATTGATGCTCAATCGGATCCTCACCGCTAGTGTGAGTCCAGAGCAGGCACGGTCCGATGCTCTGGGACTGGGCATGAGTGCCGTGTTGATTCTGGTGGCTATCCTTCAACAGCAAGCTCAACCGAAAGACCCTGAGACGGTTCTCTTAGAGGGCCCAGAGGGGATTGAAACGCCCCCGATGGACCCAGAAATCAAAGAAGAACTTATCTGGCTAGCGAACACAGTTTTACAGCGGACCAGAACTCGGACGCTGCTACTCTGGTGGGAAGGCAAGGTTCTACTAAGAGCAGGCGTCCTTAGCCAAGACCCTGTGGTACCTGGTCCTATTTTTGAGCGGGTTCTCGCCCAGAAGAAGCCTGTTTATCTGGTTTCCCTGAAATTATTTCCAGGAAGAGTAGAATTTTCCTACCTGCCCCAGCCTCTACAAGCACTGGTCTGTCAGCCCTGTGGGGAGAAGGGAATCTTTATTTTTGCCTCGGATACTCCGCGCATTTATTCGCCGGAAGACCTTGCCTGGATAGAAACTGTACTATCGCGCACCGCAAAGATTCTGAACAATTCATAACCTAACGCTTACCCAAAGGATAAAAGACCGCTAGAATTCTTGATTGATGCAGAGCGTGCGCCGAGTGTCACCAATACACCCAGACAACGGAAGCTATGGAATTTCCTGAAGATTTGAAATACGTGGACTCCCACGAGTACCTACGGGTCAAAAGCAGCAGTGTAACTATCGGGATTACTGCCTATGCGGTAGATCAGCTGGGGGATATCGTCTTTGTCGAACTCCCAGAAGAAGGTACCGAGTTCAAACAGGGCGACAAATTTGGCACTGTAGAGTCGGTAAAAGCAGTGGAAGACCTGATTGCGCCTGTCAGCGGGCGGGTAAGTTCTATAAACACCGCTGTTGTGGATGAGCCTGCGGCTATCGGGGATGACCCCTATGGCGATGGTTGGCTGGTTAAAATAGAGCTGAGCGATCTTGAAGAACTGGATGAGACCCTCACCAGTGAAGAATATCGCGACCAGATTGGTGCCTAATCTCTTCCAGAACCCCTATTGAGGACGCAGTTCGTGGCTGACCCTGATATCATCCCCGCAGAGGCTTCTGAGCCCCCTGCCAAGCCTCCTCGTCCTGCTAAGCCTGCACCCAGTGCAGATGCAGGTGCCGCAGCTACAGGAGAAACAGCAGCCCCCGCTGCGGCAAAACCTAAAGAAGCCCCTCCCGTTTTGCCTCTGGGAGAACGAGTACAGAAAGAAATTATCCCGATGCTAACCGAGCGTATGACCGCTCAGGGGGTGACGGACGCCCAGTTCACTTTTAAAGACGACGCGCTGACCGTTTGCTGGGACTTAGGCAAAACCGATAAGCTCTTCACGCTCTATTTCGACAATGGCGACTTAGAAGGCCGTAAAACACTCCTCACCAGTCAGGGAGGCGTCGGAGAGAACATCCAAATGTTCATGCCCCCTGAGCGTGGTTTCAGGAACGTAGACAGCACTCAGGTTGTAGCCATGTTGATGATTCACTTCACCACAACCTTGACCTGGATGAGGGCCTCGGCCTAGATGAGTGCATTACAGCATTCCCATAAATTGAGCATTCACTCGAATTTAGTACAGCAATTCTCCGAAATAGGCTGTAGAAGTTACGCTCGAAAATCTTGAGCTGAGCAGATGCTGAGGAAAAGCCTATTTCTAACTCCAATTCTGTTTCTGAATAACTTGCTTGACTTCACCTTCTAATGCTTTAAATGCAGACAACATACGAAGAGGAGAAAAATCGTCAATGAGTTCTGCGACCCGGTACACCCGTCCACTAGCAGAAAATTGTTTCAACCTTCTCTGGGAGAGGTCACTGGCCTCACGCAAAAATTTATAGAGAAGTTCTTTGGGGTCAGGTTCATCTTCGAGTCGTTTTATATCAGGAAACTGTAGTGGTTTTCGCCCACTTGGATTTGAGGCTGCTTTACGTATTGCTACTTCATCAAACAGCAACCATACCTCCGTCATGCGAATTGGTATAACACAGATAAATGGAGCAAGAACTAGTTTATTCACTCCCAGTATCGCACTATAGATTTCTTCCACACGTTTTTGGTATGGTTCTCTCTCTGCATCACGATGTACAAATAAAAGCTCACATGGATATAGGTCTATACTCTGTTCAATTCGCTTTGGGAACGTATCCTTAAGTGATCTGGGTAACCGTTGAAGATCTGCCCATTGTGGCTGGATTGCGCAGTCAGGAAGATGAAATTCCAAGAGCCACGTTAGGATTGGGAGAAGAGCTTGGTCCGAACTACCGTCAGCGAGCAATGTATAGCGCAGTTCTTCTATCATAATTCGCCAGGAAACCCTGGGATAAGAGGTTGTAGATCTTCCCTATCTCTCACGCGACGTTTTTTATGCTGTGTATAGCGCGTATGTTTATGATGTCCATTAGTGACAAAATCCATCTTTTCTGAAGGAACTGGATTTAAATAAGCAAGAAGTTGACCTTTAGAAATAATATTCACCTTTTCAGTTCCTGGACTTTTATTACTACGCCAAGTATTGGGCAAGCTACTAAAGCACACTCGCTTAAATCGTTGATTAGAGCGTATTGTTTCTCTTGATTCAGCCACTAGTAGACTATCTTCGGGAACTTGCTGTACAACCGCTGGAGAGTGAGTATTGATAATTACTTGACGAAGTGGATTCTCTGAACTAATCTCTTCATCAGTATCAGTAGCTATATCTTGAAGCAGCTGAAGGATCTTAGGGATACGTTCTGGATGAATTCCATTTTCTGGTTCCTCTAAGCATATAAGTCCCTGAGCTTCAGGATCAAGTTCAAGTACAGCCAATGCCAAAAAACGCATTGTTCCATCCGAAAGGGCTCGTGCTGGATGAGATGTACCATCGCGACCAGTAACCATTAACGTTAGAAGTTCACGTCGGTCATCACGGTCAATCCATACCTTATCTACATCATCAATCAAGTCTGCTAGACGATTAGCAACTTGAGCATAAACTTGTTCATCTACGTCATCTTTAGATTGCTGATTTTTATGTTGACTAGATCGTGCAAGATGATAAAGTGTTGAAGCTAAATGAGATCCATCTGGTTCTAATTTGGTAGGAGCAGTAAATTCATCTGGCTGACGTAATGCTGAAGGCTCTAACTGAAGTAGACGCCAAGATTGCATCTCTCGCCTTGCTAACAGGGCTGTTGGACTTTCAGCCGCATTCGTTACAGACAAAACAGTTCGGGGAAGATTAACTGCTGAGCGGGATAATGGTCTGCCACTGCTGCCACCATCTTGGTGCAATTTGATAATACGAGACGTACCATCAATTTCAGTTGAAATAAACTCTGATGTCCGTTTCCCCTTCAGCACAGAGTTGCGCCAAGTTTTCGCTATATGAGGAAACAGTAAATGTTCATTCGCATCTCTTCGGTTAATATGGAGCAACTCTTCTTTGATAATCTCTAGTGAGCCAAGAGAACGAAGGCTGTCATCAGATCGGTAAGCCAATGTAACAGAATAACGCAGAAAAGTAATGCTCGCTTTCGCCGTCTGGCCTAAGTCATCCACACCCTGAATTGGCACAATCATTTCTGCTTCAAAAGACATTTCATTTGAATATTCTGCACCAACACGATGAAATAGACTACGCACATCTCCTGTCTTTCCTCCCTCATTTCTAACAGACAGAGCAGCTTCAATTAGGGGCAGATCAGCCAGTGCACTCAAGAATCTTATTGCATCAAACAGATTGGATTTACCTACACCATTAACACCAGCAATACAGGTGAATGGTCCAAAGCGAACATCTACATCAACAAGATTCTTAAAACCAGAAACTTTCAGCCGGGTCAACATAGAATGCCTTTATAACAAAAGCAGGGGTTCCACTATATATTACCTGCAATTTCAACTAGTTCCGATAGAAGTGCAAGGCGATATTCAAAAGTTATCAATACTGCCTAACTTATACAGTTAAGACTCAAAATGACTTTCCCATTTCGATACCCACTGCTGGGCTTCGGCCGTTCCTTCTTTAGGGAAAGACTGCATAAATTCTTTGTCGGTCATTGGTTCGTACGGACCTTCTTTGAGTTCCAGCATCACAGTGTTGGGCTCCAGAGCGACCAACGTGTGAAAATTGCCCTCTGCCAATTCAACGCCACGGGTCGGGCCTTGGGCTTCAATACGTTCGGTATGGATCACCTGTCCTTGTTCATCGAGGATGAGCATACCTAAAGCACCCTGCAGTACCAAAAAGAACTCAAAACCATTTACGCCTGGAACCCGTAGATGGCGATGAGGACGAACATAGGTGCCCGGCTGCAATGCATTGATAAATCGCTGGACTCTTTCTGACAGTGCGTGGAAGTCATAGTTCTGGCGCAAGCGAGGACTGTTCAGGGCTTTCTGGGAAGTCGTGTCCAATAACTCTTGGTTTAGACGCTTAATCGGTATGTTGTCCACACCCAATCTCCGATGATTTCTTTTGGTTCTAGTTTCGTTCCAGCATAAAGCTTTCAAGATGATGTATGACATAATGTATACATCGCTTTTCAGCAAAATCCATCGTGAGTAAAGTCCGCAAGCAAGTTTATATCGAGCCTCGTCAAGAGCTACTACTCAAAGAAATAGCCCAGAAAACAGGGATTAGCGAGGCTGAAATCATTCGCCAAGCGATTGACCAACACATCGCCTACACGGTGTCTCCCAAAACCAGCCTCGACGCCTGGGAAGAAGAAAAAGCATTCATTGAGCGGACTAAAAAGCGGGTAGCCCTGCCCGGAGGACGGGATTGGAAGAGGGAAGATCTCTATGAGTGGTAGGGTTCTGCTCGACACGAATATACTCGTTTACTTATATGACCCCTTAGATACGGCAAAACAGGACCGAGCCATTGAGACGGTGAATAAGCTGGTTCGCACCACCCGCGCGGTGATTAGTACGCAAGTGCTCGGCGAGTTCTTTGCAGCCACGACTCGCTCTCGGCGTCCTATCCTCAGTCCTGCCGAGGCTATAGCCTCCATACGCAATTATTTGGCAGTCTGTGAAGTGCTCGATGTGACCCGACTCATTACCCTCGAAGCACTGCGAGGCGTTGAAATCCATAGCTTTGGATTTTGGGATGCTCAGATATGGGCTACGGCTCGGCTAAACCAAATCTCAGAAATATACAGCGAAGACTTCAACATTGGGGCCGTAATTGAAGGCGTACGTTTTATCAATCCACTGCAAAAAGGCTTTCGGATCTAGGTAAGCGTTTGCAGGGTTTCAGGTTCAAAAGCCCGGTCATCATTGAAAAGCCAGCAGGTCAGGTCTTTAGATGCTCCTTTTTCAATAGCTACAATGATGTGGGAATATCCAGAAAAAGTAGCCGTATCCACATCAAATTGAGAAGGACGGGCCGGATGGTCTGGATGGGAATGATAGTTGCCAATGATATCGAGATTCTTATCGCGCGCGTACTTCTGGCCGTCTAGATAGTCCTGGGGGCTAATTAAAAATCTTCGCTCTGAGCCCTGAGCATCGGCACCAATACTTTCTTTAACGGCAACCTCTAGCCCTCCATCCCAGCTGTTGTCCACCCGCCACAGCTCATGAACCGTTTTATCGTCACCCTTGAATGTCCCTAGAAGCAGCCCACAGCATTCTCTGGGATAGGTCTGTTCTCCGTGCTTACGGATAGCTTCTAGATGATTAGTTTGGAGATAGAGCGTCATAGTCCGTCGCTTTCGTTGAATTGCTACGAATATAAGTTAAGCACTTACGGAGCTAACTGCCGCCCACCAAGACATTGCGGATACGTAGACTCGGACCAGCACAGCCTACGGCAAGTCCATTTTGTCCACCTTTACCGCAACCGCCCGATTCATCCCAGTAGAAATCGTTGCCGATACCTTCGATGTCTGACAGAGTTTGGAAGACGTTGCCCGATAGATTTACATCCCGCACCTGTTCACAAAGTTTCCCGTTGCGGACCATCCAGGCTTCTCCAGCGGCGAAGGTAAACATCTCGCCATTGGTCATACCACCGAGCCAATTGCGGCAGTAAAGCCCCTCTTTCAGATCACTTAACAGGGAATCTACAGAACTATCGCCTCGTTCAATCCAGGTATTGGTCATCCGCACAATCGGGGTGTGGTGATAATCCAGAGCTCGAGCATTGCCCGTCGGTTTTTCGCCGAGCTTACCCGCTGTCTCACGGGAGTGCAGTCTGCCTACCAGTTCGCCCTCATGGATCAAGGTCGTCGTTGTGGCAGGAACGCCCTCGTCATCGTAGACATAGGAGCCCCGATGTCCAGTGGGTAAAGCTCCATCTTTAATGTTCAGCTCTTTGGGTCCAAATCGGCGGCCCAGAGTCATCACTTCCAGCAGGTCAGGATTTTCATAGGCGATATCCGCCTCAGAAAGATGGCCAAAAGCTTCATGGACAAATAGGCCGGAGAGAATCGGGTCAATCACGATCGTGTAATCTCCCCCTACTGCAGGGGATAGTGATAGCGCCGTCACCGCCCGTTCGGCGGCACCTTTCACCCGTTCATCCAATCCTTCCAGGTCTTCATAGCCTTGACGAGAACCATGGGTTTCTCGGCCTGTCTGCACCGTTTCTCCATCGCGGGCCGTGGCCGAAAACCGCATTTCCAAATCTACCCATTCCTGCTCAATAAACGTTCCCTCAGAAGTGGCGATGGTCACCTGTTGATAGGTATCGCCATAGCGCACCACCGTTGAAGTAATGCGGGGGTCATGGTGCCGCAGAAGTTCATTGTAGCGATGGACCAAAGATTTCTTGCGCGCCAGAGGAATGCTGCGAGGATCAGCCCCCTTCAGAGCCAAGGCCACCCGGTCTACAATCGGATCTACTTCAGCCAGTTCTGTCAGATCCGTTCCCGTTAACCGAGCGCTGCTAATCGCTTCCAGCAGAAGTTCCTCTAGCTTGTCCAGACGATTAAAGCTGGCAAATCCCCAAGCTCCTTTGTGGCAAACCCGCACATTTCCGCCCACGGACAAAGACTGGCTGAGGGTATCGAGGATTTCTCCACGCAGAACAATATCGGTCCCTTCCGACTGTTCTAAGCGAATCTGGATGAAATCCGCTTGATGACGGTGTTTTTGAATAAGGCTTTGCAGGTCTAGGGTCATAGGAGTAAACCACACGATATCTCTAGCCTAACGCCTGGGAGATTCGGAATGTTAGGTTACTAAGGTTACGGACGCCGCTGATTTGAGCCGTTTTGCTGCGATTCTTTGGTTGGGATAGTACTTGGAGCTACTCTAAATTTGTTAGCAAACCGCTACCCGTGGCCGGGTAGAACCGCTAAGCCTGGAAAGGAGGCAAGCGGTTTGGATATTATAGACACAGGATTTGCGATCTCTCCCGGCCATGAACGTCACACTCAAATCTATCCTGACCCGTTTAAAACAAAACCTTACCGAACTCTACGGCGATCGCCTCCTTCACCTCACCCTCTTTGGTTCCCAAGCCCGTGGTGATGCTGAACCGGGGTCAGACATTGATGTGCTGGTGGTACTGAGGTCTCCCGTCAATCCCGGTGAAGAAATAAAACGGACAGGCAAAGCGATCGCTGCGCTCTCCCTTCACTATGATGTGGTCATTAGCTGTCTATTCATGGACGAAACCCACTACCAAACTCGCGCTGGCTCCCTGATGCGCAACATCCGCAAAGAAGGAGTCCTCCTATAACTTCTGAACAAAGGGAACTTCTCCTCAAAGCCCAACAAAGTTTAGCCGCCGCGAAACTCCTGCTCACCAACAGCTATCCAGACTACGCCACATCTCGCGCCTACTACACCATGTTCTACATTGCAGAAGCATTTCTAGAAGGCGAAGAGCTCTCATTTTCCAAACATTCAGCCGTCATCGCTGCCTTCGGGCGAGAATTTGCCAAGCCTCAACGAGTCCCCCCAGACTTTCACCGATTCCTGATTGAGGCACAGGAACTCCGAACCACTAGCGACTACGGACAACTGAATGCCATAACAACCGACCAAGCCGCAGAACAGATTGACCGTGCGGAGCAATTTCTGGCACTTGCAATTCAGGCAATCGGTGCAATTTAGAGAGTAACCTATGGCGATATCGTTGCTCAATAGAGTCTGGATTAGCAGGTGAGCGCGGCGACATAACCAATCGTTGGATCGAAACGACGAAAAACGCTATATTTGCCCTATGTCCGCTCAAATCCAGGCTGTCAGCTTGCTCGATTCTTCATTTGGGACAGCAATTTTAGATTATCTATAGACTAACTAAAGTGTCATAAGATTGCCTATGACACTTTAGTTAGTCTATAGAGTGTGATTCTAGCCATAATAAAAATTTGTAAAGCCCGTGGCTAACCAAGTTAATATTTAGCGAATTATAAGTCTTACCGTAATTCAATGAGGCCTGAGCAATATCCAATTCACGTAGCTCTTTGTCGGTCTTTTAGGAGTAGTACTTGACTCGGGTTACATGTCTTCCTTGATCTAGCAGCTTCTTACGGGGAAGCTTTATTCTATAGTCATAGTTTCATTTCCAGATAATGCCCCGATATGGGGCGATATTCAGAATATTTCTGGATATCATTCTAAATCAGTGTGATATCCAGAAATATTCAACGTCAGATCAGGATTTCAGCCGATATTTTTCTGGATAACATCCTGATTCCCAGGGAATATACGGAAAGTTTCTGTACAATAACAAGTTACATTAAATCGAGTAAGAATAAATGCTCAACAAATATTTTGAAGATATTAGTAGTGAGCTTGAGCGTAAATCTCAAAGCATTCGTGACTATTTCGCAACACACAAGCCATCCGCTGGTGCTAACCGAGAAGGAATGGTAGCTTCATCTTTATCAACATATTTACCAAGTAAATACGAAGTAAGTTCTGGGCTTATACTTTCAAAAAGCGGAGAATTTTCTAATCAGGCAGATATTATTATTGCTGACAAAATGTCAAACGCCCCGCTTTTTGGGAGCGACAGTGAAAAAATATGGTTAGTAGAATCCGTATATTCTCTTATAGAAGTAAAAACTCAGCTTACACCAACAACTCTTCGTGACTCTCTGGAAAAGTGTATTAAATTTAAATCTTTAGCACGAGAGTATGCCTCGGATTTTGGGCGCCAAAATATCAAAGAGTCATTGTTTGTGCTTTGGTCATTTGAGGGGCCAAAGCCTGAAATAATAAAAACACACATTGAATCTGAACTTGCAAATATTCCTCGTGAATATCAACCGGATTTTATAATAGTCCCTGGATCGACATTGGTGCGATCAGGTCACTATTATGAACTAAGCAAATTAGGGCAGGTGGATAGCGCACATCGTGCAGAATTGTTGGCCTCAGTAGGAGGGAATATTAACGCAATCCTTGGCTCGGGTTATCAAGTTAATGAATTTGGTAGCAATACTCTTTTAGCGTGGTTGGTCTGGTTTTCCTCATGGCTTCATGCGGCTGGTGAGCGCAGGGCTGCACTAAATAACTATGTTCCGCAGGAGCTGATTTGGGGGCGAGAAGTATAAAAAATGTAACAAGTCGTTGCAGACGGCAAACTGGATGCTTTGGCGGAAGAAGCGATCGCTGAGTTCAAAGCGGGGCATTGTCGAGAAATCTGATGCACTACACAACCCGAAGATTTTGGAAGTGCTATGACGACTTGCCCAAGAACGTTCAGGAGACAGCAGACCAATGTTATCAGCTTTTAAAAGCTGATCCGTCTCATCCATCACTGCACTGAACCACAATCTAATAGATACTTCCTGGCAGTATCCCAGAGATTTAGAAACCAGGTCGTTAGCAGCAAGATAAAACGCAGGTATAAGTACACTCTGTGCCAACTTACGGCACGATAGACGTATGGGAATACGCAATCAACAAGCGGTGGTCATTGGAGCGGGCATCGGTGGTTTAACGGCAGGGGCTTTGCTGGCCAAGCGGGGATTTGATGTTTTTGTCCTAGAACAGGCCACGATTGCGGGCGGCTGTGCCTCGACCTTTAGACGCCGAGGTTTTACTTTTGATGTGGGCGCAACCCAGGTAGCTGGTTTGGAACCGGGCGGGGTTCATTACAAGATTTTTGAAGAATTGGGCGTTAGCGTACCCGAAAGTACACCCTGTGATCCTGCCTGTGCCGTTTATTTACCGAACGAATCGGAACCAATCTCCGTATGGCGAAATCCTGCTCAGTGGAAACAGGAGCGGAGTCAACAATTTCCTGGAAGTGAACCCTTCTGGGAAAAGATGGATGAACTTTTTGAAATCAGTTGGCGTTTCAACAGTCGTGACCCAATTTTGCCGCCTACAGATTTTAAAGACTTGCTGACGCTGGGTACCAAGCTTCGTCCAGAAACTTTGAGTACGATTCCTTATACCTGGCGAACCGTAGAAGATGTGCTTAAAGACTACGACCTCCAGAACAATAAGAAGCTGCGTCGCTTTCTGGATATGCAGCTCAAGCTTTACTCCCAAGTAGGAGCAGACGAAACCGCTGTGCTCTATGCGGCAGTGGCGTTAGGACTTTCTACAGAACCCCAAGGTCTTTATCACCTGCAAGGCAGTATGCAGATATTGTCCGACCGTTTGCTGGAAGGGCTGACTAAGTACGGTGGCAGGTTATTGGTTCAGCAACAGGTTCAGCTCATTCTTCGAGAGAATGGGAAGATCGTTGGCGTTCAGGTGTTTGACAAGCGCAAAGAACAAGTTTGGCAGGTGCGGGCTGACCAAATTTTTGCCAATGTCACCCCTGATGCCCTGAGCCAAATGCTGGATGGAGAAGGTGACGAGAGACCCTTCCGCCAGCTAGCCCGCTTAGATAAACTGCCCGATCCTTCCGGTGCTTTTGTCCTTTATCTAGGCGTTGACCGAGCGGCGATTCCTGAAGATTGTCCTCCCCATCTTCAGTTCTTGTATGACTTTGATGGCCCGATTGGCGAAAACAATTCTCTGTTCGTTTCTGTCTCTAAACCAGGCGATGGAAGGGCTCCAGAGGGTAAAGCCACGATTATTGCTTCTTCTTTCACCGACACCAAAGCCTGGTGGCAAATGCAGAAGGAAGAGTATGAAGGAATGAAGAAACGCTATACCGAAGGAGCGATAGACCGTTTGGCTGGTTTCTTCCCCAATTTGCGCGAATATATCCTCCATGTGGAGTCGGCAACTCCCCGCACTTTTCATCAATTTACAGCGCGGCCTCTAGGTGGAGTAGGCGGTTTGGGCCAGCGACCCGCTCAATTTGGACCGTTCTCCTTTTCGAATCGAACGCCCTACCCCAACCTTTGGCTGGTGGGAGATAGTACTTATCCTGGCGAAGGGACTGCAGGCGTTAGTTATTCTGCGCTCAATGCCCTAACATTGATGGAGAAGAGTCTATAGCCCCTTTGAGAACTAGATTTGAGTTCAGTTTTTGAGGTGCCCTGTGTTCTTTGGTAAACCGTGTACTCATTTAGGTTGAATCATGACAGTTATCATCCCCCGCTATCAAATTTCTCTGGTGCCTGTCAGCGTCTCTAAGCAAAAGGGTAAAGGCGAGTATAAGCTGGTGGCCCGAGATACTCGTTCTGATGCTGTGTTAGAAGAATACAAGAGCTTTTACTCCAAGAAAGAGGGAGATGAGCGCTGGTCTAATAAACGCGAAGCCATAATGTTTTTGCAGCGCTGCTTTACGCTCTACAAAGCGCAGGGATTAGAAGCGAGCAATACGGTTCGCAGTTTGATGACTGAACTTGGCTTGAGTCCTTTGAATCCTGGAACACCAGGGTCTGGTCCTGCGGCTGAAGCGCCTAAAGCTGAAGTCACCGTTCAGCCAGAGCTTGAGGTCGAGAAAACTGAAGAAGCTGAGAAAGTTGAAGAGACTGAAGTCGCGGCAGAAGAAGCTCCAGTTACTCCAGAAGAGGCAGAAGCAGAAGCCCCAGAAAGCTAAACTTTAACCCTTCGTGGCGATGTCAAAACTCCTGAGGTAGGCCAAGGGATTACTCGGATCAAAAGGGCGTTTGTCTATGAATCCGCGTTCGATTTTGTACTCTTCCTTAGGAGAATTGATCCCCATCTCTGTGGCGGCTGAGCGATAAACATCGGTGCGGTAAACCCGTTGGAGCAATTGTTCGGCATCTTTGGGGATCTCAGGAATTTGACCCCAACGAGCCATCTGGGTCAAAATCCACATGCCATGAGATTTCCAAGGATAGGTCGCCGTATTGTTTCCCGTTAGATAGGGCGTGGCTGCGTTGCGGTAGAAAACAAAAAAATCTTCCATCGTTTTAACGTTCTTAGTGAGGTTGCCGCTGCTATCGAAGCCGCCATAGTCATATTTCCCCAGCAAGGCAGGACCCACGTACTCTGGCTTGGCATTGAGATAGGGCTTGGCAGCAATCAGCTCGGCCACCTCCAGACGGTTTTTGGGGTCATCACAGTACTGGCAGGCTTGGATGAGTGACTGAACCAAAGCCCTATGGGTATTAGGGTAGGCCTTAGCCCAAGGTTCCATTACCGCAAGCACTTTTTCACTATGCCCTGTCCAAATATCCCGGTCTGCGATCACGGTAAAACCAATCTTTTCGTAAACGGCTCGCTGATTCCAGGGCTCTGTGACACAGAAGAAATCTAAGTTGCCCGCTTGTAAGTTCGTAAACTGCTGCGCTGGGAGTAGCGTAATTAGACGCAGATCTTTATCTGGATTGATGCCGTGATGGGCCAGCCAATAGCGGAGCGTGTAGTTGTACATAGAAGAGGCAAAGACCATAGAACCGGTTAGGGTCTTGCCTGTCTTCAGATATTGCTTAAGAGCGGGGCCGGTTGTAACGCCTGCCTGACTCAATCGCTTGGAAAAGGTGATGGCATTGCCATTGAGACTGAGGCAAACCGCTGTCACCATAGGGGCAGGGGCCGTTCCTTCCAAACCCAGTTGAACACTAAGCGGCATTCCGGCTAAAGCATGGGTAGCATCTAAACGGCCTTGAATAACCCCATCGCGCGTGGCCGCCCAGCCGGGTTCCTTCGATAACTGAACATTGAGGCCGTTGTTTTTAAAAAAGCCTTTGAGAGAGGCAATGACCAGAGGGGCACAGTCTGTCATCGGAATAAATCCGATGGTTAAGTCTTGTTTCTCCAGTTTGTTTTGGGCCAAAGCTCCCTGTGCCCAAATATAAGGACCTAAGGAAGCGCCCATGGCTACACGTCCAAAATTCCGTCGCGTCCAAAGCTGTTTCGTCATCTTTTTTTCTGTCCTATGAAGCTCTAAGCCAGCAACACATTGCTTGGCTAGATATTTCGGATAAAGCGCTTATTTCTTGGAGTGATCGATGTAGTCTCCTGCAGCGTATCTAGAACACAACTCGCGATTGCCTGACCTCAATCTTAGATTTGGCTATCTATTTTGAGGAAATGAAATGTTGAAATGCCCATATAGGAGGTTCTCTCATGATTCGTCTTCTCTTAGTAGACGACCAAAGTCTGATTCTACATGGACTAAAGGCCCTGCTAGAGCTAGAAGCCGATTTAACAGTAGTAGGGAGTGCCCCTAACGGCGAAGTAGCCCTTGAGCAAGTAGCAATTTTACAACCCGATGTAGTGTTGATGGATATGCGAATGCCCGTGATGGACGGTAGCGTAGCCACTCAGTTCATTTGCCAACAGTTTCCAGAGACTAAGGTATTGATCTTGAGCACCTTTGATGATGACCAATCCCTCACCAAAGTTATGCGCGCAGGAGCCAAAGGCTATTTGCTCAAAGACATGCCCTCGGAAGAGTTGGCCCAGGCGATTCGATTGGTTCACAGTGGCTACACGCAGTTAGGCCCAGGGCTGATGGAAAAATTGATCGCCAATGTCCAAGACTCTCATACCAGTAGCCCAGGGAACATTTCGAAAAACTTAGTGCAACTGACTCCACGAGAACACGATGTACTGCATCTCATTGCTGATGGTTCTACTAATCGAGATATCGCCCAGCAGCTCTATATTTCAGAAGGAACCGTTAAAACCCATGTCACCCATCTTCTGAGCCGCCTAAATTTCCGGAATCGGTCCCAGTTAGCTATCTATGCCCATTCTGTTTCTCGCAGCTCGAATTCTTCTATGGCTGTTGCGCAGTTGACTCATAGATAAACAGGTTAAATTCTGGTTATGAAAAGAGTCCTAGTTAGTACCTTTAATCTTCTCAAAAAGTCTATGTAACCTCCAGAGAAGTAGTTAAGATATTTAGCGATTTCCCATCATTGACTTAATGAAAATATTGCACCTAGGGGGGCTTGAGCTGTTGTTCTGTTAACCTTGATACCATTTACTCCTTCATGCGTATCTAAGCTGCCAAACATCATTAAGAATGATGAGAAAAAGACAAAAAAGGTACACTAGCTTTGCGTGCAAATACTGATAGATGCACAGATTATATCCGTAGTATATTACGCTCAAAATCTAAGCATTAGGAGCGCACTTTATAAATTTGAACAGATAAATCTCAAAATCAGAAGTATTCAGGCTTAGCAATTAATTTGTGCAATTAACTGTTTCCTAGGGCATAAACATAGGGAACAAGATTCTCATTCATAGAAATAGTTTGGAGAATTATTAGATGGCATTCAAGTGGCCGAAAAATTGGCAATTCCAAAATCGATTTGTAGATAGTTCGTCGGGAGAAATTCAGGAGAACGCCGAGTTTTCAAAAGCAGTAAGACGGGGCGCGATTATTGTCACCATATTGGCAGGAGCAACGTTCATCGGACGCTATGTTTCGGCGCAGATAGACCCAGGAGCCGCCGCTCCTTCTCAGCCGCTAGCTTCCCTCAAAACAGTCTCAATCCCTCAGCCTGAAAACCTCAAGGATTTCATAAAAGATGAGAAGAATGCAATTGCTTTGGGAAAGGCCTTATTTTGGGATATGCAGGTTGGCAGTGATGGAACTATGTCCTGTGCTTCCTGTCACTTCCATGCTGGAACCGATAGTCGTTCCAAGCACCAGCTACATCCAGGCCCTGATGATACCGTAGACAAAGGGCTCAACTATCAGTTAACAGAGGCCGACTATCCCTTTCACAAACTATCAGACCCCAATAATCGCTCTTCTGCGGTTCTAGCGGATAGTAACGATGTAACAGGTTCCCATGGAGTTTTTACTACTAAATTCAATGATATTATCCCTGGAAGTGCCAAGGATGACACCACTGTCGTCCAGGATCCCATTTTCAACATCAATGGTACGAATGTTCGCCAAGTAACGGGACGTCAGGCACCGAATGTAATCAATGCCGTGTTTAACTATCGAAACTTCTGGGATGGGCGCGCTCAAAACGAATTTAATGGCGTAAATCCCTTTGGCGATCGAGACCCTAACGCTATGGTTCTCAAAGAAGCGAAGAAGGGACAATTAGAAGCGGTCAGAGTTCGCATCAACAATTCATCTCTGGCTTCACAAGCCGTAGGGCCACCCCTTAGTGCTGTTGAAGAATCAGGAACGGGGCGTACTTTCCCCGATGTAGGTCAAAAGGTGAATCCTGGAGGAGCAGGAACCCCTAAAAAGAAAGCTAAAAAGCTGCGTTTATTGGTGCCTCTCGGAAAACAGCTGGTTGCTAAAGATGACAGTGTTTTGGGCTCCACCAGTCAGTATCCTACTCCAGGCCTCAAAGCAAACTATGCGGATCTGGTTAAGAAAGCCTTCAAAGATGAGTGGTGGAAATCTGACACCTTGATCAATGTCGATGCTAGTGGAAACAAGACCTTTGTCAGTAGTGTAGGAAAGAAGAAAGACATCGATGGGGTAACCGATGCTGGTCAGTTAACTGGAGACCAGTTCACCCTGATGGACTATAACTTCTCTCTCTTCATGGGACTGGCTATTCAGGCCTATGAGGCGACCTTAGTTTCCGATGATTCGCCTTTCGACCAGTACATGGACAGTCAGGAGGGTAAAGGGAAGAAGGGAAATAGTAATGCTCTGACGGCCCAGCAACTCAAAGGCAAAGACCTCTTTGCCGGGAAAGCCAAATGTCTCAATTGCCACGGGGGTGGAGAGTTTACGAATGCTTCGGTTAAAAACGTGGAAAACGAGAAAATCGAACGCATGATTATGGGTGACCGTGGCATTGCCGTTTACGATAACGGCTTCTATAACATCGGGGTCAGGCCAACGGAAGATGACCTTGGCGTAGGCGGCCAGGACCCCTTTGGCAATCCGCTGTCTTTCTCCAGATACTGGCAAAAGAAAATTGCTGAAGGTACCTTTTCACCTCCGATTATCAAGGCTCGTTCGGGTGAGAATATCCCTTCAGGGCCCTTTAGCTCCTCGGAAAGAGTGTCTGTGGATGGCGCTTTCAAGGTCCCTGGTCTGCGCAATATCGAGCTGACGGCCCCCTATTTTCACAATGGAGGCAAACTTACTTTGCGCCAGGTGGTTGAATTCTATAATCGCGGGGGCGATTTCCACGAGCAAAACATCAACAATCTAGATGCGGATATCAAAAACCTAGAACTCACCGAAGACGACAAAGATGCGCTAGTTGCATTCCTTGTAAGTTTGACCGATGAGCGCGTTCGCTATCAAAGAGAACCCTTCGATCACCCACAGTTATTCATTCCTGCTGGACATCCTGGAGATCCATCCTCGGTGACCAATGATGGAACGGGCCAAGCAACTGATCAGCTGATCGAGATTCCTGTGGTAGGTAAGAAAGGTGGGGCTCCCTTGCCTAACTTCCTAGAAGCCCCTTAGCTCAACTCCTCAGTCCTTCGAGATAGCTCCCTTGGAGGCTATCTCGAAGGACTGAGGGGTAGTTCTGTGCTCTAGAGATTCTGCGTGGGTTTTGTTGCGTCCGATAATTGCATAAACTTTTTGACCTGACTTGTCACCCCGTCGGGCTAACCGATAAAGTTATTTAGATACTAAGGAATTTATCTATCAATGGTTGCCAAAATTCAAGACTTGGATGCACAACAATGGGTAAAAACACGCTCATCCCTCGATCAAAACCAATCCAGCTTCCTGACCTGGACAGGTTCAATTTATGCTTTTGTCCCAGGTGAAAAGAGAAATCGCCTTTTTAAGATGGTAGGTGTGAGTGTTAGCCGGTGTATTCCCACAGAAGAAGGTAGTTGGGATTTTACCTCTAGAGAATTGACTTACTACCTTCACCCAGAAACGGGGGAAATTTTGCGGAAGTGGGAGAATCCATGGACGGGAGAGTCACTAACGGTGATGCACATTGCTAATAATCCCGTGCAGGGCTGCTTTAAGGGCAAGTTTCCCGCATATGTGGATGAAGACAATACAACTTTTGTGTTCGATATATTTTCTAATTACCCTAATCCTCTTGCCACAGAGCCAAAATTTGCTGAGTACAGTTCAAATCCAAATTATCAGGCAGCTGAGTTGTTTAAAATAACAGTTCCGACTGAAGAACTGTTGAATCCTGAAATTATCTCGGTTTCTAAATTAAAGCTTTGCTGGGATCGGATTGGTCCCTGGGTTCCTTGGATGAAAATGGGCGATCGCCCTGGTCAACTAATTTACAGCGCCTATGGATCTAAAGTCAGCGGGGTTACTGAATTACCACAGCTGCTTCAGGATGAAATTAATACTCGCGTGCCTCTATATAAAAATGCTCCCCTAGCTTTATTAGAGGGAGAAGATATTACCTCATGGGTGTATTTTCAAAAGCACTTTGATGCTTATTTAGCTGGGGAGACTTTCCCCCTTCCCATAGCAGAAGAAGATGCGTCTTTCGGAAGATAAGAGATCAAGAGTTTGCAAGATAGTGCGTTCAATCTACGCTTTTGACTTTATGCGACTAAAGTCCAAAAATAACCATCTGGTGCAATAAAGGAAAAACTCTTTTCCCCAAACTCATTGCTGACTATATCAGTAATATTTTTCGCCTGAGTTGCTTTAATGCGCTTACAATATACTTCAAGTCCTTGCACGCGGTAGGTATACAAACACATTCCTAAGCAGCCAGGTTGCGCCTGTTCAAACTGCGATTCTAGCTTTAGAGAATCGGGAAATTTGATGATGTAGAGTCTGCCAGAACGTGCTGAAAACAGTTCTGTTTGTGATGATTGCGGATTATCAAAGGCAGTAACGAAAAACTTTTCACCAGGTTTTAGATCGAAAATTTCTCGACCTGCTAGTGAGGATTCATAGCTAGTTTCAACATCGTCTCGCACCCGCAGTAAGCCCAAAACTTCTTCATAAAACTTGAGCATTTCTTTACTATCATCCTGAATTACCAGGCCCATGTGCGTAAATTGGCTAGTTTTAAAAGATGCGTTTTCGTCGATTTGTCCATAATAGGGCAGTGTATAGCCAAACCGTTGAAATAGAACTTGTCTCGCCAAGGGTTGCAGTACCAACATTTCTCGGACCCCAATAGCTGGCTCGATGAAAGGACGGCTTTTCCGCTCCTTGTTGTAGATAATTTCCCAGTGTGGATTTGTATATTTAATAGACAATCCCGCTTTAGCAGCCTCTTCAACATGATTTAAAATATTCAACATATCTGCAGTTAGGGTTGTTGCCCAGCGATTGCCCTTAACTTTCATCGATCCCATCCCCAAACCCTCATTTGTCGGGTTTTGCCAAACCATCAAACGGATCAAACCATGATCTGCATTTTGGTGAGCGAGGCGAATCGAGCGTAAAGAAGAATTTACCCCATATAATTGCTTGGCTGAGGAGGATGATAATTCACCCACGCGATCAATGCGATAGCCAAATTGCTCCCAATATTGAATGGCAGAGATTGGTTCTTGAACGCCAATACATACCTCGTAGATACCTTCAATCGAAGTCAATCGTTGCTGGGTCATAAGATAAATGGGTAAAAAGTGCTTTCTCGTTCGGTAATCAGATTTATCATAAGGTAAGCATACTGAGTTCTCCCCGTGAACGCTATGGAAGCTAATACCATCGACTCATTCCGGGCCTTAGCACTCCAGGTAACCTGTAATGCCGTAAATCAGGCCCGCGATCGCGCCGAAGCCCGTTCTTGGATGCAAAAAACGATCGACCGCTTGGCCCAACAAATTGCTGCCAGTATTGCTTTTATTGGCTCTGACTGCCGCTTAATCGTACTGCCAGAATATTTCCTTACGGGCTTTCCCCTAGGCGAATCACTAACTGGCTGGGCGGAAAAAGCTTGTTTGGAAATGGCGGGTACTGAGTATGAATCACTCGGCAAAATTGCCCAAAAACACAGTATCTTTCTAGCCGGCAACGCCTACGAACTCGACCCTAACTTTCCAGGATTGTACTTTCAAACCTGCTTCGTCATCGACCCTAGTGGCTCGGTTGTGTTGCGCTATCGACGATTAAATTCTATGTTTGCCCCAACCCCTCATGATGTCTGGGCTCAGTATTTGGACTGCTACGGCTTAGAGGGTGTTTTCCCCGTTGCCAAGACGGCAATCGGAAATTTGGCAGCTCTAGCCTCAGAAGAGATTTTGTATCCAGAAGTCGCACGCTGTCTGGCCATGCGCGGTGCAGAAATTTTCTTGCACTCCACCTCAGAAGTGTATGGCAAAGAGCGCTCGCCTAAAGAAGCGGCCAAGATTGCCCGTGCAGCGGAAAATATGGGATACCTAGTTTCAGCAAATACAGCAGGCATTACCAATATCCCCATCCCCATTGCTTCTGCCGATGGTGGCTCTAAAATTATTGACTATCGCGGACTCGTTTTAGCAGAGACCGCTACAGGCGAGAGTATGGCAGCATTTGCAGAAATTGACTTGGCTGCTCTACGCCGCTACCGCCGTCGACCAGGGTTGAATAATTTACTTGCTCGCCAGCGTTTTGAGCTCTATGCAGAAAGCTACAGCCAGTCGCATTTTTATCCAGCCAACACTATGCTGGACAAAGAAGTAGACCGCAAACACTTCCTCCAAACACAGCAAGCAACTATCGATCGTTTATCTAATCTGGGGCTCATTTGACCAACAACTGAAAAATGGGGACTTAATGCCTCTGAAACTAATCACTGAACCAATCGAAGTCCGCAACCCCCGAACGGGAAAGTTTGATTACGTCATTGTTCCACCGTCTTTGAATCTCTTGGAACAACAATGTGGCCGCTTGCGTAAAGCACAAATGCACTGGCAGCAAATTGGTGTTGAAGGTCGGATCGTAGCGTTACAGCAGTGGAAGCAAACCGTATTATCTCAGCGTGCTCTCCTGACTGAAGCGTTAGTAAAGGATACGGGAAGATTGCCCATTTCGATCCTGGAAATTGATTCGTTTCTCTCTAGTATCGATCGCTGGTGTGCGTTAGCTCCAGAGCTGTTGCAAGAATCTGAAAAAGATACAGCTATTCCCTTTATTCACCTACAGCAAACCTCCGTTCCTTATCCCCTGGTTGGGGTGATTAGCCCATGGAATTTTCCGCTATTACTATCTACTCTTGATACCGTTCCAGCATTGCTGGCAGGTTGTGCCGTTATTGTTAAGCCTAGTGAGATTGCTTCTCGTTTCGTTGCACCGCTGATGACAGCAATCGATGGTGTTCCCGCTCTAAGAGACGTATTAACCTTTATTGAGGGAGGAGGAGATACGGGTGCTGCTTTAATCGAATATGTGGATTTAGTCTGCTTTACAGGTAGTGTGGCAACAGGGCAAAAAGTTGCAGCCGCAGCAGCAAAGCGCTTTATTCCTGCTTTTCTGGAATTAGGAGGGAAAGACCCCGCAATTGTTCTGTCTTCAGCTAATTTGGAATTAGCAACATCAGCAATTTTGTGGGGCTCTGTAGTTAACACAGGGCAGTCGTGTCTTTCGATTGAACGCATTTACGTTGCAGAATCTATTTTTGAAAAGTTCGTAGATAAGCTGGTTACTAAAGCCGAACGCTTACAATTAGCCTACCCGACCCTTGAAAGTGGTGAAATCGGCCCAATTATCGCCGAGAGACAAGCAGCCATTATTAGCGAACATCTATTAGATGCTAGAGAAAAAGGGGCGGTTGTACGCTGCGGCGGCAAAGTAGAAGAGAGGGATGGAGGATGGTGGTGTCGTCCAACGGTACTTACTCAAGTAGATCACTCCATGAAAGTGATGACGGAGGAGACCTTTGGCCCGATTATGCCCATAATGCCTTTTTCAACAGTAGAAGAAGCTATTAACTTAGCCAATGACACCACATATGGACTGAGTGCAGCAGTCTTTGCCGGAGAAGAACAAGAAGCGCTAGCAGTTGCCAGACAGCTCAATGCAGGTGCTATCTCTATTAATGATGCAGGACTTACTGCCCTCATCTATGAGGGAGAAAAAAATTCTTTCAAATACTCTGGTTTAGGGAGTTCACGCATGGGCTCAGCGGCTTTGATGCGATTTCTTCGAAAAAAAGCTTTCTTGGTGAAAACAAATTCCGTTGCCGATCCTTGGTGGTTTAATGAGCGATAAATTATTGACAGGTCTCATGATGCTGAGATAGTTATTGACGAAATACTGTAAATAGAAGGAGTGCGATCGTGACTTCCATCCGAGAAGAAATGCCTGTCCTTGCCCGCCATGAAGGAGATTGGATAGGTACATATATACTCGTCGATCTAGCAGGAAATATTCTTGATAAGCATGAATCTCACTTGACCTGTGAGTTTCCTAAAAAGAGTTCTATTTCCTATTATCAAACCAATCGCTACACTTGGTCTGATGGCAAGAAAGAAGAGCACAAGTTTCCTGGAACTTATCAGGATAAAGCTTTATGGTTTGATACAGAACGCATTGATGGCAAAGCCTGGGAAGTCGATGATTCCACGGTTATTTTGCATTTTTCCTATAAAGGGATGCCAGGAAGCTACCTGTACGAAATGATTCAAATTAGTCCCTGCAATAATTATCGCGCTCGCACCTGGCATTGGTTTAAGGGGAATAGGATCTATCAACGCACCCTTATTCAAGAAGAGCGAAAGCGATAAAGTAAGTATATTGATAATCTGGTTAAATAAGCAAGGTTTTGAAGTGCAAGCACTGATTACAATCATCAATCAGAGAAGATAAGCGATGGGCAATACACGCGAAGTCATTATTCCCAAAGGGATGGAAGTCTTATACGAAAAGTTTCACTACTGCCCTGGCATTAAGGTAGGGAGCACACTATATATCTCAGGACAGGTGGGACGCGATGAAAATTTACAGGTAGTGGAGGGAACAGAAGCCCAATTTGTCCAGACGTTTGAGAATGTGAAAAAGGTGCTTTTAGCGGCAGGAGCTACTTTTGACGATGTGGTAGAGATGGTCACTTATCATGTGACAGGGGTAAATCTCGGCAATATGCAAGCCCAGCTATCTGATGTTGCAGAACAACAATTCACTATTCCGCATCTGCCCCTGTTTATCGAAGTAAAAGATCGTTATTTCGTGAATAATTTCCCCACGTGGACAGGAGTGGGTATAACGGCATTATCGACACCGGGCCTAATTGTTGAGATTAAATGTACAGCGGTTTTGGAGAATTAGAAGTTGAACTATTCTGAGTCGTTCAAAAAGTCAATTACTACCTTCGACACTTCCTCAGGCATCTGATTCATCATGCAAATGGTTCCTTTTTCAAATTCAACTACTTTGCCATGAGGAATTGATTGAGAAAGAAAATAGCGATCGTTGACTTTCGCTAAACTCTGTCTTTCGAATTCCTTCATGTCATCAATTCCCCAGATAATCAGGGTTGGACACTCGATGGAACGAAATCTTTCCGGTGCGTCTAGACAGTAATGGCCTACAGCCCAAACTGCATATAAAGGATGACCAAAACACTTTAAATCATCTAAAACCCAACGGTGATTTAATTCAGCAGAGCCTATGTATCGAGAACGGGCTAACCATCTTTCCATCAGGTGAGAGCCATCTTCTTTGATTTTAAAACCTTCCCCGAATCTTCTGAATAGCTCTGCCTGTCCTCCTTCACCAAAACCAGCTACATTACCCAAGATCAGTTTATCAACGCGATCGGGATAGGCAACTGCTACCTCCCCCGCTACAAAAGCACCCGTATGATTTCCAAAAATGCTCGTCTTTTTTATGCCTAATTCATCTAAAAGTGCGATCACCGTTTTGGCGTAGTCAGCAATGGCATACATTCTGGCTGGCTTGTCAGAATCGCCAAAGCCCATCAAATCCATGGCTATAATCCGTCTATTCTTAGCAAAGATGGGCATCAACTCACGATATTCATCGCTACTGCGAGGGTTCATGTGCAGCAAAAGCAGAGGTTCACCCTCGCCGCCAATGCGATAAAGAATCTGTCCATCTTCTGTGTCTAAAAAAGCTCGTTTAATCTTTTGATTCATTCTTCTTCAGCAATCACAGTTACATTTCCCTTCAGGTGGGCATTGCCCACCCAGCATTCTAGGTCTCTATGCATGGTTAGCAGTTGTGTATAACTTTTCCTGAAGAGAAGCTCGTGGCGGCATCTTTAGAATCTCGCGGGCTTGGGCTGGCGTCGCCACTCCGCGACCGAGTGTATGCGCCATCTGTGCAACCTTTTCCACTAACTCGCCATTATGGGGCTTGCCAAAGCGGATATAGGGATCGTCTCCTAATCCAATGCCGACGTGGCCTCCCATGGTAATGGCCCAGGCTGCCAACTGCATTACGTCTCCATTCCAGCACATCACCAACCAAGGATCGTCTGCAGGAATAGAATCTACTACCGCCTGTAAATTGGGGAGGGTTGGCAGAATGCCACTGGGCATAATTTCTCCTGTGAAGACAAACTCCCAAAAAGTATTCTGTGACAGAAGTCCCATTTCTTGAAAGCAACGTGCTGTACGAATTTGTCCCACATCCCAACAGACTGTACTCACAAAAATGTTGTTCTCTTTGAGTATTTTCAAGACTTCTTGCATGTAAGCGCGAGAACTAATATGTACTTGATCGTATGTTTGAAACTGCTTTGTCTCTGGATTCCAGTAGTCTATATTCAGCGAGCCAAACTCTAAAGGAACCATATCAACTCCTAACTCTGGAGCGTTTTTCGCCGCCAAGATGTGCTTTACCCGATCACTGACCTGGCTTTGTTTAGTAACGTAGTTCAGTGTCGGATTAATAATCAGATCTGTCTTTTCGCGAATTCCTTGAATAGCTTCAAGGTAAACTTCGACGTCACTAATCCATTCACCACTGGCTGGATTGCGCCCATGCCAGTGAAAGATCGACGCTCCCCCTTCCCAAGCACGAACAGCTTCCCGAACGATTTCCTGGGGACCGTAGGGGCAATTAGGATTATCCTTACGGTAATCTGAATCATTACAGCGACACTCAATAATAAGTGGCAGTGGACTATTCATGGTTTTCCTCCTAACTAAGAAGAGAAATTTATAATTATTGTAGTCATGAATTTCATCTACGGTTTAAATAGCGTCCCCTAGGCACACCCATTATCTGACCTTGATCGTAAATTTTCATTCCCCGCAAAAAGGTTGTTTTGACACGTCCCATTAACTCCATTCCCTCAAACGGGGTGTAACCCTGTTGCGACTCCGACTCAGCGGCGCGAACAACAAAGGTTTCATCGGGGTCTAACAGTACTAAATCGGCATCGTAACCGACTGCGATATCCCCTTTTGAATTTAAGCCAAACCTTTGGGCCGGATTCCAGCTTAGTAACTCAGCCATGTGACTGTAGGACATCCCTCGCTTACAGCCTTCACTAAACACTCCAGAAAGTAGGTATTCTGTCCCCCAAAACCTGATTTAGCCAGCCATATATTATTGGGGTCTTTCCGACTAGCTTTCTTTTCGGCTGAACAACAGGCGTGATCGCTGACAATCCAATCAACTTGGCGATTGAGTACGGCTTGCCACAAGTATTCTACGTCTACACGGGAACGGATTGGGGGGTTCACTTTTGCCCATTTGCCTGTGGGGGTATCTACATCTAGCAAAAGATGTCCAACGGTTACTTCTTTTCGGAAATTGATATGCGGAAAAGTGGTTTGCATCATCAAAGCCGCTTCTATAGCTTTGCGAGAACTGAGGTGTAATAAATTTATATTGAGGCAATTAGTTTCGTGTGCCAGGTAAGAAGCAATGCAGATCGCTAGCCCTTCAGAGTGGGGTGGACGCGCTGCACTGTAAGCTTTCAAACCTGTGAGGGTGGAGTCTTGTTGGACTATTTTGGTGTAGGCGTTAAGGATTTCTGCAACTTCACAATGGAGGCTGAGACTAAGTCGATCGCTTGCTTCTGGATACAATGCTTTAAGCTTGGTCAGACCGCGCATAATGAATTCAAAATGAGCAAAGTCATAGCTTTCCTCTTTGTTAATCATCAAAAAGAGATTTTGTCGACCGGAAAGGCCATGCAAACCATAGCCGCCGTAGAACATAAAGATTTTAAAGGACCCAATCCCATAATCTTCAAATAGCATTTGCATCTCATCGATATGAGTCGAACTAAGGGGGGCAATATGGTAGCCATAATCAACAAAAAAATTCCCTTGTGATAGGGCCAAAACTTCAGGGAAAAAATCTTTGTAAGAACCACCTTTATTGAGATAATACTGGCCTGTGCGGATGTAATTTAGGCTGGTAGTTACTCCTCCCATGGCAGCGGCTTTGCTTTCAGTCACAGCATCTTGATCGAGGGGTTGATAGATACCGATGTGCATATGCCCATCTACTACCCCAGGGAAGCCCAGCAAATTTTTGGCATCAAATATTTCTCTACATGCATCTGAGCTTATATTCGGAGCAATCTGGGCAAATTTGCCATCTTTAATCCCTAAATCAAGGATTTCGACTGCATTCTGATGGGGACGAACTACCTGCACATTTTTGATAATTTGATCTAATACAGGAGCTTCAGACACAGTAAACCTCACGCTAAAATGAGTACAGAAGCCAAAGTTCTGGTTAAGTCAACAATCTCAACATCGTACCGGAACGTTAACCAAGTCCCCTCTCTATGTAACAGTTTTTTATGCAGCCACCTTCAGGATAAAAGCCAATGGAAAGATCTAATGAATATCATCTGAATCCAGATCAGTTCCCCTTTCTCAAAAGTTTTCAAGATAGCTGGCAAGTGATTAGAGATGAGTTTACAGGCTTTATGAAGCAGGCATCTGACAAGGAGCTGCAATTTGCCTATGACGTTTTAGGACCTAAAAGCAAAACAATTAAGACTAAAGGCACTTCAAAATACAGCGCTTTTGGTATTTTATTTCAAGGCCTTTTGATTGAAGAATATATTCAAGTACATCAAATACACTATCCAGATTATGGAACAAATGAGGCTTCAGAGAAAGCACTAACTTTAAGAAAAAAATATTTCTCTAATTTAGCTGAAGCAATTGCACAGGTGAATTTGGTTGAAGATAAGATCATCAGAAATGTTTATTTTGGTACATTTCATCCAGGGTTAGATATCAAGCTTCATGTAAACTATAACTCTTACATGAATCGTGGCTATTTAGGATTGATCGTGCCAGAAGGGGATGTAGCTATGCAAATATGCCACGATAAGCTTTATTGGCATGAGGGGAAATTCATGGTCTTAGATCACAGCTATCCCCACTGTCCACACAATTACACCGATTATGAAAGAACTGTTTTGGTCGTGGACTTTTTTAAACCGGATATGCCTAGAGAGGAAGCGAGCCGATTTGAGAAAGAACAGGTTACACAACGTATGCAAGATAATCCTTACAGCTTAGGTGTTTTTGGTAAAAGCGATCAAGCTCAAGAAGAAGATTTTATCAAGTATGGTTTAGCACATCAGTTAGAGTGGGATAAAGCTTTAGGTTAACGGTAAAATTAAACAGTAAGGTGAGTGTAAGATTTGGAAACGAACGCAAAAACCTACAGAAAATTAATAGCAAATCAAGTTAACCAAGACTTTAAATCTGCCGTTAAAATTGTCGAAATTCCTATCCCTAAACCTTCGACTGGTCAACTTTTAATTCAGAATAAATTTGCTGGCATTAATAGTGGTTTTGATACTTTGCTTTGTCAGGGAAAAGTTCCTTACATTAACTTAACTCCTCCTTTTGATTTGGGTGTAGAAGCTGTTGGCGAAGTGATAGCGGTGGGGGATGAGGTCCAAGCTTTTCAAGTTGGTGATGCTGTAGTCACCACCGTGCGGGGGGGAGGTTATCGGGAATACCAGACTATCGATGCCAACCTTGCTGTTAAAGTTCGTCAAGCAACTTCAGAAGTATTAACCCTCATGCCTACAGGAATATCAGCGCTCGTAGCTTTAGAACAAGTTGGAGAGATGAAAAGCAATGAAGTAATTTTGGTGACGGCGGCAGCAGGAGGAACGGGGCATATCGCAGTGCAATTAGCAAAGTTAGCGGGTAATCATGTAATTGGTACCTGTGGATCTGAACAAAAAGTAGCGTTGCTTAAAAAGTTGGGATGTGATCGTATTATTAACTACCGTAGGGAAAACCTCGATCAAGTCCTCAAAAGCGAATATCCCAAGGGCATTAATTTAGTTTTTGATTGTGTCGGGAAACAAGTTTTTGATACATGCGTAGAAAATTTGGCAATTAGGGGACGTTTAATCGTAGTTGGCTTTATTTCTGAATATGGCAAAAGTACAGAGGAAATCGTACAACCTCGCATTTATCACAAACTGTTTTGGAAAGCTGCTTCTGTCCGTGGCTTTCTTATGCCTCTTTATCAAGAATACGCTGCTGAAGCACGTACTCGCCTATTAGAACTCTTCTACTCTGGCAAACTCAAAGTGGCTATCGACCCAACTCAGTTTAAGGGCATAGAATCCATTCCTAACGCTGTTGAATACCTACTGAGTGGGCAAAATTGTGGCAAAGTAGTGGTCAAATTCTAGTCATTTCAGGAGATAGCAATGACAGAAAGTTCAGAAAACACTTTAAAAGTTGCTCATCAGGCATTTGAAAGCTTACATCATGGTTTGGCAACTGGGGAATGGAACCCTATGTTAGATATGCTCACAGAAGACTTTACTTTTTGGTTTCCGATGGGGCCATACCACGGGTTAAATGTTGGGAAAGAAAGGGCGAAAGCTTTTTTTCATTATGTTTCTGAAGTGTTTGGGCAAACAATTAAAATGACCAGTTTAGAGCGTGTTACGAGCAATGAAACAACGGTTGTATTTGAGTTTCGAGATGAGGGAATGATGCGAAGCGAAACCTACAAAAATCGGATAGCTCTGTCCTTTGATGTGCGTGGAGACAAAATTTGTGGTTATCGGGAATACTTTGGTAGCGATGGTAAATCACATTAAAAGTTTGAAATGATTGCACTACCCCACCATCCGGGAAGGCTGCGCCTAGTGGCAAGGGGCTTTAGTGTACATACAAGTCGTAAATAACTCCAATCTTCATCTGAACCGCCCCCTAAATCCCCCAATTCTGGGGGACTTTGAGTCAGAACCCCCCAGAATTGGGGGCAGGGGGGCGATTCCAAGATGAATGTACACGGTAGCCCGTATGAAGTGACAATGCAGTTGAATATTCTTGGCGGGTTTTACTGTGTGTACGATAATTAAATAAAGCACAGCTACTCAGCTCATGACTTCCCGTACTTCTTCCAACCAAAGTAAACCACTCGAAACTGCCTCTGATGCTGCGATGAAGGCGATCACGTACAGTATGGATGCTTTGGTTCCTGGCCTTTACCTCTGGCTTGGTCCGATAAAACTTAGGTTAGGGGGATGTAAAGCCGAAGAAGGCTATTCGGGAATTATCCATAGCCCCGTTGGTGTGGCGTTAGTTCTCCCCGGATATCGCATTTTCACAACCTATCAAGGGAGCTACGATCCTTTGTGACCCTCGACAGGCACACGCTTGATGGTGTTCCACAGATTAAATCCAAGACATTAACAGCTACAGCATTTGAACAACTAATGACCACCGCAGGTTATTCCCAAATGGGCAGTGCTCCAGCCCAAGGGAATCGAATAAAAATCTGGTGGACTCATGACACCTTCCGCAGAGTTGAATCCATCTACAGTGCTGGTAAGAAAACTGTCATCATGGCCTATCACCCATGACTTTAATACTAGCTACGATCCGTTATGAAATCAAAAAACCCGCAACCAATGCGGGTTTAAAAATGGTGGGCGATACGTGATTCGAACACGTGACCCCTCCCGTGTGAAGGGAGTGCTCTACCACTGAGCCAATCGCCCACGATGCACTGGAATGCGAGAAGCCTAGTATGACAGGGGGCTTTTCGCTTCATCAACTATAGACTAGCCACGCTCTTCACCACACTTTTCTCGCCCAAGAGAATTTTGGCTTGTAGGGGCTCTCCTGCTCCTCGGGCTCGAAAATTCAGGCGTAGGACTTCTTCCCCGTTAAAAGTTTGATTGACTTCAGCTACCAGGGTAACCAATTGGTCATAGTCCTCTTGGGAAATACTCGCCAGCGTATAGCCTCGGGTCGTAGTTGGAGCCATCATCGGCATTTTCTCGGCGGGGAGCATTGTTAATAGCGCTTCAATCAGGAGGTCCGCCATTGGACTGGTTAACGGTGCAGTTTGTTCTCCGAAATGGAGTGTCTTTTGGGCAGTGTCAACCTGGAGTACTTGAGCCATCGGTTACCGCAAACAAAGATTTTGTACCGCTATATTCTCTCTCAGGAGTGCGCACACCTTGGCGATTAATCTTTGACTGAGAGCTGAGAGGATCTATGAGATAGGGATTCAGCCGAACCTGCCAGAATTACCAAAGCGCAACCAATAACTTCGTTCCAACCAATCGGTGTATGCAGGACAATCGCTGCACTAATGGCAGCAACAGGTACTTCCAGCAGCATTAAGAGGGATACTCGTCCTGGATCAAGGTGCTTAGCACCCCAAAAATAGAACCAGGTTTGAGGAAGTAACCAGCCCATCGTAATTGCTACCGCCCACGGCAATATACTCCAAAAAATATTACTGGAAGGAAGTCCGCCCAAACTGGTTGAAGGCAGCGTCAAGGCAAATAAAATACCCACCGCACTCGCCACTAGAAAGGTAGTCCAGGTTAGTTCAAGACCGCCGAGGGATACTGTCCCTTCAGTTAATTCTGCCTTGCGGACATAGGTCGAACCGATAGCGGTGCCTATGCCTGCAAAGAGGCCCATCCATTCTCCTAAGGAATGGGGCATCGGAATTCCACCATTGCTTCCTAATACGACGGCTGCCCCTAGTAAGCCAACAGCAACGGAGGCAATCCGGATTAACCGAATGGGCTCTTTCAGCACTATCAAAGCAAGGACAGTTGACCAAATCGGATTTAGGTAGAACAACAGGGTTACGCGTACCACTTCATCGGTGAGTAGCGCTGCGTTGTACATAGCGAGGGCTGTACCCGTAAATAGGCTAATCACCCATAGCGAAGGAGCTATGAGATCTACCTTTTGGCGTCGCTGCCACAGGGGAAGAGCGAGTATGAGCACCCCACTGCCATAGAGTATGACTCCTTGCCAATAACCGGATAATCCCCTATCGCTGAGCCAGTGGAGCGGTAGCCACCAGAGTCCCCAAGCCACGGAAGCAAGGGCCAGGGCCAGCGTCGCTCTGTTCGTTACAGAGGTCTTCTCAAGAATGTTGGTGAATGATGAAGCCACGGTGTTTCAGGTATCGGTCAATAGAGCATGGAAAACGGAAGCGGGACGGAGAGAATCTTTATCCCTAAGCCAGGCGCTAGAATGGGCTTCCAACTTCATTTAACTCTGACATGGTACAAGCTCCTGCTCTCACTACTGCGGCATCTCTAGCAAATCTGGCGATTGACCTGATCCACAAAGCGGGTTGTGCCTATGGCGAGGCGCGTTTTTGCATCTACCGCACCCAGAATCTTTACGCCCGTGACCGTTCTTTAAGCAATCTGGCAGACAACGTCAGTTCTGGCTTTGGCGTGCGGGTTCTCCTAGACGGAGCCTGGGGTTTTGCGGCCAGTCATCGGACGACGACCACCGAAGTAGAACGGATGGTTGCTCTAGCCATAGAGATTGCCAAAGGCAGTCGGCTTTCTCAACAGACACGGGTTTCGCTAGCGCCCGTTAAGGCTTACCGCGATACCTACGTTACGCCAATTGAGATCGATCCCTTCACGATTCTGATTGAAGAAAAAGCAGCTTTACTAATGGAACTCAACGAAAGACTTCTGAGTTATGGAGAACAGGGCATTAAAAAAGCCCATTCCTTCCTCAATTTCACCCGCGAAGAGAAAACCTTTGCCTCTACGGAAGGGTCTGAGATTCAGCAGACCATTTATCGCAGCTATCCAGGATTTGGCTGCACGGCGGTGGTTAACGGAGATGCTCAAAGTCGTGGCTATGAACGGGCACCCCTGAATCTGGGCTATGAACACATCCAGGCAGCAGATCTCTTGAGTCAAGTGGACCGCGTCGCTGAAGAAGCGATTGAAAAAGTGCATGCGCCCAAAGGCCCTCAGGATATCCGGACAACTTTAATTCTTAAGCCGACCAATCTCTTTCTGACCATTCATGAATCGGTGGGTCATCCGACAGAATTGGACCGGGTTTATGGCTATGAGGCCAATTTTGCAGGCACAAGTTTTGCGACGACGGAGAAGCAGGGGACGCTGCAGTATGGAGCGCCTTGTATTAACTTCCGGGCTGACCGTACACAAGCAGGAGGCCGCAGCACCCTCGGCTATGACGATGAGGGCGTACCTGCTCAGGATTGGCATGTGGTGAAGGATGGTGTTTTGGTGGACTATCTGACAGACCGAGAGACGGCTCATCGCCTGGGAAGGGCCACGAGTAATGGCTGCGCCTATGCCGATAGTTGGGCCAGCGTGCCGATGGTCCGGATTCCGAATTTGGGTTTAGATCCGGGAGTAGAAGGCGGTTCTCACACTGCTACGTTGGATGAAATGATTGCCGATACCGAAGACGGTATCCTGATCGACGGCATTGGCAGCTTTTCGATTGACCAACAGCGGCGCAATTTCCAGTTTGGTGGAGATGCTTTCTGGAAAGTGGAAAAGGGCAAGGTGGTCGGGATGCTCAAAGACGTTACCTACCAGGCGATGACCACAGATTTCTGGAACAGTGTGGATGCGCTCGGTCCCGCTTCTGAGCGAGAGCAGTGTGGAACGAATATGTGCGGCAAGGGAGAGCCGATGCAAATCGCTCAAATGACCCATGCCTGTGTGCCTGTGAGGGTGCGCAATATCCAGATTGGGGGACCGCAGTGACCTTAGCAAATTTGCCTGTCGCCGAATCAATCTTGAGTCAAGACCAAGCGCTCTCCTTGGTCGAAGAGGCCCTGAAGCACTCTGAAGCGGAAGGTGCTTTTGTCAGTATCAGTGCCGGAGAAGAATCGCTGGCCCGCTATTCCAGCAATCAAATCACCCAAAATCTCAGTCGGACTCGTTTTACGCTGACCGCCACCAGCTACTTTGGCAGTCGTCGCGCTTCTGCTTCGACAACCGATTCCAGCCCGCAAGCGATCAAAGCGGTCGTCCGTAGTTCTGAAGCTCTAGCCCGGATTGCTCCAGAAGATCCAGAATGGGTCCCTCTGCTGGAACCACAAACCTATGAAGAACGCACGCCTGCCTTCGATGAACGAACGGCGAATCTTTCGCCCTTGGAGCGAGGGGGAATCATTCAACAGGTGTGTGCCCTAAGTAAGTCAGTTGGCGTAGATGGTTCAGGGACGCTAAGTACCGAAGCCTACGTAAGGGCTATCGGTAATTCACAGGGACTGAGGGCCTATAACCGACTTACAGAAGCAGATTTTGGCTTCACCGCGCGTATCGACGATGGATCTAGTTGGAGTCAGCGCACCGCCTGGGCTTTGGACCAGTTACCGATAGAGGAATTAACAGGACAAATCATTGAACGTTCACTCCAATCCCGCAAACCCCGCGAAATCAGTCCTGGCAGCTATCCTGTGGTCTTTGATGGAGCTGCTTTTGCCGACCTGCTCAGTTGGTTGAGTTGGAATTTGGACGCACGAGCAGCAGATGAAGGTCGCTCTTTTATGTCCCGCACAGATAAGTCTGGTAAATCAGTAGGGAATCGATTGGGTGAAGCGATGTTTAGCCCTTTGCTTCAGGTCCAGCGAAACCCGGCCCATCCGCTGTTGCAAGGAAGCACTTTTTTCGGGGATGGCCTGCCTAACTGCACGTTAGCTATTGTTCAGGATGGAATTCCTAAAACGCTCTCCTATTCACGCTATTGGGCGCAGAAGCAGGGTAAAGAACCGACGGGTTCGCTCAGTCCTGTGGTGATGACCGGAACAGAACAAAACTTAACAGACCTGATTGCCCAGACTGAGCGGGGAATTTTGGTGAGTCGGGCCTGGTATGTACGCTACGTGAATCCGAAAACGCTTGTGCTCACAGGCATGACCCGCGATGGAACATTTTGGATTGAGAATGGCAAAGCTGCCTACCCGATTAAGAACTTACGCTTCAATCAGAGCTTGCCCGATATGCTCAGAGATGTGGATGCGCTCAGTACGGTCGAGCGCTACGGTAACAGCATCGTGCCTGGAGTGCGGGTGAAAGCGTTTAATTTCAGCAGTGTGACCGATAGCGTTTAGAGCTTTGTGATTCTCTGTACATCTAATGGCTAATCGCCAGGGTCTCGTTGAGGCGAGGCCTCATAGCCTGCACGAAGGGAGATAAGCTTTGCTTTTAGTCTCAGGCCTGCCAACTTGACGCAATATGCCAAAATTGGCATAATTAGAAATGTGGGCCTTTTGTTGAAACCCGTTGAATGGATTAGCAGTTCTCGTGACGACTTACGGGAATTCCCCGAAGATGTTCAGCAAATGATGGGTTTCGCTTTGTACCGCGCTCAGTTGGGCAGCAAGCATCCTGATGCTAAACCGCTCAAAGGATTTAAGGGTTCCAGTGTTCTCGAAATTGTTGAGAATTTTGATGGATACACGTACCGAGCAGTCTATACAGTGAAATTTGAAGGAATGATCTATGTCCTTCATGCTTTTCAAAAAAAATCAAAGTGCGGCATTGCCACTCCCAAGCAAGACATAGACTTGATTGAAACTCGGTTAAAACGAGCTAAAGAGCACTACGAAGTATATTTAAAGCAGAAAAATCAGGAGGAACAAAATGACTGAAGAAATGGAAGTACATTCAAGTAGTGGTAACGTTTTTGCTGACTTAGGGCTACCGAATCCTGATGAACTTTTGATTAAGGCAGAACTCGCTCATCAAATCAGTGAGTTGATCTCGGCACGCAAACTTACTCAAACTGAGGCAGCAGAACTTTTAGGAGTTGATCAACCCAAAGTATCGGCATTGATGCGTGGCAAGTTATCAGGCTTTTCGATAGAACGCCTTTTTCGGTTTCTCAACGCCCTTGGCAACAACGTAGAGATTCGCATCATCGCTAACGAGCAACCCAATATCCAAGCTCAAACTCATGTTGTTATGGTATAGACTGATTGCAGCTTATTCTTAATTCTCATCCTTTCAATGATCGCGTATATCTTCAGGCTAAAGCGTATCAGGATTAATCCCTTTTTCACGCAACTTCGCAACCAAAAATTCAAGTTCTTGTTGTGCCTGATTTGCTCGTTCTTCTGCTTGATTGGCTCTTTCTTCAGAAGTTGGCAAACGGTTACCTTCTTGGTCGTACCAGTAGAGCCACTCACGTTCCCAGCCTTCGTGAGTCCCCTGTTCTCGCCCAATTCCCAACCCAATCTCAGGCATCCATATAGGCTCACCTACTTGACGGACATATTCACCTTTAATGAGGCGATAAACCTCTAGCGAATCATGTTTATCCCGTGCCGAATAATCAGGGTTGTAGACCACGTAATACAGCACGCCCAAAGTTGCATATAGGGCCTTCTTCTTGCCGTATTCTCCTCCATAGGATTGAGAAACGACCTCTAAAACTAGAGCGGGAACAACGTAATTTTCTTCCCATAAAACATAGCTCAACCGCCCCTTTTCACTTTTACGCCGTTCCACGCCTAGGCTGAGAAAACCATCGGGCACGACGGGAGTACGAGGATTCTGACCCGTCGTGTGGTAAACCCCCATGTCTACGCCAAAAAACCAATCTGTACGGTCTTGCCAAGCCCAAGCCAAAATCGCTAACAATAGGTTGGGGATTAGGTTTTGAAATTCATTATCTACATGGGTATCGTCAGAATCAGGCAATTCTGCTGAAGCTGGCAGATACTGCAACGGGTTGTACTGTACTATGACGTTCTTCCCTTGGACCTTCTGACTGTATCTTAACTACGCAGTCCCTTAGAACCAAATATTTATCGTTCCTATGCTCTTACCTCTGATCCTTGCTTCCAACTCTCCGCGACGCAAAGAACTGCTTACGCAAGCAGGAATCCCTTTTGAAGTGATTTCCAGCCTCTATGAAGAACATAATCACCCAGGCATCCCTCCAAACCAACTGGTAGAAGAACAGGCATTGGGCAAAGCTTTAGAAGTTGCTGGTCGCTATCCCGAAAGGACCGTACTTGGTGCTGACACGATTGTGGTTCTAGACCAGAAAATCCTGGGCAAACCCAGAGATGCCGAAGAGGCCCACGCCATGCTGACAGCCATCCAGGGGCAGTGGCATGAAGTCTATACAGGCATAGCTCTGGTTCAGGGCAGTACGCAAAAAACTCATGTTCAGACGACTAAAGTGCACCTGCGCTCCCTCAGTCCTCAAGAGATTACCGATTACATCGCCACGCAAGAACCGATGGACAAAGCAGGGGCCTATGCAATTCAAGGCTATGGAGCCCTTTTGGTCGATGCCATAGAAGGATGCTACACCAATGTAGTGGGCCTTTCTCTGCCCGTGGTATGGAATTTACTGCAACCCTTGGGATGGCGTCCTTTCTAAACTATAAAATAGGCTTAAAGAATCGTGAAAAAACGAACGCTCCGTAGAAAAATTAGGGAATCTTGAAGGAGCCATATAAAACACAAGCATAAATTCTGTGAGCATTCCCATCTCAAAATCTACCATTGACTACCGAGATGTTTATCCTTGCCCTATTTGCAGGCATGGAGACCTCTCAGCGCTACTGATGACGGAAGCATTTTCCTGCAATTTCTGTCGGCATATTTTTACGGCCAATATCGAAGAGAATACCGTCCGCGTTGAAGATAGCTCCCAGCCTTTAAACTGGCGCTGGAATGGTCGCTCCTGGCAAGCCATTCATCGAGATGATCTAGACCTGACTTTAGTGCTCTGGATTATTGGTGCCGTGCTGGTCGTCTTTCCACCTTTACTGGTCAATGTAATCTGTCAGTCCATACGTCCACCTTTTTCCTCACTGGTGTCCTCCATCTGGTTCACCGTGACCCTCTTATTCCACACCACTTTAGTACTGTGGCTTTTGGCAGAGCATTATCACTTTGCTCCCTATGTCTCAGGGAAAGCCCAGTTGCGCACCTGGTTAGAAAAGAGGGCAGAAAAACGCTAGCTCAACACTTAAGCGCTCACGCCCCAATCGATGAGGGCATCAAACTGAGCAGATGAGATAAAGTTCAATTTCCATAGAATCATCAGGAGCGGTCCACGCTCTCGTTTCTGAAACTTATGAGCTAGCAAAAGCTGTTCCTTTGTAACGGTGTTGGTATCAAGAAGATGGCGTTCCAGCTTGTTTTGGCTGGTCTGTGGCGAAATAGGCTGTTCCATAGGGCCTGGTTGGTGAATCGAGTGTGTATGATGTCCTAATTTTTAAAAGGGAGATTTCTAATGGTTTTTCAGGTTGGCGAATCAGTTCGTCTAATTCAGAGTCCATCCTATTTCATGACAGCAGAGCCGATGCCGATGATGAAGCCTGCCACTATAGTTCCCGTTGGTTCGGTCGGCGTAGTTCTGGACCGCAAACCTGGAGGTTACTGGGCAGTCCGATTCGAACGAGGTGCCTACCTTGTAGAAGAACAATATCTAGAAGTTGTTTAGTCTTCGTCTTCCTCCAGCTCCAGCAGATGTAGATAGGGTTTCACAAGGTCTGGGCGGATATACTGAAGCCGCTTTAGCTTCTCCCAGTCTTGGAGAGAATCAAAAATAGTTGCGTACTCATCAGCTTCCAAACGAGAAGCTAACTGGGCCACATCTTGAACAGTCCACGACACAATATTCTTAGTCACCGCTTCAGAACTCATTGCCTAAACTCCATCACTGAATCAGGTACGAATTATAGCCAAAGTTTCTGCTTTATAAAATATCTTTTTGAACTATCTAAAAATCTGCCTCTTTTGATTGAAATATTTATCGCAATAATCCTGTTAATTCGGTCACACATTGGACCCCCGAGGGGAGTTCTTTAGGTTTTTCTCCGCTACGCTTAACCCAGGCGGCCGGGAGACCTGCGCTCAGGGCACCGATTACATCATCCTGCCAGGAATCCCCAACATGCAAAGCTTCATCGGCTTTCACTCCAAGTACGTCTAAGCAGGCTGTAAATATTTTGGCATCGGGCTTGGCAGCACCTGCTAGGGAAGAATGGATAACGGGACTAAAGAAATGTTCCAAATTCAGCCCTTCCAAAACATGGATTAAGCGTTTATCGAAATTGGAAACTATGGCCAGTTGTACGCCTTGCTTTTGCCATTTTTCAAGAACTTCCGAGACTTCTGGGTAAATTCCCCAAGCTTGCGCAGTGTCATAGTATTGCCAGACTTCTTCAAAAAAGATATTGAAATCAGCAAACTCTTCTTGGAAAACAGCCTGGACCAATGAGCTCCACCATTCCTTTTCCATAGATTCCCACTGGTCTGGACTGGAGGCGCTATAAATTACTCGGGGAAGCGCGGGAAAGACGGTAGCAAATTGATGCCCTAGGGTAACAGCGTTGCGTTCGATGCCATAGGAGCGGGCTATACGCGCATAGGTCTTCCCTACAGGCTCTATGGGATGGATAAGGGTCCCAACAGCATCTAAGAGAATAGCTTTCAGCATGTGTAGTAGTGTACGTCCGTTTACTTAGGTTGCGGGTGATAATTAGTCCATGAAGATTCGTCGTCGCCCTTTCCATTCATCTATTTCCGTTGAGCGTTTGACTTTCCATCTCAACATCCCCCCAGAAGACCAGCCCCAGAATATTTTGGAAGAGATCGTCTGGCATAAGGATGGAGAAATCCAGCAAGAGCGAGAGTCTCTCCCGCTCCAGCGCCTGCAGAAGAAGCTCCAGTTAGCTCCCCCTGTCAGAGATTTCAGAGGTGCTCTAGCGCAGAGTCCTCATCCCGTAGCTTTGATTGCTGAAGTGAAAAAAGCTTCACCAAGTAAAGGGCTTTTGCGCGAAGACTTTGATGCTGTGGAAATCGCACAGGCCTATGACAAAGGAGGAGCAGATGCACTTTCAGTTCTCACTGACCAAAAATTTTTTCAGGGCAGTTTTGAAAACTTAGCGCGTGTCCGAGAAGCCGTGGCGCGGCCTACGCTTTGCAAAGACTTCATCCTCAGCCCCTATCAGATTTATAAAGCTCGCTGCCATGGAGCTGACGCCATTTTGCTGATTGTGGCGGTACTCTCGGACCAAGACCTTAAGCATCTGAATAAAATTGCTCGTAACCTAGGTATGGCAGTCCTCGTAGAAGTTCATGACTTAGAGGAACTAGACCGAGCTTTAAAGTTAGAGGACCTGGATTTACTGGGTATTAATAACCGTAACCTGGAAGATTTCACCGTGGACCTCCACACCACCAAGGAACTGTTGGATCAACGGAGGGCAATTCTCCAAAAAAGAGATATTCTCATAGTCTCCGAGTCAGGGATTCACCATCCTGAAGACCTCGTGTTCCTTGCTCAACAGGGTGTACGGGCTGTCCTTGTCGGAGAATCGCTCGTCACCCAAGCAGACCCCAAACAAGCCGTTCTCAACCTCCTCCTCAGGAATTCATAACTGTATGTTCGTTCCTACGCCAGCGCACATCCTCTACAAAACGCTGCTCACTTTATTGGAAAGAGTGACCGTCGATGCTGTCTCTAAACGAGACCCTGAGAGCTTGGCACAAGTGCAGGAAATTATTCGTTCCTTGCGCAAGGCACTCTCCCTCCAGAAATCTCTAGAGGCACGCTGGGAATCCAGAGGACTGATGATAGACCATCGCTGGTCGTGAACTTACTGCAGTATCTTGCCTACAATGCCAAGTCCTGAAAGCAATTGCAGGCTAAGCAGCAGCACTATTGCGCCATTGAGGGCAAGGTGAACAGGCCGTGCCCAGGGTTTACGCCGGAAACCAAGAATTACAGCCGCACTGGCAATGACAAGGACTACCAGCAGTCTAGCAGCGGTTTCATGAGGGGTGCCATCTAGAATGTCTTCTAGCTTGGGGATTTGCTTCTCTAAGATTCCTGTAATGATGGTACCTCCTATCAAAGAAACAATACTTAAGCCAATCAAGACATAGCCAATTTGCTGATGCCGTATCTGAATAGCTAGGATCTGGGGAGGTCTTGGCCTATCGGCTCCTTTACCCAATCTTGCTTGACGATAACGCCAACCATAAAATGCCGCAGTTCCTGCAGTTGCTACAGTTGCCAGACCAATCAAAGGATGACCCAATGCAAGCAGATTGATTGCCATAACGTTAGATGCCTGTGTAAGAGTTCGTTGATTTGTTTTCACATGCTAGTGCGAAAAAATGAGATCAAGATGAAATGCTTAGGCTAATTCAAATCTTTAGCTGAACCGCCCCCTAAATCCCCCAATACTGGGGGACTTTGAGCACAGAACCCCCCAGAATTGGGGGGCAGGGGGGCGAGGAACGGGGGATCTCAAGAGTTCTACTCTTCTCGATGCCATATTGTTTCTAAAGTTCCATCTGCTGCTTTTTTATCAATGAGCACAATCCCCTGAGCTTTTAACTCATTGCGAATACGGTCAGCTTCAGAAAAATCTTTAGCCGCTTTAGCTTTAGTTCGTAAGACTATTTGTTCTTCGATGCTAGAGTCTGCAGGCTTGTCAGAAAATTTGAGACTATCAGAAGCTCTTGTAATCCCAGGCTGTAGGTAAAGATAACCCGGACGCGAAATAGTAAGACCCAAAACTTCAGACAATTGCTTCAATGTTTGCCATTCCAGCATCAGAGTTTCTTTATTCTCAACAGTATCCCCGTGCATTTTTTTATTTCGGGCGGTGACTAAGGGTTTTGCTAATTCAAACAGTAGAGCTATTGCTTCTGAAGTATTGAAGTCATTATCCATGGCTTCTTGAAAACGTTTTTGAGGGGATTCTAAGAAGCTTTCGGTAATAGCATTAGAGAATTCTTGTTCACCAAAGAGCAATGCATCTCTAATGGTTTCCCAGCCTCTGACCGCAGCATCTAAAGCCGTATCTGTAAAATCAATCGGTGCTCGATAATGGGTCTGGAGAAAAAACAGTCTTAACGCCATCGGGTCATAGTTTTTGACCAGTTCCCGAATCGTTGTGAAATTGCCCAAAGACTTAGACATCTTTTCGCTATTAATGCGGATGAAGCCGTTGTGCATCCAGTACTTAGCTAAAGGCTTACCCGTCATCGCTTCTGATTGAGCAATTTCGTTTTCGTGGTGCGGGAACTGTAGATCTTCGCCCCCTGCATGAATATCAACCGTATCGCCTAAGCACTTTTGGACCATGGCGGAGCATTCAATGTGCCATCCAGGGCGACCGGAGCCAAAAGGGGATTCAAAACTTGGTTCTCCAGGCTTGGCATCTTTCCAGAGCGCAAAATCTAAAGGGTCTTCTTTTTGGGCTGTCTGCTGTTCTTCGACGCGCGTACTGGCTCCGCTCCTTAATTGGTCTAGATTTTTGCCAGAGAGCTTGCCATAACCAGGAAACTTGCGGACCCGGTAGTACACATCCCCGTTAGCAGGGTAGGCGTACTCTTTGTGAACCAGCCCTTCAATAAAAGCATTAATTTCCGGCAAGTACTCGGTAGCCCGTGGAGTGATATCAGGCTTTCGAACATTCAGGGCCTCCATATCTTCCCAGTAAGCTTTGATATTGGTTTCGACTACTTCGCGCCAATCGCGGTTTTCCTCTTTCGCTCGCCTAATAATTTTGTCATCAATATCCGTGAAATTTTGGACATAGGTGACCTCATAGCCACGCCATTCCAAATAGCGGCGCACCGTATCCCAGACAATATAGGCTCGTCCATGCCCTAGGTGAGAGAGGTCATAGACCGTGACGCCACAGACATACATTTTGATCTGTCCGGGACTCAGAGGCTCAAAGATCTCTTTGCGACGGCTAAGGGTGTTGTAAAGGACGAGGGCCATTTTCTTAAAAACATATGCTGGCTACAAACCTAACATAGAGCATCATCCGGAGCATTTACGAACGACATCCCCTGAGACTTTTGCCGCTGCGTCATATCGATAACTTATAAAAGCTTAAAAATGGCCTAAGATTAAACCAAGCTCAGGACAGATAGGACTAGGAGGTCTCTTAATGGCGCTTGTACCCCTTAGAGTGGTGCTAGACCATGCCGCTGAAAACGGCTATGGCGTTCCAGCATTCAACGTTAACAACTTAGAACAGATTCTGGCGATTATGGAGGCGGCTCGCTTAGTCAACAGCCCCGTCATCCTCCAGGCTTCTCGCGGAGCTCGCAACTATGCGGGCGATGCCTTTCTCCGCCACCTGATTCTGGCAGCGGTGGAAACCTATCCAGACATTCCCTTGGTCATGCACCAAGACCACGGCAACAGTCCTGCTACCTGCTATTCAGCAATGAAGCAAGGCTTTAGCTCTGTAATGATGGATGGTTCTCTAGAAGCAGATGCTAAGACTCCTGCAAGCTATGAGTACAACGTCGACGTCACCACCAGAGTTGTGGAAGTAGCCCATGCCCTTGGCGTATCGGTAGAAGGCGAACTCGGTTGCTTGGGCTCTCTAGAGACTGGTGCCGGTGAAGCAGAAGACGGTCACGGCTTTGAAGGAACGCTGTCTCATGACATGCTGTTGACTGACCCTGAACAAGCGGCTGACTTCGTTGAGAAGACAGGGGTTGATGCTTTAGCTATTGCTATCGGTACATCCCACGGTGCTTACAAGTTCACCCGTAAGCCCGATGGCGCGATTCTCGCTATTGACCGGATCCGCGAAATTCACCGCCGTTGCCCCAATACTCACTTGGTGATGCACGGTTCTTCTTCCGTTCCTCAAGAACTTCAAGACGTCATCAACCAGTACGGTGGGGCTATGCCTCAGACCTGGGGCGTGCCTGTCTCTGAAATCCAAGAAGGGATTAAGAATGGCGTTCGTAAAATCAACGTCGATACCGACAACCGCTTGGCTATCACTGGTGCTGTTCGCAAGGCCCTCTCAGAAGACCTCAAGGAATTTGACCCCCGTAAGTTCCTGATTCCTTCTACCAAAGCGATGCAGAAAGTTTGCGAAGACCGCTACAAAGAGTTTGGCTCTGCTGGTCACGCGGACAAGATCAAGCAGATCACTTTGGAGAAGATGGCTAAAGTCTATATTGACATGGCCGCTAAGAAGCCCGTCGCTGTCTAAGTTGACTTGTGTATTTTAAAAAGAGGGCTACTTAGCCCTCTTTTTTGTTCTTTTAATCGGCCCGAACATTGGCATCAGGCGACTTCTTCGGTTTTATAGTTAAGGTCAATACCATCGATCACAGGGAGCCTGTGACCTAAGCGAAGCCCTAAGACAATCCAATCTTCTAAGGCCGATTGCAAGTCCTGTCTGCAGGCTTCTAGAGTGTGCTCGTTAGCATAAACTCCACTAAATTCCGGTATTTCCCCGTAATAGGTGCCATCTTCATCAAATTTTTCATAGGTAGCCTTGGACATAGCGGCTTCAATGTAATTAGTAATCATTAGTTTCTTCAATCCTTAAAAAGGATTAGTTAAGTCTGGGTCACAGCTTGTCAATTTTATACCGCTGCTCTTAAAGCTTCAATTCCCAGAAGGGATTAGGAGGAGATATCGGTAGTCCTCTGAATCAGCGCCAGTAACAACCTACAAACCTCCAAATTGCATTCTAGGCAATTTTGTGATTTTTTCAACAGGATGGACTCCATAGTTGCGCTATGTTAAGAACAAAGCTATAGTTTACTTGTTCGATGTTTTCGAACTTGTTGAACAGAGTACTCTTTGAGTAAAGGGAATAGAGAACTTATGATTAGTACTACACAAGACCGCAACCTGCAATCTGCTCCTCTGGATGTTCCGGAAGCGATCATCCAACGTCGCTCTATTAAGTCATTTAAACCTGACCCAATTGCTCCAGAACTGTTACAGCAACTCGTCGAACTTACCGTAGCCGCTCCCAGTAGTTTTAATGTGCAGTCATGGCGCATTATTTTGGTCCAAGAAGAAACTCAGAAAGCAGCTTTGGCTGAAGCAGCTTGGGGACAACCGCAGATCCTCCAAGCTCCAGTGTGTTTTGTATTTGCTGCAGATGCTGCTGCGGGAGAAAAAGATTTGACCCCGATTTTAGAGCAAGGACTGGCGACGGGTGCCTGGAACGAAGGAACCGTGAATTATTTTAGAAACGCCGTTCCTCAGTTCCAAGTTGGACTGGGAGAAAAAAGGCGGGAGTATGCCATCAAGGATGCCATGATTGCTGCGACTCAGCTCGTTCTTGCTGCAGAAAGTTTGGGCCTATCTACCTGCTTCATGAATGGCTGGGCTGAAGACAAAGTGAAAGCAGTGATTGGGGCTGAAAACGAGCCAGATATAGGAATTGCGGTGCTTGTGCCTGTGGGCTACGCTTCAGAGCCTCGGAAGAATCCAGGTCGCCTACCTCTTTCCTCAAACGTTTATGCAGAACGCCTAGGAAACCCTTACGGGGTCTAATGCACGTTAGCGAGGTGAGTCTTTGCTCACCTCATCTCATGTCTTTAGTAAGTTTATTTCCAAAATTCACACATTGCATGGGTCGTATGTTCAGAGCAAGTCAAGCTGGCTCCTGAAAAGCAGTAGCAGCAGATTGGAGAGCACGACGTAACAGCGCTGGATGACGATCCATCCATCGGGCTAGCGATAAGAACATAGGAGCAGGAAAAAATTGGAACAACCACTCTGGTAGTCCCAAGACTACCGCCGCCGCTTTAGTGAACTGCATGGAACGCTCATTAGCGGCTCTCCTTCTCCGTTCATACTGTTCGAGCAGCTTGGGATGGTTGTGTAGTATCAGCTCAGCCAGCGTACAGGCATCTGCCACAGACATGTTTGCCCCTTGCGCCCCAACTGGACTGACTGGGTGGGCAGCATCCCCCATTAATATTGCCCCTTCCGCACCATAATGCGATGCGTGGCCCCACAGACGACGAATGCGCACAAAATCATGGGGAAACTGTCGATCCTGAACGACATCTTGAATAGCAGGATCTATGAAACAAAGTTGGTTCCACGCTTCCTGCGCCGGAGCAGGATCGTCAAAAATCCGGGGTCGCACAGCAACCAGTCCAGCACCTTTATCGTTAGAGAGAGGGAAGGCGGCTAAGACAAGGACTCCTGAATCAAGCCGTTTCAGATTTGGCCAGACATGGGCGATCGCCGATGGCAGTGTCGCAGGCCAGTCAAATCCGAAACAAAGAAGATCCAGTGGAAACATCTGTGTCTTGATTTCGATACCGCAAGCTTTTCTCACCACCGAATGGACACCATCGTCCCCGACTGTACAATGAGCCAAAACCTCGCGTTCTTCAGCCGTAGTGACATCGCGGGTTCGGACACCGACAATCTGGTTCTTCTCTTTTAGAACCGCAATCACCTCCACTCCACGCCGCAACTCAAAATCACCGAGACGCAGCAACTGTTCACGGGTTTGATTGGGATTGGTGAACCAAGGCTGGACTTGAGCCTCTTGCAGCAGTTCTGGAGTAATGACGGAGGAAATTCGCCGTCCATCATGGAGATTAACACCTCCCATCGGAAGCAATGCTTCCTTCTCCCACATTTGTCTTGGACTTAAGGAGAACAAAACTTGTACAGTCACTGGCCATAAAACTTCTGGTCGAACCCAGTCCGGTGGAGTGATACTTTTCTCCAACACGACGACCTTTTTCCCACCTCGGTCGAGCAAATTTGCCAAAACAGCCCCACCGATTCCACCGCCTACCACTAACAAGTCCGCACCCATTGTCCTTACCTCGTCGGTTCGGATCTCCTACCTCTACGCTAGATCAGTTTCAAAACAGTCTCCCTGTAAAATTTGGTTCTAGCCTGATTCTGGATGTACTTTCAAAACAGCTCATATCTGGAAGTCTTTGGGATGCTGCATCTTTATTCTAAAGAATTATAAAACTCTACTGGTGTCAAGATTGCAACTCCTTGAAATGAGCACAGCACTAACAAATCATGATCACTCGTCACAATTACATCAGCTTGAGCTGCAACAGCTGTTGCCAAAATTTTCATGTCTGCAGAGTCACGCAATTTAGGAACTGTGATTAGTTTGATTGTAACCACTTTAGACGAATTTTTTGTATAGTCAGCAATTCATCGACGGTGTAACTACGCTGACGCAGACGCTCCTGAAATTTCTCACGCCTTAGTGTGTTGTCTAATTCCAGCAGTAGCTCCTTAGAAACAATGCTGGTGATTTTTTGACCGTAGCTCAACCTCAATACTTTTCCAGGAACACCACCCCATAAAAGCCCGGAGACCCAAACATTGATATCTAGAACAACCCTCATTCGCGATGAGACCAGAGTTCTCTCCGCACGTCTTTCACAAGCTCACTAATCTCTTGTAAAGTTGGCTGATTTGGATCAGGTGCTGCATCGTCAAGCTCTTGGAAAAACTGGTCTAAATTAACTTTGGCTTGTTCTTGGGTATGAATCTTTTGTTCAAGAAGCTGCCGTTCCTCGTGGGTGAGCGACAGGATTATCTGAGCGAGGGAATCTATAAGCTTGGCATTGACCTGCGTGATTGATTGGCTCATAGTGTGTTTCCCTTTGCTCTGTCTTAACTATTTTAGCTTGCAGACTCTCGGGGAGGTTCGTGTACGCTATGAGATTCATCTACTCCGGCAGAGCACGGCGGTTCATAACGCGGCGCAATACCCCATTGATAAAACCAGGAGCTTGCTCTGAGCCATATTTCTTGGCGAGTTCGATCGCTTCATCAATAGCTACTTTATCTGGGACTTCAGAAACATACTGAAGTTCGGTGACGGCTAAACGTAGGAGGTCTCGTTCCACATGGCCCAGGCGTTCTAGATTCCAGCCTTCCAACGACTCGATCAGCAGTTGGTCTATTTCCTTGGCATGGTTCGTATAGAGCCTCAGCAGCGTAAAGGCGTAGTGTCTAACTTGCTGTTGTTCTGCCAAGCGCAGAAATTCTGGGAATTCTATAGCGGCCCCCACCTGATTAATTGCATTTTGAGCTAAGTTCTGGGAAAGCTCCAGTTGCTCGCGAGCGGTCTCCAGCGTACGCGCAGTAGTTTGGGAGGTAAGCAGCTTTTCTCTGCTCTGTTTGAGCTCAGCAACAGCTTTTTTGAGGCCTTCGTGGGCTTCCTCGGTAAGAAGACGCACCGCTTTCAAGACCAGCTCCTCTACACTCAATTGTTCTAGCTTTTGGGTCGAGGAAAGCTGGCTCAAACTTAAAAGGACCAATTCACGGGCGACAGTGCGCGCTTGCATGAGGGTTCACGAGGGCAAAGGTACCGATTGATTCTACGGCATCCGCTGTCTGTTCACGACTCCAATGGACGCTTGCTATCGAAGGCGACCAAGTCAAACCAGAAGGTAGTACCCTTGCCAGGTTCAGAAGCGAGTTGGATATGAGCATTGTGTTTGCTGATGATGTTAAAGACGATGGAAAGTCCTAGGCCTGTCCCTTCTAAGGTATGGACCCGGTTCTCGACACGGTAGAAACGGTCAAAGATCTTGGCTTGGTCTTCATAGGGAATGCCCATACCGGTATCAATCACACTGATACGCATTTTGGCAAAGCCCTCTTCATCTTCAATCAGCTCTGTCCTGATGGTGACATGGCCTCCATCTGGGGAGAATTTGAGGGCATTGCCCATCAAATTGGAGAAGACCTGGAGCAGCAAATCATAATTGGCCCAGACCATGGTTCCCTCGGGAGCAATGTCTTGATGGAGTTCAATGCCTTTGTCTTTAGCATTCAGCTGATAAGTACGAAGGGTTTGTTCAATCAGTTGAGAAACATCTACCCAATCAAATAAATATTCTCGCCCAGATTCTAGTCGAGAAAGGTCCAGTACATCATTCACAAGCCGTGTCAGGCGGTCCGTTTCTCGGATAGCTGTTTCTAAAAATTCTTGCTTCTGATCTTCTGCTAGAGCATCTCCATACTCATGCAGGGTCTCAATAAAGGACTTGATATTAAACAAAGGAGTACGCAATTCATGAGACACATTGCTAATGAAGCGCCCTTGAGCTTCATTCAACTCCACCTCACGGGAGATATCCTGAACCGTCAAGACGGCGCCTTGTACGTCGTCTTTGCCCAGTACAGCAGAGAGTAAAATTCTGACCGTCCGTTTCGGGTTGTCTAGCGTAGCACGATACTCTGCTAAAGCCGGAATCATCGATCCGTCTGTCGTGACCGCTTCCTCAGTACCCACTTCTGCAAGTGCTTCCGTTAAATCTGAAGCTAGGCCCTTTGGTAATCGCTGTAGCGCGGAAGAACCCATCACATCCTCTGGCCAATTAAAAATATGTAGCGCGGCTGGGTTGGCCAGAAGAATGTTGAGATCTCGGTCTAGGAGCACCGCTCCATCTGCAATCGTGGTCAAAAGGGATTCAAGTTTGGCTTTTTCGGCTGTGATTTTGTCTATATTTTGCTCTTCATAGCTCTGTAGCCGTTCTGCCATCAGGTTAAAGCTTTTGATTAGCTGACCAAGCTCACCACCAAAAGGAAGGAGAATTCGCTGTTTGAAATTGCCAGCGGCAATCCCTTTGACTCCTTGCACCAGTTCTTTAATCGGCTGCGTAATCGTTAGCGCATTGAACACGGCTCCAAGAATAGCCAAAATCCAGACCGCTACGAATACCGCGATGGTTACATCTCTCGTTAAGTTAGAAGAGCCGACCAAGGTGGCATTGGGATTGATCCCAATAGAAACTACACCCACCAACTTGTTTTGGTAGCGAATCGCATAAAAAATATCGGTTACACGACCGTTGGGAGCGGCATGTTCCCGGCTGGCGGGCAGTACCTTAGGGAGCGCGATTTTGCGAGAGAGTTTTTCGCTGGGGGGCGCAGAAGGAGCGTTCTGGTCATTAAAAGGACTGCCGTAGAAGATCGTGCCATTAGGATAGGCATAGAGAATGTAAAGAACGTTGGAGTCGCCCTCTAGAAATTGCTGGGTAAATTGAGCGAGGCCTGTCATATCCCCACGGCCCACCAGGGGCGCGGCATTAGCAGCCAGAAGCTGGCCTACTGCTTCCCCAAAACGTCGGTCACTCTGGCGAGCATCTTCTTGGATCGAGTTGACGACCCAGAAGGTAAAAGCACTAATAACTAAAGAGACGACCAGGGCTGCAGTCGCCAAGAGCCTCACTTGGAGGGCAAATTCCCCCCACCAACGGACAATTAGCTTGCTGTAGCGTTCAATCATTAAATTAATTCTAGAAGGCGTGATCTCAAAAAGTGCATAAATCACACAATGTCCGCGCCCTTACAGTTATCACAGAGCGGCCACGGCTTCAACCTCTACCTTTACTCCAAACGGTAACTTGCCTGCCTGAATACAGGTGCGCGCGGGTAAATGCTCTACAAAAAACTGCTGGTATACCTGATTAAACTGCCCAAAGTCTTCCATATCGGCAAGATAAACCGTTACTTTCAAAACGCGACTTAGACTACTACCGGCTTCTGTGAGGACCCGTTGGAGATTTGTCAGAACCTGAGTCGCCTCCTCAGCAATAGAACCTTGAATCATCGTCCCCGTTTCTGGAATGACGGGAACCTGGCCCGCCGTGAAAACGAGTCCCTCATAAATAACGGATTGAGAGTAGGGGCCTTTATTTCCCTGTCCACGAATAGTTTGAATAAGACTCATAAAACTCCACGATAAGCTGTGTCTATCTTTCCACGCCGCCCGTAAGATTAGTCGATGCTTTTTCAGGTTTATGCACCTCTATTGGCTTGGGGAACCGCCGGATTTCTACTGGTTCGGATCTTGCCTTCCCGATGGCCAGGATATCTGGCCTCTTTCCTTTTTTGGGTCGGTACACCCCTTGCCGTCCTCAGTTTTATTCGGCGAGCAGAGTTTTCTAGCAGTCTCTGGCAGGCTGCAGTCGTTGCCTGGGTAGCTCTACTTTCTGGTTTTGTCCTAGCTTCTTTTTGGTATCGCAGGAGCCAACTCCCTACGCAAACGACTCAAACGCTCAGGCTTAGCGCAGGAATTGGCAATACAGGCTTTATCGGATTTCCGCTTATCTTGGCCCTGATTGACGTGAAGTATTTCGGCTGGGCTCTAGTCTATGACCTCTTTGGAACGCTTTTGGGAGGCTATGGCCTGGGACCTGTTCTGTCTGAATATTGGCAGGGACAACCTATAGGCTGGAAGAGCTTATTGCGCAGTCTTGCCAGCAATCCTATACTCCTCGCTTTTGTATTTGCCTTGCTTACCTTGCAAGTGCCCTTGCCTACCTCAGTAGCTAGCCCCCTAAAATTTGTGGGAGAAGCAGCAATTAGTGGCAGTTTATTACTGCTAGGAATGCGCCTAGGGCAAGTGAAAACCTGGGGTTCGCTGATAGAAGTTCTGCCCGCGCTCTTCATCAAAATGCTCATTGTGCCGCTAGCCATTTGGGCGACGCTTCGTGCTTTTGGGTTTGTAGGGCCAATCCTCAGCGCACTTGTACTTCAGTCCGCGATGCCTCCGGCCTTTGCCACACTCATTCTGGCTGAAACCTATAACCAAGACCGATTGGCAGCCGTAACTTCGATTGCTGGTGGGGTCGGCTTTTTAGCACTGACCTTGCCTCTTTGGAATTACTTACTGCATCTGTAGCGGCTATCTATATCATATCCAGAAAAGTATCTGTCTTTGAATCACGAATAAATACAGATCCTATGGGTTTATGAAGATAGGCAATGATAGCTGGATCACAATTGGCAATGATATTGATATCGTATAAGCCAGTATTATTTGGATTAGCCATGAATTCAGCAGATTCATATCCTGATAAAAAGCGCCAACCACTATCAGCATAGCTATTAGGCTTTTCGCGATAAAAATAGCCAACCTTGTGTCTTTTTACAGCTATTTCACTAGTTGCAAAACATACTCCATATCCTGTAGCGACGGGTTTGATTTCACCAGCTTCTTTGACCTGTATTTTGTTACTCATATTTTCATCCAAACTTTAATCTTCACAGCACGGGATTTCTATCGAAGGTCTTTCCCTTATAGCTCTTCCTGCAACATTAAGCGTAATACTCTCATGGTTCCTGGATCACTCGGATCTAGGGGCGCTGCACTTTTGAGGTCTTGTGCCCCTGTGTAGGGACGATAATAGTCAATCATCCAAAAATAGTTTTTCTCTTCATGCTTAAAGGTCCCTGATTCATGCCTATTTGTATCAAGGCCAAACTCTTTATAATCTTGAACTTTCTGAATTACTACTTCAAGGTTTTTTAGACTTAGCTGCTTCACCTTTAGACTTAGTCTCCATTGAGCACTTAGGCCTTCTCGACGTATTTGGTCATTTAAATGGGCTGCTTGATCAGCCTTACTTCCAAGCCTTTGACTGATTTCTATTTCCATGATTGAGAAGATGACTCAAGGTGTCCGCTACCTATCATTCCCTGCTCGCTTGAACTTTATGTGACGACAGTATTAAGATCTTTTTCGAAGCTTGTCTACGCGACAGGTCTGATGGCGGCCATAAAAAAACGACCCGTGAAATTGGGTCGTTTTGGATGAGTGAGGAGTCCTACTCACTAACTAAGGTGCTGCTTGCATAGGCGCTCTATCTGAAGATTCTATGAATTTACTTTGTCAAGCGCACGCAGGAGGAGTGTTCATCCAAAAGAAAACGAACAGGCTGTCGATAGAGTTCTTCATAACGGATGCTAAACGAATTGATCATTCCAGGAGCATAGGACGAAGAAAGAATCACATAGCCAAAAGGCTCTCGCACTCCTTCCATTCTAAGCTGCCTGCATTCCCAAGTCCTAGGCCCTATGACACCGACTTCAACAGCAACTGCTGGATTTTCTAAATCCCAACCAACAAGACGCAGTATTTCTGCAGCCCCCCCTTCCGCTTGAATCTGTTGTTGGGTCTTACGCGCGCGGCTAGCAGAACGAGAAACACAAAAGTAAATAATTAACTCTTCAGAACCAGGATTAAAGAGGCCTGAGATAGAATTTTTCCAGAAAACTTGAAAGCCAGAGTCTCTCTGTACGGGTAATGTATTGAGGAGTTCAACTTTCTTGGCATCAGACTGGAGTGCTGTAGGTTTCTCGCCCAAAGCAAAGAGAGAAAAAGCTTTCTTCAGAGGGTCAAACAGCCATACATGTCTTTTTGGAGCATTTACTACGGTTTTCATATAAACTGCGCGTGAAGTTAAGGCAATTGTGCGCTTCATAGCAAGTTGATGCGTAAAGAAGATATGTAGAAGGCATAAAGTTTTTATGAAGATAAAAATTATCCATTAAATTTTGTTAGAACCTAGATGAAACACTGGATGGCTAGCGTGTGAGCAGATTTACGAAGTTGATAGCGGGATGTTTGGGAATAGGCTTTTGTTCGAGTTTGCCTGTATTTGCAGGAAATCTATCGGAACCTCTGCCACAAAAAGTCTTGGAAGGTATCGATGGTGTACAGGTCATCGTTACGGAACTCCCAGGAAATCCCAGACCTGACTTGCTATATTTTCTTCCTCATCAAGATGAACGTATTGCCAGAGAGGCTGCCTATCAGCTATTGCCTGAAACCGGTGGGAAAATTGTAGAGATCCGTCAGCCAGGAGTGATTGCTCAGAAATCAGGACCATGCCGCAACTTACTTTTGAATGGCACATGGCTAGACCCGAACCAAATGTTTACTTCAGGGGGCGTAGTCTACTCAATCAATAAAATCTTGACTCGGCATCCTGAAAGCCCCCGTCCACCGGACCTTTTTCAGTTCGTGAGTGCGGCTGGAACCGTTTCGGCTTTAGCCCTAAATGCTTTGGGTATTGGCGGCACCAACACCGTTTTGATAGGCACCCAGGTAACGCCCCTAACAGTGATTGCACTCCATAACAACACGCCAGGAAGCTTCACTATTCAGAGCTACGCGCCTGGGGGCTCCTATGGCGAGGATGCTGGAGCCCCTCCATTTAGCACTCCAAGCATGGACCCTGATGATTTTGTGCTGGTTACCCGCAGAGAAGACTTTGAAAAATTGAGAGCCCTAGGGGTCAATACCGTTTTTGAAAATATCCAACGAGATAATGGCGGACTTTCTCTAATAGCGCATCAGCAAGGTCTTCAATACTTCAATGTCGAAGTACAACACCGCTATAACCGCCCTGACACCTGCACCAATGCGCCCAAGAGCTATTCGGGTCACCTTGAACAACAAAAGGCCCTGGTGCGCCTTATTCTCAGTCAGGTGGCTGTTAACGAAGCCACTCCTCCGGTCGCTGTCCCCCCGGCAGAAGTGCCGCCGCCTAGCACCCCACCTTCAGCGGCCAATGAAGCTCCCCCGTCCATACCCGAGCAACAACCGCCTACCGCCGAATCCGCTCCAGAAACAAAAAGTTCAGAGCCAATTCAAGCTGGCCCTGTTCCTATAAATCCACCGCCTGAAAGCCCTAGCCCAGATACAACTAACGCAGCTATGCCCAGCCCTGCTCCAGTTCTCGCTAAGCCTGCAGTGCCTGCAAGTGGTAAATCATATAGACTACCGCAGACTCCGACAGACCCTACTCCGTAGTTTCTGGAGTGATGCGCTGGAATAAATAACCCGTACCCCGTGCGGTCAGAATAAGTTCTGGATTAGAGGGGTCTTCTTCTAACTTGGAACGCAGGCGAGAGATGTGCACATCGACCACCCGAGTATCCACATGGCGTTCTGGCTCATAACCCCAGACCTCACGCAGAATTTCTGAGCGAGAGAAAGCTTCCCCTGAACGGCTGACCAAAAGTTCCAGCAGCGAAAACTCCATTCCTGTTAACCGAACCCGCTCATTCTGCTTGTAGACCTGACGCTTATTGGTGTCAATTTTGAGGTCCCCAACGGCGATAAGTCCGGAAGAAGGAATACCACTGGCTCCATCCCGGTCCACCCGTCTCAAGACAGAACGGATCCTCGCCTCCAGTTCTTTAGGAGAGAAAGGCTTGACTACATAGTCATCGGCTCCCAGCTCTAAACCTGTAATCCGGTCGGCCACATCCCCCAAGGCTGTGAGCATGATGATCGGAACATCAGATTCTTTGCGAAGTTCTTGACAAACACCATAGCCGTCTAGCTTTGGCATCATCACATCAAGGACCACGAGGTCAGGACGTTCTTTATGGAAAGTTTCAAGCGCCTCTTCTCCATCGGCAGCAGTAATGACGCTGTAGCCGATCATCGATAGGCGTGTTTCTAAGATGCGGCGGATGCTTGCTTCATCATCCACCACTAGGATCTTCTCTTTGCGGTTATCCAAGGGGGCCACTCCTTGTCAAATCTATGATGGTGTTAACTTTAAATACACTATGCTAAGTGCTTCCTATGGACTTTATCTCAAGTGATCCCCAACAGGCAATGGCCTGAAGGATTCTTACTTGTGTTAACAATCATAATATAGATAACAATTTCTTTCGAATTATCAAGTATTGATACCCTCCTGACATAGATACTAAATAGGCCCTACACAGCCGTGCAGGACCTATTTAAATTTTTATGAAGAGAGACTAGACAGGGGCATCCAGAATATGCCAGAGCTGGCGCAGTCCTGATTTGATCTTCCGGGACACGGTCATGGGAGAAAGGCCCAGTCTGCGTGCTGTTTCTGTTTGGGTTAAGTCTTGAAAAAAGACAAATTCCAGGATGTCACGGGTCGGATCTTCCAACTCATGAAGGGCTTGCCGTAAGCGTAAACGATCTTCTTCAACTAACCGGAAACTCTGGTATTTCGAATCCGGAAGAATATCTCCTAAAGAGAAGGTCGCATCTTCCTGAGCACTTACAGGAGCATCCAAGCTAAGAGGGAGGCGATTGACTTTTGCTAGGCGCACATCATGCCACTCTTCCACACTAATTTCTAAGGCATCAGCCACTTCACATTCTTTAGGAAGACGGCCCAAATCTTCTCCCAGCTCTTGAGAAACACGACGACCCTTGCGGGCTAGTTCTTGGAAGCGGCGAGGGATGCGTACCGAGCTGCTACGGTCCCGTAAATAGTGCTGCATTTCTCCCCGGATATAAGGGACAGCAAAAGAACTGAAGGAATGGCCACGACCAATATCAAAACGCTCTACAGCCCGAATCAACCCCATAGAACCGACTTGCACCAAATCCTCATAGGGCTCAGCACAGTGACGACTTACCTGGTGAGCTACTTTTCTCACCAAACCGATATTCTGTTGGACTAGACGATTTCTGACAGCCACACTGGGCTTCGTACGATAGGCTTGCAAAAGTTCTAGGGTATTAGACTTTTCTGCTTGAGCGTACATTCCCTCTCCTCACTTTGTGGACTTAATAATGTGGACAAAGAGCTGATGTCTTCCAGGGACGACATAGCAGCTTTTCTTCACCATGTAGTCATCCTATGGGTAGAGAAGTTCGCAAATCTTCAAGGTTGTGTGAGCTGCATTTAAAGATTCCATGAAGTTGATCTCGCTTACGCTGAGAATCTGCTCGTTATTTGGACTTCTTCGGTAGACTTTTTGAAAGAACGGGGAATGATAAACCTAAGCTGTGCAGCCTCTAGCCACGTTGCGGGGGATCTGCCGTTGTCACTAAGGGGCTATTTATGAGTTTGAGTCCTATCCCAGGCCGTCGCGCTTTACAAACCCGTAAGGCGATTTCGCCGCTTGGCGAGAAAATGATTAAGTTGGGACTGCTGTCTGAGGACCAGTACCATACGGCCATCAAAGAGCAGCGGCGGACCAAAAGGTCTCTTGGAGACGTTCTTAAAGATGTCACGGGCAAGCAGGTCTCACCGGAACTCTTACAAGAGTTCAAAGTTCAGCAGCTCTTCGAGCTCAAGATCCTCTATGGAGTCCAGTCTTTTGATGTAGACCGGGAAGTGCTGGATAAGGACCAAGTGGTCAAACTAGTAGATGGGTTGATGCCCTTAGAGGTATGCACCCGCTATCAGATAGTGCCGGTTCGCCAGGTCGACAACACGGCTGTGGTAGCAATGGTAGACCCGGAAGACCTCCAGGCATTGGATGATGTCAGCCGCCGTCTTCGGGCCAAAGGGCTGACGCTACAGCGGATTGTCATTACCCCGGAAGATTATCAGCGGGTAATCTCCAACTATCTCGATACGCAAGCTTCAGAGCTTGCAAGCCTCTCTGTAGAAGAAGAGGACACAGGTAGCGCTGAGATGGACAAGCTCTACGATTCTCTGGACGCAGGGGCCGACTTGGAAGAAGTTTCTGATGAGGAAGGCGCAGACTTAGGGCAGCTTTCACGAGCAGCAGAAGATGCCCCGATCATCAAGCTTTCCAACACCATCTTGCTTAAGGCAATTGACCAGGGTGTCTCTGACATCCATATCGAACCGCAAGAGGATACGATGCGGATCCGCTTCCGTCGGGATGGGGTCCTCCAGGAAGCCTTTGACCCCTTGCCTAAGCGGATCATCCCAGCCATAGTTTCTCGTTTCAAGATTATGTCGGAGCTAGATATTGCCGAACGTCGCCAGCCGCAAGATGGTCGGATTCGTCGTAACTATAAAGGACGGTCTATCGATTTTCGGGTTAGTACGTTGCCTTCTAGATTTGGCGAGAAGATCGTTTTGCGGATTTTGGACAACTCCAACACTAAGCTTGGTCTTGACCAACTGATCACCGACCAGGCAACCCTGGACTCCTTCCGAGAAATGATTGCCAAACCCTACGGCATGATTTTGGTCACCGGACCCACAGGTTCTGGTAAAACCACAAGCTTGTATTCGGCTCTAGCTGAACGCAATACTCCCGATGTCAACATCACCACTGCAGAAGACCCCGTAGAATATACGCTTCCTGGAATTACACAGGTTCAGGTCATCCGTGAGAAAGGAATGGACTTTTCCCGAATCCTGAGAGCCTTCCTTCGTCAAGATCCAGACATTATGTTGGTGGGAGAGACGCGGGACTTGGAGACGGCTAAGACAGCGGTAGAAGCGGCCCTCACCGGACACCTGGTCTTGACTACGCTCCATACTAACGATGCACCAGGAGCGATTGCCCGTCTAGCGGAGATGGGTGTGGAGCCCTTTATGCTCTCCAGCTCGCTGGTTGGAATCCTGGCCCAGCGCCTTTTGCGTAAGGTATGTGCTGATTGCCGCATGCCCTATACTCCCTCTGAAGATCGACTTCATGCTTTTGGCTTGCTGACCAGTCGGGTCTCGGCTATAACCTTTTACCGGGCTCAATCGCTTTCTAACCAAGAGATTGATGAATGCAAGCGCGCAGGCCAGCCCGTTTGCAATACCTGTAGCGGAGTGGGCTACAAAGGACGGATCGGGGTCTATGAACTGCTTCGCCTCTCGGACAAGCTACGCGACCTGATCAATAGAGAAGCGCCCACGGACATGCTTCGGGAAGTAGCGATTGAAGAAGGCATGAAAACCCTGTTAGCCTATTCCCTACAGCTCGTTATCGAAGGCCGCACGACCCTTGAAGAAGTGGAACGGGTAACCCTCTCCGATTCTGGTTTGGAAGCCGCACAGAAAGGCAACACAACTTTGGTCTGCCGCACCTGTTTCGCGTCTCTCCAGCCGGAATGGCTGGATTGCCCTTATTGCACTACCCCCCGCATTGCTAGTTAAACGTTCTGGAGGAAGCACTGAATGGTTAGTTTCATGATGGAAGACCTACTGCAAGAGGTAATCGACCGCTCTGGGTCTGACCTCCATCTCGCAGCGGGGCTCCCTCCCTGCATCCGGGCTGGGGGGAAACTCAACTATGTAGGCGAAGAATCGCTCACCCCAGAAGATACCCAGCGCATTATCTTTTCGATGCTGAACAACAACCAGCGGAAGTATTTAGAGCAGAACTGGGAATTGGATTGCTCCTATGGCGTGATGGGATTGGGACGTTTTCGGGTCAATGTCTACAAAGACAAGGGCTCCTATGCGGCGGCTCTGAGAGCTTTAAGCTCGAAAATTCCTTCTATGCAGCAATTGGGCTTACCTTCGGTGATGAAGGAGATTGCTGATAAACCCAGAGGTTTGGTGCTCGTGACAGGACCAACAGGCTCTGGAAAGTCTACAACCCTAGCCTCCCTGGTTGACTACATTAACAACAGTCGTTCAGAGCATATCCTGACCGTTGAAGACCCGATTGAATACATCTACAAACCCGTCCGTTCTTTTATTAACCAGCGCCAGGTGGGTGAAGATACCAAGAGTTTCGCCAATGCCTTGAGAGCAGCTATGCGGGAAGATCCTGATGTGATCCTGGTTGGGGAAATGCGGGATTTGGAAACCATTCAGTTAGCGATTACGGCTGCAGAAACAGGCCACTTAGTATTTGGAACGTTGCATACCAGTTCCGCTTCTCAAACCGTAGACCGTATGGTAGATGTGTTTCCGCCGATTCAACAACAACAAGTGAGGGTCCAGCTTTCTAGCTCTTTAGTGGCGGTTTTCTCCCAGTGTTTGATTCCTCGTCTCAATCCTGAGAAAGGGGTGGGCTCTCGCTGTCTTGCCCAAGAAATCATGGTGGTCACCCCAGCTATTGCCAACTTGATTCGAGAAGGGAAAACAGCGCAGATTTACTCCTCAATTCAAACGGGAGCGGCGACCGGCATGCAAACCTTGGAGAATGTTTTGAGAGACCTTTATGTGGGCGGCAAGATAAGCTTCGAGAATGCAATGATGAAGACCTCGCGCCCCGATGAATTACTGCGCATGATTGGTGGAGCGCCTCGTCCAGGAGCAGGGGCTGGCCCTGGAACGGCTTCTCGTCCGCCCATGACAAACACGATGCCACCCCGTCGCTAGTATCTATTGCACCTATTTTCTGTAGTTATTCATAAAGGTTGGAGCACGATTCAATGCCGCAATTTCGTTACCGTGTCCGGGATGTGAGGGGTCAGTCTATAGAGCAGGTGGTACAGGCGTCCTCGGCCGGTGACTTGCGGAATCGCCTCCGAGAGCAGGGTATGTATGTCTTGAATATTCAAGAAGTGCAAGCTACTGCAGCCGGAGTGATGAAGAATATTGACCTCAGTGGCATTAGCATGGCGCTAACGGGTATCTCCGTTCGCGACAAGTCCATCTTTTCTCGTCAGTTTTCGACGCTGGTTAATGCAGGAGTATCGTTGATTCGCTCCCTGACCGTGCTCGAAGACCAAACGAAGAACCCCAAACTGAAGAAATACATCGGTGGGGTGCGCCGAGATGTAGAGCAGGGGACGGCTCTGGCCGATGCGATGAAGAAATATCCTGATTGTTTTGACAAGCTTTACACTTCGATGATTCAGTCTGGAGAAATTGGTGGGGTCCTTGATGAGGTTTTGGAAAGGCTATCCAAACTATTGGAAGACCAAGACCGTCTGCGTCGTCAGATCAAGTCAGCGCTTACCTATCCCGTCGTAGTCTTACTGCTGGCTGTTTTGATCTCAGGAGGGATGATTGTCTTTGTTCTTCCGGTATTCAAAGGAGTCTTCAAGCAGCTGGGGGGAGAGCTTCCTGGACTAACGCTATTTCTTTTGAACTTGAGTGACGCCTTGCGCAGTGTAACGGGGTGGGTGATTCTCATCGCCTTGGTGGGTGGAACCTACTTTGGCTATAAGCAGATCTACAGCACGCCCGGAGGACGCTTGTATATTGACAAACTCAAGCTGAATGTCCCCTTGTTCGGGGATCTGCTTCAGAAAGCAGCAGTAGCCCGTTTCTGCCGCACCTTTGGCGCCCTAACTCGTTCAGGAGTTCCGATTCTGACCTCTATGGAAATTGTGCGCGATACCGCAGGCAATCAGGTGATTTCAGAAGCGGTAGACAAAGCGCGTGCCGTTATCCGAGAAGGCGGACAAATTGCTCCAACTCTTGCCAAAGAGAAAGTTTTCCCCTCAATGGCGGTTCAGATGATGAGCGTTGGAGAAGAAACCGGAGAACTGGACACGATGCTCTCTAAGGTTGCTGATTTCTATGAAATTGAAGTGGAATTGGCGGTGAAAGGTTTGACGAGTCTGTTGGAACCGATCATGATCACGATTCTTGGCGGCTTGGTTGGAACCATCCTCCTCTCGATGTATCTACCCCTCTTCACCGTGTTTGACCTGATCCAGTAAGTTTCAGGGCGCAGTCTGCTGTGCTCTCACGCTTTTGATTTATCTAAATCCATCGATTCATCCAAATTTATCCGGGCCTCAAGAGCAGCAACTTGCTTCTTCAAGGCTCGGACATTTTTTTGCATTTCAGGCAAGTATTTGAAGGCTGCAGAGTATTTCGCCCAAAGCCGCAGGGGAACTTCAGGGTGCCCTGCAATCACGCTTCCAGCGGCCACATTGCTATGGATGCCCGTTCTGGCTGCCATAATCACGCCCTTCCCAATCGTGACGTGTTCTTTAATGCCAACCTGGGCTCCGATTGTCACATGGCCCTCTAAAGTGGTCCCTCCACCAATTCCTGTACCACTGGCTAGTACGCAATGGGGGCCAATTGTACATCCATGGGAAACCTGTACAAGATTATCGATTTTGGTACCTTTACCAATACGGGTTTCACCCAAAGCAGCCCGGTCCACCGTTGAATTGCAGCCAATTTCCACCTTGTCTTCCAACACAACCCAGCCCGTCTGAGGCATTTTGTACCAGGTCCCTTCTGGCGTAGGCACAAATCCAAAACCTTCACCGCCAATCGCTACGCCTTGCTGGATAAAGCAGTCTTGCCCAATCTGGGTATAGTCATTAATTGAACAGTTGCTGTGAACGACGGTTCTGTCCCCGATGCTGACATGATTATATACCGTAGTATTTGGGAAAATTACGACATCATCGCCAATTGTTGTCTTTTCTCCTAGTACAACGTGTGCTCCTAGATGTACCCGTTCCCCCAAGCGAACATCCGTTCCCAGCACAGCTGTAGGATGAATACCGGGTTTGGGTAAACGAGTGCGATAGAAAAGATTGAGCACTTGGGCAAAAATTAAACGGGGCGTAGGCGTACGAATAACATTGCCACAGGGTATTGATACATCCGGTTTGGCAATAATCACGCCCGCTTGTGTAGTTTTCAAGAAAGAGTAGTACCTTTCATTTTCGATAAAGCTAATTTGCGCAGGGGTAGCCTTCTCTAAGCTGGCAGGGCTTTGAATAAGCCATGTTCCATCTCCTTCATAGGGTAGTCCTAGCTGATTCGCTAACTCATGGAGATTCATGAACTCAAACCCCTGTTGTTTGGATAGCCTTTCTACGGAGGTATTGTATCCCTTGTTATCCTCCCTCCCACAATTTCTAATCCAAACTGCACTCAGCCTATTTTGCTGGACTCAATAGTTCTGATACCTCCGGGGCAGATTGCGCTGCAACCGCCAGAACCAAACATAAGGCTGCTACTGCCTTTTGCCACTCTTGCCGAACATCCACTTCAGCAACGCTATCAAAGGCTGACACCAAGCGCGGAATCGCTTGTTCCATGGCTCGCTGCGGTACTGGGCGATGCAGTTCCACCAGGCGGTTTAGGCTTTCCTGATTATTCAAAAAGCCGACCACCCACTTAGTAGTTTGATCAGGACTATCTGGCACTCGTTCTACGCCCAATTCATCCTGCAACCAGGCATAGAATGGCGGCAATTGCTTCGCCAGTACCTGGCCAGCGGTGGGCAATGTCTCTCGCAATAGCTGAGTGTTCAAACTGTTTAACAGAATATTGACCGCAGGTAACTGCAAGAAGTCTGCCAGGGAATAGGTGAGGAGCTTTTCCGCAGTCGCAGGATCCAAGTCAAGATATCGCTCGTAGGTGGCAAGCATTTATTCTGGATTTAATTAGGACTCCTCAACAATAAAGCAAACGTAGTGACAATCTATCTACGGGTAGGCGCTAGAGCATTGCCTCTAAGCAGAGAGCCAATGGTCTTGGCTGTGATCTTCATCTGTACAAAGGGATTGGCAGGGACTACGGTTTTGTACAAGTAGCTATCAAAAGTCAGCTTCTGTACGTGATAATCCGCACACATCTCGACAAACGCTTCCCGGCTAGCGTCACTCTTGTAGAAAACATTCTGCAAGATAGCCAAGACCTTGTAGGTTAGGCCGTAATTCTTGTCCCAGCGTCGAATATATTCTTTAAGCTGAGCTTCATTGGGAATTTTTCCGCCTTCTGCCAGTTCTACAACGAGTTCTGCGGCCATCCGACCTGATTTGGCGGCGAAATAAATCCCTTCGCCAGAGGACTTCGTGACATAGCCTGCGGCATCGCCAACCAGCATGCAACGTTCTACGACGCGACGAGGACGGGGACATTCGGGCAGGGGATGGGCTTCTACTTTAATCAGCTCACCGCCTTCAATTTTGGTACCCACCCGCGCCCGCAGCGCTTTCTGCATTCCTTTGAGGCCATCTTTGTTGGGAAACATGGTGCCTGTCCCAGCCGCTACATGGTCACACTTAGGGAAAACCCAGGCGTAAAAATCAGGAGAAACATCATGGCCGAGATACATCTCTGCCCGTTCCTCGTAGTACTTCATTTTTTCTGGGGGCAGCTTGATCCGCTCTTGATAGGCCAGGGCATAGGGCACATCTCCCGCATCAATGGCCTTAGCCACTTTCGAATGGAATCCGTCCGCGCCAATGATCAAGTCCGCTTCGATTTCGTAGGTTTCGCCTGTTTTTGGATTGCGCACCGTAAGGATATTAGGCGTCCCGACTTTGATGCTCAGGACAACCACTTCTCTCAGGTCTGCTCCAAATTCTGCTGCTCGATTCCGCAGATAGGCATCAAAGACTTCTCTGCGAACCATGCCAATAAATTCATCGGGATGGTCCAGGTTGATTGGGACGTCGATATTCGAAGGCGAAATCATGTTCATCTTGCGCACGCGGCGGTCGATGATACCAGGAGGGAGATTGAATTCTTCCACCATACAGATGGGAATAGCCCCACCACAGGGCTTGGAGTTTTTTAAATTACGCTCTAGCAAATAGGTCTTATGTCCTGCTTTTGCCAAAGCTTCCGCTGCACTGGACCCCGCAGGGCCAGAACCGACAACTGCTACGCGGAGCGTCACTATTTATTCTCCTGGTCATTCCCAACAGCTGGGATTTTATGACGTTTCTTTGAGCTTTTGCCCTCACAGCTCTACAAATTAATGAATCTTGACACTCCCAGCCAGAAGATTCCGTCGCCCTTATATAGATTCTCTCTTCCTTACTTTGCGCCAAGATTATGGACAAGATCATAGAAAAGACCAAAATGTTACTTAGTCTCAAAATCTGACAATCCCCTAAGAACTAGTTCTCGAAGAGAAGCTTTCGACAACCAATCTTCCGTTGCATAATCTATTTCCGCAAAAAAGTTAACTAAAGCATCTTTTAGTTCATTTGCATGGGTAGATTCTTCTTCAGCAAGTTCAACCTTGACTGTATGATCGTGGGGAATGAGACGAAGTAATCGGCCATCACTATCATATGCAATATACTCATCATTTCTAATAGATATGGATTCAAGATATCGTTCAGCACAGCTTAAAGATCTGAAAGATAAAACATCACCAGACTCAAGCACAACGATTGGAGCTTCCATTAGCATCAATCCTCCAAAACCTTATGCTAGAGAGTATTTTTCTTGCGAATCTAACCAATACTACAAATATAGATGCAATCTAAATAGCATAAGAGGAAGCTGTTAAAAATCTTCAAAACAGGCTTGAGACTCTTTATCAGTCATACTAACTTGCCACCCAATCACTGTGGCTAACTTCTATCACGGCTAATCGCTATCCATCAGTGATTTCAATACAGGCGGGTGTTCTCCCATCTTGACCCACATTCGGCGGACGCGAGTTGCTTGCGGACGATTCATTTTCAAAGCCACAGTGGTTGCTCGACCGATGGGCGTGAGTCCAATGATTTCCGTACCGTCCTCACTCCAGGCAAAATGATCTGTCCACAACTGAATGTAGGGATGAAATAGGGAAACGATTTCCTCAGTCAGTGGATCGGCAGTCGTCTGACGTTGAGCCTTATAACGATTATATGAGGGGCAGGACAAACAAAGGTTTTCCAAAACTGTTTCGTTGCCAGCCGATCGTGGCGTGATATGTTCAAATTCAAATGTTGTGACAGTCAAGGCTTCAGCCGTACAACAGTAGGCACAACCATTGGCAAAGCGGTCGCGCACCTGCCGCTGCAATTCGACGGAGATATAGGCACTCACGAAGCTTGGGTCAGATTTTCTAGAGATTGTAAGGTATATCTGGCACGGGTTTTCAGCAGCGTCAAATGGTCAATCTTGTCTAACAGACGATCCAGTTCACCTAATTCATCCTCGCTAAGTTGGCTTTCAGCCTGGCCAGCCAGCAGTTCATCCAATCGAGCCTGAGCAGCAGGAGCCAGCATACTTTCGGCAAGTGCCTGCAACTCTGCCTGGTTCAACCCAATTAGGCAGTCTGTATCCAAACTTGATTCGTGGGTTAATCCGTTGTATGTCTCTAAATCTAACAGGACACCGACCTGCTCTCCCTGTTCATTGGTGACGTACCGCACTTGCTCAGACATTATGCACTCTGCTTAAAGTGTCTAGCTCAATCTTAACTCACTGGGTATACTCCAATAGTCCAACTTCTTGGATAAATACTGAATATGATGCCGCCAAAAATTGATGAATTCCTAAACCGTTTAGACTTTCAGATAAAAGCTGACCAAAAGGGGACAACACGTAGAGCAATGCCTGCCAAAGCCACAAATAGCCCAAACCAGCAAAGCGCTCGGGCATTCTCTCCAGGGAAAGCACGAGCAAGTACGAAGAAAATCACTCCAGCTACACCCAGATAGAGCGCAGTTTGTTGGGGGATTTCTCGGTACCTCGCAAAAGATTTGAAAGTTATGAAGTTAATCGCCCAGCCAAAAAAAAGTGCTAGGCAAGCGAGGACGAAAGCACTCCACCGCAGACAACCCCAAAAGCGGGCTAGATTCCAAAAGCTATTCGTTGATTCAAGCCTAGGATTTTTCATAATCATTTCCATTTGTGAATAAAACTTAGTCCTGCGTATAGCTCACATGTTTGGAGGAATATAGACTGTTCCACTATTTTGGCCGTCTCTTGGGCACTAGGGTCTCTGCTCTTTTGAAGGCAACGTATCATGAGAACTTTCTGTCCAGAATTCCCCATTGGTGAATGCTACTGCTGTCACTCGTACCAAAGTTGCGTCACCAGGCCATCCCATATGAGTCTCTTGAAGACGATATTCCCAGCGCTCCCCTTGTTTCCAGGGATGGTCTCTGTTTAAAACTACTTTGCGTACCCGGACAGGACTACTCTGACTGCTCAACAGGGAAAAAGATACTTCCACCCACTCGACATCACGCACATCTTTCTGCTCTAGAACAATAGTTGTGTCCCAGTTGGATTCCAGCAGCCCATCCTTGTCCGCGAGGCTGGCAGAGACAGAACGAGTAACCACAGGCGCATTTGCTGTGTCTTCATGGAGTCCTGTTAGAGGACGATAGGCTAAGACTGGGGTTTGCACGAGCAAACTAGCAATGAGCAGGATGTTACGTAGCCAGGAAGAGGAAATCATTACCAGAAATTTGTAGGGAGGAGGGAGCATCTATCGCCATAGTTCAGAGTTCCCTTTTGTCTCACTTCTTTAGCAGCCCAGCCTTAGCCTCTTTTCTATTCCTATAACCGGTTCTTTTCTGTCTTTCAGTAGATAGTATGTCTTTCTTTAGCACTAAAATCAGATCTATCTGCGGATAGAGTTTTCCCTAGTATTCCTAACTATATCGTGATAATTAAACGTGTAGCAACACAAGGTCTTTCATGGATATCAATAATCAATCTACTACAGCAACTTTCAGGCAATTTAAGACAGGAGCATCCGCCTTCCTAATGGGGAGCGCCTTAGTTTTTAGTTCTCAATTAGCACTTATGCCTGCGATAGCCCAAACATTACCCACTGCTTTTGAAAGTGCAGTAGTTTTGACACGAGCAGAAGCCACTTATGACTCAGTACAGGCTTATCCCTCGGTCTATCAGTTTACCGTTCAGGTCCCTGAAGCTGCCAAGCAACCGCTATCTCGGCTCACCATCACAGCTCCTGATAACTATGGGGCATTCGGGGTGAATATGCCTGGCAAAGAAGTCGTTACTGCTTTCATACCTACCGATCCTGAGGCCAAAAGTTACCAATATCCCCAGCGTAAGATACTGACCTAGGCAAGTGTTGATGGTAGAGCCATTACCATTAATTTTCCGGAGCCTATTTCTCCCCAACAGGCTGTCACAGTAGAGTTGCCTTATATGCGCAATCCAGATAAAGTGGGCACCTATTTATTTGAAGTGCATGCTGCTCCTGCAGGAGCCAATCCTATCAATCAATTTATCGGGTTTGGCCGATTGGTTATTCGGGAGAACCATCATACCTAACGCTATAAGCAGTCTATGGAGTAGCAAGCCCATAATTACTGTTTAGTTGGTGGTAGTTATGGGCTTTTCTAATGCGAACCCTCATTCTATGACTGCTTAGTTGCCGTCGCACAGAAGGTCATTGGGGCATTAAGTATCCAACTCTTTAGAAGAAGGAGCTACTTGCTTTTGGGGTGTTGATTCTTTTTCTATTTCGCGGCTGAGTTCATTTTGAAACTCTTGGGCAGCAACCTTAAAGCTCCGGGTGGCTTGCCCCATAGTCTTTCCCAACTCCGGTAATTTCTTAGGCCCGAAAACTAACATGGCCACTACACCAATTACCATCAATTCAAGAGGACCAATACCAAAGATTTCCATGGCCTATGCCCAGACATATTCTTCTAATGTACAAACAATAGAGCAAATATGATACAGATCTCCTGTCAGGTAACAAAATAAAAGAACTTGAAACCTGCAAATAGGATGAAATTTCCCATGGAAAACAAGCGTCTAGACCACTGTAGAAAAGCTTTTAAAGATCTAGGGTACGGCCTCTCAGCCATTTTTCTTGGAACCACCCTGACCCTGGCAGCGCATGCACTACCAGCAGATACTGCTATAGCTGCGGAATTTCCCACTGCTTTTGCAACGGCTCTTAAGCTGGCCCGAGCGGAAGCGACCTATGACCGGATCAATATCTACCCATCGGCCTACCAGTTTGCCATTCGGATTCCAGCCGCCGCTACTCAATCACTAGCCAGAGTCAGCATTACCGTACCCAACGAGTTTGGTGCTTTCGGTGTCAATATGCCCAAGCAAGAAAACATTACTGCTTTTATCCCTACAGAACCCGATGCCATGCGTCCACAAGTAGCACAACGGGTATTACCAACCCAAATTAGTATCGATGGCCGGACGGTCCTCATTGATTTTCCAGAACCTATCCCAGCGGACCAGACTGTTACCGTTCAGTTTGCGCTGATGCGGAACCCTTCCCTAGGAGGCACTTATTTATTTGAGGTAAATGCTTTTCCACCCGGTAGTAAAGCTATTAAACAGTTTGTGGGCTATGGAAGATTAGTGTTTAGAGAGAATCGTGGATTTCGTTAGCCAAATCAATACTTAGGAGCCTGTGATCATGGACGCCTTAAAGAAACGAATTCTGACTATCAACAGTGTTTTTGAAAATGACAGTACAGAACTTAAGTATGATTACTGCGAAGATTTGGATGATGGTAGAGGCTTCACCGCTGGTTTCTTTGGTTGTTGCACCGGCACAGGTGATTTATTCGAAGTCGTCAAGGAATATCACGCCCGACAGCCAGGTAATGCCTTGAGTGACTATCTTGAAACGCTAAATCAACTTGCTGAAGATGAAGATGACGACACCTCTGAGTTAGAGGGCTTTGAAGATGCCTGGAATGAAGCAAGTGAGGATAGTAAATTTCAACAGGCACAGCATTCTGTTGCAGATAAGCTCTACTGGAATCCAGCCATGGATTACTGTGAAAAGCTAGGCTTGCAACTGCCCATATCTAAAGCGGTAATCTATGACACTATTATCCAGCATGGCGATGGAGAGGACCCAGACAGCTTGGGATCGATCATCAAAAAGGTTGAGGCCAATGTAGAAGATGATGAAACAGAATGGCTATCAGAATTTCTAGACCAACGACAAGCGGTTTTAGAGCATGCTCATAATAAAGAGACAAGAGAAGTGTGGCAAGAATCTGTTGTTAGGATAGATGCTTTGCGTCAGTTGCTTGAAGAAAATCCTCAACTTAACGGACCTGTAGTTATTAACACTGAGGATTTTGAAGCAACAATTGACTAGATAATCTCATATATCTCACTTTTAGTATCTAAGATTAAGAGTGAGGTATTCTCTATCAAGCCTGGAGCTAGAGTATGGACATAGATCCAATGGATATAGTTGAAAAAGAAAATCCTGATGAATCGAAGCAAGATAAGCAAAAGAGTCAAATCAACACCTATGTTGCTATCTCCGTAGCTTTACTCGCAACTTTCATAGGAGTTTGCAAAGTTAAAGATGACAACATTGTTCAGGCTATGCAACAAGCACAAGCAAGTAGAATTGATGATTGGTCTCTATATCAAGCCCGTAACCTTCGTGAGGAGATCGCACGGTCTACCGTTACTCAACTTAAATTGCAGGAGATTTCTCAACCGCCTAATATGCACAATGCTTATGATAAACAGATAGCAGTATATCAAGAACTGGCCAAACGTGAAGACCTGAAGAAAATAGAGCAGAAGAAAGTGGCAGAAGGTGATCAAAAGACCTATGACCAACTCAATATTCACGATGACCAATTTGACTTATCTGATGCAGCTCTTTCTATCGCTATCTCTTTGCTAGCTATAACTTCCTTATCGCAGAAGAAATGGCTGTTCGGGGTAGCTATAGTTCCCATAACCTTTGGAGTCGTTATGGGCCTTGCAGGATTACTTAATTGGGGAATTCACCCAGACGCACTGACAAAACTACTATCTTAGTAAAGTCACATTCAAGATAGAGGGAAGCACATTTATCGTACTTCCCTTTATGCCAAGCAAGATAGTTTCCTTACTTGAGTTGAGACTTCAAACCATCAAATTGCTTCTGACTCATCACTTTTTTGGTTACTAGATCTTCAGGAGAACTATAGGGCCGTCCAGCAATGATTTTCTTTGCTGTTGCTTTTCCGATTCCTTTGACTGTTTGCAGCTCAGGTGCAGTAGCGCTGTTGATATCTACGACTGAGGTAGTAGACTTCTTTGAACCCTTTTGTTTGGGCTCTTTTTTCATCTCTGTCCCCTTAGGTGCTGGGCTTGTGGCCGGAGCAGGGGAAGTCGTTGCAGGCTTTTCTGGAGCTTTTGTCGGTTGTGCCAGCACAGGCAGCGGCACCAACATACCTAACATTAATAACGCTGTCGGGAAAAACTTTTTGAGGTTCATTATTCGTACCTTATTAGGGACAACACCTGTAAATATATTCTTGGGATATGTGATTCTTATGTCTACGATATCGAATTTGTCTGTCAATATCTTCGTATGAACACTAAATCGATTTTTTCTCTACATGCTCAGCCTGCCATTTGCGCCAAAATTCTCTGGCTAAATATATAACAATTAACAGATTGATAACGAATAGTCCGAGCTTAAAGAAAGAAAGCTTCTTGATCAGTTCAATAATCTCCAAAGGCAAGAAAGCAGCAGTCTCAAGCACCAGGAAAACTTCTACCCAAAGCTTGCGGTACCAAACCCCCCAGGATTCTACTAGGGACACAACAGCATAGGCGAACAGGAACACACTCAATTGTGTCAACTGACGAAGGTCTACTGCAGGTACCAAACCCACCAAAAAACTCCATAGACGGCCACGAGGATCTACACGCAACTCATTGAGGATGAATTGCACCGGTTCTGCAATGTGTTCAAATCGTAGAATAGCTACAACAATCGCACCGATAAGAAGCACACTACCCCATAAACCTTTTTGTAAAGTAATTAGCTGGACGCCTAAAGGTCTTGCAGGGTCTTGCAATGTTATTTTCTCCATATAGCTCCATATGCTCCTTAGTTTAAGGGGTCGTTTGACTGTACTCTGGCTTGCAATCACGGAAGTTTCTTTAGCATCAATAATCTTCTTTTCTCTGGGCTAAGATAAGCGTAATCAAGGAGGGCTATCATGCCCCAAACAGCCCATATTGAGCGTCATTTCACCGCTGGTGAGACCATTAGAGATATTGTCATCGGCATGTCAGATGGGTTGACGGTGCCTTTTGCTCTAGCGGCGGGATTATCCGGTGCCGTTGCAGACCCTCATGTCATCGTTACGGCTGGATTGGCCGAAATTGCAGCAGGTTCTATTGCAATGGGTTTGGGTGGCTATTTAGCCGCTCGCAGTGATGCAGAGCACTACGACAGCGAGCGGGCGCGGGAGCAAGGAGAAGTACAAGAAAAACCGCAAGCAGAAGTGGCAGAAGTCATGCAGATTCTCCAGTCCTATGGCTTAACCGCAGAACAAAGTAAACCGATTGTAGAAACCCTGAGCAAGCGTCCAGAAGCGTGGATAGACTTCATGATGCGTTTTGAACTTGGTCTTGAACAAACCGATCCTAAACGTGCTCTGACCAGTGCTCTCACCATCGCAGGAGCTTACATTACCGGAGGCTTAATTCCTCTAAGCCCTTATTTCTTCACGACCAACGTAGAAACAGCTTTAGCTTTTTCTGTAGTCTTCACCCTGATAGCACTAGCCCTGTTTGGCTATGTCAAAGGCCAATTCACGGGCACGACTCCTGTACGAAGTGCCCTCCAGACCTTGTTCATCGGAGGTTTGGCAGCTGCTGTCGCTTTTGCCATTGCCAAAGCGATCTCGTGACAAAAAAGCCGACTTGCGTCGGCAGTATCACTTGCATATCTAGGAAGCTAGGAGGAGGTTTACTTCTTAGCAGGTTCTGTGGGGGTCGCAGGCGCGTCTGTCTTCTTCATAGAACCTTCTTCCTTCTTCATTGAAGAATCGCTCTTCTTCATAGAGGCATCTTTTTTCATCGCAGATTTCTTAGATTTCTTCATTTTCTTAGGCTTTGTGTCAGTGGCTTGAGCAACTTTGGACTGAGTGGCAGCAGTCTTTGCCTGGACAGCGGGCATTACCACGGGAGCAGCCAGGGCCAGGGCAAGCAGTAAAGAGCTAGCGATTTTTTTCATGGTTAAATTTGTTCCGTAGAGTCTATTAGTAACGTTAAAAGAGAAACATACCAGGCGTTTGTCAGCTTTATATCCATTGCATATCAGTAGCTCAAATTCAGTCCAGCTAAGATGCCTTGTCCGTTTCAGGCTCTATCAAACTTTTCAAAGACTTCTTCTCATGCCCTATCAGCTACTCGGGAAAAGACAAGCTAGAAGCCATTTTCCCAAGAAGAAAAGTAATGTAGTACCTACCGCCAAGGCGATAAGCACTTCAACAATAGTTGAACTCATACCAATAGTGGATGCATAACATGAAGCCTAAAACCCACAGTTACCGAACCCGTAGGATTCGTATGTCATTGGTATGTACGCCAAAGGTTAGGCTAAAGGTAACGTGAAATGGAAAGTCGTTCCCTCATCCAAATGGCTCTCCACCCAGACGATTCCACCTTGGATTTCCACCAGCTTTTTGACGATCGTCAAGCCGATACCTGAACCTCCCGTGGCTTTGTTGCGGGAAGGGTCTGCCCGCCAAAACCGCTCAAATACGTGCTTGATATCTTCTGCGCTCATCCCCGTGCCCGTATCTTTCACATAGAGTTCAACAAAATTTCCTTTTCGGATAGTACCAATCTCGATGGTCCCATGGTCCGTGTGTCTGAGCGCATTGCTCAGAAGATTGATCAAAATCTGCTCGACCCGGCCAGGATCGGCGAGGACTAAGGGGAGTTGACCTACTTCTAACTTTAAAACAGGCCCATCTTCTTGAATCTGAGCGCTGAATTTTTCGATGAGTTCAAGACAAAGAGGCTTAAGGGCTATCGTTTTTAATTCCAGAGGTAGATAGCCTGCTTCGGCTCGTGAGAGTTCTTGCAGATCTCGGACCAATCTTCTTAATTTCTGCGTTTCTCGGTTTAAGCGGCTATAGACCTCTGACTCTCCTGCTATGCTTCCATCTGCAAGTCCTTCCATATAAATCCCGATAACGGTCAAGGGCGTGCGCAATTCATGGGCAAGGTCCGCAATCAATTCTTGACGGCGCTGCTCAACCCCTTGCAGACTATCGGCCAAGTTATTGAAACTACGAACTAACTGGTCTAATTCAGGAACTCCTACAGGGGCAATGCGCCGTTGAAACGCGCCTTTTGCAAACTCTGCCGTTCCTGCTCGGATAGCCTTCAGCGGTTTTACAATACGGCGCGTTACGAAAAGGCTCAGACCCAAGGCTAAGGGCAAACTCAGTGCCAGTGCCCAACCAGCTCCCACAATCCAGGCATATTGAAAGCCTTCATTTAGCTCCTTGTCGAGTAGTTGAACTTCTGGTCGGCTCACGTGAAGAGACTTCAAATGGGCCTCAAAGTATAGAGGGGTGATTGCCCAACCGACAGCGAAAACAGCTATCAGAGAAATCAGGATAATGCCCATAAAAGCGACAAAGAGTCGGGTTCTGAGATCAAGTTTCCCCATGGGCTTTAGTATCCACAAACTTGTATCCCACCCCAACCACCGTCACTAAATATTGGGGCTGGGCTGGATTCTCTTCTATCTTCTTCCGCAATCGAGCAATATGATTATCTACAGCCCGTTCATCCCCAAAGAAGTCATCACCCCAGAGACGGCCAATCAATTGCTCACGGGTCCATACCCGGTTTAACTGCGTCATAAAGGTGGATAAGAGGCTAAATTCCAGGGTTGTAAGATTTAATGCCTGGCCATCCTGTTGGGCCGTGTGGCTATCCAGGTCTACTGTGAAGTGCTCTGACTTGAGAATATTCGTGGGGGATACGCTCCCTTGACGCTGCGAACGGCGAACCACCGCTCGAATCCGAGCAATCAGCTCCATAGGGCTAAAAGGTTTAACAATATAATCGTCAGCCCCTGTAGAAAGACCAATCACTTTATCTATGTCTTGATCACGGGCCGTAAGCATCAAGATATAGGGCGCACTCCCTTGAGGCGTAGCTCGAATCCGGTTGCAGACTTCAATACCATCCAACCCCGGCAGCATCCAATCAAGCAGGATAACATCAGGACATTGCTGTTCAAAGGCAGCAAGCGCACTCAGGCCGTTATAGGCAAACCGCACGTTAAACCCCTCTGGCGCGAGTACGATCTGGAGGGCTTCACAAATTTCTCTATCATCTTCAACAACAAGGACATCCATGAATCACCCAGTCAACTATTCCTATTTAAGCAAAGGAGTAACCTAGAACCCCTGAGATTGCTCTTTAATGAGCACAACCTTTTGCCACGAACCTTTGTGGTCATAGTAGCGAATCATTCTAAGGCAGGTTCGAGGATCTACAAGCCAGCCTATTTCCATAGAGAAAGATTTATCTGAGGATAATAAAGGTAACTCAGGAGGACTCATAGCCATTAGGTTTCCAGGAAAAAAGACCATCACAGATGATTTGAAATCCACAGAAGAATCTTCATGGATTCCTATCCAATCAAAAACCTGCATTCCCATTTTGAACTGTCTATGAATCTGCGTTCCATCTTTTTCAAAAATGAGTTCACTTTCCAGTTTCTCTGGCTCAGGCCAATCAGGAGAAAGCACTAAAGCTTTTCCTTTCCAAGTGCCCAAGAGGCGCTCTAAAGGGTTTTTTAGAGAAGCTGGAGTTTGATAGGTTCTTCCTCTCATTTCCTGAATCGTTGTAATTGTAGTAGCTTTGCCATCAGTATCAAACAGTTGTACTATTCTCGCCTTTTGATCCCCGTATAAGAAGCCCTGTTCTGCAGCAAAGGTTGAAAATGGAGCTAGCTGGACTCTGCCATTGGAGAATGAACCATCTTCAAAAAATCGGATGCCTGCAGAGAGGTCTCGATATTCCCAGACTTTATCTTCACAACCTGGATAGCGATTAGTTTGACGAATCACTTTAGGCTCGGGTTCTTCAAAAAGGATGACACTACTTTTATGTCCCAAGAGTTTGACTTCTGAAGAAAAATCAGTGAACATCCCTTCCCATTGGCCCAAATGCATGGCCAAACTCTGGATTTGATTCTTCATGAGAGAACCTGCTTGAGATAGTGATAAGGCCCCCCTTTAGAACCCCAAACCTGAACATTCGTGGCGAGGTCAAAGCCTCGGTCTAGGGTAATGAAGGCCGTATCGGTTAGTTCAAATTCAATCTGGACACAGCTCGTACTGTCGGAGCTTAGACGACATCCTTGGTCTTCTTTCATTTTTCCGAGATAACAGTTGTCCTTGCGCTCTAGATAAATGGTGCATCCTGGCAGAAGTTCTAGATGCTCTGAGGTAAGAGAACTCAGGCGTTCTGGATGCTTTGATGCCCCGGCCCATACAGCCTGGTCTTTCAATCGATAATTTTCAAAGCGCAGGGGATTTTCCAGTAACTGTAGAACCCGTGCGCGATAGGGCTGGGCTGGCGTATGTTCGCTTACCTGCTCGGTGAAAAAGCCAACACCTTCAGAAAACAAACCATCCACTGGTACATACCAAAGTGTGACCGGGATGAACCAAACAGGCTCAGCCATAGCTTGTTGGCGGTTGCTGTAGGTGCCAGATAACCAGTGGCGGATTGTAGCTAGTTCCGAGACCATAACTTACAGCTTCTTCAGGAGCGCTAATATCTCATCGGTATCAACGTTATGGTCCACAAAAGAGAACAGATGCCGCTCAACAATGCGGCCAGACTTATCCAAGAGATACTGGGCGGGCAAAGGAGCACCCAAGGCTTGTCCAGCGCCATACATACGGAACGTAGTACAAGCAGGGTCATACAAAAAGGGATAGGGCAAGGCCAAATCTTGCACAACCTGAGCGCTTTGCACTGGGTCTGTGCTGCTAATCATCAGCAGTTCGGCTCCAGCCTCTTGAATTTCCTGATAGCGGTCCTTCAGGTCTTGAATATGGGGATAGCAGAAGGGACAAAAGAGCTTTTCCGTAAAGATGCGGGTGAATGCCAAAATAACAGGCTGCCGCCCAAAGAAGTCCGATAGCTTAACAGCGGTATCCCCGACACGAGGCAATGTGAAATCAGGAGCTAGCTCCCCTACCTGCGGAACCGTAAACCCAGGCAATGGAATCAAATTTTTGGCAAATCGCTCGTTGAAAAGTCCCGTATTTCCAAGGTCAGCAGTCATTGCGTTTTGTTAAGAATGTCTCCTCTCTAAAGTAACTCAGAGTTTGAGAACTTTTCAGCTACAGTCTTCAGCCGTTGCAGTTGGGCCATCATGTCCTGACGGGTCAAGGATTGCGCAAAAAGGTTAAAGCCCGTCTGCACAAGCACATTGGGAATCTCAAAGCAAAAACGATTCACCAAGAGCGTCCCAGCCTCTTGCGGAAAGCATTCCCAGCGGTCCGTACCCACAAAAAATCCCTTAAATTCCCATTCCATCAAGCCCGGCCCACGTTCTTTCACGACACAATCCAAAGCAGGCTGAAGCACGGGAATACTTAGGAGAAAGCGAAAGCGACTCCCCACTGCCACCGACCAGGGCCCAACCGATTCACAGCGCAGGAATGGATTGAGCCAGCGAACCATCAAAGGCTGCTCTGTGATGCAGCGGTCTACAATCTCAAAAGAGGCTCCAATTTCTATAGATTGCTCAAAAATGGTCATGTTATCCAGCTTTATCTATGCCTGAAAACGCCCACTATTCGCTTAAGCAGCTTTCTAGGGTCCCTTAACAGAACGTTTCACGCTAGAGAAGCTACCTTGACAAGGTACCCCATAAATTGATATCTTCAATCCTCGTTGCTCATACAGAATCGCGTCACTATGCCCACAATTGCGCAGCTCATCCGTAATGAGCGTTTTAACCAGAAAAAGAAGACTAAATCTCCTGCGCTCAAATCTTGTCCGCAGCGTCGTGGTGTATGTACGAGAGTGTATACAACCACCCCCAAGAAGCCCAACTCGGCTCTACGTAAGGTAGCCCGTGTACGCTTAACTTCTGGTTTTGAAGTCACTGCCTATATTCCTGGTATTGGCCATAACCTGCAGGAGCATTCCGTCGTAATGATTCGGGGTGGAAGGGTAAAAGACCTTCCTGGAGTGCGTTATCACATTATCCGTGGGACCTTGGACACTGCAGGGGTGAAAGACCGTAAGCAAGGGCGCTCCAAGTACGGGGCCAAAACCCCTAAAGCAGCTCCAGCCAAGAAGTAATTTATTCCCTGCCGCCTCATCTAAGGAGAGTTCAGAACCATGTCCCGCCGTCGCATTAAAACTGACAAAGGTTTACGCCCCACTTACAAGAAACGCACAACTACCGCAGATGGCGTATTTAACAGCCGTCTTGTGGCCATGATGGTAGCGAAACTCATGTTCGATGGCAAAAAGTCTGTATCAGAGAGCATCTTTTATGGAGCCTTGGAGCGCATTAAAGAGCGTACAGGCGATGAACCTCTAGAGGTATTCAACAACGCAGTGCGCAATGCAACTCCGTTGGTAGAGGTCAAAGCTCGTCGGGTAGGGGGCGCTACCTATCAAGTGCCGATGGAAGTACGCTCAGAACGGGGCACGGCGTTGGCTTTGCGTTGGATTATTACGGCTTCTCGCAAGCGTCCAGGCAAGTCTATGGTAGACAAGCTTTCCAATGAACTCATGGATGCAGCGAAGGAAACAGGCAATGCCATCCGTAAGCGGGAAGAAACTCATAAGATGGCAGAGGCAAACAAGGCATTTGCCCACTATCACTACTAAGCTAGAGTTGTAATGAAAGTTTGCATTTTTCACTTATAGGGCCAGCGTTAACGCAAGGAGGCAGTTGTGGCACGGGCTTATCCCCTGGAAAGGGTACGGAATATTGGAATCGCTGCGCACATTGATGCGGGCAAAACCACCACGACCGAAAGAATTCTTTTTTATTCAGGTGTCGTCCACAAGCTGGGCGAGGTCCATGATGGCACTGCCGTGACTGACTGGATGGAACAAGAGCGTGAGCGTGGCATCACCATCACCGCAGCGGCTATCTCTTCCCAGTGGACTCATAGAGATCCTAAAGACCCGAGCAAAGCGGCTCCTGGGGCTTTAGAGCACCGGATTAACATTATCGACACCCCTGGGCACGTCGACTTCACGATTGAAGTTGAGCGTTCCATGCGGGTACTTGACGGCGTTATTGTCGTTCTCTGCTCGGTGGGCGGTGTACAGCCTCAGACCGAAACAGTGTGGCGTCAAGCAGACCGTTACAAAGTCCCCCGTTTTATCTTTGTAAATAAGATGGACCGCACAGGCGCTAATTTCTACAAAGTTTTTGAGCAAGCCGTCACGCGCTTGAGAGCGAACGCGGTTCCGATTCAGATCCCGATCGGTGAAGAGTCTAATTTCTCCGGTGTGATTGACCTAATCAGCATGCGCGCCAAGGTCTATTACGACGATGTCGGCAACGACATTCGGGATGAACAGATTCCTGCTGAATATGAAGAGAAGGCTCAAGAATTCCGCGCTTTATTGATGGAAAAAGTCGCTGAAACCGATGATGACCTGATGATGAAGTACATGGAAGAAGAGCCCTTCAGTGAAGAAGAAATCATGAAGGCGCTGCGTCAAGCAGTCATTGACAGCAAGATTGTTCCGCTAATCTGTGGTTCTGCCTTTAAGAACCGTGGCGTGCAAACGCTGCTAGACGCGGTCGTAGATTACCTCCCTTCGCCTTTAGAAGTGAAAGCGATCAAGGGCGTGCTTTCTAGTGGAGAAGAAATCGAGCGTCCGGCTGATGACAGTGCGCCTCTTTCGGCGCTAGCCTTCAAAATTCAGTCTGACCCCTTTGTCGGTCGTTTGACCTTCGTCCGGGTTTACTCTGGCATACTTCAAAAAGGGACCTATGCGCTTAACGTAGGCAAAGGCAAGCGCGAACGCATCTCTCGCCTAGTCGTTCTGAAAGCTGATGACCGAATTGAAGTAGACGAACTGCGTGCTGGTGATCTAGGAGCCGTTGTCGGACTTAAAGACACGACCACTGGAGATACCCTGGCTGATCCAGATAATCCGATCATCTTGGAATCGCTTTTCATTCCTGAACCTGTTATTGAAGTGGCCGTTGAGCCCAAGACCAAGGCTGACTTGGACAAGCTCTCCAAGGCGCTACAAGCGCTATCTGAAGAAGACCCAACCTTCCGGGTAAAAATTGATCCGGAAACCAACCAGACGATCATTGCCGGGATGGGTGAGCTTCACTTGGAAATCCTGGTAGACCGGATGCTGCGGGAATTCAAAGTAGAAGCGGATGTCGGAGCTCCTCAGGTGGGCTACCGAGAGACGGTGCGTAAAGATTCCCATATAGACAAGAAGTTTATTCGTCAGTCTGGCGGTAAGGGACAGTACGGCCATGTCGTTATTGATCTAACCCCTGGTGAAGTGGGAACAGGGTTCCAGTTCGTGAACAAAATTGTGGGTGGGGTTATTCCGAGAGAGTACATTCCAGCAGTTGAAAATGGAGTCCGTGAAGCCTTAGAAGGCGGTGTCATCGCGGGCTATCCAGTCATTGATGTGAAAATCACCCTCGTAGATGGCTCCTACCACGAAGTTGACTCCTCTGAAATGGCGTTCAAGATTGCCGGTTCTCAGGCATTGAAAGATGCAGTGCGTCAAGCGGCTCCTGTGATTTTGGAACCGACGATGAAAGTGGAAGTGGAAGCCCCTGAGGATTTCCTTGGGGATGTGATGGGAGACTTGAACTCTCGTCGCGGTCAAATTGAAGGGATGGGTTCTGAGGCTGGCCTTGCCAAAGTGACAGCTAAAGTTCCCCTGTCAGAAATGTTTGGTTATGCCACCGATATTCGCTCCAAGACCCAGGGGCGTGGTACCTTCTCTATGGAATTCAGCACCTATGAAGAGGTACCTCGGAACATTGCTGAACAGATCATCGCGAAAAATCAAGGGAAAGCGTAACAAGAGAGGAATATAAACACCATGGCTCGTGCTAAGTTCGAACGGACCAAACCCCACGTCAATATCGGTACCATTGGTCACGTAGACCATGGCAAAACCACCCTGACTGCAGCAATCACTATGACCCTGGCTGCTACCGGCGGCGCCAAGGCTAAAAAGTATGACGAGATCGATGCTGCCCCTGAAGAAAAAGCACGGGGTATCACGATCAATACAGCTCACGTTGAGTATGAGACTCCAGCACGTCACTATGCTCACGTGGATTGCCCTGGTCACGCTGACTACGTTAAAAACATGATCACCGGAGCCGCTCAAATGGATGGAGCGATTCTGGTTTGCTCCGCTGCTGATGGCCCCATGCCTCAGACCCGTGAGCACATCCTTTTAGCCCGTCAAGTTGGTGTACCCAAGCTCGTTGTTTTCTTGAACAAGCAAGACCAAGTAGACGACGAAGAGCTGCTAGAGCTGGTTGAACTAGAAGTTCGTGAACTGCTTACCTCCTATGATTTCCCTGGGGATGATGTGCCGATCACGATTGGCTCTGCCCTGATGGCTTTGGAACACATGGTGAAAAACCCTACTACGAAGCGTGGGGAGAATGAGTGGGTAGACAAGATCTATACGCTTATGGATACTGTGGATGCGTACATCGATACGCCTATACGTGACACGGATAAGCCCTTCTTGATGGCAGTAGAAGACGTTTTCTCGATCACAGGTCGGGGTACGGTTGCAACCGGTCGTATTGAGCGTGGCAAGGTCAAGATCTCTGAAGAAATCGAAATCATTGGCATCCGCGACACCCGCAAGGCTACCGTCACCGGTCTAGAGATGTTTACCAAGACGCTCGAAGAAGGCACAGCTGGAGATAACATCGGCATACTACTGCGCGGTATCAAGAAAGAGGACATTGAGCGGGGTATGGTTTTGGCCAAGCCCGGTTCTATCACCCCTCACACCCAGTTTGAAGGTGAAGTGTACATCCTCTCGAAAGAAGAGGGAGGTCGCCACACCCCATTCTTTACCAACTACCGTCCTCAGTTCTACGTACGGACTACCGACGTGACCGGAACGATTAAAGGCTTTACCAGCGATGATGGAGCTTCGATTGAAATGGTTATGCCTGGAGACCGTATCAAGATGACGGTTGAATTGATCCACCCGATCGCGATTGAGCAAGGCATGCGCTTCGCTATTCGTGAAGGCGGTCGTACTGTTGGTGCTGGTGTCGTTTCTAAGATCGTTAAATAGATCTTTCAAGGGAGCATTAAAACATGCTCCCTTGACCTGTTTTGTTTGAATCTCGCGCTTGGTCCATAAGGACCCATAAGGAATCAGTCCATGGCAACTCTACAACAGCAAAAAATTCGGATTCGCTTACAGGCTTTTGACCATGCTCTGTTGGACACGTCCTGCGACAAAATCGTGGAAACGGCGAACCGGACGAATGCCGCTTCTGTGGGCCCTATCCCCTTGCCTACGCGTCTGCGTCGCTACTGCGTCCTGCGCTCACCCCACGTGGATAAAGACTCACGAGAGCATTTTGAAACCCGCACCCATCGTCGGATTATAGATATCTATCAACCCACCGCTAAGACGATCGATGCTTTGATGAAGCTCGATTTGCCTGCTGGAGTGGACATCGAAGTCAAGCTATAAATTCAAAACTCTTGTTACGCATTAAGGGGACTTCTAAAGTCCCTTTTTTGTTTGGTTTTTACAAACCTTCATGGACGCGTGTATAATACTCTAAGAAAGGGAGTAGTCTACCGCATAAGCGGCCCTTCTAAATCGACATACTGGCTTAAAAGCCCGGTTTAGGAGACAGATTTTCTGGGGACGAGACTTTCACTGTACCTGTTTAATTCAGGGCGGTGGAGTCTCGTCCTCGCCCGTATAAAGGGAGAATCTGTTGCATGCAAGAATTTGATTGGAAATTGGTAGCCGTAACTTTTGGGTCCATTTTTCTAGCTGAACTGGGCGATAAAACTCAGTTGGCAACGATGATGATGAGTGCCCAGGCCCGTTCTCCGTGGGCTGTGTTCCTGGGTTCGGCCACGGCCTTGGTCTGCACCAGCCTACTCGGTGTTCTAGCAGGTGAGATTGTAGGCCGCTATATTCCAGAGGTTTATATCAAGGTGGGAGCTGGCGTAGGCTTCATTCTGATCGGAACAGTTTTACTCTGGAATACTTTGCTGGTCAAAGTTTAGAAAATGGGGGTACTCTTCCTGGTACGATAGGTGAAGCAAAGTTTACATTTAGTAACTTTTCGCCTCGTGAATCTACTGAGATTCATCATAATCCTTATTCCTTTTCAGAGGGGTGCTTAATAGTGGTCAGGAGTCTAGACCGTACGGATATCCGTACGAAAAATCGTGAGCTTTTAAGCCGTTTAGGGCAAGAAATTACTTATCAAGACGTACTGGCTACCATACCCCGAGAATGCTTTGAAAAAGATACGGTCCGAGGACTGGCATCTGTCGCTTTGCATCTAGGCATTTTGGCTATTTCCTATGCAGCACTTGCGGTTGCCCCGGTTTGGGCAGCTCCGCTTCTCTGGGTCTGGATTGGTACGGTCATCTGGGGAAACTTTGTACTAGCCCATGATTGCGGCCATCGCTCTTTCTCTCCCTACAAATGGCTCAATGATTTTATTGGCCATACCCTCCTGCTACCAACCCTTTATCCTTTTCATTGCTGGCGGATCATGCACAACCGCCACCATGCCTGGACGAACCATCAGGACAACGACAATAGTTGGAAGACGCTAAAGCCAGAAGAATATATGGCCATGTCTCCCTTGGATCGCTTTTTCTATCGTCATGTCCATTCCTACGCTTGGTGGTTTGCTTCAGAGATTCATCTCTTTCTCTTCCACTACGATAAGAACAAGTTCCGCACTCAAGAATGGCCAGAAGCCCGTTTTTCGATTGGAGTAGTCCTCGCTTTCAGCGCACTATTCTTCCCGGCACTGCTCTACTTCACTGGACTATGGGGTTTTATCAGCTACTGGCTGATGCCCTGGGTTGTGTTTCACTTCTGGTTGAGCACCTTTACCCTGATTCACCACAACCATCCTGATATTCCTTACTACCCCGCTCAAGACTGGAATCCGGTCAAAGCTCAACTGTTTGGTACCGTTCACTGCGAATATCCTTGGTGGGTAGAACTGGTCTGCTACAAGATTGGCGTCCACATTCCGCACCATCTCTCTACGGCCATTCCCTACTACCATTTGCCACAAGCCCATAAGGCGATCAAAGCAAACTGGCCTGAATTTGTTCACGAATCCAAGTTCAACTGGTCCTATGTGCAATCGATTGTGGGCAACTGTCATCTCAGTGACAAAGAGGGCTATCACGTACCTGCCAGTACCGTGGATAAAGAACTCAAGTAATTTCTTCTAATGCAAAAAGCCCTTCTGTGAAAGAGGGGTTTTTTTAATGGGATAGTTTTTGCTATAGGAATGCTTCACTAAAACATCTCTAGGAATAGGGTTATGCGCGTCTCTGAGATCGTATAGATTGTGGAGTCATATCCGTAACCATCCAAAACTACATCCACATTAACTTGCTAAAGAACAAGGTGGTATTGCCCACTTTGTCAGTTACTAAATCCTTCTAAAAGTCTTCTAAATATTTGACTTCGCGCTTTCTATTTCCAGGAGGAGAAAGTCTCGCTATTTCTGCCGCTTCAGAACCAGGTGGATTATCCGAGTGGCCAAAAGAAAACCACAAGTCATGGCCATTTCCAACTAACATATCAATTGATTTGCTGCCACGACCGCTCAAATGCTCTTTGAGTCTATGACGGATGTTGTTTGATCTCCCAATGTAAGCAATCATATCCCCAGCGGTTTATCATATATTGCGTAAATACCACCTGATTCTGGCGCTGAATTAAAATTGGCACTTTGAATGGTTTCACTTCACCTGCTCCCATTATTTTCTCCTGTTACTCTGTGGCATACTGAATAACTCTTATATCAGTGGCACCGAAGTGCCCATAAATGTATTCTCCTCTCCTTTTATTAGGTCTAGCTAAATTTACAGCCGCTATAGCAATCCTAGATAAAACATGAGATGAGTTTGAGGCGGGATCAGATTTTAACCCCCAGTAAATTCTTACAAATCAGATCGGATTGCTATATTTAGTTAAGGAATTATCTCAGTTGATTTGTATTGTTCCCAAACAATACAGCTTCCTATCATTTCTTGAAGCTTTCTCTTGCGTTTTGAAGACCTAATAACCCAGTTTTGTAGGAATGAAAAGGCTAAAATAATAGATAGGAAAGCTTTGTTTTCCATTCCAAAGAACTGTCAGGCCTAGCGGGCATACAGAGTTTTGCTTTGAACTACCAGCTACCTGATTAGGCTCCTATAAGTCTCTTTGAGCCTGACCTCCTTTATACTTTGTACTGTTAGCTACAGCTTCCCCTCTATAAAGTATATTTATTTAATCACTCTTTGATATGCACGTAAGAATGCTGTAATGATGAGAGTCTCAAAAATTAATCCTAGAACACTGGAAGCTCCACAAAGTATCTTTCCAGGAGTTGAAATTGGTAGATCCGAAGGAACATCAAAACCACTCAAAAGATTTGAGGTAAGTGCAATATAATATAGGCTATTCCAGTAATTTATACTGCCATTAACTCCATATTTATAGAAAAAATTAGCTAAAATTACAAAGCCACTACCAAAAGAAATAAAGATATGAAATTCGTCAAGAAAAGCAAGTAATACTCCCATTGAAATACGCTTTTTCTCTTGATCCTCTACCTGCTCTTTGAAAATCTTCTGGATACGCCCTGGCTCTCGAAAATAAAAATATATGCTCCAGTAAAAAACGATCGATATAAGGGTATAGATGATAGTAACCAATTTAGCTTCCCAAGGAAGTGTTGTGATGTATAGTTGGAATCCGAGAAAAACAAAGGGAAGATTCACAAAAATAAGCTCAGTTGGAATAACGTTATTCTTATTTTTAAGCTTCTCGAAATAGAAAACTAACCAAGACAAATAAATTCCGCTCAAGAGTAAACCTACTGTTCCAACTTCACCTCTACTCAGGGCAAATAATGCAAAAAGCGTATAACTGAGAGCGCACAGTCCAAGCGAAAGTGGAATTTTAGCGTTCAAATCTTGGACTGCCTTGATGAAGATTCGCCACATATTAGTTGTCCAGCGACGGTTCATCGGTGTGCTTGCTCCTTCTTGTGTAAGTAGATAGCCCGATTCATCGCGTAAATCTGGTAAGGGTGAAATGCTGGAGGACAAAAGCTGTGAATGCCATGGACAAGGCCGTCATGCATTACATCATTCTGATATGTGGAATGATCTAGTCCGAGGGTATGCCCAATCTCATGTGAGATTGTGTTGGCAAGAAGATTTGATACCTGATGTAAGGCTAGGCCAGCATTGTTTGAAGAACGCCAGATCTGGTCGATTCGGATAATTGCCGCACGTGTCAGCCGTCCAGGACTGAAGGTAGCAATGCCCAACCAGTCGGTATGCGCACCGTCTGCGCCAACCAGTGCGTGGGTGTGCTCTTGCTCTTCGTCCTTTTGTTCTGCTTCACTCAAATCAGTAGTTAGAAACACATCAACAGAGCGAAAGGCCGAGAATACTTTCGAGCAGGAGTCACCAAGCAGTTCCACAATCATCTCAGTACAACTGGGGGCAAACTGCCCGATGCTCGCAAAGTCGATATCTACCCAGATACAGTGGCGTGGCCGCTGTGCAGACAGCACAGCATTTGGAGCTCCACAATTGGGACAGTGTCGCCAGTGAGCGGCCTGCCGTTTCCAACAAGTACGACACAACCGTCGCGCAGGCCGGTAGAGATTGAATCGCGAAAGCGTAATGCCTACTTTCTGCCTGCCGTCCATTGAAAGCCAAATCCGTAGTAGCGGTCACAATCGGAGTGTCCACTGAAGTAGCGGGCCTCCTTACAGATTTCAACCTGGTCACCGCTGTAAGTGATCATGGCCGCTGCGCAGAAGGTACTACCACTCTGAGAATTGTCCAAAAGTAAATTGACCTGCTCAACACCTCCGAGGCTAATACTCAAGGATGCTCCGAAATGGCGGAAGTCCTGTCCCCCCTCATAGACAAATGCATAGATAAGCACGCGACGGATCACCTCGGGCCGAAGCAGATAGAGATTTTCTCCATCCGCTGAGGCCCCTGAGCGATCATCTTTGTCAAGAAACACAAATGGTGGACTTGTCTTGCTGCCAAAAGAATTACCCAGAGCTTGAATAACTCCTTTCTCATTTAAGCCAAATTGGCCTGCCTTTGGATTGAGTTCGTACATGCAGCCGAGGTCAAGATCGGCAGACTCAGGCTGTGCAGCAATCCATTTTTCCAGCCAGTTACGCCCCTTAGATGTCACAGAAGAGTGCGTATTCCAATTAAGGTTGACGTGAATCTGCTGAATTTTTTCCTTGCTAAGGTTAATCCGACAAGAATCCCCAGTCTTTTCAAGTTGAATGACCATGAATTTTTTCCTCAGACATACTTACTAACCAATTGGGAGAGACCATCTACAACAACGGCCTCGCCCATAGCAGCAACCTTCCACTCGTCACCATGGCGGTACATTTCAGCAAGGATAAGGCCCGTAGCATTGCTGAAATCTTTACCAGAGAGGTCATAGCGCATTAACTCTTTACCACTCGATTCATCGACAAGACGAACGAAGGCGTTTGAGATCATGCCGAAGTTCTGGTTCCGATCACGGCACTGGTAGATATTGACAGTGAAGACAAGCTTGTGGACATCGGCCGGGACTCGCTGGAGATCGACGCTGATACACTCGTCGTCGCCATCACCATCTCCGGTGAGGTTATCGCCATGGTGGTGAATGGAGCCGCTCTTGTGTGTGAGATTGCCGAAGTAGACCAGGGTGTCAGGAAGTTCCCGTCCGTAGAGCTTTCCGTTGGCTCCAAGCAGGATGACAGAGGCATCGAGGTCAATATCTTGCGTCTGCCCAAACATCCCGAACATACCACCTCCAGAACGCTTCGCTACATCCCAACCTAGCCCACACATCATCTTTTTAAGGCCAGGAGCCTCTTTTGAAAGCGAAATGCGTTGCCCTTTTTGTAAATTGATAGTCATTGGTGTGCTCTTTCTAGTTTGCGTAACGGTTGACGAGTGCTTGGAGGCCGTCCTTATATCCAGCGGCAACGGGATTGAAGCGCCACTCGCCATCTTTGCGATACAGTTCTGCCATAATGAGACAGGTTTCGGTGGAGTAATCCTCCGTAAGGTCGTAACGTAGAACCTCGGCCCCAGTGCTGTCGTTTACCAATCGTACGAAAGCATTAGTAACTTGACCAAAATTTTGCCCACGCTGAACTGCTTCATGGATAGTTACGGTAATCACAATTTTCTGAATATTGGCTGGAATCTTAGTAAGGTCTAATTTGATCACCTCATCATCTCCCTCACCATCTCCGGTAAGGTTGTCTCCAGTATGCTGAACTGAGCCGCAAGGAGACTTGAGGTTGTTATAGAAAATGAAAAAATCGTCTTTCGGTAATTTTTCGTTTGCACCTAGCATAAAGGCTGCTGCATCAAGGTCGAAGTCGTTAGATCCATCGGTGGCTCTGACGTCCCAGCCCAGCCCAATGAAAATCTTTTCTAGGCCCGGAGCAACTTTATCTAAGCTGATACGCTGGCCTTTTTGAAGAGTAATACCCATTTAATTTAATCCTCCATAATGAATGATTTGGCTTGTAACTATTCAGCAGCAGGAGCCACTGTCTTACGACGATATTGAATCGAGGAAATCACTGAAAGCCCGATGAAGAAAAAGCCAATAAGGGCAGTCAGCGCCTCTGGGATTGGAAGAGCGATTCCAACGAGCATCAGCACCGCGAGCACCCCAATCGCCCAGTGGGCACCATGTTCGAGAAAGATGTACTCAGCAAGAGTGCCCTGTTGCAATAGCCAGAGGGTCATTGAACGGATGAAGAAAGCACCAATGCCAAGTCCGATAGTGATGATGAAAATGTTACTAGTGACTGCGAAAGCCCCAATGGTGCCATCGAAGGAGAAGCTAGCATCGAGCACTTCCAAGTAGAGGAAAGCACCAAAGCCCGCCCTAGCAGTAAAGGAAACCAATGCACCACCGCTATCTGAGTCCTCCTCCCCTTGATCAAGCAGGTTTCCTATGGCATCGACAAGGATGTAGGTAACCAGTCCACCGATGCCTGCCAGGAGCAGGCCAGTACGCATTGATGCTTCTACAAGTTGGATACAGAAAACCAAAAGCCCCATTGCAATTGCTATCTCGGAAGCCTCTAACTTGCCAAGGCGAGCAAGCTGGGACTCAATCGCTCCGAGCCAATGGAGATCTTTTGATTCGTCGATAGCAAATTTGAGAAACACCATGAGGAGAAACATTCCCCCAAACACAGAAATGTATGGGTGGGCCAATTCCAGGTGGTGCGCGTACTCCTCTGGCCTGGAGATCGCGAGGTCCAATATCTCAACTGGGCCGATACCACTTCCGATAGCAACGACTGCAAGAGGAAACACGAGACGCATGCCAAAGACAGCAACAAAAATACCCCAAGTGAGAAAGCGCTTTTGCCAAAGCTCATTCATCCGTGTGAGTACCTTAGCGTTGACGACAGCATTGTCAAAGGAGAGGCTCACTTCCAAAACGGCGAGCATAGCAACCAATGTCCCAGCTGTAAAACCTTGCCCTACAGTCCAACCCCAAACTGTGACGCCTACCAGCAGTACCGCTGAAATAAGAAGTGGCCAGCGGAAAAAAGACAAGATTGTCGACATGAGAAAAACCTTTTGAGAGTACTTAGGCGTTAGGCGACGGCCAGCCCCATGCTCCGGCAGAGACTAGCAAGTCCTTCCTTGAATCCTGAACCGATCGCACGAAACTTCCATTCCTCTGCGTTGCGATATAGCTCTCCAAGAATCATCGCGGTTTCGGTGGAGTAGTCTTCAGAGAGGTCGTAGCGGGTCAGTTCGGCCCCGCCGTCCTCATTCACAATGCGTATGAAAGCGCCGGAAACTTGTCCAAAATTCTGCTTACGCTCAAGTGCTTCGTGAATAGTGACGGTAAAGACCACTTTCTTTGCCTCGGCTGAAAGCTTTGAGAGGAGGATACGAATCGCTTCATCATCTCCGTCACCTGCGCCTGTGGTGTTGTCACCGCTGTGGACGACAGAAGCACAAGGAGATTCGAGGTTGCTATAAAAGACGAGATGTCTGTCAGAGAGAACTTTGCCATCCTCACCAAGAACAAATGCAGAAGCATCTAAGTCGAAGGCATTACCATCGGTGCAGCGGGCGTCCCATCCCATCCCCACGAGGAGCTTAGTCAACCCAGGTGCTTGCTTGCTGAGCGAAATGTTCGCTCCTTTAGTCAGGCTAATTGTCATATTTGTCCTCTATTAATAAGTGCTTTGATGCTCTAACAGCGCATATTGAGATTCGCAGTCATGATTTTGAGACCGCAGGTTTGTCCTACACATAAAAGTATTCCCATCTCGTGGGTAAAATCTAACTTGCGGCGATTTTTAATTGGCTGCTATTAGAGAACTTGAGGAAATTTTGTGGGTAATGACAACCATTCTTTTAAGGCTTGCTAGAGAGGCATTTGATAAATCGGTATTAGCTTCTGGGAACCCTAAAAATGTGCGAAATAAAACTTCGCGCAGATTGATAACGCCTGCTCTCCCCACCACGGAGGGAGGTAAGGCTGCGGCTCGCATAAACCTTTATATGCGCAAACAGAGATCAATAACTGATGACTCATCAGGAAATAAAGAATAAATAGAACAATTCTTCCTGCTCTATAAAAAATCTGGTTCGCTTACTGAGAAAAATATGCTGACTCCTGCTCCCGACGCTTCCTCTGAAGAGACTTGTACTCACGAAGAGTACAAGGATTTGAGTGATAATGTACGACATTATAATACGCACTTTTTGGCTCTGCTTACCCTCTTGGCTGCAGGTACTGCAGTCTTATTTCAAGTTGTATATGGCAAAGAAAAAATGGCCACTGATGTTGATAAACTATCAGTAGCTATAATTGGATTAATCATCACGATTGTATTCTGGATTCAGGGAGAGATATATCTATACAGGCAGAAAAATTTTGAAGTAAGGCTAGTCGAACTGGAAGAAGGTCTTGGATATAAGCAGTACAACAAACTTAAAGAGTTAGTCCCTGATAACTGCCTCTATAAATTCTTATCGCGTGTTCGTCCAGGACGCTATTCTTGGCGGGTCTTTTTCGTGGCTATCCTTTGCGGATGGGTGTACGTCATGTTTCGTGAGCATCAGTATCTATTTTCTGTCTTTCCACAATTCTGGAATAGCATTAAGCCAAATGGTTAGTTATAGAAAATCAAGATCAAACTCTATAAAAATCTCAAGTAAAGCATTGGACTTGGCATCAAATCTTCAGCCCCTCTTTTAACGAGGGGCTTTTTACGTGCAGTAATCGACAAGTGCAAACAAACGCAATGGTGAAGGGTCTATGAGTCCTTGCTGCTAAAATATCTCTTTTTTAACTTATTAGAAATTCTCTTAGAGAGTAGTTTGACTCGGCGAATTTTTGTCAAGCTTTGAATATTTGAGGGATGATTCTTAGCATGGTCAAAGAAGTCATTAATGTCTTCTATAATCACTTTAAAGCGTTGAATAATATTTTCCGTGCGATATTCTTCAAAAAAGGATTCAGGCAAGGCACTCGGCGATGCATTCTCAATCACCTTTAGAATCCGCTGGATATCATACTCTTTCGAATAGGCTGAAATCTTATAGCAATTAAATCCGGGGTCTAAGTAGTCAGACAGTCCACCATTCACGCTAGAAAAGATCTGGCAACCAGCGGCCATTGCTTCCATCGGCTGCAGACCAAATCCCTCACTGACAGATTGTTGTGCCCAGTATTCAGCCGAATCATAAAGATAAATCTTAGACCGATTAAAGAGCCCTGCCAAGTCTTCTACATAGGAATCAACGACAAACACCTCGCATTTTTTCTTCAAGGCAGGAATCAACTCTTGCATTAGGTATTCAGAAGATTTACGTTCCTGCACAAGAACATCAATATCTCGCGCTAGATTTAAATTGCGAAACTCATCGGATATTTGGTTAGGCAAGTAGTAAATAAGTGTGTTTGGTGATTGCTGTCCCCAATAACCTAGGGTGTTGCGGCTAACCGTGATGATTGGAATATTGGCAGGAAGAATAAATTTATATCCCGCACTATGGGCATGATATACCGCCTGATAGCCCTTTAATTTAGCGGCTAGTTCAAAGATATCAAAACCCCAGCTCATTACAAAAATGACATCATCCAGATTCTTACCTTGGAGTAAATCTTCAAGAAAGAGCGTATCTTTTTCCCGTTGGCGATAGGTCACGACTTCAGCATGACAGACCTGCTGAGCTAGGGCTAAGGTTTTTAATTCTGCCCAAAGACCACCGCAGGCAAATTTGTTGCCTGTGCCAGGGACCAAGAAGTAAAGCTTCCTCATCGCACTATTCTCCCAGAAGCCGTCTCACCTGTGGGCTAGCTTACCCGATCCACGCCCAATTTATAGGTGCTAAGGACTTATAGAAACTCCAGGGCACTCTAATTTAATCGGGCTACTCCTGAGCTTTGCATGAAATATAACCCTGAAAAACACTATCGCCGTTCTATCCGGCTGAAAGGACACGATTATTCTACAGCAGGGGCTTATTTTATTACCCTCTGCACCTATCGAAGGGAATGCCTGTTTGGCGAAATTATGGATGGGGAGATGCAATTAAATCCCTATAGCATGATTGTTGCAGCGAATTATCGATGGTTATCTGAACAATATCCATATGTTCATTTGGATACATGGGTGGTTATGCCCAACCATTTTCATGGGATTTTGGTGTTGACCGACCAACCCGGTAGGGGCGATTTGCAAATCGCCCCTACGCATACCGAAAATGCCGTTACACCATCCGAAAAAATGCCAAAACATAAATCCTTGGGGCGTCTTATCGGGGCATTTAAAACCGTTTCAACGAAACGCATACATATTATCCGGGATGCGCCCGGAACCACGGTTTGGCAACGCAATTATTATGAGCACATCATTCGCAATGACAAAGCCCTCAACAATATTCGTCGCTATATCCAGATGAATCCGGTTAATTGGAGATTGGACCGACTATATTCCAATCAAACATAAACCCTGTAAAAAAGTCCTCTCTTTGTGCACAAAGAGAGGACTCAGCGAAGAACAGGGTATGCCTTACCAAGAGCGCCAGAAATTAGGGATCGCTAATTGAATCTGTTGGCCATTTTGGACACTGATTGCATTCTGAATCGAGGGATTAACCTGGATATCATCATTCAAGGGAATTTCCCGTTGATACCCTTGAGGGCGTTCACGGCGAAATTGCGTCTGGTCCTGCTGCTGCACCAAGGTTGCTTCTTGGCGGTCTACCCCAAAACCTAGCTGAATTTGCTGAGCATTTTGGATAGAAATAGCATTCTGAATGTCTGGACTGATTTCCAGAGTCCCGGCAGATGCTGGCAGCATGATCAAACTACTAATAATCAGCGTCCAAAAAGCATTTTTCATATCGGCCCTTATCTTCCGTAGTTAACAAAGGAGTCTTGAACGAGGTCATTTACATTGACCGCATTCTGACGACCACGACGGCCATAGGACTCTTGAACTTGGTCGTTGGTCTGAACTCCAGCAGTGGTTTGGCGAACATTCTCACCGCGACGAGCACCGGACACTCCAGACAACTGATCCATTCCCTGAACATTCACAGCATTCTGTTCAGCCCCAGCTCCTGTAGCGTATTGCTTCTGGCTAGATTGCTGAATGCCAACGGTGGTTTGGACTACATCAGCCTTCGCTACGGTGCTAAGACCAAGGGTGAGGACAAGACCTAAAGCAGCGATTGATTTGATAGACATGAGATAGAGCCTCTAAGGAGTTGACTACAAACATCCTAGGAAAACGAACATGACCTATGTACGTGACAAAGCGCATGGATATTGCTTCAAAGACGAACAAAGCAAAGAGTATGGCTGCACCCAACGTTCCACAAAAGCGCAAACACTTTGTTCCCCGCTCAAAGAATCTTTTTTGAGCAAGGAATTGAAGTATTTTCCAGTAATCTGAATCAATTAGGGCCAAAGTACCTGAAATTGACGGGCTAATGATCTATTGATCTAGGGAGCAGCTGTGCTTGCCGTTCTGATTTTCTACACGCAAGCCAAATTTCATTGGTGGCAGCTCCTGCAATAACGTCTAGTTACCATTGGAAAGAGTCAACTTTCTGACTTCAAGAATCACACCAGCAGATTACGCTAGCAAACATAGGGAATGTACATGAATAACTTTGAATTTCAGAACCCGGTCAAGATTCTATTCGGAAAAGGTCAGATTGCAGGGATTGCTAAGGAAATCCCTGCCAATGCCAAAATTCTGGTCACCTATGGTGGCGGCAGTATTAAATCCAATGGCGTCTATGAGCAGGTGCAGCAAGCACTGGCTGGACGTACAGTCTATGAATTTGGTGGAATTGAACCCAATCCTCAGCTAGAAACCCTGATGCGGGCCGTTGAAATAGCACGGACAGAGAAAATCGACTTCCTCCTGGCCGTTGGCGGTGGTTCCGTATTGGATGGAACAAAATTTATTGCGGCAGCGGTACTGTTTGAGGGAGACCCCTGGGACATTCTTTCTAAGCAGGCACCGATCTATAGCGCACTGCCCTTAGGTGCCGTGATGACCCTACCGGCCACAGGGTCCGAAATGAATACGTTCTTTGTGATTACAAAAGCAGCCACCCAGGAAAAGCTTGCGGCCGCAAGTCCAGACGTTTATCCTCGTTTTTCTGTGCTGGACCCAACTACCACGTTTTCCCTACCCGCACGACAAATTGGCAATGGCATTGTCGATGCCTTCACGCATACGATGGAGCAGTATTTGACCTATCCCGCCAAAGCTCCGTTACAGGACAGAATGGCTGAAGGCATTCTTAAAACCCTGATTGAAGAAGGCCCGAAAACTCTGGCTAACCCCTCGGACTATGAAGCTCGTGCCAATGTCATGTGGTGTGCAACGATGGCCCTGAACGGTCTGATTGGCGCAGGTGTGCCTCAAGATTGGTCAACCCATGGCATCGGTCATGAGTTGACGGCCCTATACGGATTGGATCACGCTCAATCATTGGCCGTGGTTCTGCCGAGTATGATGTCTGTCCGGCAAGGGGCCAAGCGCGAAAAGATTTTGCAGTATGCAGAAAGAGTTTGGGACATAGCGGAGGGCAGTGAAGAGGAGCGGATTAGCAACGCTATTAACCAGACACGGGACTTTTTTGAGTCGGTTGGCGTTCCTACCCGCCTATCAGCGTACAAGTTAGACCAAACGGCGATCCCCGTGGTGACGAACCATATGGCCGCTCGCGGTTCTGTGAAACTGGGTGAAAAGGGCGATGTGGGGATAGACACGGTTAAAGAAGTTCTTACTTTAAGTGTCTAAGTTCTGCTAAGTGAAACAATAGATTGGATTCTGTCGGTGTCTGAATGGTGCAACAAAAACACTTTGCCAGTCCTGAAGACCTCCAGCTATTTGCCCAAAAGCTGGCCCAATCGGCAGAGCCTGGTTGGGTTTTGCTGCTAGAAGGGGATTTAGGTGCCGGCAAAACAACGTTTGCTCAGGGCTTTGCACGGGGGTTAGGCATTACTTCCCTTGTGGTTAGTCCCACCTTCACCTTGCTCAATGAGTATCGGGATGGACGGATTCCTCTGGTGCATGGCGATTTTTACCGTTTGGAAGACCCCCTTCAGGCAGAAGAACTACATCTAGAAGAGTATTGGGAAAACGGTTGGGTGGTGCTTTTGGAATGGCCCGAACGTTTGCCCGAATTTCCAGAGCGTTATCTGCACGTGCAGCTAGAAATTACAGACACCGGGCGGTTGCTGACTCTAGAAGGAAAGGGTTGGACTATTCGAAGCTAAGTGGTCAGGGGGCTCAACCGTTCAAAAACCTTCTGAAAGGCACGAGAGAAGGGATATTGCTCTAGTTCTTTCCAAGATGCCAAGGTGCAGGCTGACTGAAGCCCAGAACCGAGATGACCTGTATATACCCAGAGTGTGGACTGAAAGTGGGTGTAACGATGCTCTACTTTCGTTTGTAGGATTTTCGGTATCAGGCCCTGCACTTCCACCCCAGAGAGAATTTCACTTCCTGCTGTCAGATCGATTTCTAGATTCGGCAGTTCCCAGAGTCCTCCCAAAAGTCCCTTCTCCGGGCGTTTCCGAATATAGAGTCCCGCAGAGGTTTCATGGAGGATGACCAGGAATTGGCGATGGGGTACGGCTGGTCTTTGGACTTTGGCAGGTAATTCGTCAACACGGCCTTGGGCGTATCCTTCGCAAAAATCTCGGACCGGACACAAAAGACAACGGGGATTTTGGGGTGTACAGAGGCTAGAGCCTAAGTCCATCAGGGCTTGATTAAAAGCACCTGGCTGCACGGGAGCTACAAGGGAATCTGCCAGGGCTTGCAATTCCTGCGGACGAAAGGTTTCAATTCCTAGCAGACGGCTATAGACGCGACGCACATTGCCATCCACCGCCCCCAGTGGTAAACCCAAGACAATAGAACCCACAGCCCGTGCTGTATATTCTCCCACCCCTGATAAAGACCGCCAACCCTGATAATCCTGGGGCCAACCTTGAGCATGAATGGTGCAAGCGGCTTGATAGAGATTACGGGCACGGCTGTAATAACCCAGACCTTCCCAGGCTTTGAGCACTTCCTGCACATCGGCCTTAGCTAAAGCCTGCACCGTTGGGAACTGAATAAGAAATCGTTCGTAATAAGGAATCGCTTGGTCTACCCTAGTCTGCTGAAGCATGATTTCTGAAAGCCATACTCGGTAAGGGTCCTGATTTATGCGCCAGGGCAAGGGGCGTTGTGTATGGGTGTACCAATCCAGGAGGGTATGTCGGAAGGCGGATGTGCAACTGATAACATTTTCTTGTATGCTCGAATGAGAATCATTATCCTTTTTATGCATAAGCTTTTACGTCTGTGGCCTAACCTATAGCCGTCTAGGATAACTGCTCAAGCTGAAGATTGGATGAAACAGAAGCTTCACAGGGGTATATGGCTTTGAGTGCTTTAGTTCAAGTGGAAGACCTTACGGTGCGGCAGGGAACGCAGATTGCGCTCTCTCATGTTTCGCTGAATTTGCCTGAGGGTTCTTCTACTGCGCTTGTTGGCCCCAATGGAGCAGGCAAGAGCACTCTAGTGCAGGCAATGTTGGGTCTTATACCGATCGAATCCGGTAGTGTTCGCTTGTTTTGTCATTCCTTAGAAGAGTTGGGAGACCTGCGCCACGCCATCGGCTATGTCCCTCAAAATTTACCCTTTGACCGCACCTTCCCGATTACGGTAGCGGAGTTCGTCGCTTTGGGGATTCCCAAGCGCTCCTTGTGGCAGATAGACAAAACGAAACAGGACAAAGAGGCTGTAGAACGTGCCCTGGTCAGGGTTAACGCCGTGCATTTAGCGCACAAGCCCCTAGGAAATCTTTCTGGGGGAGAAACCAAACGTGTGCTCTTGGCCTACTGCTTGGTGTATCCTCGCAAGCTACTTATCCTTGATGAAGCGCCCGCAGGTCTGGACCCCCAAGCTGAAGAATCCTTCTATCAACTCTTGGAAGAATTACGGATTCAAGAAGGTTGGACGATTCTCCAGGTATCCCACGACTTGGATATGGTCAGCCGTTCCTGTGACCGTGTAGTCTGTATCAATCAGCGCGTGGTTTGCCAAGGAACTCCAGAAGAAGCTCTGTCTGATGAGAGCCTGCTTTTGGCCTATGGTCCCAACCGTACCCGTTATCATCACCAGCATTAATGGATAAACTTCTGCCCCCCTGCCCCCCAATTCTAGGGGGTTCTGACATCAAAGTCCCCCAGAATACTCTCCAAGTAGGCCGGAGGGCGTGCGTAGTAGCTGACGCTATGAGGGATTTAGGCTTCCCTGAGCGTCAGCCGAACGGGGGCTTCCGGAATTCATGCGGGAGTTCTAATGAATAACCTGCTCGACCTACTCCAGCAAGGATTTATGCAACGGGCCATGATTGCCGGGGGCCTGATGGGGATCTTGGGGGCCTTGTTGGGCAGTTTTGTAATTTTGCGTCAACTGACTTTTTTCAGTCACACTGTTGGTCATGCTGCCATTGTCGGCATCGCCATGGGCGTACTTTTGGGTGTCAATCCTGACTGGCTGATTGCCCCTTGTATTCTGCTCTTGGGCCTAGGATTGCAATACTTCACCGAGAAATCAGACCTAAATTCAGAGATTATTCTGAGCACGATGCTCTCAGGCTCTATCGCTGTAGGGATTATTTTAATTGGCTTTATATCTGGCTATCGAGGCAGCCTGTTTAACTTTTTGTTTGGCGATATTCTTGCTGTCAATGAGTGGGATATCTATAAGTGCCTGCTCCTCCTTCTTGTCTCTGCCCTATTTCTCTTAGTCACCCTAAAAGCACAAATTCTTTTAACCCTCAATCAGCAGATGGCTATCGTCCAGGGTGTTCCTGTTCGGTTATATCGCTATATCTTTACGATTTTGCTCTCTTTAGTTGTTGCCGTCGCCATCAAAGCAATTGGCATCTTACTTGTGAATGCTTTTCTAGTAATTCCTCCTGCCAGCGCCAAGCTTTTGACCCGCAAGTTTACTTCTTTCCTGACGCTAGGAACACTCTTAGGCTGCTTCAGTGCCATCTTGGGTATGCTGTTTTCTGGTCTTTTCAATACCTCTTCCGGGCCGACGATTGTCTTAGTTCAGGTATCTATTTTCTTGGGGGCTTTGTTGTTGTCTAAGACCCCCTTCGCAAAAGAGAAAGATGAAGCTAAAGATGGCCTCTCCCCCCTTGGCCACTAGGAGTAGCTTTCCCGGAGGGTGGGGGGGATGAAGGGGGGTCATCCAAAAAGCAATGCCAATCCCCAAGCAGTCAAAGCTCCTATTGCCGTATTGATGCCATTCACGACTTCATTGGTCAGTTTTAGTTGGTCTTGGACAGTGCCTAAAAGGGATTCAATCGTGGTGGCGACAAAGGCAGCGATCACGCACCAGAGAATGCCCACGGGAGCGATGAGGCCCAGAGCCCAGCCAAGAACGGAGATCACAATAGAGGCTACAATCCCAGCAAGGGTTCCTTCTAGGCTGACTGCCCCTTCGGTTCCTGGAGGAACAGGTTTCAGGGTGGTGATCAGATAAGTACTTTTCCCATAGGTCTTACCGACTTCACTGGCTACGGTATCCGACAGTTTGGTGCTGAAACTCGCTACATAGGCCACGAGCCAGAGAGGATTTGGTTGCCACCAATAGCCAAAAGCACAGACCAGTCCTGTAAGGGCCGAACCCCATAAATTGGCAGGTCCTCTTGCTCCGCCTCGTTTTTCTGCAATCCCCAGGGCTTGCTTACGGGCATAGCCCAATTTAGTCACCGCTGAGCCAGCGATCAGATAGAAGAACACCACTATGTAACCAGGAGCACCCAAAATACCCCAAATCATCACCCCCAAAAACCAAGCATGCAGCAATCCCACGGGAGTGAGCAGTTTGACGGGAGCGAAATAGGCAATCCCTAAAAGCACGGTGTTGAGCGCTAGTGCTACGAGCCAGTTTTCCATGACAGCATCTGTTATCTGCCACCAGCATAAAGCCCATTGCAAAAAGCAATGGGCCGCAAAGTTTAAATCCAGAAGTTTGTCCTAGTGTAAGTAGGCTGAATAGGAACAGATTAAAATCTAGTCATGTTTATCGCGATAGATTGCCTGAGAAACATTATTCAAACGATTATTGAGTCGCTGCCGTTCATAACGGGTCAACCCACCGCCATCATGCACATCCCGATAGCGCTGAGCTGCAATCGATTGCTCGCGACGTTGTAAATTGCGATATTCTTTACTACTTATACTGCCATTCTTTACGCCTTGATAAATCCGGTGCTCTTGATGGACTTGACGATGAACAATGGGGCCAGCATAAGCGACCGCAGGCATCAAGAGGGTTGCGGCACAAAGCGCAGCGTAAACTAACTTTTTCATCGAAACACACTCCGTAATCATCACTTTCAGGAGTTTGGACGGTGATTAATGGGCGGAGGTTCAATTCCCCAGTTAATTTGCAGCAGATGGAGGTTGGAGATGCTATGGGGTAAGAAAATCCTTAGTAACTTTCAATAAGATTGGTCTAGAAACGCCTGTGCACACCCTGCAGCTTGCTACGATTGGGCCTTTCATTTTGCTGATATCAAAATATGTGAGCACTAGTTAAATTAGCTTCAAGGTTGAGGTTGTATGAAGCAGGATAAAAAATTAGAGCTGACGCCTTTGACGAATGCGGTCGTGGCTGGCGTAGTGGCTTTGGGGGTGCTGCTCTTTTTCTATTTCTTCAAGTTCGATGGCAATATTACCGGCTTTTTCCGCATTGGTTCGGTGCTACCGTTGTCGCCCTACCTGGATCCAGATAAGGCCTTGATTCATGCAGGGGAAATCGGCTACGACGGGCAGCAGTTTTTGACTTTATCCTTTGACCCGTTTCTCCAGAATGAAGGAACGATTGCAGCTCTAGACAGCCCGCTCTATCGCTACCGACGAATTTTTTATCCTCTGCTGGGTTATGTACTGGGGTTGGGGAACCGGGCGATTATTCCCTATGTGATGGTGACCATTAATTATTTGTGCGTTGTTGCATTGGTTTGGACGGTGAGCTGGGGATTGCAGAAGACAGATGAACCTAAGTGGCATGGTTTCCTGGTTCTCTGTGTCCCTGGAGTTTGGATGGCCCTGGGGTTTTCCACCGCAGATCTACTCAGCAGTACATTGCTAGTGCTGGCGATTTGCTGTTATCGCTATCAGCGGTCCCTATACACCAGTTTTGCTATTGCTGGAGCGTGCCTTACGCGAGAAACCATGCTCCTAGGGTGGCTGGCGCTGGTAATTTGTAGTTTTAAAGATCGAGATTGGAAGCAGCTTCGCTCCTTGGCTGGTGCGGTCCTTCCGGCGCTGGGCTGGAATTTTTATGTTGCGAGCAAGCTAGCCCAACGTGGGCAATCTGGGGTGGATTCTAATTTTGGTTTGCCGTTTGTGGGCATCTTTCATAAATTCACCGTGATTATTCAGGCAGGACTCAATCCGAAAAACCTCTTTGAGACCTATTTGTTCATCCTGCTGATAGCTGTCTTTGTGTTGACGGTCGCCTTAGCCCTTTTCACGCCTTCAAATAATCAGATTATCCTGCTGTCTGCTAGTCTCTATGCAGCTGTCTTTATCTGTAGTAGCGATGCTATCCTCTGGTACTTCATGGCCTATAGCCGGGTCTTTATCGATGCTTTCTTTCTCCTATTGCTAATCGCAGGTTACTCAAACAAAACTCTGAAAATAGCGCCCTTGCTCGCTGGAGTATTACCCTCCTTAGCGTTTATTTTCCTGGCGAGCTAAGTCTTTCCTCCTACAGACTTGACGTAGGCTCTAACTTTTATTTTTGTGCGGTTCATCCATAATGCTAGCAGGAAGAAAGAAAATGGTAATCAAGCCAGGAATCGCCACGAAGAAGCTCACCAGAAAAAAGTTGCTGTAGCCCAAAGAAGTTTCCAAATAGCCGCTTACGGCACCAGGAAGTAAAAGGCCTAAGGCCATCAGTCCAGTAGCAATCGCATAGTGCGCGCCCTTATACTCAGAATCAGGACGCACCGTTCGCATCAGAAATACGGTGTAAGCAGCGGTCCCTAGACCATAGGCAAACTGTTCAACAGCATTGACAAGGCCCACACCCAACAGAGGCGGCTTGGCAATCGATAGCCACCAGTAGAGCAAAATTGCGCCGTTTTGGAAGAGGGCTGTGGGAAAGATGCACTTTTTGATGCCATAGCGCGACACTAACCATCCCCCAACCACCCCGCCCAAGAGCAGACAAGCGACACCATAGGTGCCATAGATAATGCCGATATCTTTAGTGGCGATGGCCAGCCCACCTTTTGCTGGCGTATCTAATAAGAACGGCTGGGCCATCTTCAGCATGAGAGCGTCCCCCAGGCGGAAGGTAACGATGTAGGCGACGATCACTAAAATTGCAGGCTGTGAGAAGTAGGTCCGAAAGGCTTCTGTAAAATTTCCCAGTCCAGGCGTGACTTTTTTCGTCACTGGTCTGGGCAGGCCCCAGCTGTGAAAAGCAGATAAACCAAGCATGAGCACTGCCGTCCCGCCAAAGACCATGGCCCAGCCTATAGAAACAGAAGTCTGTTCTCCAAGGACGCCCGCAAAATAGACCAAGCCCCCCGTACCGAATAGCACGGCCATTTTATAAGCAGCAACCCGGACTCCGGTGTACAAAGCCTGTTGCTCTTGGTCTAAGGCATCCAGATAGTATCCATCCATCGCCGTATCGTGGGTGGCGGAAGCCAGTCCCATCGCTACAAAAAAGGCCAGCGCTAAGGGCAGGGCTAAGGGCGTAGAAATGGCTGCTGCTGCTAAGCCTGTGATGATCGCCAATGCTGCCTGCATCCATAGAAGCCAGTTTCGGCGAGAGCCATAGGTATCAATAAAAGGTCCCCAGAGCGGCTTCAGTACCCAAGGGAGAGAGAGAAAACTGGTCAGCCCAATAAACTCGTTACTGGCGCCTAAATTTTTGAAGAATACGGCGGAGACTAGATTTACAAGGGTATAGGGCAATCCTTGAGCAAAATACAACGTTGGAACATAGAGTTGGGGCCAACGGCTAAGAGGAGCGGTCTTAGCAGCAAAGGTTTTAGGCTGAGAAGTCAATCGGGGAGTCTCCGTGTCATATCTATATCGAGTAGGCCTCCGACTCTACGAGAAGCAAGGCGGGCTTTACCAGAACGTGCCCAACTTTGCAGCTGTTGTATTTGTTCTTGGCACGTACGAGCCAGAGGAACCATTTGGCTAATCGCATGCAGGATATCATCGCCTGTAAAATCTCGGTTTTGGCTAAAGGCCGCGTGCATCGCTTCAATCAAGCACTGCTCTATCTCAGCTCCAGAAAACTCAGGAGCTTCATAGGCTAGGCGGCTGAGATCATACTGGCGAATGGTAGTGGGCCTCAGTTTATTCAGATGGACTTCAAAAATTTCTTTCCGTTCCTCCTGAGAGGGCAAATCAATAAAGAAAATTTCATCAAAACGGCCCTTGCGCAGAAGCTCAGGCGGTAAATTCTGAATATCATTGGCGGTGGCGACGACAAAGACAGGTGCTTTCTTTTCTGCCATCCAGGTCAAGAACGCGCCAAAGACGCGGCGGGAAGTGCCCGCATCTCCCTGGCCTCCCGAACCACCAAAAGCCTTATCCACTTCATCGATCCATAAAACACAGGGAGCGAGGGCCTCAGCTAGTTGGATCATCTGTCGGGTGCGCGATTCCGATTCTCCGACCAATCCTCCAAACAGTCGTCCAACATCGAGACGCAAGAGGGGTAAGTGCCAGTGGTGAGCGATCGCTTTGGCGGTAAGTGATTTTCCCGTACCCTGAATACCGACTAAAAGTAAGCCACGGGGCGCAGGCAAACCATAGCGTCGCGCCTGTTCACCAAAGGCCGCACCTCTGCGTATCAACCACTCTTTCAAATCGCCCAATCCACCGATATCAGAAATATTCTCTGAAGCCGGATAGAATTCTAAAATTTGAGTCTGGCGAATTTTTTGGCGTTTTTCTTCCAAGATCAGGTCCAGGTCTTCACTGAGCTGAGCGAAGGTTTGGTTAGAAGCGCCGTGCCCTCCCGTAGACCAGGAAGCATTTTCTTTGACTAAGGTTTTCGCAAGCACTTGCCGAATGCGGTTGAGCGTCAGTCCCTGACAGGCTTTGATTAATTCTTCTTTCGTACTGCGATTCAGGTTTTGCCCGGATAGCAGTTGCTCTAGTTCTTGTTGAATCTCGGCAAAGGTGGGCAGTGAAAATTCCAGCACGGTCAATTCTTCAGCGAGGTCATCAGGAATCGCAATTCTGGGCGCTGTAATCAAAACTGTTTTGGGCTCTGAGCGTAGCCGACGGGCTAGATTGCGGAGCTTGCGGCTAATCGAAATATCTTCTAGGAAGCGGTGATAGTCCCGAAGCACATAGACAGCGCCCCGTTCGGTCCGGTTTTCTTCGATGAATTCCAGCGCTTGTAGAGGATTACTCTTTGCTTTTCCTTTGTCAATCCCAGCGACCTGAAAGCCTTCGACAAAGTCCCAGCAGTATAAATTGCGCTCCCCACTGGCTTCAGCAATCGCTCGCTCCAACCGTTCCTCTTCAGAGGTGGGCACGTAGACAATCGGATAGCGGGCACGGATCAGGAGATTGAGTTCTTCGACAAAGGATTTCATAGAGCAGTACCAGCCTTAATCCTTAAATTTTCGGCTTACATTTGCCCGCACGGATCAAACCAACCCGACGAGCAATAGCCTCGTCCTGACTAGGATAAGGCCCCCAGGTCGCCAACGTTCCAGGTTTTGCTGGCTCTGAAGAAATTTCGCAATGCTCATCCGCTAGTTTATGGACGTACCAGGGAGTTTCTGCAGCAGTAATAGAGGCTTCTGTCATGGATACAGTTTGCCATAGAGGGAAAGCCTTCGCTTTATTTGCTATTCGCGATGCGCATATGCAGAATGGAATCATGCCTTTATAAAGGTCTGTCCCAGTCGCAGTAAAGAATGACCCAGAATTCTACGAACTGTTGAGTCTGATCGATGCTATTCGCGTTGGGCGAGTTCGGGCGCAACAGCTTGCAAGTCAACTTCTTGAACAAAGGTTTACGGTTGCATGAAGGCTCAGATTGCCATGTTGGAGGAGGCAGCCAAGATACTTGCCCCTTTAGGCGATTGCTGCAACCTTCTTCTAGTCATCAGGTGGATGCCAGCCTACTGAAATCCAAGCCTGTCGAACCGCTATTGCATAACTATTGTTAAGTTGTAGCGCGCTCACCGTTGTCCGACCACAGGCTGTTTTCCCGATGATCAAAGCTCCGTCCTCTGTCCAGGCAAAGTGTCGTCCCCATTTCTGTGAGCGAGGATTGAAGAGTCGAACCCGGCGATCACTCACCGGATCTTGCCCGCGAGTGTGAGTGCCTTTATAGCTGTTGCAAAGTCGGCAAGAAAGCCAAAGATTTTCTTCATCATCCATCCCTCCAGCTGCTTTGGGGATAATATGCTCAATCTCTAAAATACCCAACACATATTTCTGAAGGCTCCGACAATATCCACACTGATTTTTTGCTTGCGCTCGAATTCTTGTGCGGATCTCTTCGGGAATATAACTGGAACTCACTCGCCTAGCGGCTCCGTTAATCCACGACGAACGGCTTCACTTAGAGCGGTTGCTTTGCGCAGCAGTCCTTCCTGGTAAGTCTGCATCAGTGCTTGTAGTTTGTGTCGCTCTGCCTCTGCCAACGTTCCTGCCTGTTGTTTATCCAATAGTTCACTCAGATAAACATCTTCTTCGGGTTCCATTTCAAGTTCGGTTAGGGCAAGAACTTTTTCATCAGAGAGGGACGAAATCGGTTCAAGAGCCGCTGCTTTCGCACTCATCGGTGGAATCGAAGAGTGGATCGCATTCACAAGAACACTTGCTATGTCTCGGTTCGCAAGTCGTGCAAATCGTTCAGCCTGCGCATAAAGGTCATCTGATAGTGTAATCGTGATTTGAGTAGTCATCGTTTTATCGACCGTTTATTCCTTTTGAATCCGGCTCTGCTTCTCATTCTAGATTGTTTCCACCTCATCACTAATTAGCTAGCTTCAGGAGCATGGTTAAGGGTAAGGGCCAGCAATCGTAGGCGCACGCGTAGCCGATGAGCACGGGCAGCTGCTAATGAACGGTCAATATAGCCGTTGCACATCAGCATATACTTCCTTATACTCTTTGACCAAGTTAATTAACTGCTTGAATACCCATCCGTCGTTCACGGTAAGCCACAATTTCTCTGGTAAAGAAAATCTTCTTTTTTTACTATCTATTCTCAGAAGATTGCAGCCTAAGATACCCAAATAAAGTCAGTTTAATAAATATTCAATTTCAATGCGCTCTATAGATCTTGCCATTGCTTGGGAAACCTACCTACTAAATGCACAACAGCTAGCGAGATTTAACTAACGTGAACAAGCAAGAATTACTATACGAACTGGACATAATCCAAAATAATTTTATGTTGGGCATTGCTGCTCTTGGTTTATTGATGCAGGAGGAGGCTTATTCAACCTTAGATAGACTTGTATGTATTATAACGGAAAATTCATTTTCATTTGTTAGCCATCCTTCCCAAGCTCTAAATCTTTTCAAGGAGCACAGTTCCCCGTAAGAGTTGCGCCTTTCCCCTTAATTGAAGCTTCTAAATCCTTAAGAGGTGCTGATGAATATCAAAGAAAAACAATTCAGGATGAATTTTTCAAAATGCTTTTAAGGACTCTTCTGAAAGATTCTTTTGAGGTTGTAAAAAATTACTGTGATATCTCTGGCTGCAAAACACTATTTGAAAAACAAGACTGGTATGATTTTTTCAGAATTGTACGAAATTGTTTTTCTCATGATTTATTGATTAAATATAAAAACAAGAGAAATCTGCCAATATCTTGGAAAGGAAGAAACTTCACTATCGATATGGATGGCATGCCTCTTACAACATCTTTTCTCGGTATTAATGGTGCTTTAGAATTGTTTGGGGATATGAGAAAATTTGTTGAAGACTCACTGTGAATTGTTTGTGATTGGCTTAAACCTTAGTACAAAACTACTTGTGCACCTGAACAGGCAGCGTTCTCTCATTCACTCTGGACCTTCTCACAGGGTCCACATTAGTCTTGGGACCCATTAAGTCCTTTGGAAGAGTCTGATGATTCAGGGAGAATGGTATTCTAAAGCCTATGTACGTCCTGGGAATCATCTGTCACGGGCAGCACGAAGCTGCTGCAGCGCTCTTAGCGGATGGGAAAGTGATTGCGGCCGCTGAGGAAGAGCGCTTCAGTCGGAATAAATTTGATAGTTCGTTCCCGAAGCAGGCGATTCAGTACTGCCTGGACTATACGGGTATCAAAAGTAGTGAGCTGAGCGCCGTGGGCTTTGGCTTTGACCCAAGGCGAAAACTGGCGCAAAAAGCTGCCCATATGATCAAGTTTTGGCCTGAATCCGTGACCTTGGTGAAAACTAGGGGCAAACTGCTAGGCCGCATGAACCGAATTGTGGAACAGGTACGGGAAGAACTGGACTACAAGGGTCCTGTGCTGCGGCTGAATCATCATCTTTGCCATGCGGCCAGCACGTTCTATGCTTCTCCCTTCGAATCGGCCTCAGTGCTGACCCTGGATGGCGTGGGCGACTGGGAAAGCGTTTGGTGGGGAATCGGTGATGGTCAGGGACTAAGAGAACTAGGAACGATTGACTGGCCAAATTCCATTGGTCATGTCTATAGCGCCTTTACGGATTATCTTGGCTTTAAACCTTTTAGCGATGAATACAAAGTGATGGGATTGGCACCCTATGGCGTGCCCCAATACTTGGAAAAGGTTGCCCAGGTCATGTACCCAACGGATACGGGCGTCGGTATTGACTACAGCTATTTCAACTATCAAGTCGGTAAATCTCCTCGCTATAGCCCCCGCCTTGTAGAACTCTTTGGTCCGGCGCTCAAAGAAAAAAATAATGAAGAGGTCCCCCAGCACTATCGGGACATTGCCTCTTCGCTGCAAGCCCAGACAGAGTTGCTCATTTTCCACTTAGTCAAACGCCTGATTCAAGAGACGGGCAATCGCAATCTATGCTTGGCGGGTGGCGTCGCTATGAATTCCGTAGCCAATGGCAAACTGGTCCGCGAAGGCTATGTAGACCGTCTCTATGTTCCTCCCTGTGCTTCCGATGCCGGAGTAGCCCTGGGCGCAGCCTACTTGGCCCATTTGGAAGTGGGCGGTACGCGGGAACGTCATTATCTCGATACCGGACTTTTAGGCCCAGCCTATGGTGATGCCGACCTGGAAGCGGCGCTGAAAAAAGCTGGATTGGTATATGAAAGGCAAGCGGACATTACCCAGAAAGTGGCTGAGATGTTGGCTAATGGGAAGGTGATCGGTTGGTTCCAGGGGCGTATGGAATTTGGACAGCGGGCCTTAGGCAGCCGTTCTATCCTGGCAGACCCGCGACGGGTTGAGATGAAAGATATTGTCAATGCCAAAATCAAATTCCGCGAAATGTTCCGCCCCTTTGCTCCCTCGGTCTTAGAAGAAAGGGCTACAGAGTTTTTTGAAATTCCAGAGGGTGGTCAAGCAGACTTCATGACTCAGGTTTATCCCGTCCGTCCGAATGCAGGCATTCCTGCTGTCACCCACGTGGATGGCTCTGGGCGGGTGCAAACGGTCAAGAAATCCGTCAATCCCCGCTACTGGCAGATGATCTCCCATTTTGACGAACTTACAGGTGTCCCTGTAGTCCTCAATACGTCCTTCAATGTCAAAGGCCAGCCGATTGTAAATACGCCGACAGAAGCGATTGAAACATTCCTTGCCACAGAAATGGATGGTCTGGCCCTAGGAGACTTTTTGGTCTTGAAGTAGGCTCTAGGTTTGGTATGCCTCTGGGCTAACCCTTCACTGCTCCAGCTGTTAGCCCTTGAACAATCCGTCGCTGGAAGAAGAATACGAGTAGTACGAGCGGTAGCGTACCAATAACGGTGGCTGCGGCTAAAGGACCATAGGGGATATCAAAGGCAGAAGCACCGCCAATTTGGGCCACGGCAACGGGAAGTGTTTTTAGTCGTTCAGCACTGATAAAAGTCAGCGCAAAAATAAATTCATTCCAGGAAAAGATGAAGGCCAGGATTCCTGTCGTCACCAGAGCTGGAGCGGTAATCGGCAGAACGATCTGCGTTAGGGTCTGTGTGATACTGTAGCCGTCAACTTTGGCCGCATCTTCTAAATCTTTAGGCAGTTGCTGGAAAAAACTGCGCATTACCAAAATCGTCAGCGGTAGGTTAATCGCTGTGTACGGGATGATCAAAGCGAGATAGTTATTGCCCAGACCCAGGGCCTGAACCAGTTCCAGTAAGCCTAGAAAAAGCAGAACATAGGGGAACAGCGTGACGACCAAAACGCTTGCTAATATGACCTGCCCTCCCCAGATTTTCAAACGAGATAAGGCATAGGCTGCTGGTGTCCCTAAAGCGAGACAGAGCCCGGTAGAGCAAAACGCAACCACCCCACTGTTTATGATGTAATTGAGGAAGGGTCGTTGATTGAACAAGGCTTGATAGTGCATCGCCGTATATCGCTTAGGAATATAGACGTTCGGGACCGCTGTAATGTCGGCATTCACTTTGATCGACGTGAGCACCTGCCAGAGTACAGGTCCCAAGCTAAAGGCAGCAATAAGCAGTGCCATGAGCGTGAGCACAATTCCCTTTTGTCTATCTGCGCTGGTCATTTTGTTAATTCCTGTCCAAGTACAAATTTCAGATAAAAACTGCCCAAAGCCACCACTGTTGCTAATCCAAGGAACGTGACTACGACCAAAGTGGCCCCATAACCAAAATCGAGATAGCGCATTACCGTGGAATAGATATAGAGTGAAACGGTTTCAGTTGCTCCGGCTGGCCCTCCAGCGGTCAAAACCTGAATCAAGTCAAAGGCTCCAAAAGCCTGGGCAAATCGGAATAGAAGGGCAATCAGAATTTGAGGCAAGAGCATAGGCAAGGTGATGTTTTGAAAACTCTGCCACGCCGTCGCTCCATCCAAGGAGTAAGCTTCGTAGAGGTCTTCTGGGATCGACTGCAAACCCGCCAAGAGCAAGATGCTGACAAAGGGCGTAGTCTTCCACACATCGGCTGCAATCACCGAGAGCATGGCCAGGGTCGGTTCTCCCAGCCAATTCACCCCAGTTTTAATCAATCCCAGACGCAGGAGGATGTCATTCCAGACGCCATACTGGTCATTGAAGATCCAGGCCCAGACCAAGCCCATCAAGGCCGTCGGTAAGGCCCAGGGCAAAATAGCAATCGCCCGCAGTGCCCCTCTGCCTCGGAATGACTGGTTTAAGACCAGCGCAATGCCCAAGCCCAGCAAAAATTCCAGGGTCACCGAAGCGGCTGTGAAGACCCCAGTGTTCGCCAAGCTTTGCCAGAAATGACCGTCGATCAGCATTCGGGAGTAGTTTTCCAGTCCAGAAAACTCCGGCTTTAAGGCTGTGCCTAAATTCCTAGTGAACAAACTCAGCCAAAAAGCCCGCCCAATCGGATAGGCAAAAACCAGCCCTAGCAGCGCCACTGAAGGAAATACAAAAAGCCAGCCTATCCGTTGTTCTGTCGTGATCTTCATTGCCTATCACCTCATCGCGCATCTCTGGAACTCGAAGAAGCTTGGTGCTCTCCAGAACTGGCTTAAAGTATAGTCCCTATGGAAAATTGCTTGCTTTGTCCGTGAGGTGAGTCAAAAAGGCTTCAATTTTGGGGCTACCCATTTCTTGGAAATGTCGCTTGTGCGAGTGAAAGACCTACCAATTAATCCAATTCACGTAGCTTTTTTCGGTCTTGTAGCGTAGTGCTCGATTCGGACTAGTAGTTTCTCAGAGGCTGGCTCTATAGTCACGGTTTCATTTCCGGATAATATGCCGATATGGAGTGATATCTAGAATATTTCTGAATATCATCCTAAATCAACAGAATGTCCAGCAATATTCAACGTCAAATCAAGACTTCAGCCCCAATATTTCTGGATATCATCCCGATTCTCAGGGAATATATGGAAAGTTTCTGTACAATAACTAGTTAGGCCGCTGGAGCTATCACTTGTTCCGCTATATAGCGGTTCCTAGTCTGCTGAGGTACAGTAACAGCAATGAGTGAACCAACCTCGAATGTCATCAAGCGATACTTTCTCGAAGGCTTCTTCGATTGCTTTAGCTAAGTCAGGATAATTTCTGGCACCGAACGAGCGCAGT
>JBBRSB010000008.1:0-135822 GCA_038245785.1 Gloeobacterales cyanobacterium | reverse complement strand
GTTGAGACCGAATTGAGACTTCATCGTTTAACAATAGACAGATTTCTTGCGCCCTAATAATCCCTGTAATGCAATTAGGAAGATAGGAAGAGAAGTTCAGCGTTTGCTCTTGACTCCCGTCCACCTCAGGGACTATGTTAGGTGACGGCGAATAGTTTAGCTGCCTGTCTCAACTTGCCACAAACCTGGATATTGAGTAATAAATCCCGCTGTATTTACCTCAAGTTCGGTAACAAATCTACCGCCCTCACTCTCATAATAATAACTTGCTTCTTGATTACGACGATAGAGTTGTTCGAGTGGCTCAAGGGTAAACTCTGGAAAGCTAAGCCAAGCTGCCCGTGCTTTTGCTTCCTGTCCAATATCCAAATTCAGACGGCGAATCGCAAGCAGATTTGTAGACGGACTGAAGCCCAGATCGACATCAAGGCATCCTGTTACAGCAGGACAGGCTACTCCGTTGATTTGCCAATACTGAGCAGAATCGACCAGTAATTCGATTTCAACCATTGCACTTCCAACCCAGCCCGCTACCTTTGTGGATATTGTTTGCCACTCCAAATTGCACATCACCAAGTAGTCTAAGCGGCAAGACAGTTGATTGTATGCAAACACTGCTGTTCCAGTTAGATGCCAGCAGGACTCACGCAACAGCAGGTGAGCCGATTCGTGTCCTGGTTTATTTAATCTCCGCCACAGCATCACACTATCTGTTACAACTCTGCCTTCTGTATCCATAGTCAACCAGCTAGTACCATCCTACAGACAGATAGCCTCAACGCACTGCCCCAACCGATAATTCAAGCCACCTAACTGTTTATTATACGGAAAGTTTCCGTATATTTCCTGAGAATCAGGATGATATCCAGAAAAATATCGGCTGAAATCCTGATGTGACGTTGAATATTTCTGGATAACATTCTAAAGCGGGACATTATCTGGAAATGAAACCGTGACTATAGAGCCGCCCCCTAAGAAACTGCTAGACCGAGTGAGAGATGTAATCCGAGTCAAGTACTACTCCTATAAGACCGAAAAGAGCTACGTGAGTTGGATTAAACGGTATATCCTGTACCATAACAAGCGACATCCCCAAGAGATGGGTGGTAGGGAAATAGAAGAATTTCTTACCTACTTGGCAGTAGAGCAAAATGTTGCTTCATCAACACAAAACCAGGCTTTACCTCCCGTTTGCCCTGGAGCGAAAATATCCCCATGCAGGATATGAATGGATCTGGCAACATGTATTTCCATCCGATCGCATTTCTAAATATCCTCGAACTGGAGTGGTGCGCCGTCACTATCTGCATGAAAGTAGTTTGCAAAAGGCTTTGAAGCAAGCTGTACGTCAGCGGGTATCCAAAAATGGGTAGGTTGCCACACCTTCCGCTCTGCGCATTGAGCGAAGCCGAAATGCGCCACTCATCTGCTCCAAAACGGTTACGATATCCGCACCGTTCAAGAATTGCTAGGACATAAAGATGTAAAAACTACGATGATTTATACTTAAGTGCTTAACCGTGGTGGGCGAGGGGTCCGCAGTCCACTTGATTTTTGAATTCATTATCAATTTTTATCTACTGATGAAATAGTCACAAAAAATCTCCCCTGTGTAGGTCATGTAAATTTAGACCAAGTACACAGGCGGAGATTGATGGTTCAGTTGCATTTATTCCTGGCCAGATTGATCTCTAGTTGCAGATAATCCTGGTCGAGAGTTCCTTTTATTACAGGTCCAGACTTCTACTATTGCTGGCCCTTACAACTAAGGCTACAAGTCATCAAAAGCATCTTTGAAAGACTGATAGTAAACAGGAAGATCTTTTGCCTTGGATTCGGTAGGAATCGAAGACTTCGAATACTTGAACGGTCTCAGTTTGTCGATACGGTCCAAAAAGCCCTCAGCGAATAATTTAAAGGCTTGAGCGCCTAAGCAGTCAGGTTGGGCAATCACCACGGGCTGATGTCTCTGGACTGCTTTAGCTACTTCTAAATCTGCAGGAATCCATTGAGGAAAGACATTCTCTCTGCCAGAGTCCTTACGCACTTCATGTAGAACACTCATTGGATAGCGCGCATGGGGCTGCAACATATTAAAGACTACGCCTAGGAGTTCTACCTGCTGGGGGGCCTGTTTTAGGGTTTGGGTTAAGTGCTTGATCCGGTTCGTGATTAGACGAATACCCAAAATGGATAGGGGTTCCGCCCGAACAGGGAGGACATAATAATCACTGGCCGCCAATCCGCTGCGTGTCAGCAAATTAAAGGAGGGCGGACAGTCTAACAAGATGTAGTCATAGTGGTCTTGGAGCGGAGCCAGTACTTGATGAAGGAGAAGAGCCTGATAGTACTGATAATCCTCATGAAATACCTGAATCCCTTTTTCGGCCTTGTCCCCTTGGGCATGTTGTTGGAGTAAATGGCTAAAAAGTTCATACTCATCGTAAAGCTCCAAATCTCCAGGTAATAGGTCTAAACCCTTTACTCCGCAGATACTATGTTGGATTACTTCTTGAGAGTAGGACTCTGTCTTTTCTTCTAAACCATGCTGAAGCATATAGCGCAGCGTTCGATTTTGATCGTGCAAAGAGCGCCAAAGAGCTGGTTCAAGAACACTGATGGTGGCATTCACCTGCGGGTCTAAGTCTACGAGAAGCACTCGAAAATGATAATCCTGTGCAAGAGCTGCGGCTAGATTGACGGTAAGCGTTGTTTTACCGACTCCACCCTTCATATTCACCGTCGAAACAACAATCGCCATCGAGCCTCTACCTGATTCCACAGATGATTCCCCTCTTAGGATACCCAAGCTTTCTAAGTGTCCTTTACAGTCTCCCAACAGTTTGAAATTCCTGTAAGCCTCTTACCAAGCCCGTAAAATTTAATTCGGTAGCTTATGATACTATTCAATAAGTTATTATATGCATGTAGTCCATGACTGTTGGTTTCCCTCTCTGGAGAAATCAGCGTGTAATGTCATCCTTCAGGAGAACACAGCCATGACAGATACGGCCATTTATCAATCGGCTCGCATGTTAGCCCTTAAGCAACGAGCTCAAATCCGCAATCGCCAGCAAACAGTGTTGGGACGTGCAGCTCATAGTGTAGGTATCCCAGACAATGAACCTCTGTTTTTCAATCATGTTCAAGGGAAGATCCGCCCTAGTCACGCAGCAAGCTTTGAGCGTCACGGTGGATGCATGAGCTAGTGAGAATGCGAGCCAGGATCTAAAACCCTGGCTTTAATTTTTGAATTAACTGTTGCCTGCGTTCTCATAAAACCCTTGGCGATGTAAGTATCCAAACACATCACTTGAGGTCAGCATTCCTACGAGTCGTTCTCCTTCTAAAACAGGAAGATGTTCAATACGATGATGCAATAGCTGCTCTGCGGCTTTCGATAGAGGATCCTCGGCTTGGACACAAATCGGGTTTGCGGTCATCACGCTACTAGCCGTTTTCCCTTGTGCTTTTTGCAGTTCTTGTAGGGTTTTCTCGTACATTTCCTTTACTAGGGGCACTCCAGATAGAAGATACTGCCAGCGAGGAATTTGAATATTCAAGGCTCGGTAGGTTAAGTCTTTGTCGGTGACAATACCCAAAACACGCCCCTGACTGTCCACGACTGGCACACTCTCGATATGGTGTTCCAAGAAAAACTGGGCAATTTCTTTTACAGGGGTTTCTGGTTTTACAGCTATGGGCTTTTCAGCCATCACAAAGCGAACGGGAGGTCCCTGGTTCACAAGTGATTTTGGCATTGCTAGAGATTCTTTAGCAACGCGACAGGGATTCATCTGTACGGACTCAAGGGAGACCAGGCTTTCTCCTGCAAGTTCTAGCATTTCTGGCATGAAACGCTCTATTGCTTCCGGGGCATCGATTAGCTCAACCACCAACGGCAGATTGGCCGATAGATCCACAATGTCGGTGGTATGAACTAGCTTATGACGACCATAGCCCATGCTCCCTTTGAATACAGTTGCCCCCATCAATCCTGCTCTGCGCGACCGTTCCACGATCACTGCTGCTAGATTTTGACCATGCCAGGTATCTGTTTCATTGAGGTAAACGGTAACTTTTTGAGCTGCTTTTAGTAATTCCATTTTTTCCCTCAAATGGAGGGCTATCACTATTAGTGTAGCTAGTAGCGCCACTAAGAAGCAGCCTATTTTGTGACGGCAGATCCGCAAGACACACCAGATTTTATGGGCTGCATAATTAGTTCATTTGAGATAGATAAATTTCTGCCTACAGGTCTATGGAGCTAGATTTCCACCGTGAAAACGACAATCTAATTGCGCGAAAACGCAAAAAAAGTTATTTCGGGAAAGAAAATTTAGGAGTTTGCACCAAATTGTTAGGGAAACTATAGAGCACAAATAATCCTTAAATAGAGCGGGATACAGTTATGTTTGCATCCTTATATACATAAGTTTTTCTAAGCATCCTAAGTGAAAGCACGGATGTCACCTTTATTGCCTGAAATCCTCTATAGCAAGCAGCTTGAGTATCTACGAGATTGAATTTGTTTCTATCTATACAAAAAATATTGCAAACTGATTCCGTGGGATTACGCATACAAGCGGTACCGTGTTTAAGTAATCTTTCTACAGCTCCAGCAAGTACAGTTTCTTCTCTCAGCTATTTGAAAGAAACATCCAACTTGTTGGATTAATAAGTGGAAGGGTTCTGGCACTTTTGCGTCTGAAGAGGTCTTTGCATGTCTATAGACATGGGAGTTTTGATTTTTCGAAATAATTTGAGGAAATATTTTAATGTTCAACCAAATTTCAGAAAAGCAAATGAAATATGTACGCTGGCTTATCCCTGCGCCGAAAAACAACTAGTCAATCTGAGTATCCGCCAATGAAGTAAACTGACACTTATAGTTGTTCTTCTAAGATATCTGTTCTCTAATTCCCAAGAGTGTTTGCCCTTCGATACTGTCTATGTTCACTTCATTTCCTATTCCACTACTCATAAACCAACAAACCTATGAAACATCTTCTGCTTATAGACAATGACGCCCGATTTCTCCTTCTGATGGGAGACTTTTTGGAGGCACGAGGCTATCGATTAAGTCAAGCTATTAATGGCCGACAAGCTATCGAAGTCCTCAATAAACTTAATAGGGAGTGTCAATCTCCAGACTTAATTGTCTGCGATATTATGATGCCCCAAATGGATGGTTATGAATTTACGCGGGTGCTACGTTCTATTCCTGGATGTGAACTTCTTCCCGTAATCTTTCTTTCTGCAAAAGGGGAGGTTCATGACCGGATTCGAGGGCTCAAGGAAGGCGGAGATGCCTATCTTGTAAAGCCCTGTGAACCTGTTGAATTGGTTGCCTTGACAGAGGCTCTATTGCGCAGGTCTGAATATAAGCCTCCAAGACGTGAGCCAGATGACCGCCGAAATTTGGGGAGAACGATGACGGCCATTCAATTCAAGGTGGAATTTACGGCCACAGAAGATAGAGTATTGCGCTATGTAGCCCGTGGTCTTTCTAACAAAAAGATTGCTAACGAAATGGGCGTCTCTCCTCGGACTGTGGAAAGTCATGTAAGCAACATGTTGCAAAAAACTGCACTGACAAACCGCACTGAGCTAGCCCGCTGGGCCATGGAGCGCAGGTATATTTAACGTCGATAGATAGAGGCCCCTGGTGTTGGGCATATTTTCTTTTCTATCTTTTTATTGAGGTCATCCAGAATAAGAATATAGGTTCCACCAGGAAATGTTATCTCTGCAGCGATTTGCTCACAAAGCTTTTGTGCACGATAGCTACTCTCGAGCTTCCACCATGTAGAGTAATGTCGTAGAGCTAGTACATAAAAAGGCTTCTCCGGTAAGTACTTCACAACTTTCTGAACCAGATAGGCTTCTTTTATTTCAGGATATTTAGCTAGTTGTTCCGTTAGCTTAGATAGTGCTGACTTCGATAAATGGTGAATCTTAAAATGATCTCGGGTGTGTACTGAAGAACGTTCATAACTGACATTTGTCAGCAATATTTGGTGTTGTTTGACTCGATTGAGATAGTGACTAGCTTCACCCAACTTTCCCTGTTTTTTTAGAAAGTTATAAATGAGTTCATTACCTGATATTGAAATCTCTGGATCTAAAGCCATTGCTTTTTCTAGGAATGCAATCCCTACGATATCTTCCTTATCTAGCAAGATCTCACCCAATAAATAGTTAGCATAAACATGATCAGGATGATCTATAAGCATCTCTTGCAAGAGTAAAATCGCTTCACTTTTTTCATGAAGCTCTGCGGTCCAATAGGCTCGCTCCCAGGCTTCTTCTTCATTGAGACTTTTTTGCTGGGCCTTTTCTTCTAGCTGTTGCAGATTCATCTTTGATTCTTGCAAATGAGCATGGCGCTCTTTCCAAGAGGGAGCAATTTCTTTTTTCCAGCTCTGATTGAAGTGATTAGTTAAGGGTTCAAGCGCGTTCTTGAGAAAATGTTGCGCTGCACTAATCTCTATAACAACCGTAGAACTAGGAATTGTAGGCTGCCAATCGGAGCGCAGGCCCAAAGCTGCTAGCCTTTCGGCTAAACAAGGATGGGTATCTTGAGTGTTTGTTGTTCGTTGTAGAGCTTGATGGAACCAACGCTCTGCATCATCGAAAGCTATCCCTAAGCGCATGTTGTTGAGCATGTTGGAATAAATGCCTGAGGGTGGTTCTGCCTGCTCATTCATCTGTTTTGAAATGCGGGGCCAAAAAGATTGGTCTAAAAAATGATTCCGAATTTCCACATTGATTAGAGCTTCAGCAATATACTTAGGGCCTACCACCTGTGCTGCATGACGATCAGCTTCATATTCATTCATCCTGGCAAAGACAAAAGAATAAGCATCGAAAAAGGGTATATACCAATTAAAGAAAGAATCAAATAAAAATGAATGACCTTTAGACTGCATCTGCTGTAGAACTTGTACCCAAGTCTTCCGCACACGATAGATCCAGCTTGCAAACTGACTATGATTACCAGAGAGATGAGCCAACTCATGGGCAAGGACTGCCCTGAATTGTTCTGGGGATAGGGCATGCATCAGGGGCAGCCCGATTAATAAATAGTTTTTCTGCCAGCCGAATATGCCCAGACGTGGAATCTGAACGACTGAGGCATTGAAGTCTGAAGTCATTAAAATTCGGTCTGGAAAGGGTGCTTTTAAGGAAGTAGCTAAGTCTTTGACCGTAGTGAATAAAGGAGAAGCTTCTTCTGGATAAAGCAATCGACCTTTGGGAGGCGGCAAACGGACCCATAAAGATCTAAGAATAGAAAAGATAGGAATGAGGATCAGAAAGCCACTCTGTAACTCTAGCGTATTAAATTTTTTGCTATAGAAAACCAACCAGATTAAGCCTAGGAAAATAAATAATAACCCAGTTAGAATAAAAAGGAGATAAGCATATCCTAATACTGCCAAAAGCCCAACACGAAGCCGATAGCTTTTAGGTCTTTCACGGGCTAAGGTCTCCAGGCGTTTTATTAACGCTTCAAACTGTTCCTGACTAAGCGCCATAACCCGTTATTTATCATGATTACAGCTTTAGAATTCCCTCTCCTCTAAGTACTTGTTTAGGATTAGAAGAGGAATCTAAGAAGAATCAGTAAAGCTAGTGTCTTTACTCTGGCTGAGTAGCCGCTTGTTCCACGGCTGCAGCCACCGCAGGAACAACTCTCGGATCAAAAACAGAAGGAATGATGTAATCAGGATTTAATTCTTCTGGGCTAATCAAGTCTGCAATCGCTTGAGCTGCAGCCATCTTCATCTTCTCCGTAATTTTCTGAGCCTTGCAGTTCAGCGCTCCCTTGAAAATACCGGGATAGGCTAGGGCATTGTTGATTTGGTTGGGATAGTCGCTCCTACCAGTAGCCATCACGGCTACATGAGGCCCTGCCAGCTCGGGTGGAATTTCTGGAACAGGATTGGCCATGGCAAAGACAATCGGCTGTGTTGCCATATTCTTGATATCTTCGAGGCTAACAGTACCAGGACCGGAAAGTCCAACGAAAACATCGGCTCCTTTGATTACTTCCTGAATCGTGCCCTGTTCATCATGGGGATTGGTCAGTTCGGCATAAGCAATTTTTGTATCATTCAGGCCCTTACGACCCCTGTAAATCGCTCCAGAACGATCGCAGCCAATAATATTTTTTACCCCGGCCTGCAGCAAAATCTTGGTGCAGGCCACTCCCGCTGCGCCTACGCCCGTGAAAACTACTTTCAGGTCTTCCGGTTTTTTCTTGACGATTTTCAGCGCATTCAGCAAGGCCGCTAAGGTGACTACGGCTGTTCCATGTTGGTCATCATGCATGACCGGAATATCCAGCAATTCCTTCAAACGGTCTTCAATTTCAAAACAGCGAGGCGCACTGATATCTTCCAGGTTGATACCTCCAAAGACAGGAGCCAGATATTGGACCGTCTTGATAATTTCTTCCACATCTTTAGTGTCTAAGCAGATCGGAAAGGCATCCAGCCCAGCGAAGGCTTTAAAGATCATCGCCTTGCCTTCCATGACGGGAATCGCTGCTTTTGGACCAATATCCCCTAAGCCTAAAACGGCACTGCCATCCGAAATTACGGCCACCGTATGGCTTTTAATAGTGTACTCAAAAACTTTTGCTGGATCTTCCGCAATCGCACTACAAACCCTTCCAACCCCAGGGGTATAGGCCATGGAGAGCTGGTCTTTGTTTTCAATTGGATGTTTACTTTCGACAGAAATTTTTCCCTGGCGATGAAGTTCAAAAGTGCAGTCTAAGACCGAGAGCACCTCTGTTTCAGAGAGATTTTGGATCGCTGCGACTATGGCTTGAGCATGGTCTGCGCTGGCTGCATCTGCAGTGATATCCCATTCCACATAACCTTTATTTTTTGTTACTAAAGTCGCTGCCGATAGGACCCCTTCAGCCGTTCCAATGGCATCGATCACGTTTGCTAAATAGCTGGACGGGTGAGGCATTTTCAGCCGGACGGTGATGCTATTGCTGGAGTTTGGCGTGAGCTGAGTCATGGGAGCGTTTCAGAGTACCCAGAGAGTCTACCACTCAGTTTTACTACTGCGATTCGGGAATGCTTTTTAGCTCAGGAAATGCAGAATCTGTTAGGGATTGGAGCGTATTTTTCTGAATCGTGTAGAGTCCCGCTGCTCCTAGGACCGTGGTTATGGCGAGCAGAGAAGCTACTTGAACCGCTAATTTTCTCTGTTCTATAGGCCCTTTGAAAACATAGAAGACACTCAAGGTAAACAAGGTTAACCATAACCCTGCAGAGGTCAAACAATAGGGACAAAGGGCTTGTAATTCAAAGAAAATGATCCCAACAAGATAGATGCTAAACACCGCACCGATCGTTGTCAGTCCGAGTAAACCTAAAGATCTCCGAGGACCGAGGTTAGGCCAGAGTGCTATTCCTAAGACACTGGTATAGAGGAGAAGACCAAAAATTGTTAGGGGAACGCCGAAGACATTGGCATAAACGCTGGTAAGAACAATTTCGCAAGCTCCGCCACTGCTACAGCCAGCTACTTTTCCCAGGGTTAATTTCTCATAGGTGAGGTACCCTGTTAAAGCCATTCCTCCCGACGCTAAAACCGCCATTAAATAAGGTAGCCAGGCTGTTGTAAAAAAGGACAACGACTGGGATACGCTTTTATCGGGAGGCTGTATGAGATTGGGTTCCATGAATTTTGCGCAACGCCTCAGTTATCTACAATCTAACGTTTTTGGAGAAATGGACCGAGCCAAGGCCACAGCCCAGCGAGAAATTATTGACCTTTCTCTTGGTTCTTCCGATTTACCGGCTCCAGCTCTAGCCGTTGCCAAACTGCATCAGGCGCTAGATGACCCAGCGACCCATGGTTATCTCCTATTTGAAGGGACCGCTCCTTTTCGTATAGCAGTGGCTGGGTGGGTAGAACGCAAATTCGGCATATCCGTTGACCCTCAAACAGAAGTCCTTCCCCTCGGCGGTTCTCAGGAAGGTACAGCCTTAATGCCCTTAGCCCTTTTGGACCCCGGAGATTATGCTCTGCTCTTAGACCCAGGATACCCGTCTCATGCCGGAGGTGTGCATTTAGCAGGTGGGCAAATTCACACTTTAAAACTCCAAACTCCAGATTTTCTACCAGATTTCTCCGATATTCCGTCTAAAGTGCTGAATAAATCGAAGATGCTAGTGCTGAGCTATCCTCATAACCCGACGACGGGAACGGCAACCCTAGAATTTTTCAAAGAAGCCGTCGCTTTTTGTCAAAAGAATGGTCTGACTCTAGTTCATGATTTCCCCTATGCGGATATTGCTTTTGGCAGCTACAAACCGCCCTCTATTTTTGACGCTGATCCAGAAAAATCGGTTTCCATTGAACTCTATACGATGTCCAAGTCCTATCACATGGGTGGATTCCGAATTGGTTATGCCGTTGGCAATCCGGCTCTGATTAAGGCCCTACGTCAAATACGCGATGTGACGAATTTCTATCCCTATCGCGGAATTTTGCAGGCGGCTGCCCAAGCTCTTTCTGGCCCGCAGGACTATGTTATGGAATCCGTTCAAGTCTTTCAAGAACGTCGGGATGCCTGTGTCGAGGCTCTGGCCGATATTAATTGGTACGTTCCTGCACCAAAGGCGACGATGTACCTCTGGGCTAGACTGCCAAAAAGGTACACAGGAAGTTCGATGGATTTCTGTCGAGACTTAGTACGTGAAACAGGAGTTGCTCTTGCTCCCGGTTCTGGTTTTGGTGCCAGTGGAGAAGGCTACGCGAGATTTGCGCTTGTTCATCCGCCCGATGTTTTACGAAAGGCTATTGAAGCTATTGGGGAGTTTTTGAGCCCTCACCCCCGGCCCCTCTCCCTCGGGAGAAGGGAGTGAGTTTCGATAGGGTAAGGATGGTTGTGCTCCTAAGATAGTTGCTGCATATGCTCCAGCAGTATTGGCAAATTGTACGGCTGTGGAGATTTCTTGTCCTTCGGCTAGAGCGACGGCTAATGCTCCGGTGAACGCGTCCCCGGCCCCTGTACTATCTACTGCCGCTATGGGAACACCTGGAATATGAATGGGGTTTGGCATTCTCTGGCTAACAGCCCAGGCTCCATCGGCACCAACGGTAAGTACGACCGTTTCAAGTCCCTGTTTGAGCAAAGCTTCCAAGGCAAGCTTGGGTTCTGAGCATCCTGTTAAGGTTTGGCTTTCGTGTTGATTGAGTACAAGCACATGGACATGGGCTAGTAGTTCATGCGGCAAAGGCTGAAAGGGAGAAGGATTGAGCATTACTTTTGCGCCTGCCTGATGACCTTGCTTGGCAGCTTGGATCACCCCTGATATCGGGATTTCTAGTTGGAGTAAGACTACATCAGCTCCAGTAAAACTCTGGGAGGCCTTTTGCACAAAGGCTTGGTCAACGCCTTGGTTCGCTCCAGGAATGACCACAATCGTGTTTTCTCCCTTGGGATCGACCGTTACTACAGCCAATCCAGAACTATGAGATACAGAGCGATTAACGGCGCTAACATGAATCTGATCGTGCTCAAGACCTGTTAAAAGCTTCGTCCCAGCTTCATCCTGACCGACTTGACCGATCAACGAGACCTTGGCTCCCAGTCGTACTGCGGCGACAGCTTGATTGGCTCCTTTTCCTCCAGGACAGTACTGATAGTGACTGCCCATGACCGTCTCACCAGGCTGGGGCAGATGGTTAGCCTGTGCTACCAAGTCCATGTTGATACTACCGACCACCACAATTTTGGGCGGAGCGTTCACAGTGGTTCCTCAAAAAGGAGAGATTGGGAAGGAGCCATACCGAGTTTGTGATAGATCGAGATCTTGAGGCTGTGCTAATCGAATCGTGAAGTCCATCTAGTAATCATAAATCTTCCCAGCAATCCGGAGTCGTAAGGGAGTAGCGGCACCGGAAGCATCAACTTTGGCATCCAGCAATGCACGCTCAGGACGTTGGCGAAGATTATCGTTAATTTCTATCCGTTGTTCCTCAGGAATATTGTAGGATTCCAACCCATAGAGCACTCTTCCATTTTTTAGCACTCCTTTAAGGACAACCTGCTTTGGCGATAGTTCAGCTGGTTTAGCCACACTTACCTCAACGGCGGTCCATTCCCCCTCGGTTACGTTTTGAGGTTGTTGCAGCGTCACATAAAGGGTTTGCCCATCTTTTTGTGCTGTGTAGCCAGGCAAAGCTTTGGGGTCGGAAATGTCATAGCCCAAGGCCACATAGTAGCCCTGCAGAATGTTATACGGGTCCACAGGAGCAGTGCGCAGAGTAATCGTCGTTCCCGTGGCAAGAATATAGCTTTGCTGAGCTGGAGCTAGCAGCAAGACTATAGTTTGCAGGAATACAGCAGCCAAGAAAAATCCTAGCGGTACTTTTTTATCAGGAGCTTTCGAGGGTATCCATGCTTTAAACATTGTTTAAGTTCTCCTGTTTTAGGTTCTCCCGATTTAAATTCTCTTGGCGATTGAGATACTTTTCAAACCAAATGGCTGCAAAAGTTAAGGTGCCACCGACAACAACAAAGGCTAAAGACTTCAGCAATAATCCTGTGTCATATTCAAAGAATCGACTAAGAGCAACGATGGCACTAAGTCCCATGCCTCCTAGAAAATTTCTACGATTGGCCTGTTGTAATCCTAGCCAGAGCCAATAGGCGGCTAATGTTAGCAATCCGAGGTTGACCCAAACCACGGTCAGCCACGTTCCAAAACCTAAGAGGATGGGGACTAATACAGCAGAGGCTCCGATTGCTATGGCTACCGCTTCCAACTTTAATTCGGGATTATCTACTGACTTAAAGAACCAAACTATTCCTGAAATTAAGGTGACGAGTGGAATTAAAACAATTCCACTTTGCAGCCAGAGTCCCCAAGGAATGCCTTGCTGTATTTGTTGAACTGATTGACTAGCTACATCCCAAAAAGAATAAAAATATCCGATTAGCACAACACCCAAGAATGCAAGATTTTTAGCTCCACTACGGAATTCAGTCTTTCCATCCTTGAGTGGAAGAACAGAAGATAGCCATATCCAAAGCGAGATTAAAATCCCGAGGAAGGTCGCAAAGAGTAGTGTTGAACTAGAAGTAAAAAACCAATTGTTTTGCAACACAGGAACTAAGGTAGAAATGCCAAAGGCCAGAACTAAAAAGCTGTAGAAAACATCAGAGCGAAGACTGTAGGCTAAGGGCCAGAAAAGAGCTAGACCAAACCATGCTCCATAGGTAAACAGAACCCCTGGCGATGAAGCGTTTGGCATATCGCCTATCCCGCTGAGGTATCCGGCAAAAGCGGTTCCTAGTGCAAGGAAAGCATTGGGCAAGCTTTGGAGAGCATAGGCCATAACGAGCGCTCCCATAGCCCAGAGGAGAAAAGCTTGATAGAACGTGCCTTGGAGATGAAAAATTTGGCCGAACAAACCAATATTGGCTCCATAGAGCAGAGAGCCCAGAAAGATTAGGCCATGTCCTAGAACTGGATAACTATTACGGATTTTCCAAAGATAAAACCCAACACCTTGGGCAACCCACATCACCGTTAAGAGCAGCACAACTTTCCAGAAGCTAGGAATCCACTGCCAATTAGCGGCAACAAAGCTGATCGCCCCCAATCCTACAAGGGATACTCCTAAAACACTGATTCCTCCTAGAAAGCTCCGATTAGCCTTAGTTGCAATATCCTCTAGCTGATATAGGTCATGGAGCGATTGTGTTTGTGTGGCATCCAGAATGCCTCGTTCCTGCCAAAGCGGAAGTTCTTTTTTAAGCGTCTGTCGAAAAGATAATTGCGAAGAAGGATCGGACACCACACGTCACCGAGGGGGATAATCACAGTCTAAATATCCGTTTCAAGATATGTAGGTATTGTGTGCCAGATTTCACATTGTCATGTCCCCTGCCCATAAAAATGGGAACATAACCGAAATAATTCAAACCATTTATGGATGTGAAGTAACGTCCCATGACAACAGAAAATTCCGTCATCAAACTAGATCAATTCCTCAAATTCGTTGGCGTAGCCATGACTGGAGGAGAAGCCAAATTGATGATTCAAGAGGGTGAGGTGATGGTTAATGATGCGACCGAAACCCGACGAGGCCGGAAATTGGTCAAGGGGGACCGTGTGGCCGTGAGAGGGGAAACCTATGAAGTCGAGCTAGGCTAAGGATTAAAGGGGCTTGAATCCTATCAGCAGGGCTAGTTCCAGCCATTTCCAATAACAATCCACATCTTGATAGCCAAGTTCTCTCAGCCAGACCAACTGTGTTTCCACATCCAATAGCTTGTTGGAAGGGTCTTCTGACTCTGGGGTATAGCCAATCGCAGCCAGAAAACGTGCGTGCATGGCAGGATTTGGCGAGGCTACATGTTCCAGGTTGCAAAACACGCCGCCTGGATTTAACACGTTGAATATTTCCGCATAGAGTGAGCGTTTGCGTTCATCGGTGCAGTGATGAATGGCAAAGCTCGATACGACAGCATCAAAATTTCCTAGATCGGGCAAAGGTTGATCTAGGTTATGCTCCACCACTTCGATTGATGGATCATGGGCAAATCGGGCTCGAGCTGCTTGGAGCATGGTCGGAGAAAAATCTAGAGCAATGCCCGTGGCTTGGAGACGGTCAATTTTCAAAAGAGCCGGCAGTCGGCCATCCCCTGTGCCTAGATCTAGAATACGGGTGGCATCCTTGGGAACATATTCTAAGAGAACTGCTTCTCCCTCAGTGCGATGGGGAATTTGGTCAGCCTTAGCCAAGTAGCTCAAAGCATGTTCAGCCGTTGTCCATTGATTCACGTTAATCATTGTCGTAACCTGATGAGACGTGCACTTTTTTGAATCTTATGAGTAAATTCATCACGTTTTTCGTATTAGGGAACTATAGGTAAGTAGCATGAGCATTTGGCACTTCTTCAGAGAATTGTTGTCTTTGTCCCATTTCCAGGGCAGAATGCACGGTGAAATAATAAATAGTTTTGAGACCATCCTTTGAACCCCAGAACTCTAGAGCAACCAACATCTTCCCAGAGCCGAACCCCTCGGCACCTGATGGGGGCTTCCCAAACGTTTTGGTCTCCCACACTCTTGCTTTTTCTAGGATGCATCACCATCGGAGGCTTGGGCACTTGGGGATATGCCTACTGGGGTTGGTGGAAAGCTGTTCCTTTTGTGATCAATCTAGTGATTTTCTATGTCATGGGAACGGTGCTGCATGATGCAGGCCATGGAGTGGCACACCGTTCCCGCTGGATCAATGAATTTCTGGGTATCACTTCTGCTTTACTGCAAGGATTTGCTCTACCTATTTTCCGGCGTACCCATAACCAGCACCACGCCAATACCAATGACCCAGAAAAAGACCCAGACTACTATGTCTCGACGGGGGGTGGTCTGTGGACCATGTCTTTCCGCTTTGCCCACCACGAGCTGTTTTTCTTTAAACACAAGCTTTATCAGAAAAATGACCTTTTAGTTTGGGCCTTTACCCGCGCGCTTCAGATTGTGATGTTGATTACGGTATGGCAGCTGGGCATCATGGTCGAACTATGTAATCTCTGGTTTACTCCAGCCTTGATTTGCGGTCATTTGCTGGTTCTATTTTTTGACTACATTCCTCATCGCCCTTTTACCGATACGGCCCGCTGGCGCGATACGCGCGTCTATCCCGGTGCCTTGACTAATATCTTGCTGCTGGGACAGAACTACCATTTGGTCCATCATTTGTGGCCTACCGTGCCCTGGTATCGCTATCAGGAAGCCTATTTTTATACGGAAGACCAACTGAGAGCGAACGGTTCTCCTTTTGGTATCTTCCGCCCTTCCACGATGCAGGATTCCTGAAATCTGGCAAGATCCTTAAAATCTGAATGACCTACCCTACCGCGCGGTTCCTGAGACTTCGGCGTGAGCGGTTCGGCTGAGCTCACCGTCGAAGCCTCAGTCGAACGCTTGTCGAAGGATGGCGGATGAGGAATTCTGCGCGTACGTTAAACTGCATCTAGAAACCGCGTAAGGAAGTGCTTGATGGAGCAAGTAAGCCAATGGTCCTCCAATATTCCCAGTCCTTTTCTTTGGCAACTGGGAGGTAGTGCGATTGCCGGTATGGCTGTAGCCTATGCCCTCAAGAAAGCGACCAAATTGGCTCTCTTTCTTCTTGGTGCCGGAATCCTGATGCTCTATGGACTTTCCCAGATAGGCGTCGTGACCGTGCATTGGGATGTTCTGACCCAAAATCTTGATTCAGGAAAGCAAGTTGTGGGGCAGTGGGCCGGGGGTCTGTTTAACGGCCTAGGCGCGAATATGGCTGGCTTTGGCGGCGGTGTCTTAGTCGGCCTAAAGTTTCGCTAGCCGCCAATTTGAGACATAGTCCGAGAATAACTCCGGGTATCGCGGGTAGTTTGCTCTTTGTAGTTAATTTCTGGTTTCGCTTCCAGAAGATTGCGCAACAATCCCTGCATCACGGCAGAAGAAGCTCCATTTCTGAGCGGAGTCTTCAGGTCTATCTGCTCAATTTCATTCAAAAGACAAGGTCGTAACCAACCGTCAGCCGATAACCGTACCCGATTGCAGCGGTCGCAGAAACATTCGGACATTTGGGAGATGAAGCCTACAGTCCCCTGTGCTCCTGGAATCTGGAAGACATCAGCAGGGCCATTGCCGAGACAGGTTCCTTCAGCAAGGCCAAACCGTTCTCGGATTCGTTGACGCAAAGTTTCTGAATTGACCCAACCCGTTTCATGGAAATAGGCTTCATTGCCCACGGGCATAAACTCAATAAAACGCACATGCCAGGGACGGTCTATGGTCAAAGCGGCAAGGTCTGGAACTTCTTGCTCGTTGATACCCGGCAAAACGACTACATTCAGCTTTAAGGGAGAAAATCCTGCCTCATAGGCGGCCTGAATCCCTCGCCAAACCTTTTGCCAATAGGGACGACCTGTAATTTGTTGAAAAACAGCCGGGTCCAAGGAATCCAGGCTGATATTAATGCGATGCAGCCCTGCGTTTTTCAGATCTTGCGCTAGTTCTTCGAGGAAGTAGCCATTGGTCGTCATTGAAATATCGGCAACGCCTTTCACTTTAGCCAAGGCTTCTACAAAACCGACCACCCCTCGCCGGACCAAAGGTTCTCCTCCAGTTAAACGAAAGCGATCGATACCTAGGGGAAGAAAAACATCCTGCACAAGGCGCAAAAGTTCTTCATAGGTAAGTAGCTCAGGCTTCGGTAAGTAGTCCAGAGGAACGTCTTCCGGCATGCAGTAGGTACAGCGGAAATTACAACGGTCTACAAGACTAATACGCAAGTAATTAACTGTGTTCATAGCCTAGAGCAGAGTTCTACTTTCATTGTCGCTCATATATTTCAGGGATGCCTCTCTCCGATGAGGGGTCAAACCTAATCTGGTTCGATCGGAGCCATGGTCAGCCCTTCAGCTTTCAATTGTTCGTGATAATGCTCCGCCTGCTCTTTAGATCCACGCCAGACCGCTGCTTGTCCTGTGTGGTGGACTTGTTCTGTGAGCGCCCAAGCTGTATCAGGAGTCATATTGGGAATATGGCGAATCAGGCAGTTGGCTACGTGTTCAAAGGTGTTGTGGTCATCATCGAGAACCCGCACAACCCAAGGTGGCATTGTGTAAGATTTAGTACGCTCGATAACTTTGACATCGGGCGTAGATATATTTTGAATAATCATAGGCTCAGCGAGTGCGATCTCCATATTTTTTGGCCCATTCTGTTTTACTTGTTCCATGACGTCTGTTCAATTAAGTCTCATCTTACACAGACCGTTCGACCCGGATAACGGACAGTTAACGTTAAATGGTAGGATTACCTACTGTTCAGGGATTTTGTAAACTCGAGAGAGTTTGCCAAAGGCAGAGCATGCCTGCGTATGAGTGCTCCCAGTGTGTACGAAAACTGCCCCCAAAATTGTTCAAGGAACTCTATTCCATGATCCAAGAGAAAATCCAAGAAAAGATTAAGCCAGCCGCAACCTATTTGACGCAGGAGGAAGCCCTAGACGTCTATCGGGATATGGTCTTGGGGCGTGTGTTCGAAGACCGCTGCGCTCAGATGTATTACCAGGGCAAGACGTTTGGATTTGTCCATTTGTACACAGGGCAAGAGGCCGTTTCCAGTGGCGTGATTAGCCAACTGGGTCCTCTGGATTATGTGTCGAGTACCTATAGAGACCACGTACACGCACTTTCTAAGAAGGTTCCGGCCCGAGCGATCATGGCCGAACTTTTTGGCAAGGCAACGGGCTGCTCTAGAGGCCGTGGTGGTTCCATGCATTTGTTCTCTGCAGAGCATCGCCTTTTGGGCGGTTATGCCTTCGTAGCAGAGGGGATTCCGATTGCGACCGGGTCAGCCTTTAAGTCTAAGTACTTGAAAGAAGTTTTGAAGGATCTTCATCGGACGGAAGTAACGGCTTGCTTCTTTGGGGATGGTGCTTCGAATAATGGAGCCTTTTTTGAATCTTTGAATATGGCAGCGCTATGGAAGCTCCCGATTATTTTTGTTTGCGAGAATAATCTCTGGTCGATTGGAATGGCCCATAGCCGGGCTTCTTCGGTCCAAGATATCTATAAAAAAGCACTGGCCTTCGATATTCCTGGCGTCCAAGTAGATGGCATGGATGTGCTGGCGGTTCACAAAGTGGCAAAAGAAGCGATTGAACGGGCGAGAGCAGGAGAAGGCCCGACCTTGATTGAAGCTTTGACCTATCGCTTCCGAGGTCATTCTGTAGCAGATCCGGATGATCGGGACAAAGGAGAGAGAGAACGCTGGCGCAAAGAGGACCCGATTCCTAAGTTTCAGCATTTTCTCTACGAGCAAGGAATGGCTACAGAGTTGGAACTGAAGTCCATTGACCAGGAAATTGAACTGGCTATTGATGATGCCGTCCAGTTTGCCAACGATTCACCCGAACCGCCTGTGGACGAGATTTATCGCTTTATACACGCTGAGGACGAGTAAGCATGGCCAGTAGATTGTTTTTTGAAGCTCTCAAAGATGCCATTGTCGAAGAGATGGACCGTGACCCGACTGTGTTTGTCCTCGGTGAAGACGTAGCCCATTACGGCGGCTCCTACCAGGTTACAAAGGACCTCTATAAAAAATACGGCGAGATGCGGATACTCGATACGCCCATCGCTGAAGCCAGTTTTTCGGGATTGGCGGTTGGGGCGGCGATGTGCGGTCTCAGGCCAATCTTAGAAGGGATGAACATGGGCTTTTTGCTCTTGGCCTTTTCTCAGATTGCCAATAATGGCGGCATGTTGCGCTACACCTCCGGGGGCCAGTTCACAGTGCCGATGGTGGTGCGTGGGCCTGGGGGCGTAGGCAAAAATCTTGGGGCAGAACATTCCCAGCGTTTAGAAGCCTACTTTTATGCCGTACCTGGTTTGAAAATCGTAGCGCCCTCTACACCTAAAGATGCGAAGGGTCTGTTGAAAGCCGCTATTCGCGATAACAACACGGTGCTCTTCTTTGAACACGTTCTGCTTTACAACCTCAGAGAAGATATTCCCGAAGATGATGATTTCATCATTCCGCTAGGTAAAGCGAATGTGGTCCGGGAAGGGGAAGATATCACGATTGTCAGCTACTCGCGCATGGTCCATCAGTGTTTACAAGCGGCGGCTAGCTTGGTAGAAGAAGGCTATGAGCCAGAAGTCATCGATCTGCGTACCCTCAAACCCCTAGATTTAGAAGCGATTGGTACATCCCTCAAGAAAACCCATCGTCTTTTGATCGTTGAAGAAGATTACAAAACCGGTGGACTGGGTGGAGAAATCACTGCTCTTGTAGATGAACATTTCTTCGATGAGCTAGATGCTCCAGTGGTTCGTCTCGCTTCTAAAGATATTCCCACGCCCTTCAACGGACGGATGGAAGCGGTCACAATTCCGCAACCGGAAGACATTATTCGTGAAGCCAAGAAGTTGATGGAAGGCTGATCAGTTCCATTAGTTCTGGTTCCTAACCCACAGGATTACCAAATCAACTGATAATGGGCAAAGATCCGAGAGCCTACAGGTCATGACCGTCTCCATCCGCGAACAACAACATCCCTTAATCCAGCGTCTGGCTGAGATTATCGAAACACAGTGGCAGAAGTATTTGGATTTAGAACCCTATCACTTGCCAGAAGACCTGGGCTATGTGGAAGGACGCTTAGAAGGCGAAAAGCTGGTGATTGAAAACCGCTGTTACCAAACGCGGGCTTTTCGGAAGATGCATCTAGAACTAGCGCGGGTTGGCAAAAATTTGGACATCCTGCACTGTGTGATGTTTCCTCGCCCTGAATATGCTTTACCGATGTTCGGAACCGATCTGGTTGGAGGAAGGGGACAAATTAGCGCGGCGATTGTGGACCTTTCGCCTGTGGTCGGTCTATCAGATTCCTATGATCAGGCCATGAGCACAGCGCTCAATGCTGCCCATTTTAAGCAGCGGCGAGAGCTGCCTCCCTGGGGCCATATTTTTTCCAAGCATTGCCTATTTATTCGTCCAGAAAATGCTCAGGAAGAAGATGATTTTTTGGCGGTGACCACGGCTTACATGGCCCATCACTGTCAACAGGCGCAACAGATGCAGCCCAATCCTGAAGCGATGTCTGAAATTGTGGCAGGTCAGAAGAATTACTGTACCCAACAACAACAGAACGACAAGACTCGCCGCGTTCTGGAAAAAGCCTTTGGCGATGCTTGGGCAGAGCGCTACATGAACACCGTATTGTTCGACCTGCCTGCGTGAGATGTCTCCTCTTAAGCTTTGTATAGACTCGGCAGTGTAGCTACACCTATTAAGTTGTCAATGCCCTTAGCAATTGTCTTAATTTTAAACTACTTCGCAACGCCGCATTTCTCTCCAATTTCGGGGAGTATGCTTATAGTAATCACGAAACTGACGGTGAAAATAACTGATATCTTGATAGCCTAATTTTAAAGCAATCTCCTTAATAGGATAATCAGTTTCTAATAGTAAGTTACCTGCTTCCACTATCCGGCGCTCGAAAATCCAAGTATTGACCGTTTTCCCGCTAAGTCTTCGGACTAAGTCGGTTAAGTACGCTGAGGAATAACCTACGGCACGAGCTACTTCTCTTAGGCTAATACTTTGATGATAGTTCAATTCAATGAAATTGAAGACCTCATGCAGTCGGGGAATAGATGGAAATATGAACTGAGGAGCATTTGATTTTCTACTTTCGAGAGTAGTAGAGAATTTTTCATGTTCTAATTGAATACTAACAAGACCATTATCTATGCTAAGAATTTCAAATCCTGCTGTCTCTAAGTATTTCATTAAGAGGTTTTTGGTTTCAGGATTAGCATCATTTACTAAAATGTTGGCCATGTTATCTCCTTATATTTACTTTTGAATCCCTAACGCAACAAGTCGAAACATTACCAATGCCATCAAGTGTTTGGGTTTAGGTTAGTAAGGTAGCCTAGGGCACGAAAACGTAAACCAATCAATTGCTCATACAGAGGATTGAACTTACATAAGGGTGGTATATGAATACTAAGGTCGCCGAACAGTTTGATGTCACTTTCAAATGGGCAAGAAGCTGGGATTACTCGGCATAAGAAGCGTGCAAATTTGGAATTATGAATTACGATGGCATCCAGCTTTTGTCGTATTGGTAAAAGTACATTCAATTTAGGTGTGTTCATGTTGAAATTCTCCTACACTGCTTCTAAGTCATCTACTTGACCATTAGCAGGTTCAGCCTGCGTGAAGCTTATATCTATATCAAACTCTACTGCTCACTGAGTTCGGGCCTGAGAATTACTGACTTGTCATTGACTTGTTATCGACTTCCGTTTTCGCTTTTATCGTGTACGCTTTAGGAGGTTGGCGATGGAGGTCTCTATGCCCAGATCGCTTAGAGTCCAGCAGGATTGCATAGACAAGGTCAAACTAGCAGTCAGACGTAACGGCTTTTTGAGTCAACGCTTTTTGGCTGAGGATGTAGGATTTGCTCAAGCCACAGTCAGCAACTTCCTAACGGGCAAACCTGTTGACTACGGAACTTTTGAAGAACTTTGTCGGAGATTGGAGCTGGACTGGAGAGAGATCTCTACTATGGATTTTGAGGTTCCATCCCGTACTATAGACAAAAATCCTGAACCCCCTGAGTCGATCGAGGCCCAACAGGATATATCGCCTTGCTACCCCGACGGCGCAGTCCCGCTTGGCTCCCCTTTTTACCTGGAACGCGCTCCTCTTGAAGAGCAGGTTTATCAAGAAATTAGGAAGCCAGGAGCCTTAGTGCGGATTAAAGCACCGAAGCTAATGGGAAAAACCTCTCTGATGGCAAGGATTTTGGATCAGGGGCAATCCCACAATTATCAGACAGCTTACTTGGATTTGAACAGTGTCGAGGGAGGGATTATCAGAAATTTGGATAAGTTTCTCCGCTGGTTTTGCTTGATGGTAGGACGGCAGTTAGCGTTAGAAAATCGCATAAAAGATTACTGGGATACGGAAATTTTGGGCAGTAACGATAACTGTACGGTTTATTTTGAAGAATATTTATTACCAGCTTTAGATCGTCCCTTGCTTTTAGGTTTGGATGATGTGGATCGGGTTTTTCCCTATCCTGAAGTCGTGGAGGACTTTTTTGGGATGCTGCGAAGCTGGCATGAGAAAGGGAAGATTTCTGGGCCATGGAAAAAATTGCGCTTGGTGATGGCGCACTCGACAGAATGTTATATTCCTTTGGATATGAATCAATCCCCTTTTAATGCAGGGCTTCCAGTCGAGTTGCTGGAATTTGACTCCAAGCAAGTGCAATCTTTAGCGAGCGCTCATGGACTGAGTTGGCATGAGTCTCAGGTGGAGGAACTGATGAGAATGGTGGGAGGACATCCCTATCTGGTGCGCTTGGCACTGTATGAAGTTGGCTCTGGGAAATTGACATTAGAGCAGCTACTGCGAGATGCTCCCACAGAAGCAGGAATTTATAGTAATCACCTGCGGCGACAATTGGAGATGCTGCAACATACATCAGAATTGGCTCAGGCGTTGAAAAAAGTAGTCACGTCGATGGAGCCCGTGGAGTTAGATTCGATGCAGATTTACAAGTTACACAGTATGGGATTGGTGCACCAAGAGAACAATCAGGTGATGCCTCGATGCAATTTATACCGGGAGTATTTCCGCCGCGTTTTGGCCGCTTGATTTTATCGTTCTAGAGATTAACTAAGGTGAAGGATGGTCCAATCGGATTGAGAGTGGGGAGAGTTGGGGGTCAGCCCTTCTGGCATTTGTTGAACATTTCCTTAGCGCTGGGAGTGTTAGTTACTCTCTCCTGCAATCGCGCCTTGGCTCAGATTCCTAGACGGCAGGAACAACCCATCCCTCCAACACTTCCGCTTCCGCCTAAACCACCAGAACCAGTTCCTATCCCACAACCAGCGCCAGAAACGCCGCTTAAACCTCCGACGCCAGCCGTCCCCTCTCCCGAAGAACGTCTCAGCATTCCAGGGACTATCACCGTTACCCGTTTCAAGTTTGCTGGAAACACAGCTTTTAGCGACGAAGAGTTAACCAAGGTGACGGCCCCCTTCACCAACCGCCCGATTACCTTTGCCGAACTGCTGCAAGCTGAGGCAGCCGTGACGAAACGCTATACGGATGCGGGATACATCAATTCTGGGGCTGTGATTCCGGCGGAGCAAACGTTTCCCAGGGAAGGGGCGGAGGTCAAAATCCAGGTCATCGAAGGAGGAGTCGAAGAAATCCGCGTCACTGTTGACGGGCGCTTGAATCCCGATTATGTGCGCAGTCGGCTGGCCTTAGCCACGGAAAAACCGCTCAACCAAAATCGGCTGCTAGAAGCTTTACAAGTGTTACAGCTCAATCCCCTGATTGAGAATATTTCTGCTGACCTATCGGCGGGTTCTCGCCCCCAATTGAGTGTTCTGTCGGTAAACGTCAAAGAGGCAGATACTTTTAATGTTGAAACTTTTGCCGATAATGGCAGAGTGCAGAGTATCGGTAGCTTTGAACGAGGAGTGCGGGTAAATCAAGGCGATTTGCTCGGCTTTGGTGATGGTTTGAGTGTTGAATACGCTAACACGGATGGCAGTAATGCTGTTTCCGCTAACTATACGATCCCCGTCAATGCCCACAATGGCACGATTAAACTGTCGGGTCAGTTTAACAATACTCAGGTGATTGAGGCTCCTTTCAACCAACTGGATATCAAGGGCGACTCTCGCTATTATGACCTGACGTTTCGTCAGCCTATCCGACAAACTCCTTCACAGGAATTGGCTTTGGGGCTAACCCTATCCCACCAGGAAAGCACAACCAAACTCTTAGGAGTGGGCTTTCCTCTTTCACCAGGGGCAAACGATAACGGACAAACCCAAGTTTCTGCCCTGCGGTTTTTCCAGGACTGGACGCAACGCAGTTCTCTGGATGTTTTGGCACTTCGCTCTCAATTCAGTGTGGGATTAGATGGTGATCGATTTTTTGATTGGCGCGGACAGGGACAGTATGTGCGGCTATTGGCACCCGATACTTTGCTGGTAGTGCGTTCGTCCTTTCAGTTGTCAACTACTCCCCTGGTCCCTTTAGAGCAATTTGCTTTAGGGGGGCTGTCTAGCGTTCGAGGCTATCGGCAGGATCTGCTGCTGACGGATAATGGGGTTTTTGCTTCGGCGGAAGTGCGTTTTCCCATTTTGCGGGTGGATAGCGTTAAAGGCTTATTGCAGGTTGTACCCTTTGTGGATCTTGGGGTTGGTTGGAATAATTCCGCCAATACGATTCCCACGACAAACCCGAATACGTTGGCCAGTGTGGGTTTGGGCTTGCAATGGCAGATGGGAGACAATTTCAATGCTCGCCTGGATTGGGGTTTTCCCCTTACTCAGTTTGAGGTAGGAGGGAAGCCATTACAACAGCAGGGCCTATATTTCACGCTGAGTTATAGTCCATTCAGATAAACTAAAAGCGGATTAAATACACCGAAAGATCGTTCAATTGACATGCTTTGGTTTCTAAGTATACTTCTCCTTAGATGTCTAAGCATTAAGCTGAGTGTCTAACGGTTCTTCCTGTTCTCCCAACTCCAGCATGTAGCAACTTAGCTCCTCAATAGAGTTTCTTTGTTGCGTTTTGGAAAAGTATTTATTGATACGCATACCCCATATGTCACCTACCTAGCTAAAGGAGATTAACTCATGACTGATAAAACCGATGCCGTTCATATCAATGAAAAAGTCAGGGTGGATATTATAAAGCTTGAGAAACAGTTGGAGCGGCTTAAGAGCAAGGAATTAGCCGACCTGGAATCTATCTTGAGAGGGTTAACTAATAACCTTGTAATTGCCTTGCGATTAACTTGCTCAACAGATGAAGATTGTCCAAGTAATTGTAGATGCGTAGATAGTCGTTGTAAAAGAGACAGTTGATTGAGAGTTGATGTAGACCCTCCTTCCTTCTAAATCAATGTAAAAGATGTACTGCATTCAACTAGAATTTTGCAGATGTTGCATGAGCCACATTCATACCAAAAATCATGTTGTCTAACTATAATCTTCCTGGATGGTTTTTTCTTTGCTTTCTAGCGACAACCAGCCTGAGTCAAGCACAAATCATCCCAGATAATACGTTAGGCAAAGAAAGTTCTGTTGTCCGGCAGGATAATGTTGGGGGAACGCCTAGTTCCGTAATCGAAGGGGGAGCGATTCGGGGGAGTAATCTCTTCCATAGTTTCTCAGAATTCAACGCCGAGGAAGGAAGAGGTGCATACTTTACCAACCCATCAATAATTGACAACATACTTACCCGCGTCACTGGCAACAATCCGTCAAATATTTTAGGTAAAATTGGCGTTTTAGGCGATGCCAATCTCTTTTTAATTAATCCTAATGGAATTATTTTTGGGACGAATGCTCAGTTAGATTTACGGGGATCTTTTGTCGCTTCGTCAGCCGATGGCATTGTCTTTGATAACAGCTTTGAGTTTAGGGCTTCTAATCCCAAAGTTCCACCTCTATTAACAGTCAATCTTCCTCTTGGCTTGCGCTTTGGCAGTGCACCAGGAAAAATTACTAATCGCTCTACAGTAAAAGATTTTGTGACAAAGGAAAAGAATGGCCTCCAGGTTCAGTCTGGTAAAACCATAGCCCTTCTCGGAGGTGATATTTTGATGGAGAGTGGTGCTATCCGTGCGCCAGGAGCAAGAATAGAATTGGGTGGTGTCGCGGGTAACAGTTTAGTTCACTTAACTCCAATGTCTTTCGGTTGGGCTTTTGGCTATGAGGGTGTGGAGAACTTTCGGGATATTCAACTCTCCCAAAATGCTTTGGCCACCACAAGAGGTGAAAGTGGTGGGGATATCCAATTGTATGGCAGGCGAATTGCCATAACTAGCCCTTCAGGAGTAGTGAATTCACAAGTAGTGACACTCAACGAAGGAGCCAACTCTGGTGGAAATATAACATTAAATGCCTCTGAATCAGTAGAATTGGACGGTGGGGAATTAACTACTGGAAGTTTGCCTGAAGCTGCCGGGAGGGCTGGTGATATAAAAATTACAACAGGGCGGTTAACTGTTAGTAATGGCTCCTTTATTGATGCATCTAGCGATGGTGCTGGGCGAGGAGGAAATCTAATTGTCAATGCTACTAAATCTGTTGAAGTCAATGGTAGAGGGACGCGTGCTCGATTAACTACTCAGGCTTTTGGTGACGGCAATGCTGGCGATTTAATGGTGACAACAGAGCGGTTGATTCTCCGGGATGGGGGACAAATTACAAGCTCTACCTTTGGCTCTGGAAATGCTGGAAAAGTAAGCGTAGATGCCTCGGACTCTGTGGAAGTGAGTGGCAGTGGAGTATCACGCAATAAACGATTTAACAAGAGTGGCTTATTTGCTACAACTAATGGCGGAGATCCAACAGTTACAGTTAATGGTAAGGGAGGGGACTTAAAAATAAATACAGGGCGCTTGGTGGTTCAAAATGGAGGAGTCATATCTGTTGCTGCGGTTGATGGGAGTACAGGTCAGGCAGGCAATCTAACTATTAATGCTAATTCCCTATCTCTGAACCGAGGCTCTATCACCGCCGAAACGGGAAAGAGTGGAGTAACAGAAGGAGCAAATATTACTCTACAAATCAGAGACCTATTGAGGTTAGAAAACGAAAGCTTAATTTCTGCCACCGCCTTTGGGGATGCCAAGGGCGGCAACATCCTGATTGACCCCACCTTTGTGCTTCTCTTCCCGTCAGGACCTAATGGTAGCGACATCATTGCTAAAGCAGAAAGGGGCAATGGCGGCAACATCAGAATTGAGGCTCAGGGCATTTTCGGCACTGCTGAACGTAAAGCCATCGCTGGGAATCGGAGCAATGACATTGATGCCAGTTCTGAGTTTGGGGCATCTGGACAGGTGCAGCTCACCAGCACCGTTGACCCCAACCAAGGCGTTACGCAAATACCGGAGACAGTGGTAGATCCCAACGCTCTTGTTGCCCAAAGTCCCTGTAAACGGGGTTCTCAAAGCCAATTTACCCGCACAGGACGAGGCGGTTTACCCCCGAACCTTAACGATGACTTTAGCAGCGGGGCAACTCAGGTGGGGTTAGTGAAACCTGCTCCCAGTATCGTGGCTGAAGCCCAAAAAACTTCTTCGAACACTGTTCCAATCGAAAATCAAAAGTCAAAAGTCGAAAATCCGATTGTCCCTGCCCAAGGATGGAGCTTCGGCAAAAATGGCGAAGTTGTCCTCACCGCCTACAACCCCGCTGTTACGGGTGCCCAACGCCTGCAAGAAAATTCAGTCGGTTGCCCAGCGCTTTGAAGGGCATTCCCAGTGACCGGATTTATGGCGGAGCGACGCGCGGAAGGAGAGTTTTGCCATTATCAATAGGCTAAGATCAAAGGGAGCCCTGCTACCAGATACACTTATATGACAACTGCGGCGCGTGTTATTCATAGCGACCCTGACATCCTGGGAGGAACTCCTGTTTTTGTTGGGACTCGTGTGCCAATGAAAACTTTGCTCGATTATCTCGAAGCAGGTGATCCACTGGATGAATTCTTAGATCATTTTCCAAGTGTTAAGCGTGAGCAAGCGATCGCAGCTCTGGAGTTAGCAAAGGAAATGCTGACAGCCTATGCGAATCCTGCTTGATGAATGTGCCCCACGCCCCTTAAAGCGTGAACTTGCTGATTACGAAATACGCACAGCTGTCGAAATGGGATGGTCAGGAAAAAAGAACGGAGAATTGCTGCGTCTTATGAGTCAAGAGGGCTTCACAATTTTACTCACCACCGATCAAAATTTGCGCTATCAACAAAACTTACAGCAAGCCGGAGTGGCTGTCATTGTTCTCGTATCACGCAGCAATAGACTTCCTGATTTAGTGCCTCTGATGCCAGATGTTCGTAATGTGTTGAATACTATTACTCCAGGAGAAGTGATAGAAGTTGGAGTCTCCTGAAAGTTGTGTAAGCGACGCAGCACAAAAACGCCCATGCACACCGACTGCCGAAAGATGCTCGGTTGCGATGGGGAGGGTGTCTGTAGCAGGTGATGGGCAACGATATTGAGTGCCTCAGCGATAATAGCGAAGTCGTCCTCACCGCCTCCAACTCGACCGTTACGGATGCCCAACGCTTGAAAAAAAATCCGGTCAATTGCCCAGGAAATGGCTATCACGGCTACGTAGGCCCTCGGCCACAGCATTGCTGACGTTCTCATCAAGGTGAAACTTAATCTGCCCTGGCATTTCTTTCTTTGAGTTTGCGCTGCAGAATAGAAGGAGTTTGGGCAGCGAGTTGACTGGTAAAGGTTTCGCTCTCGCGGATATCCTGGCGAATTTCGTCTAGATGGTCGTAGTAATAGGCAAGGGCAGCGTGGACATCAGCCAGAGTAATACTGGGGTAGTGGTAGACGATTTCGTCGGGGGACATATTGAGCTGTTCATACCAGATCACGATGTCTTGTACACGAATGCGATGACCTGCAATGCGGGGTTTGCCTCCGCAGACGCCAGGGGTAATTTGGATATGTTCTGAGATAACAGCTGTCATGGGAGTCTGCTGAATGGCCATCTTGGATGCTTCTAGTCTACTGGTATAAATAATGGATAATACTATGCGTTTAAGTCAGTCCATGAACGCCCAGAATAATCGTGAAACAAACAATCCAAAGCCATGACATGAATGGTTAGCCGATTTTTATAGTTACAGGTCCCCAACGCCTGAAAGAGAATCTGATCGATTGCCCAGCATTTTAAAAGGAATGGCTATTATGACTATCTATGAGTCATAAAATCCCAGAAATGTACATACAGCGATTCGCTCGCAGCGTTTCGTCATCGAGGATGCTGGCCCTGCCCTTCCTCCTTGCTCTGGCCTTTCCACTGTTTAACGCCCAGGTTGCTCTCGCAACCCCGATTCCTAAAACCCAACAGGATACCTCCCAGCTTGTGGAACGAGGCAGAGGACTCTATCAAGCCGGACAGTTCGAGGAAGCGGCGGCGGTCTGGCAACAGGCGGCTGACGCTCTTGCTGCACGGGGAGATAAACTCAATCAGGCCATGGCCTTAAGCAATCTTTCCCTAACCGAGCAACAACGGGGAAAATGGGATGAGGCAAAAACTGCAATCGCCCAAAGTTTGAATCTTCTACAAACTCTGCCCAAAACCCCTGCCCAACAGCCTATCTTCGCCTCAACCCTAGACATTCAGGGACAACTGCAACTAGCCGTCGGACAACGATCAAACGCCTTAGAGACCTGGCAACAGGCGGCAGCTATTCACAAAGAAAGCGGTAGTCCAGAGGGTGTGCTGGGAAGCAAGATTAACCAGGCACAGGCATTACAAGATTTAGGGCTGTATCCGAGGGCTTGCCAAACTTTACTAGACGCCTTAGAACTCAAGGCCCAAAAATGCGAGATATCAAAGACGGAACTACAAACCCTTAAAGCTTCGCCGTCTCTCCCCCAACAAATCTTAGGATTACGCAGTCTTGGCAACGTCCTGCGCGTGATTGGACAAACCGGACAGTCCCAAATGGTCTTGATCAAGAGCTTGCAGTTAGCACAACAAGTAGAGAAATATCCGGACCTGGGGGCAATTTATCTCAGCCTAGGGAATACGGCTCGGGCTTTAGGCAATAAAAAACTTTTGTCTCGAAAAACCAATCAACCAGGGACAGCCCTGAAACCTGCTGCCTGTATTTCAGGAACGACTTATGCTACGGCCGTTGAATTCTATCAACAGGCGGCAGACTGCTATCGCCAAGCCGAATCAGAAGCCTCGCCAAGCATAACGGCACAAGCACAGTTAAACTTACTCAGCCTAGCGATCCAGACGCAGCAAAAGACAGAAATACCCACTTTACTGCCGAACATTCAATCTCAGATTGATCGCTTACCGCTGAGTCGGACAGCCGTTTCTGCCCAACTCAAACTGGCTCAAAATTTGCTGTGCCTTCAGGCTGAATCAAACCAAGAAAAATCAGGACAGGCAGGAAATTTTGCCGCTTTATCCTCTCCTATCCTCCAATCCTGTTTTCCGGTTAAGCAAACTGGTAAAAGCCTCAAGGCTAAGGCCCTCAATCCTTCTCAGATTCCCGACCTGCCAGAAATTCGCCAACGGGTAATGGCTGCTCTTCAGCAGGCTCAAAGCTTGGGAGATAAGCAAGCCGAAGCCAACGCCCTTGGTTATTTAGCCGCCGTATCTCAACAGATGGGGAAATGGGGAGAAGCGCAACAGTTGACCGAACAGGCCTTACAGAGACTTTCTGCTTTTGATACCCCGGAACTTGCCTATCTCTGGCAGTGGCAGCTAGGACGCTTGTACCAACTCCAGGAAAAACCGAAGGAGGCAATCGCTGCCTATAGCCTAGCCTTTCAACTCTTGCAATCCCTGCGCCAGGACTTAGTGGCCACCAATCCCGACATTCAGTTTACCTTTCGGGACGGCGTTGAACCCGTCTATCGAGAGCTGGTTGATTTACTGCTGCAACCCTCAACGACCTCTATTTCCCAAGGGGAAGTCAGTCAGGATAATCTCAAAAAAGCCCGCGACGTCATTGAAGCGCTCCAACTGGCAGAACTCAACAACTTCTTTCAGGAAGCCTGCCTAGAGGGAAAACCGCAACAAATCGACCAGCTTGATCCGAAAGCGGCGGTTGTCTATTCGATTATTTTGCCGAAACGCATCGCCGTCATTTTATCTATCCCTGGACGTCCTCTCCGCTACTATGGGACAGCACTAGCTCCTAGTTCGGGCGCAGGAGAAGCAGGAGAAGTAGAACGCACCTTCGATGACTTAGTTGCCACCTTAAACCCGTTCATCTCTAGTCCAAATCCCCTAGTTCCATCCCAGCAAATTTACAACTGGTTAATACGCCCGGCGGAACCAGATTTAGCTAAAAATGGCATCAAAACCTTAGTCTTTGTCCTGGATGGGGTGCTACGCGGAGTTCCCGTCTCCGCCCTTCATGATGGACAGCAGTATTTGATTGAGAAATACAATGTTGCCCTAACACCAGGGCTGCAACTGTTCAATCCCCGCCGCCCCTCCTTAGAAAAATCAAGCGTTTTGATAGGAGGATTAACAGAAAGTCGCCTCGGATTTTCTGCTCTTCCCAGTGTTACTCAGGAAGTCAAGAATATAGCTAAAATCGCTTCTACAAAAGTTCTTTTGAATGGGGAATTTATCCGCGCTCCCCTAGAAACTAAAATCCAGTCGAATGCTTTTTCGATTGTTCATTTGGCAACCCATGGTCAGTTTTCATCCCTTGCAGAAGATACTTTTTTATTAACTTGGGATGAACGAATTAATGTTAAAAATTTAGACCAGTTGCTGCGAGAACGCAATCAATTTGTCCGCAGTCCCATTGAATTGTTGATTTTGAGTGCCTGTCAGACGGCAGCGGGGGATAAACGAGCCGCTTTGGGATTGGCGGGGATTGCTGTACGTTCAGGGGCTCGCAGTACTTTAGCCACGCTTTGGTCGGTAGAGGACGAATCAACGGCAGATTTCATGACTAAATTTTATGAAGCCCTCAATCAGCCCAATGTCTCGAAGGCAGATGCCCTGCGTCAAGCCCAACTATCTCTGTTGCATTCCCCCAAATATCAACAGCCTTTTTACTGGGCACCTTTTGTTTTAGTGGGAAATTGGCTATAGCTATGCAGTTTATTACTCATGTGTATTTTGACCAAACCCAATAAATCAGCCTTGAGATTGAGAATGTAGGGAAAAGTCTGATTCCGTCAGGAGAGGGATTAAAAAATCGAACCGAAAGATTGTTCAATGGCATTAAGAAGTGGCAGTGAGTAGTATTTAGGTAACCTTCCGTAAGTAAGGTCCGTTTGACAAATTAAGGTCAGGCCAACGGATAGTAACCAGAATCCTGGACCTGGCAGTTGGTACCCATGCTCTAGAGCCTATAGAACTTGGAGAATCAGGAAAAATGCTACATAACTACTATTATTTCAACCTTTTGACCGTTGGGCTATTGCTCATCGGGGCTGAACCAACCCTTGCACAATCCGCTGACAGCACTTCAGCCGGAAGCGCTCATGTGAGCACCATAGTCTCCTTTACGCCCCCTCCTGATGACAACCTGCCAGACCGGACCGCAGGCGCAGGCTCCCGTGGAGGGCAGTGTACGCAAGAGGCTACCGCCCCTACAGCCAACACCCCCCCATTTAGGGCACTCGTTCCGACAACGAACAGAGGGTTAACGCTAGCAGAACATCCCACCTTTTTTGTTCATCTGCCCGCAACCTCTGCCAGGCAAGCAGTATTAAGCATCCGAGAGGATGGGACCAAGCCCCACTCCCAAACCTTCTTCCCGATCACAGGGACACCTGGCATTATCAGCCTCAAGCCTTCGGATAATTCCCCTCCTTTGGAAGTAGGCAAAACCTATCAGTGGGCCGTGGTATTGGTTTGCGGGGAAAGACCAAATCCTAACGATCCGGTCGTCGCCTCATGGGTACGCCGCGTTGCCCTTTCTCAACCGCCAAAACAGGGAACAGCATTACAGCAAGCCGCCTGGTACGGGAAACAAGGATATTGGTATGACGCGCTAGCCTCCTTCGCGGAAGCGAGACGCGCCCAAAACGATAGGACTTTAACTGACAACTGGACTGCTTTTCTTAAATCGGCGGGACTGGATGCGATTGCAACGGAGCGGATTCAGGAACTTCACGCTTCAACTGTTGCTCCATAAAAACTTGGTTCTCCTTCGTTTCTGATTGCTTAAGGTATTCAAGCGCAATGCGTCCTACGGTTGGATAGTCTTTCTGAACGGATAGAAGTTTTGACAAGGTAAGCTGAAATATAAGCTTGTCCCGTTGTCTATTGGAAACTATTGATAAAGCCACTGCCGCTCCCAAAAGCGCCATCAGGGAAGGAACAGCAGGCACCCACCAACCTCCTAGAAAGGCAAGGTAGCATCCTGCTAAGAGTCCTCCACAGGCAAGGAAGATGCTGCCCATAAGGTCAGGGAGGGATTTGAACCACCAGCTTACGGCGGCCCCTACCCCTGCCCATGCCAAAATCCACAGCCCTTCGAGCGGCTCTTCCCAGGTGCGAAGCAGGGGTCGCCCTTCCAGCGCAGCGCTGATAATTTGGCTGGCAATATTGGCATGGAGGAAGACTCCTGCCATGGGCTGAGGAGAACTGAACCAATTGCCACTGTAGGGCGTGTTAAAGAGATCATTGAGGCTTTCAGCCGTTGCACCAACAATCACCAGGCGAGAACGAAAACTATTGAGGGGAACTTGATTCTTAAGCACCTGTTCGAGCGAGACGGTTGAGAAACTCGCTTGCGGACCACGAAAATTGAGCAATACCTGGTAACCTCCAGATTTAGCGCGGATATAGCCCCCATCATTGCCTTCAAAACGATGAAAGATGGCTTTGCCCAGGCGCACCTTGTCACTTGACTCCTCTATATTCACGCCTTCAGCTTTAAGGTACTGCTGTGCCAGCTTCGACGCCAAACTGTCGCGCACATCGCCATCAGAGAGTCTGACCGACAATAGAGCACGGCGCACCTTCCCATCTCCATCCACTACCTGATCTGTAAAACCTATCTGGTGGCGCTGGCTAAGGGTGGGAGGTGGAGCAATCCTGGGTTCTACGACTTTCTCTACCCCAAATAAGTTAGGGGTGGATTGAAACAGTCGCACCAAGTCTGTATGCCCCGGCTCAACGGGTAAATCTCGATAGATATCCAATCCAATGGCCCTGGGGTTTTGGGCCTTGATTTTGGCGATCGCCTGAGCTAAGACGCGATCTGGGATAGGCCACTGTCCAACTTTAGTGAGATCCGACTCATCAATAGTGACCAGGGTAATTCGCACATCGGGTGGTTCTAAGGGCCGCCAGCGAAAAAACTGATCCAGCAGATTCCACTCTAATCCTTGTAACAGTCCACTGAAGCGCAACAGCAGGATAAGCGCGGTGACGGATAAAGCAATTTTGGGTATCCAATCCCACTTTATTCGCTGTTTGAGGACTGCTTGCTGGGCTGTTTGTCTTGCGGATGCGAGGAGTTGGCTTGCTTGTTCTGTGGCCTCTAGTGCTGTTTGTGCCTCTCTTTTGGCTAAATCTTGGCTGGCGACTAGATATTGATAATCTAGATCGCTGAGGCTCTTTGGCAATGCCCAAGTTAAGGCATCCTGTAAGGCTTGTCCCCGCAATAAGGACGACTCATCTCGACGTTCTGAAGCAATCCAGACGTTAATGGCACTAGCATAGGGGCGCAATTCAGCTAATTTTCGCTCCAGCCAAGTTTGGTCAAAAACCATTGCATAAATGCGGTTATAGACCTTGAGCTTGCCCTGTCGCTGGACTACTAACCCCGACAGGCGCAATTCCATCTGTTCAGCACTGCCATCACTGGCAATCTCTTCCTTTTGTAAAATTTGCTGATACAGTCCCAGTAAACGTCCAACTCGCTCTTCATTTCTGAGAATCCGGTCTCGAATTGTCCGTAAATGCTCTGGCTCATCGGTCACTTCCCAGTTCTCCACCAGGCGCGACTTGACCACTTGCTCAACTAAATGGAGATTCCCCTCTTTCTCTACTTCCTGAATAACCAGTTTGCACAGCTTTTGGGTGAGAAAGGGTTGTCCGCCTGTCCAGTCCAATATCTCCCTAATAACCACTTCGGGATGCTCAATTTTCCCTTTCAAACCTGCGACTAAGGGCTGAACTTCGTTAGCGTCGAACCCTTTGAGTTCAATCGCCTTGCCAATATTGAATGGAGTTTGTGTCTTATCTCGAATCAAATTGCTAGGTGTTGCTACTCCCAAAAGTGCCCATGTGAGGCGCTTGTAGTCAGGATGGGTGTCACGCTGTTCCAAAAAACAGCGAATCAGGGCAAAAAAGTCATCAAGAGAGAATTTCTGGCTGAGCACACGATCGATTTCATCGACGAAAATAACAATATTTTGCTTGACCTCAACTAACAGGACTTCTTCAATAAACAGGCTCAACCGCTGTACGGGGGACAGCAGATCCTGTCGTTCTCGCCACCAAGTCCGCCATTGGATTTTAGGGGCAAGTTGGCAACTGCTTACTAGAGATTGGACGATTCCTGCATACCATTTTTCTGGGGTTACGTCCTGCTTCCCCATCCCCGTCAGGTCAATAAAAACGCAGACCGTTCCTTCGGCTTGCAGTCTTTTCATAGTCCGTACCCGCAAGCTAGATTTGCCCATCTGGCGGGAGTTGAGTACATAACAAAACTGACCAGCTTTCAAGGCATGATATAGAACCGAGTCAGCTTTTCGCGTCACATAACTAGGCGCGTCACTGTCAAGACTGCCTCCGACTTGATACTCATGGTTTGAGCTGGTTTCAATCATGAATGCTGTGGTTAAATTTTCCTGATCAGGAGCGAGCAAACAGTTCATAAGCAAATCCTAGCTTGCAGACTCACTCTTTGGGTAGAGATTGTTAACTTAACTGCATATCTCCAAAAATAAGCACTGTTTTTCGACGGAAGGATCAAGGGAGCGGTAAAGCATCATCTTTTCGAGATTTCTGAAACTCAGAGGAAAGGTGTAGTATAGCCAGACACCATAGGGAATTATCTTGGCAGGGAATCGATGTCATTTTGAGTTTTGGTTCTTCCAAATAATCTTCAGGCAAAGTAGCTACCTTCGTCGTAAATTCAACATCATATAGTTACCTCTTTTTTGTTTAATCCACATAAATAAAATTTCTTGCGGGACGCTTAGGAACATTTGGGCAAGCCTTAAGAACTTTCTGATGATTTTTCTTTTGCCTTTATATTGCTGTACTCCGTTTTATCAGCCACAGCGGAGAATATAGAGAGACTACGTCTGAGCAAGAGAAGGACTGGGCGATTTACAAAGATCATCAAGAGATAGAACACGGGGATGAGATGGAAGCACTCGAAGCGGAAACGATACGGCAGCGGATTGCGACCTTGAACGACCAATTTCGGGCAAAAGGTTTAGGGAATGGTTGGTTGTTATCTCAGGCCGTGAGATCCCTAGACGCTGAAACATTGGTGAAGTTGCTGGGGCTGATACAGCAACAGCAGTTCACGGGGTCCGTCGAAAGCAACGACGCTTATGGGGAGCATGATTTTGGGAGTATAAAGCTAAATAGAGCCGAGGAATACTTTTGGAAAATCGACTATTTCGACCACGAGCAGAAGTTCGACGGTGCGGACCCATCGAATCCGTGCGTTACGCGGCGGGTGATGACGGTAATGAAGGCAGATGAGTACGAGGTTGCAAGAAGATTATGACCAGTCCCTGGAGCTCATTGCCCTTGCAACGGCAGACCCGAAAATTTTTGAGGACTTTGGACGGCGATAGATCCCCAGATCTCTGCCCTTGGGGCTTGGTGCATTGGGAGCCCTATTTAGTTCTATTTGCGACTTGAATGTGATGAGAGAGAGGAAAGCAAATTATTGATTTCCCGTGCTTATTCTTAGTAATAATAAAGTGTACTAATAACATTGAGCATCTAACTGATGTTAGGTATAATTGTTGAAGAATATTAATTGCATGGAGTTTGTCAAATGGTTGCGACTAAAGAGAAGAAAGAGGTACAGAATATAGAGCCTTCTGCCTCTGAAAAAGAATCTGAGCCTATTGAGTCTGAGAAGAAAAAGCGCACTGCTAGACAGTCCAAGAAGAGCGAATCAGAACGAGCGATTGAGGAAGTGAAGGCCCTGGTAGTGCTTAAGTTGAGTGTGCAGAGAGGCCGCAAGGATGTGGCTAATGTTAAACCTTTGCTTGAAAAGCTGTTTTCAAATGAAGACATTTCTGAGGAAGAGGCTGAACAGCTATTGACTGAAATTGATAGTTTGGGCAGTTACGTGAAGCTTAGGCAAGAATATCGTGCTGCTCGGGACCATGCTAGGCCAGCGCTCAAGATGTTTGAGGAAGCGGGGTTATCAGAGGACGATGCGCCGACCCTTGAGTAGTAATCATTGCCCCCAGATGCACCTCTGGGGGTTAGTGGCGATATGGGACTTGGTAGAACGGATCACTCCCGAGCAAGCACGGGACTAAAATACCGAGATAATGGGAAAGGCCTTGTGGTTATTTGATGATGAACAGTCCTGTTGATGGCCTTTCGGTAGCGCTGCCTTCCAAAGGAGCCCTGTACGAAGCGACGATGTCCCTGCTCAAGAATTGTGGCTTGCCGCCCAAGAGTAAAGGGGAACGTAGCTATGAGAGTTCCATCAAAACGCTACCGGGTTCAAGGATCCTTTACCAAAGAGCGACAGAGATTCCAGCTAAGGTCAATGAAGGCACCGTAGATGTTGGCATTACGGGCTTAGACCTCGTTACCGAACTGGGATGGGGGACCCGTGCGGAAGACCGGAAACTGTCCAAGCTTTCGGTAGTCCTGGAAGATTTGGGCTATGGCTCAGCTGACCTGGTGCTGGCTGTACCGAATGAATGGATTGATATTACTGCGATCGGAGACTTGGCGGATTTAGCTCTTCAATGGCGCACAGAAGGCCACACCATGAGGATTGCGACGAAGTTTCTCTATCTGACTAGTGACTTTCTGGACCGTCGGGGCATCAATCACTTTATGCTCATTCCCTCGGAAGGGGCTACAGAAATTACGCCCAAGCTGGGCCTTGCTGATTTGATTAGCGACAATATGACCACAGGTTCTACCCTGACGGCCAACAACCTTAGGCCCTTATCCCCTCCCATTTTCCGTTCTCAGGCTTGCTTAGTGGTAAACCGAGATATTGCACCGCATAAGCTAGAACAACTCCAGACCTTTATCGACCTGATTGAAAGTCATCTCAGAGCCCAGTCGTACTATCTCGTGGTGGCGAATGTAGATAGCACCCTCACGCCCGCAGGGGTGGACCCCACGGAATGGGTTTATCGCCAACTAGCAACGGCTGCAACCCGAGGGCTGACCCTGTCTGAGGCCTACGGCTCTCACTCCTCAGGGAGCGCAAATTTAGTGGATGGTTCTCTGGGCAATCGTTTGAGTGTTGTTGTCGCAGACCGGGACCTGTATACTACGGTGCAACGTATTCGTAAAATGCAAGGCCGGGACATTGCTGTTTTCCCCATGAAATACTTCTTTGAGACAGAAGCTTTGGGTTATGCTCGGTTTATAGCCTCGCTCCCCCCTACGGCCAAAGCCCTCAATCCAGCGGTCTAGGAGCATTTCTGCGTGAAATCGTTTAAGGTATTGCCCAAGAATAAAGATCTACAGCTTCTCAAGAGGCTTTTACCCTTCGCCAAAAAAGAATGGAAAACCTTTGCGATAGCTTTGGTCCTGCTGCCCTTTTTATCTTCGGCCTCGGCCGTACAGCCCTTACTCGTCCAAAAAGCGATTGATGGTCCGATTGCCACGGGCAACTTAGATGGTCTACATCAGTATGTTTGGCTCTTGGCTGGATCCTTACTGGTACAAATCGTATTTCAGAGCGTACAGGGTTTTCTCGTTCAGAAAGCTGGCCAGAAAATGACCGCTTCTATCCGTCAAAATTTGTTTAATCATGTTTTGTCGCTATCTTCTAATTACTTTAGCAAGATGCCTGTGGGTAAGTTGATTACCCGTTTAACCAGTGATGTGGAGGCGTTAGGAGATGTCTTCTCTACGGGAGCCGTAGGGGTGATAAGTGACTTCTTTTCTATCCTCGTTGTCTTAGGTTTTATGGCGGCCTTAAATCCCTGGCTAGCTTTGATTCTCTTTGTCTGGATAATCCCGATAACGGGCATGGTCCTCTATTTTCAAAAACGTTATCGGGCGGCAACTTTTAGAAGTAGAGAAGAACTATCTTCTCTAAATGCGGTCCTCCAGGAGAATATCCTGGGTATCAACGTAGTTCAGCTATTCCGTCGAGAAAAGCGTAACAACGAAAATTATGGTCAGGTCAATAATCGCTATATCAAAGCACTCGACGAAACCATTCTTTTTGATAGTTCTATTTCCGCCATCATGGAATGGGCTGGATTGGTAGGCATTGCACTTCTTCTCTGGTTTGGCGGTATTAAAACACTTGATCAGAGCATTACCTTTGGCGTACTCGTTGCTTTTATCCAGTATGCTCAGCGTCTGTTTAACCCAATTCGTCAAATCACTGAAAAATTCACCGTATTTCAGTCTGGTTTCACCTCTATAGAACGATTGAGTGCAATTTTGGATGAACCGATTGAAATTAAAGATCCAGAAAACCCACAGCATCTGCCTTTATCGGAAGCTAAGGGTGAAATCACCTTTGAGCATGTATCTCTTGCCTACAAGGAAGATGAAACAGTCCTTAAGGATTTAAGTTTTAAGATTAAGCCTGGAGAAAAAGTAGCACTGGTTGGTCCCACGGGAGCAGGCAAGAGTTCAATTATTCGTCTTCTTTCTCGCTTGTATGAGCCTAGTGAAGGTCGAATTTTAATTGATGGTGTCGATATCACTCAGGTTACACAAGCAGAACTGCGCAACTATGTCGGTGTGATTTTGCAGGAAGGGTTTCTCTTCTCAGGAGATGTCGCCTCTAATATTGCTCTTGGAGACGATTATCCCCAAGAGAAGATTGAATCTGCTGCTCAAAGAATGAATGTAGATAGTTTTATTCAGCACTTACCTCAAGGCTATCAAACGGAAATCAGAGAGCGGGGCAATAACCTTTCCTCTGGCCAAAAGCAGCTTTTGGCATTTGCCCGAGCTGCCGTACGCTATCCTCCGATTCTGGTATTGGATGAAGCCACCGCCAGTCTGGATGTCAGGACAGAAGCGTTGGTTCAAGAGGCTTTAGACCGATTATTAGAAGGCCGAACAGCAATCATCATTGCCCACCGTTTAACAACGATTCGCAATGTAGACCGTATCTTAGTGTTGAAGCGGGGTGAACTGGTGGAAGAGGGGAGTCATGAGCAGCTCATGCAGCAAAATGGGCTATATGCGAGTCTATATCGTCTTCAAATGATTGCAGCTTGATCTACCCCTCAGTCCCGTAGGGACTGAGGGGTTGGTCTAATCAAACCTTGCCATAACACAAAATTTTTCAATTTAACTAGGATTACAATAGACATATCCTGTTCTAGAGAAACGTCATTTAGCCTTGTATCTTATTAGCCCTTTTATATCGTTAATTCCAGAATCTCCATTGATTCAGACTAGGATTTATTATTCTGCAATTCTTGTTACTATTACTTTCACTATCTATTTCCTCGTATGATTTTCCCACCCTGATACTTTTAAAAACATAAGCCTTCAAGCAGAGAAATAGCTTTATATTGAAACCATCTCTGCAGTCAGATAGGTGGTAGTGGATCAAGCGCTTATTGTAGAAAAACTGGAATCCATGGTCGGGTCAACGCTCGTTCATTCGCCTATAGATCTAGAACCTGCTTGGCAAGCAAAAATAGAGCAGGCGGTTACGCCCTCATCTGCCATAGCCTGTATGGTTTCTCCCAGTAGCCAGGAAGAGCTGGCTGAAGTCATAGCCTGTGCTCAGCGTCATAAATGGCGGATGTTGCTGGCAGGCAAGGGAAGTAAGCTTGGCTGGGGCGGACTGGTTAAAGAACCTCAGATCGTAGTCAGCAGTAAGGGTCTTATTCGCTTGATAGATCATGCCGTGGGAGATCTGACCGTTACGGTGGAAGCAGGAATCCCCTTTGCCTATCTACAGGCGATTTTGGCGAAAGAAGGCCAATTCCTGCCGTTGGACCCGACCTATAGCGGTACAGCAACGCTTGGAGGCATCATCGCCACAGCAGATACAGGCTCTTTACGTCAACGCTATGGGGGCGTCCGTGACCTGTTGCTGGGCATTTCCTTTATTCGGGCGGATGGTCAAGTGGCGAAAGCAGGAGGGCGCGTCGTCAAGAATGTTGCAGGCTATGACTTGATGAAACTCTTTACCGGAGCCTATGGCACCTTGGGATTTATAGCACAGGTGACTTTGCGCCTCTATCCCTTGCCAGAAACTTCCAAGACCCTATTGATGACGGGGGATATGACAAAAATCACGCAGGCTAGAGAAATTCTATTTCGTTCAGTGCTGACCCCAACGACGGCAGATCTTCTTTCGCCGAATCTTGTATCTCGTCTAGGCGCTGAACGAGCCTCAGGGCTGCTCATTCGCTTTCAGGGATTAGAGGCCAGCGTGCAGGAGCAATCTCGCCAATGGCAAGCAATCACTCAGGAATTGCGCTTATCGAGTATATCTTTCGTTGAACAAGAAGAAGTTCGCTTGTGGAAAAGCGTACAAGAAGTACGAGAACCTAAAAATCCGGCAGTAACATGCAAGATAGGGGTCTTACCTTCCCATGCAGTAGAAGCGCTCACGATGCTAGAAACTATGGCCAAAAAACATAATTTGTCTGTAGAAAAAACGTTGGGCATCCTTCATGCAGGTAGTGGCGTTGGTGTTATACAGGTAGAAGATTCATCGGCAGATAACCTCCAGCGTTTCCTTATGGAACTCCGGACTTATTATCAGACTCAACAAGGATTTCTTAGCATTCTGGAAGCCCCTGTTGCCCTCAAGCAAAAGTTCGATGTTTGGGGTTATACCTCCAATTCATTGGGCCTTATGCGTTCCTTGAAGAATCAGTTTGATCCAGGAAAGTTACTCAATCCCAATCGTTTTGTAGGGGATATTTAGTGGAAACACAAGCTAAAGGATTTGATACAGAGCATCCTCCAGACCCAAAACTGATTAGTTCCTGTGTGCACTGTGGATTTTGTCTATCGACCTGTCCTAGCTATCGAGTCTTAGGGACTGAAATGGATTCGCCAAGAGGGCGCATCTATCTTATGGAGCAGATTAATAAAGGAGAGATGCCTCTTTCGCCCACCTCCAGCCAACATTTTGATTCCTGTTTAGGCTGCTTGGCCTGTGTCTCTACTTGTCCTTCGGGCGTACAGTATGACCAACTGATTTCTGCTACACGATTTCAAGTAGAACGGAATTATTCTCGCAGTTTGCCAGACCGCATACTGCGTAAGCTTATGTTTAGCCTCTTGCCCTATCCCAAAAGGCTGCGGGTCTTAATGGCTCCGATGATTCCCTATCAAAAACTGGGGCTACAGAAGGTAATCCGCTCAACGGGAATCTTTAGAAAAGTATTCCCTCGTCTAGCCAGTATGGAATCGATTTTGCCAGAGATTCCGATGAGTGCTTTTCGCGATAGTTTGCCAGCTTTAATACCTGCACAGGGAGAAAAACGCTATCGAGTCGGCATGATCTTGGGCTGTATCCAACGGCTTCTTTTTACCAATGTCAACGAAGCTACGGCTAGAGTCTTAACGGCCAATGGCTGTGAAGTGGTTGTTCCTCAAAGTCAGGGCTGCTGCGCAGCTTTACCTCACCATCAAGGACAAGAAGCGCAGGCCCAAGAGATGGCCCGCCAAATGATCGATAGCTTTGAAAATACTGGGGTAGATTACATCATCATCAATGCAGCAGGATGTGGTCATACTCTGAAAGAATATGGTCATATTTTGCAGGACGACCCGAACTATCGAGAAAAAGCTAAGCAATTTGCTAATCGAGTTAGAGATGTCCAAGAATTTCTACATGATGTTGGTTTAACGGTTCCGCTTTCTCCTCTGTCAGACCAGGCTTTAACCGTGGTCTATCAAGATGCCTGTCATCTATTACATGGCCAAAAAATTAGTATGCAACCGCGTAGACTCCTCCAAAAGATTCCTGGTTTGAAGCTTAAAGAACCTATCGATGCAGCTCTATGCTGCGGTAGTGCTGGAGTCTATAACATCTTGCAACCAGAAATTGCCGATGAATTAGGCCAGCAGAAAGTAACCAATCTTGTTAACACAGGGGCAGAACTGATTGCTTCTCCAAATCCTGGCTGTGGACTACAAATACGGAAGCATTTAGAACTCCAAGGGAAAACAGTACCGATTATGCATCCTATGGAATTACTGGATTATTCGATTCGGGGAATTAAGCTTAAAGATGTAAAGTGAGTCTTTAAATCTTTTGTAGAAATTATTGGGTTTTTGACTGCATCCCCCCGCGCTCTCCTCGCCCCCCTGCCCCCCAACTTTGGGGGGTGCTACATTCAAAGTCCCCCAGCATTGGGGGATTTAGGGGGCGCATATTAGCAACGCTGCCTATTGCTTCGAATAGCATTTTGGCCGGGGGATCTCCAAATTTAACTAGTCCTGTTCAGAAGCGGATGTACGATAAAAAGCTAGCCCATGCTGCATTAGGTATCTACGTATGACGACGACTGCCAGCCAAACTTCCACCCCCGCTTTCTGTGAAGGAGTGCAATACTTCGGTAAACCACTTCCTGGCTTTGACCGCTATGGGAAAACTCCTGCGATAGCCGAAGGAAGCCATAGCATCACGGATCCTACCGATGATGCGGCGGTATTTCAGACTTTGCTGGCGGCGGATGCGCTACGTTACCTTACTCTACAAATCACAGCCAGTAAAGCTTCAGGACACCCTGGCGGTTTTGCTAGCTCAGTAGAAGCCTATGCCTCGCTAGTGATGCTCGGCCACAAAAATATCCCGACGGAAGTCGGTCACCATGCTCCTGGGTTCTATAGTGCGATGTTCATGGACCGTTCCCTGGAAGATATGGGTATCCATACAGTCGCGCAGCTACGGGAAGGCTATCGCGAGAAACATGGATTGCTTGGGCACCTGTCGGGCTATATCCCTGGAATTCTGGCTCCAGCGGGTCCTCTTGGACAAGGACAGCACTTTGCGATGGCTGCTGCCTTTTTGCATCCTGGAAAGCTTTTTCCCTTTACCGTCGGTGATGGTGGTTTGGGTGAGCCCTACATCATGAGTTCGATGATGCATTTCCACACGGCCTATCCTAACATCACTAATTTTCTACCCGTTCTGGTCTGGAATGGCTTCAGCCAAGAGCATCACAGTATGGTCTCCACCTTTGCTGATGAACAAATGATGGATTACTGGACGGGGAATAGCTTTGAAGAAGTGATTTTGGTCGATGCTAAAGATTTTGATGACCAAAACCAGCCCGGTCCCTTTGTCGATAGCACGATTTTTTCGTTCGAGCAGCGCATGGAATTCACAGAGGCCGTGCTCGTAGCCGCCGATGAAGCAGCCCGCTCTGCCCTGAGCGGTAAACTTACAGTCTTAATTATCAAACAGCTCAAAGGAGCAGGAGTCCATGCACGGGGCGCTAAATCCCATAATCTCTATGCTCACCACACCCTAGACAATGAAGATATCGTCGGTGCCCTAAAAGAACGTGCGCTATCCCCAGAAGCCTGGGCCTTGGTGCGGACCAACTGTGAGCGGGCTGGGGGCGGGCCTGCGGGTAAGACAGCGGTTACAGAATTTGTGCTGCCGCTTCAGGAACTAGGTGAACTTACTCTGCAAGATTTTCCCGTAGGCGGTGAGCCAAAAGTTCCGACCACAGCCATGGGTCTCCTCGTTGCTCAAGTCGGCCAGAAAGACCCCAAGTTTGTTGTCTCCAATGCTGATGGCAACGAAGCTTCAGGACTGGCCAATATCAACCAGGCCCTCAAAATTATCCATCCAACCACAGACCCCCTCTATTTTCAGAGTCCTGACGGCCAAGTCTATGAACCTCTGAGTGAAGATGCCTGTGCCGGGTTGGCGGTTGGGCTGGCTCTTATGGGCAGCCGTAGCCTCTGGTGCTCCTACGAATCTTTTGCGATCAATGGTCTTCCGATTTGGCAAACGGTGACACAAGCGATGGCAGAACTACGTCGTCCTACCCCTTCAACCATCACCCTGTTTACGGCGGGAGCTTTGGAGCAAGGTCGTAATGGCTGGACCCATCAACGCCCTGAAATCGAAGCTTATTTTGCAGCGATGATGCGCAATGGCAATATCTTTCCGCTATTCCCTACCGATGCCAACGGAATTCAAGCCGCCTATGAATGGGCGCTAACCACGAAAAATAAAGGCATCGTGATCACTACCAGTAAATCTCCGCTGCCGATTCGCACAACCCTCGACCAAGCGCGTCAAGCCCTTAAGGACGGAGCGATTGTCCTAAAGGAAACCGCTGGGACCAAGAAAGTTGTGTTTGCCGTTATTGGCGACATGGCTCTGCTTCCTGTTTTTGAAGCGGCTACTCAGTTAGAAAATCAGGGTATCGGGGTGAAGATTGTCTCTGTAGTCAATCCTCGCCGTCTTTACCGTACGCATGATGTAGCTTGGGACACCTGTTCTGAGCCTGATGGTGATTTCTTGGGCGATGCCGAATTTGAGGCGTTCTTTGGAGCCGATGCCCTTATCGGCGTTACCGGAGGAGCGAGTGCATCTCTTGAACCCGTTATGCTCAGAACTACTGCCCCAAAACGAGATACCTTTGCCTGGAAGCGGGGAGAAACTACCGCCAGTCCTGCGCAATTAATGGAATTTAACGGTATAACCGCATCAGCAATTGCCAAGCGGGCCATGGAGCTAATCGGCTAGAGCCCCAGACAATCAGACCATCAAAAAAGGGCCCAACAGGCCCCTTTTTTAGCATCTTTGAGATTTTAACTGTTACTTCTTAGCAGCTTCGCCTGCTTCTTTAGCAGCATCGCCCGCCTTCATCGCAGAATCTCCAGCCGCACCGCCAGCAGCAGCACCAGCGTCCTTGGCGGCATCACCCGCCTTCATCGCAGAATCTCCAGCTGCTTCAGTCTTGGCCGTACTGGCATTCTTTGCCGCGCTGCTAGCTTCCTTGGCCGCGCTGCTAGCTTCTTTGGCCGCATCACTGGCTTGTTGGGCACCTGCTCCCGCCTTCGCCGCAGAATCCGTAGCAGCAGTGCTAGGTGCTGCGGCACCAGGAACCACCGTTGTTGTTGAAGTGCTAGGCGCCGCAGCCCCAGGAACTACCGTTGTGGTTGTCGTGGTCTCTTCAGTTTTCTTTTCACCCCCGCAGGCAGCCAAGCCCAACATAAGCGCACCAAGGCTTACCAATGTTCCTGCTTGTTTCAAATAACGCATGAGATTATCACTCCTTAAACTCGTGTTGACTTGTGTATAACGCAAAAGTCAGTTTACTCTTCTTATGGAAACTTAAAGTTCCCATTGAATCATAGGACATATGTGTAAAGAATCGAAATTTCCTATGTCTTACAGAGAAAGTTAGAAGAAGAGACGCAACCTATCAGAGTACTACGGCACACTTGGATGTTGTTACTATGCACGATGCAATTAGTAGCTAGTCTATGGGCAGACAGGGAATAATTATTAATATTGGTAAAAAAGGCATCGGACAAATTTTTAGTTTATTTAGTACAGGTTTTCTTGATCTAAAATATCTAGTTGGTTTAAATAATTATGAAAATGACGTATCGTTTAGTTTAAAAAAATGGAGGCAGGGCGTTTAGCTTCTGTCTCCATTTCAGAATTAGCGAAAAGAAAATTACTTCTTCTCAGTTGCTTTAGTGGTTGTAGAGGTAGTTTCTTTGGTAGGAGTACCTTCAGCAGGAGTGGTAGTAGTTGTAGAGCTAGAACCTGGAGCCATAGTACTACTACCTTCAGCAGGAGCTGTAGTGGTTGTGGAGGTAGAAGAACCTGGAGCTGCAGCACCATCAGCAGGAGCTGTAGTGGTTGTATTTGTCGTGGTCTCTTCAGTTTTCTTTTCACCACTGCAGGCGGCCAAGCCCAGCATCAGAGTACCAAGGCTTACCAATGTTCCTACTTGTTTCAAATAACGCATGAGATTATCACTCCTTAAACTCGTGTTGACTTGTGTATATCGCAAAAGTCAGTTTACTCTTCTTATGGAAACTTCACGTCCCCCTTTTGGATCATAGGACATAAGTGTAAAGAATCGAAATTTCCCATGTCTCAAAGAGGACGTTAAAGTAAAGACGCAACCTATGGGAGTACCATGACACGCTGGGATGTTTTTGCCATTGGAAACCCATTATTTGACCTTCAAGCGAAGGTCCAAGACGGATTGGTGAACCAATTGGGGTTAGCCAAAGGGAGCGTCGCTCTTATCGATGAAGAAGGTTACGACAGTTTAGTTCCCCAAATCAGAGAATATTTGGTTAATACTACGTCTGGCGGCTCTGCTGCTAATACTGCTATTGGCCTTGCGCAACTGGGAGGGAAGGTTTGTTTTACGGGCAAAGCTGGCAATGATGACTACGGGCACCAATACGTTGCTGATATGGAAAGGCAGGGAGTGCATTCCAAGATTAGCCTTGGCGATGGCAAAACGGGTTTGAGCGTGATTTTGATTACGCCAGATGCGCAAAGGACGATGAATACCTATCTGGGAATGTGTCGTCAGCTAAGTCCGAAAGATTTGAATTTAGAGGACCTCAAATCCAGTCGCTATCTCTATGTCACAGGGTACCTATGGGATACCGAATCTCAAAAAGAGACCGTTTTGTTGGCCCTGGAGACAGCCCGTAGCTACGGAGTCAAGACGGCTATGAGCCTCTCTGACCCTTTCTGTGTTCAGCGCCACAGAGATGATTTCCGCAGAATTGTGCAAGCCCATGTAGACCTCCTGTTTGGGAACCAAGAGGAGATGGAACTGTTTACCTACACGAAAGATCCGAAAGAAGTACTGGAAGTCCTCAAGGGTTACTGTGAAACGGCGGTAGTCACTATGAGCGGTCAAGGCTCCTTGATTCAACACGGCGACGAGGTTTATGAAATCCCAGCCTATGCGGTGGAGGCCATCGACAGTACGGGTGCTGGCGATATGTACGCTGCGGGTCTACTCTATGGCCTAACCCATCATCTCCCTCTAGAAAGGACAGGACGGATTGCCTCTTATCTGGCTTCTAGAGTAGTAGCGCAGCTAGGCCCACGATTAGAAAGCGTAGACCTTACTCAGGTGGAAAATGCAATCTAAACCCTAGGTTTAGCTAAGACAAATAAGCACTAAAAAAATCATGAGGCTAAATCTAGGATGCATCCATCAGCGCAAGACATTCAGCAGTATCTAACAGTTGCCACTCAGGCGGCTCATGCTGGAGGTGAAAAACTTAAAGACTTCTGGGGCAAGCTGGAGAATATTCAGGAGAAAACGCCAGGAAACTTGGTCACAGAAGCAGATACGGCTTCTGAAAAAGAAGTTTTAGATATTTTGAAAGCGGCCTTTCCAGAGCATCGAATTTTAGCGGAAGAATCTGGAGCCTCGGGAGACCTGAGCAGCTCCTATGTCTGGGCGGTAGACCCCCTGGATGGAACAACTAACTATGCCCATCACTTTCCTGTCTTTTCGGTTTCTATCGGTCTATTACTCGATGGACAACCTATCGTTGGGGTGGTCTACAACCCGATTACGGATGAATTATTTACCGCAGGATTAGGACTTGGCGCTTTTCTGACCCAGGATGGACAGACACAGCCCCTTCGGGTTTCCAGCACAAAACAGGTGGCTGATAGCCTCCTGGCAACAGGCTTTGCCTATGACCGTGCAAAAGTAAAAGACAATAACTACGCTGAATTTTGTCACTTTACTCAGGTAACCCAAGGGGTGAGACGGCTAGGGTCAGCCGCCCTAGACCTGGCTTATGTGGCTGCAGGCAGGTTTGATGGCTATTGGGAGCGTGGGCTTTCTCCTTGGGATATGGTGGCAGGTATTGTGCTCGTTCTGGAAGCAGGAGGACAGTTGAGCAGCTATGACCTAAGCTCACTCGATATAGCTTCTGGCCGAGTTTTGGCAACCAATGGCTTACTGCATGAAGCAATCAGCCAGACACTAGGCAAAATCACACCGATACCCATCCTTTCTGCAATCCCTGCTCTTTAGAGACTATGAATGCACTCCAGGGCACCTCGGCAGCGACCACAAACATAGCGAGCACTAATCCGGCGACTGCGGCGAAAAATTTGAGTGCATTGAGCACAGCGGTAGATCCAGGGTTGTTCTGCGGTCATCGTATGGCGGACCGTGGTGCCGATATGCTCTGCCCACCATTTGAATTCTGCGTTATGGCAAGGTTTTACGGGTTGGCCTTCCAGGTAGCCAATCGCTTGGGCACAGTGCAACATCTCATGCTTCAGGGTGCTGGCCAGTTCTTGCTGGCGATAGACCGGATTGCTGAATAATGGACTGCTCAAAATAATCGCAAGCGGATAATAGGTGATTCTGGGACCCTGACGGCGCACCTGATAGCGGAAAAGCCCCGCTGTGCGCAGCATCTGTTTGGTGCTCAGACAGAGTAAGAAACGTTCCTGCGCCTCTGGGATCGAGCTTCTTTTTTTTCTGGAATCGATATGGATAGGGGGGAGATGCCCTTTGAACCAAGTCTGATTGACCTCGGTATAGAGGTCAAAGGCTTCTGTAAGCAGTCCGTGGTCGGTGACAAGACTCATCAGAGCGAATTATAACCAGACTTGTTTACGCTGTGGGAAAATGCCTCAATGGATATTGCCACCTGGAACGTAAATTCAATCAATGCTCGCCTGCCCGTCCTTTTGGATTGGCTAAAAGAACATCATCCAGATGTTGTCTGTTTGCAGGAGACAAAGACTATCAATGATAAATTTCCCGTTGAGCCTTTAGCAGCTTTGGGCTATCACTTAGCCTACGTTGGTCAAAAAACGTTTAATGGCGTGGCTATTCTTTCCAAAACAGAAATCACAGAGGTTAGCAAGGGGCTGCCTGAAGATGGGGAAGATGCTCAGAAGCGTCTGATTATGGCCACTGTGAATAACATAAAAATTGTCAATGCTTATATTCCCAATGGTTCTGAAGTCAGTTCCGAAAAATTTGCTTATAAATTAGATTGGCTGGCCAGATTGCAGACTTTTCTGAAGGAGCAATACGACCCCAAACAGTTAGTTTTGCTATGCGGGGATTTTAATATTGCTCCAGAAGAGCGGGATGTATTCTCCGTCCAGGAGATGACCAATCAGGTTGGTTTTCATCCTGAGGAGCATCAGGCTTTGCAAAAAGTGAAAGACTGGGGCTTTGTCGATGCTTTCCGCCTCCACAATCAAGAAATAGCATTTAGCTGGTGGGATTATCGGGCCGTATCCTTCCGCCGCAATCGGGGTCTGCGGATTGACCATATCTGGGTATCCGAACCTTTAGCCAAGCTGTGCACAACCTGTTGGATTGATAAAGTACCAAGAGGTTGGGAAAAGCCTTCAGACCACACGCCTGTGATTGCCCAATTTGATGTTTGAGCAGCTCAGATTTGAAGTTCGGCTATCAGTCCACGAACCTCAGCAGTTTTTCGAATGTACTCTGAATCTCCTAAAACGGGTTTAGACTCTTCAAGAGCGATTGGTTCGACGACATCAATCCACGAGCGACATCCTCCGTATTCTGGAAGGAACGGTATCGTTTTTGCCTGAGAGAATTTATAAACCCGTAACAAAATAACGGTTAGGGGTTGACGGGGTTTCCACCCAAAACGTTCCTGCACAAACTGCTCATTCCAAATATGAAACGGCAGGAGGGCTGATACTGTTTCTTCTTCGCTCACCTGGAAAATATCAGTAATCTTGGCCCAAGAACCCAGCGGGACACTGGCTGGATGCCAACCAGAAGCGACAGGTTTTACTTGGTTTGCATAAGCTGGTTTAAGAAGATGGGGTTTTTGATGCTCATAAGTTGGATAGAGCAAAATCTCGCGATGGGGAATGGTGAACGCTCCTCCTTTTTCACGGATACCTCCTTTACGTAGAAGCAAGATGGTTTCACCTTTTTCTAACGCCTGGACTGCGATGGCCCATTCTTTGAGGGTATGTGTCAGTTCCATCGGCACTTCCAACGGGATATGGATACTTTAAAATTTACAACGCCTATAGGATCACCATGTCAAATCCGATGCCAATTATGGATATCCTTTAACGGAGGCGCAAAACTTTGCGCCTCTACGTGGGTATGGGACGGTGTGACAAGATGACGCGTTTCTTTGGTCTACTGGGCTATCCTATCGCTCATTCTCTTTCGCCGGTGATGCATCGGGCCGCGTTGGAATATCTGGGCTTGGATGCTCATTATTTGGCCTTTCCCGTGGCTCCAGAAAATATAAAAGAGGCGGCATCAGGACTTTGGGTGTTGGGCTGTGGAGGATTCAATATCACGATTCCTCATAAACAGGCAGTGATGCCCCTGATGCAGGACTGTACGCCCCTCGCCCGACAGATTGGTGCCGTGAATACGGTTTTGCGTACTGAGCATGGATGGCTCGGAGACAATACCGATAGGGCAGGCTTTATCGCTCCCTTGCAAAGATATCAACCAGATTGGTCAGAAGCTCAGGTCCTCATTCTCGGCTGTGGAGGAGCGGCTAGGGCCGTGATTGCAGGCTGCCAAGCTTTGGGCATGAAGCGAATATATGTTCAGGGAAGGACTCTAGCCAATCTACAGGCGATACACGTACAGTTTCCGCATATTCAACTTTTGGGACCAGAACAGTCTGTCGCTTCGGTTCTTTCTGATACGCACCTGGTCGTAAACACGACACCGCTGGGGATGGACCCCCATCCAGAGGCTTCACCGCTCAATCAGGAAGAACTGGCGTTATTGCCGAAGGATGCCTTAGTCTATGACTTGGTCTACAAACCAGAAGTGACCCAACTCCTCACTTGGTCCCAAGAACGAGGACTAGCGACACAGGGTGGTCTGGAAATGCTGGTATATCAAGGCTGGAAGGCTCTGCAACTTTGGCTTCATCCTGGGCAGGAAGATGCTGCTTTGCTTGTAGTGATGGAAAAGGCGCTGCGACAGCACCTCAGTGCTTAGACCTAGGACTGGGAGGCAATCTTGCAAGATAGTGCTTTCCCCTTGGTAAGCACCGCCGTATTATAGGTGGATAGACCGTGGAAGGGTGGCAGAGCGGTTGAATGCGGCAGTCTCGAAAACTGTTATGGGGAAACTCATCGGGGGTTCGAATCCCCCCCCTTCCGATTTTTACCGTTGTGCACTTTTTACTACTAACGGAGCGCAGTACCTTGTGCCAGACACGACAGAGCTGAGGGCAGGATGCTTGGGGACCACAAGGCTCAGGGCAAGTCGCTCAATCCACACCAATCTGAGATTTGAGGGCTGAGCGCGTTCTCAAGATTAAGCAACTGCGAATCCAGTATATTTACGAACTTCTGGCTCATGGAATCCTAGTACGATGTCTTCCTTCGGGATGCCCGCTTGGATCAACTCTTCGGCAATGCCATCCTCTGTGCCATCTAACTGAATCCAGACCTTACCATCAATAATCTCAACATGAATTAAAACACCATGAAGATGCTGATCGTTATCCCATCCTTCCGAAAGAATAATGTATTGATCAGTCTCGACATCAAAAGCAGAACGGTTTTTAACACTCACGTTGGCGTAACTGATATCCGCATAAGATTTCAGTGCGGAACGGATAATTTGACGATATCTATTTAGCTGATCCATTTGGTGATCACCTCAGTTTCAGGGTTAAAAGTCAAAAGTTTAAGAACTTTGTTCTCTAAGAGAATTTGCCCAACTTCCTGCTCAAATAATTTACGAAAAACTGCTTCTCTAATTGCCAGATGCAGAATGCGATCAGGCTCTATTCTTTGCAGAACATTTTGATAAAGAATATATTGACCCAAGGCATTTTCTAGATCTTGAATTTCCGAAGGACTAACAAAGCTCTTAATTTCAACGGCAATCTTTACAGAATCTTTTTCAGCGGCAATTAATTTCTCTGCTCCAAGATCGATAAAAAGATCCTTTTTGCCAACCTTTAAGCTGTATGGATCATGGCTGATCTGCCACCCGTCTCTAACGAGGGCTACTTTTACACAGTCATGAAAGATGTCTTTGGCTGGCATAGTGCAAATCTAATTTTACTGTTTGAGGTCATGAATCAGAATCTGGGGTTTTCGGTGGAACCTGCGCTAACTTTGCCAACAAAGTACCATGTAGCTGCTGACAGTCAGCGGCACTATTGAAGACAGAACGAAAATGTCGAGTTTGCTCAAATCCACCCGCAGAAGCTTGCCGTGACACATACCCCTTCGCCTCACATATAGTCCAAAGCTCCTCAACGAATTCTATAGTACGTTGCGATACCGCATTTGCCTCATCAGTTCTCAGATTTAGATCAATACCCTGCTCAGGACGCAGTTTGATAAAAATCACATTAAGTACCAACCATCGCGCATTTTCAAAGAAAGCCTTGCGAACCCCACTGCTAGACCTACCCCTATCTTGCATTGCTTTGATAACTAACCGCTGAGTCTGCACAGCCCGCCAGACCGTCCGCGCCGATCTGTCCGCTCAAAACACCCGCGAATATCGAGAACGCAGCAAACCCTCAGACGGATAGACCTCATCCATCGACCACAGAGAAACCCGATTCGCTAAAATTCGGGTACAAAAGTCACCGCAGTCAGACGACCTTGCTAAACAGGCTAATGTCGTCGTCGCCTCATGAATTGTAAAATTTGTCTCGTCCGGCGTTGCAGTGTCCACACCATCTTTGTAGTAGTTGCGCACGGACGCAAACCCTCTTCACGAGTTCCTCATATTCCTTCTCTAACCTCGAAAGTAGAGGACCACCTCAGCTATAAATTCAACGATTACCTGGCAACTGGATGATGGCTCTCTACTGAACGTATAGGAGAAAGCATATGGCAATTACTCGTTGGGAACCCTTCCGAGGAATCGAACGTTGGGAACCTCGTCGGCAAATGGAAAGCCTGAGGGACGAGATGGACCGCTTGTTTGAGCAGTTTAGACCTATGGGTGAGGGGGAGAAGTTCATATTTACCCCTTCTGCTGAGATGAAAGAAACCCCTGAGGAAATTCATCTTAAGCTGGAGATTCCAGGTCTAGAAGCTAAGGACTTGGATATTGAAGTGACAGAGCAATCGGTCTCGATTAGCGGTGAGCGCAAGTCTGAAACCAAGACGGAAGAAAAAGGCATGGTGCACTCTGAGTTCCGCTATGGTAGGTTCCAGCGGGTCATTCCTCTTCCTGCGCGGATTAAGAATGACGTGGTGAATGCTGAATACAAAGATGGCATTCTTACCCTCACCCTACCGAAGGCGGAGGAAGAGAAGCACAAAACCGTGAAGGTCAGTGTTCACTAATTCTGGACTTACTAAGGTAAAGCCTGGAATAGCTAAAGAGATGGAAGTCTAGCATGACAGGAAGGCTAGCGTGAAAACTAGCTTTCCTGTTGGTTCCTTTCGCAATTAAACTCAATTAACTAGAAGTTTTGTCTAGTAAAAACAGAAAAATAGCTCATCAATTTAGATATCAAAAACTATTTTCCTCAACCCAACGTTTTAGGGAGGCTAGATTATGCAATTACCCTTGCAAATCACCTTTCGTAATGTTCCGTCGTCCGTGGCTATTGAAGCAAAAATCCGTGAGAAGACTGAGAAGCTCAATAAGCTTTATAGCCGATTGATGGGGTGTCGAGTAGCGGTCGAGGCTCCTCATCGGCATCACCAAGGGAACCTTTATCACATTCGCATCGACTTGACGGTCCCTGGTGGGGAACTAGTCGTGAACCGCACTCCGTCAGGACATCAGGCCCATGAAGATATCTATGTAGCCCTCCGTGATGCCTTTGACGCGGCAAAGCGTGAATTACAGGATTATGTTCGCCGCCAACGGGGTGATGTCAAAACACACGAACCTCCACAACTCCAGGGACGCGTTGCGAAGTTATTCCCAGACGAGGGCTACGGATTCATTGAGACATTGGATGGTTATGAAGTTTATTTCCATCAGCACAGCGTCCTCGACAACGCTTTTGATGAACTAGAAATCGGTAGTGAGGTCAGTTTTGTTGAAGAGGAAGGTGAGCGGGGGCCTCAAGCGAGCACCGTTAGATTGATGGGCAAGTACGCCAAGATCCCCCTAGCTAAAAAGTAAGTTTGAGCTGTAAATAGTCTTGCCCCACCCCACCCTAGCCCTCCCTTTGGTAAGGGGAGGGAACCAGATCTCCATTTCCCCCCTTAGCCACTAGGTGTAGCCTTCCCGGAGGGTGGGGGGGATTAAGGGGGGTCATGCAGAGGGTTCATTAAGACCGCTAAAAACAACACTCCCGTGGGATTTCACGATGACGCATGATTTCGTTATCTTTGCTGGCACGGCCACTCCAGACTTGGCTTCCAAAGTTGCTCATGAACTTGGAGTGGAGCTTGGGGCCTGTATTTGTGAGCGATTTCCTGATAGCGAAGTTTCTGTGCGTCTTCTGGAGAGAGTTCGTCGAAAAGAAGTCTTCATTGTGCAATCAACTTCTCCGCCTGTGGACGAGCACTTGATGGAGCTTTTAGCCCTTGCCGATGCCTGTCGTCGGGCAGCCGCTGCCCATATTACGGCGGTCATTCCCTACTTTGGCTATGCCCGTGCAGATAAGCGGAATGGTCATCGTGAGCCTATTACAGCCAGAATGGTGGCTGATTTGCTGCAGGCTGTTGGCGTGAATCAGGTCCTGACCCTGGACCTGCATACTCCCCAGATTGAGTCCATCAACGATCTCTTCTAAGAAGGAGGATATCCCCATGACAACAACCATGAAAAAAGAACACTTAGTGCGCGTTTTGGCAGGGCACATTGTCCTTGAAGGCAGCCTAACCTTGCCCGAAGGAGCTCAGGGAATTGTGCTTTTCGCCCATGGCAGTGGCAGCAGCCGACATAGTCCCCGCAATCGCTACGTTGCCCAAGTGCTCTCTGATGCAGGGTTAGCCACTCTGTTAATTGATCTGCTTACCGCAAACGAAGAGGCTGCGGAGCGATGGACCAGACACCTCCGTTTCAATATTGGTCTTTTGGCAGAACGGTTGGTGGGTGCTACAGACTGGCTCAAACATAACTCTGAGGCAGAACATCTCCGGATTGGCTACTTTGGGGCCAGTACGGGGGCGGGTGCCGCTTTGGTCGCCGCTGCAGAACGTCCCAAGGATATTGGTGCGATTGTCTCGCGGGGAGGAAGACCTGATCTGGCGGGTTCAGCCCTCGCACGGGTCCAGGCTCCCACGCTCCTGATTGTCGGGGGATATGATCTCCCCATCATCAAGATGAACCAAGAAGCTTTAGACCAGCTGCATGTCGCCAAACAACTCACCATTGTCCCTGGAGCTACTCACCTTTTTGAAGAGCCGGGCACGCTAGAGGAGGCTGCACGGCTGGCAAGTTTATGGTTCGGCCAGTATCTCCATCGTTAGTGTGGGCTGTCTTTAAGCTGCGTGTTGTCAAGATATTCTAGCGAATCAGGTTAGGCGGCTGCTTCCCTGCGAAGACAGCATCCAGATTATCTAAAGCGATAAATCCCATCTCAGTGCGGGTTTCTACCGTTGCACTGCCGATGTGAGGGAGGAGAAATGTGTTAGGCAGTGTCTGATAAGCAGGGTGGATGTAGGGCTCACCATTGTAGACATCTAAACCAGCAGCAGCGATCTTGCCAGAGCGCAATGCCGCAATCAGGTCATCATCCACAATCAGAGAACCGCGCGCTGCATTGATAACAACTGCCCCATCTGGAAGTAGAGCAATTCGTTGGGCATTCAGGAATTTCTCGGTTTGTGGAGTCGCAGGACAATGAAACGAAAAGAACTCACTGACCCTTAGCAGGTCTTCGGGTTGTTCATGGAAAATGGCACCCAACTCTGTTTCTGGGGGGAGTCGGCGATGGTTATGATAATGAACAGTCATCCCAAACGCACGCGCTCGCTGGGCGACAGCCCGCCCAATCCGGCCCATACCCAGGATACCCAATCGCTTCCCCGTCAATTGAATACCGAGTAATTCTGTGGGGCGCGGGTCTGACCAGAGTCCCTGGCGTACTAAAGTTTCCCCTTCATGGGCGCGACGAGAAGCCGCTAGTAGCAGCAACAAAGTGACATCCGCCGTTGAATCAGTCAGCACATCCGGCGTGTTCGTGACGACAATTCCCCGCTTTCTTGCTGCTGCTATGTCGATATGGTCATAGCCAACTGAAAAGGTGGCGATCGCCTGCACACTCTCTGGCAATTGCTCCATCACCTCGGCGGGCAGACGATCATTCATGGTGATCAGCAGAGCATCGGCTCCCTGTGCTTTGGTCAGGAACTCTTCCGTCGGGTAAAGCTTATCGGCATCGTTAAATCGAGGCGTGTAGTCCCTCGCCAATCGCTCCTCGACGGCATCCGGCAATGTGCGCGTAACCAGGACGGTTGGTTTTGGTGACATTGGCATATTTACTATTGTGTAGGGCGATCGCTCATCATCAAATTTGGATAAATGCGGAATGCGCTGAAACTAAACATCATTCTTCAAATTCGACGGGTTCAGGAGGAGGCCGATCGTCTCCTTGTTCAATATCATCAAATTCAATGGGTTCAGGTGGGGGCTGATTTTCTCCTTGCTCGACATCATCAAACTCAATAGGTTCAGGAGGGGGCTGCTTGATCAACCTGTCCTGCCCCAATATGGCCCATTCTTCCCTTTTTGGATAATCCAGCAACCCTGGAATCAAATTCAGATAGACATTGACTCTTTGTTGGTTCATCAGAGTAGTTCCCCCAACGGGCCGATTTTTGCATTTACCCTATCTTGAAGGTAGGAGAAAAATATGAGCAACTTGTGAGGCAGCAGCAATTGGGATAATGAACGCTTACCATACAGCTAATTCTCCTTGCGCTAACCGTGCTGTAAACGCACTCATGTTTGACAACTCATGTTCGATAATCGCTGTGACGGTAGATTGGACATCTGCTAAGGCGACTCCTGGATGTAACATTACCTGTGCTGAGACTATTAACGGCTGGTCAATAGGTTGTCCAATTTGGCTACCCAGACAGACATATACCTCACGCAATCCTGGCACTTGAACAGATAGCGCTGCTGCAAGGTGATGAGTAAGGACAGAGTAAATTTTGCCGACGTGACTGACTGGATTTTTTCCTGCTGCAGCTTCCGTGTCCATCGGGCGGTTCAGGGCAATCAACCCATTCACTCGATTACCTCGTCCGACTTGTCCTCCGTCGCCCCCTTCTGCTGAAGTTCCCAGAACTGTCAGGTACATTCCTCCCTCTGCGCGAGCTGGGTCGTCTAGGGCGTTGAGATAGATAGTCACTTTCTCTAACGTCTGTTTCTTTCCTGCTAAGTGCGCTTCCAGGGCATGCTGAATCTCTGCTTTCCGCGCAAAATACGTCTGAATATCAGGAATAAAGCGATCGACAAAGGCTAGTGCAACCGTTAGCACCAGTTCTCGGTCACGGCGGTACCCCATTACCTTCACATCCTCACCTGCTTCTGGAAAGCGTTGTTTGAATTCAGGAGCATTCAGATATCGCTCGGTCGCTAGAACAATCTGCTCCGTCTCGGTTAAGGGTGCATATCCGACAGCCGCCGAAGTATCGTTAGCACCCATTACCGCGCGTTCGAAGAGATCGGTAAGTTCTGGAGCGCCTTCCTTGAGTTCGTTCTGGATAATCAGATGCCGATCAGGATCCACGAAGCGGAGGTTCTCGCCTAGCCATTCCTTAACGTTTGCCTCGGCAATGGCATTGACATCAATGCGTTTCCCTTGATATTCAGCCGTGGCCCGATCACCGATCACGAGCCGCATCGGTTCCAGCACTGTGCCCCCACCCAGACGTGGCGCAGTACGTCCGGCGACTAGCAGTCCTTTATCGATGTTGTGGTGAAGGATGCGACCGAATGTAGTCCTATACTCGCGGCATAGAGCGATAGAAATCTGCTCCAGCATGGCATCACACATCGAATCAGGATGACCGAGCCCTTTGCGTTCCACTATTTCTATCCGTTGCTGATCAATGGGGATTCGTTCCAATTCTTCGATAATGATTTCTGGCATGGGCTACTCCTGTAGCACAAACGTCTGCCATGTATGGACTTTCCTCTGTTGTCTCCTCTTGTTCATGCTCCGCATATTATGTGCTCAACACTTACAAACATAGAGAGGATCAGAACTGTATTCAAATTGCTTCAAAAGTGATATGAATCTTAGCTCTTAGCTCCTAAAATTTCCATGTTGTTTTTGACATTTTAAATTTCCTTACATAGCCGTCAAGATCTGTTCCTTTTAAGAGCTGAATTTTTGTTCCGAAGGTACATTCTAAGTAGGGTGAACACTAGCCACCAGCTTAAGAAAGAGAGCACTAAGAAACTAACTCTAAAATTATGAACGCTTGGCAGAGAGGTACTGCACTCGTAATCCTGATTGTGGTTATTGGTCTACCTCTGTCTAAATTGCTGGTCCATATACTCACCGAGTCATGGTGGTTCGATGCGGTCAGTTTTTCTGAGATCTTTTGGACTAAACTGACCTGGCAAATTCTTGCCTGGGTCGTCACCTTTGGCCTCTATACCCTTTTTCTCTGGGGAAATTACCAGATTGCTATGCGCTGGGCTGGTGAAGAGACGTTTCGCTTTTTTGAGGACAGCAAATTAGGAGCCTATGCTGAGACGTTTTTGAACTACCTGGCTTCAGGTGTAATTTTTCTTATTTCTTTGATTGCCGCAACGGTAAGCGCCTCAGACTGGGAGACTATCTTAAAGTATCTGCATCCCACTGATTTCGGTAGCCGTGACCCCATTTTTCAGCAAGACATTAGCTTTTATATCTTTAGCCTGCCGCTTTATGAAGACATTCGGAATTGGCTATTGGTTCTCTTCGTTTGTGGACTGACCCTATCTGCTCTGGTCTACGCGCTGAAGGGCAAAATTACGTTGGAGTGGGGTTGGGAAAATATCCTGACGGGCAAAGTCAAAACCCATGTGAGCCTGCTGCTGGCAGGTATTAGCGCCCTGATTGCCTGGGGATTCTGGCTCGAACGTTACCAGATGCTGTACGCTCCCGGTGGCGTCGTCTTTGGTGCTGGCTATACCGATGTCCATGCTCAGCTTTTTGCCTACCAGATGATGAGCTTCCTCGCGTTAGCCGTGGCAGTCCTGCTTGTTTTCTCGATTTTGCAAAGAGATTCTACTTTACCCATTTATGGGATTGGGTTATTCCTGATTACCTCGGTGCTGGCCAACGGCATTTATCCCTGGTTTCAGCAGCAATTTATTGTTGACCCCAATGAATTAGCCAAGGAAAAGCCCTATCTCGAACACAATATCCAATTTACCCAGGCTGCCTATCGGTTGAAGGACGTGCAAAGGCAAAGCTTTGCTGCCGAAGCTCAACTCAACCGCCAGGTTTTGCAGGAAAACCAGCCGACTATCCGCAACATTCGTTTATGGGACTACCGTCCCCTGCTCAGCACCTACCGCCAGCTCCAGGAGATTCGTCTCTACTACCGATTTAAGGGGGTAGATGTCGATCGCTACACCCTCAACGGCGATTACCAACAGGTGATGCTATCAGCACGAGAATTGGCCTATTCCCAGCTACCGCAAGAGGCCCGTACCTGGGTCAACCAGCGCTTGAAATATACCCACGGCTATGGTCTGGTGATGAGCCCGGTCAATCAGATTACTGTCGATGGTTTACCTGAACTGTATATCAAAGATATTCCGCCCGTATCCCGGAGCGGTCTGTCTGTGCGTCAGCCCGCCATTTACTACGGTGAAGAAACCGATAACTATATCTTTACAGGTACTTCCACTAAAGAATTTGACTATCCGCTAGGGGGTACCAATGCTTTTACCCAATACAGCGGCAAAGGCGGCGTGCTGCTTCCCTCGCTCTGGCACAGACTGGCCTATGCCTATGACCTAAACAGCATCCAAATTCTAATCTCCAATTACTTTACCGACCAGTCGCGCATCCATTACTATCGGCAGTTTCAGGAACGGGTAGCTCATGTCGCACCCTTTTTACGGTTTGATAATGACCCTTACCTCACGGTCATCAACGGCAGACTCCAGTGGATTGTCGATGCCTACACCGTGAGCAATCACTACCCCTATTCCGAACCCGCTGCCCAAAGCAAGGATGCGGCAGCCCTTCTAAAAGATGAGGATACCGGAAGAATTCTGCGCGGGGATGTCAACTATATCCGTAACTCCGTCAAGGTGCTGGTCGATGCTTATGACGGCACCCTACGGTTTTTCGTCGTCGATGAGACTGACCCGATCCTCGCGACCTACCGCAAGATATTCCCTCATCTATTTGAACCTAATGCAGCCATTCCTACAGAGGTTAAAGCCCATTTTCGCTACCCCCTTGATCTCTTCAAAATTCAGGCACAGATGTACTTGTCTTACCACATGACGGATCCGGAGGCGTTTTATAACCGGGAAGACTTATGGCGATTCCCAATCCAGACCTATGAAGGCAGTGAGCAGATCATGCAGCCCTACTACGTGGTCATGCGTTTGCCGGGGGAAGCAAAGGCCGGATTTATTTTGATTCTGCCGTTTACACCTACGAATAAAGACAACATGATTGCCTGGATGGCAGCCCGTTCCAACGGCAAGGACTATGGCAAGTTGCTGTTGTATGAGTTTTCAAAACGAAAGCTGGTCTATGGTCCCCGGCAAATTGAGGCGCGGATTGACCAGGATACTCAAATTTCCCAGCAGTTTACTTTGTGGAGTCAGGCAGGTTCCAAGGTCATTCGTGGGGATTTGTTAGTTATTCCAATTCAGGAATCTTTGTTGTACGTGGAGCCCATCTATCTGCGGGCTGAACAGGGTGAACTGCCTGAGCTGAAGCGGGTAATTGTCTCCTATGACAAGGCCGTGGTGATGGAAGAAACGCTAGAAAAATCCCTGGCTGCGATCTTTGGGGGTGTCTCCGCAGAGAAGAAAGTGCTCAGTCCCGTAACAGGCAAGATTCTCACCCTCGTCCAATCTGCTCTAGAAATTTATCAAAAGGCAACCACCGCAGCACGTCAGGGGAATTGGGCTGACTATGGTCGCTATCAACAAGAGCTTGAGAATATCTTGCAGAAATTGAATCAGGGTACTAAGCCTTGAAACCAAGGGCGTTAGCAGGCACCCTTTTCTCAATCTCTGGAGCAAATCCTCCGTGATTCACACATACCTTTCAGGAATGCTCTAGCTGTAATGCCATGGTGAAAAGTCACTTTTATAGCTTTTCCCCAGCAAGGGTTTCACACTGTGCATGGCGGCAAAATTTGCCTCCGCTACTTTTACACATCCTAAAGGAAAAATCTATGAACAAGAGCATTTTCATTATTCCATTGGCACTGGCTGTGGCCTTTGGTCTTGGAACCCCTACGGCGCAGAGTCAACCCGGCAGAGGCGGCTACGGCATGGGACCGGGAATGATGGGAGGTCAGGTCAATGTTCCGGCTAAATTGCCCGCACCCAAAAACGCAGAATGGATACAAAAACTGAAGGAGATTTTGACGCTTGAAAAACAATCTTTGGCCCAATATCAGGCCGATCAGGAAAAATTCAACGCCCATATGCCTTACGTGATGGTCATCCCTCAGGAGGAGAATCACATTGCGTGGATCGGGCAACTGTTTGAAGCCTATGGGCTGCCTGCCGATGGGAAGGCAGAACCAGTCGTGCAGAATAAGACCTTGAGAGAGGCCTACGAACTCGGCACAAAAGTGGAAAGCGATTTATTACCCCGTTATGAGGAGCTTGTAAAAAAGGCAGCCGATCGCGATACGGCTCAGGTGTTGAATACCATCCTTCTTCAAAGCCGCTGGCATCTGGCAATGTTTCAGCATGCCTTGAGCATGGGTACTGGCTATGGATACAGCAGGGGATCGGGCATGATGGGTGGATACGGTTCCGGCATGGGGCCTGGCATGATGGGTGGATACAATTACGGCATGGGCCGCAGCTATAGACGGCAATCCCCGTCAACGGGCAAATCTATTGATGCAAAGGGAGCCGAGGCCCTGATCAAAGACTATTTGAATTCTACGAAGAACCCCAACCTGAAGCTGGGAAAAATAAAAGACGCGGCAGGGGCCTTTGAAGCCGAGATATTGACGCAGAAGAACGACCTCGTTGACAGAATCCTCATCGACAAGGAAACGGGCTACATAAGATCGGCTTATTAGTCTAAACTCTAGCAGGAAGCAACTCTTTGTTCACAAGATACTCATAGAGTTCATGAGGTTTGAGTTGGCAAAGATTCTTGGCTAATTCATTAATCTTGATATCTTTGGGTAATAAAGGCATGAGAGATTCCCGCATCAGTCCGAGGATTTTGTCTCACTAATTGAGGAAGAGTTGTTGAGCCTGATGAGTCTGAATTAAATCAATAATTCGAGTCGTAATTGAATGACCAAAGTGTCGCTCAAATTCAACGATATGATTTTCCCGGTGATCATCATAGCTGTGGGCTTGACCGGAAGAACCTCGATTGCGTCCAGTCTTGCTACTTGACCAAAGCTCTTGCCCTTTAAGTTCACCTGCCGGACTGACTAGACCTTCATGTTCAATCAAATGAGGTCCAGACTCAGATGATGTGGCAGATTGTAAGGTTAAAAGGCGTGCTTTTGCGCTATCCACTACAGCAACGATATATTGGTTCATATAGATAGCCTCTAGAGTGCTTGAATACTTTGATACTAGAACGCTCTTTAAGTTTTTTATCTAATCTCGAATAAAGCTTAAAATTGTCTCGTGTATCATGGCTCTCTAGCTGTCTAGGAGCGTGTGGAATGAGTCGTCGCAACAATATTCGCAACATCGGAATTTCTGCGCACATTGATGCTGAAAAAACTACTCTTTCTGAGCGGATTCTGTTCTATACCGGCAAAATCCATAAAATGGGTGCAGTGGGGGATGACGAAGATGGTGCCACCATGGATTACGTGGAGCTGGAGCGTGAAAAAGGGATTACCATCACCTCAGCCGCTATCACCTGCTTATTGATCGCAGCGGCTGGCTTCGCTGCCGAACATACTGCCGATTAGCCAGCACGTTCGGCTCAAGCCTCTTGAGGGCGGCAAATCTTCGGTTTGCTCATTTCGTGGCTATTCCGCTGCTCGAAGAAGACCAGAATTAAGTTCTAAGACAAATGCTTGAAATTCATTGATAGTTTTGTAGCATAAACTACAGAATCATCAATGAATTTATGGATTTTTCTACTTCACCTATATTGCCACTAGCGACTTCAACTGCTGAGTTCGCTGAGTTTACCCCTCAGGAAAACCTCTGGGTTAAGTTGCGTGAGCCTCTATCTGACTTCAGTAGTGATGAGGCCCTGCTCCTATGCAAAGAAGCAGACGGACAATGGGTTTCATGGGTACCTGATTTCGGTGTAGCCGTTCTGGGTCGCCATCAGTATTACCGTTTGGAAAAGTAGGACCTCGCATACTGAGTTGTAAAACTCGATGTGTTCTCTGGTACTTGCTAGCTACAGAAAACTGGGAGCGGCGCTTGGAACCAATATAGAGGCCAGCAATTCCAAATTCAAAATTTGATGGCTCTGAAAGCCTTACACCAAGAGGAATTAACAATTTTTGAGGAATCAACAATTTTTGATAATTTGGGCGATCGCTTAGACGGCCTAACATCCTTCTGTATTTGGACTTTCTGTACAGAAGCGGAAGCAAGGTTAGGGGCACTCTTAGCCGCTACCAAAGGGGTATTATCACTCTGAATATTGCCTAGGAACTTCCGTTTGGCGGTGTGCTCATTGCCCATTGCCACTATAGAGATTTGAGAACGGGTGGCATTATTAATGTCTGACTTGAGATTTTGATAGAAGTAGTTCCCACCCCGTTCTGTAGCCGTGCCCAGGTTAGGCTGTGCTTCGCCGACAATGGCAATCCCGCTGCGACGGTTGCGCTCAATGCGATTGCTCCGAAGCGTAGGCGTTGATTTGCCAAGGATCACAATCCCATCAGTATTGTTGACCACCAGATTATCTTTGACAACAGGACTACTCTTTTCGTCGATATTTAACGCAAATCCGGTGTCTTCAAAAACATTGTCTTGAATGAGAGGACTAGCCATACGCAGCATGGTGATGCCATTCGAGAGATTCTTGTAGAAGAAATTGTCGGTGATTTTGCCTGCGGCCGTACCCGTCAGCATAATGCCGTCATTTCCTGAGCAGACAAAGGTATTGCGATTAATAGTGGGATCAGTCCCTTCAACCCAAATACCGTACCCTCTTTTTTGAGGGTTAGAAATGGTCAATCCTTGAATAGTCGCCCCCTTTTGGGCGACGATGCCAACAATTTGTCCAGCAACGGTAGGGCTCAGGAACTTACCACCACCCTCAATCAAGGTGTTTTTACCCCGGCTATTCATATCGCCTTGGAGCGTGACGCCAGAACCAACGACCAACGGGAATATCTCACCGTTGACTTCATCATATTTTCCTGGTTGCACTTGAATCACCGTGCCGGGAACAGTAGCTTGGAGCGCGGCTGTAATCGTTTTAAAAGGAGCTTGGGCATTGCCTAGGCCACCACTATTCCCCTTTGTCGTATCTACATAAAGGGTGGTCGCAGCTTGCGCCTGAACTTTTTGAACGTGTTCTAAGCCCATGCGGGGCACAGGGACGATTGAAATTCCAAGTGAAAAACTAAGGCTCAATGAAGAAATGATAAAGGATTGGGAACGCATAAAATCCTCCTAGTGCTCCGGGTAATCTTCAGCAGATTCAGCATCTAGTTCCCATCGCTGATCATCGCGCTTTTCTACCATTTCACTTATATGCAATGTTCTTTTATCGTCTATCTCAACACCTGCCGATCTTGCTAAATCATCAACTATGTTCTGTTCTGGAGTAGACGTTGTTCCGCCAACCGCTTCTTCTCCACTAACTTCAGCCAAATATTGGTCCGTGTCAATATCCCCTCCTGTGGCCGATGAATCAGACCCCGCCAAATCTTCAAGGGTTCTTGCCATCCCTGTATCACGGTCGCTTAGACCTTCCCACATAGGATCGTTAGGAGGCTCCGCCTCAGAAATCAGTTCCATTAATTCTTCGTCTTCCAATATTTTTTCTGGAGGAGCCTCGGATTCGGGTTCTTCAGGGATTTCTCGCGCTTCGGCCTTTTTTCTATTAGCTTCGTCACTCATAAACTTGCCTCTTCTCAAAAGTCTCTATGTCGCTCTGTAGTTACTGGCTTAGAGGGCCACTACCTGTACTGTAATTCCTCACAGCGATACCGTCTTATACCGGGAGGAGTAACTGGGATCTTGGGATCTACAGTTTGATCTCTTGCCTATTCAGAGCCTTTAGCAGTTCAAACCAGAGCAGACTGATTGCTCCACCCCCGAAACAAATGGCCAGGTCGAGCGGGTGTAGAAAAGAGAAACTGAACAGATGGCGCAGGAACGGGACATATAGCACGAGTATCAGGAAGAGCAATCCTCCACTAATCACCCACCAGAGCGCAGAGTTGGGAGACTCCAATGTTTTCAGACTCGTGCTGGATGACGAGCGCTCACTCAAAATCAACCCCAAATTAGCCAGGATTAAAGTTGTAAAAGTTAGCGCACGGGCATCTAATTCACCTTGTCCGCGATACAGGGCAACGACGAAGATTACTAGAATAATCACCAAGATTCCCGCCCCCTGCAACAAGGCTAAACCCAGTGTTTTCCTGCCAAACAGGGGTTCTTTCGGGTCACGCGGGGGGCGATTCATCACATTCGCTTCGGCAGGTTCGGCTTCTAAAACTATGGAACAGGCCGGATCAATAATCAGATGGAGAAAGGCAATGTGAACCGGAAGCAATACCAGCGGCAGCTTAAATAGCACTGGGATTAAAGACATTCCAGCAATGGGAAGGTGAATGGCCAGGAGATAGGCCATCGCTTTACGGAGATTGTCAAAAATTCGTCGTCCGAGTTTCACGGATTCAACGATAGATGAAAAATCATCATCTAGTAAGACTAAGGCTGCCGACTCTCGGGCCACGTCCGTGCCTCGTTCTCCCATGGCAATCCCGATTTGGGCGGATTTCAAGGCAGGTGCATCATTGACGCCATCCCCCGTCATGGCGACGACTTCACCCCTCGCTTTGAGGGCATTGACTAAGCGTAGCTTTTGTTCAGGCACGACCCGAGCAAAGATATTGATGCTTTGAATGCGCTGCTGGAGTTCTGCGTCGCTCATCTGGTCTAACTCCGCTCCGGTCATGATCGCTTCCCCATCCATTAGTCCAATCTGTCGAGCAATGTTCTGGGCAGTGCCAGGGTAATCACCGGTAATCATGACGACTCTAATGCCCGCTGTGTAGCATTCTTGAATAGCCGCTGCAACGCTTGGACGCACGGGATCAGAGAGTCCGACCAAGCCTAGAAACTGAAAGGGGAAGTCATGTTGTGTATCGGGTAAACGATCGGGACTAAGCGAGGAATGAGGCGGTAGAAATGGGGGAGGCGCACCGAGAAGAGAGGCTTTGGCAACTCCCAAGATCCGCAATCCCTGGTCTGCCATTTCGCTAACCTGCGCTGCAAGCGTTTGTCTCTGCTGAGGGGTGAAGTGACAGAGATCCGCGATCGCTTCCGGGGCTCCTTTGGCTGCGATGTCATAATGCTTACTATCCGCTGACTGCCAAACACGCGTCATCGCCAGCAAATGAGGCGAGAGGGGATATTCTCGCAGCAGTTTCCAATCGTTATGCAGGTGTTCGGTTTCTGCGAGATAGTCATCTCCCAATTTTTTAAACGCTTTTTCCATCGGATCAAAGGGGTCTCTTTGGCTGGCCAGAATGCCGAACTCGACCAACGGATGTACGGCTTCTGGCAAGGGCTCTTGTGGATGCGCTTGTATATTTGAGGGCAAAACATAGGAGTAGAGCGGGTTTTCCTGATGGTCTGAATTGTCCGAGGCGCGGAGTTGTTGAACAGACATCTGATTGAGGGTTAGGGTCCCCGTTTTATCAACGCAGAGCACGGTGGCTGAACCCAAGGTCTCAACGGCTGAAGCGCGACGAGCGAGAACGTGTTTTTGGGAAATGCGCCAGGCACCCAAGGCTAAAAAGATGGTGACAACCACAGGAAATTCATTCGGCAAAATGGCCATGGCCAACGTAATGCCCGCAAGAAATCCTTTCAGCCAATCCCCTCTTGTGAGGCCATAAACTACCACTACCAAAACGCACAAGGCTAAAGCGATGCCCAATAAATTGCTCACCAGGCGATTCATTTCCTGTTGCAGTGCGGTTGCGACCGGCTTCACTTTTTGCAAGGCGTTGCCAATCTTACCCATTTCAGTCTGCGCGCCGATCGCCTGAACTTCCGCTATCCCCTGTCCTTGAACCACCAATGTCCCAGAATAAACAAAGGGCAAGTCATCGCCACCGGGACGACTGATTTCTGCACTGCCTACGGCTGCAACCTTACGCACAGGTAGGGCTTCACCCGTTAATAACGATTCATCGGTTGAGAGATTTGTACAGGACAGTAGCTTGGCATCTGCCGGAACGCGATCGCCCTCTGCCAGCACTAAAAAATCACCGCGCACTACTTCTCGTCCTGCAATCCGCTTCTGCTGCCCATCTCGAATTACCAGAGCACGCGGACTCGAAAGATCTCGTAGGGCTTCCAGGGCGTGTTCGGTTTTGCTTTCCTGATAAAGGCCGATACCCATGATAAAAAAGACGAACCCCAGCAAGATCAGGGCCTCTTGGACATCCCCTAAGACCAGATAAATGACACCACCACCGACCAACAAGAGGAAGATTGGATCTTGAACAATGTCCCAAGCAATGGCCCAGAAACTACGAAGTTGAGAGGATGGAAGTTCATTGCCACCTTCTTGTTTCAGCCGAATCAGGGCTTCTTTTTCCGTTAAGCCCGTGACCGTGTTTAGATCGAGGTCAGGGACCGTGGTTTTACTGCTGATGTCCTCGATCATTGGGCTGATTCCTCATGACTTTTTGACTTCGTAAGCAGATTTGCTTTTAAGTCCTATAGCAATAGTTATAGAGAAACACTTTGAGGAACTTGTGAACTAATCCGTACTCTTTTCTCCCAGCTCGATTTCAGCAGTTACCAGTGAGTCAGCAATTGAATGATGGAGCTGAAAACCAAGCTTTTCACAAATATGCTGCATGGCGTGATTGTCAAAAAGGATAGCGGCATTGATCCGTTGAATCTGTTCATTTCGTCCCACCTTTAAGAGCCTCTGCAAGAGTTCGGTCCCCAATCCAAGCCCTTGATACTGGTCACTGACTAAGAGGGCAAATTCTGCCTCATGGGTGCCATGCATTTTGCTTAATCGACCTACGGCTAAAATTTCAGGCTCTCCTGTATGCGGGTCTTTGCGCTCAGCCACCAGTGCCATTTCACGGTCATAGTCAATGAAACAAATGCGGGTGAGCCGTTCATGGGCGACCCGCTGACTTAGCTTAATCAGATGGAAGTAGCGGAAATAGACACTCTCTTCGGATAAGTTTTTGTGGAACTGCACAAGCAAGGGCTCATCTTCTGGACGGATGGGACGAATCGTAACTGCCGTGTCATCTTTCATCGTCCACGAAGCCACGTATTGCGCAGGATAGGGGCGAATAGAGAGCTTAGGGAGGTTATTTTCTGAGAGGGTCGGTTCATGCAGCACAATCCGAGCATCCAGAGCGATCAGTCCAGACCGCTCTTGCTGCATAGGAGGAGCAAGCAGCGGATTAATGTCAATTTCTTTAATCCAACGCTGTTCTGCCACCAACTGACTAAAGCGAACAAGGATTTGCTCAAGAGCTGCCAGATCCACAGGTTCACGCCCCCGTACTCCTTGCAAAGCGGTATAGATCCGGGTCTGCTCCATCATCCGTCGAGCCAGGGTGGTATTCAGAGGGGGAAGAGCTAAGGCACGGTCTTTGAAGACTTCTACCAGTTGTCCTCCAAGACCAAAAAGTAATACCGGGCCAAACTGTGGGTCCACCGTACTACCTAGAATCAGCTCATAGCCATCACGGTCTATCGGCACCATCGGCTGAACCGTAACTCCCTGGAAATGCTGGGCGCCCACTTTTTCACGGACGGAAGATTCAATGCTTTGATAGGCCCGACGCACAGCCTGAGCGTCCGCTAGATTCAACTGCACTCCGCCTACATCTGTTTTATGGGTGATGGTTTCAGACAAAAGTTTTAAGACAACGGGATAACCGATGGCCTCAGCACATTGAAGGGCCTCTTCTTCGCTGGTCGCGGTTTCAGTCTTAACAGTAGGAATACCATAGGCGGTCAAAACTTGTTTCGATTCCACTTCGGTCAAGAGGGTCCGACCTGCCTGGTGCGCCTGAGCGATAATCTTTTCTGCTAGATCCCGGTCCGGTTTTCCATCCCAGTCCGCCAGCATTGGGGTTTCGTAAATGCCATGCAGGTTATAGCTGTACTGCCACATATAGCTAAAGACACGAGCGGCAGAATCGGGATAGGGATAGGTGGGGATACCCGCACGGTTGAGGATAGATTCTCCTGCCATTACTTCAGCGCCGCCCATCCAGCTAGCCAGGATTGGTTTCGGGTGAGTCATGGCCTGTGCAGTCTTTTCTACTTGGGATTTCAACTGCTCTGCGGTCTGAGTCGGATCGGTCATCGCCTGAGGGGTAAGAATCACCAGCAATCCGTCTGTATTCGGGTCCTGCGCCGCAATTTCCAGGGCTTGGGTGTACCGTTCTGGGCCTGCATCCCCCAGGATGTCAATCGGATTGCCATGACTCCAATAAGGAGGTAGTACTTGGTCCAAGGCGGTGACTGTTTCTTTGGATAGTTCGGCCAGTTGTCCTCCAGTCGCGATTAAATAGTCTGTCGCCAATACCCCTGGTCCTCCGGCGTTGGTGATAAGCGTGAGGCGTGGCCCTTTAGGGCGGGACTGTTTCGCCAAGACTTCCGCCATATTGAACAGTTCAGAGATTTTGGTGACGCGGAGGACGCCACAGCGACGGAAGGCAGCATCAAGCACTTCATCACTGCCCGTTAAGGCTCCCGTGTGCGAAGCTGAAGCCTTGGCAGCGGCTTCTGTTCGTCCCGCTTTGATTACGATAATCGGTTTGGTCAAAGCGACCTCCCGAGCGGCAGACAGAAAGGACCGCGCATCCCCGACCGATTCCATATAGATAACGATGCTCTGGGTGTGTGGATCATCCCCCAGGTAAGAAATCAAATCTCCCCAACCGACATCCAGCATCGAGCCAATCGAGATAAAAGCGCTAAAGCCCACATTCTCTCGGAAACTCCAATCCAGGATAGAGGTGCAGAGGGCACCACTTTGGCTAATGAACGCAACGTTGCCTGAACGGGCCATGGCACTGGCAAAGGTGGCGTTGAGTCCTGTGCGTGGAAGCATGACACCCAAACAGTTAGGACCAATAATGCGCATTTTGCCCCGACGGGCTTCTTCCAAGATTTGCTGCTCTAAGGTCGCTCCAACTGCTCCCGATTCCCTAAAACCCGCAGAGAGAATAATCGCTCCTTTGACGCCTGCCTCCACACATTCCTGGATGATGGCGGGTACGCTGGCAGCAGGAGTAGCTATGACCGCTAAATCCACAGGTTCAGGTACGTGGGCGATGGTTGGATAAGCTTTGATGCCAAGAACGCTGTGCCGTTTCGGATTAACGGGGAAAACGGTTCCTCCAAACGGATTGCTGACTAAATTCCATAGAATCGTGCGCCCAACACTACCGACGCGCTCTGATGCCCCAATCACCGCCACGCTCTTTGGGGCAAAGATGATATCTAGGGGTTGACCTTCGGTGCGGAGAATATCGTGGGCAGGGTCAACTTTTGAGGAGGCTAAGGGGATCGGCTTTTGCATTTTCTACCTCAAGAAATTTCGAGAGAGGCCAGTTCCAATTCTTTCCCTTGACGTATTTCCGTACTGATTTGATGGCATTGCGGACATTCATAGAGCCAGGAGTCCAGCGGCTGGAAATCCTGTTTGCATCTGGGGCAGTGGCAAATAATCGGAACCTCTTCTATTTTGAACTGAGCCTTTTCTGCAATCGTCCCTTTTTTGACTACCTGAAAAGCTAAATCTAAGCTCTCAGGTGCGACCCCAGAGGCTATTCCCACCCGCACGTGAATCTCGTTAATTTGTTGAGCTCCCTGCGCTCGTGCCTGTTCCAGGGCATGGTCCAGGATACGGTGCATCAATCCGACTTCGTGCATGGCTCATGGCCTCCTTTGGCATCTTTAAGCAGCAGCTCGATTCGTTCCAGTGCTTTAGTGACTCCCTGTTCAGCTTTGAGAGAAAGGCTATCTCCCACTTCAAAATTGACTCCTGGGACCGTCACCCACCAAGCCTGAGGACAGTGTTCATAAAGCGCTTGGGTAAGGCTTAGCAAAGACTGCGGATCTCCGGTGTGTCCTGCTATCCCTCCAGTGTGAGCAGGTTTAAGAGGATGAACCCCTACGTCTTCTTCATCGGCAGCGATATAAGCATCCACAAAAATGGCCCGCTCAAATTTTGCCAGGGTTGCCGCCAGTTCAGGGGTTAATTGATGGACCGCCAAAGTCTCCACATCAGCCAATTTCCGAGCGGCAACCGCATCAGCGACCCGCTTTCCAATCGCATCATCACCCCGCAAATCATTGCCATAACCAATCAGCAGTGCTTTCTGAGATGTTTTGGTGAGCATAATCTTTATTCCAGACTGACTACATCGCTCTCCACTGGGCCGCAGGCTATAGCGTAGCTTCGTTTCCAAGGTATGGGGAAAAATTGAGGAACTTGTGAGGGAGAGGATTTTGTAGAATGACAGATAGAAGCAGCACAACTCGCTCCTCTCACGGAAACCTTAACTTAAATGGTCCAGACCCCTACTAAACTTCTGACTTTAGAAGAGTTCCTGGAACTGCCAGAGACAGAACCTGCCAGCGAGTATATGGATGGGTACATTACCCAAAAACCGATGCCGCAGGGAGAGCACAGTGTAATTCAGACTGAATTAGCACCTGCAATCAACTTGGTTGTAAAACCTAAACAAATTGCACGAGCGTTCTCAGAGCTTCGCTGTACTTTTGGTGGACGTTCCATCATCCCTGACATTTCTGTGTTTTTGTGGGACAGGATCCCGCGCAAGGAAAATGATGGTGTTGCTAATGTCTTCTCCACTGCTCCAGATTGGACAATCGAAATCCTATCTCCAGACCAGAGTCAAACGAAAGTAACTAAGAACATTCTACATTGCCTTAAGTATGGAACTCAGATGGGATGGCTGATTGATCCAGACGAACAATCTGTGTTTGTCTACTTGAAAGATCAGCCAACCAGTTTTTACGATGAACCAGGAGCACGTTTACCCGTGCCGGAGTTTGCTAAAGATTTCAATCTCACCGTTGAGGGCTTGTTTAGCTGGTTACTTGATTAAGGTTAGCAATACAACGAGACTAAGCCTGCTGCTGGTGCAGCTTCGTTTCCAAAGTATGAGTGTGAGGGAGAGGATAATGTGTCCCTTCGATTAGATTTTAGAGATTGAGCTTTGGGTATGTGAAAAATAGACATGTTGCTTTCTACACCCTTATACCCGTAAAATTACGTAGTCTTCTCTGGAAAGTGCGTAGTAATGGCAAACGAAAAATTTTTTCAAAGAGAAATTATTAACCTGTTGGAAAAGTTGACCTTTGTAGAAAGTATGGGACAGATTCATATTTTCTCCGATGCATTACCCAAAGATATGTTTGAGAAAAGATGAGCTAGATTTTCTGGCTCATCTTTTTTGGAGTTAAATCGCAGAGTGTGGGATAAGCTCGCATATCCCAGAATTAGACCGTACAAGTGCATTTGAATAAATAGTTGAGTGTAAAAAATGTACAAATTGAGACAATTCCTCTGCTGGCTTAAGCGGGTAGTAGATTGGATGCTGATCCCAAAGCTATTTTGGCTCAGCTTTGTCACTATTTTTTTGATTTGCATACCACTACAAATATTTGGTGCTTCAGAGCTGATTTTTAGATTATCTGGACTGGTGCTTCAATGCTTTAGTATCCTGACCGTGATTTGGGGAATACACATAACCCGTAGTCAATTTAATCAGCCGTCTCTCACATCAGTTGTTGTAGACTGGCTGAAAAGATTCCCGACATATCATAAGGGGAAAACAATTATGGGCGAGCTATCTGGAGAAAATAGTAGTACTGGTAGATTAGAATTTAAAAATTGGGATGACTTGCATGAGAACCCGACTTTAGAAGACAGAGTTCACGCGGCAGAAAAGAATCTGAACATTCTACGTTCATCCATCAAGAACATGCACAATAGAATTGATGAGCAAAATCAAGCACAGAATGAGTTGTTGAAGAAAGAAAGTTCTGAACGATTACAAGAAGTGTCGAAATTGAGAGATTCTATCCTGAACCTTGGTACAGGTGGGCTCCACATCTCCGCAATTGGTGCGTTTTGGCTTTTCGTTGGTGTAGTTCTAAGCACTACTGCTCCCGAGTTAGAAAAATTGTTAAACATATCATCAAGCCAAACTCGCCTGGACACTAGTGATTGTCAATGCCATCGCAACAACTCCAAAATCTCGGAGTTAAAGCGCAGAGGTGCAGGATAATCTAGGATATTACAAGACTAGACCGTAGATTTGCGGCTGGATAAAAGTCCTAAAAACTAACAGTTCCTAGTAACAGCACAAGACAAAGTGAGGAGAGTAATGAGTCAAAGCAAGCGAATGGTTAACAGCCATATAGAAGAATATTTAGATTATTACTGTAAATTATCTCATGCACCTGGATTTGCTGTTCTATTAAAAGGTCAGTGGGGATCTGGAAAGACGTGGTTTATCAATAAATATTGTAAAAACTTCAAAGGCAAACAACAAAGATTTTTGTACGTTAGCCTTTATGGAATGACAAGCTTTTCTGAGATAGAAGATGCTTTTTTTCAACAATTGCATCCTATACTCTCATCAAAAGGAATGGCAATAACAAGTAAGATCTTTAAAGGATTACTAAAAGGCACGTTAAAAATTGACTTGAATAATGACAATAGAGATGATGGAGCAATAAACGTTGGAATTCCAGACATTAATCTTCCCGAATATCTTAAAAATACCGATAAATGTATTTTAGTTTTTGATGATTTAGAACGCTGTAACATAGATCTCAGCAATATATTAGGCTATATCAATTATTTTGTTGAACATCAAGAATTAAAAGTAATTCTCATTGCAAATGAAGATGAATTATTGAAAAATTCTAGTTATAAAGCTATTAAAGAAAAATTAATAGGAAAAACTTTTGGTGTGTCTCTAGATTTTGAGAGTGCTTTAGAGGACTTTATTACCATGGTAAAGCAGCAAGATGTCAGAGCGTTCTTATCTAATAATACTGAATTGGTACAAGATTTGTACAAAGAAGCTGAATATGAGAATTTAAGGAGTTTGAAGCAAATTATTTTAGATTTTGCGAGGATCTTTGATGACTTGCCAAAAAAGGCAAAACGGGAGCCAGAGCTTTTGAAAGACCTGTTGAAATTACTCACGGTTTTTTCCATTGAGATCAAACGGGGAGATATGCTTGCAAAAGATATTAGCCAACTACGAGAGGCATATTTATCTGCCTATTCAACTCAGATTAGTTTGCGCCAATCAGCCAGTACTAACATTAAAGGTAATAGTGAAGAACTGACTCCAATTCAAACAATTTTTAGTAGGTATACCTTCCTTAATCCGTATGATATTTTTCCAAGTGAACTATGGTGGCAAATGTTTTTTGACAGAGGTATCATAAATGCAAAAGAACTAGAGCAATCAATATTAAACAGTAAATACTTCCAGGATGAAAATACCCCAAACTGGGTTAGATTATGGCATCTTTATAACCTTTCTGATAATGATTTTGATAATATTATTCATACAGTGGAGTCAGGATGGAACAATAGAGAGTATGTTGAGATTGGAGTTATTAAACATGTTTTTGGACTGTTTTTAACCCTCTCCAGTATTGGGCTTTATCATAAATCTAAAGAAGAGCTTCTTAAAGATTCTAAGCTTTATATCGATCAGCTAAAATGCAGTGACAAATTTGCTCCTGCTTCTCTTTCAACAGTTGGAGATATCTCTGATAGTTATGTTGGTCTTGGCTTTCAGGGAAAAGATTTTGAGGAATTCAGAGAATTATCCTCATATCTTGATACAGTCCAAGAACTAGTAAGAAGAGAAGAAAGGATGCCTGGCAATGGTCAAGATTTACTTGTTACCATGCAAAGTGATGTTCGGAATTTTTATAGAATGCTTTATCGAGATAACGGGGATACTTTTGTACATGAATATCAGTATAGGCCAGTCCTAAAATATATACAGGAAAGTGCATTTGTAGAACAGTTATTATCCATAGATCCTAAAGACCAAAAAGAAGTCTTTCGAGTGTTAAAAAAGCGATATGAATTTGGTGGCACTAATTTGATTGAAGAATTAGAATGGCTTAAATCTGTTCGGTGTTTATTGCTGTTGGAGGTTAGCCACAGACAGGGAAAGCTCAGCGGATACTTTTTGAAGTCGTATATTGAACATTATCTAAATGAAGTTATCACAAAGCTCGAGGCGAAAACGAAGGAAGTGAAAACATAGGTTAGTCAGTAAAGTTGGTTTAATGAACTCACATGCGCTTGTTCATGTATTCCCCACGTTATTTTTTGACCCATGACGAATTCGTTCCTGTAGACGGGCGACCATTTCTGAACTCAGTTCTGCCTCTGGCTCGACCCGTTCACGTTCCGCTAGGACTGATTGGATCTCCGTGGAAGATGCTTGCCCCAGTTTCTGGACCAATGCCTTGAAAGCCTGTCGCTGCTGTTCAACTTCTGCTTCAGGAATGACTTGCACTGAGTAACCCAAAGTCGCCTGACGAGTCAAAGCATAAACAATGTACTGATTCAGCGACACTCCCTCACCTTCCGCCAGATGGATCAGTTGTTGGTGCAATGTTTCAGGTAATCGGACGGTCAATCGGCTCATAACTCGCTTCCTCTTGATGCTAATTCGACGACTAATTGTGCTGGTGTCATCACCCGCATACCCAGTGACTCTTTTGCACTCCGAAAATCTCGAAGATTTGATGTAATAACTACTGCATCTGCATTCATCGCGCAGTCAATGACCAGATCATCACCTGCATCCGGTGAAGTCGGTCGCCATGAAAAATAAATTGGCGTAAATTGAGCCACCTTGAGAAGTGATCCCAATACAGGCTGCAACTGACCCCAACGAGCTGCTGAGAGTTTGCGTGACAACACATCTTTGTATTCATAGGCAAGAGCATTAGAAATGCAGACTTCCATCAAACTAGCCAACCAAGCATCAATAATGAGACCCGCAGCCCCACCCTGCTTAGTTAAGCCCTCAAATACAACATTAGTATCAATGACAACTCGAAGTAATGGTGCAGCGGGCATGACACTACTATAGCACTGTATGTGGTGTCACTCTGTGAGCATCGATTAACAAAACTGTTGAGTAGCCGCTGGCTCTCAAGGAATAGCTTCAGAAGTGATCAGTGGAAAGCGGTCTATTAGCAAAGCTCAGGCCAAGAACTTGGGAGCGTTTTTTCATCTATCCCCCACGTTATTTTTTGCCCCATGAAAGGGAGCCTTCAGGTAGACCATATAGACCATAGTCAAGGTTGATGACGCTGCGTAATGTATTCGCGCAAGGCACGGTTGATGCTGGTCTGGTACCCTTCGCCCTGCGGGTGATGCGTCTTGAACCAGTCGATGAGGTCAGCATCAAGGCGTAGCGTGATTTGCTGCTTCACCGGACGATAAAACATCCCACGGGTTGCACCGCTCCAGTCCCGAACTTCGGGCATATCATCCGTTTTGATCTGGTCGTCTGACAAAGCAGCTAGCGCTTCAATTTCTGCCTTTTGTTCGTCAGTCAGCTGATCAGAAGTTGTCTTCTTCATACGCCCTCCGTTCATGGTTTGTTGCTTTACGGGCACTAATGATCCGCCCGACTTCTTCGTCTTTTTCCGGGTCATAGGTAGGCCATGTATGCACTACAAAAACGGTTACAGGACCAATAAGACCAAGGGTTTGCCAGCGTTCTTCGTCGGGGTATGGATCGCGCCGACTCTTTGCGAGAGGGTCATTGAACACAAGCTGTGCAGTCTCGAAGCTAAGGCGATGTTTCAGCTTGTTCGCCCTGTTCTTGGCGTCACTCCATATCCACCGCAATTTTAGCCTCATCCTTATGTAACTACAAATATGTAGCTACTTTTGCTGTCTGTCAATTGTTTTATCAACCTCCTACCAGAGCTTTTCGAACTGGGCAGGATTGGTAGCGGCTAGGTGCGTTTCACCATTCAGGCAAAGGCTCCGTAGCCACCATTTTTTGAGTGATATCTATTTTTCTTTGGGATTTAATACTGAGGAAGAGAAATGTTATGGCATCACTGTTGCTTTTGGATGAAGTTCACCTGAAACTACGTTCAAAGTTGATGACGCTGCGTGATGTGTTTGCGCAAGGCACGATTGATGCTGGTTTGGTACCCTTCGCCCTGCGGGTCGTCACCAGTCTGTCACGATCAACGCCTAGAGACGGTCTGAGCAAGCGTTTTTTCGACAAAAGCATTGAGACTAACCCCTTCCTGCTCAGCACGGATCACAACCTGACGATGAAGTTCAGGAGCGATACGAAGATTAAAACGCCCAGAAAAAGGCTTATCAGGATCCTTACCAAGACGAGCACAGTCCTGAAGATAATCATCAACCGCAGCGTGGAAAGAGGCTTCAAGCTCATCCACAGAGAGGCCATCAAAAGCGATTACATCGCGGGTATTGATGACCTTCCCGACAAAGAGTTTGTCTTGATCGTCATACTCAACAACCGCTTCATACTCTTTATAGTTCATAGTTCAACTCCTGCATTAACTAAAAACTCACGAATAGCCTTGACTTGATAGCGCTTTAATTCTTTTTGCGGGTGAGGAGAGTGAATGTTCAGCGAAACCTCATTTAAGTCAAAGCGCACCCTAGAACCATCGCCTTGAAGCACCTGCCCATCTAAAGCAAGAATCAAAGAAACAACCTCATTCCAGAGAATGTTGCGTCGGATGGGTTCAGCGAAAAGAGCGCTATAGGTGTTTCGCTGCTTTTGGTTCATGCTTTAATAGTACCATTTTATAGTACTAAAATTTAGTAGCATCTCTACCAAAATTTCCAGAGAAAACTTCTGAACTAACGCGTCGCCGTCCTCTTGGTTATAGTCTTGGGATTTCGAGAAGGTATTACTGTAGTGATTTGAATAGTGACTTCTCAATCGAGTCGCTTGAGAAAATTTAGCAGTTTGCCTTCGCTGAAGCGGCTAAACTCTTCATTCATCAAATGGGAGACTTCAGATTGTTTGATGCCCAAAAGTTCTGCAATTTCCCATTGTTTCAAGCCTGATTCTTTGAGAATTTTCCAGACCTGAAAGCCTAGTTGTGAACGCACAAACAGTTCCTCAGCGTCGTCCAGTCCGAGATCGGCGTAGACATTCCCACTTCCGCGCTCAAAAACGGGTTTTTTTTTAGGATGGTTCATATTTTATCTGCTCTACAGCTTGTCGATATTGTTAGATATTCCCCATCGCAACTTGTTGAAAAGGTTCACCGTCCTGATGCTGCGAAATCTGGATGATAACTTTCTGGTTCAGTTTCCTTAGGAAACTAAAGAGTCTTCCTTCAGAGAATAGATGATATTTTCCTTGCATGAGATTGGAAACTTCTGGCTGTTTGATATCCAATAAGGTGGCAATGTCCTGTTGTTTGAGACCTCTATCCTTTAGAATTTGCCGCACCGAATAGCCAAGCTGCGCGCGCGTCAAGAGTTCATCAGCTTCTTCAAGACCCATATCGGCAAAAACATTGCCACTGCTTTCAACATAGTCATCAGTTGTAGATGCTTCGTTCATGATTTTGCTTCCTGTTCTAACTCAATGGCCTGTTTGTAGCGGCTCTTAATCAAATCGATATCCTTCTGTGCAGTCTTTATCCCTTTCGGGGATTTCTTTTGAAACGCATGCAGAATATAGACTCGCTCCCCTATTTGAACAGCATAAACTGTTCGATAGGTCTCCTTATCAAACCGGGTAACGATTTCAAAAACACCGCTACCGACGCCCTTAAAGGGTTTTGCATTGTCTGGGGCACTGCCCCTCTACACATCGAAGAGGGAACTTCCGATATCCTTACGGACAGCTATCGGGAAATTTTTGACCTGTTTGAGACTATCGCCTACCCAGACAACGGATTTTACGTTTGGGTCATTTTGGTTTGACACACTCACATCTCTATAATATAAGTAAATGCTTATAAAAGCAAAAATTAAAGGAAATCACTATTGGTTAATTGCAGAGATTAACTATCGTAGTGGCACTATTTTTGTTCGAATGGTAAGCGGTCTATTAGCAAAGCTCAGGCCAAGGGTTTGGGAGCGTTTTTTCATCTATCGCCCACGTTATTTTTTGCCCCATGAGAGGAGACCTTCGGGTAAAAAATCCCATGGGTGGCACCGCTCCAGTCCTGCACTTCGGGAATATCATCCGTTTTGATCTGGTCTTCTAGAAAAGCGGCTAAGGCTTCAATTTCTACCTTTTGTTCAGCAGTCAGATGGTCAGAAGTTTTCTTCTTCATACGTCCTCCATTCATGGGGCCTTGATCTTTACACCTTATGACAATATTGTCATAAGGTGTAAAGAGAACGAAAACCTATCGAATGGATAGGATCTTCCCTCAAAGATCTGAAAGCATTTCCCGAAGAGGTCAAGGATTCCATAGGTGTGGCTCTTGATGTTGCTCAACAAGGAGAAAAGCATGAATCCACCAAGCCTCTTCAGGGATTTGGAGGGGCTGGAGTGCTTGAAGTTATCGACGATTTTGATGGAGATACCTACCGGGCCGTATACACAGTGAAATTTAAAGGGGTAGTGTATGTTCTTCATGCATTTCAGAAAAAATCGAAGAAAGGCATAGCGACACCAAAGGAAGAAATCGATCTTGTAAAAAAGAGGCTTAAGGCCGCAGAAGAGCACTATAAGGAAAATTATTGAAGAGGTCAATCATGAAAGCGAAACAAGACAAAACTTATGCAGGGGAAACTGTTGTATCAGGGAGCGGGAATGTTTTTGCTGATCTTGGACTGCCTGATCCTGAAGAGCGTCAGGCAAAAGCCCAGCTTGTACAACGGATCTCTGCGGTGATTAGGGAGCGAGAACTCACTCAGATGCAGGCTGGCGCTATCCTCAAAATCGATCAGGCGAAGGTGTCGAAGCTAGTTCGAGGTAGGCTCTCTGAGTTCTCAACTTCAACGCTTATCGAATATCTGACACGTCTTGACCAGGACGTTGAGATCGTAGTGAGACCAAAGCCAATTTCAAAAGAAAAGGCTTCTTTACTGGTAACTATTCCAGAATTGTAAGTATATAAGCTGCCTGTTAACATCCCTGGTGCTATTTATGACGAATTCACTCCTGTAAACGGGCGACCATTTCTGAACTCAGTTCTTCCTCTGGTTCAACTCGTTCCGTTCCGCTAGGACTGATTCGATCTCCGTGGAAGATGCTTTCCCCAGTTTCTGGACCAATGCCTTGAAAGCCTATTGCTGCTGTTTAACTTCTGTTTCAGGAATGGCTTGCACTGAATAAGTTGGGGAAACCTGATGAATCAAAGCATGAACAATGTACTGATTCAGCGATACTCCTTCCCTCTCCGCTAGATGGATCAGTTGTTGATGCAGTGTTTCAGGTAATCGGACGGTCAATCGACTCATAACTCGCTTCTTCCTGATGCTGCGAAATCTGAATGACAACCTTTTGGTCCAGTTTTCTTAGGAAGCTAGAGAGTCTTCCTTCAGAGAATAGATGAGGGTTGTCTATTGTTTAGATAATGTTCTAAAGCCTCGCTCACCAGCTTGTTCAAATTAATACCCTGCTCTTGAGCCGCAATCGCCGCTCGTCGATGTAGCTCAGTTCCAGGTCTGATATTAAAGCTGCCTTTGAACGGTTGCTCTGGCACAATCCCTTTTTGTTGGCAAAGCTCTAGATAATCATTAATGCCCTCTTGAAAGCTCGCTCGCAGGGTTTCAACATCATGACCCTCGTAGCTAATGAGACTGCGAATGTACTCTACTTTTCCGTAGAAGACTTCATCTTGATCATTGTAGTGAACCGAACCTAAATAGCTTTTGTACTCCATCATGTCTTTCATAGATATCCTTCCTGCTTTATAATCTCGATGACCTGCTCAATTTGATAACTCTTCAGAATATTGTGTGGGTGAGGTTTGTGCAGACTGATTACAATTCCTCGGTTATCTAAAAATCGCCTCCGTGACCCCCCTGTTTTACCCGTGCTGGCTTCCTCAAAACCTAGCCATGACAGAAGTGTTACGAGGTCTTCCCAGCTAAAGTCTTTGGGTTCACTGAGTAGCCGTTTCAGCAGCTTTTCTTTATGAGCCATTCCCCTTTGTCATGCTTGACTCTATTACCTGATCTTTAGGCCCACATTGCAACTAGACTTAGTTGCAGTTTAGAGCGTTCACCTTGGGCTCTCACCGTAGTCATATCCGCTTCGCCCTCGTCGAAACGCTTGTCGAAATCAGAAGCTTTCATAAAGTTTAATCTCCTCTGGTCTTGAACGTCTGACCGAGATCAGACGGATGCGTTCACGGCGATAAGTGATTACGGCAGACCAGTACTTACCTTCGATCATGCCGATGACCAGATAGCGCGGCTCATCTGTATCCCGTGATAGAAAAGCAATACAAATTATACCTTTTGACTATTTGAAAAGTTTCTCTTGGATCAGTGTTCCGCATGATGAATTCTCTCCTATAGACGAGCAATCATCTATTTTGAAATTTTTAGCGCTGCTGCTGTTGTTTAGAAAACTATTAATCGCGCCAGACCTCATCCAGTAAGCTGCCATCCATTGCAATTAATTGAACGTGCAATGGCATCTGACCTGCGGCATGAGTTGAACAACTGAGACAGGGATCGAAGGCACGAATACCCGCTTCAACACGATTCAGCATTCCCTCAGGAATTTCGGGACCGTGGATGTAATGTTGGGCAATCTGGGTCACAATACGATTCATCGCTAGGTTATTTTGTCCCGTGGCAATCATCAGGTTTATCTTTTTCATCAAGCCATTTTCATCTACGTGATAGTGATGAAACAGCGTGCCACGGGGCGCTTCACTGACGCCAATTCCTTCTAACTGATTAATACGCGCATGGGCACGGAGATGGCTCGAAAGAATATCGGGGTCATCCAGAAGTTGAGCAATGTGTTCAATGCTCCCCAGAATCTCGATCAGTCGCGCGTAGTGATAGAAAAAGGAAGAAAGGACCGTGCCCTTCCCTCGGTCGCGGAACTCTCTTAACTCTTGGTCTGCCAAGGGCACGCCAATATGGGTGCAAATATTAAGACGGGCCAGGGGACCAACGCGATACATACCTGCTGGATAGCCGAGAGGTTTGTAGTAGGGGAATTTTAGATAGGACCAGGGTTCGACCGCTTCCCCAAGGAATTCTTCAAAGCGAGTTGGGTCGAGTCCATCGGCCAGGATGTTCCCTTCGCTATCCATAAAGCGGAGATAGCCGTCATAGTGCTCCCAAGCTCCATCGGCAGTGACCAAACCCATAAATAAACTGGGGAAGTTACCAAAGACTTCGGTTTCTTGCTGGTAGTCATCCAGTAGGCGTTTAAATCGGTCGATAGCGTTTAGGGCGGTAGCCTGCGCTTCAGGAATGCGGTCCCGAATATGGAAGCGTCCCTCTTCGGTTAGAGGTTCTCGTACCCCCCCTGGAACCGCCCAAGAGGGATGAATCTTACGACCACCGAGGATTTCAATAATCTCTTGACCAAACTGGCGCAGGCGAATACCCCCTCGTGCCAGTTCCGGCTCAGCGGCGATCAGACCAAATACATTGCGGGAAGCAGGATCGCTATCCAGGCCCAAGAGTAAATCTGGAGCGCTGAGGTGAAAGAAACTGAGGGAATGGGATTGGATAATCTGGGCCAGATTCATAATCCGGCGCAGTTTGACAGCGGCGGGTGGAATGGTGACGGAGAGAATTCGGTCCCCAGCCTTAGCAGAGGCTAGCAAATGACTAACCGGGCAAATGCCACAGATGCGGGACGTAATAGCTGGCATTTCCCAGAGAGAGCGACCCTCGCAGAACTTTTCAAATCCTCGAAACTCCGTCACATGAAAACGGGCATCCGCTACTGCTCCGGCATCATCAAGGTAAATGGTGATTTTAGCGTGACCCTCAATGCGGGTGACAGGATCGATCACAATGCGCTGAGACATAAGTGTCTCCTTGTTGGGTTGCAGGTTTGCTATGGGCTATCCAAACCTAATATCCTGTCCTTCTAAATGAGGTTTTTCCCCTTTTAGTAAGGACTCTAAGACCGCTCGAATCCGGGAAGCTGGCGGTGGACAACCCGGCAGGTAAAAGTCCACGGGGATAACTTGATGCACAGGGATTACCCGGTCTAATAAGACCGGTACAATGCCAGGCTCATTTGGAATCTGGGCTTGGAGCGCTGCTGCCTCGACATAACAGCGTTGAAGTACAGGTTCCGCACTGCCTAAGGGATTGCGCAAAGCGGTGACATTGCCAGTTACAGCACAGTCGCCGAAGGAAACCAAGATTTTCGAGCGCTTGCGGACGGTTTGGATCAGGTGAAGATTGTCTTCATTGGCAACGGCACCTTCGACTAAAACCACATCCACATTTTCTGGATATTCTTTCACATCGGCAAAAGGGCTAAAGACCAGGTCCACTTGGGCCGCTAAATCAAAGAGCCATTCGTCTAGATCCAGAAAGGACATATGACAGCCAGAACAGCCTCCCAGCCATACCGTTGCTAGTTTTAGACGAGCCATTGTTTTTTCTTCTTTGCCGTGGCAATAAATTCGATGCGGGAACGGTTATGGACCATTTCTCCCACACTAGATCCCTGGTGGAAAATGGACCCTGTGGGACAGGCTTCTACACATTTGCCGCAGGAAGTACAGGTTGGAGAGGTTCCCCAGGGCTGATTCAGGTCTGTAATCACATGAGCGTGGGTGCCTCGACCGGCCATATCCCAGGTATGGACTCCTTCGAGTTCATCACAGACACGAATGCAGCGTGTGCAAAGGATACAGCGATTGTGGTCCATGCCAAAGTGTTCATGGGAAAGGTCCATCGGACGGCTTGGATTGAAGTATTCAAAATCCACATGGTCCATCCCGACGGTGACAGCCATATCCTGTAATTCACAATGACCGTTAGAAACACAGACGGAGCAGATGTGATTGCCTTCTGCAAAGAGCATTTCGACAATCATGCGGCGATACTGCTGTAGTCGTTCCGTATTTGTGCGAATTTCCATCCCTTCAGCGACCTTGGTGACACAGGCTGCCTGGAGTCTGCTGCTGCCTGCTACTTCCACCAAACAGAGCCGACAGGCCCCTACTGCAGACACTCCATCGAGATAGCAGAGAGTAGGAATATCAATCCCCGCCTCCCGTGCCGCTTCTAGAAGGGTCTCATCCTCACGGGCACTGACCATTTGGTCATCTATGGTTAAGGTTTTAACTGCCATCATTGTTTCCTATAGACAAGGTAGACCGTCTGTTGAGCAGTTGAGCAAGGGGAATAGTGATTTTTCTCCATAGAATTAGCGGTGGTCTTGAATCAAGGCTAGATATTCATCCCGGAAATAGCGCAGGGTGCTCAGCACCGGGTTTGGGGCAGATTGGCCTAACCCACAGAGACTGGTTTCTTTCACCATCGGGCAGAGCGATTCCAACTGTTCCAGGTCTGCATGAGATGCCTTACCCTCATGGATTTTGGTTAAAAGTCGATACATCAGCACGGTACCCGCACGGCAGGGAATGCATTTACCGCAAGATTCATCCATGCAGAATTCCATAAAGAAGCGGGCGACTTCTACCATGTTGTTGCTCTGGTCCATGACAATCATGCCACCGGAACCCATAATCGAGCCCAGTTGGAGCAGAGAGTCGTAGTCAACGGGCGTATCCAGGGCATCCGTGGGGATACAGCCGCCAGAAGGACCGCCTGTCTGCACCGCTTTGACAGCATTGCCATCCGGGGCCCCGCCTCCCATTTCTTCCACAATCTGACGCAGGGTTGTGCCCATGGGCACTTCGACCAGACCTGTATTGCGCACTTTGCCCGTCAGCGAGAAGACCTTGGTCCCTTTACTTTTCTCCGTCCCGATACTGGCAAACCAGTCCGCTCCCTTGCGCAGAATCGTGGGCACATTGGCATAGGTCTCGACGTTATTAATTAGGGTTGGACATCCCCAGAGCCCTGATTCTGCTGGATAGGGTGGGCGAGGACTCGGTAAACCGCGCTTCCCCTCAATAGAAGCCATCAACGCTGTTTCTTCTCCGCAGACAAAAGCACCTGCCCCCATCCTCAGGTCAATTCGAAAGTCAAAGGGGGATTCAAAGATTTGACTGCCCAGAAGCCCCTGTTGCTTGGCCTGCCGGATAGCGGTTTCTAAGCGACTAATGGCCAGAGGATATTCAGCGCGGACGTAAATGTAACCCTGGTTCGCGCCCACGGCATAGGCCGCAATCGCCATCCCTTCCAGCACCCGATGGGGGTCACTCTCTAAAACGCTGCGGTCCATAAAGGCCCCAGGATCGCCCTCATCGGCATTGCAGATGACATACTTTTGTGGGTTAGTCGCCTTGGCTACGGTTGCCCATTTCAGCCCCGTCGGATAACCAGCTCCACCCCGTCCCCGCAGACCACTACGAGTAATGCTATTCACCACTTCTGAGGGCGTCATTTCTTGTAAAACACGCTGGAGCGCCTGATAGCCGTTGGCGGCTATATAGGATTCGATGCGCTCAGGGTCAATCTTGCCGCTATTTTCCAGCACAATCGGCAGCTGACGGGTAAAAAATGGGTGTGTAAGGTCGCCCTGTTGGGCGGTGGCCGTACCTCCCTCCAATGCCGCCACAATCGAAGGGGCGTCGGTGGGGGTGACCTTCTCGTAGAGTTGGGTCATCAGTTCGCACTGTAGAGGGGTAAGGTCCTCCGTCGCTACACGCTCCCCTGCTCCATCAACTTGAACCAGAGGACCCTGACAGCATAGACGCATACAGCCGACTCCAGTGACCTGCACGCTACTGTCTAAACCAGCTTCTGTAACCGCTTGTTCAAGGCGCTGTTTGACCGCTAAGGAATTAGAAGACAGACAACCTGCCGCCATACAACAACGAATATGGATGCTCTTTTCAGCCTGACGTTCTTGTTCTGCAATGTTCAAAAGTTCAGCAAGATCCATGTTGACAACCTAGCGTTGAAGTTTTCTAAGCAGGCTCCGAGTTTCTTTCAGCATCTCTTGATAGAAATCTCGAAGGGGAGGATCCGTTTCTGCAGAGGAGGCTATGACAAAAAGACGTTCGGCGTTGCGTAAATCTTTCAAGGCTCCTCGCTTATTTCCTAGTTCAGAAAGAATCTGGCCCCGTTTTAAATAGGCATTTGTGCCAAGCGGGTTGAAACGAATGGCTTGAGTGTAATCTTCCACAGCCCCTTTCTTATCCCCTAGTCCCGCGCGTATGATGGCCCGACCGCTATAGGCTTGGGCATCAGAGGGATTGAAATGAATGAGAAAGGAGAAGTCCTCAAGTGCGCCCTCGTAATCTCCCAACTCAGAGGTGCGAATAATAGCGACGGTGACTAGATGTCCCGTAATTTGCTGAATGAAGCTTGGCTGGATACGGATAGCTTCCTTAAAATTCTCCAGAGCACTCTGCTGATCTCCTAGTCTGTAGTGGACTAGCCCCCTTTTGTAGTAGACCCCGGCATCAAAGGGTGTGATCTGCAGCATCTGGGTGTAATCTTCTATGGCGCCCTTGAAGTCTTTCAGGGACTTGCGCACATAGGCCCGACCATCATAGGCAGCCGTCGAGTAGGGACTGAGGCGGATGGCCTGATTAAAATCTTCCAGTGCTTTCTGCTTATCTCCATTTTGAGAATAGGCTGAACCCCGATTGAAAAACGCTGCGGCATGATTAGGATTGATGAGAAGGACCTGGGAGAAATCATCAATCGCTTCCTTCACTTTTCCTGTCTTAATCTCATCAATGCCTCGGTTATAGAAATCCTCAGCGTTCATTTGAGTCACGGAGCTTATAGCCGCGAGTGAAGGAATGGGCGCTGACCACGCTGGCATAGACGCTGTTCCTCCCAGCATAACGATGCTCAAGATACTCGCTAGAGTTACGCTTGAACTGCTATAGCGAAAGATAGCGGGAACGTTTACAAAGGATAAATGTGCCATTGAGGGTTCTCTCCTTACCTTGCAGATTAGGCAGGAAATTTGAGGAACTTGTGAGCAATAAAAATCTGAAACCTGATGATTAGAGGGGCCTAATCCAAAACTGGAATGGGAGCTGGAGTCTCAAGCACTTCTTGTAGGCGCTCACGGGCTGACTCTGGCGTTTGATATCCTGACACCGCTCCGTCAATAACGACCACTGGAGCTAAGCTACAAGCCCCTATGCAACGGGCCGTCAGAAGTGAGAGCTTTCCGTCAGGAGTGGTCTCTCCTGCATGGATATGGGTTTGCTGTTCAAGCGTTCCCATTACCGCAGCAGCCCCTTTGACATAGCAGGCCGTACCCAGACAGACCACGCACTGATGAAGCCCTTTTGGTGTAAGAGAGAAGAGGTGATAGAAGGTGGCAACGCCATAAACGCGGCTAGGCGGTAGCTTCAGACTATGAGCAACGTAGCGTAACAGGTCATCATTCAGACAGCCAAAGAGTCCCTGTGCTTTGTGCAGCACTTCAATCAGGGCATCTTGCTGATACTGATAGCGCTTAATCGTGGCATCGAGTATTTTGTAGCGTTTATCAGGGCTAACTATAGGTTTTTTGTCGATGGTAGAAGCCTGCATATCCCATCCTAAAAAATAATGATCTGAACCGCCCCCTAAATCCCCCAACTTTGGGGGACTTTGAGGTCAGAAACCCCCAGAATTGGGGGGCAGGGGGGCGAAATGCAGCAACATCAAATTTATCCAAGATCTGTGTACACGTTAGCCCAAGGTAAGGGGGACGGCGATAGCCGGGGGTTCTATTAGCTCTCTGGCCAATTACTTTTCGATTCTGACCATAGCCAAAATTAAAAGTCGAGTTGATTTACAAAAATTAAGCTAGCAGAAACGCTAAGAAATATGCCAAATAGTTAACCCTGAGGAGCATTTAGATAGATATAGAGGGTGAAGCAACGTGCCGATGATACGCAAAAGACGAAATAGCAGCTCTGACAAGAGGCATCTTAATGATGAGCACAGGTATTTTGCAGCAAAGGATTTTTGCGACTTTGGATGGGGATGAGGCCGTGGCCTCTGTCACCTATCGCTTGAATGAAGTAATTGCCCTCTATCCGATTACTCCATCCACTCCAATTGGGGAGTGGGCGGATGCCTGGGCTGCTGAAGGCAAGCCCAACCTCTGGGGCACCGTCCCCTCAGTAGTAGAGATGCAGTCAGAAGGGGGTGTCGCCGGGGTCATGCATGGTGCTCTGCAAACCGGCTCGCTGGCTACTACGTTCACAGCATCGCAGGGACTGCTGTTGATGATTCCCAATATGTACAAGATTGCTGGGGAATTGACGCCCACGGTCTTTCATGTGGCAGCGCGTTCAGTGGCCACACAGGCCCTTTCTATTTTTGGGGACCACAGTGATGTGATGGCTACCCGTGCGACAGGTTTTGCCCTGCTCTGTTCGGCCTCCGTGCAGGAAGCTCAAGATTTTGCCCTGATTGCCCAAGTGGTCACGCTGGAGTCTCGGATTCCGTTCTTGCATTTCTTTGATGGCTTCCGCACCTCCCATGAGATTGCCAAAATCGAACGGCTATCCGACGATGACCTGCGGGCGATGATCGATCCGCAGCGGATTCTGGAACATCGTGCCCGGGCTCTCTCCCCAGATCACCCTGTGTTGCGGGGCACATCCCAAAATCCAGATGTATTCTTCCAGGCGCGGGAAACGGTGAACCCTTTCTACGCTGCCTGCCCAGAGATTACCCAAAGGGCTATGGATCAGTTTGGGCAGCTAACAGGGCGACACTATCGACTGTTTGAATATTACGGAGCACCTGATGCAGAACGGGTGATCGTGCTCATGGGTTCTGGCTGTGAAGCCGTCCAGGAAACCGTGGACTTTCTCAACCAAAGGGGTAAAAAGGTCGGCCTGATCAAAGTACGGCTATATCGACCTTTTGACAGAGAGCGGTTTGTCGCAGCTTTGCCTGAGACGACTAAGGCAATTGCTATTCTTGACCGCACCAAAGAGCCTGGCAGTATCGGGGAACCGCTTTATTTAGACTGTGCGATGGCGATTTATGAGACCCCCCTAGAGAGAGAGAACTATAAGGCTTCAAGGACTTTTCCCCCCTTGCTAAGGGGGGATCAAGGGGGGATCGTTGGTGGGCGCTATGGTCTATCCTCCAAAGAATTTACCCCAGCCATGATCAAGGGGGTTTTTGATAATCTTGCGCAGGAATATCCTAAGAATCATTTCACGATTGGCATTAACGATGATGTCAGTCATACCAGCCTGCCCTACGACCCAGAATTTTCGACGGAAGCGGATCATGTAGTCCGCTGTGTGTTCTATGGTCTTGGTTCTGATGGCACGGTAGGCGCTAATAAGAATTCAATCAAAATTATTGGCGAACAGACGAATAACTATGCCCAGGGCTATTTTGTCTACGATTCCAAGAAATCAGGTTCGGTCACGATTTCCCATCTGCGGTTCGGACCTGAGCCGATTCATTCCACCTATCTGGTGAGTCGAGCCAATTTTGTAGGTTGTCACCAGTCTGTCTTCCTTGAGCGCTTTGATATGCTGCAACCCCTTGTAGAAGGAGGGACTTTTTTACTAGATACGGCCTACGGACCGGATGAAATCTGGAATCATCTGCCGCAAACGATGCAAGAGCAGCTGGTTAGCAAGCATCTGAAATTCTATGTAATTGATGCCCATAAAGTGGCCCGTGAAAGTGGGATGGGCGGACGGATCAACACCGTGATGCAGGTTTGTTTCTTTGCCCTTGCGGGCATTTTGCCTAGAGACGGAGCGATTTCCGAAATTAAACAGTCCATCCAAAAGACCTATGGCAAGAAAGGCGATGAAATCGTTCAGATGAATTTGAATGCGGTGGACCAGACGTTGGAACGTCTATTCGCCGTAGAAATCCCGGAACGCACCGTAGAGACGCGAAATTTCGCGTCTCTACATGCGCCGGTGTCCGATCATGCCCCTGCATTTGTGCGGGACGTTCTAGGCAAAATGATTTCCGGCCAGGGGGATACCCTGCCTGTCAGCGCCTTACCTGTGGATGGAACCTTTCCCACGGGAACGGCCCAATGGGAAAAACGCAATATTGCCCAGGAAATTCCGGTCTGGGATCCAGATGTTTGTATCCAGTGCGGTAAGTGCGTGATGGTCTGCCCCCACAGTGTGATTCGGGGTAAGGTCTATGAGCCTGGGGTCTTAGAGGGAGCACCTGCAACCTTTAAATCGGCAGAGGCCCACGACCATGACTGGCAGGGACTGAAGTTCACGATTCAAGTGGCGGCGGAAGACTGCACGGGCTGTGGAATTTGTGTGGATGTCTGTCCGGCGAAAAATAAATCTATTCCTTCGCTGAAAGCGATTAATATGCAGGCGCAAGCTCCCCTACGAGAGCCGGAACGGGAAAATTGGGACTTCTTTTTGAGCGTGCCCAACCCGGACCGTCGTGACTTAAATACAACGCTGATTCGCCAGCAGCAGATGCAAGAACCGCTGTTTGAATTTTCTGGGGCCTGTGCGGGCTGTGGAGAAACGCCTTATATCAAACTGGCTTCCCAACTGTTTGGCGACCGGATGGTGGTGGCCAATGCCACGGGCTGTTCTTCTATTTATGGAGGCAGCTTACCTACTACACCCTGGACGAAGAATGCGGAAGGACGGGGACCAGCCTGGTCCAATTCCTTATTTGAAGACAATGCCGAATTTGGGCTGGGTTTCCGTCTGTCAATTGATAAGCAGAAAGAATTCGCGGTGGAGCTGCTGAAGAAATTGTCTGGGGCGTTGGGTGATGATCTGGTTCAAGCCATTGTGTCTGCAGAGCAAAAAGATGAAGCAGATATCTACGAGCAACGGGAGCGGGTAGCGGTCCTTAAGCAGAGATTACAAACCCTAGATTCCGAAGAAGCCAAACAGCTCCTAAGCCTGGCCGACCTGCTGGTCAAGAAAAGTGTTTGGATCATTGGTGGGGATGGCTGGGCCTATGACATTGGCTTTGGGGGTTTAGACCATGTGCTGTCCAGTGGTCGCAACGTCAATGTTCTTGTCCTCGATACGGAAGTCTATTCCAACACGGGTGGGCAAATGTCCAAAGCAACCCCTCGGGCTGCAGTTGCTAAATTCGCTGCGGGCGGTAAGCCTGCGCCCAAAAAGGACTTGGGCCTGATGGCGATGACCTATGGCAATGTCTATGTGGCCAGTGTTGCCATGGGAGCACGGGATGAACATACCCTCAAAGTCTTTTTGGAGGCGGAAGCCTATGAAGGCCCATCGCTGATCATTGCCTACTCCCACTGCATTGCTCACGGCATCAACATGGCTACGGCTATGCAAAACCAGAAAGCCGCCGTCAATTCAGGTCAATGGTTGCTCTATCGTTTTCATCCGGGCCGAGCCGAGCGAGGAGAAAATCCTTTACAGCTAGACTCGCGCTCCCCGAAAATCCCTCTTGAAAAATATCTATACCTAGAAAACCGTTTCAAAATGCTGACCAAGAGCAGTCCAGCCGTGGCTAAACAGTTACTCAAAGAAGCCCAGCAAGATGTGGCGGACCACTGGCATTTGTACGAATATCTAGCGGCCCGTGGTGTTCAAGTTCCTACAGAAGGGGGACAGCCCGAATGAATCTAACAACGACCTATATGGGCTTAACGTTGCGTACGCCCCTTGTGCCCTCGGCTTCTCCACTTTCAGAAGAAATCGACAATATCAAGCGGATGGAAGCAGCAGGGGCAGCAGCCGTGGTCATGCATTCGCTCTTTGAAGAGCAGTTGCGTCTTGAACGCTATGAACTACACCATCATTTGACCTATGGAACAGAAAGTTTTGCGGAATCGCTGACCTATTTTCCAGAACCTGCCCTATTCCATGTTGGACCGGAAGAGTATTTAGAACATATTCAGAGAGCGAAAGCATCGGTAGACATTCCAATCATCGCCAGTCTCAATGGTTCGACCGTCGGCGGTTGGACAGACTATGCCCGCCAAATTGAGCAAGCCGGGGCCGATGCCCTGGAACTGAATATCTACTATGTCCCTACGGATATGGAATTGACCGGGGAAGGAGTTGAGCAGACCTATCTGGATATCCTGAAAGCGGTCAAATCGGTGGTGACGATTCCTGTCGCCGTCAAACTCAGTCCATATTTCAGCAATATGGCCCACATGGCTAAGCGTCTGGATGCAGCAGGCGCCAATGCTCTGGTGCTGTTCAATCGTTTTTATCAGCCGGATATCAACCTTGAAACCCTGGAAGTCGAGCCGAATGTACTTTTGAGTACGCCCCATTCCATGCGTTTACCTTTGCGTTGGATTGCCATTCTCTATGGCCACCTTCAGACTGATTTAGCGGCTACCAGCGGCATTCATAAAGCTACCGATGCCCTGAAGATGCTCATGGCCGGGGCTCAAGTCACCATGCTTTGTTCGGTGCTTCTCAGGCATGGCATTAGTCAGATTCGGGTGATTGAAGAGGAAATGCAAGCTTGGATGGAGGAGCATGAATATAGCTCCGTTCGGCAGTTGCAGGGGAGTATGAGTCAGAAAAATTGCCCAGACCCGAGTGCCTTCGAGCGGGCCCAGTATACGCGTGCGCTCCAGAGCTACAGACCTGTTTAAATAACTAACCTGTGTGGGGAGATTCGATGGGACATAAACGAATTGGCATTCTTACCAGTGGAGGAGATTGTCCTGGATTGAATGGCGTGATTCGGGCGGTGGTCTATCACGCCAAGCTAACCTACGACTGGGATGTAATCGGTATTTCCCATGCCACCCAAGGGCTACGTGCCCGTCCTCCCAAAACCGCTGCCTTGACGCTGCACGGTATGGATATTCATGGCATAGACCCCTTGCTCAGTATGGGTGGAACTTTTCTGGGAACGGTCAGCGGCGGAGACCCTTTCGATGAAGCGGTCACAGAAGGCTACCGGGCTTTGGAACTAGATGCTTTGATTGCGATTGGTGGCGATGGCAGTTTAAAAATTTTTCGCCAGCTTGCTCAAGCAGGGGGCTGGAATCTGGTAGCTGTACCGAAGACAATTGATAATGATGTAGCGCTTACTGAGCGCTCTCTGGGGTTTGATACCGCTGTCAATACCGTTACCGATTCCCTCTTTCGCTTGACCTACACGGCAGCCAGTCATGACCGGGTAATGATTGTGGAGGTCATGGGCCGACAAGCTGGGTATCTCGCCCTGCACGCGGGGATTGCCGGGGGCGCAGATGCCATTTTGATCCCTGAAATCCCTTATTCGCTGGACCAGGTGTATCGTCACATCGCAGAGCTGAGGGATAAATGGGGACGGGAATTTGCGATGATTGTGGTCGCAGAAGGGGTGAAACCAAATCCAGGAATACTACTCGAAAAAGAGAAGGAAAGACTTCATCTAGACGGAATTGGACACTATATTGCTGACCAGATTAAGCAGAGTGGTTTAGAGACTAAGCCGGAAGTCCGGGTAACTGTCTTGGGCCACACGCAAAGGGGAGGCATCCCCTCAGCTTTAGACCGTTTGGTGGCAGCAACCTTTGGCAAAGCGGCAGTAGACCTTATTGCTCAAGAGAAATATGACCGCATGGTCGCTTGGCAAAATGGACAGGTTGTGGATGTGCCGCTAAAAGAAGTAATCGAGCAGAGCCCACTGCCCGTGGACCCCCATAATTTTCTTATTCAAACGGCCCAAGCCTTGGGCATCTATGTGGGTGATCTTGCGGGCTAATAGACGGACAACGCTATGAAATTTGTAGATGAATACCGTGATGCTCAATCAGCGCAACAATATGCCCAGGCTATCGCCCAGATTACAACTCAGTCCTGGAAGATCATGGAAGTCTGTGGCGGACAGACGCATTCAATTGTGAAATTTGGCTTGGATGAGTTGTTACCCAAAGAAGTCAATCTCATTCATGGTCCTGGTTGCCCCGTCTGTGTCACCTCTATTGAATTGATTGATAAGGCGATCGCTCTTGCTGAACGAGCGGAAATTATCCTCTGCTCTTTTGGGGACATGTTGCGGGTACCGGGTTCAGAGAAAGACCTGCTTACTGTTAAAGCCAGGGGTGGTGATATTCGTATAGTGTACTCACCGCTGGATGCCCTCAAAATTGCCCAAGCTCATCCTGACAAGCAGGTGGTCTTCTTTGCCGTCGGATTTGAGACTACCGCTCCTGCCACGGCGATGACTGTTTATCAAGCTCACCAGCAGGATCTTAAAAACTTCTCGATGCTGGTATCTCATGTCCTTGTTCCTCCTGCCATAGAAGCGATTCTTTCTTCCCCTAATAACTGTATTCAAGGATTTTTAGCGGCTGGACATGTCTGTGCCGTAATGGGATATAGCGAGTACGAACCGATTGTCCAAAAATATCAAGTTCCTATTGTCGTTACAGGTTTTGAACCCTTAGATATTCTGCAAGGAATATATCTGTGCATCAAGCAACTAGAGTCAGGAATAGCGCAAGTAGAGAATCAATATGCCCGTTCTGTCCGTCGCCTGGGAAATGAAACAGCGCAACAACTAATGCGTGAAGTATTTGAAATAGTCCCTCGTCAGTGGCGTGGGATTGGAGAGATTTCTGCAAGTGGGTTAGGGTTGCGTGAAAAATATGCTGAATTCGATGCAGAACATCGCTTTGAAATCGAGGTAGAGCCTAATCAGCAGGAATCAGAATGTATCAGTGGACTTGTGTTGCAAGGGATAAAAAAACCTTATGAATGTCCTGCCTTTGGTAACCGCTGCACACCGGAGAATCCCTTGGGGGCCCCGATGGTTTCTTCAGAGGGAGCCTGTGCTGCCTACTATCGCTATCGGCAATAGAAGAACCTGAACTTCACTGGCGAGGAGGAGGTCTGCACAGGGTCTGGTAAGATTGAGTCAACTATAATAATGGCGAAGCAAAAGGCGTACATGAACTTATGACTACGGTTGCGATTTTACCCACTTCGGATGCAAATGGAGAACGGATTTATCAAGCGATTGCTGGAGATAAGAAATCGCTTGGCAAAACTGCGGGTGAAGCGTTGGACGCTCTAGCTGCTCAGTTAGACAGTGATGAATTTGATACGCTCATGGTGATTCAAAGCTTCCGTGCTGACTGGTTCTTTAGTGCTGTGCAGCAAAAGCGATTATCAGAACTCATGGACCTCTGGCGAGCCACACGAGATCGAGGCGAAACCCTGCCTTCAGAGCAACAAACAGAGTTGGATAGCCTGGTTGAAGCTGAATTGAAAGCCGCGACAGCCCGATCCGCCGCCTTAGTGCAACAACTGAATCCATGAATCCGCTTTACACTCGGATTGCCGATCGTGCTGCTCATCACTGTGAATATTGCCATGCGCCTGAACTGGTCTTCAATTTTCCCTTTGAAGTAGAGCATATTATCCCAATCAGCCGAGGTGAGGCTGATGCTGAATCGAATCTAGCCCTCGCCTGTCGCTCTTGTAACCTCCGCAAAGGCACATAGCTCACGGGGAATGATTCTGAAACTCAAACTGAAATCCGTTTGTTCAACCCTAGAGCCGATGAATGAAGTGACTATTTTCAGACAAATACGGAATCCGGCTGGCTTGCAGGTACAACACCAATTGGAAGAGTAACAACCATCTGTTTAGAAATGAACAGTCGGACTCAACGTGTAGCGCGACAACTCTGGATCCGTTTGGACTTGTTCCCATAGCGTTCCAAGATCTATCTCCAAGCATGTAGCGCACGTAATTGAGGAGTTTTCTTCATCTGATGCTCCTGCATGCGCGTCAAAACGTCGTCTAAGATCGTGATGGCTTCCGCAACAAACGGACCCTTATTGAGCATGACGCACTCTGCCCGTTCCGACATGGCAGCATCCGTCATTTCAGCGCGGGAAGGAATTCCCTTCTTTACGAGCGTTTCTAATACTTGAGTTGCCCAGATTACGGGTACATGAGCCGCCTCACACAGCCAGAGAATCTCTTCCTGGATTTCGGCAAGTCGTTGGTAGCCAATCTCCACGGCCAGATCGCCTCGCGCAATCATGATGCCAAAGGGCTGCTGGCCCGCCGCTTGCACAATCAATTCTGGAAGATGGCGCACCGCTTGCAGAGTTTCGATCTTGGCCACGATTGCTGGGACTTGTGAACATCGAGCCGATAACTCCCGCTGCAATAGTTCAATATCTGCAGCTTCTTGAACAAAAGAGTAGCCCACAATATCGGCATGGGTCGCGACAAAATCGAGGTCTTGGTAATCTTTATCGGTGAGCGGACAGAGCTTGAGATGGGTATCGGGGAAGTTGAGTCCTTTGTCAGGGCGAAGTTTACTCCCTTTCAAAGCGGCATCGGTGATGCGTAGCAATACCCCTCTATCGCTGATCGACTCAACATACGCACCAATATGACCATCATCAATCCAAACTCTAGTGTTGACTTGAAGCTGATCCAGCACTTCAGGCAATGTGCAATTTGCCTGGAAACTGTCAGAGTCATTGGTTGTCGGCAGGTCACGGGTAAGTAGGAGCGAGTCGCCCCGAAAGATGAGTTGTTTAGAATCTGGCGCAATTACTATGCCGATGCGCGGTTTCGGTCCACCGAGATCCATCAGAATTTTGCAGGAAATTCCCGTTTCAGCTTCTGCCTGATGGATATGATCAACCATGACTGACCACTCGGCAACCGAATCATGGGCGCAATTAATGCGGGCACAATCCGTTCCTCTCTGGATCAGATTCCGCACGAACTCATAATCACTCGCCGCCTCTGTTGGCAAGGTGACCATGATTCTGACCCGACGATTGCTCAAGCGCTTGCCAAACAGATCTTTTGTATGTTGCTCCAGTAAATGATCTCCTTCAAAGAATGCCTCGATTGAAGGACGGCTAACTCTCGAATCCGCATCGGTCTGAGACACGGATTGCAGCGTGGCAATGACGGCATCGAGATTGGGCAAGACACGGGCTTCGAGTCGCCCTAGAGAAGATAATCCCCAAGGAGTTAAAGCCATTTGGAGCGGGCGCAAATCGTGTCGCCGCAATGCCAAATAGTAGGAAAGATTCAGACCGCTCTTGAGAAATGCTTGTCGCTGGATGTGTGATTGCCACTGATCAAAAATTTCGTCTCCCTCTTGAACAACTAACTGGCGCAACTGTTGTAGGGTGTTTAGCAGGATCTGGGGATCTGAGAGATCCATCTGGGAATAATCGCAGAGGTTTTCTTGCTTGTTTTCTACGGTAGGAGTTGACATAAATGCCTCTCGAAAGATCTGTTCAAAATCAGTCAATACAACCGTCGATGATTGTTGACCAACCGACTGAGGAAGTGGTGCTTTTTTAGGGGGCAGTTCTGTCGTAGGTTTAGCTATAAGATTAGCCCTGTCTTAAAAGTCCGCCCCTCATCCTAGTATGTAAAAATATGAAATCAATCTATCTTTAGCAGTAGCTTAGATCGTAACTTCCTAAGCGATTGCTGTATAGCTAGAAAGCGCATGAATTGTAACAATAAACTTTTCTCTGTAGAGAAGATAGAATTCCTAAGTGAAAAGGTTAAAGGTTAAGAGAAGATTATCCAAAAAGTTAAGAATCGATAAATTGTAATATTTTTATAAGATGTATTTCCTGTTTTTTACATGCCCTATAGTAGAACAACAATTTGAAGAACTTGTGAGCAGGTTTAACATTGAGGCTAAAGCCTGAAAGGTTATCACTATAGACAAAGTCGTGACTACCCGACCAAACAGATTGAGGAATGTAAATGTGTCAAGCTATCGGGAGAAAGCTAGGATGAGGCTGACACTTTCATCTAGTTTTATGTTTATGAACATCAAAGATGAGTTTTTTAATCCTCTCGCCTCCTATCAGGGAGAGCCCACGCTCGCCCAGTACATGTTCAATGCCAACTTGCAGGAATTTGCCAATAAGGTTGACCTGCTCTGTGCTTTACAAACAGGAGATAAGCTCTCGGCAGAGGATGCGTATGCTGAAATCCGTAAGTTGTGGAAAGAGCTAAAGCTTTCGAAAAAGAATCTGCTCGCAGAGCCTCCTGAACTTGAGTCATAACGCTATCAGTAACTAACTGAATTCTAAGGGGTACCCATGAAAACTCTCTTGCTTCTGCGCCATGCAAAATCGAGCCGGGATGATCTTGGATTGCTCGATTTTGACCGTCCTCTGGCACCGCGTGGTAGAAAAGACGCTCCACGCATCGGAAAAGAGCTTAAAAAACGTAAGCTTCTGCCGGATCTAATCATTGCTTCACCGGCGGTTCGGGCCAAAGAGACGATTGAAGCGGTTATCCAAGTGGCTCAACTGGACCTTAGTCCTCAATTTGACGAAAGCCTCTACGGTGCGTCTTCGGATCAATTGCTCGCCCTCATGCGACTGATCCCTGACAGGAGTTCCTGTGTGCTGCTGGTAGGACACAATCCAGGCTTTGAAGAATTGGTCGAGCAATTGACTGGAGCCTATAGACAAATGCCTACGGCTGCGGTGGCATGTATAGAGTTTCAGGTTGACCACTGGGAGGAGATCCAGGACAATACCGGAAAACTTGCTTGGTTGATGACGCCCAAGCAGCTCGATGACCAGTAATGGAAAAAAACGAAGACTTTTCCTTGTCTTGTCCTATCCCGATTGAGCGCTATCCCCAGATTTTGATGGCTCATGGGGGGGGTGGGAAGTTGATGCATCAGTTGATTGAAGAAATGTTTGTGCCAACGTTTGGCAATCCGATGCTTTCGGCCCGCCATGACTCCGCTACGCTCAACCTCCAGGGTGGACGATTTGCTTTTACAACCGATTCCTATGTCGTTCAACCGCTCTTTTTCCCAGGCGGTGATATTGGTTCGCTCGCAGTGAACGGCACGGTTAATGATTTAGCGATGAGCGGAGCGCGTCCGCTTTATCTCAGTGCTGGATTCATCGTGGAAGAAGGGCTGCCGATGGAGACCCTTTGGCGGGTAGTGCAATCAATGCAGCACGCTGCCCAGAAAGCCAACGTGCAGATTATTACGGGCGATACCAAGGTGGTGGATAGGGGCAAAGGAGATGGCATTTTTATCAACACTGCTGGCATTGGCATCGTCGAACATACTCAACGGATAGAACCTCGGAGTGTCCAGCCAGGGGATGTTCTGCTGCTGAATGGAGATATTGGGCGTCACGGCATCGCCATTATGGCGGTTAGAGAGGGATTGGCCTTTGAGAGCACGATTGAAAGTGATTCAGCACCGCTTGCCAGTCTGGTATTAGAACTACTCGCTGCCCGGATTGAAATTCACTGTATGCGAGACTTGACCCGTGGCGGTTTATCCAGTGCTTTAAATGAAATTGCCGAGGCCGCTGGTATCACAATTACCATCGCTGAAAACCTTATTCCTGTGCGTGAAGATGTCCAAGGGGCCTGTGAGATTCTGGGCTTAGATCCTCTCTATGTCGCCAATGAGGGAAGGTTCGTTGCTTTCGTTCCAGAGGCTGAGGCGGAACGAGCCTTGGCGATTCTTCGTTCCCATCCTTTGGGTAGGGAGGCTTGCCTAATTGGCCGCGTGGAAACGAAGGTCGGCGCTCAACCGCTTGTGACCATGCGCAGTAGAATCGGCACCCGACGCATCGTTGATATGTTAAGCGGTGAACAATTACCGCGTATTTGTTGAGTTCTCTTGCAATTCGAGATCCCCCATCCTTCGGGAAGGCTGCACCCCCGTTCGGCTGACGCTCAGGAAGCCTAAATCCCTTTTACTCTCCTATCCGCTGGATTTATAAGCTGCAACAAATACCATCATGGGGCATCCGGTAGCGAAAACAATGCAGGCAAATCTCGATAACCACTTACTACCCGAACGATTTCAATTCTATCGTTAGCAGGTTTGTAAAAGATAAAGATGATGTATTTTTCCAGAGAAATGCCTCTAAGCAAAGGTGCAAGATCAGCATAACTTCGTCCCAGGTTCGGGAACTGCATCAGATTACGACATTTTTTGTTGAACTCCGCAACGAAGCGTTCTCCAGCATCGATATCCTGTTTTGTAAAGTAGTCGATGATTTCTTCTAGATCTCGGCTGGCGATTGGCGAAATAATGTAGCGGTTCATAAATCTGATGCACGGGCATTCCGCAATTTCTCGCGCAATCGCTGGATCACAACTTCGCCATCCAAGCCTTCGCCGCGATCCAACTCATCAATTCCAACCTGGACTTTTTGCCGTGTCTCCTCCAGCCATTGCTCATAGTGCTGCTCTTGTTCTTCAAGCAGTTGTAATGCGGCACTCAGCACCTCTGCAGCACTGCTGTAGCGACCTGTGCGAATAAGGCGATCGAGCAACTGTTCTTGAGTAGGTGTCAGGGCGATCGACATTGCTTAAATCCTCTAAGCTATCTCTAATATGCAGCTGTTTCTACCAGGGGTAAAGGGAGTGAAGTTACTTCTTCATAGCTGAAACCCAGATTTTGATGTTAGATAGTCACGACAGTTAAGCATCTAGCACTCAGCTATGATTGACTTTTGAAGCTATCGCCCCAGCATACCCACTGCCAAAAGGCTCTTTGGCTTACTGACTACCTTGATACGGTTGGCGTGCAGCGAGATTATTGCGCTGCTGGTATCATTTTTGGGGCTCAACCATAGGCTACATCTACCTCAGACGGCTTTTAATCTATTATCTCTCTCCCACAATGATGAAAGAGCGTTAGAGCTTGCTGGACTGGCTATAGGGACATTAGCAATTCCCAATCATTCCTTAAGAACGGTTGCGCTCATAATATTTCTGTGGATGGTCTTTAATCAGCATGAACCGTATCGAGTTGAAGTGCATGAGCGGCGCAAAAACTTACACTCTAGAAGTATGACCATGACTATTGAAGAATATAGCGAAGGGCTAGCCTTAGAAGAAGGGAGAGGTAAGCATGACACCACCTCGTATTGGTTGGGAAGCTCATTTTGGTTTGCTATCTTGTGCTATAGCTATTACAGCTTTTGGTTTGCCTGATACACCCAACATACTGTCGCAAAACCGAACTACTGATGATGGGATAAGTTAAAAAACTAACTCTCCCCTCATAACCGTAACGGCTTCTCCCCCAATGCGGGGCTGAGCAACAGAAAGATCTACGATGACGCGGCCTGAACGATGGAGAATATCTCCTTGTTCTAGAGCCACCATGTATTTTTTAACTAATCCCTGCTCCTGTAACCAATAAGCTAAAGGTCCACTCACCGAACCAGTTACCGGATCTTCTTCAATGCCAACGGCTGGACCAAAAAATCGAGCATGGGCGTCATTTCCAGGGTCTAAAGTCTGCATCGTAAATACATCGATTCCCCGAAAATTTTGGGCCAAGCTATAAGCTTTTAATTCTGACATCTGCGGCTTCAGTTGATGAAGTAACTTCAAGTTTTTCACCCCTAAAAGTACATCCTGGTCTTGATCTACAACCACTGGAATCGCTAACAAATCTGATCGCTCTAGTCCCAGAGTCGGCAATAAAGCCTGCACTTGTTGCTCTGTTAATTCCACGAATTTAGGCGTAGGTAAGGTCATCCAGATTTGGGGACGTGGTCCACGAGCATCCACGGTGATTGGCAAGATGCCAACCTGTTCCGTTTCCAAATAAAGAATCTGGGAAGCTCCAGGACCGAGACGATAGTGTTCTTCTTCAGAGAGCACATGGAAGGTGGCTATCGTTGCATGACCGCAGAGGGCAACTTCAGTCGCTGGCGTAAACCAGCGAATTTTTAGGTCAGCTTCGGGGTTCTTCGGCGTTAAAACAAAAGCCGTTTCAGAACAGTTCATCTCTCGTGCAATGTGCTGCATCTGAGCATCGGTCAGGCCATCGGCTTCGGGAACAACACCCGCCGGATTTCCAGAAAAGGGCGTTTTTGTAAATGCATTCACTTGCCGAATCAATCGTTTTTGCATAGAGCCATCGAGGAGAAAGGGATTGCTAACAGTGCGTATGGTCCATAAGAATAATAGCGGCCATCGCTTCCAGCATTGGTGTTGCCCGTAGAAGTACGCATCCTCAGCAAAAAGCGGGGGTAGTTTTATCTGCAACCCCCGCTTTGCTTACTTAGTGCTTTATTGGAGCTTGATTCTAGCCTTTGGCTCCAGAAAATTGTAACTGTCTAACCAGATGAGATTGCATCTGCTCTTCAGTCACAAATCCCATAAATTCTCCATTGGGACGAACCATCACCAAGAACTGCGAACCCCTTGCTCTGATGCGCTTTAGGGCTTCTTCCAAAGATTGCCCAGGAGAGATTGTATCTTGCCCTTCCAGGCGATACATGACCTCGGAAACAGAGACATTGGGCCACATCGTTTCATCTAGAGCCTGAATTTCATTCGGACCAATCGTACCGATTACCGTATTGGCTTCATTAACTACAGGATAGGGCTGGTCGTGCATCGAGATTAGATAGTTCTTGACGAACTGATCTACAGAGAATGTTTGGGGGACGGCACGAATAGGAACGGCCATGGAACTCTCAACGACTAAACTCTGCACACGGCTTTCTGTCTTGGCGTAGAGTTCATAGCGACCGGCCGTACTCAACACAAACCAACCGACAACAGCAAACCAGATGTTGCTAAAATCCCCTCTCAGCAGAGCAGGGAACAGGGCCAGACCGATCAAGCCCCAGCCAATAAAGCGACCGCCCAAAGCAGCACCCTGAATCCCCTTATATTGGTCGCCCGTTATGCCCCAAATAATCGCTTTGACGATGTTGCCACCGTCTAAAGGAAGTCCAGGCAATAAGTTAAACACGCACAAGAAGAAGTTGGTGACGGCCAGTCCACTAACAATGACGCCGAAGGGAGATTTTGCCTCTACAGGTAGAGCTGCCATAGCCAGGAAAATGCCTAAGCTAACTAGAGGGCCGGCAATAGCCACCCAAAAGGCACCCCAAGGGGTTTTAGACTCCTCTTCGATTTGGGCTAGACCACCCAAGAGGAACAGGTGAATAGACTTGACCTTGATTCCCTGGATTTGGGCGGCAATGCTATGGCCTAGTTCATGAAGCAATACAGAAGCAAAAACGGACAGGCTGAGTATCATGCCCGTGCCCCAAGCTAAAGCTGGGCCCCACTGAGGAAACTGAGTACTTAGCGTGCTGCCATAGCTAGAGGTAATTAAGAAAAATACCAAAAACCATGTGAAATCCACATAAAGAGGGATCTTAAAGAGAGAACCAAACCTGAGACCACCTGTCATGGCAGAACTCCTTATTCACAATTCACATAGGTTCATTATAGTTTAATTAGTCTACTCGACACAATTCATTTGATAAGAGAAGACGCAATTACTGGATTGGATGAGGCTAAGTAAAACCACTGCTACACTACTTATCAGGAAAACTGATACATACCTATGACCTTGCTCAAAAACATTTTGTTGGCTGTAGAAGATTCTCAAGCTTCTGCTCAAATGCTAAAAGTTCTCTTGAATTTACCCAGTAGCCGTGGTGCGCGCATTACAGCGCTCCATGTGGCTAGAAATGCTCTTTCGGGAGAAAAACAAGCAGCATCTCTTGTTCGAGGCAGGCAAATTCTTGAAAAAACGACAGAGCTGTTGGCCTTGGGCCCTGAATATGACTACAAGACAGTCCTCAGGACTGGAGATCCAAAAGATATCGTGTCCTCTGTGGCGGAAGAGATCAATGCTTCACTGCTGCTCATGGGTTCTAGAGGATTGAATAACGTAGTTGCTATCCTCAAAAACTCTGTCAGTCAATATGTCTTTCAGCGAGCTTCTTGCCCGATGATGCTCTTGCGCGAGGGGCTATATGTCAATCGCCTGAATCGGATTGCCATAGCTGTCAGTGACACCATGGCTTCTAAAATAGCCCTCAAAACTGCAACTGATCTGGTCAAACAGATCCCTGGAGGACAACTGTTCCTCATCCGCGTACGCAGTAGACCCCTAGGTTCTAAGGAAATAGACAAAATTGTCAATCCTGAGGAAGAAAGCCTCATTCTTGCTACAGCTGCCGAGTTTGCTCGTCAACAAGGCGTGGCCTACAAGCCCTTTTATACTGCCGGGAATCCAGGGGTGGAGATATGCCGTATTGCCCAAGAAAACAATGCGGACTTGCTCGTTCTCGGCTGCGAAGACCGCAGGCCCACGATTGCCAAGAACTTGCCAGACCTAGACCGCTTATTGGGCTCTTCGGTTTCTGACTACGTTCGCGTTCATGCCTCCTGTCCAGTGTTACTACAAAAAGTTGCTACTTAAGCTCACTCAGCGCTCAGCGGCAGGGTGGATAGAGATAAGTTCCCGCCTTTGCGGGGATGATAGCCATGCAATGCTTCTTCTGCTGTGTGGTCCATCTGTTAAGATCTGCAATATTTCGTAACAGATAACCCATGAAGGCTACCTCGAAAACTCAGGAACGCTCTTACCGCACGATGAATTGGGGTAGGGGCTATAGCACCCTGGCGGAAGAGCATAACTACACGATTGACGAAGTGGAAGGTACCATCCCGCTTGAGCTGCGCGGTACCTTATTTCGCAATGGCCCCGGCCGTTTTGACCGAGGGGGCGTTTTTTATCAGCATCCGTTCGATGGCGATGGCATGATCTGTGCTCTGAGCTTTGACCAAGGGAAAGCCCATTTCAAGAACCGATTTGTCCGCACTGAAGAATATGTACAGGAAGCGAAAGAAGACCGCATTCTCTATAAAAACGTTTTTGCCACCCTCAAACCTGGTGGTTTCTGGAATAACGCTTTTGACTTCAACTTTAAAAATGTAGCCAACACCAATGTGATTTACCACGGAGGTAAACTTTGGGCTTTATGGGAAGCGGCTCCTCCCTACCAGCTCACACCCGATACGCTCGATACCCTGGGCTTAGACGAGCTGGGAGGAATCCTGGCGAAGGGATTACCTTTCTCTGCCCATCCGAAACTAGATCCAGTGACGGGCGAGTTAATGAATTTTGGCGTACGGGCTGGACTACAAACCACCGTACGTTTCTATCGCGTCCAACCAGATGGCCAGGTTGTGGTCGATGGCACCCATACCTTCCCCGGTTTTGCCTTTGTCCATGACTTTGTTTATACCGAAAACTACTGGATTCTTTTCCAGAATCCTATGACTTTGGACCCTCTGCCCTTTGTCTTGGGCCTGAAAGCAGCAGGAGAGTGCCTCAAATTTGCGGACAAACAGCCTACCCGTATTTTGCTGATTCCTCGGTCCGGTGGAGAAATAATTACCATTGAAGCAGACCCCTTCTTTGTCTTCCATCATGTCAATGCGTTTGAACAGCAGGGCAAAGTGATTGTTGATAGCATTCGCTACGAAGAGTATCTCAGTACCCAAGAAGGCAAAGATTTTCGCGAAACAGATTTCAGCGTCTTACCCACCGGGAAAATCTGGCGCTTTGAGATTGATCCCAAGGCTCGTCGTTTGTCCTCTCGGATTTTAGTAGAACGTTCCTCTGAGTTTGCTCAGGTGAATCCCTCCGTGGTAGGCCGTCCTCATCGTTATGCCTATGTCGCCGCTATTGACGCGACCCAAGGAAATGCTCCGCTACAGGCGATTCTCAAAATGGATTTCCAGAAAGAAGTGCAACAGGTCTATAGCTTTGCTCCCGATGGATTTGTCGGTGAGCCTGTATTTGTTCCACGGCCAGGCTCCACGCAGGAGGATGATGGCTGGTTGGTTGCTTTTGTCTACCGCAGTGAGGAGCACCGTACGGAAGTGGTGATTCTAGATGCCCGTTACTTAGACCAAGGCCCCATAGCCTGTCTGAAGCTTAAACACCATGTCCCCTATGGATTGCACGGGACCTTCACGCCTCAAGTGTTTGCCCATTGAGCCGTTAAAGTTCCAAATGATGTTTTAAGACGCGCTGGAGGAAATCCAGGGCTGTAGCCCTGTGGGTTTCCTTTGGCTTATCTAGCTTGTTCCAGAATCCCCAAGCTGTTTCTGGATCGGTCCACAGATGGCGATGTTCCACTGCCGGGTCACAGTAAAACTGTTCCAGGCCAGCTCCTAAGCGAAGAGTTGTGCGATGGGTATAAAAGTCATGGCTGACACGATAAAGAGGGAATTTGTGCCAAAACGGGATGGGCCAGCCATCGATCGCAATCAACGCTTTGATAGTCTTCTGCTGCCGCTGCCAGATAGGAATCCAACCTAAAGCACCTACACAGCCTGCACTATAGGCAACTACCACTAGGTCCGAATCCAGGTCTTGGGTTTGGGTAAAATGCTCTAGAGCCCACGGATTGTAGGGAGCTACGCCTGCAGGAACACAACACCCCCCTGTAATATTCAGTTGTTGCGCAAATCGGTCGCTAGCCTCTTGAGGAACCACGCCAGGGATAACTAAAAATTTTGAAGAGGCCATAGTGAATTGAGGTTATAAGTCTTCTAAATCTGATCTTAAACGTTCGGTATACACACTCAAAGGAACAGGAACACTGTGATTAAGCTCTATGATTTCCCCTTATCCGGTAATTGCCACAAAGTCCGGCTCTTGCTCTCTTTCCTGAACCTGGATTACGAGAAGATACCCGTTGACATGAAAGGGGGCGAACATAAACAAGCCCCTTTTCTACAGCTCAATCCTTTTGGGCAAGTACCTGTTTTGACAGACGGAGAGACGGTAATCCGAGACTCGCAGGCCATTTTGGTGTATCTCGCACGACAGTATGGCGGTGAAGACTGGTTCCCTGTGGATGCAGCATCAATGGGCAAAGTCATGCAATGGCTTTCAACAGCTGCAAGAGAAATTGCTATTAGTTTGGCAGCGGCAAGAGTTCACCATCTCTTTGGGTCCAAGGCCGATATAGAGACCTTAGAAAATCAGTCTCATGCATTGTTAAAGGTGATCAATAACCATTTAAACGACCGAAATTGGCTGGAAGGGGAGCATCCTACTATCGCTGATATTGCCTGCTTTCCCTATATCAGATTATCGGGAGATGCCAAGATTTCCTTAGCCGCCTATCCCCATGTCATGGCCTGGGTTAGTCGAATAGAGCAGTTGCCCGGATATGTGAATATGCCTGGTCTCTAACCTTCGGGTAGGAAAGCTTATATACCGTGCAAGTTTACGGAGATTGCTGATTAATACCCCCCTCTGTACCCCCACCCTATACCTTCGGCAAGCTTCGCTAACGGAAAGGCTTCGCCTATGAGGGGGGATAGTTATTGATCGATTAAGTTGCCCTTTATGCAGGGGGTTTGCGTACAGGAACTCAATATAGCTATTCTAAGTAACAAAGAAGCGCAATAGGTCTTGGGTAAGCTGGTCAGGCTGGTCTTCAGGAAGGAAATGCCGTGCATCGGCATAGGTCAACAATGTACTGTCTTTCAACCGCTTGCTCACCTGCTCTGCTTTTTGGATCCAACGGTCTTTTTGCCCCCAAATCACAAGTGAGGGACAGGAAATGAAGTCTAGGTTGCGCTCTGCTTGGGCTAAGGTCACACTCGTTAAGTTCCGAATGGTGCGGGTTAGCGCTTTACCTGACATCGAACTTGCTAAATAGGGAGCGCGATATTGGGCTAAATCGGGTAGGGGAAGCTGATATACCAGTCCAGCCTCAATCACCCGGTCGATGTTGATCGGGTCTTGGGCCATCATTTCTCCTAGCAGAGGCACCTGAAGAAATTGCCAGATGGAAGGGAGTTTTTCGCCAGGGGAACACCAGGGACTGATCAAGGCCAGGCTGGAGATCCGCTTAGGGTCTTGGCTTAGGAGTTTTAAGCCCAAGGGCAAGCTATAGCCATGGATAACTAAGCTAAAGGTTTCGACATTGAGCGTATTTAGAAAATCATTTAAGGCTGCAGCCAAGTCAGACACTTTGTAAGAGAAGTTTTGAGGCTTGTCACTTTCTCCCCAACCGGGCAAATCGGGAGCAATTACCCAGCGTTTTCTTGCTAAGGCAGTGATTGATTTTCGCCATAGATAGGACGTAGTCGGAAAACCCGCGAGTAAAACTATTGGGTCTCCTTCACCTTCCGTGCGGTAGAACCACTGTACTCCCGCGACTTCTACCCGTTGTCCTGTCATAGTTTCAGTGCAGAATCGCTCCCCAATGTAGCATCATTAAGCAGACCTTAAATCAGCGATTATCGAGAGCTTCCACACTTGGCCAAGTGACCGAGTTAAAAAAGCCTTCTAACCCACGTCGGCATCCATACTGATCTTTTTGGTCTTGTGTAGCAGGAATCACTCCTGCAATGACCACTAGGGTTGATCCGTCCAAAGTAATGCGCTGCCAGTTATAGCGGCGTGTTCTGACATTATAAAACTGCTTATTTGAACGTCGAGGAGCTAGCTGTTCCAAAATAAACTCTACTTCTGTCCACCAATGATTCTCTTGGCGGTAGTGTTTGCCGCTCACTTGCTCGGCACCACTGCTGCGCAGCTGTTCAACCATCTGACTTGCTAAAGCTTGGGCATAAGCTCCAGGATCCTGTTGCACTTCTTGCAACGTTTTTTCTGGCAAATCTCTGAGATTTTTGTAGCCAGTGGTGAAAAAGCACTGTTCTTTGGCAGAGGTAAAGCCATACTCCACAACATTAGTGGCTTTTGGATAAAATCGCTCGATTTCATCCTGCTTAAGCTGTCGCCATCCGGGCTGAGCTTGCAAGCGATAGCCCAAGGAGCTGGCTAAGGGCTGAGCCAATACGGATGGTGTTGACAGCACCCAGAGGGCAAAAAGCCCTATAAACCAACGAACAGACAAATTCCCTCCCTAACCATAGCCATTTAGTCTAGTCCAACATGTTGCAGAGACGCTTATTTTTGTTTATCAGTGCCACAAAATTCCCTAATCATCGAAAATAACTCTCTGTAATGATTGCCAACTGCGGGTCGCCTTATGACCTGTGTAAACTCTGTAAAAGAAACCAAGCCGCGATACCGTACATTGGAATAAGTCTCTTTTGGCCTGTGGTTATGCCTGCCGAACCCATACTCCTTGATTTTGAAAAACCACTCATGGAATTTGAGCGCAGTATTGCTCAAATTCGTCAAATGGCTGAGGCAGGCAATGAAGATGTTTCGGAACAAGTTAACCAGTTGGAGTATCGAGCGGCCCAACTACGCCAAGAAATTTTTGCTAACCTCACCCCGGACCAGCGTCTTAAAGTAGCCCGCCATCCTAGCCGCCCCAGTACTCTTGACTACATCCAAGGCATATTTGAAGACTGGATGGAACTACACGGCGACCGTGCCTATGGCGACGATCCAGCGATGGTCGGAGGAGTGGCCTGTCTCAAAATAAACGATGACGACGCAGGTCAACCCGTCGTTATCATTGGTCAACAGAAAGGCCGTGATACGAAAGACAATATCATGCGCAATTTCGGGATGCCCCAACCCGATGGATACCGTAAAGCGCTGCGGTTGATGGAACATGCCAACCGCTTTGATATGCCGATTCTGACCTTTATTGATACGCCTGGTGCCTATCCAGGATTGGAAGCAGAAAATCGCGGACAGGGAGAAGCGATTGCCCGCAATCTCCGAGAAATGTTTAGCCTAGAAGTCCCGATTATTTGCACAGTGATTGGAGAAGGCATGTCGGGAGGAGCTTTAGGTATTGGTATTGGCGACCGAGTTTTGATGCTGGAACACGCAGTGTATTCCGTCATTTCACCAGAAAGTTGTTCTTCGATCCTGTGGCGGGATGTTCAACACATCAAAGAAGCTGCCCGCGCTCTCAAAATCACGGCCTTCGACCTGAAGAATATGGAAATCATTGATCAAATTATTCCTGAACCACCAGGAGGAGCTCATCGCGCTCCTTTAGACATGGCTCAAACCCTCAAAGAGACTTTGTCCAAACATCTCCAAGAACTGCAGGCGATGACAGGCAAAGAACGACGGAACCTGCGCTATCAGAAGTTTCGAGCTATGGGAAAATTTCTGGAGTAGTTAAATTATTGGAGATTACAGGCTAAATCTTAGACCTCTTAAAGCTTTCTGAGTGGGGATTTTGCCGTTTTTGGGGCTTTTTTTCGCCTCAGATTGTATTTTGCACGACACCCCCTAAGAATATCTTCGGTTAGGATGCGGTTGAACCTTAGTCGATTTTGAGTCGATTTTGCCAAAAGGCCACAGTTGTGCGCTTTTACTCCAAAAAACCCCATACCGTGCTCCGAAGCGGTAAATCCACAGAGATCGGTTTAAGCAGAACACCAGCAGAGTGCGCTTAGATAGATACAAGTTATAGTTTTTTGCTGCCTATTTTCCAAATTTTCGCACGACCCATAAAGTAGCCTTCTAGTAAGAAAGATGTATTAGCTGTAATCGCTGACACAGAGTTGTTTCACACAAAGAATGGCCAAATTTGACATAGCGCCCTATGCCTGTAGCTCTTCCTGCTCTACAAGCTTTTTCTGGAGCACTTTCTGCCTTTTACAACTGTTCTCCAGACCTAAGAGTGAGGCCCTAGAAAATGACGGTTAAACCAATGGAAACCAACGCTACCAACCTGCAGCTGCAACGAACTCCTGTAGCCATCATCGGCATGGCCTCTCTTTTTCCTCAGGCCAGAAACTTACAGGAGTACTGGACAAATATCGTCAACAAAATCGATTGCATTACGGATGTACCGCCTTCCCGCTGGAAGATTGAAGACTACTATGATCCAGACCCACGGGCACGGGACAAAACCTATAGCAAAAGAGGAGGCTTTATTCCAGAGGTGGATTTTAACCCAATGGAGTTTGGGCTTCCTCCTAACGTTCTTGAATACACGGATGTTTCCCAGCTTTTGGGACTAGTCATTGCCAAGGAGACGATGGAGGATGCGGGTTATGGTGAATCCCGTGCCTTCAACCGGGAACGAACGGGAGTAATTCTGGGTGTGGCTCTAGGAAGGCAACTGATGATGCCCTTTAGCAGCAGGTTGCAGTATCCCGTGTGGGAAAAAGCGCTGAAAAGCAGTGGGTTATCCGATGAGGATACTCAGAAAGTGGTGGAGAAAATAAAATCAGCCTATTTGGAGTGGGATGAGAATGCTTTCCCAGGGATGCTCGCCAATGTAGTCTCAGGGCGGATTGCCAACCGCCTGGACTTGGGCGGCATGAACTGTGTGGTGGACGCAGCCTGTGCTAGTTCTTTGGGCGCGTTGAGCCTAGCGCTCAGCGAACTAACTAGCTACCGCGCCAATATGATGCTTGCCGGTGGAGTGGATACGGACAACTCTCCTATTGCCTACATGTGTTTCAGCAAGACCCCCGCCCTTACGGATCAAGAGCATGTGCGACCTTTTGATGCCCAGTCACGGGGAATCATGCTCGGAGAAGGCGTTGGCATGATGCTTCTCAAACGATTAGAGGATGCAGAGCGAGACCAAGATCGTATCTATGCCGTAATTCGAGGAATTGGTTCTTCCAGCGATGGTCGCTACAAAAGTATTTATGCTCCCCGTCCTAAGGGACAGGTCCGGGCTTTGCGACGGGCCTATGAGGACGCAGGCATTTCGCCGTTGACGGTTGATCTGATTGAGGCCCATGGAACGGGAACGATGGCGGGAGACCCGGCCGAATTCCAAGCTTTAGCAGAAGTGTTTAGCGAGCATAATCCGCGCAAGCAGCATGTTGCCCTGGGGACCGTTAAATCCCAAATTGGGCATACGAAGGCTGCCGCCGGTGCGGCGAGCATGATTAAAGCGGCCCTTGCCCTGCACCATAAGGTCCTGCCTCCGACCATCAACGTGACCAAGCCCCACCCCAAGCTCAACATTGAGAACTCCCCGTTCTATCTCAATACAGAAACCCGGCCTTGGGTAAAACATGAAGAGCATGGTCCTCGAAGAGCTAGTGTCAGCTCTTTTGGCTTTGGGGGGACTAACTATCATGTCGTGCTGGAAGAGTATGAACACGAACATGACCAGAGCTATCGGTTACATCCCACCCCTCAGTCGGTGCTGCTTGCGGCTGAAAGTCCCGCACAATTGCTCCGTCAATGTGAAGAGGCTCTAGCGAAGGTCAATGCTGAAGGTGGAAGTGCTCAGTACAAAGAGATCATGACTTCCTATCAAGCTTCAGAACTTCCTTTGCCTATCTCCACAGCACGAGTAGGTTTTGTTGCTGCTTCTCAAGCTGAATGCTGTGAGCGCTTACAGACTGCGATTAACTGCCTCAAGAAAAATCCACAGGCAGAATCTTGGGAACATCCTCTAGGCATCTATTACCGGAAAAAAGCCTTTGATACTAAGGGGAAAGTGGTCGCGCTGTTTTCAGGACAGGGAGCCCAGTACCTGCACATGGGACGGGAATTGGCCTTGAACTTCCCTCAGTTACGACAAACCTATAGCCGCATGGACCATCTTCTAACCGAGGATGGCTTGAAGTCTTTATCAGAAGTTGTATTCCCTCCTCCCGGATTTACTCCAGAAGTTAAGCAGATTCAGACTAAAGCCCTGCAACAGACTGAGTATGCTCAGCCAGCGATTGGTGCTTTTAGCGTCAGCCTTTTTAAGATTTTGCAAGGAGCAGGGTTTCAGCCTGATTTTGCGGCGGGCCACAGTTTTGGTGAATTGACAGCTCTTTGGGCCGCAGGCGTGCTTAGCGAAGAAGATTATTTCTCTCTGGTTAAAGCCAGAGGACAGGCAATGGCTGCTCCAAAAAATCCAGATTTCGATGCAGGGGCAATGTTGGCCGTTAAAGAAGAAATAGATAAGGTAGTTGCAGAAATTAGAGACTTTCCCCAGGTCACTATCTCAAACGTAAACTCCAATCGCCAGCTCGTCCTTGCAGGAGCAACGGCTGACATACACCAGGTTCAGCAAGTCTTACAGGAGCGTGGTTACGATCCCGTCCTACTGCCTGTCTCAGCCGCTTTTCACACTCCCTTGGTCAGTCATGCACAAGAACCTTTTGCCGACGCCGTAGATACTATTTCCTTTCAGCAAGCCAAAATCCCTGTCTATACCAACGTGATGGGCAAGCCCTATCCAGCCGAACCTCAAGCTATGCAGGAGATTTTGAAGAAACACCTGATCAATCCGGTGCTTTTCAAGGATGAGATAGAGAATATTTATGCAGCAGGGGGCCGTTGCTTTGTTGAATTTGGTCCCCGGCATGTGCTCACGAACTTAGTGAAAGATACCCTCGGCGATAGACCCTACTTAGCAGTGGCCTTGAATACAAGCCCGCAGAAAGACAGCGACCGCCAACTGCGAGAAGCGGTAGTGCAATTACAGGTAGCGGGTCTGTCCTTGAATAATCTGGACCCCTACCAACGGGACTACACGACCACCGAAGGACAGCAAAATAAAAAACAAAGCAAGTTGAATGTGCGTCTAAGCAGTGCCAATCATATCAGTGAAAAAACGAAAAAAGTCCATGAACAGGCACTAAGTAATGGTCATCAGGTTGTACTAAAAAGTACTGAAAAAGGTCAAGAGCTGAAAATGTTTAAGTCAGTCAGTTCACTTTCTGAAACCAATGGAAACAAGGAATCAAATATGGCCATCGCAAACGGAAAACATACGGATGAATCCAAAGTGAGCACTTCAGTGATTACATCCAACTCTAGAGTTGAATCTGTGCTTGAAAAGCCTGTTCCAGTATCCATAGCAACAACGATGCCTTCCGCAAGTCAACCAATCCCAATGAACTACCAGCAGAACCTTTTAAGTGGCCTGGAATCGAGCTTAGCTCAGTTTATGAAACATCAGAGTGAGCTTTTACAGCTTCATGAACAGTACCTGGCGCATCAGAGGGACTCTGGAAAAAGCTTCTTTCAACTGATGGAGCATCAAAGTACTTTGTTCGCAACAGAGAAGCCAGCCGCCTCCATAACAGAAAGTCTGGAACGTAGTATGATGCGGTTCCATGATCATCAAGCAGAAACTCTACGCATCCATGAACAGTCCTTGAAGAGTCAGACGGAATACGGAAAAAGTCTTGTCCAATTACTCCAAAAACAGTATGGCTTGCTGATAACAGGGGCTCCTGAATCAGTGGATATTAGTAAGCAAGGCAGAGATGTTCAAACTGATTTTCCGAAAAGTAGTGCGCCTCTAGCGGAAGATACTGACATCACCCATCAGATACAGCAGAATATTCTGAAACGACAGATTAATCCAGTTGAGATTAATCCAGTTATTTCAGGTGCTCATGAAACGATCACTACCCCTGATGATGAGATTGCACCTAAGCCACCGCTATCCTCAAGGAATGGAAATTGGACAAATCCAACGCAAGGAATCCCTGTCATGGACTCAAAACCTGAGGCTATGGCTGTCTCTACGGTCGAACTAGAGCAGGTTCTAGATAGCCCAAGTGAGCCTTCCGCGACAAAGGAAATCCTGTCAGAAGTAACAGCTTTACCCTCTAGTACTGTCGATGCCACAACCCTGGGTACCGCATTACTAAGCGTCGTCAGTGAGAAAACTGGCTATCCAACAGAAATGCTAGAGCTAGAGATGGATATGGAGGCAGATTTAGGCATTGACTCGATTAAACGGGTTGAAATCCTAGGGGCCTTGCAAGAGTTATTCCCAGCTTTGCCGAGGCCAAATCCCGAAGAGCTGACAGAGATGGAGTTGCGCACGCTAGGTCAGGTGGTTGAGTATATGAGTACGAAAGTATCTGACAGCCTGAGTCAGGCTAGCTTTGTACCGACTCGTCCAGCAAATGAGCCTATTTCTGGAGATACTACTAACTCAGTGGTTCCTGAAGATATTAGTCCCTTAGCTCAGGCGCCAGAGATCCAAGAACCAACTATCGTCGAATCAAAACAGCCAAGGAGTGCAGAGAAAACAGAACTTGCACAAGAAAACCCTTCAGAATTAACAGCCTTACCCTCCACTATTATCGATTCCGCAACCTTAGGTGCGGCATTACTAAACGTCGTCAGTGAGAAAACTGGCTATCCAACAGAGATGCTAGAGCTAGAGATGGATATGGAGGCAGATTTAGGCATTGACTCGATTAAACGGGTTGAAATCCTGGGAGCCCTGCAAGAGTCATTCCCCGATTTGCCGAGGCCAAATCCTGAGGAGCTGACAGAAATGGAGTTGCGCACGCTGGGTCAGGTAGTTGAATATATACAGACACAGATAACATCTGCAAAAAAAAAAGCTCCACTAACTCAGGTTGATGAGCAACAGCATCATCTCAATCACAATATTTTACGCGCTCCGGCTAGGCTAAAATTCTTGCCGGAGCCTGATTTTCTGGACTTAAGAATGCCTGAAAGTCACATTAGTTTACTTACCGATGACGGCTCTTTAACTACAGCTAAATTGGCAGAATCTTTAATGAGAAAGGGATGGAAAGTTGTAGTCTTAAGTTTTCCAGAAACTATAGTTAAGGAAAGAGTATCTTTACCCGATGGTGTTAATCGCGTCGTGCTTGACGATTTGAGTGAAAAGAATCTGGAACAGAAGTTGGAAGCTATTATCAATACCTATGGACCAATTGCTGCTTTTATCCATCTTCATCCTCTGATTGAAGCTAATCAGGATAGTAAAATCCACTATCTTGATCAGGAAAAAGCCATAGTCAAACATATTTTTTTAATGGCCAAGCACCTCAAGAAATCACTCAATGAAGCAGCGCATAAAGAATGTAGTTTTTTCTACACCATCGCTCGCCTCGATGGGGCATTTGGTCTGGAGCGAACAGTGAATTTTAATGCTATCGGCGCAGGATTATTTGGACTGACAAAAGCACTTAGATTTGAATGGGAGTCAGTATTTTGTCGGGCTATTGATCTAAGTCCTGCTTTAGATGCTGAACAATCTGTGAAATACATCATTGCTGAGCTTCATGATCCTAATCGCTATCTAAGTGAGGTGGGTTATGGTTTGCAAAGACGAGTGACACTTACCTGTTCATAGACCCAAAGAGTTTCATATCCAACGAATACAGTAGGACCAATTAAACAACTTTAATAAGTTATCCAATTGAGAGCGTTTATGGCATCAGCAACTCAGATTAGTCCGTCATCAGTTTTTCTTGTTAGTGGTGGAGCTAAAGGTATTACGGGCAAGTGCGTGACCAGACTAGTGCAGCATCAGCCATGCACATTTGTATTATTAGGCCGTTCATCCATTTTGGACAATGAACCTGATTGGGCTAAGAATTACTCTGATGAATCTCAGCTCAAAAAGTTGATCATGGAAGACCTCTTAGCGAAAGGAGGGAAGCCTTCGCCCATGGCGGTGCAGAAAGTATTTCGCTCTATTATATCTAGTCGAGAAATTAAAAATACGCTACGAGCTATTGAAAGAGCTGGAGGGCAAGCAGAATATATCGATGTGGATATAACAGATATCTCGGCCTTACAGCAAAAGCTGGAAGCTACTATTAGTCGAATGGGACCTATTACTGGCATTATTCACGGAGCTGGAAATTTAGCAGATAAGTTAATTGAAAAGAAAACTGAAGAGGATTTTGAAACTGTTTATACAGCAAAAGTAAAGGGCTTAGAGAACTTACTATCTTGCATACCCGTGAGTCAACTTGACTACTTAGTCCTATTTTCCTCTGTATCTGGTTTTTTTGGGAATATCGGCCAGACTGATTATGCAATGGCTAACGAAATTCTTAATAAGTCAGCTCATCTCGTCAAACAGCATAATCCCTCTTGCCATGTGGTTGCTATAAATTGGGGTCCTTGGGATAGTGGTATGGTCTCTCCAGAATTGAAGAACGCTTTTGCCCAACGAAATATCGAAATTATTCCGATTGAAGTTGGTGCACAAATGATGGTTGACGAATTAAACATAGTTAACCAGAAAACAGCGCAGGTAGTGATTGGTAGTCCAGTTTTTATACCTGTTAGCAAGTTGAATCCACAGCTAGAAACTCACTCCATCCGTCGTAGATTGACTTTAGAAGCAAATCCTTTTTTGCAAGATCATGTGATTGCTGGTAATCCAGTTCTTCCAGCCACCTGTGCAATATCGTGGATTGCCAATGCCTGTGAACAACTTTACCCTGGCTATAAATTTTTCAGTTGTATAAACTTTAGAATTTTAAAGGGTATCATTTTTAATGAAAGTTTAGCAAATGAATATGTTCTAGATATCAAAGAAATTGCAAAAAATTCTAGCGAAATAGAGTTTGAAGCAAAAGTATGGAGTAGAAGTAACGCTGGGAAAATACACTATCATTACTCTTGTCAGCTAAAGTTGCTGCGAGATATTCTGAGTGCTCCTATCCATGATTCTTTTGATTTAACAATAGATCCTGCAATTTCCAACTTCGATAGGCCCTGTTATCAAGATGGAGAACTAAGCCTGTTCCATGGGCCTGCTTTTCAGGCTGTGGAAAATGTTATAAATATTACTCCTGAAAGAATTACTACCCGATTGAAATGGAAGGGGGTGGAAGAAAAAAAGCAAGGGCAGTTTCCTATACAGACGATTAACCCTTATGTTATTGACTTGCAGTTCCATAGTGTTTGGATTTGGTTATGCCATTTCCACAAAGAAATTTGTTTGCCAGCATTATTAGAAAAGTTTGAGCATTTTGCAGATATTCCATGTGATGAAACTTTTTATGTTTCTGCAGAAGTTAAATCTAAAACGGAAACCAGCTTGATTACTGACATTACCTCCCATGATCTCCATGGAAAAGTTTACTCACGCTTTCTAGGGGCAAAGACTACTATCTTTTCTCTAAAGTTGCCCAGATAAGTAGGGAATCCGAATTATATTAAAGGATAGAACTATGAAAAGAGTAGAAATAGAGCCCAATATAACCGTTCAACTCCCAAAAATAGCAATTGTGGGTATGGATGCTGCTTTCGGTTCATGCCAGGGATTAGATGCTTTTGAGCGCAGTATCTATGAGGGTACGCAGCATTTTGTTTCCCCGCCTACCCAGCGGTGGGAAGGAGTCAATCATCAAGTGCAACTGCTCAAAGATCATGGCTTCGAAAATGATCAAGTTCCTCGAGGCGCTTACATAGAGAACTTTGAATTTAATCCGTTGCATTTCAAGGTACCTCATAGCACAGTCGATAAACTCAACTCTCAACAACTTTTGCTGCTCAAAGTCGCTGAAGGCGCTTTGGGAGATGCAGGCATTCAGAAAGGGGCCAATGTAGCAGTTATTGTTTCCGCAGCTGAAACTAGGGAATATCCGAGCTATATCGACAACATCATCGCTAGTCGCATCTCTGCGCTATGGAATTTCATGGGTCCTACCTTCACACTCGCTGCCGGAGATAATTTTACCTTTGAGGCTCTGGAAAATGCTCAAATGCTCTTAGCTACTGGAGAAGTTGATGCCGTTTTAGTAGCTGTGGTTGATTTGGCCGGTGGAGTGGAAGATGTTTTATCACGCAACCAGTCAGCGAAAATAAATACGGGTGTCGCTACACTTGGTTATGACCGCAATGCAAATGGATGGATGATCGGTGAGGGAGCTGGGGCGGTTGTCTTAAAACATCATAAAGCTGCACAAAAAGATAGTAATCCAGTCTATGCCGTGATTGAGGCTATCAGTCTTATACAGCCATTAGAAAAACGAGAGAACTACTCTGAATTACCTTCAGCTAAATTGATAGCCCAAGCTTGTCAGCAAGCTTTTAAGGTTGCGAAGGTACAACCAGACGATATTAGCTATGTTGAAGTTTATGGGAGCGGAATTCAGCAAGAAGATGATGCAGAAATTGAAGGTTTAACTCGAGGTTACCAGTCTTCTAAGGCAGGTCTTAACTGTGCTTTAGGTAGTGTGAAAGCTAACATTGGTCACACTTATACGGCCTCAGGAATGGCTAGTTTAATCAAGACTGCTCTTTGTATCTATCATCGTTATATCCCTGCCGTACCTCAGTGGTCTGGTCCTAAAGTGCACATCTCGCAAGATAGCCCTTTTTATATTGCATCTGAATCGAGACCCTGGTGTTTAGAAACAGGCAGCTATATCAGATTGGCTGCTATTAATAGTTTGGGAAGAGATGGCACCTGTGCTCATTTAGTTATGTCAGAGGCCCCAAAACTTAGTGAATCTTCTATAGACAGATCTCTTAGTCGAAACAGCTACCTTGAGCAAATGCCCTTTCATCTATTTCCAGTTGCTGCTGTAGACCGCTTGGGGCTATTAGAACAGGTTCATCAGCTTCAACAGGTTATTGAGGATTGTTCTTCTTTATCTGATGCTGCCAGTCAAACTTTTACGGCATTTCAAGAACATTCTCAAGAAACTTACGCACTGGTCATTCTAGGACGCCGTAAAGATGAATTATCTAAGGAATGTCAACGTGCGTTTCAGGGTATTACACGGGCCTTCGAGCAAGGAGATGACTGGAAAACTCCTCTAGGCAGCTACTTTACAGCCAATCCGCTTGCTAAAAAAGGTACTGTTGCTTACGCTTATCCTGGGGCTTTTGGTTCCTATGTAGGGTTAGGCCGGGATATTTTTCGGCTCTTTCCAAAAATTTGGGATGACCCAGTAATCAAAAATACAAGTGACTGCATTGCGAAAATAGATAAACTTATCTATCCACGAAGCTTAAACAAGTTATCTGTGAGGCAACTAGAAAAGATTGAAAAAGAGCTGGTGGATAATATTCTTTCCATGCTCGAAGTCGAAATGGGTTTCGCTACTGTCATTACCCTTGTTATGAAAGACTACTTTCAAATCCAGCCACAATCTGCCTTTGGATATAGCTTAGGTGAAACTAGTATGTTGTGCGCCCAGGGCGTCTGGGCTAACTTCAGTGAACGAAGTGATGCTTTGAATTCATCTGCTTTGTTCAAAACGCGTTTATCTGGTCCTAAAGACGCAGTGCGTGAGTACTGGAAATTACCTCAAAATCATAATAGGCAGGAGAATGAAGAAATCTGGAGTACGTACGTTCTTATGGCTTCAGCTTCCGAGATTATGAACTGCTTGAAGCATGAAAACCGTGTTTATTTGACTCAGATTAATACTCCTAAGGAAGCAGTTATTGCAGGCGATCCAGAAGCTTGTCAGAGGGTGATTAAAACACTAAATTGTGATGCTTTTCGTGCTCCTTTGAACCATGCAATCCACTGTGAAGCGATGCGATCTGAATACGATGAACTCGTCAAGCTCAATACTTTACCGATCCAAAATATTTCAAAGACAACTATTTATTCTGCTGTCGACTATCAACCGATTGACCTAGATGCTGAATTAGTTAGTCACCATGTTGCAAAAGGGCTTTGCCAACCCTTAGATTTTCCTCGGTTAGTGAACCGAGTCTATGACGATGGCAGCAGAATATTCATTGAAGCAGGGGCAGGAAGCATCTGTTCTAGATGGATCGATGAGATTTTAGGTCAAAAAGAGCATATAACCATATCGTTGAATCGAAGAGGAACTGATGACTTTACCTCCATCGTCAAAGCTTTAGCACAGCTTCTTAGTCATCGAGTTCCCGTGGATCTTTCTCCCCTATATGGGGTTCAGCAGAACCCTAGCGAAAGGCCCTCTTTTGTTGAGAAGATGACCTTAGGCAAATGCGATCAGGAAGCCCTTAATGCTTTAGCAGGAACAAAAAGTCTTATACGTGAGCAACTCAGTGAATCTTCTAACCAGATAGCCAAAGCACACAAAGCCTTTCTAGAAACACGGCAGGAATCTTTGGAGCAGATGGCAGAAATTATTCAACTTCAGGTGAATCTAGCACAGCAGATGCTTAATGAGATGGCACATGAAAAGAATTCGTAAGCGCTTGGCCGTGTCAAGGGTCTACTCAGCTAAAAAAGCAGAAATGACCATCTAAATAATTTGAGATGGTTAACAAGCATATCCAAAAAGTAGAAACTAATCATTCACGATTCACTTTAGAGGGCTGAAACTATGCTTAGTACAGATATTCAACCAGTGGAAACTATCTCCAAGGGAAGCGGTAGTTATCTACAATTTTCTGGCCACTCACCTGCTCATTATCCTTTCTGGCAGGGACGCCTCGAAGATGTATCTTTTGATGCGCTCGGTATCAAGGCTAAGCTTTTGACCCCAGATAAGCCCTGCTATGTAATTCGGACTGGCTCCCGGATTGGCGTAACTCATGGGGGCTATCCCTATGATGAAAGCAAAACGATGCCGATGGAATTGCTCGTGGCCGTGCCGCCTCTGTCGATTCAGCAACTAGGAGCGCCTGATTTCCTAAGCACCTATGGGGTCAACAGTGCTTATGCAGCTGGTGCGATGGCTAATGGAATTGCATCCGAGGAATTAGTTATTGCACTAGGTAAGGCAAAAATACTAAGTTCTTTTGGGGCTGGGGGCTTGAGTCCATCTCGTGTTGAAGAGGCTATCCACCGCATTCAACAAGCGCTTCCCGAAGGACCCTATGCGTTCAATCTCTTGCATAGCCCTAGTGAACCTGCCATAGAACGTAAGGCTGTAGACATGTACCTTCAGCATGGGGTGCGCACGGTGGAAGCTTCGGCTTTTCTAGACATGACTCCTAATATTGTTTACTACCGTGCGTCCGGGCTCAGTCTCAATCCAAGCAATCAGATCGAGATTAAAAATAGGGTTATTGCCAAGATTTCCCGGCGTGAAGTGGCAGCGAAATTTCTCCAGCCTGCTCCACCTTCAATGCTCAAGCTCTTGGTTGAGCAGGGGTTGATTACAGAAGTACAGGCCGCTCTGGCTGCAAAAATTCCTGTAGCTGATGACATCACGGTAGAGGCGGATTCAGGGGGGCATACAGACAACCGACCGCTCGTATGCCTTCTGCCTTCAATCCTCGCTTTAAGAGATGAGATACAGGAACAGTATGGCTACGACAGGCCAGTCCGGGTTGGTGTGGCGGGAGGCATTGGAACGCCACAATCCGCTCTCGCCGCTTTCATGATGGGGGCAGCCTATGTGATGACGGGTTCTGTTAACCAGTCGTGCATTGAAGCAGGCTCTTCCCTCCATACCAAGGCGCTGTTGGCCCAAGCTGAAGTGTCTGATGTGATGATGGCCCCGGCTGCCGATATGTTTGAAATGGGAGTTCGGCTGCAGGTTCTCAAACGCGGAACTATGTTTCCGATGAGAGCGCAGAAGCTATTTGAGCTTTATCGGAACTATGAATCGATTGAAAGTATTCCAGCTCAGGAACGGGAGCAAGTGGAAAAACAGATTTTCCGCAGAAACCTGGACTCGGTTTGGGAAGATACGGTGAACTATTTATCCAGGCGGAACCCTGAGAAAATAGCCAAAGCCAGGAATAACCCCAAGCTGAAGATGGCCCTGATTTTCCGCTGGTATCTGGGACTAGCTTCGCGCTGGTCAAATTCCGGAGAAAAAGGCCGAGAGATTGATTATCAAATTTGGTGTGGACCTGCGATGGGAGCCTTCAACGATTGGGTAAGAGGTTCCTATCTAGATGCTCCAGATAATCGCAAGGTAGTAGACATAGCTCACCATCTGATGACGGGAGCAACTTATCTACATCGGATATACGGCCTAAAGATGCAGGGCTTACATATGCCAGCACACTTCAACCAGTATCATCCTACCCCTTTGTCTTGACCTCTTATCTTGACTAAGCGTCTAACGGATTTACTATGAATTCCTTCAACTCTAAAGCATGGACATCTGCAGCTATTCAGACGTGGTTAGTCAATGAATTAGCCCAACAAATGGGCGTCAAACCAGATGATATTGATATGCGAGAACCTTTCGATAGCTATGGTTTAAATTCAGCTCAGGCTCTAGTTATAGCAGGCAAACTGGAAAATTTATTAGGTTTTAAGTTGTCCCCAGTTTTGCTGATGTATTACCCAACCATTGAGAGTCTCTCCCAACGTTTAGAAGAAGAAGCTGAGACTGCTCAATCAGAAACTATTGAACTTTGAGAGGGTTAACTAATGAATATAGCTGAGCTTTTGAAAAATCTTGATCGTCAAAACATTCAATTATGGGCTGACGGAGACAAGTTGAACGTTCGTTCTCCGAAGGGAGTCTTAACACAGGAGTTGCGTAATGAGCTGAATGAACATAAGACAGAAATTATTACGTTCCTGCGTGAGGAAGAAACTACAGAACCTATCCCCACAGAGGGAGGATTAAGCTTGCAAACAATTGGACGTTTAATCGGTGGTTCTACTGGACAATCCTGCAAAAAACCGATTATTGATCCTAAGGCAATGGCACAGAAGCTAGCAGTTGCCATCAGACCACTGCCCGATAGCTATAAGAATGACGAGGTTCTTCAGTTTAGAGAACAGCTGATTCTAAAACTCAAGGATTATGGGGTCACCATTGAACCATGGGATGAAACACTGACTGAACTCAATTATGAAGTGGCTATTTTCAAATGGAAGATGAAAATCAAAACGAAGGTAGTTAAATCATCAATTAATGCAGTTATTGATGTGGAAAGGCATCCTTCTCTATGGAGGAAGCTGGGAATTGTTGCTGCAGAAAGTTTCTACAAGCTATATTCTGACCTTTCCTCGAAAAGTCGGACAATGTCTGTGCTTAGAATTGCGGCATTGAGCAGTTGGGCGGAAGATCATGCAGCCAAATACATTGAAGACCCTACTAACACACAAGTAATTATCCTTACATCCTTAGATAGTAAATTCACAGATCCTAAACTGCCCTATCAACAAAAGATAAAAGTTGGTTTGAATACCTTGGTTAGGACATTTTCAGAACTTGTGATTGGAGTATCTAGCAAGGATATCTCAATCCTAAATATGAACCTATCAGATTCTATCTATGCTGTAGATGAGATTGACAAATTTGTATTGAATTCGCTTATCCCCAAAATTTATGTTCCGATCATCCCAATACCAATGAATCGATTTGAAATAGAACAGTATGATCCTCAAAAGTCTGACTACTCGGGAAAACTAGTTACCTTAGGCCATAAGCTTGCTGATACAGGATTATTCCCTCCAGGAGCAAAACTCAGCGAAGTGATCCCTAGGAAATCGCACAGGGATATTGTTAATGTCATTGTGAACGGAAGAACAGGAGTTTCCTATGGTTTCGTCGCCTATGCAGAGCCTCCTCAATACATTGGTGCACCTGAGATCAGCGAATCTGAGTGGGAGAATCTCCTGCCCGTAGAGGGATTTCATCTGGATGAAGTTCGCCAAAATGAGATGAACAGAAAATATATAAAGACTGAGGTAAGAAAAAACTATGTTTTCAAACAGATTCCAGACCTTTGGCTCGTCAGCTCTCGCTCAGGTTCGAACAAGACAGACTTAAACCTTGAGCAAGACATTCTCAGAATAGGTCTTAGCAGTGATGCCAGATTATTATTACAGCTACCTAAAGATGTGAATCCAAAAGCCTTGGATATTAAGCCGTCTTATGATCTTTACGTGATGCTTGCTATTGCTTTAGCCTCATCTTTATATGCACCAGCACTTATTCAGAACGGCTTATCAATGGTCCATTTCCATGGTTATCCAGCCTCAGAATGGTTTGGTCCAAATGAATATTATGCTGGGGTTCATAATCCTTCAGTTCCCTGTGGAACTTATGAATCCGGTGTATTCAACTTCTTAGGCATACAAAATTTGGTCGCTTGCCATGGTAGCGATATTGCTTTAGCAGGTTTGATCGAGCCAGACCACGGAACTAATATCATTGCTCACGATATGGATTATTTATTAGAAAGAGTTAAAGCTGGAATCGATCGCGAACAAATCGAACTAGGTGGAAAGCATTTCCCTTCGTTAAGGGAAAGCATGGCTCCTTTCCAGACTAATTGAGTTCGCGGTAGGGACTTAAGCACTCGCTACAAAAAATCAATCGGATACTAACTAATCTATGACAACCATTGCAGGGAAGACAGTACTTGTGACAGGTGCTTCGCGCGGCCTAGGAGCCTTTTTGGCTCTTGCTCTGGCGAGAAAAAGGGCGACTATTGTTGGTGTTTCTCGCTCTCAAGATAGCCTGGAGCAGGTAGCCGATGCAGTCCAAGCATTAGGGGGTAAGTGGATAGGCATTCCCTGTGACATGAGTCGAGTGGAAGAATTGCCAGCCCTAATTTTACAGATCGAGCAGCGAGCAGGTTCGATTGACATCTTAATTAATAATGCGGGTATAGAAATCTACAAAAGTTTCCAAAATTATTCCACCTCCGAAATTCAGTCGGTGTTGAACACGAATTTACTGGCTGCAATGGAGTTAACTCGTTTGCTACTGCTCCGTAGGTGCGGTCATATCGTTAATATTGCCTCTCTGGCTGGTAAAAAGGGAGCGCCTTATAACAGCATCTATTCAGCCAGTAAAGCTGGCTTGATTATGTGGTCGGATGCACTTCGGCAAGAATTGGCTGGTACTAGCGTGAAAATCTCATTAGTCTGTCCGGGATATATCTCTGGACAAGGAATGACTGCCGATACTGGCGTGCCAATACCAAAATTATCGGGTACGTCTACGCTAGAAAAGACAGCCAAAGCAACGATCGCGGCAATCGAAAAGAATCAAGCCGAAGTAATTGTCAATCAGGATCCTGCAACAGAAGTTCTTACCAAACTGTTATTTGCGATCGAACAAATTTTCCCACGCTTTGGAGATACGGTTTATCGGTGGATGGGCATAACCAATCTAAATCAAATGCGAATAGAGAATCAGATGGAGGCGAAGGCAAAAGTAACTATTTATAGGAAAACTAATTAAATGAAAAGAGTATATTTTGCGATTTTTGACATGGGCGGAGGTCATCGTAGCACCGCAAATGCTTTACAAAAGGTTATTGAGCATCAGAATTTGCCATGGCAAGTCGAAGTGATCGAGGTTTTTAAAGAAATCTTTGGAACGAGTTTTTCTCAGGATTTTTATAACAATTTGGTTCTTAAGAAAAAGTGGGCAAGACTTATTAACGATCCCATATCAGTTCCTTTGTTTAAGCTGCAAATTCGCTTGCATCATTTTGCCTGGCGAAACCGTCTTAGAAAATACTGGCGTGAGCATCAGCCCGATTTGGTCGTTTCTTTGCTCCCCCATGTAAACCGAGCCCTTTGCGAAAGCCTGCGGCTGGAATGTCCCGCAACCCCTTTTGTCACCTCCATCACTGATTTTGCCGATTGTCCGACCCATTTCTGGATTGAGCCCCAAGAGCAATTTCTGATCTGTCCTTCCCAGCGTGCCATCCAGCAGGCAAAAGCGGTTGGGTTTCCCGATGAGAAGCTGTTTCAGACCTCAGGTGTAGTGATCCATCCCCAGTTTAATCAGCCTGTGATGCTGAATTCTAGAACTGCCGATCCAGTGGTTCGCCAGCAAGAACGCCAACGGTTGGGACTGCAGCCCAATCTGCCTACGGGCTTAATTACTTTTGGCAGTCACGGCTCCAGGGAAATGATTGAGATTGCCGATCGCCTGGAGCAGTCGACGCTTAACCTGCAACTCATCTTCATTTGTGGGCGTAATAAAGCCTTAGCCAGAGATTTGCGTCAGCGACCTAGTCGCATCCCCTACTTTGTGGAAGGGTTTACAAATCAGATTCCCTACTACATGCATCTGGCGGATTTCTTTATTGGTAAACCCGGTAGTGTAGGCATTAGTGAGGCGATCGCCATGAAGTTGCCCGTCATCACGGAGTGCCACCCGGTCATGACCCTGTTTCAGGAGCGAGCAAGTGCAGATTGGCTAGAAGAGCAGGAGTTAGGCATTGTTGTTCGGCATTTTCGCGATGTGTCTCATGCGGTGGCCCAACTGCTCCAACCGGAAACCTTTTCCCGTTATCGCGCTAAGGTCGAAGCCTATCAAAATCAAGCTGTGTTTGAAGTGGTCCGTTGCTTAGAAAGCATCCTTGAAACTGGTGCACTGAAAGCCATCCATGAACCCTACTCGTTTGAATAGGCGACACCATAATAAATCTTCGGAGTATGAACAATGCGATGTGATTGGTTAATCGTCGGGGCAGGCTATTCAGGATGTGTGTTAGCGGAACGCATCGCCACTCAGTTCGGGCAACGGGTACTAATAGTCGAACAGCGTGACCACATTGGTGGGAACAGCTACGACTATTACAATGAGCACGGTATTCTGGTGCACAAGTATGGGCCTCACATCTTTCATACCAAGTCGAAAAAGGTCTGGGATCACCTTTCCCAATTTACGGAATGGCGACATTACTATCACCACGTCCTCGGTGTGATTGAAGGAAAGAAAGTTCCCATTCCATTCAATCTCAATAGCCTCTATGACTTGTTTCCTCCCCGCTATGCCGAAAAGCTCGAAAACTTGTTATTAGAAAATTTTGGTTTTGGTGTCAAGGTTCCTATTTTCAAACTGAGGGAAAACACAAGTGGCGACCTGAAATTTCTAGCCGATTACATCTACAACAATATTTTTCTTCGCTACACCCAAAAGCAATGGAATCTGAAACCAGAAGAACTGGATCGGGGTGTCACAGGGCGAGTTCCAGTCTATATCAGCCGCGATAATCGTTACTTTCAAGATCCATACCAGGCAATGCCCAGGCTGGGTTATACCGAAATGTTTCGACGGATGCTGGCCCATCCCAATATAAAAGTGTTGCTGAACACGAATTATCGAGAAGTTATTAACGATATTAAATTTAATCGGCTGATTTGTACTGGCCCGATCGATGCCTTTTTTGATTATGCCTATGGTGAGTTACCCTATCGCAGCGTTCACTTTCAGTCTGAGACGGTAGAACAAGAGTGGTATCAAGAAGTGGGGACGGTAAATTATCCCAATGATTACGACATCACTCGCATCACGGAACAAAAATATTTATCGGGACAAAGCTCTCCCAAAACCACCCTGATGATGGAATACCCGCAAGCCTATGTGCCGGGCAAGAACGATCCCTACTATCCTATTTTGAATGAAGCGAATCGCGCTCGTCTGAATCTTTACACCAAAGAAGTTGAAAAACTCAATGGCACCGTTTTGTTTGCCGGACGATTAGGAGATTACAGGTATTACGACATGGATCAAGCAGTTATGCGCTCATTGGGCTTATTTGAAAAGGAAATAGCTAGGCCAGGGTCTGAACTCCAGAAGTACGAGAAAAATGTAGTTCTAACCTAAGAAGCAGTTTCAAACTAAAAACCATTCACATGCAGATCTAACTACCATGAACAGAGAATTTGCAATTAGATAGGGTGCTGTTATTTATGTTTTGGAATTGATCTATGGAAAAGAGAATGTCAGATTACTTCGTTCTGCTAGTTTCCCTTGCAATGTCATCTTACATACATTGAGGTCTTTCAATGTCTCATTTGCCTGTCGTTGCGATTCAAAGACTCAACCACTACTTTGGACAAGGCTCATTATGTAAACAGGTGCTCTTTGACATTTCTTTAGAGATTCAACCTGGTGAAATTGTAATTATGGCTGGTCCTTCAGGATCAGGTAAAACCACACTTTTAAGCTTGATTGGCGGTTTGCGTTCTGTTCAGGAAGGTCGTCTTCAATTTGTTGGTTATGAGCTTCATGATGCTCAAGAGCGACAATTAGTCCAGATTCGCCGCAAAATCGGCTATATCTTCCAGGGCCATAACTTAATCCCTTTTCTGACAGCCCGGCAGAATGTTCAAATGTCAGTCCAACTTCAGAAAAAGGTTTCCTCTGAGGATGCCTGCTCAAAATCAGAGGCTATGCTCAAAACCGTCGGCTTGGCAGAATATGTGGATTGCTATCCCCAAAATCTCTCCGGGGGTCAAAAGCAACGGGTAGCCATTGCCCGCGCCTTAGTAAACAACCCGCAATTGATTCTGGCAGATGAGCCCACTGCAGCCCTCGACAAGAAAACGGGACGGGATGTAGTAGAGCTTATGCAGCATCTTGCCAAGCAACAAGGATGCGCCATCTTGCTAGTGACCCACGATAACCGCATTCTAAATGTCGCTGACCGCACAATTTATATGGAGGACGGCCGACTGTTGAACTCGGAACGTGAGACGGAATCACCATCCAGTTCGTTCGAATTTATGCCCCGACAAAATTGATTACCTCTAAATCTAAATAGGAGGCAGATGTGAAAAGTCATCTGTTAGCAAACTACTTGAGATGGAATGTCAGCGTGCTTGCGGCTTCTGTGCTGCTTACCAGCCATACTGTTGCCTTTTCCAAGCCATTGGCTCAATTCCCCTCTGCTCAATGGATAGAAGTGAAGAGCAATCTTTTTCCTGGTGATTTAGGCTGGTCTGCCAGTGTGTTTATGGTCGCGGCCTTGCTCACCAGTGGAGCCATTGCCTGCTCCAAGTTCTTAGAATCACGCGCGCTCGCGAAAAGTATATCTTCTCTTTCCTCCGCTTCTCTTCCTTCTGGAGGAGTAGACACCTCAGAACGGCTGAAAGTTAAAGGGGAGGAGGTATATCTGTCTCCCCTGAAGCAGGAGACCCTGAAGCAACAAAGAGGAATCGCACAGCCTCGTACGTTCTCAAGTTACTTGGCCTTATCTACGGTTGTGTTTGTGAGCGCTGCACTGCTTACCAGTGGTGCTCTGGCATTCTCCAAGCTCCTGGGAGCCAACTCTTTGGTACAAAGTCCAGTATCTCCTGCTTCTCCTCCGGTAGCCCTTACTCCAGACCCAAAAGCGGTGACAGCCTCAGGCCGTCTCGAACCAGAAGGAGAGCTCATCCGTCTGTCTTCGCCTAGTTCCGTCGAGGTAAAGCAGCGCATCAGTAAGCTGCTCGTTAAAGAGGGAGATAGAGTCCGTAATGGTCAGATTATTGCAACCCTTGACAGCGCTGAGCGCCGTCAGGCGGCACTAGATAGAGCTAAAGAGCAGGTTGAAGTCGCTCGCGCTCGCTTAGCACAGACCAAAGCGGGAGCAAAATCGGGGGAGATTAGCGCACAGGCAGCAACTATTGGGCGTCTAAAGGCCGAGTTGCGCAATGCGGAAGCAGAAGATAAGCGCAACCAACAGCTCTATGACGAAGGAGCTATTTCCATCTCCATCGCAGACAGTAAGCGTCTAGCCGTAGATAGCCTGCGTGAACAATTGAACCAAGCCCGATCTACTTTATCTAGCGTTGCAGAGGTCCGCCCTACGGATGTGCGTCTGGCAGTAGCTCAGGTTAAAGACGCGCTGGGGGCTGTCAAAGAAGCCCAGGCGGATCTGGAATTAACTAATGTACGCTCACCAGAGAACGGCCAGATTTTGAAAATCTATGCTCGGCCAGGTGAAATTATTGACCAGCAAGGCATTGCTGATCTCGGACGGACCGACCAGATGTACGTGGTCGCTGAGGTTTATGAGAGTGATATTGACCGTGTCCGCGTGGGCCAGCGAGCCAACGTTAGCAGTGATGCTTTATCCGGGAAATTCAAGGGTACCGTTACTCAGGTTGGTAAGCAAATCCGCAAAAAAGATATCCTCAATGCCGACCCTGTTGCTGATGTGGATTCTCGGGTCGTAGAGGTCAAAATTCGTCTAGATCCAGCCTATAGCAAGCAGGTTACCAACCTAACAAACTTGAAGGTAGAGGTGAACATTGCTACCTAAATTTATTCGGGGGATAAACTTCCTAGGGATACCTCTGCCGTGGTTACAACTCACCCGCGAAAAATCCCGGCTTCTAATTGCCTTGGCTGGAGTCGCTTTTGCTAATTTATTGTTATTTGTTCAGCTGGGGCTACGGGATTCTCTGTATGATACGGCGGTGCAGATCCATCGCCATCTTCAAGCAGACCTTGTTTTAGTCAATCCTGGAGTAAATAACCTGATTGATATCAACTATCCTAGTCAAGGCATCCCTAATCGACGTCTTGAACAAGCCAGAGCTTTTGCAGGAGTTGAATCGGTAAGTCCTCTTTATTCTGCTTTTGTAGTCTGGAAGAATCCTGAAACACGGCGTAGTCGTCCACTTATTGTTTTTGGTTTCGAGCCCGATAAACCTGCCTTTGACTTGCCAGAAGTCACGCAACAGCTGGATAAATTAAAAATCCCTGATGTCGTGCTCTTTGACAGAGCATCCCGTTCGGAGTTTGGGCCTGTTTCTGCGGAATTTGAGCAAGGCAAAAGAGTTACTACTGAGGTAAATAATCGAAGAATTAAGGTCGGCGGTCTATTCAGACTAGGCGGTTCAATCTTTTCTGCTGATGGACTTTTGATGACCAGCGAATTAAATTTCAGGCGCATTACATCTCGGTCTTTAAATAAGCCTAGTCTGGGTTTAATTAAATTGGAGCCTGGAGTGAACGTCCAACAGGTTCGTGATAGTCTGACAGCAAGGCTTCCAAGTGATGTTTCCGTTTTGACCTTAGAAGATTTCATCAATCTGGAAAAACAGTACTGGCAAGACAGCTCCTCTATCGGTTATATATTTACGCTAGGCGCTTTTCTAGGCTTTATCGTCGGCTCTGTAATCGTTTACCAAGTACTCTATAGCGATGTATCCGCACATCTTGGAGAATATGCCACATTGAAAGCCATAGGCTATACAAATACCTATTTACTGGGAATCGTTTTTCAGGAAGCTTTGTTATTATCTATTCTGGGATATATCCCAGGATTCTTCCTCTCCCTAGGTGTTTATAACTTAATTGCTCAGTCTGCTCGATTACCTATTTATATGGAACTTGGCCGAGCTATTGTTGTCTTTCTCTTAACAGCATTAATGTGTTTTCTCGCGGGTGTTCTTGCCGTACGTAAACTACGAGAGGCAGACCCTGCGGATATTTATTCCTGAAATTGCTTTTATGGGATATACAAATGAAAACTATTGCCATGCAGGATTGCTGGGGATGGTGGTCCACAACCTCTGCAGATTTGTTAATGGCTGGGGATGAAGTCCATATATGGCAAATCACTTTGGACCAACCAGACCTGATGGTTCAAGCATTTAGCCAAGTTCTTTCCGAGAATGAACGGGAACGAGCCCAACGATTTCATTTTGAGCAGGACCGCAGGCGTTTTATTGCTGCGCGGGGTCAGTTGAGGTCGATTCTGGGACGATATTTAAACTGTGAGCCGGACCGCCTGCAATTTTGCTATGGGCCTAAGGGCAAGCCTGCCTTAGTCCGTCACTCGAACTTACATGGAAACACACTCCATTTCAACCTATCTCACTCCAATGGGCTAGCCCTCTGTGCACTTGCTTGGAACTGGGAGGTGGGGGTGGATCTAGAATATATTCGCCCGGTTCCTACGGCTGAACAGCTAGCCCAACGCTTCTTTTCACCTAGAGAACATGCGCTTATAAAAGCACTTCCTCCCCATGAGCAGCCCCGAGCATTTTTCCGGTTATGGACTTTCAAAGAAGCTTATCTCAAAGCTACGGGTAAAAGTCTAACCCATCTGCTAAGAGATGTGGAGATCACCCCAATAGAGGGGAAACCGGCTCGATTGGTGGGGGTTGCTCAAGATGCGCAGGTGAGTGCTCACTGGTCTCTTCAGTCGTTTACACCGACTACCGACTGTCTTGCTGCTCTGGCGGTGAAAGGCCATGACTGGCGTCTTAACTATCGGCAATGGCCAGTAGAATCCACAGGTCCAGGCGCTTCTACCGCATAAGTTTTGGCCCATTTTACAAGTCAATTCTTAAAATGAATTCGTAAATACAGCATTGCTATAAATAAAGAGCTAGAGTTTGCATACCGTAGACTCTCAGCAAAGTTGCTTTGTATACAGACAAACATTCAACTATTTCCTTGGCTTGTCTATTCAAGATTTTCTAACCATTGATAATTGCGCGAGGTAACTCATGGTAAATAAACGCAGCAGATGTCGCAATGCTTACCGAATTTCCTGTCCTTACTGTGACCTTCGCCTATGGCGTTTGAACGGCCCCAAGCATCGCCTTTTTTATAATGGAGCTGATGAGATTTCAAAAAATGCTAATCTCCCTAATAGAAAAGCAACTTTTTTAGCTACTAAAGGTAGTTATGTTGATGATGATTGTTGGGTGGAAGAATTCTTTTGCAGCAACCATGGTAATTTATGGCTGCTAGTACGCCGAAGTGGAAATGGCGCTATAAGTCATTCAATTGCTAGAAGAGAAGACTGGGGAAAAACTACTGGCACCATTAGCCCAGATAAACCCAATCCATCGGTAAGTGAGTTTAGTTATCGCATGAGCCGTGGGGGCCGTTTTCGCCCATAGCTTACTCTTTTCCCTGCAAATCGGAACATGCCTTATGAGCCTCATTGTGCCAAAGGAATAAAGTATTCAGGTCTTCCTGTAGATAGCTCTCTTTGTCTACTATTGAACTATCCACCATCTGCTCCAGGAAAATCCGAGACACATGAAGACATAGGTAGGCTGCACTACTTAAGTTCGTAAAATTTGTATGTGCCTTTGAGTGCACTTGGGAGTGATAGAGGTCAGCATAATTCAGGTGTAGATCTAACCAACTGGCTGGTATAACTTGTGCGGTTAAGAGTCGGGCTGGATCATGTAGCAGCTCAAGTTTTAAAATGGCCTCCCGCTTAGTTGTCGTATTAGCTTCCTCTGGTCCCCAGCGGTTGAATTTCTTAGTAGCTGTAGGATAGTCTTTATACTGAAAAATCACTTGCTCAAGCTGGTCTTTCAAACTAAGTAAACCTTTTTGTCCAGGAAACTGGTGTAACTGTTCTTTAGTTTGTTCCAGCAAACTGAAAACTTGTTGTACAGAAGCTTCCGTATATTGCCTAAAAATCTCTTTATCTGTTTCTTCAAGCAAGTAAGCAAGCGTAATGGCACACTCTCGTAGTTGCTCAAGTAAAAATTGGCTCCCTACTTGGTCGTGATGAGTTTCAAGTAGAACAGCAGAATGGTAATGATGCTGAAGCTTTCTAAATAGTCCCATGCTGGCTGTGTACCAGACTTCATTTAGGGAATCTGAGATATCCATAGAAAACGACTCAATCAGCTTGAGATAATCCACTAGGATATGGCTAGCGCTCAAAAAAGCTTCATTAAAAGCTTCTTCAGAAAGTTCAAGCAGTTTTATATCTGGTAAACGTGAGTCACTATGTTTAAGGCAGAAGTGGCTATCTGAAGATGGGTTAGGAACAGCAGTGAGCATGTAAATATTTTCTTAGGCTCTCTGGTCATATAGCTTAACAGAAATTTTGTCTTCTAATTTAAATACTAATACTCTTAAGTTGAAGAACGAAACATTTCGTATAAAAATCCAGCTAGAATCCCCATTGCAATGGGGATTCTAGCTGGATTTTTACTGTCTACTTTAATGATGTAAGGACAAATGTTGCCAAACAAAACATCGAAGAATCGCTCAACAAAAAAGAGGGACCCTAAGGCCCCTCTCTTTTCAATCTCTTAGTCAATCAGTGATTAACCAGCAATCTCGCTAGCTTGACCAGATGCCAAGTCTAGAGGGAAGTTGTGAGCGTTGCGCTCGTGCATTACTTCCATTCCCAAGTTCGCCCGGTTCACTATGTCCGCCCAGGTGTAAATTACACGACCCTGAGGATCCACAATGCTGCCATTGAAGTTGAAACCGTTCAGGTTGAAC
>JBBRSB010000007.1:0-151337 GCA_038245785.1 Gloeobacterales cyanobacterium | reverse complement strand
TCAATGGCAGCATTGTGGATCCTCAGGGTCGTGTAATTTACACCTGGGCGGACATAGTGAACCGGGCGAACTTGGGAATGGAAGTAATGCACGAGCGCAACGCTCACAACTTCCCTCTGGACTTGGCTTCTGGCCAAGCTAGCGAGATTGCTGGATAATCACTGATTGACTAAGAGATTGAAAAGAGAGGGGCCTTCGGGTCCCTCTCTTTTGTTTAGAACAATTACAAATAGCAAAATTTTATACCCAAGACAAAAATTTTTGGCTATCACTAGGGTGTCTACCTTTAACCTTTAGTCTGAGGTACTCGCATGACGACTGTGTTAGATCGTCGCCCGAGGCAAGGGCTTTGGGGCCAGTTCGCTGACTGGATCACCTCCACCGAAAACCGTCTCTATGTCGGTTGGTTCGGCGTTCTGATGTTCCCTACCCTGCTCACCGCGACCACTTGCTTCATCATTGCTTTCATTGCTGCTCCCCCTGTTGATATGGATGGGATTCGTGAGCCGATTTCTGGAAGTTTGCTTTACGGCAACAACCTCATTTCTGGGAATGTCATTCCCTCTTCCAACGCGATTGGTTTGCACTTCTATCCCCTTTGGGAAGCTTCCAGCATGGATGAGTGGCTCTATAACGGTGGCCCTTACCAGCTGATCGTTTTCCACTTCCTCCTCGGCGTATTCTGCTACCTCGGCCGTGAGTGGGAACTTTCTTACCGTCTGGGCCTGCGTCCTTGGATCTGCATTGCTTACTCTGCTCCTGTAGCTGCAGCAACGGCAGTCTTCTTTATCTATCCCATTGGTCAAGGTTCTTTCTCTGACGGCATGCCCTTGGGTATTTCTGGAACCTTCAACTTCATGTTGGTCTTCCAGGCAGAGCACAACATCCTCAATCATCCTTTCCACATGTTGGGCGTTGCGGGTGTGTTTGGCGGAGCGTTATTTAGTGCGATGCACGGCTCCCTAGTCACCTCTTCTTTGATCAGAGAGACGACCTATGAAGAGTCTCAAACTAACGGCTACAAGTTTGGCCAAGAAGAAGAGACCTACAACATCGTGGCAGCCCACGGCTACTTCGGTCGTTTAATCTTCCAATATGCGTCGTTCAACAACAGCCGTTCCTTGCACTTTGTGTTGGCAGCGTGGCCCGTGGTTGGAATCTGGTGTACCTCTTTGGGCATTAGCATCATGGCGTTCAACCTGAATGGTTTCAACTTCAATGGCAGCATTGTGGACCCAGCAGGTAGGGTAATTTACACCTGGGCGGACGTTGTGAACCGGGCAAACTTGGGAATGGAAGTGATGCACGAGCGCAATGCGCATAACTTCCCTCTGGACTTGGCTTCTGGTCAAGCTACCGAGATTGCTGGTTAATCACTGATTGATTAAGAGCTTGAAAAAAGAGGGGCCTGTTGGTCCCTCTTTTCTATATGCAGCCTCAAACGAAATTACTACGCAGACAAGTTCTCTAAACGACTCTCCAAAGTCTCTATCTGGACCTTGAGTTCTGCTAGTTCTTCTTGGCTTTTTTGAACGATTTCTTTTGGAGCCCGTTCTACATAGCTCTTGTTGTCTAAACGACCCTTGAGTCCTTGCTCTTCTTTCCTCAGCTTCTCCAATTGCTTCTGGATGCTTTCCTTGAGCGCATTGATGTCTACTACTCCTGTGAGCGGGAGTAGCACTTGAACTGTCTCGACCATGCCAGGGAATGCCTGTGTCACAGGCTGTTCTAAGGCTTCTGTAATGGTAAGAGTCTCTACTCTAGCCAGATTGCGAATGTAATCCTGCACTCCTTCGAGGAGCTGTTTCTGAGGATTTTCACTGAGGAGAATCACATCCACTTTCGTTACAGGCTCAATCGAAGCATCATTTCTCAGTCCACGAATACAGCGAATCACTCCTTGGATCAGACCAAACTGTTTTTCGATTTCACTATCCAAGAAGCGCACCTCTGTAGGATAAGGCTGCACAGAGATAGATGATTCTTGATTGTTATTCGTCAGTACTTGCCAGATTCCCTCTGTTAAATGGGGCATCCAGGGATGGAGAAGCTTCAAAGTGCCTTCTAAGACATAGGCCAAGACTTGTTGAGCCGTCTTCTTGGCTATAGGATCATCTCCTCTAAGACGAGGCTTAACTAACTCGATATACCAGTCGCAGTAGTCATCCCAGAGAAAGGCATAGATAAGTTTTGCAGCGGAGCCCAATTCATACTTCGGAAACACCTGATTGATCTCTTGAACCAGCTCAGCATAGCGGTTTAAGATCCAGCGATCGGCTAACTCTAAGTTCTGGGGATCAGGGAGTCCCAATTCAGCAGGAGTTTGACCTTCTAAATTTGTCAGTACGAAGCGAGAGGCATTCCAGACTTTGTTGGCAAAGTTGCGGGATGCTTCTACGGAGGGAGATTCCCCAGTAGAACGCTTATAGTCCATGCGGATATCTTGACCTGCGCCAGCCACTTGAGAAACCAGCGTAAAACGCAGTGCATCCGTTCCGTAGCGACTCATCAGTTCCAGGGGATCGATGCCATTGCCTTTGCTTTTAGACATCTTTTGGCCCTTTTCATCTAAAACCAGGCCATTGATATATACATCTCTAAAGGGGATTTCCCCCGTGAATTCATGGGCCATCATCGTCATTCGGGCTACCCAGAAGAAGATGATATCGAATCCAGTAACCAGTACTGAAGTGGGATAGAAAGTTTTGAAATCAGGCGTTTCTTCCGGCCAACCCAACGTAGAGAAAGGCCACAAGCCTGAAGAGAACCAAGTGTCTAAAACATCTTCATCGCGTGCGAGTTGAACGTCCTGACCAAACTGTTCACGAGCCTTTTCATAAGCTTCCTCTTCCGTACGCGCGACAATCAGGGGATCATCTTTTCCCCGTTGCGTGATCCCGTCTTTTACCAGATACCAGGCGGGTATTTGATGGCCCCACCATAACTGACGGGAAATACACCAATCTTGGATATTCTCTAACCAGTCCCGATACACTTTTGTCCAGCGTTCTGGTACAAAGTGGGGTTGATCTTGATTCTCTAAAGCGGCTAAGGCACTTTGTGCCAGAGGTTGCATTTTGGCAAACCATTGCGTCGAAAGCAGCGGTTCAATCGGAACTCCACCACGCTGGGAGAAAGGCACCGAGTGTCTGTAGGGCTCAACTTTTTCTAGTAGCCCATGTTCTTCGAACCAGGCCACCACATTCTTACGGGCTTCAAAGCGATCCTGTCCAGCAAAAGGGCCCCCATTTTCATTAATCGTCCCCTCAATGTTGAGAATATTGATAAAGGGCAAATTGTGTCGCTTGCCCGTTGCAAAATCATTGGGATCATGAGCTGGCGTAACTTTCACACATCCAGTTCCCACTTCGGGATCAACGAGAATCTCATCGCCAATGATCGGGATCGTTCGGTTCTGAATCGGGAGCAGAATAGTCTTACCGATTAAATCTTTGTATCGTTCATCCTTAGGATTAACGGCTACAGCCGTATCTCCGAGCATCGTTTCTGGTCTAGTGGTGGCGACGACTAGGTAACGGTCGGGCTCACCTTGCAAGGGATAGCGGAAATACCAGAGGCTTCCATCGACGTCCCTACTCTCTACTTCCAAGTCAGATACAGCTGAAATAGAAGCAGGGCACCAGTTGACCATGTATTCCCCACGGTAAATCAGGCCCTTTTCATACATGCGCACAAAGGCTTCCAAAACGGCCTTGGAAAGGCCTTCATCCATCGTGAAGCGCTCACGGGACCAGTCGCAGGAGCAACCTAAGCGCTTCAGTTGATTAACAATTTCACCGCCATACTTTTCTTTCCATTGCCAAACCCGAGCAAAAAATTCTTCCCGGCTCATCGCTTTGCGTCGTTCGGCACCCGCTAGAGAAGCTTTCTTCTTTTGTTGTTCAGCGAGTTCCCCATATTCTTTGGTATAGCCCAGTGTTTCACGGCCTAATTCCCGTTCCACAACGGTTTGGGTCGCAATACCAGCATGGTCGGTCCCTGGTAGCCAAAGCGCTTTGTAACCTCGCATCCGGTGATAGCGGATCAATACATCCTGGAGCGTCTTGGTCAGGGCATGACCGATGTGTAGGCTGCCCGTTACATTTGGCGGCGGAATCATGATGCAGTATGGTTCCCCTGGCCCATTCACATCGACGGTGTAAAAGTCTTTCTCTTCCCAGTGTTTTTGCCACAGGGACTCGGTCTCAAAAGGGTTGTATTGCGGGGGAAGGGTGGCTTGAGTCATGACACATAAAAATAGCTCTTAGGCTAATCGTGCCATACCAGAGCGGATTATTCTGCGTCCTCCATCGGGACGCCTGGTGTTTGAGTCATCTAAAAAGTGCTGGAGAGCCCGTGTAGAAGAGGGTAGGATAGGGATACACCCGTATGCTCCATCCGATTTTGTTGGTCGAGGTGAACTATGACGATCGCAACTCAACCTGAGCAAAAACTAACGTTTGAGCAATTTCTGGAACAGTGTCCATCAGAGGGACGGTATGAATTTGTTAACGGAGAGATTGTGAGGGTATTAGCCACTCGAAAACACGATACGGTTGCAGAATTTCTTTCTGATGCTTTTAAGGATGAATCTAAACGGTGCAATCTGAACTACTGGGTGTCTGGCAGAGTCACAGTTGCTACGTTCAATGAAAGTGGCCGCCAGCAAGGGCGCAACCCTGATGTAAGCGTTGTGGATCGAACGGTTTGGGATGCTCATCCAACTGCTTATTCTGCGCTGCTTGACCCCACTCAGGTAGCGGTTGAAGTGGTTTCGACAAATTGGGAAGATGACTATATCGATAAGCTAGATGAATATCAACGCTTGGGCATAACTGAGTATTGGATTGTGGATTATCTGGCAATCGGCAGTCGTGAATATTTGGGTAATCCTAAAGAACCATCGGTGTTGGTCTATGTCCTAAATGTGGAGGGGCTATATCAGCACACGCGCTTTCAGGGAGCAGACCAGATTGTGTCTCCAACTTTTCCAGAGCTGAATTTGACAGTTGAGCAGATTTTGGCGGCCTAAAATTTGCAAGGTTATTCACAATGGTTCAGATGTTGATACAGATATCCTGATCGATAGCTGGCTATAAATAAGTGTACAATTGTCCATAAAGTAAGCTAGTAAACGCTGTGTGCTTAACAACGCAGCCAGAAATATATTCAGCAACGCTACACTGGTCGAATTCAGACCTAGTAGAGGTCACGTATGGTCACGGAATTAAAATCTTCTGTTTCATCAACTCCTTTTTATTCAGAGAGTGATGGGCAGATGATGGCAGACAACACCAAACAATTTCGCTGGATTGTGACGATTAAGGAAAATCTGGAATGGTTGTTTGCCGAAAATTCTGAGGTTTTTGTTGCTGGTGATCTGCTTTGGTATCCGGTAGAGGGAGAACCCAAAATCAGAATCGCTCCTGACGTACTCATTATATTTGGCAGATCAAAGGGCGACCGAGGTTCCTATCAGCAATGGCAGGAAGCGAATATTGCTCCCCAGGTTGTCTTTGAAATCCTCTTCCCTGGAAATCGGCTGCAGGAAATGTGGGGAAACTGAAGTTCTATGACCGCTATGGCGTTGAAGAGTATTACATCTACGATCCTGAGCGTAATGAATTAACAGGCTTAGTGCGCTCTGAAGAGGGCTTGGAAGTAATCGATCCCGTTGCTGATTGGACTAGCCCCAGACTGGGAATTCGCTTCGATATCTCTGGGGAAGAATTGCAGATTGAGCGGCCAGATAGTGAGCGCTTTGTTTCCTATGTGAAAATTGCGCAGCGGGCACAGCGGTCTGAGCAATAAGCGCAACAAGAACGCCAACGCGCGGACAAAGCAGAATCCCTTTTGGAGCAAGAACGAAAAGAAAAAGAGCAATTAATTCAGCGTCTGCGAGACTTGGGACAGCATCCCTAGTGCTTCGCCAGAGATTTCAGGTAATGATGGAACCATAGGGTCCGTGACAAAAATGACAACAGAAATCCTCAATCCTACTGAAATCATCCCGATGCTGGTGCAGTTGCGTCCTGTGGTTGAAATGACCGATGACCAATTTTTTGAGTTCTGTCAGATCAATCGAGATTGGAGAATTGAGCGAACGGCCCATGGAGATTTGGTGATTATGCCGCCTACAGGAGCAGAAACGGATGAACGCAATTTTAACTTGATCGTGCAGTTAGGCAACTGGGTTCAGAAAGACGATACGGGGATTGGGTTTGGTTCTAGTGGTGGATTCACGTTGCCGAATGGGGCCGTTAAATCTCCAGATGCCGCCTGGATTGAGCGTTCTCGCTGGGAGGCCATACCTCTAGAGCAACGAAAGAAATTTGCTCCAATCTGCCCTGACTTTGTGATTGAACTACGTTAAGAAACAGAGAGCTTAAAGATGTTGAAAGAAAAGATGCAGGAATATATTGATAACGGCGCGTCCCTTGGTTGGTTAATTGACCGCGCACAACGAAAGGTCTATGTCTATTGTCCCTCTACTCCCGTAGAAGAATTGGATAATCCCTCCACGTTAATCGGTGGTCCTTTGCTAGCTGGATTCGTTTTGGATTTGAGTCGGATTTGGTAGAAATAACCTCAATAGCTAGGATTGCAGACATGAACGTCAAACTTGTAGAATTTCTCGTCCAGGTAATTGAGTCTCTGTCTTCTGAAGAACAAGACTTACTTGGGGTCAAGCTCTCCCACTCCGAAGCCCCACCCTCTTCTTCTGCCCAGATAGATTGGCAAACCGATCCATTCGTTGGTATGTGGAGCGATCGAGCCGAGATGAACGACAGCACTGATTGGGTTCGCACTCTCCGCCATAAAGTAAGTTTGCGAGCAATGGGTGTGCTAAGCAGATTCGATTCAGTCCAATAATGAGTCAGGCGCATCCGGAAAGACTACCTATGTTTGCTCAGCTATGGTTCCAAGCTAAACAACTCGCCCTGTTCCTCCTCTCACTCTATTTCCTGCCTTTGTTGTTCCTAATCGCCGTGGTTGTAGCAAGCTCACACATGGGTGTCGAGATAGCGAGGTTCACCCGTGACCCAGCCGATACTTTGAACATCCATCCTTTGACTGGTGTGATATCAAACCTTGGAGCCATATTGTGGGCTGCTGCTGCGACCATATGCCTATTTAGCTGGGCGATATTACGAAAGAGCGTAGGCGAGACAAGGTTTTCAACATTCCTGCTTTGTTCAGGCCTGATGACGACATTCCTCTTGTTTGACGATTTCTTTCTTCTTCATGACTATATATTCCCTCGCTATTTGGGGGTGCAGGAGAAGATTGTCTTCATCGGTTACGCTGGCCTGATACTTTGGGGGACGGCGGTATTCTGGAAAGATATTCTGAAGACGGAATATCTCGTTCTCCTGATCGCGCTTGGATTTTTTGGATTGTCCTTGTTCATCGATGCGTTTCAGTACCGCATTGAGGCGATTGTTGGACCCTCCCGTATCCTCTTTGAGGACGGCTTTAAACTGCTCGGCATTGTTGGCTGGCTTGGCTACTTTACTAGAAGCGCTTTGTCGCGACTAGTCAGTACCCCCCATGCCTCAGTAAAACGTTAGCCTGCCTAATATCCTGGAAAAACAGTATCTCCGTCTACGGTAGGCGTTCTGTATTAACATGCTCAAAAGGTATTCTTGGAATGATCATGTCCACTCTTCCCTCTTGGAATCAGCTTGCTGACTGCGCTCTAGCCGGTGAAATCATCAGTCGTGAGGAAGCACGAGCGGTTCTGCAGGCTCCTGATGAAGTGCTTTTGGAGCAACTGGCGGCGGCTTATCGGGTGCGCCGAAACTATTGGGGGAATCGGGTACGGCTGCATTACCTTTTGAATGCTCAGAGTGGGCTGTGTCCAGAAGATTGCCACTACTGCTCTCAATCCAAAATTTCCACCGCTGAAATAGATAAGTATCCCTTGATGGCTCAGCAAAAAATTCTTGAGGCCGCTGCCCGTGCTGCTGAATTAAAAGCGGGAACCTTTTGTCTAGTGATTTCCGGTCGTTCGCCAGGAGAACGGGTCTTCAATGAGGTCCTGGATACCGTACGGGCGATCAAATCGAACCATGACCTGAAAATATGCGCCTGTCTGGGATTATTAAACGAAGAGCAAACCCACCGTCTCGCGGAAGCAGGCGTAGACCGGGTAAATCATAATCTCAATACTTCTGAAGAGTACCATCGTGATATTTGTACAACCCATACCTTCGATGACCGTCAGCAGACTGTTCAAAACGTAAAAGCAGCGGGAATTACTACCTGCTCCGGCGGCATTATCGGTATGGGAGAAAGTGATGATGACATCATTGACCTTGCGCTATCGCTACGGAAATTGGAAGTTACTAGCGTGCCAGTTAACTTTTTGATTCCGATTGCAGGCACACCGTTTGAAGGAATTCAAGAGCTGAATCCTCGTAAATGCTTGCGTGTTCTCTGTTTATACCGATTCCTGCTACCTTCTCAAGAGATTCGTATTGCCGGAGGACGTGAGGTGCATTTGCGCTCTCTACAACCTCTTGGCCTCTATGCTGCCAATTCTATTTTTGTGGGTGATTATCTAACCACGCCTGGACAGTCTGCCCATGCGGATTGGGACATGATCCAAGATGCTGGATTCGTCTTGGAAGCCCCTGATGGTGCGCCGTTGAATGAATTGCCTACTTCAGAACAAGTGGCTCTTGCTTAGGGTTGCCGATACACCAAAGTCGAGCCTGATTGGTCCGTCGGCATCATTAGGACCTCGTTGATATTTACGTGGTCTGGTCTGGTGGCGCAGTAGAAGACAGTGTCCGCCACATCTTCTGGGGTAAGAGGGGTAAGCCCTTGATAAACGCTATCGGCTTTTTCCTCATCTCCCCGGAAGCGCACTTTGCTGAATTCGGTTTCCACCAGGCCGGGGTCTACGGAAGTGACCCGTATCGGCGTGCCCAAAAGGTCTTGTTTTAACCCTTCAGAAATAGCGCGTACCGCAACCTTCGTTCCACAATAGACATTGCCTCTGGGGTAGGTTTGATGACCCGCTAAGGAGCCGAGGTTAATTACATGTCCTCTTCCTCGTTCAACCATGCCCGGCACTACTGAGCGTGTGACATAAAGCAGGCCTTTGATATTGGTATCAATCATCTCTTCCCAATCTTGAATGCTGCCCTCATAGAGTTTGTCTAGACCTCTACTAAGACCCGCATTGTTAATCAGAATATCTATCTTGGACCAATCTTCCGGCAGGCTTTTTAGCTGGGCTTCAACCTGTAAACGATCAGTGACATCCATCGGTAGACTATACACGTCTGTTCTGAATTCTTGATGTAGCTCTTGTGCTAAAGTCTCCAAACGTTCAGCTCTGCGGGCCGATAAAATGACCTTCGCTCCTGCCTGAGCAAAGATGCGGGCACAGGCTAATCCAATTCCACTGCTGGAACCTGTGACTAAGACGACTAAATTTTTGACAGAAAGCATAATGACTTACTAACCTTTATCTAGAATGTTCTGGGCATTCAAAAACTTCAGCTGCTGATACAGCATAGAAATTTTTGGGAGTTCGATACCTCTAGCCTGCGCCGACCGTAGAGGATTGCCTAAAATAGCTTCTACTTCCATAGGCCGATGCTCGTCGTAGTCAATTTTCATGCTGGTCCGATAGGGGATCATCTTTTCTGTATGCTCTAACATTTGCTGCATAAAGGCTTCAGGAATACTCTGCTTAGAAGTTTGAGCACCGATGAGCACTTCCCTCATTAACTGCTCTGCTAAACTCCGAGCATTGATATCAGCCATCAGCTCTTGAGTGGTTGCATTGAGGACTACAGAGAGCCCATTGTAGGGAATATTCCAAACTAGTTTTTTCCAGCGGGCGAGCCATAGATCTTCAATCAAAATAATCGGAATGTCTGCTTTTTCTAAATCATCGGTGAGCTGAAGCATTCGTTCTGTGATGCCACAGGACTCATATCCCTCAGCATATTCAGCCAAAGTGATGGCTTTGTAATCTATATGCTGAATATGACCAGGCCTAATCTTGTTAGAGCAGAGGAAACAAAGCCCCCCGATGATGGGGATATTGCCAATAATTTGGGCTATTTCTTCTTCTATACCTAAGCCATTTTGCAAAACTAGAACAACACTATTTTCTTTGACTAGAGCAGGAAGAAGGTCGGCCAGTAGATGATTCTGAGTGGCTTTTAAGGCTATGACAATTACATCGGTCGTCGGAATCTCCCGCACATCCTGATAGGCATGAACCTTGGGTAAGGTGAAATCCCCCTCTTTGGATTCGATCACCAAACCATGTTTACGTACGTGCTCATAGTCGCGATGCAGCAGAAAGTGAACCTCAAAACCCGCTCGTTGGAGACAAGCTCCATAGAATCCGCCCACTGCTCCCGTTCCAATGATGGTATAGCTTCGTTTAAGAGATGACATTGCCTTAGTCTGTATCTCTCTGTAGTATGCCGCGAAGAGGGTCTTGTCGACCACTGCTCTGCCATCTGTTCAGCAATAAAAGCTGTGGGCAAAAACTGTAGCCTGGCTAAGAAGTTCACAAACATCTCTATCTTTGCTCTTCAGCAGGAATATTTGATGCGTAGGTTTGCATTAAAAACTTCAGACAATTTGTCCTGGTTATTGAAAATACTTCCTATCTGTTGATTATCTATCCCATTTCATCTTCATTTCAAAATCCTTGTTTAGTAATGGATATAGATAGTTTCACAACGAGAAAGAAATCTCGAGGATGTTTTTCATGAAACCTGTATATGCATCTCCAACGCTATTTAGACCTGAATCGCCCCCTGTAATCGTCCGCAAAGAAGTCAAGGGCGATTGGCTACAGCCATTGCGCCAGTGGATAGAATCTATCGAGATCCATAACCCAAAGGTGGCACGGCTGTTGTGCAAAATCATTCCTGCCCAATGTCCTTTTGAGCGTGACATCACGTTTTTTGGTCATACGGTCTTGCACATTCCACCCCTATGCAAACTTAACCCGTTCTATATGCAATTTGTCAGTCTTCGCTTCAAGTCTCTGACCTATCTTGCGGATGTATGTGGTGAGGATGTGACCCCCTATTGTCAGTAGCTCCTGGCCTATATTGGGCATTCCAGCAGCGATACGGTTAATGGTTAATATTGTCCCCGTAGCAGTCTACTTGACCATCTAAGCGAACAGGGTTAGCGCTATTGATAAAACTTCCTATTTGCTGATTGCCTGCCCTATCTCATCCTCATTTCATAATTTTTCTTTACAGTAATAGAGTAGTGAGTTTCAAAATGAGAAAGAATCCGATGAAACAAAAAATTATCCTGTTTACAAGCACCACCTTAGCTGCATTTGTATTGGTTGTAATCGGTGGTATTTCTAGCAGCCTTATTCAATCCAAACAAACCATTATTGCCGAACAGCCGAACTCGCCTGTGGCAGTCCTGGCACAGGCCCAGAAGACAGTTCCTACGCAGAGTAACCGCGAACCGGAACTGGCTGCTTTGAGCCCTACACAAGATTCCAATCAGTCTTTTGAAAGGAACCAAACTCAGAAAAAAATCTCTGGGTCTCACGTCAAAAAGTCTGCCTATATTGAACAAGAAAATGAAGGTGAATTCATCGCCTTTGATGAGCACCATGCTGAGCATGAAGACGACTGAGTAAAAAAGTTTTCGGAGGTAATCCAAAATGTCTAAATCACCCACAAAAAAACGCCCTTCTCCTGCGGCGGGATTGAAATGGCTTATATCAGCGGCAGCGGCAGTTTCTACACTGGTGGGTTGGCAGGCCTTTGCGGCTCAAGAAGCGGCACCTGTCAACACGCAACTATCACAACCAGCAGCCCAGGAGGTTGTACGGCCTGCCGTTATTCAACCTGTCCAGCAACCGTCAACCTTGAAAGAGTCTCAGCGCCCGACCTTAAACAAACGGCCTAAGGTAAGAGTTCCTGCAGTGCGTTCGACTCCACGATATAGACCCGCTCCTGTGACGACAACCCGTTCATCCCGTTAAAGCTATGAAAAGTTTAGAATTTCGTGCCATGAACTGCCAGATGCTGGCTGCAGTGGACACTGCTCATGCCCGAGCGGACGAATGGCTCGCGGAAGTGCCTTCATGGTTCGCCAATTGGGAACAGCACTTGAGCCGTTTTCGAATCGATAGTGAACTGAGTCAGCTCAACCGCAGTAGGGGCCGAGCATTCCCTGTAAGCAGTGTGCTTTGGGATGTGGTGCAAGCCGCACTTAGGGCCTCCGCCGCCAGTGGGGGCTTGGTAACTCCCACCTTGTTAACTGCAATGGAATCGGCTGGTTATGACCGCAGCTTTTCATCCCTGCAACTGTCTGGTCAACCATCTGGGGCTTCAATTTATCTAAAGACCAAGACTCCGATGGCGGTTAAAGATTGGCGAGCTATCGAATGTAATGCCCAAACCCGTTCTATTCGCTTGCCCTTCGGCATGCAATTGGACTTGGGCGGTATCGCTAAAGGATGGGCTGCACAACAGGCCGTTCAAAAATTGAGCCAGCATGGCCCTGCTCTGGTGGATGCCGGGGGAGATATCGCCATTAGTGGTCCACGGGCTGATGGAACAGCCTGGCCGATAGGCGTGACTGCCCCAGACGGGCATGAAGTGGAAATGCTAATGCTTTCAGGGGGTGGGGTAGCAACCTCTGGTCGCGATTATCGGCGATGGAAGCAAGGAGGCCACTGGCAGCACCATATTTTAGACCCGCGCACCGCGCAACCAGCACAAACCGATATTCTCACCATAACGATTGTCGCGCCTACAACCTGTGAGGCGGAAATGGCCGCTAAGGTAGTGCTTATCCTCGGTAGCGAAGAGGGATTGCAGTGGCTTGAAGCCCATCCATCCTTTGCGGGACTTTTGATTCTTGAAGAGGGCCAGATTTTGCGCAGTCGTCGATTCAAATCCTATGTATGGAGCTAAATCATGACCTCGGAAACGACGAAGAACAAAGCTTGGGATGAAGAGCCACCTGTAATGGCCTGGCAGAATGTACTGCTGATGCTGGTAGCCGTGATGGTTGGTGCTTTTGCTGCGATTGCGGTGTTGCCTTCCTGGCTTCCTACTTTGACCACTTCTATAGCGGGGGAATCGCCCAAAGTCTTTTGGCATCTCTCCCGGTCAACGGCCTTTGTTGCCTTTGGCTTGCTCTGGTTATCGATGATTCTTGGCCTTTTAATCACGAGTAAACTGTCTCCCATCTGGCCAGGTGGACCCACTGCTTTTGAACTACATCAATACACCGCCTTACTGGGTCTCTCTTTTGCCCTTTTCCATGCTCTGATTCTGATTGGGGATCACTATATTGGATACACCTTAGTTAAGGTACTCGTGCCCTTTACCAGCACAAACTATCGTCCTCTGTGGGTGGGCTTGGGACAGATCGGACTCTACTTGATGATGCTTGTGGGCCTGAGTGTCTATGTGCGTCAGTGGATAGGGAAACGCATGTGGCGGCTAATTCACTTCTTGAGTTTTGGGCTCTTTTTGCTGGCTTTGATCCACGGGTTTAGCAGTGGGACGGATAGCTCCTTCCTCTGGGCTCGAAGTCTATACGGGTTTAGTGGACTCAGTATCTTAGGGTTACTTGCTTATCGAATTTGGAAGACGGGACGCCCGTCTGTGTCCAGCAATTTGCCTGGACGAAATGCGGGGATAGGAAATAGCCCTTGAGCCAGAATGGAAGAATACGCTAAGCCCACAAGAAGTCTCTGCGACTTGATCGAAGAGCATATGAGGAGATTGCCGTGAATACTCAATCAGCCCGCTCTTATGCAACCCTCTCTATCATCGCTGCACTACTGACCATCGCCTTGAAGTCCGGTGCTTATTTCTTAACGGGTTCGGTCGGGCTATTATCCGATGCTCTTGAATCAGGCGTTAATTTAGTTGCTGCTGTGGTGGCGGTGTGGGCGCTAACCCTTGCTGCTAAACCACCGGACAAAGAGCATGCTTTTGGGCATTCCAAAGCCGAATATTTTTCCAGCGGTGTGGAAGGTGCCTTGATTCTGGTTGCAGCAGCCGGTATTGCGGTCGCCGCATGGGAACGCCTGTTTCATCCTCAGCCCATAGAGCAACTTGGGCTGGGGCTCATGCTCTCACTCGTGGCCACAGTCATCAATGGCGGGCTTGCCTTAATTTTGCTAAGAGCAGGAAAACGATTGCGGTCAATTACATTGCGCGCGGATGCTCATCATCTGTTCACAGATGTATGGACTTCAATTGGCGTATTACTGGCTCTAATCTTTGTACCCTTGACGGGATGGTTGGTCCTTGATCCAATTATTGCGCTGATTGTTGCCGCCAACATTGTCTGGACGGGTATTAAGCTGCTGCGAGAAACTGGCTCTGGACTATTGGATGCGTCCCTCCCGGCAACGGAGCAGCGAATCATCACGGACCTATTCGCAACCCATGAGCAGGGAGGAATCCAGTTTCACGCCTTGCGAACACGGGTCGCTGGAGCACGACGATTTGTATCTTTCCACGTTCTGGTCCCTGGTATGTGGACCGTTCAGCAGGGGCATGATTTGTGTGAGGCCATTGAGTTAGCCATTATCAAAGAGCTTCCAGATACCCATCTCACAACTCATTTGGAGCCATTGGAAGATCCCTCATCATGGAATGACCAAGACTTAGATCGGATCACTGATACGGCGTAGCTTATTGTTCCTATTACCATAAGCTCCTATTTAGCTTATCTGCTCTGTCTTTCCTAATCCCGAACTCACCTCATTTAACTCTTTCTTACCCAGCCGTTAATAGTAAATCGACTGTCAGCAAAAGCGTGGGAAGGACAGCTTACGGGCAGAACTTCGTGCATATAGCGACTGAGAAAAAATACAATGCTGTTATTGAGCGGCTGTACGGTTTTAAATGAATCGGCAGCAACATAAAAGTTGTTTTCTATTTTACTATCATAGATCATCAATTCACCACCGAAAAATGCCTTGGGCTCTCGGTTAAAGTAATACACATAGCTTAATTCACGGGTCGCTGAGTCAGGGCTACCACTGTCGTTATGCACTTTGTAATAATTACCATCATTATGGGAAGTAAGCTGTGCTTCTATATAATCTATTTGGAACGGCGCTATCTTGAATTGATTAACGAGTTGAGGCACAATTGCTTTGACTCGGTTTATAAGTAAGTTTGAGAATTGTTCAAAGATTGGCAAAAACATGGAGCGACGATAATCTGGATCGTTAGCTGAGTTTGCAGTGGGCAGAAAATTATTTTCCTGTTCCATCACGAAATTAAATAATTGCTCTAACTCCAGCACACTTAAAAAATCTTGCAATTGAATAAAATGAGAAGGTAAAACTTCTGGTAGAGATTGAGATGCAACTATAGCAGCACTTTTTGGCTGGTGCCTCTGAGTCGTAGATGAATTAGCAATGATATTATTGTAAAAATTATGACTAAGTAAGGATGAAGATGAGTATGCTTTTTCAGCTTGATTCACAATTTCTAGAGTTGAAGCTTTGACCGTGGACTGGCTAGTAATCTTCCACAGTTTGCGATTGCCTTGATAGCTAACAAGGGTGCAAATAAAATTTCGCCAAGCAAATTGAAATGACAACTCTTTAGTTTTTAGTTCGTCTAAGGCAGTAGCATCCAGTTCTAGTAAATTGCATAGTTCTTCAGTGGCCAACCAAAATTCTGAATCAGTAACACGCTGAACTACGTCAAGTTGCTGGATTAATGTATGGATTTTGCTTTGGCGAGGTTTTTGCATGTATTTAGCAGAGTAGACTGCGATCGCAGTTTACCCAAAATAAACTACAAAAGTATCAACAAATTTTAAAGGCTGTCCTTCATGCAACGCAGACTTTGAGTTTTATGTAGCCTCCTGTCTCCGGAGCACTCCGCTAGACAGAAAGTCCAACAGAATTTGTTGGTGCGGTTTTCCGAGCGGGCGGATTTCACCTGCCCGCGCTGAGTAGTGTTCTCCGCGCTGGATATCTGCAGGGGTCAGCATTCCCAAATCCCAACCTTCATAGAGCGTCAGGTCTCGAATATCTATCGTCAGCGGAGCGTGATAGATATGTCGCAACACCGCTCCTTCTTGGCGACTGTCAAATTTAAAAAGGACTGGAGGCGCATAGCCAATTTCTTCCAAGAGTTCTCGGTGCATTGCCTCTTCTGGCGTTTCCCCTGCTTCTACATGTCCCCCAAAAAATCCCCAATACCCAGGATAAAGAATGCCAGGAATGTTATCCCGCAGCTGCCATAAAAACTGAGCCTCTCGGTAAAGAATGGCAATCGATACAACGTGCTGAGGGGTGATACTCAAATCCGACCTAAGGAAAAAGAGTAGTAAAGAGCTTATGAAATTAAGCGGTAAGGCAGATTAGATAATTTTGAATTAGCATGTTTTGCCATTACTTACTCAAAGATATGCTATTTCTATGTGTTTTTACTGATGTCTTTGGATTGGCATCCCCGTGAAAATACTTATTATGCTTGGCATGAATATTCTTTGTCTAAGGTCTCTCTGTAGCTAGGGCTACACTATTTCGTGGTAACTGTATTATCAACTTGGTTGACTTAGAGAATGGATAAAATTCTTAATTATTGAAGTTTACTATTTTTGCTTCTGTAGTAGAATATGTAAAAATAACGAGACTAAGGCAGTCAGAACGCCAAATTTAAATTAATGCGTTACGCACATGATTTATTTAGAGAAGCTTTGACGGTTTATTGAATCTCAGCTTCTCTTATGCAGCCTCTTACTTGGAGGCCACAGCGCGTGAGAGATATGTCCAAATGTTTCTGTGTTCTAGATTACCATATGCATCTGTTTGAATCTTATTCTTTTTAAAAATGTCTAACAACGGTCGCTCCATCCATTGTGTCTCAGGAATTGCTCAGACTGATCCTGGGGTCTTCTCCCATAAGCATGTAGCTATCCTCTCTCCTGTATTTAAGGTCCCCCCACATTGCATCATGTGAGGGAACAATTTTGTCGCGTTCTTTGTCTCTGTCTAACTGATTAGAGAAATTTTTTAAGTTTGGGTTTCAGACCCCAAGTCTATTGATGAGAAGAATTTTTGGGTTGCTAATCCTATCTCCAAACAACAATGTCCTAAAACTTTTGAGGTAACTATATGAAAGCGGTAATACTTGCTGGGGGCCTTGGTACTCGTTTAAGTGAAGAAACAAGTGTTAAGCCCAAACCTATGGTCGAGATTGGTGGCAAGCCTATTCTATGGCATATTATGAAAACTTATTCTGCCCACGGTATTGATGACTTCATCATCTGCTGCGGGTACAAAGGATATGTGATTAAGGAGTACTTTGCCAACTACTTTTTGCACATGTCCGATGTCACGTTCGATATGCGATTCAACCAAATGAGTGTTCACTGTGGCTATGCTGAACCTTGGCGTGTCACCCTGGTCGATACGGGAGATGCAACCATGACAGGGGGGCGGCTAAAGCGCGTCAAAGAACACGTTGGCAATGAAACATTTTGCTTCACCTATGGAGATGGGGTGAGCAATGTGAATGTAACAGAGTTAGTTAACTTTCACAAAGAGCAAAAAACGCTAGCAACGCTAACCGCAGGCCAACCTCCAGGACGCTTTGGTGCACTCCATCTAGGCTCAGAACAGACGAAGGTTACAACTTTTCAAGAAAAGCCCAATGGTGATGGTAGTTGGGTGAATAGTGGTTATTTTGTCTTGGAACCAGAAGTTATCGATTTCATTGATGACGATTCTACTGTTTGGGAGCAGGAGCCGCTAGAAAAGCTAGCCCATATGCAACAGCTATCTGCTTATAAACATGATGGTTTTTGGCAACCCATGGATACATTACGGGATAAAAACCACTTAGAGAAACTTTGGGAAAAAGGAAAAGCTCCTTGGAAAGTATGGTGAGCACCCTAAACAGGGTCGTTACTGTCTTCTTCAGTCTTAGAGGAATAAACATAAATGTATGACTTTGCAATTATAGGGGGTGGCATTGTCGGCCTTTCCAGCGCTATGGCTCTGGGTAAACGCTATCCTTCTGCTCGTATTTTGGTGCTAGAAAAAGAGAGCAAATGGGCTTTTCACCAAACGGGCAACAACAGTGGTGTAATTCACTCTGGTATTTACTACAAGCCAGGGAGCTTCAAAGCAAAGTTTTGCCGTGCCGGTAGTCGCTCCATGGTGGAATTTTGTGAGGAGCATGGTATTGCCCATGAAGTCTGTGGCAAGGTGATTGTTGCTACGGAGACCAACCAGCTGCCGCTTCTGGAGAACCTGTACAACAGGGGATTGGAAAATGGCTTACAGGTCAAGAAGATTAGCGTAGAGCAAGTCAAAGAAATAGAACCGCATGTGCGTTGTATCGCGGGACTTCAGGTTTCAACGACGGGGATAGCAAACTACAAGCAGGTTTGCCAGAAATATGCGGAGATTATCCAGATGCAGGGAGGAGCGCTACATCTCAACACGAAAGTAGAGCACATTATTACCAGTGGCAAAAATCAGGTGCTGGAAACCAATAAGGGGAAGTTTGAAGCGCGTTTTGTGATCAACTGCGCTGGATTGCATAGCGACCGGGTCGCCAAGCTAGGCCAGGTCGATCCCCAAGCGAAGATTGTCCCTTTCCGTGGCGAATATTACGAACTTACTCCAGAAAAGCGTTACCTGGTCAAGACCTTAATTTACCCCGTGCCCAATCCCGAGTTTCCCTTTTTGGGCGTGCACTTTACTCGAATGATTGACGGTAGCGTTCATGCAGGACCGAATGCCGTCCTCAGTTTCAAGCGAGAAGGCTACAAGAAGACAGATTTCGATCTGGGAGATTTTGCTGAAGTGATGACCTATCCTGGTTTCTGGAAGTTGGCTGCTAAGCATGCCGACGAAGGAATTCAAGAGATGATTCGCTCCTTTAGTAAAGCGGCCTTTGTCAGAAGTCTGCAGAAACTGATTCCCGAAGTCCAAGCGGAGGATCTAGTCCCCTGCCATGCGGGAGTCCGCGCTCAAGCCTTAATGAAGGATGGCAAACTGGTGGATGATTTTTTGATTGTTGAAGGTCAAAATTCCATTCATGTTTGTAATGCTCCTTCTCCAGCAGCCACTTCTTCCCTTGAAATAGGAAAAGCGATTGCTGCAAGAATTCCGGAACCGTCGCAGCTATCGCCAAAAATCAACGCATAGGATCAAATAATCATGAAAGTATTGGTAACAGGCACTGAAGGATATCTAGGCTCTTTATTGCCTCCCCTCTTAATCGAACGGGGGCATGACGTGCTCGGCGTAGACACGGGGTTTTACAAAGTTGGGTGGCTATATAACGGGACCGAGATGACGGCCAAAACCCTCACTAAAGATATCCGCAATATTAGCGCTGAAGATTTGCAAGGGATCGATGCCATTGTGCATATGGCAGAACTATCGAATGACCCGACGGGACAATTATCTCCGACTATCACCTACGACATCAATCATAAGGGCTCAGTCCGTCTTGCCAAACTCGCCAAAGAAGCGGGTGTACGCCGCTTTGTGTACATGTCTTCCTGCAGTGTGTACGGCGTTGCTACCGAGGGCGATGTCACTGAAGAATCCGCTGTAAATCCGCAAACAGCCTATGCAGAATGCAAAACCTTAGTTGAGCGAGATCTTAGGCCCTTAGCCGATGATCACTTTTCGCCCACTTTCATGCGCAATGCCACAGCCTTTGGTGCCTCGCCTCGGATGCGCTTCGATATTGTCTTGAATAATTTGGCAGGACTGGCCTGGACTACCCAAGAAATCAAAATGACCAGTGATGGAACACCCTGGCGTCCGTTGGTCCATGCTTTAGATATCGGCAAAGCAATAGTCTGCGCCCTGGAAGCCCCGCGTGATATTGTCCATAATCAGGTCTTCAATGTGGGCGATACCGCGAACAATTATCGGGTCAAAGAAATTGCCGAAACGATAGCGGATATATTTACGGGCTGTGCCCTGTCTTTTGGGGAAAATGGTTCAGACAACCGCAGCTATCGGGTGTCCTTTGAGAAAATAAATACAAAGCTCCCAGGTTTTAAATGTGATTGGAATGCCGAACGAGGGGCTAAGCAGCTGCATGAGGTATTTAACCAAATTGACATGACGGAAGAAATATTCAATTCCCGAGGGTTTACGCGTTTAAAACAGTTGGAATATCTAATTCGCACCCAGCAAATTGATAAGGATTTCTTCTGGGCTAAGTCATAAAAATGCTGCTTTAGCGTAAACCTTGGTTCACTCGTTTTAATATTTGACAAAGCTTATTTCTTGTCTTGAAATGCTTAAGAGATTGTCTGAGAAACAATTATTTCTCAGACAATTTTTTGGGCGCTTTTAATATTTTTGTATGCAAGCCTGTCCTTATTTGCCTACCGCATTTATTTTTGAGAGTTTAGAAGGAGCAAGAAATGGATAAATTACTAACGATTGCTATTCCTACCTATAATCGCGCTGAATTACTTAATAAACAGTTAGCATGGCTTGCTCAAGCTATCCAAGGGTTTGAGACTGACTGTGAAATATTTGTTTCTGATAATTGCTCCACCGACCATACGCAGGAAGTGATTAATAAGTGGCAAGCGATGTTCCTTGATATCCCCTTTACTAACAACAAAAATAGTGAAAATATTGGCTTAAGGAAAAATATTGCTCATTGCATCAATTCAGCTAAGACTAAATACGTTTGGACCGTTGGTGATGATGATCCTATCCAGCACAGCGCTATTAACTATGTGATCACAAAACTCAGGCAAAATGAGGATTTATCACTTCTATTTCTCAATTTCCACGGTCGTGACCAAATTACTGGTCAACCATTCAATCCCACAACAATAGTAGGCGACCGTTGGTTTGACGCTGATAGTGAAGATGGCGAAGGTAATAGCAAAGCTATATTTGAACATTGTTTGAGTAGAAGTGTCGGTGCCGTAATTTTTATTACTGCTTCAGTATATCGAACTGATCTGGCACAACAAGCTCTGCAAAGCTGGAAAGATGCTACAGATAACTGGATATTCTTAGCCTATGTTGCTGGTTATTGTGCTTCCAAGGGCAGTGTAATTGTTACTAAAGACACGTATATCGAATGTGTTATAGGTGTCAGCTATTGGCAACAAGAGCCAGCCGCTCATCTATATTGGAAATATAAACATACACCTGAAGTTATGATGAAATTGAAAGAGATTGGATATTCTCCGCAACTTTGTAATGGGATGATTTTCCAAAATTTTAAGGAAACAAGCTTGAGATTTTTGTTAAAGTCTTTCATGAAAAATCCCCTGTTGACTGTGCGAGTAGTCTTTTATTTCTTGTTTGTAGAAGGTGTATCTGCCTGGGAAATGATACTTTCTACTATTCTGATTATGAGAGGCCAGCTCAATGTTTAGTAGAATTAAAAATGAAATATTGGATCTGAAATCTAATGCCGTTTACAAAGCTGCACTTCTGAAGCATGCGCGCAATTTGCCCTCTCTTGGAGAGCGTGATCGCCCTATTCTTGACACGCTTAAGCAAGAAGGTGTTTGCGTCACAACACTTCAGGCTTTAGGTTTAACTGCCACCTCAGAACTTCTCAACGCTAGTAGTAATCTACTCTCTAAGATGGGAATGGCTAGTGATAGCGAACCCAATAAGAAGTGGCCAGCAATTTACACCGTTACAGATTTACCTGCTTTTTATAGTTGGGGGAAGGAACAAAGGCTGCTGAACATTATCGAAAATTATATTGGCCTTCCCATTGCCTATCATGGCGTACACCTACGCAAAGATTTCCCCAATAAAGAACAATTTGGCACTTTGTTATGGCATAGGGATTCAGAAGATCGCAGGATTTTCAAAATAATCATTTACTTGAGTGATGTGGAAGAAGATCATGGACCTTTTGAGTACGTACCGCTGTCTTTAACTTCTGTATATCAACTTAGCTACTATCGTCTGCAATACAAGCTTTGGAGGGCGCGGAGGTCCCATAATCTAGGCATCAATAATGAAATTCTCGAGCAAATCATCCCTAAATCAGCCTGGAAGTCTTGTCCGGGAACGGCTGGGACCGTTATCTTCGTAGATACGGCCGCCGTTTTTCATCACGGCACCTTGAGAACCCAAGAGCGTTCAACGCAATTTTTTGTCTACACGGCCAACCCTCCCAAGCGTCCAGAACTTTGTACCCAATATTGGGATGATACTTTTCCCAGACCCGTACGTCAGGAAGCTGAGTCTACTCAACGCCCCCTATAGTTCCGATTTTCCAGAAATTGCTGAGTTTATTCTGAGGTTCTCTATGATTTTTACCGAGACGACACTGAAAGGTTCCTATGTGATTGATTTGGAACAAAAGCCAGACCATCGTGGTTTCTTTGCTCGGACTTTTTGTGCAAAAGAGTTTGAAGAGCATGGTTTAAAACCCACGGTCGCTCAATGCAATTTGTCTTTCAATCACATAAAAGGGACGCTGCGCGGTATGCACTATCAAGCACTTCCAGCGGCTGAAACTAAATTAGTGCGCTGTACACAAGGTGCTATTTATGACGTAATCATCGATATGCGTCCTGAATCACCGACCTACCTATCCCACTTTGGCGTAGAACTGACGGCAGAAAATCGTCGTGCTTTGTATGTGCCTGAAATGTTTGCTCACGGGTACCAAGCCCTCACGGATGGAGCTGAGGTGGTATATCAGGTGGGTGAGTTCTATACTCCAGGCTATGAGCGGGGCCTGCGCTATAATGACCCCTTCTTTGCCATTGCCTGGCCTCTAGCGGCGACTGAAATTTCTGAAAAAGATGCGGCATGGCCTTTGTTTAAATCTGATCTTGTAGGAGCTGAAGCATGATTATTGTCGATAAGGCATTGAAAGCCCGCGCTGAAGCAGGCAACCCTATCAAAGTTGCCATGATTGGGGCGGGGTTCATGGGGCGGGGCATTGCCAATCAAATTGCTAATTCAGTCCCTGGGATGGAATTGGTGGCAATTTCCAATCGAAACCTGGATGCCGCGAAGCGAGCTTATTCAGAAGCGGGAATCGAAGACGTTCAAGTCGTTTCAACGATCACCGATTTGGAGGATGCCGTCGTCCGTGGTCAGTATGCCGTCTGTGAAGATGCTCTGTTGCTGTGTCGTGCCGAGGGCATCGATGCGTTGATCGAAGTAACGGGTGCTGTGGAATTTGGCGCTCATGTTGTGATGGAAGCGATTGCGCAGCGCAAGCATATCATTCTGATGAATGCTGAACTGGATGGCACGATTGGTCCCATCCTCAAAGTCTATGCCGACCGTGCGGGTATTATCCTCACGGCCTGTGATGGAGACCAACCAGGCGTGCAGATGAACCTCTATCGGTTCGTCCAGAGTATTGGACTGACACCCCTACTGTGCGGAAACATTAAAGGTCTCCAGGACCCGTACCGTAATCCAACCACGCAGGAAGCTTTTGCCAAGCAGTGGGGGCAAAAACCTCACATGGTGACGAGCTTTGCCGACGGGACAAAAATCTCCTTTGAACAAGCCATAGTGGCTAATGCCACCGGAATGACCATCGCTAAGCGCGGCATGTTGGGATACGACTTTAAGGGACATGTTGATGACATGACCTCTATGTATGACGTTGAGCAGCTCAAACAACTGGGTGGCATTGTTGATTATGTGGTTGGGACCAAGCCTGGTCCCGGTGTATTCGTATTCGCAACCCACGATGACCCAAAGCAGCAGCACTATCTGAATTTATACAAGTTAGGAGAAGGTCCGCTCTACAGTTTCTACACGCCCTATCATCTTTGTCACTTTGAGGTACCGCTGTCTGTGGCTCGTGCGGTCCTGTTCCAGGATGCCGTTATGGCACCTCTGGCAGGACCCTTGGTAGAGGTTGTCACTACAGCCAAAATAGACCTGAAAGCAGGAGAAACCCTGGATGGGATTGGCTACTACATGACCTATGGTCAATGTGAAAATGCTGAGATAACGCGGGCGCAAAACCTCTTACCGATGGGCTTAGCTGAAGACTGTCGTTTGAAACGAGATGTTGCTAAAGACCAAGTGCTCACCTATGAGGATGTGGAACTGCCTGTAGGTAGACTCTGCGATAAGTTGAGGGCTGAACAGAATGCGTATTTTGCGCCCTCAAAAGCACCTGCGGCTGTTAAGTAAGAAGTTGTGTCCTTTTACTGACAGATGATGGTAGGCAACGACAACGAGCAACAGGAAGTGATTGGGCTGCTACCTGCAGGAGGACAAGCGACTCGGATCTCTCCTCTTCCAGGTAGCAAAGAGCTGTACCCGATTGGCTTTCGCTATTTAGAAGATGGCAGCGCAAGACCGAAAGTCGTTTGTCATTATTTACTGGAGAAAATGCGGCGGGCGGGCATCCGCAAAGCTTATTTTGTACTGCGCAGCGGTAAATGGGATATTCCCGCCTATTTTGGGGATGGCCTGCTTTTGGATATGAATCTAGGCTACCTGATGATGCGCTTGCCCTTTGGCGTTCCCTACACCTTGGATCAGGCCTATCCTTTCGTCAACCATGCCGTTATAGCCTTGGGCTTTCCTGATATTCTCTTTCAGCCTGAGGATGCATTTAAGCGTTTGCTAACACGCCTTTTCAAGAGCAAGGCTGATGTTGTTGTCGGTGTATGGCCCCTCGAAAATTCCGAGAAAGGAGGAATGGTCGACTTTGATACTGAGGGGAGAGTCCGTCAGATCATAGAAAAACCTGCCCAGAGTACTGCTCACTACAGTTGGTGTACCGCTGTATGGAACCCCGTTTTTACAGAATTCATGCATCAATATCTGGCAGTGATTGCTGCTGATTCAGTGCAGAAAAATATAGTCCAACAAACTGAAATCCCGATGGGCAATCTGATTCAGGCGGCAATAGACAACGGTTTGCGCGTAGAAGCAGAGATTTTTGATGGTGACCCTTACCTGGACATTGGTACTCCAGAAGATTTGGTGCAAGCAGTTCATACTTTTGCTGCACAAATACCAGAGACTAAATAGCTAACCTTACTACCAGGTCTACTTCTTCTCTATTTATCTACTGGTTATCCACTGACAATGCTTTTTGCCTGTCCTGCTGTGACGGGTAGGGTTTTGGGTGTACTCGTCCAAGACGTCACAGCTCTTAATTTTGATCAGAGGCCCTGTCCAGATGAATACTATTACCGAGATCCCCGTTACTATTTTTCTGCTCGCCCGTAACCGTCCCCATTACCTTTCCTCGACCCTCAAGTCGATTGAAGCGCAGGTCTATCGGCAGTGGCGCTTGGTACTTTCGGACAACTCTACGAATGACGCATCGGCGCAGGCCAATGAAGCTCTGCTGGAGGAGTTTCGCCAGCGCAACCCCGATCACCTGGTGCGCTATGTACGGCGCAGTGGCAAGCTTTCTATCATGGAGCATTTCCGCTTAGGCTTGCAGGAAATGGAGACGCATTTCGTTGCAGTGCACAACGACGACGATATCTGGTTGCCGCATCATCTCCAGCGGTCGATCGACTGGCTGAGCCAGAGTGAAAAACACGGTATCGCTGCCAGTGATGCCCTGATTATCAATTCGGAGGGGAAAGAGACTGGAGGCTTGCTCAGTTGGTCAAAACCACCCGCCGAAGAGGACTATAGTGGGTGGCTCCGGATCTTTCTATCGAATAAACACTCGCACTTCGGCAACTTCCCCGGTTTTGTGTTTCGCACGAAAATAGTCCAGCAAGTGCCCGCGATCGACACCGATCTCGCAGATGCGATCGCCCTCATCTGGAATGTCATGTATGGATACTCCGTAAAGGGTTTCTCCGAACCTTCCTATCTCTATCGCATCCATGACCTGTCCGTAACCAAGACAGCGACTTCTCTGGTGATTGATCGGCATCGACTAATTATCTGGTTAGCCCGTCATCATTTCTTGTTGGTGACAAGGAGATACAGTGCTTTTCCTGTGATTGTCCTCAAATCTCTTCTTGCCCTCAAGATGAAGTATGGTTTAGGCCTTTAGAAATCGGAATCGGCATAAGAATCACAACTCGAATCCTAGAAAAAAGGCTCTCTCTATTGCTCCTCTAGGATAAATTTTGACGCACGCTCAAACATCTAACCAACTAGTTCTACTAAATGATTATTCCAGCCACTCAATTAAGGAAAATTTCATGATTAATCTTGTTTTAGCAACAGATTCCAACAATTTGTGGGGATTAGCCGTTACGATTCGCTCTGTTCTCGAACATTGCAGCACGACTTGCAATGTCTATATCCTGTCAGTGAACTTAAAGGAAAGCGAACAACTAGACTTGCTTAATTCTTGGAAAATGCCAAATGCTGGGACGATAGAATTTTTCCCTTTGGATGAGCGTAAGGTTGCCCCTTTTCGCACAACACTTTTCGTAAAAAGTAAAACAGCTTATGCTCGTCTATACATGGATGAGTATCTTCCCAATCTTTCTCGTTGCCTGTATCTAGATACTGATTTGATTGTTTTTTCAGACATTACAGAACTCTACAATACTGATTTGATAGGGAATATTACAGGCTGTGTTCGTGATATTTCTTCGTTTAATGAGGTTCAACTTGTGCGCTTCAAAGATAAGCTGGGGCTAAAAAATCCGTCATTGTATTTCAACTCTGGAGTCATGCTAATTGATCTTGATGCTTGGAGGAAGGATGAAGTTGGTTCGCGAGCAATCAAAATCGGGGTTGAAAAGTACGATCTTCTTGATGGAATGGATCAGGATGCACTCAACATTGTCGTGGAAGATAAATGGCTAAATTTAGAGGCGAAATGGAATACATCTAAATATGAGGCTCCTGAGAATTTTAACGATGGGATTATTCACTTTCTTGGCAGAGTGAAGCCCTGGCATGCTGATTATGACTATAAGTTCAAGGAGCGATTTTTCGACATCCTTGATCGAACTGCGTATAGGGGTAAAAGACCCACGAATCTGTTGGGCACGGGAGCAATTTCCAAAAAAATATCGCGCCTCATTCCTACTATAGAAATGATGCAGGGTAAGTTAAGAAGAATTTCAAGTTAGTTCAGCCTAATGTCGAAGGATCAGACAGGTCCGATGCCTGCCTCATAACAAATTCGATTTAGTTCGATTGAGGAACAAGCGGTGTTCCCTGATTCTTGTTAGGCTGTATAGGCTTGGACCCCAGAAGAATCATGACTGCTCTGACCGCTCTTGCCGAACAGGTATCCCGTCGTCGTAACTTTGCGATTATTTCCCACCCCGACGCGGGAAAAACTACGCTGACTGAGAAGCTCCTCCTCTACGGAGAAGCGATTAACTTGGCAGGTGCTGTTAAAGCGCGGGGAGACCAGCGCAGAGCCACTTCTGACTGGATGGAACTGGAAAAACAACGGGGAATTTCAATTACCAGTACGGTTTTGCAGTTTCCTTATCACGACTGGTATATAAACCTCCTCGATACTCCAGGCCACCAAGATTTTAGTGAAGATACCTATCGCACCTTAGCGGCAGCAGACAATGCGGTCATGCTGATTGATGCGGCTAAAGGGATTGAGCCTCAGACGCGAAAGCTCTTCGATGTCTGCCGGATGCGGGGGCTGCCCATTTTCACCTTTGTCAATAAGATGGACCGCCCAGGCCGAGAGCCCCTGGAGCTTTTAGATGAAATTGAGCGCACGCTGGGCATCGGGGTCTATCCTGCCAATTGGCCGATTGGTTCTGGAGATACCTTCCGTGGGGTTTATGACCGCCTTACCCACAGCGTGCACCTCTTCGAGCGAGTCTCTAGAGGCAAGAAACAGGCGCCTGTCCAGGTGCGTGACCTCTATGATGGAGCGCTAAAAGAGCTTATTGGTGCAGAACTCTATAAGCAACTCCTGGACGATATGGAAGTCCTAGAAGGTGCTGGAGAAGAATTTGATTTAGAACGAGTACACCGAGGACTGCTGTCTCCTGTCTTTTTTGGCTCAGCGATGACCAATTTTGGAGTGCAGCTGTTTTTCGATACGTTTATTCAGTACGCTGCTGCCCCTGGTCCCCAATTGACCCGTCAGGGAGTGATTAGTCCGGATGAAGAAGCGTTTAGTGGATTTGTCTTCAAAATCCAGGCCAATATGGACCCCAAGCACCGTGACCGGGTTGCTTTTATTCGGGTTTGTTCAGGACGTTTTGAAAAAGATATGACCGTCCAGCATATGCGCTCTGGTAAGAAAATTCGTCTTACCCGCCCTCAAAAACTCTTTGCTCAAGACCGTGAAATAGTTGAGGAAGCCTATGCCGGAGACATTGTCGGTTTGATGAACCCTGGTGTCTTTGCAATTGGAGATACCGTTTGTGCCGGGACCTCACTTCAGTTTGAAGGCATTCCTCAGTTTGCCCCTGAATACTTTGCACTGCTGCGTAACCCTGTCCCTTCTAAGTACAAACAATTTCAAAAGGGCCTGAGTGAGCTGCAAGAAGAAGGGGCTGTCCAGGTGATGTATTACCAAGATGATGCTAAACGAGACCCGATTCTTGCAGCTGTTGGTCAACTGCAATTCGATGTGGTCCGTTTTCGTTTAGAAAGTGAATATAATGTCGAAACTATCTTGGAACCCTTGCCCTATCGTCTAGCCCGCTGGATCGAAGGGACGCCAGAGGATATTGCAAACCTGGATTGGTACTTTGATACTGTTGGCGTAAAAGACCAGCATGGTCGATTTGTGATTCTCTTCAAGAATGAATGGGGCTGCGACAATATGATAGAACGCAACCCCAAAGTGAAATTCCTCAAAGTTGCTCCCTTATAAAAAGAACCCCCTTCATTTGAACCGCCCCCTAAATCCCCCAAAGTTGGGGGACTTTGAGTACAGAACCCCCCAACTTTGGGGGGCAGGGGGGCGATTCCAAGATCTGTATACACCGTAGCCTTATTTAAGGGAGGAAGGGGGAATTACAGCGCTGACTTGATCTTTGTCTGAACACCCATCCGTTGAGCGAAATCACCGATGGTTCTTTCTAAGCCAACTTCTAGAGGGATTCCTGGATTCCATCCCAGTAGATTTTGGGCCTTAGTAATATCAGGCTGCCGCTGTTTCGGGTCATCTTGAGGTAGAGGATTATAAATAATCTCGGATTTGCTTCCAGTCATAGCCTTTACTTTTTGAGCTAGTTCTAGAATCGTAAATTCTCCAGGATTACCAATATTGATAGGCCCGATGTGTTCGCTATTCATCAAGCGCATCATGCCTTCCACAAGGTCGCTTACATAGCAGAAACTACGAGTCTGTTGTCCCTCTCCGTAAACTGTTAACGGTTCGCCTCTGAGCGATTGGACAATAAAGTTACTGACAACCCGCCCATCATTTTCTAACATCCGAGGTCCATAGGTATTGAAAATGCGAATTACCCGGATGTCCACATTGTTCTGACGATGGTAATCAAACATAAGCGTTTCCGCTACCCTTTTGCCTTCGTCATAGCAGCTTCTAATGCCAATCGGGTTTACATTTCCCCAGTATGCTTCTTCCTGAGGATGGATATGAGGATCGCCATAGACCTCAGAGGTGGAGGCCTGAAGAATGCGGGCTTTTACCCTTTTTGCCAAACCCAGCATGTTCAAGGTTCCCAGGACATTGGTCTTGATGGTCTTGACAGGATTGTGCTGGTAATGAACTGGGGAAGCAGGGCAGGCCAGGTTATAGATCTGGTCTACCTCGAGAAGGATGGGCTCGATGATATCGTGACGGATAAATTCGAACTTCGGATTGTCCAAATGCTGCACGATATTTTCTTTTCTTCCTGTGAAAAGATTATCGACACAGATTATTTCATGACCTTGCTCCAAGAGACGGTCAATGAGATGGGAGCCGATAAAGCCTGCTCCCCCGGTAACTAAAATTCTCATCTCCCCACCCCGATATAGAAGAAACCTGCCTTGGAAACAGCGTCACGGTCTAAGAAGTTCCGAGCATCCACGAGGACAGGCCGGTGCATAAGATTAGCCATCGCCTCCAGGTCCATAGATTGGAATTCTTTCCATTCTGTGACTAGAACCAAGGCATCACAGCCCTGGGCCAGTCGGAGCACGTCAGTTTCCACCAAAACATCAGAAAGACCTTCTCGGATGCCGGAGGCAGAAACAATGGGGTCATAGGCTTTTACCTTCGCGCCCAGCTTGCTCAACTGATGAATCAGGGTCAAAGCAGGAGCATCCCGCATATCGTCTGTATCGGGTTTGAAGGTCAGTCCCAAAAGGCCAATCGTTTTACCCTTCAGAACTTTCAGCTCTTGCTGGAGTCGTTCGATTACGTGGTACCGCTGGCTTTCGTTAACCTCAATCACTGCTTTCAGGATTTTGGTCTCGTGGCCGTAATCTGCTGCGGTGTGGACCAAGGCTGAAACATCTTTCGGGAAGCAGCTTCCACCCCAACCGAGTCCTGCATTGAGAAACTTGGTTCCAATCCGAGAATCCAATCCCATCCCTCGGGCGACCTGAGTGACATCAGCGCCCACCCGCTCGCAAATATTAGCCACTTCATTGATGAAGCTAATCTTGGTCGCCAAAAAGGCGTTGGCTGCGTACTTGATCATTTCCGCAGAGGAAAGATCTGTGACTACAAAAGGCACAGGACCTAGGGTTTTATCTGCTGCAAACTCCCGGTCAAGAATCGGTCTATAAAGGCGTTGCATTAGCTCTACTGCCTGTGCACTACCGGACCCGACTACAATTCTGTCTGGATTAAAGGTATCCCAGACCGCAGTGCCTTCCCGTAGAAACTCAGGATTACTGACTACATCAAAATTTAGCTCCTCAGGTTTGGAGGCAGTTGCTCCCACTCCGACAGCTTGCTGCGCTACTGCCTGAGCAGCCCCATCCAAAATGAGCATCTGGACCCAGTCTCCAGACCCAATAGGGACAGTGGATTTATTGACGATGACCCGGTATTGACCATCTAAGTGCTGACCAATTGCTTTGGCTACGGCTTCTACATAGCGAAGGTCTGCTTCTCCGGTCGGAGTCGAGGGAGTGCCTACTGCAATGAAAATTACTTCTGCAGAACGGACATTTGGTCCAAGATCAGTTGTAAAGGAAAGCGTTTTGCCTGAACAACGACGGACGATATCTTCTAACCCAGGTTCATAGATTGGGATGTGCCCTTTATTTAAGGCCTCAATTTTTGATTCATTGTTGTCTATGCAGACAACCTGATGACCAATCTCCGCTAAACATGCTCCCGTAACCAACCCAACATATCCCGTCCCTACGACCGTTACACGCATTTTAAGGAAACCCCTCACGATTTTGAAAGTAGACTACTTGCGGTGATTTTAGGTTCTATACTGCAGCATAAACTCAGTGTTTGGGAGCGTACAACCACGCATTTTAGACAAGCATACTAGGAGCCCCTTTCTGCTGACTGTCCTGCAGCATACCATTAAAGCTAAGTATATCTACGTAGATTTAATGGTAAGTCGCTCTAGAGCTGCTTCTGCCTCAGTCCGTACTTCTGCTGATTCATCATTTTGCGCTGCATATTTCAGCGCTGGAATCGAACTGGGTTGACTAATCTGACTTAATACAAAGGCAATAGTCTGCCGTACTTCTGGGGAACGCTCTCGGAAAAAATGGGCGAAAGCATTGCCCTGCAAAAGTTTCTCCAATCTTGGCAAGGCTCTGACGCTCCTCATTTTGCCTAAAGCCATAGCGGCGCAGGCACGGGAATGTTCATTGCTGTTGCCTAAAGCGGAAATCAAAATATCTTCTGCTTGTTGATTGCCTAAGCTAACCAGATCAAGGGCTGCTCGGATTTGACCAACACGATTGCTCCCGGCCAAAAGCGCTTGGAACTCTTCTACTCGTTTCTCAGACATGGCGATACTTCTTGCGTCCTAAAATGCAGTGTACCGCGACTCTTGGAGCCTCTAACGCGCAAGCATTACGGGCTGTTAACCTAAATTCATTTCTCAGGTAAAACTTTACTAAGCTAAACAGGAAGGGAGCGACAACATGCTCTATCGCTTCAAAGCTCTACCCAGAGAGCGTTTGTCTATGGAAGAGAGGTCCAGAGAATTTCTAAAAATGTACAGAATTCCTTATTAAAAAGAAGAAGTCTTATGAGAAATATTCTTGAAGAATGTGCAGCATTGTTGTAATTCCTCAAAGAACTTTATATCAAGGCAAGAAAATATACGGTTCTTAATATCAAGCGTTATGCTAATGAAAAGTTTCTAAGAATACTTCTATGCTTTGTCGCGCGCTCTTGCCTCTAGCTTTGTCTTTAACAGCTGCTTGTATTTCGGTGCCTTCGGCAGTTGCCGCTAATTTGGAGGTAGGACATCTGGCTCCTGGTTTTGACCTGCCCAGCAGTCAAGGAAAAAATCTCAGGATCGAGGACTTTCGGGGAAAGTGGTTGGTGCTCTATTTTTATCCAGCAAACTTTACGCCTGGATGTACTATCGAAGCGCGCAAATTCCAAAATGACATGCCTAAGTATCAAGCTCTGAATGCCCAGGTTTTAGGCGTTAGTGCAGATTCTATCGAGTCCCACAAAAAGTTTTGCAATACGGTCGGTTTAAAATTTCCGCTCGTCTCTGACCAAAAGGAAACGCTAGCAAAGCAGTATCAGTCGGAGGGTGGACAGCGCAGCACGTTCCTGATTGACCCTCAAGGTAAGCTGCGCAAGACCTTTGTTCTAGTCAATCCTTTCCGTCACAGCGAGGAAGTTCTGGATACCTTAAAGCAGGTTCAAGGAGCTGCTAAAGCCTCTAAATAGTTAAGTGAATTAGGGAAGGTCTGGAAGTTGTACTGGCTTAGACTTTGTTCTGGACCCTAGTCCCCTTGAGAATCCTCCAGGAGCGATGATTTGTCCGGTAATGTCTACGTTCCATGCCTGGCGGCTGGTTAAATGCCTCAGACGACGATAACGAGGCTCCCAATGAAAAAGGCCGTGCCATTCGCAGCGGACTAGTCCATCATCCAACTGAGCGATGGATTGAAGGGAACGATGGCAACAGGGGCACTGACGGGGACGGGCCATAAATCTCTACATGTAGATTCCTCACACATGTATGATCTATAGATAATTCAGCTTTGTCAAGTGTGTAGAGCTGAATTCAGGCTTTTGTGCAAATTTGTTTCCCCGCTACCGATAGGGTTCTGATCCTCCGTGAAGCGAAATTGGTATATCTTAATTTTGATTGCGGGGGTCCCCCTGTCTGGGATTGCGGCATCATACGCTGTATAGGAGAGGAAATAAAAAGAGGACGCATGATGATGAAGCGGGTTTTGGCTATCATTTTGGGCGGTGGCAAGGGATCGCGGCTATATCCCTTAACAAAGAGGAGAGCAAAGCCTGCGGTGCCTTTAGGGGGGAAATATCGCTTGATTGATATCCCCGTGAGCAATTGCATCAATTCTGGTATTCAAAAAATTCACGTTTTGACACAGTTCAATTCAGTTTCTCTGAATCGACATATTTCTCAGACCTATACATTCGATTTGTTTTCCGATGGATTTGTTGAAGTGCTTGCGGCAGAGCAAACCGATGAAAATCCAAACTGGTTTCAAGGTACCGCCGATGCTGTACGCCAGTATCTCTGGCTGCTTCGTTCGTTTGATGTCTCAGAGTATTTGATTCTTTCGGGGGACCATCTCTACCGGATGGACTACAGCAAATTTGTAGAGCACCACCGAGAAAAGAAAGCAGACATTACCCTCGCTGTCCTGCCGATGGAGGAACGGGATGCTTCTTCTTTTGGCTTGATCAAAACAAGTCCAGCGGGTGAGGTCTTATCTTTTGTAGAAAAACCAGAAGGGCAAGCGCTGATTGATGCTCGCGTGGATACAACAACTTTGGGATTGGATCCTGAAGTTGCGCTCCGCAAGCCCTATATCGCTTCTATGGGTATCTATGTCTTCAGTAAAGAGGCGATGATTCAATTGCTAGAAAGCGATGAAAGCCAGACTGACTTTGGCAAGGATATTCTGCCGAAAGCGATTAGTAACGGCTGCAATGTTCAGGCTTATTTGTTCGATGGTTATTGGGAAGATATTGGAACAGTACGTTCTTTCTATGAAGCGAATCTGGCTTTAACAGACCAGCCAAATCCGCCCTTTAGCTTCTATGAGGAGGATGCGCCTATTTATACTAGACCCCGGTTCCTACCACCTTCTAAAATTCTCAATAGTCAGATATCTCAGTCCATTATTTCTGAAGGATGCCTGATCAAAGAGGCAAGAATTCATCATTCTGTAGTAGGCGTGCGGACCCGAATTGGTCAAGGGGTTGTGATTGAAGATGCCCTGCTGATGGGCGCTGATTTCTATGAGCGGGCCGCTGATCGAGAGACGAGCCGAGCATCGGGTCTGCCTGCTGTAGGGATTGGTGAGAACTCGCATATCAAGGGAGCCATCATCGATAAAAACGCTCGGATTGGCGCTCAGGTCCAAATTCTCAACAAAGACCAAGTGGAAGAAGGGGGCGATGCTGAAGGCACGTTCTATATCCGTAGTGGCATCGTTGTCGTTCCTAAAAATGGAGTAATTGCTGACGGTACGGTGATTTAGTTGGTGTAGCTACTGTGCTGAGTCCGGTTGTAAGGGGCTTCTCTGATCTCTATATGCTTACGAAGCACTATGTTCCTTTTCTGGGAGCATAGTGCTATGCTATTGTCTGGGGAGCGTTGTGAAGGCTTGTTGCAATGAGCACCTATCAGAGTGCTAAGTGAGGATTATCAAGCGAAGTACGCTTCGCGAATTCTGGGAAAGCAAGCCAGAATACCATGATGCCCAAGGCCCATTGGAGGCTTGGTATCAAGAAGCAAAGAAAGCGCAGTGGTCTAGCCCTGCCGAGGTAAAAGAGCAATACCGCAGTGCCAGTATTTTGAAAGGCGGCCGGGTAGTATTCAACATTTCAGGTAACAAGTATCGGCTTGTAGTTCATATCAATTTTGCTGGCAAAGTGATTTACGTCCGGTTTATTGGCACCCACAAACAGTATGACAAGATTGATCCGGAGACAATATGATGAACGCTGCTATAAAACCAATCAGATCAGAAGAGGACTACAACGCCGCGCTAGCGCGGATTGAGTCTTTGATGGATGCAGAAAAAGGAAGCCCTGAAGCAGATAGCTTAGAAGTTCTTGCAACCCTGGTGGAGCTGTATGAGGAACAGCACTTCCCGATGGATTTGCCTGATCCGATTGAAGCGATCCGCTTCCGTATGGACCAAGCAGGCTTGTCACCACGGGATTTAGTTCCTTTTATGGGGAGCCGAGCCAAGGTTTCAGAAGTGCTGTCAGGCAAACGTCCTTTAACGCTGCACATGATCCGTGCTCTAAATGAACATTTGGGAATACCAGCAGAGGTGCTTTTGCGCCAGCAAGGAGCGTCGTTTCCTGAGACATCCGAAGAAGACTGGTCGAAGTTCCCTCTAGCCGCAATGGCCAAGTTGGGATGGATTGAAAAAGGGCGTGACTTTAAAGATAGAGCAGAAGAAATTATACGTAACCTGATTGAGAGGGCCGGAGGCTCCAACGCCCTGCCTTCAATTCTTTATCGAAAAAATGATGGAACCCGACAGAACGCAAATATGGATCCCTATGCTCTAAAGGCTTGGTGTTGGCAGCTTTTTGCAACAGCGCGTGAGACATCCTTACCAGTGGTCTATCAGGAAGGCTCTATCACAAAGGATGTTGCCCGTAATTTAGTGAAGCTGAGTTGGTCTAAGGAAGGTCCAAAGCTTGCGAAGGAGTACCTCGCCAATAAGGGTATATATCTTATTTACCTGCAGCACCTTCCACGCACCCATCTAGACGGTGCTGCCCTAAAGCTCCCGAATGGCACTCCTGTGATAGGTCTAACGCTTCGTTATGACAGACTAGACAATTTTTGGTTCTGTGTATGTCATGAACTAGCGCATGTTGTGCTGCACATGAAAGGGGATACAGAAGCTATTTTTATTGATGACCTTAGTCTTAGAGATGTAAAGACCGTTGAGTTAGACGATAAGGAATGTGAGGCTGATCAATGGGCACAAGAGGTTTTAATTTCCTCTGAAATATGGAACCAAAGCTCAATTTGCTCTAAACCGACGCCATCAGAGGTAGTTGAGCTTGCGCATGAACTAGGAATTCATCCAGCGATTATTGCTGGTCGTGTACGAAAGGAACTTCATGATTACCGCTTGCTGACACACTACGTTGGTAATGGTGAAGTGCGAAAGCATCTCGAGAAGGTCATTGTCTGACTATGGTAAAGTTTATTGCAACCGACCAATTCTAAACGGCTGTATTAGGTTAGGCTCACTTTGTAATAGGAGAAGATGTCTGCGACTCCTCATGGTTTTTCTTGTCCGGGATTGGTTCTACATCATGAAACTTGGTGAAATCAAAGTAGCGTTCGCCCTCTTCGGTGTAATGAATAATGTCTACAAAGCGGTGATTCTCTAAGATGTTTTGCACCCCATAGGTATGGCGAGCGTAGATGGTTTGGGAAAGCTCATCATCAACGCCGCTCAAAGAGATGACGAGTTGTGCCTTGGCTTCTGCTAGGGATTCTAAAGTGGACCCATAGAGTGGACTCTGTTCATCAATGGGGTGCATGACGGTCCAGGTAAGCCTAAAATTCGGTATTTGCCTGCGTACTAAATTCAAATCAAAAATACGATAGAGACTTTGACCTTCAGCACTGATCACTTCTCTCATAAAGTACACCTGCATCTGTGCTTCTAGAACTTGATTGCGCCTCTGATTAGCGGCTCGGAACATCAAAGTGGGTATTCCTTCGTAGGGAGTAATCACAGCCACCTCGCTGAAGAGCACGCGAGCAGTGGGCCGAGAAAAGCGAGCAAAGGCGAGTCCTGTAATCACGGCAAGGCCCAAAAGCTCTACCCAGGCCTCAAAAGAAACCAAAATATTGGCATAGAAGGTTTTGGGCGTCATGGCCCCATAGCCAATCGAGGCAAAGGTTTGCACACTGAAGAAAAAAGCATCAGCAAAAGAGCCAGGACGAGCGTTGTTGATGCTGTCTCCACCTGCTAAGTAGGCCAAAGCAAATAGAGTATTGATCCCTATGTAGGCCAGCGCTATCAGAACTAGAAATATAAACCAGGGAGCTGTCAGCAGCAGATGATAAGGGTCGCGCCAATAGGAATACCAGGTTCCTATGCCCTTAAACTCGAAGCGTCCATTTTGGCTCACAATGCGTACAGGAGAGGGAGGACGTCGGAATGCTTTTAGTCTTCTGCGGAATGGAGCTGATCTCATAGGGAGTACGCAGTGCAGGTTATATCAGTTTAGTTCAGCTCACTTTTTCCTACTCTCTCTGTTGCTCATGGAAATTAGGATTTAAGGGCACAAGAGTGTTTATAGGCTCAAATATCAAATAGCCGCTGCACACGGAAAGCCCCCATAGAGAAGGTGCAATCTGTACACAGCGGATGAATCGTTAGAGATAATTAGCGCTTAACTTCAATCTCTTGCATCATGCCTCCGTCTTCATGCTCCAAGATGTGACAGTGATAGAAGAAGAGCCCGGCAATACTTGTCGTTTTCTTGCCTGTGCCCTCTCCCCGAAAGTCCATGCGCAGTTTGGCCTTGGGGTAGGGGCCACTGCCGCTCCAAGCAGGAATCGTGATCGTATCGCGCACCATCCCCACATCGGAAGCTTGTTGACTGCTGTCTAGAACCAGAAAGTGAATCTGATGAATATGGAAGACATGGGCTTCTGTAGCACGATTCTCCACGGTCCAATCCTCTGTGGTTCCTTCCTTGACAGTGATGGCAGGTGGTTTGCCCATCATATAAACCTGAGGCGTTTTTCCCTCTTCCGTCATGTAAAACTCTGTTCTGGTGGCACCGGGATCGGTTGGCGTCGGGTCTGGAAAATCTTCCTGAGAGAAGAAGAGCGTGCGTGCGTTGTTTGGACTGACTTGATTCAATCCGTAGAAACGGTCGCCTGTGACTTGAGCTAGGTCAACTGCTTGCTTAACCTTACTCTTCGCAGGTTTACCTACCATCTCAATCTTGGCGATGGTGCGCTGCGGATCAACATCAGCCTTGGTGTCGTATTTCAGCGTTAGAAACTTGGCGTCTTTGACCTGCGATCCAGGTCCCTTAATGATGAATTCAGCGCGACCGCCAGGACTAAGTAAAACGTGGTTGGCAGGCAATGTTTGGCCTTCGGGTTTAGCTACATCTGCATTGACAGGAACGCCATCCATCCCAACTAGGCTAATCTGTTGAACAGCGCCATCGTAGGTGACCTGTAAATCCAGAATATTATCGGCCGAGGTGTTTGCTACACGCCAAAACTGTTCTTCATTAGGTCTCATTTGAATAACGGCAGGCGGATCATATTTCCCCTGGCCTAGATAGCGGATTGGGACGGAGTTGATCGAAACGTCTTTTGCAGGTGGTTCAAAGGGTGCAGGTTCGTTAGAAAAATCCTGTAGGGGCCTTAAATCGCGCAGCACAAAAACTCGTTCCGGGAGTTTATCCGCCTGCTTGTTAAACTTGCCAATGCCTTCAACAATGATATTGCCTGTTAGCCCACTAAGAACCTGACTTTCAGCCTGCATGTGAACGTGGGGATGATACCAGTAAAGCCCAGGAGGGTCGTCTTTGGGGATGGGGATGTTGTAGCTAAACGTCTTTCCTGGCACGATCACCGTCTGAACAGAATTATCCTGTCCACATTGTGGCGAGACGTTCAGTCCATGATAGTGGAGGCTGGTTGCATTTTGCGGAGGCATTCCTCCATCCCAGGGGCAGGGATTATTGTTTGGCTGAACTTGTCCAGCTAGTGTAGGCAATGCGTTTTTTAAGTTTAGATTGATACTTTGACCTGGCTTGACTCTGAGCGTCGGTGCTTCCTGCAAACCATCTTTTTTATCGTTGTAGAGGAAACAGTTTCGATCAGGATTATTGGGGTCAGCGTTGACGGTAATGTCTGTGCCTTTATCAATGTTGATCTCCACTGGGTCTTCGACAATACTGCCGGGTGCTGTTTGAGCGCAAGCTTGCCCTGCAGGTTGCGCTTGCGCTAGCTTTTCCTTTCGAGAAATGTGCTGGTGATCTTTAGCGAGTGCCTCCTTTCGGAGAGATAGTCCAAAGAATCCAGTAATAAGAGCAACACCTATTAGCCAATGCAAAGGCATTAGTTTCATAAAAATAATCCCTTTTTAGTGAAGGAACCGTGGAGTAGTTAAGTAGTTTTACTGGGAGATATTGCCTGGAATGGCCCATATCTCCCATGCTCGATTGTCATAGCCCAGAAGCCGTTCGTTAATCCCTGGTTAAGGAACAAACACCCTAATCCGAAAATCAGATTCGGGTAGCTTCTCTGTAAGTATACTGGTGTGCCTTCGGGGAGAGCACCAGTACAATTACCGAATATATACGGAGCTTTAGCTGAACTTTAGTCGGCACATTAAGAATCAGTTTTGTAACTGGATAGCAACGTTTTACTTCTTGTTTTGCCGAAAATTTATGGATAAAAGCATGTATTCTGAGACAGAAGTTATAGCTATGCCGCTCTATTTGGAGCAAGTACATATAGGCTTTTTGGAAAAGCAGTTAGTCCTTGGTTTATGGGGTAAAGGATCTATAGAAAGCTTTCTTTTCTCTAGTGAAGGAGCTGCTACCAATCTCTCTCGAGAGCAATGGTTTCAACCTCTCTATGAGATAGTTTTGCCAAGTGCTTTCAGTATTCAACATATACGCATGGAATTTGGTTCCTGTTCGTTTGAACAGCATTCTTTTATAGAGTCTTGGTCCGTTTTAGAAGCCTGGGATGGAGATAGGGCTGTGCTTGCACAAATGGCGTGGCACGATGGTTCATTTGTCAGTTTAGATACGGGTATTTTACAGGATGGAAGCGTGGAGCCAGTCCACACGTTCACAAGAGCTAATGGTCTAGAGGCTCTATGTATCTAAAAGTTGTAAAAGTTTCTGCAGTTTTATAATTTGTGCTTCAACCATCACTTTGGCCTTAGCTTCTGTAGGACTAGGAAGGCTGAGGATTTGCTGGACTACACTAGTCGGTAGCTCCAGCTTCAAAGCCTGTACTAAGATTCCGAATAAACGGTCACTGACCGCATATAGTCGCTGAGCGGTGGACATCGTAATGTCAAATTCTCGAATAACTTCAAAACGAGGATTGCGTGCAAGATGGGCTCGGTCATAGGCTGTGTTCGTGGCCCATCGATATTCAGCACAGAAGCGAGGAAAACTGACAAAAGGCTCTCCCTTCTTATCTTGCCAATCTGCCCGATGCCAAAGCTTTTGATGGACAATTTGGGAAAATGCTACAGCCTCAAGTTTCCAGTCCCGACTATGAATCATCTGGATTAACTCTGCTTGGGAAAAGCCCAGGTCTTGCTGTTTAGGAGTGCGAACTTGGTCCATGACAATCCCGTCTTTGGCAGATTCGTATAAGTTATACCCTACTCAAGATACTAGTTGGGACCAAAGTGTTTCCTGCCAACTTCAGGAATCGGCTGGAGAACCTTGTGCATTAGGAGACAATTGTTGCAACTCTGTCTCCCATTGTTCAAGCGCTTCTGCTTGACCACAGACTTTCAGACGGTCTCCAGCCCGTAATTTCATCACTGCCTCTGGGAAGCGGAACATATGTTCTTCCCTCTCAATGGCTTGGACTATAACTCCGTGGCGTTGGCGCAGGTCTATGTCAGCTAAACTTTTCCCTTCCACCGATGAACCCTTTGGAATTTCAACCCAGCGTTCAGGCCGTCCAGCGCTGGGTTGCGCTGAACCTGTAAGTAATGCTTGAAAGGCGCGATCTTCTACATCGGTACCGACGACCAGCAATCGGTCTCCAGGGGCCAGGATCGTCTGTGCATCAGGAAAACGGTTAATCTCACGCTCTCGCTGGATCTGCATCACCGTTGCTCCAGTCAAGCGGCGAATATCGGCTTGGGCCAAGCTAAGTCCGACCAAGGCGCTATCTGGCTTCAGCGTAAACCAATCTCCTTCTAAACCCTCTACGGCAATCGCCAGGTCATTGGCCACTACAAAGTCTGGCCGTGCTGGCAGAATAGTGCGGTAATGCCCAGCACGACACGTCTCCACCTCTTGTCTCACTTCAGGGGTCTGTCCCCCCAAGCTGACGAGCATATGGGTCCCCATGGCCAGGGATGCTTCAAATTCAGGTTGGACGACTTCCCAAGCCCCTAATTGATACAAAGCCTCAATTTCAGAATCATTGTGGGCGCGTACGGTGACATCTAGCTCTGGCGCAAGGCTAAGGGCGCGTTTTAAGGTCAAACGGGTTGCCATCGGATCAGGCAAGGTGATGGCAAGGGCTTTCGCTCGGGTCACCTGTGCTTTCTTCAAGACTAATTCGCTAGAGGCATCGCCATAGACATAGGGAATGCCCAGTTCTCCCCGCAAAGCCTGCACGGTTGCCTCATTATTGTCGATCACTAGAACGTGATGTCCTTGAGAGCGGAGCATCCGCAAAAGTGTCTGGCCGACCCGTCCATAGCCAGCGATGATCACATGGCCAGACAGCCCTTCCTCCATGCCAACCGTTTGAGGGGTCTGACTAGCGCTAAGGAAGGGGCCAATAAAGGGCAAGGCTTCGAGCCGATCAAAGATATAGGGAGAGGTTTTGAGTAAAAAGGGCGTAATGACTAAAGTAACGGCTGTGGTTCCCACGGTTAGGCCGTAGAGCTTATCGCTAAAAAGTCCTAAATTCTGGGCGACGCTTGCCAAGACAAAAGAGAATTCTCCCATTTGATTGATGCCCAGGCCGACGATGATTGCTGTCTTAAGCGGATAGCCAAACAGGGCTACGAGAGGAATCACAATCAAAGCTTTGCCGAGCATGACTATGGTTACCAGACCGAGCAAGATAGGAATATTGGCCCAGAGAAACGCTGGATCGATCAAAGTGCCAATGGAAGCAAAGAACAGCGCCGCAAAGATATCCCGCATCGGCAATACGCGGTCTAGGGCTTGATCCGCGTATTCCACCTCAGAGATCATCAATCCTGCAACGAAGGCTCCCATCGCAATGCCTAACCCGATCGATGCTGTCAACACAGCCACACCCAGGCAGAGTGCGAAGACACTAAGAACAAATAATTCCTGTGAACCCGTCTGGGCAATCCGTTTCATCAGCGGTGGAATCATCCATATGCCCACGACTACGGCTCCAGCGATAAAGAGCGTGGCTTTCAGCACAGCCCATAGCAAAGCGCTACCGAGGGCCTCTGGAGGCTGAGTAAGAGCAGGAAGCACCGCTAACATGAGCCCCAATCCCAGATCTTGGGCGATGAGGATGGCCAGCATTGCCTGACCATGAGCCGTTTGTACTTCGTTGCGTTCAATCAAGCTTTTGAGAACGACCGCCGTTGAAGAAAGAGAAAGGACAGCCCCCAAGAAAATTGCCTTGGGTAGTGTGTCTGCCCAGCCTGTCGCATAGGCCAGTCCCCCGCCCAGAAGTATGGTGAGTAGAATCTGGAGGGTGCCGCCCCCTAAGGCAATTTTGCGGACTTTCAGCAGCTCCTTAATGGAAAATTCGACCCCAAGGGTAAACAGCAGGAGCGCCACTCCAACTTCTGCAAGGACCTGGATTTCCTTGCCATCGTGGAGCAGACCAAAACCCGCAGGACCAATCACCACTCCACCGAGCAGATATCCCAACAGCACAGGCTGACCAAGACGGTTGGCTAGATAGCCTCCAACCGAAGCAGTCCCCAAGACGGTTACAAAATCAAGGATGAGTGACAGCTCTGCCGCCATTTTGGCTCTCCTTTCTATGTGCTGGGTCAAAAATAGGCGCGTCTTAACGATGCGCCCCTAACCAGAAGGTTTAACTCATCCTTTTTTAGCTAATCCCCATCAATATCAATGGTGGTCGGGCCTTTGTCGGGCTCTTTGTCGTCCTCATCGTACCGTTCTACTTCAACCTTGACCTGGGTGACCAGAGCGGCTAAGGCCCCTACGGCAGCTAGAGGGAGAGCAAAAAGTGTAAGTCCTGCAGCACTCACCACCCCAACCGTTAGAGGAATTTCCAGGCGGATCTTCCCTGACTGGTCTTTGATGATCACCCGACGGACATTGCCTTCCTGGATTAAGTCTTTAACCTTGTCGACCAATTGGCCGCCCATTAGGTTAATTTCTTCAGGGAAATTTCGCTTAGGACTTCCATCGCTCATGATTATTGTCCTCAAAAAGGGAGATCTAGCTCTATCCCTACATTATCAAACCATTCAGAAGCGTTTGGCTCTGCTATAGAGAGTGTTACATCTCTACGCTTGAGCATTCCACCCTACAGCTCCACCATCGAAGCTTCTCGGATACCGGCTACCTGAACAATTTCAGAAATCAGGCCATCGGCTAGGGGGTCATCTAGGGAAACGACCATAACCGCATCTCCGCGAATGATTTTGCGGCCAACTTGCATTCCTGCAATGTTGACATTGTGACTGCCCAACAGAGAACCAACCTTCCCGATAATCCCTGGCATATCGCGGTGCAAGGTAATCAACATGTACTGGGTCGGCGCTACGTTAATTGGGAAGCCATCGATATTGATGATGCGAGCCTCTTCATCTCCCAAAATCGCTCCTGTGACCGATTTTGTGACTGAACCGGCTGTGGCACTAATGTGCAAAGACCGAGCATAGTCCCGTGTAGAGTCATCCCGCGTTTCAATGACTTTGATGCCCCGTTCTTTCGCTTCGATAGAAGCATTTACATAGTTAACGCGCTCTCTCAGGGCTGGTGTCAAGAGTCCTTTGAGGGAGGCTACGACTATGGGCTGAGGATTCATTTCCGCCAAATCCCCCTGAAGGCGCACCTCCAAGGTATCGACCCGACCCCCCACGAGTTGACCTGCCAGCGTTCCTAAAAGTTCTGCCAAGCGCAGGTCCGCTCTGTATTCCTGTAGAATTTCGGGCCGGAAACCGGGAATATTCACGGCTGATTTAGCGGGTAAGCCCAATAAGACATCCCGGATTTGTTCAGCTACATCAATGGCAACGTTGCTCTGCGCTTCTTCTGTAGACGCGCCCAAGTGCGGGGTAAGCACAATCTCTCGGTCCAGCTCGAAAAGAGGAGAATTCTTGAGGGGCTCTTCGGCAAATACATCGAGGGCAGCCCCGGCAATTTTTCCAGCCTTAAGGGCTTCGTAGAGGTCTTGCTCGTTGATAATGCCGCCACGGGCACAGTTGATGATTCGAGCCGTTGGCTTCATGATCTCAAACGTATCTTTGTTAATCAGGTTTTCCGTCTCTTTGGTCTTGGGCAGATGCAGGGTGATGTAGTCTGCTTCTCGGAAAGCGGTAGGCAGATCTACCAAACGCACGCCAAGCTGATTGGCCCGGTCTTCGGAGATATAGGGGTCGTAGGCAATGACATCCATTTCCAGCGCCCGTGCGACCCGCGCAACATGGGAACCAATTTTCCCCAAACCTAAGACGGCCAAGGTTTTCTTATAAACTTCTGTGCCGATGAACGAATTACGCTGCCATTTCCCGTCCTTTAGGAGGACGCTGGCTTGAGGGATATAGCGAGAAAGGCTCAACATGAGCGCCAGGGCATGTTCTGCAGCTGCGATGGTATTCCCTTCTGGAGAGTTAACTACCACAATTCCTTTGCGCGTAGCGGCAGGCACATCGACGTTATCTACGCCCACACCTGCTCTTCCAATAATTTTTAGGCGTTGACCTCGTTCAATAACCTCTTTGGTCACTTTGGTTCCAGAACGGATCATCAGAGCATCATAGTCACCAATACATTCAAGGAGCTGCTCAGGGGTGAGGTCCGTCCGCACGTCCACCTGGGCTACCTGAGACAGGATATCGATTCCTGCCTGGTCTATGGGGTCGCTAACAAGCGCTTTGGGCATTTTGAGGGTCTTATTCGGAGCTGAATTATATTATCAAACTCTATGGCCAAGCCTGCGATTCATAATCTTCACCACAGGGTAAGAGTCTTTGGCTAACGCTCTAGCGCTATAGAGCAACCCCGCAAGATCCTTACGCGAATGCGCAACTGTGGATACGCTTGCAACCATGATGAATTCTAGGATTGAGGCGTATATTGGCCATCAACATACTCCGTACACGGGCTACTTAATATAAGGAATGCCGTCATGTCTAAAACTATTCATGTACTTGCTTTGACGTTAATACTTGGGGGCTTGGTCAGCAGTGCCTTTAGTCCGAGTGCTAAAGCTCATGATGATGACGATGATGACAACTTCTGTGCAAAACTCTCTCACAAGCTGGAAAAGAAAGCGCGTCAGGGTAAGTCTTTTGGCATAAACGACCGCAAGCTGGACTTTTATCGCTCCTCTTGCTTACGCCAGGGCGGCAATAGATTCTACAGTCCTGGAAACTATAGCTCTAACAATGGGAATGGCTACACCTACAACCGAAGCTCCACCACCACAAGCCCTAACGGTACGGGCTATTCCCGCAGCTCTCAGTCTACCTATAGCTCTGGTACGAATAACGGTGGCGTTAGTCAGCAACGCACGTATCAAACCAACAATTCCTACGATCCTTACAATGATTACGATAACGACGACAGAAACTCTTCTGTAAATGTCGCAACGCCCAACTCCCAGGTCCAGATTCAAAATGGGGCAGTAAGGATACGCACACCGGGCACAGGCATTAATCTCGGTTTCTAAAAGCTGGAGAGCCCAAAGACCACACCCTAGGTAAGCTGGTGGAATGCCAACAATAGGGAAACACTGTGCATCGGCAACTACTGATAACGGCTACGGATACTAGTGTCGGAAAAACGATTACGACGCTTTGCCTGGCAGCCTACTGGCAGTGCTACTATCCTGAACAATCGCTGGCCCTTTTCAAACTAGTGCAGTGTGGTCCTGGGGATATGGAAACCTATGGACAAGTTTTACCAGAAGTTACTAAGGTCTGCGGTCAATCTTTTGAGGCTCCTTTAGCACCACCTTTGGCTGCAGCCCAAGAAGGCCAACGGGTGGAGCTGGGAAAAATCTGGCAAAAATTTCAAGAGGTGCAGACCACCCATAGCCTAACGTTGATGGAAGGACCGGGCGGTTTGGGGTGTCCGATGACTTTAGAAACGCCCTTGGGCGAATTGGTTCAAGAGTGGCATTTACCCTTTGTCTTGGTCGCTCCTGTGCGCCTGGGGGTCTTGGGACATCTGGCTATCTACAGTCACTACTGCCGGAGCCTTGCGCTGGACCTCAAGGGAATTATCCTCTGTTGCCCTGAACCTAATGTCTCTCCTGACTGGGCACCCAAAAAGGTGATCGAGAATTTATGCCTGACTCCTGTCCTAGGTACCATTCCTTATCTCCAAGATTTTAGCCCGGAGACGCTGAGCAAAGCCGCAAGTGACCTAGACTTGGAGCGCCTTGGCTGGTGAAGACTGCAAGGTCTTTTGTACCTGGATGGTAGGAGCTGGCGTTGTGTTTAGGGGCTGTTGGGACCAGAAATATTGCTGGTTAATCAGGTTGCTAATCGGATAGAGCTTTTGTTCAAAATCTTTGAGATAGGCTACAACCCCCATCTCGTAAACTTCATCTAAAGATCCATATTCCAGGTTTGATAAAAGTTTTCCTGCTAAGCGTAGAGCTTCATCGTTGGGTGTGCCTGCCATACCCGTGAACATGCGGTCTTTATGAATGGCTCCCAAGGACCGATAGAGATGGGCTGCTGCGTAATGAAGTGAATGGGGAAATTGGGGATGAAAAACTAAGAGGCCTACGACATTTCTGGGCGTAACAGTAGCGTGATGAAGCTTACAGTAGACCTCAAAGGCACTCACGGAGCGCAAAACGGAGTACCACTGCTGAATGTTGTTTGGTCTATCAATTCCCTCTGGGTTGTAGGCTTGATAGCGTATCTGCAATAAGCGGACTACCAGAGCAGCACGCTCTATAAAACGCCCTGTCCGAATGAAGTTCCAGCCTGCTCCATGCAGCAAAGTATTATGCAATAGACCATGAATCAACTGAGCGCTTTCTTTTACCTTCTCGTAAAAATCAACCGCCTTCGCGTCTCCTAATCCTTCCCATTGAAGCTGTCGGAGGTCCAGATAAAGTCGGTTTAAGGTCAGCCAGACCTCTGATGAAATCTGGTCGCGGATGCCTCTGGCATTCTCCCGTGCCTGGGTGATGCAGGAAAGAATAGAACTACGGTTGGTCATGTCTAGGGTTAAAAACTGCTCTACCTTGCCCGCGACAATTTCTTCTGAATAGCGTTTTTGGTACTCTTCCCCTTCGCCAAAAATATCAAGAATCAATCCCCAGCGCGTTTCATCTTCCTTGGCGTCTAGCTGCGTTTGGTAGTTATCCAAAACCATGCGGGCAGTATTTTCTGCCCGTTCGATGTAACGGCCCATCCAGAAGTGATATTCAGCAATGCGACTCAGCATATATACCTGGTTCTAGGTGTACGAAAAATTACCGTGAAAACCTAGACCCAATCTGTTCAGTATGAACTAAATATGCAGTTTGTCACGCCTGACGCCAAACCTACCTGGGAGCAATGGGTGGAACTAAGGGAGGCACTTCTTGAGAACTTTTAATTTTATGGGTGTAATCAGGGCGCTGGTGTAAGCGCAGTAGCTTCGCCAAGGTGGTTTTGAGTTTTGGACGGGGCACAATTTGGTCGACAAAACCATGCTGAATCAAGGATTCAGCAGTTTGGAAATCGTCGGGTAATTTCTGGCGCAAGGTTTGTTCAATCACGCGGCGACCGGCAAAACCAATCATCGCTTTCGGTTCGGCGAGAATAATATCTCCCAACATGGCAAAACTAGCGGTAACGCCCCCGGTGGTGGGATTGGTGAGTATGGGAATGTACAACAACCGGGCTTCTTGATGTTGCTGGAGCGCTCCAGCAATTTTAGCCATCTGCATCAGACTAAACATTCCTTCTTGCATCCGCGCTCCTCCTGAAGCACAGACAATCACCACGGGCACCCCTCGGTCTGTGCTCTGCTCGATCAATCGGGTAAACTTTTCGCCTACCACCGAGCCCATACTGCCGCCCATGAATCGAAAATCCATTACCCCGAGGCCCACCGGGTAGCCCTTAATCGCTCCAAAGCCCGTTAAGGCTCCATCGGTCAATCCCGTTTTTTGGACGGTTTGCTGGAGACGCTCGGCATAGGGTTTGATGTCTTCAAATTGCAAAGGGTCCATGGACCGTAAATGTTCGTTGATTGGGCTCCAACTACCGTGGTCTATGAGCTGGGCAATGCGTTGAGGGCCATCGACTTTGTTGTGATGCTGGCAGGAAGGACAGACCAAATTATTTTCAAGTACGTCCTTGGTGTAGTGCAGAGCACTGCATTCTTCACACTTGGTCCACAGGCCATCAGCGATTTCCCGCTGCTGATGCTCCGGGCTGATCGGAGCATTCTGGGATTTACGGCGGTCTGCAAACCAATCGAAGATGGATGACATGGCGGTAGGAAGAAACCTTAATTAATTAGATCTTAAAGCACAAAAGCACTAGGGCTCATGGTTAATGGCCTTACCGAGCTTGCGGGTTGGGTTTCAGGCCCTTGCCTCGAAGTATATACAAAGTTACAGAGCATCGTGAATACTATACTGCCCAAGTAAATCGACGTTTCAGGTCGTTGCAATGGGTTTGTGGTAGAAGCTTGGCATGCTGAAGCCTCCCTACAATAATTCCAGGTGCAATTCCAATATCGGCCGCAAATTTCTGGATAGCCACTTTGGTGTATTGATGATTTGACCTAGTGAACTTTCGTAATTCCGCCTCAGGGATTAGAAAGTTCGCAGCAAAGTCATTTGCCTCTTGCTCTTTGGGATCATCGTTATTGTCGGTCTCAAGGAAAACATCATGCTTTCCATGCAAAAGAACATGACCTGCTTCGTGAAAAAAGGCGAACCACAAGTGGTCATCAGTCTTGTGGCGGAGACTAAGTTGAATGAGCGCTTTATCAGACTTTAACCAACGTGTTGCGCCACAAACATGTGTCTTGGGAAGCTCTGGTACAAATACTACAGCCACGCCTACTTTAGAACATAAACGCACTACTTCCGGTTGAAAAAATTCTAGAGATTCAGTAGTTAAAGAACGGATTTGTTGTAGTACTTTCCTAAACTTCCCAGCGTCATAGGATGCACAGTAAATATTTTGAGCTTCAATTTCTCCTCTGCGGAGCCAGGCTGTAATCGCACCAGGGCTGCTCTCAAAAGCAGAAGATCTCCGAAAGGCTACGGGCATGTTTCCCCATACTTCTTTCCATCGTTCAGGAGAGACAACTCCGAAAAAGGTGAGGACTTCCCGAAGTTGTTGGATTTTGTCTTTGTAAAGCTGAATCCATCCTCGCTTACTCATATCGTTAACAGGGATTTTCTTGAGCCATTCAACTTGATCCTGTAGTTTCTTTTGCTCCTCCTGTTTGGCTAGAAATTCTCGATAATTTCGTTCGAGATTGTTCCAAAAACTGGCTGGCACACGTAAAGCCCGCTCTAACTGCAGTGCGGTCTCTGGAGTGATTGCTGACTTTCCGTGAATGATTTCATTAATGGTTTTCTTGGGCCTACCTGTTCGATCTGCTAAATCTGCCTGAGACATCCCAAGAGCTTCAAGAGTTTCTAAAAGTGTTTCTCCTGGATGTGCAACGTAATTCGGTGTGTACTGGTTTTGAATAGTATTACTCATGGGTATCCTCTATTCCAAGAATCATAATGGAGTTTATTTTTTCCCAGTCGAGCCCACCATCTGTCTTTCTTGGAATTGGTTCAGTAGGCTCGAAGATAAGACGATAAGGATGATCCAAATCTACTGAAAGCTGACCTGAGCGGTCACCTACTGGTTCATGGCATCGTACTTGCGGAAGGTTGCACAGATCTTCTAAAGCCTTTATTGAATGGAGTTCTCCTAGCTTTAGGGATCGTGAAGCCACTGGTTAGTCCTATGCAACCCCTATGGGCTATGATCACGATACTTTTTCGGTGACTTTATGGGGCGGGCTAAAAAAGTCGTTCTTGCATACTCCGGTGGAGTGGACACTTCTGTTTGCATTCCATACTTAATGAACGAATGGGGCTGTGAAGCCGTGGTTGCGCTCTCAGCGGATTTGGGACAAGGCGAGGACCTGGAAGCTGTCCGACAGAAAGCCTTGAAATCAGGAGCTGCTGAAGCCTACGTCGAAGATGTGCGCCAAGAATTTATCGAACAGTATGCTTTCCCGGCACTGCAGAGTAATGCGCTCTACGAAGGCCGTTATCCTTTGGCAACGGCACTGGCTCGTCCTTTGATTGCCAAAATCTTAGTGGATATTGCCCACAGGACAGGCTGTGATGCGGTGGCACATGGTTGTACGGGCAAAGGCAATGACCAAGTGCGTTTTGATGTGTCGATTGCGGCACTGGACCCAACCTTAAAAGTGCTTGCTCCCGCACGGGAATGGGGTTTTTCGCGGCAAGAGACGATTGAATACGGTGAAAAGTACGGCATTCCCTCACCCGTAAAGAAAAAGTCTGCCTACTCCATCGACCAGAATATTCTGGGTCGTTCGGTTGAATGCGGCATTCTCGAAGACCCTTGGGCCGAGCCTCCTGAAGAAGTCTATGCCATGACCAAGTCAGTGAATGACTGTCCGGCGGAACCTACCTATGTTGAAATCCAGTTTGCTCAAGGAATTCCAGTAACGCTGGATGGAGAAAAAATAAGCCCTGTTGAACTGGTAGACCGTCTCAATCAGATGGCTGGAGACAACGGGGTTGGTCGTATCGACATGCTGGAGAACCGTTTGGTCGGTATCAAATCCCGCGAAATCTATGAATCCCCGGCGATGCTGGTTTTGATTCGTGCCCATCAAGAACTGGAAGCGCTGACCTTGCCCAAAGAAGTCACTTTCTACAAGCAACAGCAGATAGAAGCGACCTATGCCCAGTTGGTCTACAACGGCCTTTGGTACAGCCCGCTTAAGATGGCCTTGGATGGGTTTGTACGAGAAACCCAACAGGTTGTAACTGGGACAGCGAGAGTCCGACTCCATCGCGGAACCTGCACGGTTGTGGGACGCAAAGCAGACCTCTCACTCTACAGCGAAGAGCTTTCGACCTACACTTCCAGCGATATCTTCGACCACAAGGCAGCAGAAGGCTTTATCTATGTCTGGGGCTTGCCCACCAGAGTTTGGTCCCAGGTCCATCGCAAACCGTGACCAAATTTGGAATCTCGCGAACACAGTCTGTATGTACGAAGATAAAGATATCGAAAAGCTTTTTGGTGATGAAACTCTCCAATATTTGAAAAATAAGAATAGAGGTGGAGCTAGCAATGCTAAGGGTAATACCTATGAAAACTTCTTTACTGTTTATCAGTTGGCTCGTTTATCAAAGGAAGTAATTGAGGGCCAGGAAAGTATCATTTGCTCTAGTCAAATTCTTGCTTTTGTTGATGACTTAATCATAAATCGAGAAACAAAAAGCCCTCTCCAACATTATCAACTCAAAAACAAATCAAGTGTGAGCTGGGATGTGGGCGAAAAGTCAATATCTGATGATTTTAAAAAACAGTATGAGCTAAATCAATCAAAGGAAAGAGAATCAGAAGTTAGCTTAGTAGTATCTTCCCCAAATCTTAAAGACAAATTAACCGATGAGATGCCTGAAGATATTAAACTATATAGTCAGGTAATTCACTTTTGTCATGACTCCAGCCTAATGAAAGTTCTTGATCAAGAACCTGAATTCAAAAAAGCCGTGGAGTATCTCTGTTGTTCTGATAATCCTGAAAGAGATAAAATTGAGTGTGCTGCTACAGTACTCCTTGGAGCTTGGTGCTCAAGCGATAGGTCTAATGCTTCTGTTCTAGAAGTGTTGACAAAAGCCCATGATTGTAACCCCTCATTCATACGGCCTCCCCTTAATGTAGCCTTTGACTTAGGAGCTGAGACCAAAGAGATCCTTGACAGTATTCAGGATTTCACCTATAACTTCTCGAAAGGCTTTCTGCATTGGGAATTTAAAAACGGGCTCGGCAGGGGCACACTACCGTATAGCTGTGATACCGCGAAATTTGCAAACTTCCAAAAACTTGTTAGAAGAGACAGACCCAAATCCTTTGAGGAACTAGAGAGTTTTTTAATATGAAAAGGAAATTTTCAAAGCTCTTCTATCAGTACGAAAATGTGCACGACTTACTCGACACATTGGTTAATAAAGAAGCGATGCCAGAAGTGTATAAGAAAGCTATGTTTGAAATTGGACTGAATTTAGGTAATGCACTTTTAGATCAGATTAGTAGTGACCAGGCTAGTGTGTATCTTGCATGCACAGTTGAAGATGCTGATTTTTTAGCTAAAGGCATACTTCAATCCTTAAAAGGTAAGGTTAGAAAAATTTCTTTTGCGTGTTTCTGGAATCAACACTTTTCTCCTTTTGAGATGGAAGATTTAAAAGTTGCACCAATTCTTAGGAAATATCAAGAGCCAGCAAATGAAGATGTGAATTATCTAATCATTGTTAAGTCTATTATTTCTGGTGCTTGTGTCGTCAAGACAAATCTTTCCGATCTTATCCAAAGTATTGAGCCTGAAAAAATCTTTATAGTAGCGCCTGTAATTCATGCTCAAGCAGAACAAAAGCTAAAGAATGAATTCGAAAAAGCCGTATATAATAAGTTTCAATTTTTCTACTTTGCTAAGGATGAAAAGCGCACTGCTAAGGGTGAAGTTCTTCCCGGTATAGGTGGTAATGTTTACCAGCGACTTGGTTTCGAAGATCAAGATAGTAAAAATAGGTATATTCCTACAATTGTGAAAGAACGACGTGCTGAGCTTGTTTCGAAACTTTGAAATGGACAATTTTTGAAGGTTGAACGTTATTTATAAAGAGATGAAGGGTCTCAGAGCCTTTTGCGATCTACCTAAACACGCACTGTTAAGTTCTGAAAATCAGTAGTGTTCCATGGTTTTTGAGCAGTATCTTGAAGATAGAGAATTCCCTTTTGGTTACCCTTTCAACCCTGCCGCTTTTTTCTGTTTTCTGTCGATACTGTGTGATTTGTATAAGCCACTTTTCGCCTGATTCCACAAATCTGCGTTAAAAGGAGCAATTTATGGACGTTACTTCCAGTACACAGGCTATTGCCCAACTGAATGACCAGTTGCGTAAAAATCCTCATTGGAAAATTACGTTACAGACGCTTACTACTCTGATTTCAGAAAGTGGTCATCCATGGCGGATTACTCCTGAAGTAAGTTATTTACCTCAGGAGCAACTCAGTGAATTAATCAGCAAGGTACAGGAGTTTGATGACTTTACTGCTGAGAATGATCCTGTTGGTGCGCATGACTTTGGCAAAGTTGTGCAGGATGATGTTGATTATTGTTGGAAAATCAATTATTACGATCTTGATTTTCAGTCTTACAATGTCAACTTGACTGATCCTACAAAAACTCGGCGGATTCTTATTTTGATGAAAGCTAAAGAGTATAGTCACCCGGTTTACTCTTTTCTCTCCTCGTTTCCAGGATAGGGCTATAGCTCCAGGGCAAATCGCTTACTGGAAAGCTTCTTTAAATTGACTTATCTCTGAATAGGAGATTCGGACATGGAAGAGTCTAAAAGCTCACTCTGCTGAGATGCGCTTTCTATCAGGCTAATCTGATTCTGTCTCTGTTTCTTTACCTGGAACGGATAAAGTAACTGCTCTTTGTAGCTATCTAGGACAAGTTCATTCACACCGTAAATTGCAGGCTTCTTATCCTTAGGAAGGTAGAGTGTGCCAAATAAGAAATCAATAAAGGGTTGCCCAAAGTTCTTATTCTGTGTCTCAGGTGCTTCATCATGATGCCAGCGATGAGATTCAGGAGTTGCAATCAGCCAGCGTAGTATAGGAAAATCAAAATTTATATTGGTATGAATAAACAAAGACTGAAAGGTGCGAGTCAGTGCATATACTTCAAGGACCTCTTTGCTAAAACCCAATAGAAATAGGGGAACGACAATAAAGAGCCTCTCTAGGACCAAGTCAATCGGATGGAATCGCAAGGCAGATAACCAATCTAACTCTGGGCTGCAGTGATGAATTGAGTGAAATTTCCACAGCCAGGGGATAGTATGTACTAAGCGATGGATAATGTAAGAGCTGATTTCAGCGATTAGGAAAGCTTCCAAAAACTGCAGCCATCCGGGCTGACTGGTAACGACTGCTTGTACCCCAGGAGGGATAGCCCAGCTAAAGAAATATGATAATAAATATACGGGTAGGATAGCAAGAATCACACCAAGCTGGACTGCAAAATAATTAACAACAAAGTGGGCCACATCAATATGCCACCCCTCACGTAATGTTCTTTGCTGTTGTGCAGGAAAAAGCTTTTCTAGGCATATAAAGAAGACAGAGGTGATTACACTCCCAAAGATCATTTCCATAGAGTTAATAGTGCTTACTCATCTGATGTACTCCTGGAAATTCTTTATGGTCAGTGTCTGTGAGCGTGCCAACATTACTATTCCCTTTAATTAGATCAGTTTGTTCGGTTATTAGCCTCGGACTTGAAAGCTTTTACTACCGTTTTCGGTTTCGTTGCTCCCGATAGCCATCAAAGCCATCTCCCGTCGCACAGGCGGACTCTCCTTTGTAGGCAGTATTAGGGTCAAAACATTGGGGATTAGAAGGATCTAAGGGCGCACTGTTATGAGGGGAATTGTCTGTAGGGACTGAATCCTGAGGGGGTGGGGCGACGTTGGGATCTACAGGCGCAGGGGCCGGCTCTGTCGCTTGGTCCTGAGGAATGCCCCCTGTTGTGTCGGTCGGGAGGTAGGAGGGGATGGGTCGGCCTTCTGCTGCGGCCAATACCCGGTCACGCAGGTCAGTAGAAAGGTTACTCGGTTCTGTAAAAGCGATGACGGGCAGTTTATTCGCTACCTTATTCATCATTTCTCCCCATACGCCCGCTGCTATACTGCTGGCCCCACGGGTGGGAGAACTATCATCGTTGCCTAGCCAGACGCCGGTGACTAACTGGGGAATATAGCCGACGAAGAGTAAGTCCCGATTGTTCTCGCTGGTGCCTGTTTTCCCAGCCACAGGTCTACCAATGTTAGCTCTTCTGCCTGTTCCTCCCTTGACTACCTGTTCCAGCATCTTGGTCATACTCCAGGCTACTTCTGGAGTAACAGCCTGGTTCTGCTGGCGTTTGGATTCGTAGAGGACTTGGCCCGATTGGTCCAAGATGCGCCGAATAGCACTTGGTTCTGTGCGGATACCGCCACTTGCCAGCGTTCCGTAGGCACTGGTTAACTCTAGGAGCGTGGTCTCGGAAGATCCCAGGGCGAGGGTTGGATTTGCTTGTAAAGGACTGTTGATGCCCATCCGTTGAGCCGTTTCTATGGTTTCCCGCTCTCCCACTTGTTCGATTAGTTTGACGGCAATGGTATTGCGAGATTCCTGCAAAGCCTTCACTAAGGTCATCGGGCCTTGATAATCCCGGTCATAGTTTTTGACTTCATAATTGCCAAAGCGGACGGGTTCATCCACATAGACGGTGCCAGGATCAATGCCTGTCTCCAGGGCATGGGTATAGACAAAAACCTTAAACGCAGATCCTGGCTGGCGGAGGGCTTGTACCGCCCGGTTAAATTGACTTTTCTGAAAATCTTCCCCCCCGACCAAAGCCCTGATTTCACCGGTGTTGGGGTCTATCGAAACAATCGCTCCCTGTTCTATTTTGCGCCCTTGATTGCGAGCTAAGGCTCGGGTCAAGGCACTCTGGGCTTGGGCTTGAATGAAAGGGTCTAAGGTGGTTTCTACGGTTAGCCCTCCTTGAACGGTAGTGCCCAAAACTTCTGGCAACAAGGACTGGATATAGGACGTAAAATAGGCCGCCTGATTCTTAAGCAGTTGCGGCCGGGGATTGATGGTTAAGGGCCTGGCTTTGGCCTTGAGGTAGTCACTTTGTTTAAGAAATCCTGCTTCCACCATGTTTTTCAGCACGATATCCCGCCGTTTACGGGCCAATTCCTTGTTGATGAGCGGAGAGTAACGGCTGGGGGCTTGCGGTAAACCGGCTAGAAGTGCAGACTCCGTGAGCTTCAATTGCTGAACAGGTTTATTGAAATAGAGGAGAGAAGCATCGGAAACGCCATAGGCTCCTGAACCCAGATAGACCTGGTTTAGATAGAGCGTCAGAATTTCTTCTTTAGAAAAATCCTGTTCAATGCGCGCAGCGATGGCTGCTTCTTTGAGTTTGCGCCAGAGCGTCCGCTCCTGAGTCAAAAATAAATTCCGGGCTAGCTGCTGGGTGATTGTAGACCCTCCTTCTTTTAGCCCTCCCGATTGCAGATCTCGGAGCAGTGCCCGTCCAATTCCCAAGAAGTCAACTCCATTGTGCTCAAAAAAGCGACGGTCTTCGGTGGCGACGATCGCCTCACGCAGATCTTTGGGGATTTCCTGATAGGAAACTCTACGGGTTGGTCCTGCCCCGCCGTTATAAATAGTTGAGCCATCCGCAGCCTGAATTTTGACGCTGGATTTTGGGACATAGTTGCGGATCTGGTCTGCACTGGGCAGATCCCAGGTAATCCCGATCCATGAGGCGACCCCAAAGATGAGCAAGGCGAAGAAGAGAAATTTGGGGTTGAAGAAGGACTTCAAAAATTTGTTACGCGGAGGAGAAAATTCAGACGCCATATCCCTGTCACACCAATAAGCCTAATCTAGCCTTTCTGGAGCGGGTTCCGTCCAACCAATATTTTGTGAATTCTGACCCCTCAGTCCCTGCGGGACAGCTCCCCTCAAGGGGAGCCCTTTCTGGGAAGAGAAAGTTGCGGGTGCCAGATTAGAACTGAGGGGTTGAGGGACTGAGGGGTTACTCTTTCTTGTAGCCAAATTCTTTCAAGGCTTGATTCGAAGAACGCCAGCGGGGATTTACTTTCACAAAGAGTTCTAGAAATATGGAGCCGTCCACCAGCTTTTCCATGCGTTTGCGGGACTGAGTGCCAATTTCTTTGAGCATGCGGCCTTCTTTGCCAATCAAGATGCCTTTCTGGGAATCTCGCTCGACATGAATAGCCGCCTGGATATGCGTAATCATTGGAGAATTTTTGCGGGTGTGGGCAGGCCGGACTTTCATCGATTCGATGACTACGGCTACGGAGTGAGGGATTTCCTGTTCTGTCAGCAAGAGCACCTGTTCCCGGATCAGTTCTGCACAGATGAAGCGTTCTGGCTGGTCAGTGAGATAGTCCGGTGGATAGTAATAGGGGCCTTTGGGTAAGCGATTGCCAATGGCGGTGAGTAATTTCTCCATGCCCTTACCCGTTCTCGCGGAGACAGGAATCGGTTCTCGATAGGGCTCTAATAATTCTCGATAGCCCTGCTGCAGGTCTAGGGCGCGTTTGGGAGAACGCTGGTCTACTTTATTGGCAATAATCAGGACCGGAACCGAGGTGTGTTGCAGTTGCTCTGCAATAAAGTGATCTCCAGGGCCTGGGGGTTCGGTGCTATCGACAATGAATAGCAGCAGATCCACGCTATTGATCACTTGCTGGGCATTGAAGACGAGCACTTCTCCCAAAAGATGATGGGGCTTGTGAATTCCTGGCGTGTCCACAAAGATGATTTGGGCATTGGGCGTTGTGAGCACCCCCTGCAATCGATTGCGGGTGGTCTGAGCCACCGGAGAAGTGATCGCTACTTTCTCGCCGATTAAGCGGTTCATCAAAGTGGATTTTCCGACATTGGGTCTGCCGACAATGCCGACAAAGCCCGATTTGAATCCTTTCGGGGCTTGGGGGATAGGCGTAAATTCAGTGGGGGATGCGTGATAGTCTTCTGTCATGAGGTTCTGGGGCCGTAGGGAAATGAGCGTTAGAGGGAATATTCGGGGGATTAGGAGCCAGAAGAGTCCACTTTTCAACAAATTAGGGACGGCTCTGAGTGGAATGACGTTACTGCTTTGTGTCAGCTGTGGTGCCCTATCTAGTCTTGTCCCTGTGGAATCAAAGACGGTTTCTCCAGAAGGCTCTGATTTTAGCTTGGTTTACCCTGGGGGATTTCGTCTAGTCCCTAAGACTGATTCTCTCATTGATTTTGGCGAAGAGTCAGCGGTTTCTAGCACGTTTAATGCGACTCGACTCGCCAAAGGAGTCAGCCTAGTCACGGTTATTGTGTCAGACCTTTCTAACACAAAAATACTCAAAAATAAGTCCTCTACTGACTTGTTTAACGTGTTGGCAGAACGGGTCAAGAAAAATGGTGGGCAGATAACTTCTCAAAAAGATATAACTTCTCCAGATAGCCAAAAACATCGGAGTTTACGGGTAGAAGGAGTTCGGGACCAAGAAAAGTTCTATGGTCGTGTCGATTACATTATGGACAAAAACAAGCTTTATCAGATTATCTACACCGTCAAAGAAGCTAAAGATCTAGAAAGTGATGAAGTCAAAACGTTTTTTGATTCTTTCAAAAGAAAAGCTTAACGGGGTTGGGGAAAGGATGCTACAGCAACATGACGATCAACATTAGCTGAGGGCTATTGCCATACTCAGACTCTACCCACAACCATTTTTCTCCAGGCGGGGTTGAGCGGTCTATTTCAAGCGTTAGGGTTAATTGATCAGCACTTGCCTTTATAGGCTGCTTGCCCTTGCCCAAGGGGTCTCCTAAGGAAATCGTCATCCCCTTAGCCGGTCGAACATGAGCGGTATGAATGTTAGCTAAATTACGGCCTTCGACCGTAACTACCAGCGTGTCACCTTGGAAGGCTGCATCGGGGAATGTAAGGGGGTCAAGGGCTGGGCGCATTATCTACGGTCCCTAGGATCCGTAGACGGACTATTTCGGAACTGGCGTTCGAGCATGGCAATCACTTCTTCTCTACTTTGAAGAGGCTTAACCATACTTACAGGGGTAGGGGGCTCCGGATAGTCGCTACGATTGGGGGACCCAGAAAAGATACGAACTGTACGGGTCAATAAAAATCCTATACCTACCGCTAGAAATAGGGTAGCTGCACCATAAAGCATGATAACCATGGTCATAGTCGTGATTAGGAGCGGGTTTGTTATCTACAAGCTAAACCACTATATGAGCGTTTTCAATGTGCTAGTAGCCCTCAGTTAATAAGATTTGTGCACGAGTTTTCAGCACTTTTTCAAGGCTACTCGGTAAGCTCTCCGCACTTGGGGATCTGTTTCATGTTCTGCAGCCTTTGTTAAGAATTCCATCTTGCTTAATTTACTCAAAGTGCGGACTGTGTGTAAGCGTATCCCTGGATTTACATGCTGTAACAGAGGCAAAAGTCGTTTTTCTTCTCCAAAATGCCCTAGGACCGTGATTAACGATTGGAGAATAAGCGGGTCCTGAGATTCTTCTGCCAGCCAGTGATAGAGCGGGGCTAAGACTTGGTAATAAGCTAATCCTTCGATAAGTAGGAGATAGTCCTCGTTGGTTAGTTCGCTACGGGATGCCAGCAAAGTCTCTAGCACCTTTTGCGGAGGGACTGCTCCTCCTTGCGCCATCCGTTCCAACTCGATTAGAGGATCTTCCTGTGACAGTTCTTGCTGGGTCAGTGCTGCTTCCGGCTGAAGGCCAATGGCCTGGTATCCCTGTTCTGTAAGGACTACAGTGTCTTCTTCTAGGTCTAGATAGCCCTTGGCCATCATTAGATGAATGCAGTTGTATACTTCATCTTCCGGAAGTGCTGAGCAGGGTTTAGCTTTGCGTAGGCTTGTACATAAAAGAGTCCGCGATTGGCTCTTTTGAGCCACTGCACGCAGCATAGCGAGCCCTACAGCGCGAGGAACAGGTTTAGTTGGGGTTGTAGAAGCTTGCACGGGTAGAGACTGTCTAACGGGGACTAGCGGGAGTGGGGACAATTCTTGACTGACTTCTACGCTTACTCGCTCTTCTCTTGGGTGCAGCTCTTCTTCCTCTTGAGGAAAGTCTTCGCTGTTCAGGATTTCTAGAAGTTCCTGCCCAAACTGTTCAATTTTCTTTGGCCCTAAACCTTTGATCTGGGGCAGCTGTTCTATGGTTTGCGGTTGCTTTTCGGCCAAGAGGCGTAGCGTAGTATCCGGCAGAATCAGGAAGGGCGGAACATCAGCAGCCCGCGCTTTCTGACCACGCCATTCTCGCAGTCTCTCCAGGCATGCTTCGACTAAGGCAGGCTCAGCAAGCGTACTGTAGGTATCGACCAGGGATGATTTAACGCTTTTTGGGGAAGTTCCTCCCAATCCCGGTAGCGCAATCCACACTTCTTCTGTAAGGGCTTGGCGTCCTTCTTTCATGACATAAAGTTTGGGATATTCGCCAATCGTGACGCCTAACAGCTTTTGGGCACAAAGATATTTGAGCCAGTCATCTATGACTTTTAGGCTGTGATTTTTGAATTTTCCATACCAAGGGGAACGGTTCAAATTCCACTGCTGAATCTGTTTGGCTTGACTGCCCGTTAAAAGCTTGCTGATGGTGGAGCGACCAAATTTTCCATCAAATTGGGATACGGCTTCTAAAAGGCCACGGGCCATCTGGTCTGATTCCTGGGAGCCGACGGCGGGCGTAGTGTCTCTCCCTTCCATGCAGATATCACAGCTGGCACAAGGAGGGTGATAATCCTGGCCAAAGTAGGACAAAAGAACTTGACGGCGGCAGCGCGGCCCTGTGGCGTAGTCCACAATCTGATTGAGCCGGATATAGGTTTGTTCTCGGCGGGCGTCTAAGGCACGACGGTCTATCTTGGGACTATTGACGGCGCGAGTTGTCTTGTAATGACCGGAGGTGACCTCTGTGATCCAGTCCTGGTCTAATAAAAGCTTTAAGGCTGCATTGGCCTTGGTTTCATCTTTAGTTTCAAAATCAGCCCGGATATCTTCTCTAGAAATCGGTTCTGGGCTGCGATGAATGCGGCGATAAACCGTGCGGATATCTCCCTCTTCTGGATAGTCTCGGTCAATCAAAAACTTCTGGATTTGGTAATCTTTAGGAACATAAAACAAAGTACATTGGCTGGCTTCTCCATCCCGTCCAGAACGTCCAGCTTCTTGATAGTAATTTTCTAAAGAAGTAGGAAGGTTGTAGTGAATAACCTGACGGACATCGGGTTTATCCACACCCATGCCAAAAGCGACGGTCGCTACCAAAATTCTGAGCTGGTCCTGTTGAAATTGCTCCTGTACTCGGGCACGGGTCTCATTGTTTAAACCTGCGTGATAGACTCCTGTGCGCATACCTTCCTGCTCTAACCAAACGCCTAGGCGGTCTGCTTCTGCTCGACTACTGACATAAATAATGGCGGAACCCGAATTTTCTTTCAGCAAACGCAGGACTTCGCGGTCTTTTGCTTTTTGGTCGGAGGGTTGGCGGCAGATGAATGTGAGGTTGGGACGGTCGAAATCCGCACTCACTTCTTGAAGGGGACGTCTGAGGTTCGCGATGATGTCTTTGCGGACGCGGGGAGTGGCCGTGGCGGTCAAGGCCAAGACCGTCGTTTCTCCTAGGGAATCTAGATGGCCTGCGAGGTTGCGGTAGTCTGGCCGAAAATCGTGGCCCCATTGGCTGACACAGTGGGCTTCGTCAATCACAAAGAGGCTGATTGTTAGTTCGTTTAGCAGTTCCTGAAAGCGGGGGTCGCCAAAACGCTCCGGAGCGACATAGAGCAACTTGTATTGACCCTGGCGGATACCCCGTAGCCGTTCATAGACTTCACTGGCACTCAGCGAACTGTTTAAATAAGTAGCTTGGTGGATACCGCGACGGGCTAAACCCTGCACTTGGTCTTGCATCAAGGCAATCAAGGGCGAGATGACTAGCGTGGTTCCTGGAGCCATCAGGGCGGGGAGCTGATAGCAAAGGGATTTGCCTCGGCCCGTGGGGAGAACGGCTAGGGTGTGCTGCCCAGCCAGCACCTGTTCGATAACCTGCCGCTGCCCAGCCCGAAAATCCGTAAAGCCAAAATGCTGTTGTAGCGCTTGAGTGAGACCATCCATTAATTAAATCTAACCCTACGCTTACCCAAATTAATTTTGGTTGTCAATTCCTTCCCGCTTACTTCCTTGCCCTCGATTAAAATAAAGCAGTTCTTAGGACTACTATGGTTGCTTCCACTCCCAGACTTTCCTCCCGCCTTGTCAACGGCATCCTCTCCATCAAACCCCTGGCTAATCTGGCAAAGCACCAAGCCCGTCAAATGATGATCAAACGGGCCGAGTCGATTGGTGTGCAGTGGACTCAAGAAGCAGCGGCCTTACGCGCTAGAGATTGGACTGCCGAGTTTAACCAAGTTAACAATCCCAATCTTTCCTATCCTGACTACTATGTGCGCTCTTTCCATGCCTATGAAGAGGGCAACCTGGGCTGGGAACCAGCAACGGAAGTGGAAGTGGCGGCCTATGCTGTCCATGGGCGCATCTGGCCCGAGGAAGGAGCCAAAGGGGATGCCCGCTTCCGGCAGAGCTATCACGATATTCTCAAAGCCCAGCTAGCGAATGCGCCCCAAGATATTTTGGATTTGGGCTGTAGCGTGGGTATGAGCACCTTTGCAATGCAAGCCCTCTATCCACAGGCAAAAATCACAGGCGTGGATCTGTCGCCCTATTTCCTGGCCGTAGCCCAGTATCGTTCTCAGAAACGGGACACAGATCGAACGGCTCCCACCTGGCTCCATGCTCCTGCTGAGTCCACCGGTTTACCCTCAGCCTCTGTAGACCTCGTATCCGCGTGTCTCCTATTCCATGAGCTTCCTCGAACCGCTGCCATCCAGATTATTCAAGAGGCAAGGAGAGTACTTCGTCCTGGTGGACACTTCGCCCTAATGGATATGAATCCTAAGTCCGAAATTTACGGAAAAATGCCTCCCTATATCCTGACGCTGCTCAAGAGTACGGAACCCTACATGGATGATTACTTCTCCTTTGACCTGGAGCAAGCGATTGCCGATAATGGCTTCACTAAACCGACGCTAACCTGTAATACTCCTCGTCACCGTGTGCTAGTTGCTGCGGTGAGCGAGCATTAGCTGCCATTCCCCCGACGAGATGGGCGGCCCAGCGCCGTGATATATAGAACAGCTTCGTCTTCGGGGATGCCCAAGACTTCATTCACCTGGTCATCAAAGAAGCCAGCAATCCCACTCACGCCTAAGTCGAGGCGGATGGCTGCCAAGTTGATGCGTTGGCCCAGGTGTCCTGCATCCATATGCAAGTAGCGGTAGGCGCGCTCTCCGTAGCGGTCTACGGCTTTTTTCAGGTCAGCGGTATGGAAGATGACAGCTCCTGCATCTCGTCCCAAATCCTGACCCAGGCAGAGGTAGTTGATCTCTCGCCGGAAGTTTTTAAAGCGAATTTGGCGCAGTTCTCGTGCTTGCGGGGCGTAGTAGTAGCAACCTTCATCAATGCCCAAAACTCCGGTGACGGCCACAAAAGTTTCTAGTAGCGAGAGGTCGAAGTATTCCGGGTTCGGATCGAATCCTTGGCTATCGTATTTGCTGGGTAGATAGGTAAAACTGAGAATCTGCTGCAGTTCACGGATTGTCAGGTCTTCCCCTGTAAATTGGCGGGTAGAGCGACGTTGAATAATCGTTTCTTCCAGTTTGTCTTGCCAAATAATTGGTTCTGCTTCTGTGGAAACTTTGAGGCAGAAGGGGAAATTGTATTTATCCCGCTCAGCTTCTGCGGGCTGTGGACCCCTGGGAGATTGGCCAATTTTGGAGTGGCTATGGATGAAGTTCAACAGCGCTCCCGATTCGACCTCTGGGTAATCGATACATTTTTCAGAAGGAAGGACTAAACTTCCTTCCCAATCCGTACGTTCTCCTCCAGGATTTTCTAGAAGAGCTACCACTGCACTGGGAGCTTCCTCCTTAATATTCAGGTACAAAAGGTCCGCCAAACCATCGTCATAGAAACCGCCCAGCAGACCAGCGTGGAACCCCAGCAAGGCACTGGCAAGTTCAATGTTGCCTAAAAGGTGACCCGTATCCAGGTAGACCCGGCGATAGGCTCGGTCTTGGTAACGCCAGCGGGACCGATCAAATACGGTCGTGGTTACTAAAGCTAAGGTCGCTTGACGGATATAAGGATGTAAAAAGCAAGGGGGGAGAAATTTATCCCAGACAGGACTATCCCAAAAACGGATCAGGCTATGGTTTTTGACTTGATAGTTGTATAAGCCTGCTGGAAAGCCTTGGGTTCCCCGACTGACGAGGTAAATTTCCGCTGGATAAAGTCCTCCGGCAGAAGGGGCTGAGCGCATATAGAAGGGATTATCGGGATAGGGCACGACTGCCGTTACCCCATAACTTAAATAGAGCAGTTTTGAGATCCGTTTGCGCTCTTCGATAATGATCGGGTCTTCGGTGAGTATCTCCGCTTGCAGGAGATAGGGCTTGAGATCGAGGGAAGTGCCTACCGGATAGCTCTTGAAGGGATAGGGCTGGTTCTCCCAATCTAGAGGCTTCGCACTGCGTGCAATCCCTTCAGGAGTGTATTTGGTCTGTTGATGGTAGTAGAGCGAGAAGCTATCTGGACCCGTGGTCATTAGCCATGCCTGAGTGCATAGCTATAATTTAACGCCCTTAGCTATGATCTAACGACCGTAGAATTGGGCTCGATTTGGCGCATCTTGCTCTATACGCGCCCTTACACTTTCTAAAACCTGCTGAGCAACTTTTTGCGCGGGATCATCGGTACGGACTTCGACTCGGACATCCGCCTGACTATAGAAGCAGTGACGCTGTTCCAAAATATTCTTTAAGGTTTGGAGAGGGTCTGCGGTTTGTAGCAGGGGACGCTTGGGATCTTTTTTAATTCTTTGGAATAAGAGCTCTGGCGCCACATCCAACCAAACTACGACGCCGTGGTGCAGATAGGACCAATTCTCCGGTTTTAAAACGGCACCCCCTCCCGTAGAAATGACTAAACGGGTATAGGGCGCAAGCTTAGACAAAACCTCTGTTTCCAAAGTCCGAAATTCTACTTCTCCTTGTTCATCAAAAATTTGAGCAACAGATTGCTTACTCACCTGTTCTATGAGTTGGTCACTGTCAAAAAACTGGTACTTAAGTTCCTCTGCCAGAACGCGGCCCACGGTGGATTTACCGCAGCCCATCATGCCGATTAGATAGAGGTTTACGCCTTGAAGCATAGCGTCGTGAGACCTTAATAGACATATCTGCTAATGATACTAGAATCGCACCCATAAGCCACGCTACCTGTTCACCTGTGAGGAATAGAATCACTTCCACTACGTCCCAAAAGATGAAAGGCATTGAAAGTCGGCAATATCCTCCTGATAGTGCTCGCAATGATTTGCTGCTCCATAACCTCTTTTTCCTAATGAGTTGTACTTAAAAGGGATAAACGACCCGCAAAGCGCCAATAACTAAAGTTGGGTTATTGGCAATATTGTTGGGTTGACTAATAACTTGGAGATCTGGGGTCAGGGTTATGCCGTTATCTAGCAGGAACTTGTAGTACAGTTCAAAATCTGTTTCATTACCGCTGGGGACCAAGCTCAAGTCGTTGCGCGTGCCTGAGGTAACACGAGCTGGTTGTCCTACAGCTAGGGATAAAGTATTTCCGGGCGCAAATAGATCGGGTAAGGCTATGCCTACTTGGAAAGTGTTGGCCTGTAGAGGACTATAGCTATCCGTATTGCTGGCCACTGTGATCGATGCTGTGCCATAGCGTCCAAAGATGCCCAGGGCTGGGGTAATCAACCATTCTGCGTTTACGCCAAAAGCATCCCGATGAGCATTGAGGATGCTCTCACCAGGCAGACGGGCACCAAAGACCTTATTTTGTTCAGTGGCATTGGAATACTGTAGGCGAATCGCTGTACTTTCTGAGGGACGAACTTCAAGCTCTGTGAATAACTGAGTGCCCCCACCTGTAAGCCCTCCACTTCCGAATCCAAAAGACTGTCCCCCTTCGGCAGCCGAGTATACAACCCGAAAAATGAGATTGTTTGCGAAGTCATAAGTGAAGGAAGCGCCCGGAGCTTCACCGACGGTAAACAGAAGGGGATTGTTAACAAACACCGAACTAGAAAAATCGCGCGACCCTTCTTCTCCAGCAAAGCTATTTTTGTCAACATAATCAAAGGCCTCTAACGCAGGGCCTATAAAGTAACGAAAATTGTCCCCAATCCTGCCGCTATATACTAATCTGTCTATCTCAGGAGAACCTAGGCCATTGGTTGTCTCGCCGGAATAAGCAAGTCCGCCAGCGCCCCCAAAAACGTCTGCGCTCGTGGTTCCTGAAGAGGCTGATAGAAGGATGAATAGAAAGTCACCATCTGGGAAAACAGACGTAAAGCCAAGACGAGTCCGTGATACGACTGTGGCGTTAGCAGCTTTGCCATCAACTTCATCTTCTTCCACACCGCCAGCCCCTACGGCGTCTCCAAAGGCCCCCACACTATCTTCATTGAGCTTTGTAACGGTATCGCCAGCACCTCCTCCTGTAGCTGCAAATAGAGCTGTGCCCGTGAGTCTAACGTTTGGGGAGAAGCTACGCTGCTCCAGTTCTCTAGTCTTAGCTTCTAAAACATCTGTTTGACCGCGCAAAGTTGATAACTCAGTCTTAAACTCTTCCTGCATGCGCTGCACAGTTGCTAGGTCTTCTTGGCGAGTCAGAGAATCCGTTGCCGCTGCAATGTGTTCACCTACTTTATCTAGACAAGCGCTCAAACCTGCTGCAAGTTCGTAGCGGCTTAGAGGACGGTTGCCTAAGTATTTCTTGCTGGGATATCCTTCAACACAGCCATAGCGCTCTACCAAGGACTTTAACGCTTGAAACGCCCAACTACTCGGGTCCACGTCTGTCAATTCTGAAACAGAGCTTACCTGACTGACAGAAGCATGGTCTCCTAACAAGTTAGATACGGAAGTATCTGGCAGCGCAGCAACAGGCAAGACTGCTGTACTCGACAAATAGGCCGTGGCTGCGGCTACAAGCCAAGACTTAACCATAATCTTTTTCCTTACGATTATTACCAGAGCCAGGACTCCCCCAGCGATCCTAGAGATTGCGAAACAACAACTCAGTTCAAAGGTGTAAAACCGAGTAGAGAACTACTTATTGGGCTCGCTATTGGTTTCGCCCACGGTGATCAAATTTTTAATAGCCTCAAACTCTGCAGGACTGATAGCTTTCTTGGTCACTAAGTCTTCTGGTTTCTGGTAAGGGCGTGCCCCCTGAATCCGTTCAGAGAATAAAGCCCCAGTCCCGCCCACCTCTAAAGTATCAAGGACTGTAATCGGTGCTTTATTGATATTCACTTTTTCTCTAGCAAGCACAGGTGCTGACAAGATGAAGACAAGCAGTAGAGCAGGCCAGTATTTCATAAGAAACTCCTTTAGTTAGCTACAAGACTCAGAGATTGCCTACAGAAGACATTTCTGGAACCGATATTTTTGAGAAAATTGCCCGTAGATTAACTATTTTTTCAAGTTCACGGATGCCTGAGCATTGCTCAAACTCCACTTTCGTAGGAGTTGAGTGCGGTTTTGGCGCAAGTCTAACCGACTGCGCTTTTCTGGATAGGGAGTTTTCTCACCCCGAATCCCTGCCCAAACAATTCGATTGAACTTTTGGGCATCGAGTGAGTCTTCTTTGCCAAAGAAGAAATCTTTGGTTTTGTCTTTCCACCAGGCAACATTTTTTAGAATGGGCACGGCTGCCGTTTTGATGACTTGAGGATTACCACAATCTGGTACTAAGTTGGGATCCACGGGGGCGGCACATAGGTTGCCCGGAACAACTGCTGTGTACGGGGTGAAGTCGGGATTTTGGGTAAACGCATCGGACATTGCTTCGGCGTTGGCGTCGGTGATGCCCAGGTAGCCAATGCCTAAGATATCTTCCATCGTCCGAATCAGGCTCACAGTGTTGTAGTTCGTACTGACAAGGGCACCGCGACGGGTGTAAGGCGAGATAATGTATGCCATCGACCGGTGCGGGTCAACGTGATCCGGACCGTCTTGGGAATCATCTTCTACTACCACGACCGCCGTTTCCTTCCATTCTGGTAACCGCGAAACGGTTTCCAGCAATTGCCCAAGGGCATAGTCGTTATCTGCCATCTGCAACTCAGCCGTGTTCAGTCCTGATGTCGCTTGCGCAAAAGTGCCAAAGTGATCGTGCATAATCCGCACCAAGGAGAGGTTGGGCAGACCCTTTTCAGCCACATCCCGTTTCCATTCATTGATGCGATCGATGTCTGCCCCTTTGTTGTCATAGCCTCGGAAAAAGACATCGGTAATATCTCGTAAAGCCACTTTGCCAACAACAGACTGCGGAATTCCTGCTGCAAACGGCGTTGTAGAAATCGGAATATATAAAGGATTTTTCGGATCAGGCTTGGTGGGATCAACTTGAGGCGTACTCGTATCGTAATAGACCAGATCAATAAAAAAGCCGTAGTTGCGAACCGTTTGCCCCGCTCTCAGTGTTGCATCCCATAGGTAGCCGCCAATTGCGCCAGCATCCAGATCCCCATCTCCTTGGGGTGCATCCACATCTTTAGGCCCCGGCAGGATGGAGGAGTTGCCAGATGGATCCAGGAGACCTGTTACTCGACTATTTAATAGGTCGGTTCCTGTCTGGGGCAGTGCTTGGTTGACATTGCGGTTCGTGCCCTCGTAGTCATAGGTTAAGCCATTGAACCCAGCATTGCCGTAAAGCACGGACTGAGATTTTTCGGTGTAATCGGTGGTTCGCCCATAGGTTGACCAATTCCAACCCACACCGCTTGATTCTCCACTGTCATAGAAGTTGTCAAAGGTGACAAAATCTGTCGCCAGTTTGTGGTGATTAGGAGAAATTCTCTCTGGAAAGAGGGCTAAGGCCGGATCGCCATTTCCTATGGGTAAATCACCTAAGACCTGGTCGTAGGTGCGATTTTCTTTAACGACATAGATGACGTGCTTAATTTTCTTGTTTAAGAACTTCATCATCTTGTCTTTGCCCCGATTTTGGAAACCGTTATTCTGATTAACCTGGTTAGAGAGATAGGCAAGCGTACCGCGATCAGGCACCGGAATCACGGCAATTCCCGCTTTTTCCAGTGCCCACGTGTATTCTGCTCTTGATGTCGTATTGCGCGCTTTCCCAGCAGCTGTGGTGCGCCCTGCCGCTGGAGCCGGGCCGATGTTGCTTTTGGCATTGACAACAAATAGCTTTCTACCATCAGCGCTGACGCTGACGGAATTGGGATACCATCCGGTGGGAATGCGACCTATAACCCGACGGTTGCTGAGGTTGACGACTGCCACAGCATTCTCACCACCGAGGGTTACATACAGCGTCTTGCCATCGGGGCTGAGTGCTAGGGAGTTGGGGTTGGCACCTTTGTACTTTTCTTCTTCGTCATTCTTGCGATACAGAGGAATCGTATCCACCACTTGATTCGTCTTGGTATCAATTACCGAAACGTTGTCGCTGTTACCATTGGCGATGTACAAACGAGATTGATCCGGAGAAAGGATGGCTTTGTTGGGCTGAGCACCAACTGGAATGCGAGTGACAGCTTGACTCGCAATCTCCACCGCCAGCACTTCGTCGTCGCGCTGACTGGTCACGAATACTTTTTCCGCTGCACCGTTGGCATCGTTCTTAATAGTGACATCAAAGGGAAATTCTCCAGTCGCAACCTCACCACCAGGGACAAAAAACTTAATATCTTGCACAACTTGTCGGGTTTCAGTATTGACAATGGAAATGGAATCATTTTCGAAGTTAGCAGCAACTAGAGTTTTACCGTCTTGACTAATGGCAACCCCAGCCACCACAGCGCCGGTTTTTAACAAATCGTTTGCCACGTCAGCAGGTGTGCCCTTGAGCAAGCCACCATCGTATTTAGGAAACGGAGCAGTTTGGTTTGAGTTGTGACCGAGTAAGATAAATGGAGCATCGGGCACGAATTTGTCCCCTTCTAGTTTGTAGACGAAGACGCGATCGTCGATTCCGCCTGACACATAAAAGTGCTGCCCGTCTGCTGCCCAACTTAGTCCGTTATAAGTATTGGGAATATTGATTTGCTGCTTTTTGACCAGCTTGCCCTGGCTTACGTCAAAGACAAAAACCCATTCTGCCTTGCCAGTGGTTATCGCGCTGGGCTGACCAGTAACTGGATCCAAAACCGGATAGGTAATAGCTGTTTTGGTATTATCCTGCTTATTGAAATTCAGATTATACCCACTGGTTAGCACTAGAAGCGTCTTGCCATCAGGGCTGAGTTGGGTTGATACGGCTCCAGACGCATCGGCACTGCCATCAGGACGGAGACCTGTCGAGAGGGGGGCAAAAGTGGAACCCGGTGCGGCGCTAGGCGTAATCACTTGCCCAGTAGGAAGCAGTGCACCACCGGGGAAATCGCCCACGGGTCGCACTGTCCGCGCACTTGTTTCTTGAACAATTCCGACACCGAAAGTCATTGCCAATAGTAGACTGTACAGTAAACCCCGATTCTTCCTAGAAACTGACATAAATTTCCTAGTTATAGAGAAGTTTGATGATGCACATTGCCACAATATGAGGCCTTCTTTAAGAAAAGGATAATTTTGGGTTATGGCTTGATTTAAGATAGTAGTTATTTACGTAGTTCTGTAAACAAATAGTGATGTGCTTATCTGAACGGGTCTCTTCCTGTATCTGACCACACAGCCTAATCTATTTAAATGGAAGCATTTCTAGGCTGATTTCAGAGATACAATATAGGACTTTCTTGCTCTAAATAATCTCTTCCGACACGTCCGAAATGTGTAGATTTGCTGAAGGATTGGAGCAAATGATGATTGACAGTAAACGTGGCTACTTTTGCAAACCATGGGGAGTGTCATCACAAATCCGTCAAAGGATGGATGAATTTCTGTAAGGCGAAGCTTTAAAGTAGAATCCCTATTCATATATTGAATTTGCCTGTGGATATTTACATCCTTGATCTGCTGGTTATCGGTCTGTTGTTACTCGCAATAACCCTGGGGTCAGGTTGGATTTCTCGCCTACCGTTCTCCTATGCTCTGATTTACCTTGTCGTCGGAATTCTCCTCAGTCCGTACGGGTTTAATCTGGTTCAAATCCGCCCTGATGCCGAGTTTTTAGAACGCGCTGCAGAGTTTGTGGTGCTGGTATCTCTCTTCGGTTGTGGATTAAAGATGACTCGCCCACTACAGCTTCGGGCCTGGGACTCTACGATACGGCTGATTGGGCTGTTGATGCCAATCTCGATTTTTGCGGTCGCCGCTATCGGACATTGGATTCTAAAACTAGAGTGGGGAGCGTCAATTTTGCTAGGCGCCATCTTAGCACCGACTGACCCGGTGCTTGCCTCGGAAGTCCAGTTATATGACCCCAGCGACCGAGACGAACTGCGCTTTGGACTCACCTCAGAAGGGGGACTAAACGATGCACTCGCTTTTCCGTTTGTCTATTTTGGGCTGAGAGCACTCGAAAATCCAAACTGGCAAGAGTGGGTTAAAGAATGGGTTGTGGTTGACCTGCTATGGGCAATTTTTGCGGGCACGGTTATGGGTTATGCCGTCGCTAGAGCCGTGAGATGGATTGACTACAGGCTTCAACTTCATCGCCCCGCCGATGATTTGATCGAAGATTTCGTCGCCTTGAGTACGATTCTCATCACTTACTCCCTGACGGAACTGGTTCATGGATATGGTTTTTTGGCAGTATTTGTTGCAGGAATGACCATGCAACGCCGCCGCGATCAAGAAAAAGCCCTCTCACAACTTCGCTTCATTGAGCGGCTTGAAAAGCTATCTGAGATTGGTGCCATTCTGCTATTAGGATCGCTACTGCGACACGAGCCCATTTTACGCTTTGGTGGAAATGCCTTGCTTGTAGCCATTCCCTTACTGTTTCTCATTCGTCCGCTTGGTGCCTGGATGAGCACGATTGGACTCCCTGTTCATCCTGCCACGCGCTGGCTTTATGGCTGGTTCGGAATTCGCGGCGTTGGCTCTATCTACTATTTGGCTTACGCTCTGGGCAAGGGTTTGAAAGGGGATGTTGGAGAACAAATTGCCTGGATTACATTTGTGACGATCGTGCTTTCTGTTATTCTGCACGGCATCTCATCCACGCCGTTGATGAACTGGTACGAACGCTACATTGAGGGCAATACGATGCTGAAGAATCAGTCTCCTCAACAAACCGAGGAAGCAAAGGCAGGTTAGATTTGCTCCCAAGTCAACAATCAATGGAAAATAGCAGTTAGGGAGTTCTCCAAAAATAATCTGCCATCCGTGGCTTTGCTTGAGAAAGCTCTTCGGACAGATTGAGGAGAACAGACCGCTGCGCGATCGGTTTTATGGAGAGTGTGTTAATTCGCCGTGCCACTCGGCTGGGAATACCGTAGCCATAAGCAATGTGACCCTGGCCTGCGAGAACAACAACATAGGAGCTGGGAGTATTTCTTAGAAATTGAGCGACGACTGCTGCCATTGTTTCATCCCAGAGAACTTGAGCTTGGAAGAAGTGCTCAAATGCCTGGGGGTCTTTAGATTTACTTGTCTTACTTCCCTGTTGATGGCCGTGAAATGATTCATAGGATTCTTTCAGTAATGCTCGGTACTTTGCATTATCGGTACGGATGTCGGACAAAGGTGGAATAAACTTTTTATCAGCAATCTTAAGGCTCTTTAATCCTTTGCGAGATACCTTTTTGGTAACTTCTGTGGGTGTATTCAAGGCTAAGACGGGAATTTGCTTATCCTTAGCGAATCGTAGTATCGGGGCATAGTTTTCCCAAGAAAACCCCCAACGCTTTTCATATTCACTCTCTTTCTGCAGCTGCTCTTCGGTTAGCTTCCCTTGGAGATAACCTTCGATGAAAGGTTGATAAGGTCGCTGAAACATTTCCATCCCAATCGCCAGCTTAGGGTCTTTTTGATAGAGTTGTTGAATGATATCGAGTTGCGCTTTGTGGTCTGCTGGACTATCGTGGGTTTCTCCCAAATAGACTACATTTGCTTGAGCTAAATCCTGAATTACTTCTTGAGGAGATAAGTCGCCGGTTTTGATTGGACTCGATATTTTTTGAGCATGGGCTGATAGTGAAAAAGTAAGCACTATGCCTAGGGCAAGAATATTTATATGCAATCCCATAATGCCTCTAAACCCTGAGTAGTATCTAATACTTTGATATAAGGCTGTTCTAGTTCTTTAAAAGGTTGTGTTGTTTGTAATTGTTGCGCTAATAGATCAGCTCCAGCATCCGTAATATCCCCTTTGCGTCTCTGTAGGCGATCACGTAGAACTTCAAGGGGTGCAGTGCAATAGAAAATACGAAAGGGCAGATGATTCACTTGGGCTTGCTCTAGAGCGGTTATTCTAAAAATTTGCTGATCGTATTTTGCATCTAGAATCACAGCATAACCTTGACCCGCTAATCTTATCCCTAAGTTTAATAGATGCTTATAGGTTTGCTCGGTCATCGCTGGTGTGTACAGTTTTTCTCCTCCTTTTTCATAAAGAGCGATGCCACCCAAATGTTTGCGTACAGCATCCGAACGGATATGAACAGCCCGCAGTCGTCGAGAAAAATAGCGAGCGACGGTGCTTTTGCCAGAACCAGAGAGTCCTGACATCAGGATTAGCTGTCCTTGATGATTTTGGGTATATTGCCAGGCTAGCTGGTAGTAATAAGCCGCTTTTTTCTTCGCCTCTGCTTTTGCCTCTTCTGCTATCTCTGGTTCATCTAGGAGAAAGGAAGTTACTTTTGCGCGCACATAGGCTTGACGAATGAGATACAAAGGCAAAACCTGTAGTCCCTCCCAGTCTCCTGTTTCTTCTACATAGGTATTTAAGAATGCATTTGCTAACTCTGGTCGTTGCTGGGCCTCTAAATCCATGACCACAAAAGCCACATCATACATGACATCTACAAAGCGGAAAGACTGATTGAATTCGATGCAATCGAATAGTAGAATTTGGTCTTTCCAAAGACAAATATTGCCTAAATGTAAGTCTCCATGGCATTCACGAATTCGGTTATTGGCTACTCGGTTATTGAATAATGCTTGTTGCTCTTGAAAGAATTTATCTGTAAAGTTTCGGGTTTGGTCAAATTGCTCCTGGGTTTGCGGACCACTGATATATTTTTTGGTCTGTGCATAGTTCTGGTCAATCGCTTCTCGAATTTGAGAAATACTGCCAAAGCTGCGAATAGCCTCATTGGTTTGGGCTTGGGCATGGAATTTGGCTACAACCCGACCTAAGTCTTCCATCCATTTTTCCGTCAATTCCCCTTTCTCGAATAAATGAATGAAGAGGGCTTCCTGTGGAAATTGACACATTTTCAAGGTGTACTCTATAGGCTCTCCTTCCCCATTAAGTGATACCTGATGGTCCACTTTGGTAATCGGTAAGACTTCTAAATATAAATGAGGAGCTCCTCGCTGATTCAGCCTCAGTTCTTCTTCACAGAAGTATTTGCGTTTTTCTAAGACTGTAAAATCTAAAAAGCTAAAATTCACAGGCTTCTTAACTTTATAGGCATATTCTCCTGTCAGCAAGACATAGGAAATATGGGTCTGAATCAATTCAATCGGCTCCGTCACCGGATGAGGATAAAACTCCGGTTTGAGCATGTGTTGAATGAGGGGCGGGAGTACTGTCATCGTCAGCGTTAATTAAAGAACTCAAATTCTTTCCAGTCTGCTTCTTTATTCACTTGGATGCGAGTTTCTAGCGTTGGGTTCCAGAAGGTAAGATTTTTAGGGCTATGCAGGCTACAAGCAGTGGCGGCTCTTGGCTGAAATAGCGACAATGGAGTGACTAGAGCCTTAGCAGAGAGGCATAAACCTATGGCTCGTCTAGAACAACGTCGCCCCGAAAATATCAGTGGGGACCTTTATGTAGACAGTACCTGCATTGATTGTGATACCTGCCGTTGGATGGCCCCTGAGGTTTTCCATGAAGCGGGGGATCAGTCTGCGGTCTATCACCAACCAGAAAATGAAAAAGAACGATTGCGCGCAATGCAAGCTCTGTTAGCCTGTCCTACGGCTTCGATTGGAACGGTGGAGAAGCCGATGGATATCAAAGCAGTCCAGCAGAGTTTTCCAATTTTGGTTGCCGAAAACGTTTATCATTGCGGCTATCATGCGGAAAGTTCCTACGGGGCCGCAAGCTATCTGATTCAGCGACCAGAAGGTAATGTGCTGGTGGATTCTCCTCGTTTTGCTGCACCCTTGGTCAAACAGCTAGAAGCAATGGGGGGCATTCGCTACCTCTATTTGACCCACCGAGACGATGTAGCAGACCATCAGAAGTTTCATCAGCATTTCGGCTGTGAACGCATTTTGCACAAGGACGACATTGGGCCAAATACCCGTGAAGTGGAAAATCAGCTTTTGGGCACTGAACCCGTTGCCTTAGCTTCTGATTTGCTGATTATTTCAGTACCCGGTCACACCAAAGGTCATACGGTTCTGCTCTACAAAAATAAGTTCCTTTTCACCGGAGACCATCTGGCTTGGTCCGATCGCTATAACCAGCTCGTAGCTTTTCGAAATGCCTGCTGGTATTCCTGGCCTATGCTAGTCCAGTCAATGAAAAAGCTTACGAGCTATTCCTTTGAATGGGTACTCCCTGGTCATGGCCGTCGTCATCACGCAGCGGCAGAAACTATGCATAAGCAGCTAGAGCAATGTATTACCTGGATGTCGGCCAACTGAGGGTTGAATTCGTGGATGGTAGCTAGACAGCACAGCCTACATAGTTTTGCTTGGGCATTTTCCAGTGGGTCAGTGCTACACCTCTGTTGTGATAGTCTTTAGGGCTAGTTAGAGTAGGCCCCTAGATTGTGAGCGTCAATCCATAAACCCTGAAACACTACCCAAGAGAGCCTATGGGACTTAGTGGCTTTCTGCCATACTTTATTCTGAGTCCACTGTTTTTCTGGACGGCTCAACTTATCGTTCAACGATCAGAGTTTTTTCAAGAAGCTGTTCAACGCTCAGAGAAAACCCGATATCCAACCCTGGATGGACTGCGGGGATTTCTTGCCTTAGGCGTTTTCTTTACGCATGCCTCCTGTAATTACATTCTTCTTAGAGAAGGAAACTGGTCTCCGGCCTCGCCCTTTTATTACGCTCTAGGGCAAGGAGCCGTCTGGTTCTTTTTCATGATTACAGGATTTTTATTCTGGTCGAAGGCGATCGTTTCTCCCCGCTTGAATTTAAAAAAGTTCTATCAAGGGCGATTTTTTCGTATTTTCCCGCTCTATTGGTTTTCTCTAGCTTTGATCATGCTTGTGACGATTGTGCAATCGCATTTCTCGGTCAAAGCGCCTTTACTGATGTCTTTGTCTGCAATGGGTAATTGGATAACGGTCCAAGGCTTTAATTTTCCGCTTTTCTATGGATACCATCTGTTTCCGAATGTCAATGGAACCTCAACTTGGCAGATTAATGCTGAGGTGGCGTGGACTTTAGCCTATGAAGTGAATTTCTATTTAATCCTGCCCCTGCTTGCCTTTCTCGCCACTCCCCTTCGATTTGTAGGCCTCAGTCTCGCCGTTGTAGCCTTTAGTCGAGGGTTGCCCACCCTGCATGCTGGGGCGTTACTGTCCTTTTTATGCGGCATGGCGATTGCTCATCTCTACCCTAGAGTCCGTTGGGAGAAACTGTGCGCTCAACCGCTCCTCTCTGGAGTTGCTCTTCTATGTCTAGCCATAGCTGTTCTAGGAGAAATTTTCCATGTACTACCTAATCCTGCACGGATATTTTGCTTTTCCATTGCCTTTGCAATCTTCCTCTATGGAAATAATCTCTGGGGTCTGTTAACCGCGCCTGCCGCTCGGCTCTTAGGCACCATCAGCTATGACGTCTATCTTTTGCATGGCATTTTGCTCTATGTCGCCTGTCATATGCTGAATGGGGTGCTTCCTTTCAAAGAATTGCCGATAGCTCTTTTCTGGCTGTTCGCCTTCTTCTGTGGGGTACTTGCGATTGGAGTTTCTTGTTTAGCCCATCGATATATTGAGTATCCTTTCCTGCAGAAGAAGAGTTAGGGCGTCGTTATCCCTAGGAGCTTCTCCTACCTTAGCGGGCAGAGTTATCTCTTGAGTTGGATTTCAGTAACATCGCTCTGACCTAGAGTGAAATTATGTGTGTTATTGATGAATAGTGCGCTGTGCAATCATTGAGGAGCTAGGGAGTGTCTAGCAAAAATAACCAGACCTTCGTCAGAGTATTGATTGTGGCCGTTAGTCTCTTGGTCTTCTTCGGAATCTCTAATTCTGGGCGACTAACAGCTATGCTCGCGGGTACAAATTATACTCCCCTAGATGATTTTCAAAAACATCGAGCGGAACAACTCACTAATCTCTTTGAAAACGGCTCTTTCGATTTTGGATATTCCTATGTAGAAGCTCTAGGTGATGGACGTGGCATTACCGCTGGTCGAGCAGGTTTTACTACTGCTACAGGAGACCTCTTAGCTGTAGTGAAGGAATATACTCGCCAAAACCCAGACAATTTACTAACAAAGTTTATTCCGAGACTGCAGGAACTATATCAAGAAAGAAGTAATGACCAAGAAGGACTAGATGGATTTTTCGAAGACTGGAAGACAGCAGCGCAAGACCCCATTTTTAGAAAAGCTCAAGATGCTATTTCCGATCAATATTATTACCAACCTTCGGTCCAGTACTCTAATGAGCTAGGTCTTCATACCGCTTTGGCTCGGGCAGCGGTCTACGATACAATAATTCAGCATGGGGGAGGCAATGATCCCGATGGTCTACTCGCTATCTTAGAACGTACTCGTCAATCGGTAGGCGGTACTCCAAAAGAAGGAGTAGATGAGAAAGTTTGGCTCAATAGTTTCTTGACCGAGCGTCGAGAAACGCTAACGAACCCTGACGATGAAAAAACTCGTGACGTATGGAGAATATCTGCAGGACGTTGTGATGTATTTCGAGCGATTGCAAACAGAGGAAATTACGATTTGACGGGGGAAATTGTTATTGATAGCGGTGGATACAACACGGTGCTAGGCTTTGAGAACTCCTCTGCAACTAACAGTTAGGTGGGCTTAAACCCCCGGCTATAGCCGTCCCCCACCCTCCGAGAAGGCTGCCTCTTGCAGAGACGCTACGCTAACGCCTGGCAAAGGGAGACTATAGGAGGTCTTCTTAATTCACCTAGAACTAAACATAGTTCTTTGAAATGTTGGTTGCGGTAGCCTTGCGTTCCAGTTTTCCCCAGCCTGGTGCTAATCCTTTCAAAGCACTGAGTACAGATTTGATCATCACGTAGTACATCACTTGCCGATAAACGAAGCGTTGGATAACAAGCCAGATAATCAAAGAAGTATCTTCTTTTTCTAGCTGGAAGGCAATGAAAGATGTCACCAAATCTATGGCCATAAAGAGGACAAAGTAGAGCAGAACGGCGATTGCATTGGCGGGCGAGTACTCATAGGGGTGTTGCCATTTGGTGATGAAGATCGAGGCAATGGAGCCAATAAACACTAAATCGGTGATCGGTGAAATTAGAGAAAAGATAATTTGGAAGATCCATGTATTGGGCAATCCGATAAAACCTAAAGTCCCCTGCTTAGGCGATAGCATGGCATCTCGATGTTTCCAGGCACACTGCAAGGTGCCAAAAGCCCAGCGATACCGCTGTTTGGCAAGGGTCGTGAGGGTATCGGGCGCTTCTGTATAGCACAGAGCCTTTTCTTCATAGGCAATGACCTGTCCCCTTTTGCGAATGGCAATCGTCAGGTCCTGATCTTCCGCCAAGGTGTCAGAACTGAATCCGCCTGCGGCCAAGACATCTATTTTGCGCCAGGCCCCGATTGCTCCCGGAACTACAGTGATGCAGTTGAAAAAGTCGAACGCTCTCCGGTCTAGATTCTGGCTAATGATGTACTCAAGAGCTTGCCAACGAGTGACGAGATTGATCCGGTTGCCCACTTTTGCATTTCCAGCCACGGCTCCTACGTTTGGGTCCTCAAAATGGCGAACGAGCAAACGGACGGCATCTTTAGGAAAGAGGGTATCGGCATCCAAGGCAATAATAATTTCGCCCTTTGCTTTTTCGATGCCGTAGTTCAGGGCAGAAGCTTTGCCTCCGTTTAGTTTCTGATAGACCCTAACTTGTGGATGGTTTTTGAATTGTTCTTTGACCACTTCAAAGGTCCGGTCTGGAGAGCCATCATCCACCATGATGATTTCAAATTCACCTTCATAATCGCTGGCTAGCAAGGTGCTGATCGTGCGATTAACCACTTTCTCCTCGCGATAGGCTGGCACCACGATCGAAACGTAGGGTTTATACGTAGGGGAGAAAGAAGGGGTTGCTCGCCGCCGATGGAGAATGGCAATCGTGGTGATGAAGACAATGCGTGTAATTCCCAGAATGATGCCAGCGGTGAAAATCCAATAGAGCGCCCATTGAGATATCTCGCCTGCATAGAAGACCACAGCATTGCTGAAGTTGGTGATGCTGTTATCTTTAGGAACCGTGGGACTAACCACATCTGGGGTGAGTCCAGCCAGGGCACCAACCGTGACAAAGTGATATCCGCGTGCCTGGAGTTCGTCAATAATGCGTGGCAGGGCTGCTATGGTTGCCGAGCGGTCGCCGCCACTATCGTGCAGCAGCACAATCTGCCCCCGCTGGTCCGGATCTTTGGACGTAATCCCCTCTATGGTCCGCTGGGTAATATTTCCTGGATTGGCTCGCAGCTCAGGATTAGGGTTGTCTGTATCCCAATCATCAGGATCAACTCTCAAACCGACGGCAATGTAATTGAGTTTGCGCTGTGCTTCAAGAATCGGTTCTACTTCACTAGGAATTTTAGGTTCTGCGTCTCCAAAGTAGGGAGCACGCCATAGCCGCATTTGATGTCCGGTGACGCTTTCGACCAGGCGTTCCGTGGCCGTTAACTCTAAATCTGTAACTTGATTGGGCACTGCCCCAAGGTTTGGATGGGTGTAGGTGTGATTTCCGAGTTCATGACCGTCCCGAACAATCTGATTGAGCAGCCAAGAGGCGCGATTGGCATTTTGACCAACAATAAAGAAGGTGGCAGGTACTTTTTTCTGCTTAAGCACGGCCAGCACCTGAGGCGTCCATTGGAGGTCTGGTCCGTCGTCAAAGGTCAGTGCAACCGCCTTAGGATCTTGGTTTCCGGTGCGTTGGATTACATAGGCCGATGGATATTTTGTATAGGATTCGTGCTCAATTAAGCCTTCCTGATTGGTTGAGAGCTTTCGCTTCCCCTGTGTAGGTAAGGCTGCGACTTGAAGGATTTCCCCTGTACCTTCAAAGTCCACATCGTAGTCAAAGTGAATATCTTTGAGGGAAGAAACGAGTTCTTTATTCGGGACATTTCCTAGATTTTGATGGCTAAAAAACTGCCAGATTGAGGGGTCTTCTGAACCCATACGCCATAGTGCATAGCCCGCAGGATGATAGTCCTTAGAGGCCTGCACCTGATTGTAGGCAGTTACAGCATCGAGAAACCATACATGGTGAACATCGCCTTCTTCTTCGTAAGCGAAGTGCGGATTCATCGTTGCATCGTAGTGAATATATGCCTCTGAATCGCGTGCAGTTAGCATTGCTTCTTGGTACGTTACATCGTTGCCCTCGGTATGGCCTTGCTTATCTGTTTTCCAGTCATAGCCGTAGTTTCCCAAGCTAATGATTGTATGCGCCGGATCCAACTTGCTCATTTGCTGGTCTAGGGTGTCATTGAACCAGTCCTGTGAAGCAATCGGTCCTGCTTGCCCTGAAGTGTAGTGTTGGTCGTAGGCCATCAAAATCAGATCATCCGTCACGGCAGCGTAGCGAGGCAGGACCCAATCAGGATCATTAAAGGGAACACTTTGAACAACGAGCCAGTCATGGGCCGCAAAGACTTGGTGAAGCTCTGACATGAATGCCAGCAAGTCTTTCTGGCTTGCTTTGGGCACATTCTCAAAATCGATCGTTAGCCCGTCAAAACCGTTTTTCTGAACGAATTGGGTAAGTCTATCAACAAGCAAAGTGCGGGATTCGGCATCGCCAATCCACTGTGTTAATGCTTCTGATTTCCATTCTTCTTGTTCAAAATTATTGACAAGGGGCAATATCTTTATGTTGGATTGCTTGTTTTTAACTAGATCAATAACCTTCTTGTCGATGTCGTAACTAAGAGAATTTTTTCCAGTTTTCAAATGCACCCATTCAGGAATCAGCCAATCTAAATAATTTATATTTTTTGCTAAAGAGGCATAGGAAGAATCATCCCAATTGACATAGAAACCAACAGAAACAGGGGAAGGACTGGGAAATGCTAACTTCTTATAAGTTGCGATGGAAGACTTGCCTAAGTGTCTATTGAAGATTTCTACTTTTGAAGTGTCAAAATTAATGGCTTTTAGGGGACCATGCGCTAGTTTGAATGGTAGCAAAGCTCGCGGGGGAGTGGTCAGGAGGCTCACCGTAAAGCTGGTTAAGAGTATGGCGGAGATGATTCCCACTATGACGGAAAGAGAGGAAATCCAACGCCAGCGCTGGCCTGAAGGATCATGAAAAATAGGGAGTTTGTTCATACTGAATTTTCTATCTAGAGGGAAGTGTGCCCAAGGACCGTGAGTTGTATCTTGTCATCTAAACCTTGCCATCTAAATTTGATATGTGTGTGTCACCGTTGTGTCATCTCTATGGTCGTCTTTTTGTTTGGATAAAATGTCGAACTTTGGTATATTTCAGCGTATCTTTTTGTGTAGGAATGGGTATGAACCTAAAGAAGTTTGCCCCTGCTTTATTACTTGCCTTGGCGACTTTTTTGCCACTGCCTGTAATCGCTCAATCAGTAGCAGCCCCCGACAAGCCAGCCACAAGTGCTCCCGCTGCTGAGAAGGATGCAGGTAAGACAACGAAGAAGACTAGAACTAAGAAAAGTAAAGAGAAAAACACGGATGCAACAAGCACGACTGAGCCTGCAAAAGACTCAGGTACTGCAATGAAAGATTCGAAGGATTCTACGGACAAGAAAACGAAAAAGATCAAGAAAACAGAGGATGCTACGGCTACCCCTGCCGCAACTGATTCTGCTACTCCTGCTGCAGATACCCCCAAGGGCTCTACGGATGAGAAGAAACCTAGAAAAACCAGAAAATCTAAGGCTGCTGAAGATACCGCGACTACGCCTGCGCCCGAGAAGGCAATGAAGGAAGAGAAAGGATCCGAGAAAGGAACTAAAAAACCTGCCGAGGCAACCACAGCTCCGGCGGATGCTCCCCTCGTCAAAGATAAAGAAAATACAACCCTGGAGCCAGCGACAACAGAAAAAGGTTCGAAGTCAGCTCCCGCTATGGCTGCTCCTGCAACAGGCACTGACAAAGCAACTACTGAGGGAACTACGAAGAAGTCCACGACTGCCATCATCAGTGTCAATACGGAGTCCTTAAAGGACCTCCAGCAGGTCAAAGGCATTGGCCCTGTGACCGCTAAGAAGATCGTGGATGGTCGTCCCTATAAGTCCTTGGATGATTTAGTGGCGAAGAAAGTCTTGACTCAAAAGCAGTTTGATAATTTCAAGTCGCAACTGAACCTCAAGTAGACGTTCTTTGAACTACCCCCGGCTATCGCCGTCCCCCTCAAAGGGGGACTATAGGGGGTGTTCTGTATTCCATCTGGCTACTTAGAGAAAACCCGTAGGATTTAGTTTCTGCGGGTTTTCTGTTTGATCTAAGCCAGCTCAGGGTTTGATGTTCTGATTTAGATGGAAAATGTTCTCGGGATCGTAGCGCTTCTTGATCTGTATCAAGCGATCGTAGTTAGCTCCGTAAGCCGCCGCGATGCGACCGCCTTCCTCTTCGGTCATGAAGTTCACATAGGCACCCGCAGATGCATAGGGTGCAGAAGCTTGGAAAAACTCGCGTGCCCACGCAATCCCTGTTGCATCGTGCGCTGCATCATCCCATCGTCCGTGAACGTTAAGCACAAACTTCGCATCCCGATGAAAATAGGCCATGGCCTCTGGCGAGACGCGGTTGGATGCCCCTGCAATGAATCCCATGAAGATTTCGCACTGTGACGAGGGTAGCTTGGCTGCGAATTCCACGATTGCATCCAGTGCACCATCCTGTAACTCTGTGAAATTATGAGATTTCCAGTAGTTCCTCGCACCGCGTGTAAGCAAGGGGTCAAAAGCTTGCTGCCACGCTACGTATGGCTGAGCACCGATGTGTTCGCCATAGGCGTCGCCAAAACGGCGCAGCGGCTCAATCAGTTTCTCCCCCTCTACAATGTCGCCTGCATAAAAGACTGCTAGTACAACGACCTCTTGGCCATGTACACTCTCAGGCAGAAAAGGCAGGGGCGGAGCCTTGCGAAGCACTACCCACACGTTGAGCTCCTCGGGAGCGGATTCAGCAAATTTCCGATACTGGGTCAGCACCTGTTTGGCCTGGCTAAATGGAAAAACGATCAATCCAGCCAATATTTCAGGGCCCACAGGATGGAGCTCGAATTCGAACTCAGTTACTATCCCAAAGTTACCGCCGCCCCCCCGAATCGCCCAAAAAAGGTCAGTGTTTTCATTTTCGCCTGCTCGTATCTTATTCCCGTCCGCTGTGATCACTTCCGCAGAGACAAGATTGTCGATCGTCAGTCCATACTTACGGGTCAACCAGCCGAAACCGCCCCCCAGGGTAAGACCGGCTATACCCGTCGTGGAATTGATTCCCACTGGAGTAGCTAATCCATGTGCCTGTGCCGCTTTATCAAAATCAGCCAGTGTGGCACCTGGTTCGACATACGCACGCCTGTTCTGAGCATCAATGCGGACATTTGTCATGGTTGAAAGATCAATCATTACACCGTTATCACATAGAGCGTTCCCCGCGATGTTATGCCCAGCTCCCCTGATGGAGATTTCGAGCCCGTTCTCTCTCGCAAACGTGATTATAGGGGGAACGTCATCGGCTTTTGCACACTGGACAATGACGGCAGGCCGTCGATCGATCATCGCATTCCATATTTCGCGAACTTCGTCATAATTTGGATCATCAGTAAGCAGCACATGACCCTTCACCTGGGTCTTCAGTCCCTCAATCGTCTCTTTCAGTAGCGTTGTCATCGTATTTCTCCCTACTTCTTTTTAAAAATGATTCATAAATCAGCTGCAAGGCATTGTTGGGCGGCCTCTAGGAATGAAGGCGTGTTTTCAGCCCTTGGGCGTAATCTTGCCAGTGAAGGACTGGGCCACGATCTTGCTATCCCGCACAACGAACGTGTCCGTGGCTACCTCGTAGACGTTATCGGCAGTCTCTGCGGTCCACAGAATGTAAGCATAGTCGCCCTCGACGAACTGCTGCTTCATGCTGAACGATGCGCCAGGTTTTCCAAACTCCGCAATCATCACCTGGAACAACGGCCTAATCGCGTCGGCTCCCTTGAGCGGTCCGTCCAGCGTAAACAGGACGGCACCCGGCGCATAGTCAGAGAGGATGCCCTTAAGGTCGCTCTCACCAAAGCACTTTAAGTGGTGGTCTAGCACGTCTTTCGTCGAAGCCATTTCTCAGTCCTCCTTTGTTGGTTCTGGATTTTCTCCAGTCTGTTTAGCATTAAGGGAAGTACATAAAAACGAACGGTCGTTTTATTGCCTGCTTGGATTATGACGACCGTTCGTGCTATTGTCAAGATATGAGTAATGTTTCGTCATCAAAAAATAGCTTGGAAGGAAAAGAGCCTCGCAGATCGAAAGGGCAGAATAGCCGCGAGGCCATTCTGCTTACTGCTACGAGGCTGGCTACCATAAAGGGGCTGAGTGGCTTGTCGTTAGGAGATCTGGCTGCTGAGGTAGGCATGAGCAAGAGTGGTCTCTATGCCCATTTCAAAGACAAAGAAGAATTGGAGCTAGCGATGATCGAAACGGCGGCAGTAATTTTTGATCATGAAGTGCTTCAACCTGCGATGAGAGCAAACGGGGGAACTGAGCGGCTCAGGGCTGCGGCTGATGCCTACCTTTCCCATCTCGAACGCAGAGTTTTTCCGGGTGGGTGTTTTTTTGCTTCGGTCGCTGCGGAACTTGACACGCGCCCCGGTCGAGCCCGCGATCGGGTCTTTGAGGTGATAGCCAGATGGCTTTCATTATTGGGGCAATGCATTCTTGAAGCGCAAGAAATCGGAGAAATAGATTCCAAGGCGGAAGTGGATCAGGCAGTTTTTGAAATCGAGGCTATGCTCTTGTCTGCGAATTTCTTCTTTGTCATGTCGAACGACCTGATTCATCTGACACAAGCGCGCAGGGGAGTGGAGAATGTATTAGCACGACTCGCGGTTAGTGTGGGGTCTAAGAATAAGGGTAGGGGTCTTACTAACTAAGTGAACAATCCAATGACAGAGGCCCCTGTTTTTCCCAGGGGCCTCATTTTTGAGGACTGCCCAAGGCCCACCTATTATTTCCCTGAGACAAACGCCTGCAAACTCTGTAAATTCTTGGCCGTCAGTTTTTGACCCGTATAGGGATTTTTGCAGGATAACTGCTTGGCTGAGCCTGCAGCCGCCTTGGTACATTCTCCAGCGGTGGCCATCGGTTCTGAAAATAAACGTACTTTCAAGGCTATTTCTTTAGCGGCCAAAATCTTTTTGATTCCTTGGGGCTTTAGTTCAACGTCAATATTTTCTTGTTTGCCTGTGGCGTCGCGGAAGGTGGTGACGTCATAGTCAAAGGGAAACTGCAATCCTTTGCCATCGGCATCGAGGAAAACCGATTGTGGGTCGGAACTCAGGGCATGATTGGTCGCTACCGGTTTGAGCACAACGCGCAAAGCGTAGCGGGGGGCCTTCTCTTCTGGCGTAGTCGCACCCGTTGCACTAAATTGAAGGACACTAACATTCAGTTTAGTGGTGTATTCCCCGACTGTCAGGCTTTTTGCTTCTTTCCCTGCAGCATCTTTAAAGGGCGTGCCATCGGATTTGAGCAAGAAATAGCTATTAGGGTCTTGGTTGAAACTAACGGATTTACCGGGTGTATAGGTGACTGGTTCTACTTCTTTCGGTTCCTCTGAGATGATGGCTTTGCCACAAGCTCCTAATAGAAAAATGAGAGGCAACGCCAAGAAGGAAACACGCATCCTATATAACCATGGGGGAAACAGACCGTATTATCTCGCAAAGCAGAACTCTAAACGCATAAAATCAAGCTATGGAATACTTGTACAAATTTGACGTAGTCATTGTAGGGGCCGGACATGCTGGCTGTGAGGCGGCCCTAGCATCTGCTCGGCTTGGTTGCCGCACGCTGCTGATGACGATGAACTTGGACACTATGGCTTGGCAACCCTGTAATCCAGCGGTTGGTGGTCCTGCCAAATCCCAGTTGGTGCATGAAGTAGATGCCCTGGGCGGTGAAATCGGTAAAATGGCCGACCGTTGCTACTTGCAAAAGAGAATTCTCAATAGTTCCCGTGGGCCTGCGGTATGGGCCTTGCGGGCTCAGACGGATAAGTTGGAATACTCGCGGGTGATGAAACGGGTCTTAGAAAGCACTCCGAATCTCACCGTCCGTCAGGGTATGGTCACGGACCTATATATGGATGAGAACGAAGCGGTTGAAGGGTTGGGCACCTATTTTGGTGTCGATATTCGTTGCCGCTCTGTGGTGCTCACCACAGGCACTTTTCTCCAAGGCAAGATTTGGATTGGACGCAAATCGATGGATGCGGGGCGGGCTGGAGAATTTCCTGCCCTTGGTCTCACCCAACAGCTGCATGATTTGGGCTTTGAAACCGGACGTCTCAAAACAGGAACGCCTGCGCGGGTAGACCGCCGAACCGTAGACTTTTCGGTAATGGAAGAGCAACCGCCCGATGCCATGGTGCGCTGGTTTAGCTTTGACCCGGAAGCTTGGGTTGAGCGGGAGCAGATGAACTGTTATCTCACCCATACGACGGCAGCGACCCATCAGGTGATTAGGGAAAATCTGCATTTGTCCCCGATGTTTAGCGGTGATATCGATGCTAAAGGTCCCCGCTATTGTCCCAGTATTGAAGATAAGATTGTCCGCTTTGCCGATAAGGAATCCCACCAGATTTTTATCGAACCGGAGGGTAGAGACACCCCAGAACTCTATGTCCAAGGCTTTTCCACCAGTCTGCCCGAATCGGTCCAGCTAAAAATGCTCCAGACTTTGCCAGGGATGGAAAACTGTGTGATGCTGCGTCCTGCCTATGCGGTGGAGTATGACTATATTCCAGCGACCCAATGCTTTCCAACCTTGATGACCAAACGGGTGGAAGGATTGTTCTGTGCTGGTCAGGTAAATGGCACCACAGGTTATGAAGAAGCGGCAGCTCAAGGAATCATCGGCGGCATCAATGCGGCTCGCTTGGTGCACGGCAAGGAATTGCTGCACCTGTCTCGTGAAAGTTCTTACATCGGCACCCTCCTTGACGATCTAGTGACGAAGGAAATCCGTGAACCATACCGGATGCTTACTTCTCGTTCAGAATACCGTTTGGTTCTCCGTTCCGATAATGCGGACCAGCGCTTAACGCCCATCGGTCATGAGATTGGTCTGATTGATGACCGCCGTTGGCAGTTGTTCACGGATAAATATCGGTCCATTGGCGAGGAAATCCAGCGCTTACAGACCATCCGGGTCCAGGATCAATCGATCGCTGGTCAAAAATTCACAGAAATGACCAAAGAAGGATTCAAGCCGGGGATGTCTTTAGCGGATCTCTTGCGCCGCCCTGGAGTGCACTACGAAATCTTAGAAGCCTCTGGCCTTTCGACTCCCCAAGAATGGTACAGCCTGCCTGGGCTAGACCAAGCGATCCGAGAAGGAGCGGAAATTGCTATTAAGTATGAAGGCTATATTAACCGCCAAAATCGCCAGATTGAACAATTAAGTAAACATGCTAATCAGAAAATTCCCTATACTTTAGATTACCAAAAACTAGAATTTCTCTCCAAAGAATCCCGCGAAAAGCTAACTAAAATTCGCCCTCAAACGATTGGTCAAGCAAGTCGCATTGGTGGAGTGAATCCAGCCGATGTCAATGCTCTTCTCGTCTATTTGGAAGCAGAAAGACGGAGGAGAGAAATGGTGTTGGTACAGGAGTAGCTCCCCTAGCAAAAAAGTAACTTTAAGCTCTCAGCAGCATTGCTAGTATGCGCTCCCTAATCCCCCAACTTACTCTGTGCCTCCGGCAGGCTGTCTCTTACAGAGACGCTACGCGAACGCCAACGAGAAGCAAGCTAAGGGGGACTTTGAGTCAGAACCCCCCAAAGTTGGGGGGCAGGGGGGCTAGAGGGGAGATTTTAACTTTTAAGGCTTTTTTATTTCATAAAAAATTTAGCTACTTCTTATTGGCTTCTTAAAGTTTAAATAGCCTTGCCTTAACCATGGGGTGAGACGCTACCTCTTGGCAAGGTGAGCTCTTCTTCTCAATTAAATAAGCAAACAGAAATATTGGAGATGAAATTGTATGGCTGTCGTTAACGGTAAGTCTACTGCGGCTCCCTACACTACGAGTACTGCAGATGGTGATGGTTTTGATTTAACTCCATTGCTCACAGTCGGCGATGAAGTCCCTCTGCTTGAAGGTGACTTGTCGAACCCTACCGTTAGTGCGACAAAAACCTATGCTCTGGCTGGGATTCCTGACGGCATGGGCGTTTATAAAGCTAATGGTTTTAACTACGTTTTTTTAAATCATGAAATTTCGGCGGTGAACAGCTCCGGGGCTCCTACTACCAGTGATATTTCAAGCACGGTTCCGGGTCAAATTCAGGGAGCCCGCGTATCGCTCCTGGTTTTTGATGAAGACTGGAACGCCATAGGCGGTAAGAACTTGATCGAACGGGCTGTAGACAGCACCGGAACCTATTCTTTAGATACGAAAAGTGGACAGTATGTTGGTCCAGGAGGGTCCGCTTTAAGCTTTACGCGCTTCTGCTCCGCTTATCTCGCCCAAAATGGCTTTGTTGATGCCAGCGGTGAGGAGGTTCCAGTATTCTTCACTGCAGAAGAAACGGACTCCAAGAGCCGAGGATGGGCCATTACCCCCGATGGTACAGCCCAAGCCCTAGAGGGCCTGGGCCGTTTTGCCAAAGAGAATGTGCTTGCTGCTAGCCAATATCGGGCTACCAATGCGGATAAGACGGTGCTGCTATCCACTGAAGACAATGCCGATGGCGAACTCTACATGTGGGTGGGGACCAAGACAGCAGACGACCCCAATGGTTTCAAGAACGGTGATTTGTACGCGCTCCGAGTCGATGGGATAGATTTTGAAGGACAAATTGATAAAGGGATTCCCAAATCTGCTCAATGGGTCAAGGTTGATAAATCGGCTGTATTTGGTCCAGATGGTAAACCTCTGGCAACCGGCGATGCCTTGAGTACGTTCGTTAATGCTGCTGGGAAATCCACCAATTTCCAGCGTCTTGAGGACATTGCCGAAGACCCCAGTAATCCTGGAACTTTTTATTTCAACACCACGGGGACCAAGGAGAAATTAGGCGGTAACCCCAGGGACACTACCGATGATGCCAAAGTTGCCAGTGAGGCTGAAAATCCTTACGGTCGGCTCTATCGTTTCAGTCTTAATCCCCATGACCCCACGGGCTCGATCGATAATTTTGAGCTGGTACTCAAAGGGGGACCCGGCACGGGTGTCAGCTATGACAACGTCCTGGTAGACCGGGCAGGGAATGTTCTGTTTCAGGAAGATGAAACCGCTTTCGGAGGTGAACTCCTAGCCGCCGAAGGCCGCGAGGGTTCTATCTGGCGCTATGAAATCGCTACCGGGGCGCTTACTCGTATTATCGAGATTGATGAAAACGCGGCAGGAAAACAGTTCAATGGCCCTGCACGCGGTGAATGGGAAACTTCTGGAATTATCGAAGCAGACGATACTTCTTACCTGTTTGCTGTTCAGGCTCACACCGTCACAGGCAAGGCTGGGCTCAACGGCAGCTATGTCGAAGGGGGCCAGCTCCTGCTCGCTAGACCACGGGACGCTCGCGTTACAGGGGTAGTGGAAGATTTTGGCAGTGATGCTAGCGTTACGGCCAACACGCTTTCTTCCCTTAACTGGCAGCAGGGCTTGGGCACAGGTAGCGAAAGTCTAGGGATACCCAACAGTGACCCCCTAAGCCAAAACCTAGTGGCACTGCCGGGGACTCAGCCTAATCCTCTTGGAATTTAGGTTTTCAAAGCGACAAATGGGATCCTGGGCAGGCCCACGGCTGAGTCTGCCCTTTTTATTCATATACAAACTCAAACCACGAATTTTCTACTGTTAGCTACCAGGAATCGCCACCCATGCCAAACGTACAGCTACAAGGATTTGCTCAACTGCCTGCCGATACCTTTGCTGAAGGTCCCGATGCAGGTAAAAATATTTCTGCGAATGGTCGGACGGGACCTTTTACAGGGCAACCTGTTCAAGGTTTTAGCGGCGTTCAGTCTGCAGGACAGAATTCCTACTGGTTCCTTGCGGATAATGGCTTTGGAGCGAAAGACAACAGTGCTGACTTTCTATTGCGCCTGTATCGTCTGGAGCCCAACTTTCAGCGTGAGCAGTCAGGAGATGGCAGTGTCAAGGTTTTAGACTTTATCCAGCTCTCAGACCCCGATGGCAAGGTTCCTTTTAAAATCACCAATGACGGGACGAATGACCGTCTGCTGACTGGGGCTGATTTTGACGTTGAGTCCTTCGTTTTGGCTAAGGATGGCACAATCTGGATCGGCGATGAATTTGGACCCTATCTATTGCATTTCGATGCAACAGGCAAACTTTTAGATGCTCCGGTTAGCACTCCCAATGTTCCAAAGCTCAATACGTTGGATGGAAAGCCTCCGATTGTTATTGGTCATCGAGGAACTGCCGGACTCCGGCCAGAACATACCCTGGCTTCCTATGGGTTAGCGATTGAGCTAGGCGCTGATTTTATTGAACCTGACCTCGTTTCGACCAAGGATGGAGTCCTGATTGCGCGCCACGAAGTCAACATTAAGGACACGACAGACGTTGCGGACCGACCAGAATTTGCAGACCGCTTCAGCACAAAAACGATTGATGGTGTAGCGGAGACAGGCTGGTTTGCCGATGATTTCACCCTGGCTGAAATTAAGACATTGAAAGCAAAAGAGCGTCTGCCTTTCCGTGACCAATCTTTCAATGGTCAGTTTGAAGTCCCCACCCTCCAAGAGATCATTGACCTGGTCAAGCAGGTGGAAGCGGAAACGGGACGCAAAATTGGCATTTATCCTGAAACCAAACATCCTACCTATCATGCCTCCGTCGGTTTATCCCTCGAACAGCCCCTCGTCGATATCCTGAGGCAGAATAACTTCACTGACCCAAGCCGAGTATTTATCCAATCTTTTGAAGTGGGCAATCTGAAGAAACTCAATCAGCTGATTGATCTGCCCCTGATCCAACTGCTGGATGCAACCGATGTGGCCCTCGATGGCAAGCTGATTGAAACCAGACCCTACGATTTTGTAGTCAGTGGAGACCCTCGCACCTATGGAGACTTGCGGACCCCCGAAGGCTTAAAAGAAATTGCTAGCTATGCTGACGGAATTGGCCCCTGGAAACGGATGATCGTCTCTGTCAAAGGCACCGATGCTGATGGCGATGGAAAGGCAGATGATATCAACGGGGATGGAGCCGTCAATGATGCCGACAAGACCTTGCTCTCTCCCACGTCTTTGGTCAAGGATGCCCATGCTGCGAACTTGCTGGTCCATCCTTATACCTTCCGTAACGAAGACCGCTATTTGGCTGCCGACTATAAGGGAGACCCAGAGTTAGAGTACCGCCAGTTTATTCAGCTTGGGGTAGATGGTTACTTTACCGATTTCTCCGGCACGGGCGTTAAAGTCCGGACGCAGGCCACCGAAGATCTGGTCCGTTCTCCCCAGAATCCGGATGTCCTCTCTGGAGAGAAACTTTCCAATCTCGGTCGCTCTAAAGGCTTTGAGGGATTGGCAATCAGCCCAGATCGGACCAAACTCTATCCTTTACTAGAAGGGCCTGTGGTGGGAGATCCTACCAATGCCCTCAGGGTCTACGAGTTTGATGTTGCTTCCAGTAAGTTTCAGGGACTGCTTGGCTACTATCGCCTGGAAAGCCCAAGCAATGCGATTGGAGACTTTACCGTTATCAACAGCAATGAGTATCTGGTGATTGAGCGCGACCCCAATCAGGGAGATGCTGCCAAATTCAAAAAAATCTTCAAGGTGGACCTCTCCAAGAAAGATAGCGACGGTTTTTTTGCCAAAGAGGAAGTAGTGGATCTGCTCAATATCCAGGACCCCAACGACCTCAATAAAGATGGCAAAACCACCTTCAAATTCCCTTTCGAGACCATCGAAGATGTTCTGGTCCTTGATAAAAACACGATCCTGGTAGCCAATGACAACAACTATCCTTTCTCCATCGGTCGGCCCCCGGCCATTGATAACAACGAGAGCATTCTGCTGAAGTTGGAGAATCCCCTCAAGCTGGACCCCCGTGCAGGCGTCAATCCCGATCCAAAGGCAGGGAAAGACTTCTTCTTAGATAAGAACGATTCGCTAATTGGGACAGCGCTCAATGACCGTTTCTTTGTTGGGGAAGGGGGGCGCAACAACCTGACTGGAGGCGATGGCGCCGACCAATTCTGGATAGCCAATGGCGTGATTCCTAAAACGGCTAATACCATCACCGATTTCCAGGTAGGCACCGATGTCCTTGGCATTTCCGGGCTGGGATTATCGTTTCGGGACCTTTCTCTAAGTCAACGAGGGGCAGATACCTTTATCTCCAATCAGGGAAAAGACCTGGCGGTTCTGTTAGGCGTGCAGAGCTCTTCCATCAATACCAGTAGTTTCGTCTTCACCTAAATCAAAGGAAACCAGCCTCGATGGATAGTGCCTTTCCAAACCAAGTAGCTTCCGGCGATACGACCCAATCCTCTACGGTTTTGTGGACCCGAAGCGCGACTCCTGGCTCAGTCACCTTTGAGTATGCGACAGACCCTGACTTCAGCGGCATTCTAGGCAGCTTCAGCCAGACGGTCACAGAGCCCCTAGTGCCAGTGAAGCAAGAAGTGCAAGAGCTTACTGCTGGCACTCGCTACTTTTATCGGGTCACCGATGCCAATGGAAATACGGCCCTAGGTCAGTTTAAGACGGCAGCCGATCCGGGGACGAGTATTGGATTGCGTTTCGGAGTGGCAGGCGATTGGCGGGGTGAATTGAGCCCCTATCCTGCGATTCGTAACGCTCCTGAACTAAACCTGGACTTCTTCATTGAGCATGGCGATACGATTTACGCTGACTTCCCTTCTCCAGATCTACCGCTGGCCCAAGCCACCACGCTCGATGAATTCCGGGTCAAACATAATGAAGTCTACAGTGACCGCTCAGGCCTGAATGCCTTCGGAGACCTTAGGGCTTCTACTTCAATCCTGTCCACCTTGGATGACCATGAAGTAACGAATGATTTTGCCGGAGGAGCCCCCGCTGCTTCCGATCCCCGCTTTGGGACCACCACAGGGCTGATTAACAATACGACCCTCTATAAAAATGGCGTACAGGCCTTCCAGGAGTACAATCCTCTCCGCAATGAGTTCTACGGCGATACGGGTGATCCACGCACCGCCGGAGCACAAAAGCTCTACCGCTCTAATACCTACGGCAAGGACGCAGCGACCTTCCTGCTTGATGCTCGGTCCTTCCGAGATCAAGAGCTTAGTCCTGTGGGCAATGCTGCGGACCCAGCGCAAGTCGGTGCATTTTTGGCCCGTTCTTTTGATATTGACCCACTGACAGAACAGCAAACCACTCGTCGCACCCTATTGGGTAATCAACAGCTGGCAGACCTGAAACGAGATTTGCTCCAAGCCGATCAGCAGGGCATTACCTGGAAGTTCGTGATGGTGCCTGAGCCGATCCAAAATCTGGGGGTGACGGCTGCTGGAGACCGCTATGAAGGCTATGGGACCGAGCGCACCGAACTGCTGAAGTTTATTGATGACAACCACATTAATAACGTGGTCTTTGTCGCTGCTGATATCCACGGCACCTTGGTCAATAACCTTACCTATCAAGAAGGGCCAGGCCAGGACCAGAAAGCGACTAATGCCTTCGAAATCACCACAGGCTCTGTCGGCTTTGATGCGCCCCTCGGTCCGACAGTCGTGGATCTTTCCTCAGCTTTTGGTCTTCTTTCTAAGGAGCAGAAAGCTTTTTACGACGCGCTACCTGTGGCCAACGATCTAGACAGCCTTGTCAATGATAAAGATGACTTTCTGAAGCAGCTCCTCAATGCGCAGCTGGCTCCCTTGGGCTATGACCCCATCGGTTTAAATGCCAATTTACCTGTGGCGAAAGGTTTGATTGATGCCACCTTGCTCCAGGGAGATTATGTAGCAGCCCATAGCTACAGCTGGACCGACTTTGAAATTGCTCCCAGCACCCAAAAACTGACGGTAACGACCTATGGAATCGCTCCCTATACCGAAGCGGAGCTAATAGCCAATCCTGAGGAAATTAGACATCGCCAACCCCAGATTGTCAGCCAATTTGAAGTCAATCCTAAAGGTGACTTTGCCCAGGGGAGTCTGCCTCATCCTTTTGCCGTGAACACTGCGGTGGCCCTTAATGGCTTAGTCGCCGGGGTCAGCAACGGACCGCTTGTGACTGGATAGAGGAATAATATGACTGGAATCCTCAAAGTAGGCAATCGGATCATCACCGCTGGGGAGCTGGTGCCGCTCCTGGCTGGTTATCAACTGTTGCCCCAGCTTCTACGGGAGCTTGTCACAGACCAAGCGATTGCCGAAATAGGCTGCACGGTGGAAGAACAGGCTCAGTGCTTACAGCAGTTCTATGAGCAGCATCAAATCGGCTCTGAGACAGAGCAACAAGCCTGGTTAGCGAAACAGCACATAACCCGTAGACAATTGACGACCCTGGCAACTAGACCCTTACGCCTGGAACGCTATAAACGGGCTATGTGGGAAAAGAAGTTGGAATCTTACTTTCTCCAGCGTAAATCTCACCTGGACCGAGCCGTCTATAGCCTGATCCGCATCCAAGACTTAGGGGTAGCCCAGGAACTCTACTTTCGCATCTATGACCAGGAACAGAGCTTTGCGCCCCTGGCTTGTGAATACTCGCAAGGCCCCGAGGCTCAAACGGGCGGACTGGTTGGTCCTATCCCCTTGGGAACGCTGCATCCCACCCTGGCAAGAGTGCTGGCAGTTAGTCAGCCAGAGCAACTGTGGGCTCCGATGCAGCTAGGGCAATGGTGGGTGATTGTTCGCTTAGAAAAGTTTATTCCCGCACAGTTGGATGAACCGATGCGGCAACAGCTTTTAGCTGAATTATTCCAAAGCTGGCTTCAAGAACAGCTGGAAAACCTAGGTCCTATGCAAGCCCAGGATTTTGAGACTAAAGAGCTTATAGGAACTTCTTCATGACCTATATTTCTACGCGCGATACACTCAAAAGTTTTTTAATAAACTACACTCCTTTTGACCAACTATCCGCTCCTGCGCTCGAAAAGTTGCTCGAAAAGCTGCAACCCCTGCGCTATCGAATGGGGCAAGCGATCCTGGTCCGAGAGAAGCTTCCCACCCAGGTATTTATTCTCTACGAAGGACAAGCGCGACTGCTCGGCTATGATCCCCGGACAGAAATACCAACAACCCTCCAGATTCTGGAGCCTGGTGATGTTATCGGTTGGGCTGGTCTTGTGCGCGGTATTGCCTGTGAAACTGTTACCGCTTCGACAGAGCTGATTGGATTTGCTCTACCCGCTGCAGATTTTTTGGAATTAGTCACCCAGGAATCCTCTTTCCGTGCAGCCTTCCAAGACCAGTGCGCTTTTATTGAGCTATTTGACCTATTAGGCGCACAGCTAGCGCAGCAGGCCGATGGCACCGTTGATTTAAAAGAATTAGCTACCGAAATTGGGTCAGCAGTCCAGGTGCGCGTTCTGCCGACCGGCAAACAATTGGCCCAGCAGTTGGACCCTGACTGGGTTTGGTTGGTCAGCAGCGGTGTAATTACACATTTTCCCGTGGGCAGTCGACTCGTTCCTAATAATGGACGTTCTGAGCTAAACGTGGAAAGCCCGGCGCGGCTCGTGGGATTTCGAGAACGGTTGCGACCAATGCAGGCCCTTCCCGCGCTGACCCAGGCTGTTCTTCCCATAGAGACCATTCCCTATGCTCCAGAAGTAGTGCCTGAGCCTGTAGAAAATCGTAAGCAACAGGAGCAATATCCCCTTGTGCGGGGGCGTGGTGCGCTGGAAGAAGCCCTCGCCTGTTTTCAGATGCTTAGTAAGTCCTTAGATACTCCATTCCGCAGGGAAGTTATTCGTCGGGTGCTCGGTCAGCAGCTTGAGCGTGCGGGGGAGCTGCCCCTGTCTGTTTGCGGGGCGGTTGCCGAACTGATGGGGTTGAATGCACAACTGGTGACCGTGCCTGCCACAGCAGTCGCTCGTCTACAGGCCCCTGCTCTAGTGCGCTGGCAAGATCACCTGGCGGTACTCTTTCGGATCAGCGACAAGGAATTGGTTTTAGGAATCCCAAGCAAGGGTATTGTGCGCTGTAAGTCCGCAGAGTTTATGCGGCTTTGGGGAGAGGAAGGCCAGGTTCTACTGCTGAAAACCACTCCCCAAACTCCTCAGCAGCGATTTAGCCTGAGTTGGTTTTTGCCTTCCCTCTGGCGCTACCGTAAAGTCTTGTTTGAAGTACTGGTCGCTTCCTTCTTTGTCCAACTTTTTGGTTTAGCCAATCCCCTGATCGTCCAGATCATCATTGACAAAGTTTTAGTCCAAAACAGTTTGGATACGCTGCAGGTCTTGGGTATTTTCCTGCTCGTCGTAGCTGTCTTTGAAGCCTTACTAGGCGCTTTGCGAACCTATCTCTTTGTCGATACAACCAATCGTATTGATATGGCTTTGGGCGCAGAAATTATTGACCACCTCTTGCGTCTGCCTCTTCGTTATTTTGAAAAACGTCCGGTGGGGGAGTTATCCACTCGCGTCAATGAGCTCGAAAATATCCGTCAATTCCTAACCGGAACCGCACTCACCGTCGTCTTAGACGCCATCTTCTCCGTAATCTACATCGTGGTCATGGCTATCTATAGCTGGGTGTTAACCCTGGTGGCCTTGTCTACGATTCCACTCTTTGCCTTAGTTACCTTCCTGGCTTCACCGATTATTCGCAGGCAGTTGCGGACCAAAGCAGAACGCAATGCCGAAGCTCAATCCTATTTTGTCGAGGCGATTTCCGGCATCCAGACGGTCAAGGCTCAAAATATCGAACTACGTTCTCGCTGGCAATGGCAAGAGCGCTATGGCCGCTACGTGAGTGCTGGTTTTAATACCGTCCTCACGGCTACAGCGGCTAACTCTTTCAGTCAGTTCCTCAATCAACTCTCTGGTTTGCTTCTGCTGTGGGTTGGAGCCTATCTCGTCCTCAAAGGGCAGTTAACCTTGGGCCAGCTGATTGCTTTCCGGATTATTGCGGGCTATACCACCAGTCCTCTACTGCGGCTCGTGCAGCTCTGGCAAAACTTCCAGGAAACGGCTTTGTCTCTGGAGCGCCTGAGCGATATTGTCGATACGCCCCGTGAAGCAGAAGATCTGGACCGTCAGAACATCCCGATGCCTGCGATTCAAGGTGCGGTGAAGTACGAAAATGTTACCTTCCGCTTCGCCAGCAATGGCAGTGCTGCTCCCCAGTTAATCAATGTCAGCCTGGATTTTCCAGTAGGAACCTTTGTTGGTGTCGTCGGCCAAAGTGGTTCTGGCAAAAGCACTTTGATGAAACTCCTGCCTCGGCTTTATGAAGCGGAAGCGGGAAGAATTCTGGTGGATGGCTATGACATTAGCAAAGTAGAGTTGTATTCTCTGCGTCAGCAAATCGGTTTAGTCCTGCAAGACCCGCTCTTATTCGATGGCACTGTTCAGGAAAACATTGCTCTGGCCTCTCCTGAGGCTTCTCCAGAAGAAATCGTCTATGCCGCTAAGGTGGCAGTAGCCCACGAGTTCATCATGTCCTTGCCCAATGGCTACAACACGCGGGTTGGGGAGCGGGGTTCTGCGCTCTCTGGGGGGCAGCGGCAGCGAATCGCCATTGCCCGGATGGTGCTGCAAAATCCACAGCTCTTAGTTTTAGACGAAGCCACCAGTGCCCTGGACTACAACACGGAGCGTCAGGTCTGCCAAAATCTGGTCGAAGTTTTCCGTGGACGAAGCGTCTTCTTTATTACCCATCGCCTGAGCACTATACGGAATGCCGACGTGATTGTCGTCATGGACCAAGGCGCGGTGGTAGAACAAGGGACTCATGACGAATTGACTGCGCTCAAAGGCCGCTATTACTGCCTCTATCAGCAACAACAAGCTCAGCTATAGAAAGGGAACGTATGAATTCGAACCATCGAGTCCAAGAGCCTAGTCAAAACAATCAATCCAGCAAGGCTATTCAACCGATTAGTTCAGGGACTATTCAAAAGCAGGTGTCGCTTTCGCTAGCCCCCATACCTAGCCGGAGTTTGACCTCGTCTCAAGCGTTTGACCAGCCCATTATCCTGAGACAGTCTCCCCTTTGGTCGCGGCTGATTATCTGGTTATTGGTAGCTATAACCAGTTTTGTAATTATCTGGGCTGCAGTCTTCCAGATCGATGAAGCGGTTTCGGCCCAGGGCAAACTGGAACCGATGGGAGCAGTCAAAAAAGTTCAGGCTCCTGCCAATGGGGTGATCAAATCGGTCTACGTGAAAGATGGCCAGCAGGTAAAGAAAGGCCAACCTTTGTTGAAACTCGATCCTAGAAATGCTGAGGCGGACATGACCGCCAACATCGCCATCCGGGATGCTTTAGCCCAAGAAAATCAGCTCTATCGTGCCCAGCTGCAAGGTTCAAGACCAGCGCCCAACCTCAGCCTAGACAAACAAGCCTTGCTCCTAGCCAGTCAAGCCGAAGCAAACTCTCGATTGGCCGGGGTTCAGTCAGAAATTCAGCAGTCCGAACGACAACTCAGCCAGAATAATTTTGCCTTAGCTAGTGCCCAGGATGTCCTCGCGCTCAATCAGAACATCCTTGATGATTTGAAGTCTGTGGCCGATGAAGGAGGTATTCCCAGGCTTCAGTATCGACGTCAAGAACAGGAAGTCCGTCAACGTCGGGCCGAAGTGGACCGTTTAGGGGAAGAGCAAAAGCGACTCCAGGCCTCGACTACCCAAGCCCAGCAACGCTTACAAAATACAACGGCCCTCAATCGCAAGGAACTCCTAACCAAGATAGCCGATAACGACAAGAAGCTTTCTGAACTGGAAGGTCAGCTAAAGCGGGGCAAGGTGGCGATGCAGTACGAAGAGCTGAAAGCACCCGTCAGCGGCAAAGTTTTTGATTTTCAATCGAATACGCCTGGGGCTGTGGTCTCTACCAGCGAGCCGATTCTCAAAATTGTCCCTGATAAAAACCTGGTTGCCAAAGTATTCATTACCAATCGGGATATTGGCTTCATTCAAGAAGGAATGGATGTGGATGTTCGCATTGACTCTTTTCCTTTTAGTGAGTACGGCGATGTCAAAGGAAAGGTAGTCCAAATTGGTTCCGATGCCTTACCGCCGGACCAGATCTATAATTTCTATCGCTTCCCTGTGGAAATTCGCCTGAACCAGCAAGACTTGCTTATTGATAAGCAGCCCGTAACCCTTCAATCTGGAATGTCTCTTTCCGCGAATATCCGCACCCGCAAACGCACCGTTTTGAGTATCTTTACAGAACTGTTTACCCGTCAGGTCGAGAGTGTTCGCTACGTTCGTTAGGAAGAGCGTATTGGTATTTCAGGTGACAAGCTCATGATTAATCCCCTTTCATCCTTATTTATATTTTGACGTGCCTGAAATGAGACGCGCAAGTTTGCTAACTGCTCCACACTATGCCAACACTAGGATGCTCTCTGCCTCTCTCTCTTCAAACTGAATGATAGTGTCAAAGTTATCGCTCAAAATTTGAGTAATCTTTGACGTTGGGCTATTGCCAATCCGAAGATAAACAAACTTAGGTGGATGACCGTAAAGTAAACTGCGCTGATGGAAGTCAGAGTCTTTAGAAACAATCACAAAACCATTAACTTTCGCATATTCCCAGATAATGACGTCTTCTGTATTCATCAATGCCAGGGTCTTGACATGTTCAGAATCGGGGTATAAATCAATAATTTTGTAAATAATCCGGTCTGACAAGTTTTCATCTAATAGCAATTTCACAGCGATGCTACAAATAGTTTCTTCTCGCGGTCAGCCGCGAAAGCAAGACAAGCTTTGATGTCCTCTGAGGTGAGTTCAGAAAAATCTTCTAAAATTTTGGCTTCGGTCATGCCACCCGCCAAATATTCTAAGATGTCGTACACCGTGATTCGCATTCCTCGAATACAAGGCTTGCCACTGCGTTTTCCAGGCTCAATGGTGATGATGTCGTGGTAGTCCATAAAGCGGCGCAATGAAATTGAGTTATTTACATCTATCATACATACTGTGAAAGTCTATTTCCTTCGTCACTCACCGAAAGGGCAAGTATTCGACAGTATTTAACCACTCTTTAGATTTAGAGGTTTGTGCAATCAAGAGTTTGCTTTCTTTCTCGCTGTGCTTGTTCCCATTCACTGCGAATTTCGCTATCGATTTCTTCCTGGTAGTCGAAGTAGTAACCCATCGCTGCATAAGCTTCCGGGGGGCGGAGGTAAGGATGCTGGTGACACATCTCCTCTACGGACCAGCCATAGGCTAAGTAGTCCATCACAATTTGAGCAACCCGAATGCGGGGCAACCTTTGTAAGTGAGCAGGCTGACCCTCTGGCTTCTCGATGTGAGGATAAACCACTTGTGAAGTCATCGTAATCTCTTGAGCTTTAGCTCTGAACTCTAGCACAGCGTGTCGGAGTCATCGTATTAGACACGTACTAATGACAGCCTCACTGGCATAGCTAGCTGGCTATGATTTCAGTTTAATTTCAAACTCAGACTTAGAGCGGTAAAAACAAATATCAAACTCAAGGAAAAAGTTAGTTTGACCAAGAATTAAGGGTACATTCGGACTGCTCACCCAGGCAAACACCAATTTGGTTGGTGTAAAATTCCCAATTTGAGCGGTTGCGGAAAAAGGCATCGCTGGCTGATTACCGAGATTACCCGCTAATCGAATAATGGCTTTGCGATCATCCTAAACAGCACCTAATTGCAGACCTAGTTCGTAAGGCAAGACGTTAACTGTAGCTCCGCTATCCACTAAACCAATCGTTTCAATGCTGCGATTGTCTTGCTGCAATGTAAGTGGAAGTCTTGGCAGGCTATCAAACTCGTTTTGGGTTGGACGAGTGGTTGAATACTTAAATCGCATACGTTACTGGTGGCCTGCATCTGGTGACTTGAGGGTCTCCACGAGAACTGCACCCGCCCCAAAACTATCGTAGGGAGTCGGTAGGTCATAGGTCTTGAAGGGTTCTAACGGTGAAATATCCTCAGTTATATCCAAATCTTCTATCAGAATCCGAATCAGCTTGAGTTTTTCTGTTGCGGAGAGTTGTCGCGCCGAAGGAAGCACCTCAGCTAGTGTCATATCATGCGCCTCTAGATTTCAGAAGTTCATACGTACAGCTTACTCGATACCGAGATGGTCAGGTTTAGAGTGTATTTTTGGGCTGCTGGCGCTGGGCAATCTGGATTAACATTCTTAGTGCTTCATTCACTGCCATATCATTGGGAAAAGCTTGAGCAACATCGGGATCTAAAAGCACTAAATTTGTTCCTGAACGGTATCGCTCAACATACTTACCCTTAATACCCTTCCCCATTTGAGCAAAATCATACTCAGAACGAAGTTCGTCTTCCATCTCATGCTCAACTTCCTTCTTCATAAAACCTCCTCTCTGGCCGAGTAGCTTTTCGGGTCGGGGCGCGTGAGATCTACATATTGGGCATCAAGGTCAGCTTCCACCAGCTCCGCCGTCATTTCGTCGAGCTTGGCCAGTCGTTCGCGGCTCCGGGTTTGGCGATAAGCGACCAAATCTTTGAAGAGCACCCGGCGATGAGTACCAACGCGGTGGAAAGGGAGCTTTCCAGTTTCCAAGAGGCGGACGAAGAACTGCCGCGAAACGCCTAGATAGTCCGCTGCCGCCTGGGTGGTGAACGCCTCGTCTTCGTGTACAAGAAATACAGCTTCGTTTCGTCGGATCGCCTGTAGGATTTCGATAAATAGGTCATTTACGGGCTTCGGTAACTCGATAGCATGATCGCCATCCATGCTCAAGAGTATGGGGCGGACTTCAGTCTCCAGTACTTTCTGAAGCCGTTGTTTCTCCTCTTCGGACAGCTCAGATGGGTTGAAATGGGTATCTGTAATCGTGCTCATGTCCTCAGTATGGTTAATAAACGCTATATTCGCAACCAATTATTCTCAGTTGTGCGCAAAATCTACCGTCAACTCTCCTTATTCAAATTTTGACGTGCTTGTAACGAGACGCGCAAGTTTGCTAGCTGCTCCAACGATTTGTTCGACCACTGTCATCTACCAAGCAATGGTTTGCAAATTCTCAATCTCTTGAAAATGAGCATCGCGTGTCACTAACGTTAGATTATATTGAAGAGCAAGCGCAGCAATCCAAATATCGTTTTCTGGGAGCGGTCTCCCCTTGAGGCGCAGTTTATTTTTGACTTCTCCATAACGCTGTGCTGTCTCTGTATCACAAACCAGCACAGCGCTCTCAACGACCAACTCTTCAATCCGTTCTAAATTCTCAGTTGTTCGTGCTGATTTTCTCGCACCGTAACACAACTCACCCACCACAATGCTTGGAACAAACACTGCCTCTGCTTGTGCAAAACTGCTTCTAACTGCCGCCTCACTTGCAAATAGCGCAATGATGATGTTCGTGTCCAATAAGTAGCTACCACTCATTAGTATCGACCTGTTCGCAGCCTTGCTCAATCGCTTCACTCATCGACACAAGATCGTCGGGTTGGATTGTGCCTGCAAACCGTAGAAGTTGAGAACCAGGAACCCCTTGAACGGTTGAATCGGTCAAAGTTTTAGCAAATTCTAGGACTTGTTTCTGTAAATTCTGCGGCATCCCGCGTAACTGCTCAACCACTTTGTCAAGAATCGATGTATCCATTTTGCTCTCCGGCGAACCTGCTATGGCTATTCTAATTCAGACAGGCTGAAAGGTCGTGGGGCACATTCATCAAGCAGGATTCGCATAGGCCGTCAGCATTTCTTTTGCTAGTTCAAGAGCCGCAATCGCCTGTTCACGACTAACACTAGGGAAATGGTCTAGAAACACCTCCAATGAATCACCCGCTTCAAGATAGTCAAGCAGGGTTCTCATGGGTACGCGCGTTCCAACAAAAACAGGAGTTCCTCCCAGAATATCGGGGTCGCTATGAACAATACGGGATGTAGATGCCATAACAAATTCAGTCAACTGACTGCCAATCTTTAAAGTAATTCTTACCTAAAGCCATCTGGCGGATTTTACCCGCTCACGAGTTTTAGCTTCATGACGCAATCTACGAGCGTATTCCTGGCTGTCCGTGATATCAGGACGTGAGTTGATGACCCCAGCACTTTCCCAATAGGCAACCAGTTCTGCACCTGTTTTGGGCGGATTTTGAGGGAAAGGACGTAAAGAAAGAATACGTAAAATGCATTCATCCAAGGGCAATTTGAGTTTGGATGCTTCAGTGGATAGCTCATCTTCCAATTCTGAAGGCAGATTTAGACTGATGTTCATGCTGCTGTCTTGCGTAGCTTTTCGTACTGTCTTGATCATATCTGATGTATCTTCACCAGTTTCGATCTTCGAGAACCACAAGCTTACTACAGCTTGCCATATGCCCGTAGTATACGTGCTGTATCCTGTCCATCCATTATGCAGTATTGCGCTATCTTACCTTGTAGTTGTAGTTCATTAACTTTCCCTTCAATATCTCGCACCACGTACTCAGATATTTCACCTACAAACTGAATGATAAAAAGTTGGGCAGGTGAATCACACAGTCTTATAATTTGATTCCCGTTCTTACCGCAATCTCTTACTTCGAGAATTTTCTTTTTAAGTCCATTACCTTTTAGAAGAAATGCAGTTGCTACTCTAACCCCTGTAATGATGATATTTGCTGTATATAAATCATTTACTTCTCCACCCCAATCCTTTTTATGAAATGGAACAGTAAGAATTTCTTCCAGGCTAATTTGAATAAAATCTTCCGACTGATTCAGCAAGCCATCGTCAAGTAAATCTATTACCATTCCTGGTATTACTTTTTCTACGTCTTTGAAGCTATAAATCTCATCTATAAAAATTCTAAGTTTTCTTGCATCATCATATCTATTTATATTATTCCTGACAACCTGATCAAGTAGTCTAATTCTATGCTTTAATAAATTTCTAAGAGCATGATTAGAAGAGAGCAAAGAGAGACTATTTGGCTCCGGATGCATCGAGATTTCGAAGTCTTTAATTTCAAAGTAAGTAGGAAATACAGAAGAAATAAATGATATGGCATCTGCTGTCCACTGGTCTACGGTATTACATTGCCTTTGGTCATCTTCAAATGAAAATATTCCCTTCCATTTTTTTCTTATAAACTCTGACTGTATGGTAGTGAGAATGCTGTATCCGTAATTCATGAAATCTATCAACTCACGTTCAATCTGAGATTTTGACTTTTTTAGTTGCATACCTATCTCTATATATTGCTAGAAATGATGCTAATTCTAACATAGTCAACTATGCTGAAGACTTAGCAACATATCACCTTCACCAACAATACTTGCAGACTAAATACGTATTATATAGAAACTTTCTCGACATCAACCTCAGGGATTCAATGCTGCTACCGCCTGTTCATGACTGACAGTAAAGGGTGGTAACCCTGGTAAGCACTTCAGAAATATCAATATAGATTGACACTCTATAATATGTTCGCTTAGCATTTTAAAGCCCTGAAAGGCATCAGTTTCGTATTTCAAGGGCACGCCAAAATGCAGGATTTATCTTGAATGAAGCATTCTCGAGTCCACGCTTTTTGAGCATTGCTTCAAGCCGCTTAATATCATATTTTACCGAATAGATGTATGTTGTTTCTCCGTCCTCACGCATTACACCGAAAAAGCCATACCATAGGAGGAGTGAAAGCATTAGACCTGCTTTGTTTTCACCAACAGCTTTTGATAAAATATTGTAAATATCGGTTCCTGAAAGTACTTCATTGGATTCTATAAATTCATACAGCAATCCCGCAGCTGAGGGTTCAACATCTTGTATTTCAAAATCTATGTTGCTTAATAATTCATTTGAGTACGCTTCTTCTCCGTGTTCTATGTCTGCAACTTCGATACGATCATGTCTGAGGTTTACTGCATGGCTTCGACAAAAGCGCACTAAGTCAATAAGGGCACGAGGACGCATAAGGCTTCGGTCGATTAAGTAATGTGATGTCTCTTCTCCTTGAATGTGCGTGGTCGCAATTTGTCGCCAAATCTCATCAAATGATGAGTTATCAGCGATACCTGTGTCGGTGTAAAGAAATCTACGCCTCAAAAGTTCCCTCATCAACTCAGGATCAGTCCAATCCAATGTAATGCTGGCTACCTTTCCTCTGTCTGGAGTATTCGCAACCAAAAGCTCATATACATCATTACGAATGAACACGATGCCATGACAGTCAATGTTATGTTTACGGAGTTCTCTCTCAATCTTAGACATTGCATCTATCAGACATCGAAGTGTTAGAACATCTTCTGGAGTTACTCCGTGCGCTGGCCATCCTTTGTCTAAGTTGTCAAAGAGAAGCCATAATCCTTTTTTGTATTTCAAGTACTCTATTACACGCTTACGTAGGGCAGTCAGATTATGTTTGTACAATAATTCTGTAATCTGGCCAGTTTTTAAATATTTAAGTTCGTCTCGATCAGTTTGAGATGAAGCAAAGTCATCAGCTATACGCTGCGTTAGCTTGAGCATACGTTCTGAGAAATCACCCTCTGATACGTATTCGTCTTCTTTATATGCCTGCGCAAGTAAGCGATATGGCTCATATAGCCGATTGTCACGCAAATGAAATTCTTCGTCCTTTTGCAAGAGCTTATGGCAAATCTCCAATAATAGCAAGTACTCCCAAAATGCAGTAATAGTATGTTCTTTGGTACCTTCTTCAAGGTAATCAAGTACTTTTTCTCTAAACTTAAGTAACTGAAAGCCTTCTGGTTTTAAATCCAATACAACTCTACTTCTATCTTGACGTAATTTATTACGAACTTGAGCAAATAATGCTGTTTTCCCAGCTCCTTTACGTCCTGTTACTACACGCACCTCTCCACTTAACGCACGTCTATATTCATCTGTTTCTATGTAGTAATTACCCAAATCCTGTAACTCATTCTCGGCTGCGGATGCACCTAAGTTTAATCGCTCAAGGAAAGTCTTAGGTTCAGAAACAATCGGAGAGGAAGTGGATTGGAAGCGAGCACCAACTTCCGTAGCAAAGTCAGCGATGTAAACATTAATTTGATCTAAGCCTCGAAAGCTCTTCACAAGGTCTCGGTAATCCAGCGGAACGGGATCTTCTCCTTCTTGTAAAAGTAGTAAGATTTTATCAAGTGCCATTGCTAAGCCAGCAACAAAGGCCGCACGGAAGTTGTGAACTTCAAAATCTATTCGTTCCTTTGAGAGAAGAGGAAGGACTATGCCATGAGATTTTGCTACATTCTCAATTGCTTCACCTGCAGCGAGGCGACCTAATTCCTCAGCATCAAAGCTGCGAAATTGTAAGCGTGCTTTCTTGATTCGGGATACAAGTCTAATTTCTAAATCCGTCTTTTTCCGGGGTAGAACAAGATAGACTGGAGCGCTCGTGTTAATTTGATTGGCATCAAAGGATAGTGGTTTAACATCCACAATTGCTCGTAACAGAGTTGCGAGTTCATCAGAATTTGAATACTGGTTGTATCCAAGCGTATCAAATATACCAACTTCGCGGATCAGAGTATCTGAGCCAGTTAGCGCATCATTACGGACTAAATATACCCGTTTCTTACGACCAATGGCGTATCCAATCTCAAAAATAACATTGAAGTTCAGGCGTGTAATATCAGCCACTAAAACATCAGAAATACTGATGTTGGTAAGGATTGGATCAATTAGAAAACGACCTGCAATATCATTTTCTTGCCAAGAAGTGAGATGAATTTTTGCCGCGTCAGGCTTTAGTGAATTTAGTGCTTGTGAAATCACTGAACCAATGGCTATAGGCTGAGATGGATACGCTATAAATCCAGATAATGATTTCATCAGCAGTATTTCCGTTGCAAACTGTGCATCGCTAAACATTTTGTGCTAAACGAAATAAATTTAAGTAGAAATAGAACCTTTATAGTGACCAACCTCAATGCTTGGCTACTTATACATAAAAAGAATGGCCTTCCCATAGTCAGGAAACTTTCGAATAATCTCCTCACTCCTCACATTGCTCAATAGCCTCCTGAAATTGTCTCAGTGTCTTTAGGATAGCAGCACGATTGTTGTAATGTGCTGGATTCTTATCATTCAAAGCAATACCTTAATCACAAAGAGACAAAGCATTCTCAAACATACCTATTCTTGCATTAACATTTCCTTGGTCTTACAAGAGTTTTACTTTAGCTGTGTGGCAAGCAAACACCTAAGGGTAATTATACTGAGTAGAAAAAGAGAATGTCAATTGTAAGATCTATCGGTGAACTTAGTTAGTCTTTAGCTGATTATTGCGATCCCTAAAATATTGCTTGTGTTCGTCGAAAAATTAGATTTTATGTGAGAAAACAGGAGGAAACGAATGCTCCTCTTTTATGAAGAGTTGATGAAGTTCCATGTACATAGAAATACTTTGAATTGGTTTGTATTGTCTTATTTCTATGAGTACTTGCACTTTATTCTCCGCTGATTCAAAAATAAAGTGCAACATTTAAGGCTCTTTCTCTAAAGAGAGAGCAGTGGTCAAAAATATTAGGACGCAGGCTAGAGTTAGTGCTGTACCCCGACATTTCTTGATACCCTCATGGCAAAACAAGAATTGCTGGTAGAGGTCACCCTCGCTGTCGCTGGGCAAACTTATAACTCTCCAGCTTGTCGTAAAACTTGCTGATAAAGTGTGTCACTGACCCAGTATTGGGCTGTGTTGATCATGGCATCCAGTAATGGGCGTACCTGGGGAATCGTCTGACGGTTTTTGGCAAGCAAAAGAATCCCCAAAGTGCCCATAACTTGTAAGCCAAGTTGTTGAGCGACCTGACGGGCTTCACGCTCATCCAGGAGAATACGCTGAATGCCTGTTTCGAGGGCAAGAGCGACAGCTTCTCGCTCTCCGTCATCCAGCTCTGGAGCAATATTGGCACCTACTATCGAGACTGGACGAACCTCTAACCATTTTGCCGCGATCGCCTGCTTCACAGAGGATGAACCGGGAAAGCCAGTCCCTGTGGTTTCATGATAAACAGCCTGGGGGATGATGATTCGCCCGAAGGTTTCTTGCAAAATATTTAGGCGATTAGTGACAGCGAAATTAATCAGAGGTGTAGCGTTGCAGATGACGGTCACGATTGCCAGGTGCCTGTCTCAATTGAATCCACATCCTGGGCCAAGTCTGTTTCTTTGTAATGACGCTCGATTTTGTTTTGTGCCAGCAGTTGTTGGAATTCCCACACCGACAAATCCGCTAATCGTCGGGCTTGCCCAAAGGTAAAAATATCCTGGGCATAGAGCTGTAGAGCCAGCGTTTGGCGGATTGCCTGTTCGCCTTGGCTCAGAGAGTCTGGAGAGATTTCCAGATTAATTGGCTTCAGAAATTGACGCACGGTTAAACAACGATTGCAAAGTAAATTCTATCTTCAGCATAAATCATGACCTACAACAGCTTGCAAAGATCCACTTTTCGAGCTGAAGCTTAGGAATCCTCACAAGCCATGCGATGGGGAGGATGTCAAGAAGGTGTCGACAGTATCGACATATCAGTAGAATGTGTCAAAAAAAAGCGAAAATTTCGACATATTCTCTGGGGCAAGCGAGTCTTCAAAAGTCTTATGAGTGAGAAATGCGGAAGACTTCTCAAGCAGTGACACAACTTGCGCTCAAATCTTGTGGACACTAACTCATGCTCATTATGACTATGATATAAGAAAGATAAGCTGTTCTCCGCTGGCCAAGAGGGTCAGGGTTCTTAGGAGTCAAACAATGAGTAGACTGCAAGAAAAATATGGGTTAATTACAGGGGCTTCACAGGGATTGGGATTGCAGCTTGCGCTCGCATTTGCCCAAGAAGGAGCAGCAGGCCTTGCCATTGTCGCGCGTGGGGCTGAGTTGCTGGAGAAAGCTCGCCAGCTCATTCAGGAAGCTGCACCTGAAACAAAAGTGTTAGCCATCGCGGCGGATCTTAGCCAACCCAGTGATGTTGAGCGCGTCATTGCGACTACGCTTAATGAGTTTCAGGGGAAGCTGGATATTTTAGTGAACAATGCTTCTGCGATTGGTCCTTCTCCCATGCCCTTTTTGCTCGACTATCCGCTCGTAGATTTCCACAACGTGCTTAATACGAACCTGATTGCACCCTTTCTGCTGATTAAGAAAGCGTTGCCTGCCATGATTGAACAGGGTGGTTCAATTATCAACGTCACCAGTGATGCAGGCGTGACCGGATATCCCGGTTGGGGTGCTTATGGCATCTCGAAATTTGGTCTAGAAGGACTGTCCCAAACTTGGGCCGCCGAACTTATAGACAGCAAGGTTCGTGTTAATTGGGTTGACCCAGGAAATATGAATACGGCCATGCACCGTGCGGCTGAACCTGAGGAAGACCCGAATCAATGGGCTGACCCCAAAGAAGTTACAGACATCTTCGTCTATCTAGCATCGGATGAGTCCCAGGAAGTGAGTGGACAACGGTTTCATGCACAGGATGAGGATGACTTTGAGGAAGCTCCTCATGAAGTTGCTTGAGTTTCGCCCCCCTGCCCCCCAATGCTGGGGGGTTCTGACTTCAAAGTCCCCCAGCATTGGGGGATTTAGGGGGCTTCCGGGACCCATGAAGTTGCTTATTCTCAACAAAAAAGGACTGAGCCATGTCTGCCCCCTTTTCCTTCACGCTTCCGCCTGAGCTTTCTGCGAAAGAACCACCAGAGCGCAGAGGGATTGCTCGCGATCGTGTCCGGTTAATGGTTATTGCTCGTGAAACGTCTGCGGCAGAGAAGCGCCAAACTTTTCGAGTAGAACATAGCCGCTTTGATCAGTTGGGCAACTTTCTGCGCCCTGGCGATTTGCTCGTCTTTAACTCCAGTCGAACGCTTCCTGCTGCCCTTGAGGGGTGTGAAGCTCCCATTGGAGCCTGTATGCAGGTTCGTTTAGCGGAGCACTTACCGGATAACTCCTGGCTGGCACTCTTGTTGTGCCAAGAGGGCGAACCCTTTGCCTGTGGCTTGCAAAGCGGAATGCATCTTCACTTCAGTCCGCAGTTAAGCGCGATCGTAGAGTCGCGCGATCCCACGATTCCACGGCTCTGGAAACTTCGGTTCTCTCAATCAGGAACGGAGTTAATCAATTCGCTTTACCGCCTGGGACAACCGATTCGCTATGAGTATGTGTCTGCCCCTTGGGACCTCGACTATTACCAGACCGTCTACGCAAAAGAACCGGGTTCTGCCGAGATGCCGTCCGCAGGGCGAGCCTTTACCTGGAAACTGTTGTTCGACCTTCAGCGGCAAGGAATCCAAACCGCCCAGATTGTTTTGCACACGGGACTTTCTTCTTACATGGATGACGACCTTGATGCTGAGCATCTTGCTTCTGAAGAGGAGTACTTCATCAGTGAGGCGACGGCTCAGAAGATTAACCAGACCCATCAAGCAGGTGGGCGGGTCATTGCAGTGGGAACCACCGTAGTTCGAGCTTTGGAGTCAGTGGTTGATAAAGCAAGCAATGTGCAGGCAGGGCACGGATACACTCGGCTGCGGATTACAGAGAACCATCACCTTAAAGCCGTAGAGGGGCTATTAACCGGATTGCATGAGCCAGAGGCCAGCCATCTTGATTTACTCACCGCTTTCTTACCTCCCTCGGTGATTCGAGAAGCGTATCAGGAAGCGGTAAAGGATCGCTATCTTTGGCATGAGTTTGGTGACTTGAACTTGATTCTTTAAAGTGTGGATAAGGAATTAAGAACTACTTTTCTCCTTCTCCCCGCATAGGCTCCCTGAGCGGAGTCGAAGGGAGCGGATTTTCGGCAAAGAGATATTCCTGGACCGGAATGCCGCGAAGGATATGCTCTTGCAGAATGCGCTCAATCACTTCAGGCGTAGCACTGTGGTACCAATAACCGCCGGGATAAACCAAGAGGATGGGACCATTTTGACAGACCCGCAGGCAGTTTACCTTGCTGCGAAAAACGGGTTGCGTCGCTTCTGGTCCTTCCAGTCCCAGTTCTCTAATGCGCTTTTTAAGATAGTCCCAGGCAACTAACCCCGTAGCTTTGTCACAACAGAGGGGCTTGCTTTGGTCCGCGCAGAGCAAAAGATGAGATTGATAGCCTTTATCCTCAGGGCCACAGGCGATAGAAAGGGAACGCGCACGCTCAGTCAGGTCAGTCATGGGATTGTCTAGGCAAGAAGAAAAAGCCTCCTACTTCCATTCTGGGGCTAGCCACCGCATTTCAGAAACCTAGATCCGATTTAGCCAACTCTGCCGCTGAACGAATATCTTCATCCGAGCGGTCTTCCCACAAATCTGCCCCAATCTCTCGATAGAACTTTTCATCGTAGGCGCGGGTGCGCACGACCACCGCCATCGGTACGGCGTAGCCAAGAATCAGCGCTTGTTGCTTGGGGTCCATTTGGGAGAGGACCGTCCTCAGCGCTTGGCCTCCGGCTACGCCTGTGAAAACGGCATCAATATCTTTATCGTCATTTAAAAGGGCCGTGATCCGGGTGCCCAGTTGAGACATCACTTCGTTATCAATTCCAGAAGGGCGCTGGTCAACTACTAGGAGCGTGACAAAATACTTGCGCATCTCGCGTGCAATCGTCCCAAAAATAGTCTGCTTGGCCTGTTTTGGGTCCAGGAAGCGGTGGGCTTCTTCAATCGTGATCATCAACTGGCGGGGCTTATCTTTAGGGTCCTTAGACTGGAGATATCGCTCTGCTCGTTTGACATATTCTCCATGCAGCTTGCGGGTGATGATATTGGCGGCCAGCATGTAGCTAAGCAGAGAACCTTGGGAACCGAACTCAATGACAACGTGTTTTCCACTGGACAGAATATTGGTTAGTTCCGAAAGATAGTCATGGGGGCATACGGTCTTGAGATATTTCAGGTCTTCCAATCGGTTTAGCTTGCGCTGCAGGGCCATAATCGAGGGAGCGTTGCCCATATTCTCTTGACAAAATTCTTGAATTTCACCGTTGCTCATCGTCATCAAACGGCTAATCCAGTTCTCGCCGAAGTGATTGCGTAGAATAATTGCATTTTCAATACTGGCATCGGAAAGATTCAGCTCTCCCCGTATCAAACTCAGGTCATCCACATCAATCTGATTCATGCTGATATAGAGTTCACGAGCATCCCGGACGCCTCGCCGCTTACTCGCTTCTGGGTCTAGGGTATAGATTTGCACCTGACCCGTGAATAGCTGGCGTAGGCCCTTTACGGTGCTGCTTTCTTTCCCTTCTTTGGCCGCTTCCCAGCCATATTCAGAATGCATATCAAAAATCAGGTTGACCGCTGCTTTCTTGCGAATCACGCCGCTGAGAATCAAACGCGTTAAGAAAGATTTACCCGTTCCTGACTTTCCAAAAATGCCATTAGAACGTTCGACAAAACGCTCCAGGTCCAGACAAATCGGTACATCCATATCGAGGGGCTGACCAATGTTGAAATTCTTGCGCTCAGGGTCTGCCTCGCTCCCAAAAACTTGGGTAAAGTCAAACTCGGTGGCATCTAAAACCTGGGCAAAGTGAGAAGGGACTGTCTTTACCGGACGCAACTCATTGGTCTCTGGTTCGAACATGAGCATCGGCGTCAGCTTTACTGTACCAAAAGTGCCTGTCCCTGCTAGAACTTCAGACATAAAATCATCATCATGGTCTGGAGGATTCATCAAAATTTTGGGGCTAGAGGTGCCGAGGACTACATCGGTCAGCATCGAAAAAAAGCGTGTTCTACGGCCCTTGATAATTACAAATTTGCCTACCCGCATATCTTCTACAGACACATCGGCATTCAGTCTGGCTTCCAATCCCAGACTAAGAGAGCCCTGTACCACGATGCCGAGAGATTTTGGAGCGTTAGACTTAAACGGCTCTGGTTCTCGGGAGAAGCTAACCATGTGAACACCTGACCATTTGCGATAATGTAGCACTAACCCTGGGGGTGGGTAAACGCTTCCGACACTAGACGTATGAAAAAGAGTCAGTTTTCTGAGTACTTCTACTGGTTTTTGTGTTCTACTTGTCCGCACCTGCCCTAAAAATAGAAAATGATCACTGGAGCTCAGCCTACGACCCTATGGACGCCATACATAAATTTCACTATTTTTTTGACTGTTGTATCGGAGCTTGGGCCACTGAGCGCACCTATCACTATTTGACGCGCCAGGAAGTGGAGCGTTCGCGCACAGAATTTATTATCCGCACCTTAAACCCCACGCTAAAGGAAAAAGTCCTTCGCGATAACGAGCGCCCTTCTCTTCTCGTGGACAGCCTCTTGGGTTTTTATTTAGCCTTCCAGACAGTTTCGGAGAAAGGCGAAGAAGTTTCTCAAGAACTCAATATGCTTTTTGTCCCTGACCAACAAGATGCTCCTGTCCTAGAAGGAGCCTATCTAAGAGACCGGGCCTACGAAGAAGCAAAGCCGATGGTGGCCCACTTCCGCTTCGATCCTCAAAAGCAAGAACTCTTGATGACTACTACCTATACGGAAGTTGTCGCTGTCGATTCGATTACGTTGATTAACCCAAACACGAGGATTCGCAAGATCTTGACCTACCGACGCCCAACCGCCAATCAGCCTCTGGAAAATCTTGTTTTGGTAGGATTTGGAGTAGAACAGAAGATCTTCTAATCAGCCTAATTCCACGCACGCGGTGATGCATCTTTGGGTACCCTATAAAGTAGAGTAGTTTCTATATAATTTTCGATAATTTGTACATATATGAATTGTCCATATTGCGGTAGTAATTCTATACGTGAAAGAACCGTAGTCTCTAAAGAGAGCTATTTAGGAGGCGCTTACTACTGCGTTGCTTGCGATAAAGACTTTACGGATGATATTGCACTTGCACTAAGTCAATCGAATAGATCGCCGCTTGAGTTGGATGAAATTGATGATCAAGACTTGTTCGAATGGCCCAGTGAAAGTCAGCCGGAAAGTGATAGAGAGTTTTTGCTGAAAGATGAGGTTGTAAGCCTCCTGAGAGAAGTGGATTATCTGAATTTAAGACTAGAGGCAGAGGATCGAAAAATTCTTAGTTTAGAAGCTGATTTTGATGATTTCCGGCGTCGTATCCAAATACGTTCGGCCCTCTCTGTTCAGGATTTTTTGTCTAGCAAAATGCCTGCTCTGCCTGACTATATAGAGCGTAAAGAAAATCGAGAGATTCAAGATCTTCAAAATTCTCCCAATCCTGCTAATAAGCTACAGCCTAACTACAAGCCTACTAATATAAAAGCATAACTATGATTACCCGTGATGCTCTTCTTAGTAAGTATCCGAGAATGCAAGGCTTGAATCTGTCCGGGCTTGATTTACCCGGCTTCTATTTTTATCGAGCAGACCTATCCGAAGCTAATTTAAGTAATTCTAATTTCTTCGCGGCCGACTTCTTCTATGCGGTCTTACGGATTGCCAACTTGAGTTCGTCAGACCTCAGACAGGCTGACTTTCGGAGGGCGGATTTGCGTGGAGCTAATTTAAGTAAAGCCCGCTTACAGCAGGCTAATTTTTTTGGTGCCAATCTCGGTAACGCTAACCTCAGTGATGGCGACCTCAGCCAGGCTAATCTTTTTGATGCCAACCTCAGCATGGCGAATTTGAGTAGAGCGAGGCTTAGGAATGTTGATTTGCGGTCAGCAGACCTGCGTGCTGCTGATTTGGGGGGGGCTGACTGCCGTGGGACCAATCTATTTAATGCAGACCTGAGGGCTGCAGATTTTAATCAGGCTAATTTACACAAAGCTTGTCTAAGCCGAGTCAATCTTCATGCAGCCTATCTGCATGGAGCAAACTTGAGGGGTGCGGACCTGAGCATTGCCAATCTCGCAGACGCAAATTTGGTTGGGGCCGACTTAGAGGGGGCCAATCTGGAAGGAGCCAATCTTATCGGTGCAAACCTGGAAGGGGCCAATCTAAAGAACGTTAAGGGTTTTGGTTTCGAGTAATAATATTTCTTTACGAGCGTACATCTACAGAGCCACTAGTAAATGGGTATCCTGTGTTTGACATATTCTCTTCTTCTCCGCTTATTTAATCATTTATAGGAGAGGCTAGTGCATCCACCTCTCCTTCACTAACCAACAAAATAGGTCTCATTAAGTGTTTCACTACGGGCAGAGATAAAATAAGATCAGGATATGGAAACTAAGAGCGAAGTGAGCACTTGTGAGACCGAGGATCATTCATCTACTGCGGCGGTAGAGGTCTTTTCCTCGGAATTAAGTAGCCTTCCGCCTAAAAATACTGAACATTCCTCTCTAGGCACTCAAGAAAAGCGGGTCCGGCCCTTAGAACAGGCTCTTACTTTGGAGGTGTCTCGGCTGGCACGGCAGCTGGATGCCCTCAAACTACAGATTGCCGAAAGAGAACAGCGATTTTCTAAATTAGATAGCGATTTCGAGAACTTCTGCCATGCGGATGAAACGATTTGGAATACTCCCGAACCAGCCCTGAGAGCTTCTCTTAACAGAACGGCCAAAGCGCTAAGAACGCTGAGGATTGTACTGCGCAACCGTCAGGCTTTTTATAGGCGCTATTCTGGTACGGCGGCTCTTATGGCCTGTGTGATTATGCCCGGATTGGTCACCTGGTACGGTCTGACGCTTATCGGTCCGAAGTCTAGTGTGGCTCGATTGGCCCCTGATGCAAAAGAGATTGTTTATCAGCCTTCTCTATCACAGGCTGATTCTAAGGTTACGGCCCAAGTGACCTACCCTAGTCTAGTCTCTCCTGCCCCGACTGCTCCACCGCAAAATATAGTGGCAGCTACCGCAAATGCAGCGATTGTTCCGTCTCCACCCATGGCTACTTCCTCTACGGCTGCTCCTATTACGCCGCCGTCCAAGCTATCGGCCAGAGAATATGAGCAGGCAGGTTACTATGCTCTGATAGATAGGGATTTGGCAGCATTCAATACGGCTTTGGAAAAAGCTTATCAAATTGACCCTTCTTTCCATAACCTGAAAGCTCTACGGCTCATGTATACGAGCTTGAAGCAGTCTGGATCCTCTGAAGCTAAAATCCTCCATGCGCTCCAAAGTAAAGTGATTAAAGAGTGCCAAAAATGGCTATCTCCCGAACAGTTGCAGCAGTTACAAAATCAGGTCTAACTCATAATATGGAATGTCTCTAAAATAATTGCCGATGGAACTGCGCACTGATTTAGAAAGCCGAGAGCAAGTTTGTGCCTATATTCAAGAAAATTTTCAGGAGTATTACACAGGAAATCCTACCTATGTGGAAGATACTCCTGGCGGACGCGTGCATGCCTTAGCGCAACTAGAAGCCTTTGAGGTTAAAGGCTATACCCAGCGCAACTATGTTAGTGATGCTGTGAGTTTTCTCTCTCCTTACTTGCGTCATGGCATGGTTACCCCAAAAGAGGTGCAAACCTTTCTGCTCGAACGTCATGGCTCTCCTGCTCAAAATAAAGGACTGGAAGAGTTTTTGCGACAACTCACCTGGCGGGAGTTTTTCTATGCCGCTTATGCCTACTATAACCAGGGTATTTGGGAAGGGATCGAAGAGGCTAAAGTGCGCACGCAATATCAGGCTCCAGAAGAGCTTCCTGAAGATATTGCCACTGCTACTACAGGCTTACCGTGTATGGATGGCATTCTGGAGACACTATTCGACACAGGCTATCTTCACAATCATGAGCGGCTTTGGTTCGCTGCCTATGTCTGTCATTTTCGAGGAATTAGTTGGTTAGCGGGCTACCGACTTTTCCGAGAATATCTGTTAGATGGAGATATTGCTTCCAATGCTCTTTCCTGGCAGTGGGTCAGCTCCCACTTCTCTCATAAACCCTACATTTTCAATAAAGAGAATCTCAACAGGTACACGGATGGTCGTTGGTGCCGTACCTGTCGCGTCCAATGTCCTTTTAATAAAAGCTATGAGGCTTTGAACGCTAATTTATTTGGTTAGTGAGCCATGATCTGCACTGGGCTTCTCTCCTCTCCTCTGGGTGAAGGTCACAACCGCTGCTGGGCCTGGCAAAAGGTCGCAGTCTTGACGCGCTGAGATTGTAACAATTCAGTCAAAACTTATTTCTGTAAATACGGTAATCTGTAAATGTGATTACCCTGTAAATATGGGTAACCTGTAAATACAGACTGACTGATTCTGCCCATTTCAAACAGCGAATGGGGCGACGCACCTGAAAGCTCTCGCCCGATCCGCAGTGCAAACGCTCACCTACCTGGAGATCAACCGATGGTCGAAAAGAAAGCCAAACTTAGTTCACGTCGAAAGCCTGACTCAGTTCCCGCTGTTCTGGAGCCAGCGTTGTCTCAGAGCAGCGCAGAAGAAGCCCCCACTGCTGAGGCTCGTCCTACTCCGAAAGAGCTAGAACTGGAAAAAGCCGTGAAACAGAAGCGTCTCACGTTGGATATTCCAAAACCTCTGCATAAAGCGATTAAAGCCCAAGCAGTTGAAGAAGGCGTTCCGATGGTGGATATGCTGCGGACGTTACTTGAACAGCATTACGGCAAGTAGTAGCCCGGATTCTCCTCCCTGTAGGGTCATCAGCCGAGCAATTTGCCTGAGCTGGTCAAGCACGCGAGGTAGCTGAGTTGGTTAGTTTTTATTGTTCGAAGGATTAAATGTTCTTCTTTAATGCCTCATCTTTTCTTCTCAAACTTAGTCTTCTCTGAGAATCATCAAATGACAAAAGATTTCTATAGTGTTCTTGATATTCCAGCCGATACGGATAAAGAGGAGATTCGGCAAGCCTATATGCACTTGGCTCGTAAATATTATCCTGACGTAAATAAAGATCCTAAATTAAAAGCACAGTTTGAAGAGATTAATATGGCGTACACCATCTTATATGATGATGAATCGCGTATCTTCTATAATCTTTACCGAGAGGGAGAGATTGAGTATAGCGCTCAGGAGAATCAGGCAGAGGATGAGTTGAATCTGCCTGTAATTATTCTGTTTATTGTTTGGATTAGCTTGATTGGTTCATTGATATGGGTGTTAACTAATTAGAAACCACTAAAGAATTCCTACCCCAGGAAAACTACCGGAAAGAATCCCCTTAGAAGGCATGCCTAACCAGCGGTCCAGGATCTCGGCGTAGACGCTACGAAAATCCACGTGCATCGGTAGATTTCCTTTCTGCAAGCTATCCAAGGCAGGCTCACCCCCATAAAATCCTGCACGGACAGGTCCGATCAGCCATACAGGTCCGGCTGTACCGTGGTCTGTTCCACCAGAACCATTCTCTGTCGGTCTACGGCCAAACTCGCTCTGGACCATGATCAGGATATTTTTATCCAAACCTCGGGCTTTCAAGTCTTGATTCAAGGCGGATAGTCCTTTTCCCACTTGTTCTAAAAGTCTTTGATGACGCTGTACTTGGTTGACATGGGTATCCCAGCCTCCAATCGTGAGATAGATTACTTTTGGGCCTACTTCTAACAGACGACTGACGAGTGCCAAATGTCTACCTAAGTCTCCTGGGGGATAACCTTGGCGCTGAACCCGCTGGTCTACATCTTTGGCTAGGTCACGAACGGCCTGGGTACTTTCAAGCACGGTCTGACGAACTTTCTCGGCCATGGGTTGCTTCTGGGGCACTCGATAAGCTTCTTGGATAGCCTGACCGAGCTTGCCCTGGGTTTTCAGGCCCAAGTTAGGAGAAAGTTCTAAATAGCGTGTACTGCTGCCCGTTAAGGCCAAGGGGTATTCATCTCCGAGGAAGACAGCCTCGGACGTTTTGGCCTTAGTTGCTTCCAAATAACGGGCTAGCCAACCGCTATCCACAGAACCTTGAGGATGTGCACTCTGCCAGATTTCTTTGGAACGAAAATGGGAGAGGTCAGGATTGGGATAGCCTACGTTTTGAATGACGGCTAGCTGGCCACTTTCTAAGAGTGGTTTTAGGTCTTTCAAACCAGGATTGAGTGCAACGCTATGGCTGACAGGAATCCCATCTTTGATGCCAATACGGGGACGTAGCCGAAGGTAGTTGCTATCCGCATAGGGAATGAACGTATTCAAGCCATCATTCCCGCCTGCGAGTTCAATCACAAGTAAGGTCTTCTGATCTTTTCCTAAGACAGCCGTAGGGTTGAGAGCCAGTAAGGTTGTTGCACTAAAGAGCATTTCTAGAAAAGTACGTCTTTGCATGATTAAGCCAATTGATAAAGGGGAGAAGCAAGCAAAAAGGCCGCACTTTCACGGTTAGAAAGTCCTTTGAGCGTAGTGCGCAGATTCGCTGAAATAGTAGAACTGTCTAGCAGTAGAGCTGTCAGTTCTTTGGGTGGAAATTTCTCGGGTTCGTAAACAAACCTACCCTCATCGCCGGAATCCTGGGTAAATTGCTGGGCAAGATTGATGCGTGTCAGTAAAGACGGGGCATTGAGCCAACCTTCATCTTCAGGCCAGCCTTTGACGCTGAGAGCGTTATAGGGTAACTGTTCCATTGCTTTCAGGCTGGCTAAGACCTTTCGATAGTCTGCTTGAATTTCTAACTGTCTCAAAGCCCCAATCGTGAAATAGAGGGGATTCTTTAAACGGCTACGATAGGCTTTGGCGCTATAGAATTCGGGACTGGTAAAAATTGCATGAATCAGTGCTTGGATATTTCGATTTTTTCTTTGATAGACCTTGGCTAAACGCTGAATAACGGCAGGCTCTGGATTCGGATAAACAAATTCACTCCATAGCTTGCGTGCTAAAGTGCGGGCGGTACTCGGATGATTACTGACAATTTCAACGACATCCTCAGCCTTCAAATTTCCCTGTCGCCCCAGGTAGTTTTTCAGTCCACTATCATGACGACGAGGTATAAAAATTGCTTCTGTTTTCTTCCCATAATCCAGAGGATTCGTCACCCATCCCGTTAAAGCTCGTGCCCCTTCTTGAATATCTTGCTCAGTGTATTGGCCGCGACCGAGCGTGAATAGTTCAAGTAATTCCCGACTATAGTTCTCGTTAGGATTACCGACTCGATTTTGTCCATTATCCAGATAGCGCAACATCGCTGGACTCGTCGTCACAGACCAAAGTAAGTCCTGAAAGTCTCCCAGTGCGTGGGTCCGTAAACGTAGATCATAATCAGCGATAAAATGAGGCAGATTAAACTTCTTTGCTGAGACTACAAAATGGTCTCGCCAAAAGTTCACTACTTTTTCATGCAGCGGGTTGGACGCCGTAACCATCTGTTCTAAGAGGGCCTGACCAAGAGCGATTCCCTGGGCACGCAATTGCATTCTTTTGAACTTTTTATCCGTTTCCGTCATCCCAAGAGGTTCGGACTCTGGCCTTTCCTTGCTGAGCAGATTCGTAACGGGTTGTTTATCTTGCAACCACTGCTCCAGTAGCTCTATCGGTTTGACACTACTGCCTAACTCTTGCTGCGTGGCTCCAAAGCTGGCCCGGCGAAAGAAATGCGCTTTTTGGGTGAAGGCATCCATGCATGGTTTATGTGATTGATAGTTACTCAGACGTCTGAGTAAGCCCTTCGGTTCAATTCCGTAAACTCAGCCATGCTAATAGCCAAATCCTGAGCAGATCCTCCGTTATCCACTGGAATTTACATTGAGGTCGTCTGTCTAATCCTCTTAGTGGGTACCATAAGGTGAACTTGACTGCCTAGCCTGCTGTGCAGGTGATTATAACGACTTCTTTAGCTTAAGATCCCTAAATTGGGTGGGTAGACAGAGAAAGTCAATCTAATAAATATTTATGTATCATCAACACTTACTCTCATGAGCCAGCCGTTTCCGTTATATTCCAAGACAGCCCGTAGCGGCGATGCCGGAGTTAACGCAGTTTCTCAGATTGTTAATGATGTTTTTGGCTGGATATTCAGACGCAACCACACGGAATACAACTTCGGAATCGATGTCGTTACTGAAAATGGAGGAGTGACGGGTCAAACTCTAGCGATACAAATCAAGAGTGGAGCATCTTATTTCTCAACGGAGACGCCCTCCAGCTTCACTTACTATGGTGAGACAAAACATCTAAATTATTATCTGAACTCGGCCGTTCCCATCATCTTGCTGATCCACAACCCAGAATGCAAGGCATCCTACTGGGTGCGTTTTGAGGGCGCAAAAACTGAGAGGACTTCCACTGGTTGGAAGATTTCAGTCCCGAAGAAGAACAAACTATCACTCGGTACGAAAAGTGATTTTCTAGAAATAGTTGGCCCTGCTGTCGACCATTCCGATGCACTTCAAGCTCATTGGTCTTTCAATGAAACATTAGCCACCTTTGAATCTATCTACTACGCTATAGATCGAAGTGATATCGAGAGCCTTGACCCATTGCCGTTATCTACATTCTTTCAGCGAATTGTGTCAAACGAGGCACTAAGTAGGAAGTTCCAGGGACGGATAGAACTTAGCGTAGCTGGCTATCACAACGATCCGCGTGAACTCTGGGAAATCCCCCGAGTCAGAAAGTGGTTCAAAATCGCCGACCAATTGATTGAGCACTGGTTCTTTTTCTGCAACACTCAATCAAGTTCGTACGGGCTTCGGACATATTTTTTCTGCCTGTGCCGTGCAAAGCGAACCAATGGAAAGCCAAAGGTGCACGGAAAAGTAGACATAACGGTCGATCTCAAGCGGATACTCGATGTGCTTGTGAAGAACCGGCCAAGACTGAATGCAATGACAGACTCGCTTGGTATGAGCATCGAAGAGAATAAACGAATCACATTCGCAGTTATGGACTTGCTCAACATCAAGCATGACACCTAACCCCTCCGTCGGTCCTCGCCTCACGTCGAAAGTTAGCTTGGCTATTGGTGTGGGTACACAAGGTTATCTGTGGGGAAATTGAGGTGAAATTTGTTTAAGTTCCAATGTTGCTCTATGTTTGATTTTATGAACAATTTGCTCCTTCTACTATCTCATTTGCGGTGATATTGATAGATAATCTCTAGGTCAATTAGAATAGATAGGGCAACCTAGCCAACATGGAGTGCTTTGCATGGTTTCACCAGAACTAATCTCGACATTGCAGGGGCTGAGTCGTGAAGAGAAATTCTATGTCATGCAAGTTTTAATCTCGGGACTAGCTCAACAAGAAACGAATTTAATTAAACCTGACCAATCTTATCCAGTGTGGTCGCCCTATGACGCGGTTGAAGCAGCCGATACCATGTTAAAAGTGCTACAAGCTGCTAAAAATCAAGACCATGCGTAACTCTGAACGATATTCATTCATCTCTAGTGGTGCTGCATTAGGTGAAGCTAGTTTTCGTCCATTCTTGCCCCTTACTCTGGTTCATCAGCAAGCTTCTGTTACAGCATCTGGTTTACTGGACACTGGAGCAAGCGTAAATGTGCTTCCGTATTTGGTGGGAGTTGAGCTTGGGTATAACTGGGAACAGCAAACAACAGCACTGAGTTTGACAGGAAACTTAGCTCAGTACGAAGCGCGTGTTGTGGTTGTTCAAGCCTTAGTCGGTCAGTTTGAGCCTGTAAAACTGGTTTTTGCGTGGACACAAGCTAAAAATGTGCCGCTTATTTTAGGACAAGTGAACTTTTTCATGGAGTTCAATGTTTGTTTCTACCGTTCACAATTACAGCTTGAGATTAGCCCAAAAGCTATAGTCTCGGAATAAGCTAGTTGCAATTGCCGGACACCAGACAAGACACAAGACTGTGTAAGAACTCATAACGGCTCGCTCAACCGGAATAGGAAAATGTCTGAATCAAACAAACATGTCTCCAGACGTCTGGGTAAGCCCTTCGGTTCAATTCCCTAGCCTGATAGTCCTGAGCATGGAGAAGCCCAACGTAGTCTTCCCCACGGCGATGAAGATTAACTATTTTTGATATATCATTAAAGATATATTGGTACACGCGACCTTGGGCAGAGTTTGCTCTCCGCTATTCAGAAGCAGACAGGTGTCAAACTTAATTGAGGTGCATTATGGAAATTAAATACCCAGCAATCATAGACCAGCAGCCCGATGGAAGCTTTTTTGTAACTTTCGTTGATCTCCCTGATACCTTTACTGAGGGTGAAACGATAGAGGAAGCATTGTTTAACGCAGTCGAGGTGTTGTCGTCAATGCTGGCTTGGCGGATTGATCAGGCGAAGGATATTTCCGCCCCAAGCCAGAGGGTGCAAGGCGCTTATTATGTAGCACCTGACGCCAAGACACAGGCTGCCATGCTGCTACGTCTGGCGCGAGGAGAGCGAAGCTTGTCTGATCTTGCCAGGGCGTTGGAAACCTCGTGGCCCTCAGCAAAGAGGCTTGAGAATCCCTCTCACTGGCCATCGCTTAAAACCCTTGATCGGGCGGCAGCGGCTCTTGGCAAGCGCTTGGTGCTCACGCTTGAATAGTTGCTGGACTAAGGGCACAGTGACGAAATGCAACATCAGAGTGATAGATCTTAGGCTTCTACTAGTCTTTGTGCAAATCCTCCGTTATGCACTGGAATATAGACCGAGGTTGTCTGCCTTGTATCTTGAGCGTTAACCGGGTAACCAGGTAATACTGGTTCCAGGTCTATTTCCTACAGAGGAAGTAGGAAGCAGAAGTGAGGCTGTTTGTCTGCCTAGGCGATGAGCCTGTTGATTAGATAAGTCCCTTCTGCCTTGATTGATTGGTCCTCCCAAGCTGAACGGCATCTTAGGCCCCCAGAGCATGGGTGAGCCTGCATTCATAAGGGTAGTTGTGGGCCCAGTCTGCCTAATGAACCCAAGAGAGGAGATGTTCACCATGTCCCAACCTGTCCTTGGCATCGATGTGGGTAAGAGTAAACTGCATATTGCCTTGCTGTTGCCCAACGGCAAATCCAAACCCAAAGTCATACCCAATACTCCAGAGGGGCATCAAGAATTACTGATTTGGTTGAATCACCATCAGGTGAGTCCCGTTCATGCCTGCTTAGAAGCTACGGGGGTCTATGGAGACGCCGTGGCCGAAGTGCTCTACCAAGCCAACCACACCGTGAGCATGGTCAATCCAGCTCGTGTCCTCCCTTCGGCAGGGCTCAGGGGCCACGGATTTGCCAGAAGTGAACTGCTTCGTACCAAAAATGACCAGGTGGATGCCGCCCTCATTGCTCGGTTTTGTGCTGCCCTGCGGCCTGCGCCTTGGACGCCCTCTGCCCCCGAGGTCAAGCATCTACAGGCTTTAGTCCGCCGCCTAGAGGCGTTGAATGCCATGCGCCAGCAAGAAAACAACCGCCTAGCCGTTTCCACCGAGCAGGTGGCGACCCTGATAAAGGAACATCTGGACTACTTGGAGCAAGACATCCAGAAAACCAAACAACTTATCCGCGACCACTTTGACCAACATCCTGGCCTCAAGCAGGAGGACTTGCTGAGGAGCATTCCTGGAATTGGTGAAGTGGCCCCTGAGCCCTGCCGAAGGGTTACCGCATCCGTTATTTTGGCTGAGGTGCAGTCCTGGGATGCATTTGTGGATGCCAAACAACTTGCTGCTTATATGGGATTGACTCCCCAGGAAAAGACCTCTGGTACTTCAGTGCGCGGGCGAAGCCGAATTTCTCGAACCGGCAATGGTCGCTTGCGCAAAGCACTATATATGCCAGCCATGGTGTCTCAACGGTTCAATCCCCCCATCAAGACCTTTTGTGAGCGGCTGTTGAGCAAAGGGAAGAACAAGATGCAGGTGATTGTGGCAGCGATGCGGAAACTAGCCCATCTCATCTTTGGGGTCCTCAAGTCTGGGAAGCCCTTTGACCCTAATTATTTGAGTATTACCCCTTGACCTCCAAGACGGCATCTAATTCTCTTAAGTGGTAGTATACGCAAGGTTTATCGGCCTAGTATGCTGTACGGGTGATCAGGCAGACTTTTTCAGCCTAAGATCTCCAAACTGGGTAGTTAGAAAGAAAAAGTCAGTCTAATAAATAGTTAAATTTACGGAAGACGAGGAGATAATAAATGACTGACGGACTAGATATCGTCGATCTCAAAGATGCCTTGAAGGGGTCGATAAATAGCTTATTGCAGTTTATCGGTTCTGAGTTGAAACAAGTTTTCCTTAGTCGGATATCTGAATATCAAGAATCAGAGTATAAGCGAAATCGTTTTTCAAAAACAATTCTTCATAGATCAGAACCAAAAAGCCTTGAAGAATTTTATCAGCCACTATTTATTCGTGAAGTTGACGCAAGGAATAGAAACACAAGAAAAACTACAAAATTGGTCTCTAAGCTGTTTTCAAAAGAAAAACAAATTACCCTAATAGGTTTTGCAGGTAGTGGTAAAAGCACTTTGGTCAAATACTTAATCACAAGATGCTTTATTGAAGGATTCAAAATTCCTGTTAGAGTAGAACTTCGTTATTTAAATGATTATTCTGGAAGTTTGAAGTCTTACATAGTAAATGAAATTGTAAAATTTAACAAAATCGGATTTACTGATGCCATTATAGAAAGGATGTTTGAATCAGATAATTTCCTTTTCTTTTTTGATGGATATGATGAAATCAATTCAACAAAGAAACAAAGTCTAACCAACGAGATAGATATTTTTGTGAATCGATATGCGCAGAACTATTATTTGATCACGTCGAGGCCAAATACAAACATAGAAATGATGTCAACTTTCAAAAATTATTTTATATGTGACTTAGAAAATAATGAAATCAACGATTTTGTGAAAAAACAAATACCGAAAGAAGAAACTGAATTAGCAGATAAAATAACGTCTGCAATCGCAAAGAGAGAAAACTCGAATTATAAAACGTTCCTAAGCAATCCTCTGCTGCTTTCTATGTTTATTTTGACATTCCAAACCTATTCTGCAATTCCACAAAGGAGAAGTGAATTTTATAATCAAGTTTTTAACGCTCTGTTTTCACTTCACGATAGCATGTCAAAAATGGCATATGTAAGAGAAAAACAAAGCGGATTAACCAAAGAACTTTTTGAAGAGATTCTAAGAATATTTTCTTATATTTCTTTTTTCGAACAAGAATACATTTTTACTTCTCAGTATATAAATATGAAATTCAACGAAATTAAAAATAGAAAACAAAAATTTACCTTTGACAATGATAAGCTGATTGAAGACATGCAAGTTGCAATTGGTATTCTTAATAAGGAAGGGCTTGATTATACTTTTCCTCACAGATCTCTGCAAGAATACTTTGCTGCATGCTATGTTGAGAAATTAAGTTCTGAAAATAAGCATACAATTTATAAAAAACTTGTTGATCAAATCTTGAAGGGCTACCAGGCTTTGTTAGAAAAAGATCACTTCTTTAGTTTGTTAGCAGAATTGGATTATAAGAATTTCCATAAGTTGCTAACTATCCCCCTATTACAGGATCTTAGTTCAAAATTAGTTACAGTATTGGGCACCACTGACTTAACTGATAACTTAGCATACCTAACTTATATGAAAGTTTTTCTCATATCTAGAGTTTTGATGAAAGACTGTAGTTGCAGTGACCTATTTGAAAAAATCATTTTAGAGAAACTGTCGATGCCTATTCTTTCGGACAATGAACTTGAAGAATCTACATTTCTTCATATTCTGTCTACACTTCCAATGGGTGAGATTAAGTTAAAGGTGATTGCATACAAAAATGTTGGTCAACAATTAATTGAACGCTTGACTTTACAGATAGATGATATTGATAAGAGTGATGGAGATATAATTAACTTAGTAGCTCTTTAAAATTCGAGAAATAACAGTTGGATTGACTGTGACAAGTGAGTCACTCTGATTATCACGGTCAGTCAGGGTGTTAGCTTGCTAGGTTATTATTGGGGGTGTGTCTGCAAGATTATCTATAGGGAAATGGAATTAAAATTCATTTAGTTTCAATGTTGCTCTATGTTTGATTTTTATGATCAACTTGTCCCCTCCTGCAATCTGCCTTATTGCTTATGTTAAGCTCGTTGTTAGCTTACCTCTTGAATTTCCTTGAGTTTATGACTATTGCTCAATCGGCTAGACCATCCAGTAGCCCGATTACGGTGACTTTGAAACGCCTCGTTGCTCTCTTAGAAGAGGATGAGACGGGTGAGTATGGAGTTTTACAACCGAGTCAGGTTGCATTTAAGTTGGCGATGGGATTTGTTGTGGAAGCCTACGATGCAATGGGCGAGCGCTTTCCAAGAGCATCGATTTCCACGGATAAGGAAGGCAGTATTCGACTGACATGAAGCAAGCTAGAGCCAGAATGCGAAGTCCGGCTGCTTTGTCCTGCTCGTGCTGACCAGCAAGCCTACCTATACCACGAGCTAGGAAACAATTATGCGGTAGAACGAGAGATAACAGTCTCTACCCTCTTGCAGTGGTTGGAATGGTTGAATCAAGCATGAGGTAGTTTGATCCCCTTTCAGACAATGCCATCGTCTATCGAGCACTGCTTCGGAAACAATGGATTAATGAGGATACAGGAAGAGTGAAGGCAGATGCCTATTTTCTACGAGTCAACGAGCGTGGGCTTTCAGTGAACCTAGCAAATGTATGTTCTCCAAAGCAGTGTGCAGAACTGTTTCGCAAGTGTTATTGAGTTGCCAGTCTTGAAGTCAGGGGTGTGCGCGAGGTTGGCTTGGATGTGGAACAGGATTCTGTGAATCATGCCAATGTCGTAGGATTACCGTATCGAGAAGATGATCTAGCCGAGGCGGAACGATTGGCAGGCTCGCTTGCAAGGCAATCTCAAATTGTTTGGAAGCCAGAGTAATGTGAATCAATTGCTTGAATCGCACAATCTTTTCTGTAGCAGTACTATATGCAATTGCGCCAGCAGCACAATAATGCGTGAGATTGTGTAAAAGCTCATAACAGTTTGCTCAGCCAGAATAGGAAAATGTCTGAATTAACTTGATATGTCTCTAGACGTCTGGGTCCGCACTTAGGTTCAGTTCTTCGGTTCATTAGATATGGGTAGTATAGGTCGAGGCTGTCTGCCTAGTATGCTGTAGAGGTGATTAGCTGTTAGCAACATGTGAACGGCATTTTTAGATGGCATAAAACTATAGACACTGAATATGCCTGTACGGGCAGTTGTCACTTGACAACCAATCGTTTTGGGTCTAGTTTGTATAAATAAAGGTTGTTATGGGAAGACGATCTCACCCAAAACAAGAGATTGAAGCTGCGTTAAAGTATGCCGAGCAAAATGGCTGGCGTGTAGATGTTGGTGGCTCGCATGCTTGGGGTAAGCTCTATTGCCCTTACAACGATAAAGAGTGTAGATGTGGAAATTTTTGTATATCTAGTGTGTGGAGTACCCCTAAAAATGCAGGAAATCATGCGAAGCAGATTCGCCGAATAGTTGATAACTGTACAAGGTATAACGTTGCGGATGATTCTAGCGAAGAGGAGGAATGATCAATGAAAGAGTATGATTTTACCTTAAAGTTTAATCTCCAAAATTCTCAAGATAATCCTGATATTTATGTTGAGAAACTGCATGAAGGCGGTTGTGACGATGCCTTAATTGGAGTTGGAAGGAAAGGATATATTTCACTAAACTTTATTCGTGAAGCATCATCGGCTTATGAAGCTGTTTCTAGCGCTATTGCTAACGTTAAAAGAGTTATTCCAAATGCTACTTTGATTGAAGCTACACCAGATTTTGTTGGTTTAACAGATGTAGCCAAAATTCTTGGATGCACCCGACAAAATATCAGGAAGCTGATCGTAACCAATGAGCCAAGATCTCCACTTCCTGTTTATGAGGGCACCCCTTCTATTTGGCACTTAGCAGAAATATTAATCTGGTTGAGAGAAGCCAAAACGTATTCGATTGATGATGCACTAATAGAGATTGCCAAAACTAACATGGACGTTAATAGTGCTAAGAGGTGGCAAAAGGTGGAGCCAAATTTCCAAGAAAATATTAAGGCTCTAATTGCTTAAGTAATAGCGGCTAAACTCATGTCTAGCCAGCGCATGCGCCGGACAGTCAATACACATTTTCACGGTACACGCGATCTCGGGTAGGGTTTGATTTCCGCTATTCGGAGGCAGACCAGTGCCAAACTTAAGTGAGGTACATTATGGAAATTAAATGCCCAGCAATTATTGATATGCAGGCCGATAGAAGCTTTTTAGTAACTTTTGTTGACCTCCCTGATACCTTTACTGAGGGTGAAACGAAAGAGGAAGCATTGTTCAACGCTGCTGAGGTGATGCAATATTCCTTGCTGAGAATGATAACTACGGGACACTAGAAATGTGTCAGGCCAACTTAGAAGAAGCTCTTTCACAATATGATGAAATTAAAGAATGTGAAGTATGGCGACGCCATCAACTCGAACGGCAAAACTCGCACATTGATTGGACCACTTTAATGGGCTAGGTCAACGTGCTACGATCAAGTTTATGATTGATTGGTCTACTTGCGATGCTGTTGAACGAGATCCAGACCGCTTTAGTGGGGCTTGGGTGTTTCGTGGCAGTCGCGTGCCAATTGCGGCCTTGTTCGAGAACCTCGAAGACGGTGTAGCTATTTCTGAGTTTCCTGATTTGTTTCCTGGCGTCACGCTTGCTCAAGCGCGCCTAGTGCTAGAGCATGCCGCCCGTAGTAGTTTTATCGTAGCGTAAGTGCGCATACTCTTCGATCAGGGCACACCGGTACCGCTGCGGCGCTACCTGGTTGGCCATGAAGTTGTAACAGCATTCGAGAAAGGGTGGTCAACCCTCAAAAACGGTGAGTTGCTGCAAGCTGCTGAAAATAATGATTTTACTGTTTTGCTTACTACCGACATGAACTTACGCTATCAACAAAATCTGAGCATACGAAAAATATCAGTTGTCGTCTTGAGTACTACTAGTTGGCCTCGAATTAAATCTGAGGTTTCTGCTGTCGCAGAGGCTGTTGCTGCGTCAACCATTGGTAGCTATATTGAGGTCATAATTCCTTAAGATGTTGAATTGAATTTACCAACTCGAAGCCTATTTTCCTAAATTTTCTGCGGCTGACCAAGACCTTCTGCAATAAACGTTGTTACCAACGTATTCAAAGATACCCCTTCGGCCTTAGCCCTTTCCACTAAACGGGTGTGCATCGTTCTCGGTGTACGCAGTACAAAACGAGCGGGCTTATTCGCTCCAGTCATAGGCTTCGGTGCAGATTTTTTTAAATCATCTTGGCGAACAGCCGTCCAAACTGCAAAAGCATCCCGTCCGTTCTCAATCGCTTCTTCAGGACTTTCGCCATCGCTCATACATCCAGGCAGATCCGCCCAAGTAATCAGCCAGCCTCCACCCTCAGCATCAGATAGAGGGCGTAAATCAAAGGGATAGTCATCAAACTTCGTCTTGCTCATCATCCACCTCTATCTCATCCAGCAACGTAATAAACGCCATCACATAAATTGGTTTAATCGGTCGTTTTGCTGGTACAGAAAGCTGTCTTCCCGTAGCTTTATGGAAGAAGACGGCATGGCTGCCCCCAGGCTTACGAACCTCTAGCCCAAACCGTGCAGCTAAAGACTCCAAGTCCTCAATACGCCAATCACGAGGATTGCGGCGCATCTTTTCCAGAATCTTTTCCGCTTTGGCCATAATAAAATGATACTACAGGTGATATCGTGCAGCAAACATTCTATACACTTCTCCTTTTGACTAGAACTGCCCTTTACCCGATTTAGTGGAAACTCCTTTTGCTAAGATTCATCGTTGTCACAGAAGATAAGCAATTGCTTAAAAACAACTCCTCCCGTATCTTGAACGCGGGAGGAGTTGTGGCTTGATATCGCTAATGAGAAACCGCATGGCGCTAAGGAGCTGGAACCGCCACCCGATTATCTGGAACAATCTGCGCCTGATAGGAAAATACCTCTCGGCTACGGGGATTGACCGTCACCTTGACCCAGTGCACGTCGTTGAGGCCGTTAGCGGCATTGTCGCCAAAGGTCTCGACACGCGTGAAGTTTTCGAGGCGTTTGCCTTGAGCATCCAGAAATGGCTTGTCAATGCGGTGGTAGTGAGAGTCTCCGTGCACGTAGGCAACCGGTCTACCAAAAGCGATTACCTCATCACGCAAGGCTAATAAAAATTTCTGGTAGCCATCAGGCTGTCCATCGGTTTGTGCGAGTGTCTTCGGATCACGCAAAGGCGCTCTGGTTCCGTCTGTCAGATCCCACCCCGGATCGGCTTGGGTGATTAACATGACCGCCGCCGAGTTTCGTGCTTTTGCCGCTTTGAAGGTCTCTTGCAGCCATGCAATATTGGCCGCGTTTCGCGCTTCATACTCTTCCGGGTCGGGTGCCGTGTCACATAGGTTGTTGCACGAACCCTGGACATTGAGTGTCGCATAGGTAACCGCTCCGATCGTCCAGCGACGGTTTTCGACACAGGGAACCGGACCGCTTACACCTAGACACAGCGGCGTTGTCTGCACGGTCAGGGCGAGCTTACGCTGTCCCTGGGAAAATTTCGTGCTGAAGAATACTCCACGCTCGAAGTCGAGGCGCTCGCGTGAGCTAAATCCACCATTGGAGGGGCGGTCGCAGTCAGTCCAATCGTTGTCGCCCGGTGTAAAGATGGCTGGGGCCTTTAGAGTGTTGAAATAGGCGAGGGACTGGGTATAGAGGGCGTCGCTGCAGGTAGTCGGCGTGACCGAGTTGGCTATAGAGTTGCCCGCTTTCAGATCACCGTCGTGGACCGTGAAGACCAGGTTTTGCGCGTTCATGTCAGCAATAAGGTTCGGAACCCCCACCATCGCCTGTACATCTGAATAGGGTAGATCGCCCCAAAGTCCAATCGCGTATGGCTCGTTCTCGCCCTCGCCCTCGTACTCTTTGGCAGTCGCCAAACTGATGGTAAAACCTGCGATCAACGGCACGGTTATCGCCAGTAAACACACTTTACGGAGCAAGCGCGCAGTGGTGACGCGCTGAAACACTGATTGGCCAAGCTTTGTAATCATCATGTCCTCGATTATTTTTGGGTCCGTGGGCGCATTTTGGAAAGGTTGCTCCTGCCAGTACCACTCCAGTTGAGAAATTAAAGCGATGTGTAACTTTTTCAAAATGCCTGTGGGTTAGGCTTTCTCCTTATTCCCGTGAAGCATATAAGATGGCTATCCCACGATAAATCCAGGATTTCAAAGATAAAATTGCATATCGCCTGAATTAGCCTACGGATTGTGGATTAAAGACGGGTTATGGTTAGGACTAGAAATGGTGTCTTTTTCTCAAAAGTCTGGTTTTTCAAGCTGACCAAAATCTGCTACCACGTCAAAGGCAATATCATTAAGCGAGTGCAGCCTTACCCAATAAACCTACTAGGGTTGGTCATAGAGAATACCAACATGCCTGATATCCCGAGCAGCTCTTGATGTCGCGTACCCAGACATTTTTCCTTACCTTGCTGGCGATGATTGCGTTCGCGGGCAACTCCCTGCTCTGCCGGTTAGCGTTGAGACATACCAGCATTGACGCAGCCAGTTTCACCTCCATCCGAATCATCTCCGGTGCGCTTACGCTTTGGCTAATCACGCGAATGCGTAGTGGCACAAACAGCACGGCAGGCAGTTGGCCGTCTGCACTGGCACTTTTTATCTATGCAGCCGCATTCTCGTATGCCTATGTCAGTTTGCCAGCTGCGACCGGCACATTACTGCTTTTTGGCGCAGTGCAGGCAACGATGATCGGCTATGGGCTATGGGCTGGCGAGCGTCTAGGAATGCGGCAATCTGCAGGGCTCCTTTGCGCGTTCAGCGGACTTGTGGGACTAATATTGCCAGGGGTCTCAGCGCCGCCTCTTCTTGGCTCCCTATTAATGTTAGGCGCTGGTATTGCCTGGGGAGTCTATTCCTTGCGCGGAAAAGGTGCTGGCGACCCAACCTTCGTCACAGCCGGGAACTTCTTGCGTGCTGCGCTCCTAGCAGCGTTACTAAGCGTGATTACATTTCCCTGGAACTCACTGGACAGTTCTGGTTTTTGGTACGCGATATCCTCTGGCACGTTGGCCTCAGGCGTTGGATATGTGATTTGGTACACGGCCTTGCGCAGGCTGAAGGCAACGAGCGCAGCAACGGTACAGCTCAGTGTGCCAGTGATCGCGGCTGTGGGGGGCATTGTTTTTCTTGGTGAAGCGATCACGTTACGTCTATTGCTCGCCTCTACTGCAATTCTCGGTGGAATTGCATTGGTAATTGTCGACAGGAAACTGCCAATTGAAAAGTCATAGTTAAATAGTGAAGTGCAAGCCGTCAGTCATCGCTCTCGAAATGAACACGAACACTATACACAAAGATTTCATTTTCAGCATCAAGTTTGAACTGGGATGGTTTTGGGCTTTGGCCGTGGCGACTATGGTGAGCGCTGTCATCGTGATGTTCATTCTATTTGCGAAGCGGGAGGCAGAATAAAACGGCTTATATAGAACTGCTGCCTCACTCGTCGGAGAATGTGTGAGAACTCATAGCGGTTTGCTCAGCTGGAGTAGAAAAATGTCTGAATTAAACTGATAGGTCTCCAGAGGTCTGGCCTAGCACCCCAACGCTTATGATCCCTTCTATGACTGCGGAGAAGCTGATGGCGATAGAGGGGCGCAGTTACGCCGAATCAACCACTTCTCTAATTCAATCCCCCAGAAGATAGCGCTGCCTAGCAAGAGACTAATCAGAAGTTCTTTAGGAGCTAACGGTACCGTGGTGAAAATTTCTTGTAAAAGAGGCATGTAGACTACAGCCAGTTGCAATCCAAAGACCAAAACTACCATGCCAAGCAGTAGCTTATTCGACCAGAGACCAATCTTGAACACAGAATCTCTGAAAGAACGAACCGCCAGCGCTTGTCCAATTTGTAGAAAAGCAAGGGTGGTGAATACCAAAGTTTGCCAGTGCGCCTGGTTCGTTTGCCAGGCTTCATAACTGACTGCAAGCGCTACCAAACCAATTAGCAGGCCAACCCAGACAATCTGACGACCCATGCCATCGCCAAAGATATTGCTATCCCGTGCAATCGGGGGACGCTGCATCGTGTTGCGCTCGGCAGGTTCTACACTCAAACCAAGACCAAGCAGTCCATCGGTTAATAGATTGAGCCAGAGAATTTGTAATGGTAATAGCGGTAGAGGCATTCCCAAAAAAGGAGCGAGAATGACGACTAGAATTTTGCCGAGATTGCCCGCAATCGAGAACTTGATAAACTTGCGAATGTTGTCATAGATTGTTCGGCCTTCCTCTACGGAAGCGACAATCGTGGCAAAGTTGTCATCCTGCAGAACCATATCAGCCGCTTCTTTGGCTACATCCGTACCCGTGATTCCCATCGCCACCCCAATATCTGCTTTTGTTAAAGCAGGGGCATCGTTGACACCATCTCCGGTCATCGCCACCACATGGCCTCGGCTTTGCAAAGCACCCACGATTTTGAGTTTGTGCTCTGGTGAAACCCTGGCATAGACCGATACCTCTTCGACTAAGCCCTCCAATTCCTCCGTGGACATGCGTTCTAGGTCCTGACCCGTCAGAACCCGACCGCCCTCGCTCATGCCTAATTCCTGGGCAATATAAGACGCCGTCAAAGGATGGTCCCCTGTGATCATCACAGGGCGAATCCCGGCGAGCTTGCAGGTTTGAACAGCATCTCTGACCTCAGGCCGGGCCGGGTCAATCATCCCGACCATGCCAATAAAAACTAGATTTTGTTCTACTGAAACTGCATGCCCGTTAGAAGAAGGTTCTTCCAAAGACCGGAAGGCTATCCCTAAAACCCGGATGCCCTGTTGAGCCAATCCATCGTTCGTAGCGGCAATCCGGATACGCCATTCATCGGTGAGAGGCTCAGCCCTATGCTGCACCCAAACTTTGCTTGAAACTTCTAAGAGACTATCCACGGCCCCCTTGGTAAAGGCAACATAGGGCGTTTTAATTCCCAGGCTATCTGGGCCTAAAGGTAGGTGGTGTACAGTCGTCATCCGTTTGCGGTCAGAGTCGAAGGGGACCTCGGAAACTCTAGGAAAATTATGTTCTAAATGCGTTTTTTCTAATCCTAAACGGGCAGCGGCTAATACCAGAGCGCTTTCCGTCGGGTCTCCCACGACGGCATAGGAGTTCGTCTTGCCATCGGGGCCATTTGAGCCATTACCGTTCGATTGCAGCAGCGCGTCATTACACAATGCTCCTCCCACCATCAGTAATCCCAGAGCAGAAGATATGGATGGTTTGCCTTCGGCAGAAAAAAGTCCATCACTGAGCGTTAAGGTAATGTTCTGACTATCCGGCTCTGTCAGGTCTAAACGATGCCCAGCCAGGTCAATCATCGTTACGGTCATCCGATTTTCAGTCAGGGTTCCGGTTTTGTCCGAGCAAATCACGGTCACAGAACCCAAGGTCTCTACTGCGGGTAATTTGCGAATCAGGGCGTGGCGTTTGAGCATCCGCTGTGCCCCCAGAGATAAGGAGATGGTAACAACGGCGGGTAACCCTTCTGGGACGGCAGCTACTGCCATACTGACCGCTGTCATGAACATCAATTTCAGGTCTTCCCCGCGCAGGAAGCCAAGCAGGAAAATCACAGCTGCAATCGCTAAGGCAATCACGGCCAGTATTTTTCCCAGTTGGTCTAAGCGCTTTTGGAGCGGGGTTTGTCCTTGAGCCACGGATTGGATCATCGAAGCAATGTGGCCCAGCTCAGTCCTCATGCCTGTGTCCGTGACCACTCCCTGTCCCCGTCCATAGGAGATGACCGTACCCATATAGGCCATGTTGCTACGGTCACCCAAGGGCAAATCCTCTTTTCCCAGGAACTCCGTTTGTTTCTCTACTGGCTCTGATTCCCCAGTGAGGGAGGCTTCTTGTATTCGCAGGTTTACGCTTTCTAGCAGCCGACAGTCGGCAGGAACGAGGTCCCCGGTTTCTAGGAGTACCAAATCTCCTGCGACTAATTCACGAGCTGAGACTTCCTGAATTTGTCCGCTCCGCTTCACTTTTACCGTGGGTACAGCCAGCTTTTTCAGCGCAGCCATCGCTTTTTCCGCTTTATATTCCTGGCTAAATCCCAATAGGCTAAATAGAACAACAATTGCTAGGATGGCGAGCGCATCGTGATAATCTCCTAGGGCTGCGGAGGCAATAGCCGCCACAATCAGAACGACTACCATCGTGGCAGTCACCTGTTCCCAGAGAATGAGCCAGGGATTCTTACACCCTTTTTCAATAAGCTCGTTGAGCCCTTGCTGGACTAGGCGCTGTTTAGCTTCTTCTAGACTTAACCCTTGAGTTTTATCACTACCCAATTCTTGAAGTACATCGTTCACATCGCAGGTGTGCCACTTACTCATCGCTGCCCACCGTAGCGTAGCTTCTCAGAGAGATTCTGGAAAGGGTTTACGACCCCTTACTCCCAGTATGCCTAAATTGCCCTACTGCTTGCGGGTCATTTCGAATAGATTGCTTGCCTGAGGGCCAAGGAAGCCTTCAAATAAAGCTTTCTTGCCAGGAGCAACTTCTACTTCATTCCTTTCTGCTATTTCATAGTAGGCATAGGTCCAGGGAATTTGAATGAGGGCACCACTGACATCATCATGGACGGAGCTCATCTCTGTTACTGCCCATGTAGCAGTTTGACGCAAACCACTCCCGATATCGCCTTCAATCAATGTTTTCATTGGAATTCCACGCTGCTCTAGCGCATCGGCCGTATGTTCAATATCTGGATATTGTGGAGCATGTTGGCGATTGATATAGCCCGTGAAATGATTGACCTCATGACCATGGAGTAAGACCCAGGCTCCATATTGAGTGACTTCGTGAACGGCTTCAACCACTGACTTGAAAGGAGCTGACCAAGGACGGGTGAAAACTTTCTGCAGTTGATCTACTTGCCCTGTTTCAATCCATTGCTCTAGATTCCATGGCTCGAAAAATTCTCCAGATTTAACCGTTTTCTTGATCATTTGAGCAATCGGCTCAGGAAGCAGCTCTACGATTAATTCACTGATGAATAGTTTAGGTAGACCCAATGCTTCTTGCTCAGGGTGCTGATAGTGCCGAGCATAGAGTTTCTGGTCAGAAAAGATATACTCCCCAGCCATTTCATAACCCAGTGCTTTAACTACATCCTCCAGATAGGCAATTCCTAAACTTCTACCCTCTACCCGAAGACGCAAAGAACGAAAGGCAATATGGTCATTGACCACCGTTCCACCTGCCTCCAGAATCATCTCTTCATAGCTGCGCGCATAGCTAACCCGCAGGCGATAGTCTTCCCACAGCTTCTGCCAAAGAAGTTGTGCCATTTGACCTTTCTTCATTCAATCCTCCCAGATTTTTTAAGCCTCAGTGTTATAAAAATTTATGTGCCATTAAAAATGGTTAAACTAGGAATATAGAGTTCTGATAGCCTCCATATTCAGGTTTACTCTATATTTCACCGGAGAACAATAAAGGATCTAATTTCCATCAACTAAAGCTACAGAGGTTCTGTGACTAACATAAGAGCAAGATCGCGATGATAGAGGTAAGTTTAATCTCCCAGTTAATGAGTTAGATTTCTTTCAATAGTTCCGTCAAAATTCCCAGAGCGACGTGAATCTGTTCACTATCGATTACTAAAGGTGGGCAAAAACGGATAGCCGCTTTGCCACAGCCCAAGAGCAAAAGTCCTTTGTAAAAGGCTCGGTCTACAAGCTGGTTTCTCAGTTCAGAATTGAGGTTTCCCTCAGCATTTAGCACGTCAACTGCCACCATCAGTCCTTTCCCTCGAGGCAAAGACACCTGAGGGAAGTGTTGTGCCAACTTGCTCAGTCCATCCTGTAATACAACACCCATCTTCTGTGCATTGTCGATCAGTCCGGCTTCCAAGAGTCGTAACGTCGCATTTCCCGCCGCACAGGCAACGGGATTTCCACCAAAGGTGGTGGCATGGGAGCCTGGAGGCCAAGTCATCAGTTCAGGTCGGGCCAAGATGGCGCCTAAAGGCAGTCCACTGGCAATCCCCTTTGCTAAGGTGACCACATCCGGCATGACCCCCCAATGTTCCGTGGCAAAGAGGTGACCCGTGCGGCCCATGCCTGACTGGACTTCATCGACCACCATCAAGATGCCGTGGCGGTCACAGATGCTGCGAATTCTTTCCAGAAAGCCATCTTCCGGAACTATGTAGCCCCCTTCTCCTTGAATCGGCTCCACGACGATGGCTGCCACTTCTTCAGGCGGGAGAACCGTAGGGAAGAGCTGCTTTTCCAAATAATCCAGGCTGGCTTGGGTGCCGTAGGGAATATGGGTTACGCCTGGAAGCAAAGGACCGAATCGCTTGCGCTGAATCGCCTTAGATCCTGTGAGGGACATGGCTCCATAGGTGCGTCCATGAAAAGCGCCCAAGAAAGCAATAATCTGAGAACGCTCCGTATAGTAACGGGCTAGTTTGATGGCACCTTCATTGGACTCTGCTCCCGAATTACTAAAGAACACACGGGCACGTGGTCCATGTTCTAACAGCGGAAAAGGGGCACGGGCGGCCAGAGACTCGGCCAGTTCTACCATCGGACCGTAATAAAAATCCGTTCCCGACATGTGAATCAGACGAGCCGCCTGATTTTGGATCGCCCGAACGACTTCAGGATGGGCATGGCCTGTAGCAGTGACGGCAATGCCTGCTGTCAGGTCCAAAAAAACGTTGCCATCTACATCTTCGAGCATGCAGCCCTCACCGCGCGCCACTACCAAGGGATAACCACGGGTATAGGAAGGAGAGGTAACGGCTTGGTCTCGCTCGATCAGGTCACGGGCACGCGGTCCCGGCAGGGGAGTACTTAGCTGCGGAACGCGGGGTAGCGGTCGGTCGGTGGGAATACTCAGCATGTCACTCCTCTAAAAGCAGATTACAGGCCGCTAACGGTTATCAATTTGAGCGCGTTGCAAGTGGCCCGAAAAGTCTACATAGACTGTTTTCCACTCTGTAAAAATATCCAGGGCCGTACTCCCTGCTTCCCGATGACCATTCCCTGTTTGCTTAACTCCACCGAAGGGCAAATGCACTTCTGCTCCGATCGTTGGGCCATTGATATAGGTAATCCCGGCTTCAATGTCGCGCATTGCCTGGAACGCCCGATTCACATCACGGGTATAGACCGAAGAAGACAGACCATAGGGCGTATCGTTTAGGACCGCAATTGCTTCTTCAAAGGAATGCACTTCCAGCAAAGCGACCACGGGCCCAAAAATTTCTTCACGGGCAATCCGGCTATCAGGCTGGACATGGTCAAGGATAGTAGGCTGGAAGAAATAACCATGTTTGAGTTCTTCCTGACTGGCTACCTTTCCTCCAATCAGGACTTTCGCCCCTTCATGACGGGCAATTTTAAGATAGTCGCTCACCCGTTGGAGTTGCTTTTGGCTCACTAAAGGACCGATATCCGTGTGGGGAGCGATGCCCGGTCCAAGCCGTAACTTTTGGGTCCGTTCTACAAGCATTTCGGTAAAAGGGGCTTTGATCTGGCTGTGGAGAATCAAGCGGCTGGTAGCGGTACAGCGCTGGCCCGTGGTGCCAAAAGCTCCCCAGAGCGCTCCTTCTAGGGCCAGTTCCAGGTCCGCATCTTCCATCACTACTTGGGCATTTTTGCCTCCCATCTCTAAGCACACTCGCTTATGCGTGCGCCCACAGATAGCTCCCACCTGCGCGCCAACGGCAGAAGACCCTGTGAAGGAAACAAGATCCACTCCAGGATGTTCGACCAGCGCCTGACCAACTTCTTCTCCTGGACCATAGACCAAATTGACGACGCCTGCGGGTAATCCAGCCTCTTCGAAGATTTGAAATAGCAGCGTGGCACAGGCCGAGGTGTCTTCAGCGGGTTTGAGAATAATCGTATTGCCGCAAACTAGGGCTGGGAATGCTTTCCAGCAGGGTATGGCGATTGGAAAATTCCAGGGGGTAATCAGGGCACATACCCCAATAGGCATCCGCAGGGTCATCGCAAACTTGTTGTGCATTTCCGAAGGCGTTGTTTGACCGAATAAGCGACGGCCTTCTCCCGCGCTATAGAGGGCACAATCAATCCCTTCTTGCACATCGCCACGGGTTTCGAGCAAGGGTTTACCCATCTCCCGACTCATGAGATAGGCCAATTCTTCTTTACGCTGTAGGAGCAAGGCTCCCATCCGCTGTACATATTCGGCACGGGCTGGAGCAGGGACCAGTCGCCAGTTTCTATAGGCTTGACGCGCAGCCTGAACGGCCTCATCCACATCTGCTGCACTGGAATGCGGGAAAGTCGCCACCAGTTCCCGCCGATCCGCAGGGTTATATCGTTCCAGGGTAGAGGCTGATTGAGCAGGTAACCACTGACCGTTGATATAGTTCAGGCATTTCAAGGGAGCATGTTCCATAGAGACTCCCGCGTAACTTAGTACGTACACTTTATATTCTCAGTCTGGCTCAAGAATTCAAATACGGTCAAGTGCGCTCAAGGTCGCCTGGGAATTATTGACCGAAACGTGCCAATCACTACCCCATAAGACCTCAAGCGAATAATTGGGACACTGGATAGGTAAAACCGGGTAATAAGGGACTGCTTAGTTCATCGTTGGGAAGCAAGGTCGCAACGAGTTTCAGGGTGGCCTGGGTGCGGCGATAAATTTCAAGCTGGGGCTTGCACCAATCGATAATCCAATATTCCTGCACGCCCCGTTCCGAGTACAGTTTGAGTTTTAGCTCTCGGTCCCGTCTTGCGTTTTCCGTTCCAGCAGACAAGACTTCTACAATCAGTTCTGGCGCGGAGGTGAGATGTCCCGCTTCGTCTAGGGATAGAGCTAGTCGTTCTTTGCTAGCCCAGACAACATCGGGAATGACGTTGTTGTCATCAGAAAAGAGAATGCCGGGAGCAGGTACTATTTCACCCAATCCCGTTTTTTGATGCCAGGATTCAAAGGCAAAGATGATTCTGGAACAGGCTTTTTGGTGTTTCCAGTGAGGAGCCTTGGTTACGAATAGTTCTCCCTCAATAATTTCATAACGGTTCCCGTCATCTGGAAACAGTTCTAGGTCAGCGGAGGTCCAGCGCACCTGATCGGTCGTTTGACTCATGAGATCCCTTATTGGAAGGATGAATATATTGTAGTTCTGGCAGGATCTGAAGTCAGCGCTGACTGATTGAGTTAACCAAATACTGTCTTAGCTCACGGATGGCTGCACTGGTATTGCGTTCATAAGCAGCATGGAGACATTCAGCAACGACTGCCTGTACATGTACATCGGGGAAATACTGACTACTCGTTTGAGAGCTATATTCTTCATTGTGCAAGCAATAGATAATGACCTGATCACCTCTAAGTAACCAAACTTCAGGAACTCGATAGGGTAGGTAATCATTGACGTTGGTATAGCTAGTGACATCAACTTCAAGTACAAGATCCGGTGGAGGATTGATGCTCCAATCGATTCGTTTCTTACCTGCCACTGCTTGCCAATTATTAATGTAGAAGCAATAGTCTGGTTCAATTCCACTCTTTTCTGGGAGTTCCATGGTGACTGGAGTGAAGGCTTCGTAGTCTCGCCCTAGATGATCGAGCAACACGGTCACGACATTGGCAATCAAATGTGCATTGCGTGCGTGTTCAGGGAGCGGCGACATCAGGAAGACTTCTCCAGTGCGGTACTTAATCCGTGGGATGGCCTGATCGCCCCTTTGCTGACTCAGAGCTTGATAGTCTTGCCAAGTTGCAGGCAGTCGCATGACGGCTCCTGGCGGTAACTGAACTTTTTCAGGCGAGACGAGGGCGAACATATCTCAAAGTTCCATAAGAGAGGACTATCATCCAGCTATTTCATCAGCTATGCTCTGGCTTGTGGAGCACTTTCAGGAAAGGATGAGTACATTGTAGTTCTAGCAGCACCTAATCAGGCCTTAACCTGATAGCCAAGTCTCTATGAGGGAAGGATTTTCTCCAGAGCGCTGAGCAATTTTGGAAGTTCTTGCGCTAACGTATCCCAGACAATATCTTCATCAACGTCCAGATAATCATGAACAACTTTCATCCGCATCCCGACAATTGCCTTCCAGGGAATTTGAGGATTTTCTTCACGAAATTCTTGAGAAACACGACGAGCTGATTCACCAATAATCTGTAAAAGGTGTGTTAGTGCTAGACGAAGAATCTCATCATTATCAAAATCTTCCCGACTTTTACCCTAAATAAATGACAAAGCTTTCTGAGTTATATCAAGCATATGACCTACGTACACAAGGTCATCTTTGTCATCCTTCGACATATTGGACCTCGGCTTCAGCTAAGACTTTATCCCGAATTCTATGGTTGAGAAACTTGGCTGTTACCAAGTCGATTTTGCGACCTTCCAAAAAGCTAGAAAGTTCTTCTTCCATATCATAGAGACTGATAAATCCTGGGGTATGCCCAGGCTTGAACTCTACTAAAATATCAACGTCACTATCAGCTCCAAAATCACCTCTCAGAACTGAACCAAACAAGGCTAATTGACGAATATGATGCCGCTGGCAGAAATCAGCAATCTTCTCTTTTGGAATGATAATGTTTCCATTCATTAGTTTTATTCCTCCTCCCCAGCATTTGTACCCATCCTATACTTGATGTCATAGTTAATGATAAAATCTGATTCTTCATTATCGAAGTGATTGTGTTTTGCTATAGCTTTAGTAAAAGCATGATAAAACCAATTCCTATCCACAGAACCTGTAAACGGTCTAAAAGTTTCAGCGTTTGCAAGACAATGTCCTGTGTTAGTGGCTTAAGTGAATCCCCTAAATACGGTTTGACTTTCTTCTCTCCTCGGTAGCTATTCTCTCCTCCTAATCGCACACCCAACACTGCAGCAAAAGCAGCCATACTTACCCCAGCATTGGGGCTGGGATCTTGGGCAGCGTCTCTCTGCACAATCTTGTTTACGACTCCTAATTTCCCCGTAAGGACGCCCAAGCTCAGAGCCATCAATCGAGCCGGAAGCCAGTTCAAAACATCATCCAAACGGGCTCCCGCCCAACCAAAAGGCTCGTAGAGTGCTCGACGATAGCCAATCATCGAATCCAAGGTGCTGGCTGCTTTAAAAGCGATGACTAAGGGAGCGCCGCCAATCACTGCCCAGAACAAAGGAGCCAGTACGCCATCAGTGGTATTCTCGGCCACGGTTTCTATCACCGCCCGAAGTACTTCCGAGGAATCCAGGTTTTCTGTGTCCCGCCCGACATAGATAGCCAAGGTCTCACGGGCTTGAGGAAGATTTCCGGCTGCCAGCGGTTTGAGCACGGCCCAGGCTGCATCGTTTAGAGAACGACCCGCCAAACCACTGGCTAAAATCAATGCTTCTGTTACCCAGCCGAAGAAAGGATGAATCAAACCAGCCCCAAGGATTACAGCCCAGACCAAGGCCGCACTGCCCAAGGTCAACAACAAAGTCAGCGCTATTCCCGATAGCTTAAGAAGTAAAGGTGATTCTTTGAGGTGCGCAAAACTCCAATCTCGCCATCGGCTGATCATCCAACCCATGACCTGCACAGGATGCAACCAACGCACCGGATCTCCCACGATGCGGTCCAAAACCCAAGCAGCTAAGAAAATCCAAGGATTTACCATGCCCTAGAAGTAGCACGGTTTGGGTCTATCCCGAAACGGCTTCTGAGACAGAGTCTGAGAGACGTCATGTAATCCTAGATGCATCCTAACTGGCGCAACTAAGGTAGAACTGTTAGGAGTAGAAACAGTCTTCTAGAGCCAAACTGGGGCAAATGACCTGTCTGTCCTCCATGTGAAACCTATGAAACTCTTAAAATCCTTGCCTTTCTCTACAAATAAATCGCAGCCGCCAGAAGTTGAACCCTTAGACCCTTTAGATCCTTCTTCCGCCCTAGCTCGACAGACTAGGCAAGAATTTGCTGATGAGGCCACGTATCTTTCCTATGAATTAGGTCAGGCAGTACAAGAGTTACCCCCGCTCTATACGCGATTGGTAGCCGTAAGCCTTAGTTTTGCTGTATTCGGAGCAATTGGCTGGGCCGCTTTTAGTAAAGTAGATGAAGTCGCGGTCGCTCCAGGCGAATTACTGCCTTCAGAACAAATTCAGCCCGTACGTTCGCTAACAAACGGTGGGATTCAATCGATTAAGGTCAAAGAAGGCCAATATGTGAACAAAGGAGACATCTTAATAGAACTGGATGCCAATCAGCCTGCCACAGATGTTAAGAGGCTGAGCGAACAAATTAAAATGATGGATATCGACCTTCAACGGGCCACTGGCGGGGCAGCTGGAGGACAGGCAGCACGGATACGGGAAGCTGAAATTGAAGGTCAGCGTTTGCGTCGTAGTCTTACCTTTGCCCAACGAGAAGCCAATAGTTACTGCCGTCTCAGTGGGCAAGGGGCCTCTCCCCGCATGGACTGTGACCGTGCTCAAAACAAAGTGAGCGATCTAGAAAAGAATATTGCCGCTCAGCAAACCAAGATTCAACAGCTCAGCGAAGACTACAAAGGGAGTAACCTAAGTCAACTAAGTCAGCGTCGGGAAGAACGAGAAGCGCTTAAACGACAATTGGACCAGGCTAAGGATAAGCAGAAAGGACAAAAGATAACCGCTCCCATTTCTGGAAATATCTACAATATCAATGTGACGCGAAGCAAAGGAATTGTGCAAACAGGGGACGAATTATTATCCATTCTTCCTAGTGGAAAAGAACCGATATTGCAGGTTGATTTGCCGAACCAGTACCGAGGATTTGTGGATGAAGGGATGAAGGTAAAAGTAAAAGTGGATGCCTTTCCCTACCAAGAATTTGGCATTATTGACGGCACGGTTATTTATGTCAGTCCCAATGCTGTTAGTAAAGAGAAAAACGCAGGGCAGACAGGTCAGAATGAAAAGAACTTTCCGACCAAAGTTCGATTGAATAAACTGTCCGTGATGGCACGCGGCGAAGACAAACCTTTGACGCCTGGAATGTCCGCCACAGGGGAAATCGTTCTGCGACAAAAGACAGTTCTGAGCTTCTTACTTGATCCGATTACTCGGAAATTTGATGAGGTGTTTTCTATCAAGTAGATTAATAGAGATAGCAGCTCTGGTGATAGACAAAGTGATCTGTACCACGGGAGAAATTGTTGCCCGCGATCGATCCTATGCTTTCTGATAGAGCTGCTCGCCAAGCAACTTGGCTAGCCGTAATTCTACTCTCTTAAGTCTTTTGCATATTCACTAATGTTCTTTCTGCCGGTTGTTCTAGCGATCCAGGGCTTATTACTCATAGTATTTGTCCGATTTAGCAATTGTTTCCCGGTTTCACTTGCTCCAGGTGCCATTTTTTTTCCATCAACAGCACTTGGATTACGGATCTGGTTCCGCGAGTACAATACGTCCTCTGCACCTTTATTAGCAGCTTTGCTACCCTGCACACCCTCAATATGAGGCTTTAGATCGGGGAAATTTTTAGCAATGTCATGACCTCTTTCAATTCTCCCCATCAAAACTTCTCGAGGTGTTCCTTTACCACTTGCACGCCCAACATAATGAACTACGTCGTCACTATTTCTAAAGGAATAAGTAATATAAGTCTTAGCTTTTTCGGCCTTGCCAATAGCTTTGTCAGCCTTAATACCTCCAACGGCAGCAGAAGCTAAGTGAACTCCTTTCGCCGCTACAGCAGTTTTTACAGCAATTTTTGCACCTATGGCTGTTGCAGCTACTGCATCACCTGCAAAAGGAACAGCAGCGGCAGCGGAGAGGGCCGCATTTGTCTTATCTCCTTCTGCTAGGTACCAGCCAGCGTTAGCTAAATCTGCAACCCCTCCCACAACTGGAATAAAACCAGCAGCATCTAAGGCACCATGACCAATATCTTTTGAATGGTCTTTGACAAAGTCAGTGGCTTTATCCCACCAATGCTTCTTCTCCTGAGGCTGCTGCTTTGAATGCTCTTGCAGTGCTCTATCACGCTGCACCTTCAGAGAAAGGTCGGTTTCTCGCTTTATTCGCGCTTCATGGGAGCGATAGGCAGGGTCCTTTAGGGCATCCTGATGAACTTGAGTGATTATGGCCTCGCGCATTTCACTATTAACTGCTGCATTACGATAATTCGGAATTCCCGCTAAACGCCGCTGCTGTTCTAGCTGCACCTTCTTAACCGCTTGATCCTCTTTTTGTACATTGAGGATCTGGCGATGTTCCGCTGCATTGGCAGAACCGGAATAAGAACCTTTGGTAAAACCTGATTTTACAGGGTGAGGCGTAGCAAGAACTCTGTACTCTTCCGCATTAGCAGAACTGGAATGAGGATCTTTAGTAAAACCTGATTTTGCAGGGTGAGGTCTAGTAAGAGCTCGATGTTCCGCTGCATTGGCAGAACCGGAGTAAGGCGCTTTGGTAAAACCTGACTTTACAGGGTGAGGCGTAGCAAGAGCTCTGTGTTCTGCCGCATTGGCAGAACCGGGATGAGGATCTTTGGTAAAACCTGATTTTACGGGGTGAGGCTTCACCGCAAGCTTAGGAGCACTAGAACTAGCACGGTGCTCTGCTGCATTCGCGCTCCCGAAATAGGGCCTTTGGAATGGAGAAGGAGCCGAAACGGAGGCTTTCCTAGAACTTTTGAGTAATTCTCTATCTTCAGGGGGAAGCATTGTGATTTCCTCATTGTTGTTTCAGACTTCACCCCTACCCATCTTTTTGCTTATATACAGTAGAAGCTAAGTAAGATCGTTTGCTTGGACCACATGCTAGCATGCTCTGCCTGATTTGTCCCTGTTACAGGCATTACATCAAGTTGTTCCGGAGCCACAAGTTGTAAGTTAATTAGTTAGAAACTCTATGCTTTGGTGATCATTGAAAAAGTACTTTTGATCTGCTTCTGAAAAAGAGGCCCAGTGGATGAGTAATGCACGGTTATTAGCCCCAATGCTGTTACTAAAGAAAAAATGCAGGACAGCCAGGTCAGAATGAAAAGAATTTTCCGACCAGAGTTCGATTGAATAAATTGTCTATGATGGCACGCAGCGAAGACAAACCTCTGACCCCTGGAATGTCCGCCACGGGAGAAATTGTTCTGCGACAGAAAACAGTCTTGAGCTTCTTACTCGATCCAATCACGCGCAAGTTTGATGAGGTATTCTCTGTCAAGTAGAAGAGTACAGACCCAGTACGCTAAGTAACAGCACTCTTTTTATGATCCGCAGTCGAGTCTGGTAGCAGAACGCTGAAATTTTACACTAGCCCCACGCCGTCCTTCCTAACTCTCTGCGGGCGGTTTGCTGATAAAGTTGAATTCTTGATTACGGTATAGTCTAGGCAAGATATAGATAGTACGGTCTTAGCCAATTTTGATCATTGAGGCTTTCTTGAGTACTCCCAATAAGCGTGTAGTGGTGACTCATGTTGTACTAATAGCATCAGCTATCTGTTGATGGGTTAGCTGAATGTCTAAGCGAATTCCTCTAGAGGTTGGTTAACCATATTCCTGAGCCAAAAAGTATAGAAAGGCAATCAAACGTTCGCTGATTTGTCGCTTGCTCCTCAAATCTAACAATACTTCCGCATGCAGGAGCCGCTGAATCAAAGCGCGATTTAGCTCTCTTAATAGATCTATAGAGTTAAATACTTCGTCCCACGTTAGACGCAGCAGATCTACCGCAGTTAAGGCATAAGCCTCATAGGAATTGAGCATAGTGAATTTTGAGGAAATGGGCATCATCGGGCCTACCAAGCCTAAGATAGATTCTTCTCCTTCCTCCTGTAAGTTCTGCGTCCGAATAATGCCGCGATATACAATAAAGACTTCATCTTCTAGAAGAGAAATTCTTTGACCTGGAGAATAGGAAGAAAGTGGCCTTCCCTGATAGAGTCCTTCAAGAATAAGTTTGAAACTTTCCATGTTTACAGAAGCAGGAACATGAGCTATGGCTTATTCCCAAAATGAATGGTTAGAGGCTCACTCAAAACTCAGGGCTTTCTCCCAAGCTTTGATGCTGTTTTGCCTCCTGCTAATGATTGGAGATATACCCTATGTTTTTACGCAAAATTTCTAAAGCTTAAGCTTCTCAACAAAATGCCTTATCTTCAGCTACCAAGACTTAAGAATCAATAGAAATATTTGGTTCACGTGTGTTCAGCATAAATAGCTCAGTCGTAAGCGGACGAGGTACTAGATAACGTGAGTTGATAACGTGAGTTCGGGATAAGAAAAGACAGAGCAGATAAGCTGAAAGTGCTTAAGTCACACCCCATCTGCTCGTCCTATGATTACTTTAGAAGAACTCTTTTGTTGCGTCGACGACTTCTGCCAAGCGCTTGAACCTCAGTGGCAGCAACACATCTTTGTGATTCACACATTATTTAGGGTATCAATACCAACTGATTCAGGCTAAAAGGTGTCCAAACTATTGTATGGACGCACTATAATTAATCTGTCGAAACACAACAAAGCGCTTGACGTTTAACCCTCAAGAGACGATAGAATTATGCCTCAGTTCAGAAAGATTTGCATCTCAGCAGTGGTTGCGATTGCCATGAGCGCAACTTCTATGCCAGCCCACTCAGGTACTACCAGTACCTCATCTTTAGGTACATTCACATCTGAGGCGTCTTGTAAAGCTAGAGGAAGAGAGATGATACAAGCCGGAACTATCAGAAGATATCGCTGTTTGCGTAGCGGAAAAGTTTGGAAATTGAGATCTGCATCAGATAGCGATCGACAGCGAAGAATACAATCAAAAAAATATAGAACGACTAGAACAACCAGAATTGGAGGTAAATACAGATCGATGGCGGCCTGCAGAGCCAGAGGTAGAGCGTTAGTACGAGCGGGTAAGATCTCGAGTTTTACATGTAATCCTACTTTGTAGAAGATAAAGCACTCACTCTGATGTGGTTTTTCCTCATCAGCATCATATAAGAGCGTTAGAAATCTCGCTCACAAGGGTAGTGCAGAATGCCTGGAAGCCCGTCTCTTTAGAGTTGGAAGAAAAAGCGACACGAGCAAATTTATTCGCCTACCCATGGTGAGGATTGTTGATTTACCGCTGGATGATATCGGCAGTAACGTTGCCAGCAGTATTAAAGAAACGTGAGTTCGAGATAAGAAAAGACAGAGCAGATAAGCTGAAAGTGCTTAGTTCACAACCCATCTGCTCGTTCTATTACTATTTTAGAAGAACTTTTTTTGCTGCGTCGATGACTTCTGTCAAGCGTTTGAACTCTGTTGGCAACAACACTTACTCCAAGATGAGCTGAAGCATCGCAACCGAGCCCGCCGCGTGTGCCTCAGTGAGATTATGACCATCCTGATTACCTTCCTTTGGCAGGGCTCAGGAACCATTCACCAGTCGGCCTATCGCAATTTCAAAGCTTTCTATCTGGAAAAGGTCTGCGTGCACTGGCGGCTAGTCTTTCCAGGCTTAGTCAGCTATCAACGGTTTGTCGAATGGATGCCCGATGTCCTATTTCCGCTGTATGCCTATTTGCGCCATTGTTTTGGTTCCTGTACTGAAGTTAGTTTTATGGATTCCACCAGCCTCTCGGCTCCGCCTGCCGGACACAAAGTCTGTCATAATCGCCGGATTCCTCAACATAAGGTCTTTCAAGGCTCGGCCCAACACGCTAAAACCTCTGTAGATTGGTTCTTCGGTTTCAAGTTTCACCTGGTAGTCAATGACCAGGGAGAATTACTCAATGTTGCTTTAACTGCTGGGAATGTTGATGACCGAGCACCTGTGCCTCAATTGCTCCAAGGCTTGATGGACAGCGTCTTTGCGGACAAAGGATATGTGTGAATCACAATGATGGTTTACAACAACCAGACCCATTTTGGCTTGTCAATATTCCGTAGGTAATCAGCGTCTCGTATTCGCTCTTTAGACAAGGCATAGTTCGACTTAACCTTCTCCCATGTGGGGGTTGAGGTTACTAGCGCTTCCCACGTTTGCTAGGGTGACTGCCCAATCGAGCCGACGGCCAGCGGGGCTGAAATTACTCGTTTATCTGATAAAACTACATCCAGCCCAAGCGCATTTTGACCTTTGGATCCATGAAAAGTTACCCATACAGCTAGGGGCACTTTACCATCTCTCAACTGGTAACCATCATTGCCAGGACTTACGCAAATGAAAGAGAAGGAGTGGGAAAAACTAAACTTGAGGAATGAAGTTCACCAAACTGGACTACTGCCAATATCTGCTCAGTAGTCCCATCAACTACACCGTAACGAACTTGGCAGACCATCTTCATGGAATCAGCCATGACCGCATTAATCGCTATCTTCGGGGCGAGAAGCTCACTCCACACCTATTGTGGGATAACCTAAAAGCACTTGTCCAAACCTCAGACGACGCCTATCTCCTCTTCGATGACACTGTCTTAGACAAACAGTACTCATCGGCTATTGAGCTGACGCGCCGACAGTACAGTGGCAATGAGCACCGAGTGATTCTCGGGATTGGGCTCATTAGCTGTGTCTACGTAAATGCCCAAACGGGACAGTTTTGGGTGATTGACTATCGCCTGTATGACCCAGCGGGAGACGGTCACAGTAAACTTGAGCATGTGGCCGAGATGCTGGGCGGGGTCGTGCATAGCAAGCAGTTGCCATTTAGCACGGTGCTGATGGATAGTTGGTATGCAGCTCAGAAGCTGCTGGCCCAGATTGATGCTTTGGGCAAAATTTACTACTGTCCGCTCAAGCGTAACCGTCGCGTGGATGACAGCGGGGGTACTAAGCCTTACGAGCGGATTGACGAGTTGGTTTGGAGTGCGGGTGAATTGAGGGACGGTAAGCTCATTAAGGTGCGGGGCTTTCCAAAAGACAAGAAGGTGAAACTGTTCCGGGTTACTGTTTCCACCAACAGAACGGAGTTTGTCGTGACCAACGACTTATCTCAAGATTCGACGGATGCCACTCAAGAAGTAGAGCTCTTGCACGAATCAGGCTGGAACTTTTAGGAAGCGTTCAAAATTGGAGATCCCTGCTATCAGATTCAAACGCAATCCAAATCGCCGTCGTCGATTGCGATACGGTCCAGCTAGGATTCGAAACACTTTTAGCACT
>JBBRSB010000006.1:0-155937 GCA_038245785.1 Gloeobacterales cyanobacterium | reverse complement strand
CGTAAAGGGGATGGGGAACCCGGACTGAAAACCCTTTGGCGCGGCATCGGCGTGCTCTTTCACCTACTGGAAGGGGCACAACTCACCGCTAAACCCTAGCCCCTGAGGCTATCCTAGAGACTTTTGCGTAATGGATAGCCTCTAAGGGGAGCTGTCCCGTAGGGACTGAGGGGTTGCTATATACTCTACTATCTTTACTTCATCGCCTATATTTAAAGTTTTGGGACCATTTGGATCAAGAACCTGAGTGTTTACGCTAAGTTTATAGAAATGATTAAATCGATTATTGGGAGCCCAGTTTGGCAGGGTTTCTTTTCTCTTACTAACAAATGTTTTTTGAAAATCAGGATACACTTCACCTGTCAAAGTATCTCGTGTAGGGACTGGGCAACGTTGGCAGGGATTGACTCCTGCGAAGGCTACTTCACCGATCTGAAATTGGACAACTTGGTCTGCTTCAGCAAATAACTGGTCTTCCCAAAAAGAAGGAACTCCATCAATTTCGAGATTGGCCCGAAAGCGTTTTCTGACTTCATCTAGACTCAAACCAGGAAACCAAGAAGTGATTTCTTTAAGTGTTCCGGTGCTAATCACCGTTGGTCCTGGAGAATAGGTATCATCAGGGAAACCTGCCTGGATGTCTTGCTTCAAGCTGACAGGAAATCCAAAATAGTCACTAAACCAGGCTTCTAACTTGAGATGTTCGTTAATTATATGAAAAACGTGTTTTTGCACATCTAGCTGTAGGCTCAGAGCTTGCTTTTGGATATCAAAATGTGACCGGATGGCATGTATTTTTTTATTATTCTTACCATTAACGAACTTGCCTCGTTCATCAAAGAGCGCAAATTCCCGGTCATGCTGGAGTGCACCACTGGAGAGCACGGTGGCTTGGTTTACAGTCAAACCATCTAAGGATTTAATCGGGTAGAGATCAATGCGGGCGAGATGCGGCATGGGTAGAATCTCCTGCAGTGCTCTCTGTTGAGGAAAGAGCTGATGACTCATCTGATAGATCAGCGGTGGAAACTAGAAGCTCATTGACCAAAGTATCAATCTGCTCTACGGATGTGTCCAATAAAGAAGCTGTTTGCTGTACATGCGGATAGCAACGATGAAAGGAGTGGGCATAGCTGGGGTCATAGTGCTGTTCTAGGAGCAGACCAATAAACAGCTCTCCTTGCCGGGCATCAATTAAACGATTCCACTCTTCCAGTTGTTTCTTCCCATAGCGGGATTTTAATTGCTGGAGTTTGTCCTTAAGTACTTCTGGATGGGTGCCCAGATAGGGATATTCCTTAATCAGATGTTCGATACGTTGGGCTAAAGGCATCTGGATTTCAAAGCCCTCGGCCTGCTGCATCTTTTGCCAGAGGGCCTGTGGAATGTAGACCTGTCCAATCTTGTTACTCTCTGCCTCTACCCATACCGCTTCTTTCGGGTCAAACTGCTGCAATTTTTCGACCAAGAGCGATTCAAAGTATTTTTGGGAAGGCTGGGGAACATCCAAAAGGGCTCCGAGTAGGGAGCCTCGGTGTTGAGCGAGACCTTCCAAATCCAGCGCTTGGGCTCCTCGTTGAGCCAACCGCTTCAGGACCTGGGTTTTGCCAGTGCCTGTTGCTCCCGCCAAAATCCGATAGTTAAACTGCGAGGGCAGGTCTTGTATTTGCTGGCGGACATGGGCTCGATAGGTCTTGTAGCCACCCTGTACCAGAGTCACCCGCCAACCAACCTGCACTAAGACTGCTGCCATACTGCCCGAACGTTGTCCGCCCCGCCAGCAATAGACCAAAGGCCGATAGTCTTTATCTTTAGAGGCAAAGTGTTCCTCTAGGTGGCGACTGATATTTCGGGAAACCAGGGCTGCTCCTAGTTTGCGCGCTTCGAAGGTGCTCACTTGCTTGTAGAGCGTTCCGACTTTAGCCCGTTCTGCATCGTCTAAGACGGGGAGATTGATGGCACCGGGGATATGGTCTTCCGCAAATTCTGAGGGAGAGCGGACATCAATGATTTCGTCGTAGGGACAAGGAATATCCCATCCCCAAAACTGCTCGGTAAATAATGGTGAAAGAGCCATAGTGTTAACTGTAACTCTACGTGACGGCTCCTGCTGGTGGTGAGAAAAGAAGCTAAGATACGACAAGAGGCTCAAGGTCGGCCTTAATTATGTTAGACACGGATATACCCGATACCTTCCGAGCGCTCCAGGCGCAGTTGCGTCAGCGCTGGCAGGAGATAGAAGAATTTGAATTGGGAGACTATGACATTCTGGTTCTCCCTTCCCATAGCATCGATCAACGTGAACTTTTAAAGATTCCCGGCAATCATCACTATGAAGAGCGGTTGTTGTTCTCTTTGATCCGCCTTTGGAATCCCCGCACCCGGCTGGTCTACATCACTTCTCAGCCCTTGCATCCGATTGTGGTGGATTATTATCTGCAATTACTACCGGGCATTCCTTTTTCCCATGCCCATGACCGTTTACTATTGCTGTCCACCTATGATTCTTCGCAAAAACCCCTAACACAGAAGATTTTGGAACGTCCACGCTTGATAGAGCGCATTCGCCAAGCCCTACGTCCAGGGCGGTCTTACATCATCTGCTACAACTCAACGAACCTAGAACAGGAGTTGTCTGTTCAGTTAGGCATCCCCCTCTTAGCCGCTGCTCCTGAACTTCTCTATTTAGGGACTAAGAGTGGCAGTCGGCGTATTTTTGCCGAGTGTGCAGTACCTCATCCTGATGGCAGCGAATTAGTGCGGAATGTGGAAGATCTGGCTATAGCAGCAGCAGCGCTATGGGAGCGGCAGCCTGATATCCAGCAGATGGTAATCAAATTAAATGAAGGCTTTTCGGGCGAAGGAAATGCACTCTTAGATCTGAAGCCAATGCAAAGCGCAAGTTCCAAGTCTCCTGAGCAAAAAGCAAAAATGCTACAGGCTCACTTCTCTGCGTTACGGTTCCAGTCCAAGTCTGAAACCTGGACGAGTTTCAGTAGTCGCATCCCAGAGTTGGGGGCGATTGTCGAAGCCTTTATCGAAGGTGAAGAAAAGCGTTCTCCCAGCGTTCAAGGGCGGATTGCGCCTACGGGCGAAGTGGAAATCCTATCGACCCATGACCAAATCTTAGGAGGACCTGATGGACAAATTTTTCTTGGTTGCTCCTTCCCTGCCGATGAATGTTATCGCTTAGCGTTGCAGGAGCTGGGTCTGCGGATTGGCGAAAATCTTGCAGAAAAAGGAGTTCTAGAACGCTTCGGGGTAGATTTTATCGCCGTAGAGCAAACAGACGGTTCTTGGGATCTCCAGGCAATCGAAATCAATCTGCGTAAGGGTGGGACTACCCATCCTTTTATGACGCTTAAGTTCCTCACCCACGGCCATTACAATTTAGAAAATGGACTGTTCTACAGTCAGCAAGGTCATCCTAAGTACTACATCGCCTCTGACAATTTACAAAAAGAACAATACCGTGGCTTGCTGCCCACCGATTTGATGGATATCATTGCCTATCATCGACTGCATTTTGATAGCAGTACCCAGACAGGTACAGTTTTTCATCTGATCGGTTCTCTGTCAGAATACGGAAAGTTGGGGCTAACCAGTATTGGTAATTCACTAGAAGAAGCGCAGGCTATTTATGACCGTGTAGTTCAGGTATTGGACCAAGAGACAGAAGATTATACGGCTTCTAAAGTTTGGTCTTTATCCCCTACTTTGCCGATTAGCTGGAAGTAATATCTCTTGCAATACTAATTATGGGAAATAGCGATAAATTTCTTTTCGATGTAGCACTCGAACGAAGGTTACAACATCTCCGTGTGTGGAGAAACCAATTCGATAGTTGCCAATTCTAATGCGGTAGTAGTCTCCCTCTGCTTTGAGTCTTTTAACGTTGCTGAAATCTTTTAGGCTACTAGTATTTTCGACCTCTTCGATAACGGCTTGAATTCTTTGTAGCAGTTCTAAATCTCTGATTTTGCCAAGATCTTTCTCAAAGCTTTTTCTGAATTCAACATTCACGATTGCTGACTCAAAATCTTGAAAATTGCTTCCCGGCTAACAATTTCAGTGCTTTCGCCTTCTTTGATCGCTTGCGCTAAAGCAATATCTTCCATTGTCTCAAGGATCAGATCCGTAAAGACTTCTTTTTGTTCTTGCAAAATCTCGACGATCGCAACTTTAAGCAGTGTTTTTAGTTGTTCAGTGTTCAAAGTAATTTCAGACATCGGGGCTTCCTTTATTATTTACTGCTTTTGGACTATCAAAGATAGGTGGCTTGTTTCACTGATTCATAGTTCACATTGAGCTAAGGCTAAATCTAATGCTCAGTAGTCCTATCTTAACTTTACAACCTTCACCCTTAAAGCTCCGCTGGTCAGCTCACCCAAAACCTTGATTTTAAGATAGAAAGGGTTGTTCTCAAAAAAGGTTGGACAAATGGTAGGTGAACTTCGCACCGATCAGGATCGGGCACCCCATAAATGTGTACGACAGAGAATAGAGGGGCTTCTGGCTATAAATGTACAATGAAACCACAGGAGAGCGATGATGAGTGCAGATCGTTTAGACACTATTGATGTACAACTGCAAGGACTCTTAGCCGTAGCTCAGCGGCAGGCCCAAAGTATCGCAGAGCTTAAAGATGTTTCCCAACAGCAAGCACAGACTGCAGAAAGGCAGGGTAATCAGTTTGACGACCGTTTGGATAGAATAGCCGCCGCCACCGAAAGACAGGGTGAATGGTTTGAGCAGTTTGACGACCGTTTGGATAAAATAGCCGTCACCGTCGAAAGACAAGCAGAAACTGCCGAGCGGCAATCTAAAACTATCGAAACTCTGGTTTCCGCTATGGCAGAATTGAGCCGGACAAATGCCGCGATGAACCTGGACCGACATGCGCTCCTGGAATCAGCGCAAAGGTCAGCTCAAGCATCAGAGGCTGCGCAAGCCCTGGCCCAAAGTAACCAGGTGGCTATACGGGACTTGATAGAAGAACTGCGTCTGGGGAGAGCTGGCCAGTAGTTCCCTCACTGGCACAGACTCTTGCCTGTTCCTCTTATTTGCCTCCGTTAGAGAATGAAAGGATGGCCTTTTTCAAGCTAAGAAAGTGTTCCCATAACTCTCGATGAAGGCGAGGAGGCTCGATCCCATGAACAAGCTCCTCTGCGTGATTGATACCAGTTACAACCCCCAACGATAACCACGCGACGGGGCCAAAGATATCCAGAGAAAGGAGCTGTATGAGTAGCCAGGTTACCCAGTTCCATTTTTTAAGCAGAAGTTCCGGATTCAGGCCAGAACGGAATCAGTAAGTACAAAAAGAGGGGTGCAAAGGCAAAGAACCCAAAAATCCAGTACAAGGTAAAACATATATTTTTGTGTACCCCTCTTGACCAGTTGACTTCGTACTCCTTTTTGAAGGCAATTTTTGGAGTTTCATTATCAAAAATATTTTCTAGGTAACGCCGACCGAGAATGTAATTGTTGAGCGCCAGCTCAGGATTGTTTTTGTCAGCAAGCAGATACTCAATTTCCTTAGCCCCCAGTTTGTCTCGTAAGCCGACTCCTGGTTGTTTGTCTGGGGCGATAGCTTTGTATCCCTTTTCCCGTGCAAACGGGTGCATATTTGGATTGTTTTTGATTTCCTCTAGGAAGTCTTTTGCGAACTTGTACTCCTCGCGCCTTTGACTCTGCTTGCCAATAGAGACATCAAAGCGATCTTTGGATACTTTAAATAATGCGAAGGGCACGCCGATTAAACCGAGTATGATTTGTGCCCACTTGCTTAGATCGAATTCCATCTGGACCTCAGAAGAACTTCGGCCAAATTTTAGCATGATAGATTCCAATTCAAAGTACCAGAGCTATTTGATGAAAACTCTGTACTGCTAAGGTTGATTTGTGCTGATATAAGCTTTGTTAAACTTATTAGAATGAAACATCTTGAGAGTCTAATGGAATATCCTAGTAAGGACGAATTTTTCTGAATCTTGCCCCCCCGGCCCCCCAATTCTGGGGGGAGAAGCATCCTTCTTGAGAGCTTATCGGTACATTTTTGGAGTTTGGGTGGATTATAATTGCCCAGTCTCTTCTCTGTGAATGTAACTATGGATCAAGATGCCAGGTTGTCTGAGTTAGCTGTTAATATTCACCGTCAAAAGGGAGTATATGCACTCCTCCTTGGTTCTGGCCTCTCCAGATCCGCAGATATACCAACGGGTTGGGAAATTACATTGGATCTTATTCGTCAGCTAGCCGCTCCATTATCAAATGGGTGGACTGAGCAAGACCCTTATGACTGGTACCGGAAAGAATATAAAGAAGAACCTGACTATAGTAAATTACTGGAACAGATAGCTCAGACTGAATCAGAGCGACGGGGCATTTTAGAAAATTACTTCGAACCTACAGAAACTGAACAAGAAGAGGGCAAAAAACTCCCTACAAAAGCGCATCAGACTGTAGCGAAATTAGTTAGTCAAGGCTATGTTCGCATGATCCTGACAACTAATTTTGACCGACTTATGGAGGATGCCCTGAGAGGTGAGGGGATTCAGCATATGGTGATTGACCAGCCAGAGAATATAAATGGGGCTCCACCTTATGTCCATGAAAAATGCGTAGTCGTTAAGATACATGGAGACTACAAAGATAATCGCATCAAGAACAGCCCTACGGAATTAGCAACTTATAATCCTTCAATGAATACCTATCTGGATAGAATTCTTGATGAGTTTGGTTTGATCCCGGCTGGATGGTCTGGAGAGTGGGACACTGCTTTACGTAATGCCATTCTGCGGATGCCTAACCGCCGTTACTCGTTATACTGGTTGGCTTACAGCGAGCCGAGTGCCGAAGCACAAGAATTAATAGACTTTCGGCGAGGGCGAGATATTCAAGGGATGGGCGCAGATGAATTCTTCAAAACTCTTCTATTGAAAGTTGAATCACTGGAAGAAGGCTCATGAAATCCACCCCACAGCATCACAGCTCTGCTGTCTGAGGTTAAGAGGTGCATGTCTGAACCTGTGCGCTATCGCATACGTTTGGAAGATTTGGTTCTCAAAGAAGCCCGTGACCTTGCCAAAGTGATGAAGGAACCCTCTGAAGTTTGTCCTTGGAATCTTGGCCTAAATGATAGGGACACATGCCTAAAAGCAATTAAGTATATAGAAACTAAGAGTGAACGTCTAGCAAGCATCCTAGCTAACATTACCCGCTATGACCACCAGTCAGAGTATATTAATTTAGTCAAAAAGGCTGTGACTATTCTTGCCCAAGCTGTCAGAGAACCGATAGGTATATCCTCTAAAATAGAGGGTCGTTGCTTGAGAATGTATCCTCTTATATTAACTACTTATTCAATATTTATAGTGGGTGTTCAAGAACGAAAAGATATGTTACTCGAATCCCTTCTCAATATTTCACTCCCAATACAATATGGTCAGAGTGAAAGTGAATCACTTGCATTCAGCCTTGAAACTATGCGTGGATATTCCTATGATCTATTCAAAACTATTACAGGCATCAATGATAACCCTCTTGCAATAAGAGTAGCGAAAGTTATTTCCCCGTGGGTTGGTGATTTGCTTGCAGATGAAGAGAGCTCATTTTTCCAGGGAGAACTTGTTCTTAAATTAGGAACCATCAAGTCTAACCATACTGATTACTTTGGAGGGAAATACATTTATTTTTATAAAGCTATTCATCCTATAAAACATCTTCTGGGTGAGTTTCCTCATTGGCTTGACAAAGTATATCCAAATATTGAGGATTTGCTCAGAGTGGTTGATGAGAGATGTCCAGAATTATTTCCTGGTGCACAAGGTTTTTGTAAGGATGCTCTGGCTACATATAAGGGTAAGACAACTAGTTAGAACTTTTGCAAAAATCATTAATCTCAACTTTGACTTGAATCAGAGATCCTCTATTATCAACAGCCCCCACCCTAGCCTTCCCGAAGGGTGGGCAGGGCTGATTCATACTCCTGAGTCTTGAACCCCTCAGGCCCTACGGGCCAGCTCCCCTCAAGGGGAGCCTCCTCTGGGGGCAGAAAGATAGTTTGGATTTGGGTGCAAACACTACCCAAGCGATAGTCCACTCTCTCTACTGCTTGGATGCCTGAGCTTTCTAGAATCAATGTGCGGTGCATTTCATAAGCTTGAGCCTCTTTGCAGCAAAGGCTCCCCTTAAGGGGAGCTGGCCCGCAAGGGCCTGAGGGGTTGGATTACAGCCTTTCCAGGAATGAATCAGCCCTGCCAAAGTTGGGGGGCAGGGGGGCGTCACCCGTAAGCCTTAATTGATTCCACCTGCAATTCAAAATAACCAGGTGCAAAAAATGGATTCAATCCCCCGTCATACTCAAACTTACTGAGCATGATTTGGAAAGAAGAGACTTGGTGCGTATTAAGGGGGGCCATATCTTTAAGGGTTTTGGCCCGAAAGACGGGAATCAATTGGGTGAAAGGAATCTGTACTGTTATCCAGGTATCTTTACCGTATCGAAAGAATAACAGTAGGCAACACCGTCCCATTTCGTTTCGCTGCGGAGCATGAATTTATAGCGCTTACCATCTCCCCGCAAGCGGAGTTCCAGACCTGTATAGGCAGATAGATCAAAGGGCGTTTCAAAATTTCGGGTACGAATCGAGGCAAACCCGCCTGAATTCTCGGTAGAAACATTGCCCGAGAATAAAGCCGAATTTTCAACCAGTTGGATTCCACTCTGGCTGACCCCACCCATCACTACATCATCTAGCGCACCCCAGGTTTCTTTTAGATCCTGAGATGGATGCTGAAAATCAAAAATCATATTGTTTATGGGCATCTTTCCTCCCCCAGATTGAGCACTTGCGCCCTGAAATAGAGCACGTATCCAGGCTGGTGGTTCCAGTACCTTGAAATAAACCAGGGTTTGCCAAAATCGTCCGGCATCCCATTTGGAAGTTCGTTGAGCCATAGGACCTATCCTCAAATCACTGGCTGCTACTCCCATCTTGCTCTATGGAACTGCGATAATGCAGCTATGGCCCAAGAACCACTGATCATCACCACAGACCCACTTAACCTCCAAGCTGTCTATGACTTGGCCGCTGACCCCGCCAATGGGTCTGTGAATCTCATGTGCGGGACCGTGCGCAATCAAACGGCCAAAAAACCAGTCGATTTTCTCGAATACGAAGCCTACGAACCGATGGCCCTCAAAGTATTTGCTGAAATCGCGGACCAGATTCACCAAAAATGGCCCGATACTACCCAAGTAGTGATCCACCATCGGATCGGCAAGCTACATATCGGTGAGATTTCAGTAATCATAGCGGTTGGCTCTCCTCACCGAAAAGAAGGCTTTGAGGCTTGTCAGTATGCCATTGACACCTTGAAGTACCATGCTCCTGTTTGGAAGAAAGAGTATTGGCTAGATGGCAGTAGTGCGTGGGTAACTACCCAGGCAGCCTCTCTAGAAAAGCGTTTCAGCATTTAGAACTTGGTTCAGATCTGCATATCCATCGGGGTAACCGGAGAAGTCGATGTTACTTTGGCTACATGCTGTTTAAGTGTTTACACGGTAATATCCTGTTCCAGGCGTAAATGGACACCTATGGCAAAAGATTTTTATAGTGTCTTAGATATTCCTCCCTTTACCAGTAAAGAAGAAATTAGGGATGCGTATCTGCGTTTGGCACGCCAGTATCACCCCGATGTCAGCGAAGACCCTAGTGCAAAAGAACATTTTGAAGAAATCTCCCAGGCTTATACCATTCTCTCTGATGACGAGGCCCGTATCTTTTACAACCTCTATTTCACAGGGGCACAAGAAGATGAAGATGACCAAGGTGATTTAGAAAGTTCCCTTACTTGGTGGCAAAAGCATGCCGCTAAGCTAACAGTAACTATGGTGTTAGCTGGAGCATTGACAGGGTTACTGATGCCGTTTGCCCTGCGGTGGATTACCTTAAGTCCCTAGACTTTTTGAAAGTCAACACAAAATAAAGCACTGAAATGTATGTGTGATTAAGATAGAAAACTACCGACTTCTAAGTTTTTAGCTGTAATCAAGCATATTCTTATAGTCTAACCATTCTAATTTTATAAACCAACCCTCTCCTTAGCCTTGCTCAAGGTCTCATTGGCTATCGGATAGACACGCTCTGCTCCCCGCTTCAGGATTCCTTCCACATAGCCTGGTTCAGCCGAATATTGAGCATAGCGTTCTCGTACAGGTTCTAACTTAGCAATCAAGCATTCTGTTAGTGCTTTCTTCAACGCTCCGTGCCCTTGCCCTTCAAATTCAGCAACAACCGCTTCATCATTCAATCCGGTAAGTCCTTGGTAAATTCCCAGGAGATTGGTGGTCTCGGGTCTCGCTATCGGATCTGAATAAATTTCTCGAATCGCATCGGTTTTAGCGCGTTTGATTTTGCGGTTGATCTCATCTGGGCTATCCAATAGATAGATACAGCCATCTTTGTTCGCAGACGATTTCGACATTTTTTTTGTGCCATCGGTCAAGTCCATTACCCGCGCTGTTGAACCCTCCCGCACTAAAGCTTTAGGGACAACAAAGGTATGACCGTAGCGACTGTTGAATTTGCGGATGATCTCGCGGGCCAACTCCAGGTGCTGGCGCTGGTCATCGCCTACGGGCACCAGATGGCTTTGATAAATAGCGATGTCCGCAGCCATCAAAATCGGATAAATCTTCAAGCCAGTGCCGACCGATGTTTGCTTTTGTGCTTTTTCCTTGAACTGTGTCATTTGCTCCAGGCGGCCCTCTGGCGTGATGCAAGAAAATAACCAGGCCAGTTCAGTATGCATGCCCCCCAGTTGGGATTGACGAAACATGGCGGCCCGTTCCATATCCAGACCACAAGCCAATAGGAGCGTTGCCGTTTTGCGAATTCGTTCGCGCAACTCTTGCGGCTCTGGCGTAACGGTCAAACTATGCAAATCAGCCAGAAAAAAGTAACAGTTGGGATATTCCTCAATTTGTTTCTTCCATAGCTCTACCGCTCCCAGCCAGTTGCCTAGCGTCATATCTCCCGAAGGTTGGATGCCGGAAAGCACCCGTTTACGATTTTTATTTTTTTGGGCAGAAGTGCCTGTGCTAGAAAAATCAATAAACCGCACCTGACTTTTCTTGCTCATTAGCTCAAAGGCTTTGTGGAGATTGCTCGCCGTTAGGCGCAGATAATTCTCCGTATCCTCTATGAAAACTTCCTCGCTGTCGAAAAGCGTCTCATCTACTACTACAGACAGGCGACCCTTTACCGCAGCGGACAGGGCATCCTCCATCTCCTCTAGGGCAGTAAGGGTGCTCGCTAAAAGCGCACTCGCTTCATTTAAAATCTGTCTCTGATTGTCATAATTGTCAGGATGAATCCAAAGGACTCCTTTTTTTTCAGCTTCGACGAAAAAAATCGGACGGCAAACTCCTTCTTCGGGAGCTTGGATCGCAATCTGAAAAGGGATTCCCGCACTTTTGAGCCAGTCTTTATTCGTCATCAGTAGTTAACAGTCCGTAACAATAATGTAGGCCAATGCGGACACTACGTACAGGATGCTTAACCCAGATTGGGTCATAGCCACGTCATAATGAGAGAAACACACAGGAGGCCATGATGTCTGTTGAGGCAAATGAACCTTACACCGAAGCTGATATAAATCTCAATAATTATGTAGAGACCGTCGAAGCGATTATCTCTACCTTGGGCGAAAACCCCCAACGGGATACTAAGATTCAACTTCCACAGCATGTTTGGAAATTCCGCTATGGCACTGTAGATGTCTTTGTCTATCTCACGGGAGAATCGGCGGCGGATACGCTGATCGTCTGGTCTCCGGTCCTAGCCCTGCCCGCGAAGGATGAAGCAGGACTGGATAAGTTTCTGCTAGAAAAAAATTGGCTGGATACTTTGGAGGCTCGTTTTGCCCTCAAGGGCGACCAGGTAGTACTCACCTGCTCTCGGACGCTGCAAGACTTAGACCCTGGTGAAGTTTCTCGAGCGATTACGATTGTCGCGACCTTGGCTGATGAGTACGATGAATTGCTGATTGAGAAGTTTAAATAGATGAAGAAACTCGGATAATGGCTACGTCCTGGCTTTTATGGCCCTACATGGAAGCCGACGGTCAGACCCATATGGACCTAGATGCAGAACTATTAGCGCGTCACTTGGCGGGAGAACTGCCGCCGGTGGTGCGCTTTTATCGTTGGCAACCAGCGGCTCTCTCTATCGGCTACCACCAAAAGGAGGACTTTGCTCATGGAGGGACTCTGGGCTTAGAGGTCGTCCGTAGGCCCACGGGAGGCCGAGCGGTCTTACATCACGGCGACTTGACCTATATGGTTGTCTGTAGCGGGCTTCAAGGAACTGTGGAGCATACTTACCAGCAACTTTCTGCTTTCTTGATTAAAGGTATGGCCCGTTTGGGTGTGCCTATCGATTTTGGTAGCCAAGGTCGAGGCTATATTGGCAAGACCAGTTGTTTCGGCACCGCAACCCGTGGCGATTTGGTTTGGCAAGGTCAGAAGCTGATTGGTAGCGCCCAGCTACGTCGAGGCCGAGGCATCCTTCAGCACGGTTCCATTCTGCTAAATCCTGACCGCTCCTTGATGGAACAGGTCTTTGGCACAGTAGATCCTGTGGTAGGACTGAATGAAATTCAGCCTGTACCTATAGAAACTATTTGCGAAGCCCTGATTGCTGCCCTGGAAGAGTGCTTTGAAGTTTCCGTATCTAAGCTGACTCAGGCTTCGGCAAAGAATGGGGATGAAATAGAATTTCAGAAGTAGAGCGCGACTCCACCATTTCCTTGGAAATAGTACAGTGCTGAATGTCATTGCGGGAAGGGATTTCGTACATCATCTCAAGCATGATCTCTTCCACAATGCCTCGCAGGGCACGAGCTCCTGTCTTGCGTCGATAAGCTTCTTTGGCGATGGCATCGATGGCATCCAGCTCGAATACAAGCTCTACCCCGTCCATACTCATCAGCCGCTGATATTGCTTGATAATCGCATTCTTAGGCTCGGTGAGGATCTGCGTCAGTGCTTCTTCATCCAAGGGTTCTAGAACCGCTATGACCGGGATCCGGCCAATGAATTCTGGAATCAGACCAAACTTGACCAAATCATCCGGTTCCATCGTCTTGAGAGATTCAATCACCCGCTTGTCTTTCTGAGGGTCAGCATTTTGCATGAAGCCAATGCTCTTCTTTCCTGTGCGCTGTTCAATAATTCGCTCTAGACCGACAAAAGCGCCACCACAGATAAATAGGATATTGCTGGTGTCAATTTGGATATATTCCTGATAGGGATGCTTCCGTCCACCCTGCGGAGGAACGTTGGCCGTAGTCCCTTCTAACATTTTGAGGAGGGCCTGCTGTACCCCTTCTCCAGAGACATCCCGAGTAATCGAAGGGTTCTCGCTCTTACGGGCAATCTTGTCAATTTCGTCAATGTAGATGATCCCCCGCTGCGCTTTCTCCACATCTCCATCGGAGACTTGAAGGAGGCGGAGTAGAATATTTTCTACATCTTCGCCCACATAGCCTGCTTCGGTTAGAGTCGTGGCATCCGCCACGGCAAAAGGAACATCTAGCATTTTCGCTAGAGTTTGGGCCAACAGAGTCTTGCCAGAACCCGTTGGGCCAATCAGGAGGATATTCGATTTTTGAATTTCAATGTCATCGTCCCTATTTTCAGAACGATTGGCCAGACGCTTGTAGTGGTTGTACACCGCTACACAGAGGACTTTTTTAGCTTCTTCCTGACCAATTACATGTTGGTCCAAGTAGCCTTTGATTTCCTGCGGTTTGGGCGTACTCTTCAGATCGGGTGCAGATTTGCTGAGTTCTTTGCCTGTAGTGCGGGCGGATTTACGGCTGGCTTGAGCCTGGATAGGAGCTTCGAACAACTCCTCATCCAGGATCTCATTGCACAGTTCCACACATTCGTCGCAGATGTAGACCCCAGGGCCAGCAATCAGCTTACGAACTTGTTCCTGAGATTTGCCGCAGAAAGAGCATTTCAGATGGGCATCGTAAGATTTCGTAGCCATGGAGTTACAACCTCAAATTTAGAACGTGAGACGCTTAGCGTGCCGCAAGGGCCTCAGGAACTGGACGACGAACGATTACTTGGTCTACTAAACCATACTCTTTTGCCTCTTCTGCAGACATAAAGAAATCACGATCCGTATCCCGTTCAATGCGCTCTAGAGGCTGACCCGTATGTTCGGCCATCAATTGGTTCAACCTGGTCTTGTGATACAGGATTTCCTTAGCCATGATAGCAATGTCTGTGGCTTGCCCTTGAGCACCCCCCAAAGGTTGGTGGATCATGATCCGGGCATGGGGAAGCGAGAGGCGCTTACCTTTTTCTCCAGCTGAGAGCAAAAAGGCTCCCATCGAAGCAGCCAGACCGACGCAGATCGTGGAGATTTTCGGGCGGATGTGCTTCATCGTGTCGTAGATCGCCATACCTGCAGTCACCGAACCACCGGGAGAGTTGATATAAAGAAAAATATCTTTCTCCGGGTCTTCCGCTTCCAAAAAGAGCAGCTGGGCTACTACCAGGTTGGAAACCATATCATCGATAGGGGTGCCGAGGAAGATAATTCGCTCACGCAGAAGGCGAGAGAAAATATCGAAGGCGCGCTCGCCACGGGAGGATTGCTCCACAACCATGGGGATCACATTTTGGACGTTCAGACCAGAGTGCATCTGACCATAGGACATCTGACTATTTATCAGAGGAAGATTCATCGTTAACCTCATTTGCATCCGTTGAAGGGTCAGTGGAGCTTTCCGTTATTAACTCAATTGTAGAATGTTCCGCTAGCCAATCGAGAATTTTCTGGGTAAGCAGTTCATTCTGGACAAAGTCAACCACCGCTTTGCGGTCTAAATCTGGGCTGGCTGCGACCAGCTCTTCGACTCGAACGTCAAGCGCTGCTTGATCTACCGTCAATTTTTCAGTCCGTGCCACCTCGGCTAAAGCTAAGGTTCGCTTCAACCGCTTAGCGGCCTCCTCTTGGAACTGAGCGCGGATTTGGGGGAGATTTTCTTCAGTAAACAGGGCAGCGGGATCGATACCGCGCCGCTGAAAATCTTGGAACGTTTGGTTGGCCAGGAATTCAACTTCCCGGTTGACCAGCGTAGCAGGCAGTTCCAGCGTAGTGCCTTCTAGGATCGCATCGACGATAGCAATGTCTCGATTGCCTTGGCTTGCTTCCTCAGCTTCCTCGCGGTAACGCTTTTCCAGTTCTGCTTTCAGCGCATCCAAGGTTTCAAATTCGCTGATTTCTTTGGCAAAAGCATCATCCAAGACAGGCAGCTCCTGTTCTTTCAAGTCTTTCAAGGTAACTGTAAACAGCGCTTCACGGCCCTGGAGATCTTCTTGGGCATATTGGTCAGGAAAACGAACGGAGATTTCTTTGGTCTCTTCCAGATTCATTCCGATAATGCCCAGGACAAACCCAGGAATAAACTGGCTTTCCTGCAGTTCAATCTGAAAATCCATCGCAGAACCGCCAGGAATTTCAGCTCCATCGTCTACGGTTTTGCCACTGAAGTCCATAATCGCTATGTCTCCAATTTGGGCAGGACGTTCAGCCGCAGGGATTAAAGTGGCTTTGCGCTTACGGTAGTCTTCCAAGGTTGTCTCTATCCGGGTGGGGTCATAGGAGACTTCGGCATACTTAATGCTGAGGTTGTTATAACCTTCACGCAGGGTGACTTCTGGTTCCACATCGACAGCAGCCTGGAAGCTGAGACTCTTGCCTGGCTCAAACTGTGTGTACAGAGCCTCGAATCGATCCGTCAGCTCATATTCGCCAATAGCAGGGATGCTCACCTGATTTTGAGCTTGTTCCAGATTTCTCTGAATCACCTCTTTCAGGGCTTCCGCTTTGATATAGTCCTTGCCCAAATACTGGAGCACAATTGGACGAGGGGCCTTCCCAGGACGAAATCCAGGGATCCGGGCCGTCCGCATAAGTTTTTGCACCATTTTGTCGTAGACAAGCTGAGTTGACGCTTCATCTACTTCAATATTGAGCCCAATTTGGGAGTTGGGGCGCTTCTCCTGAGTAACTTTCATCCTGTGCTGGCCTTTAAGTCTAGAAACGTGAGCAAAAAACGTGTATTTCTAACTATACCCCTGTGCGTCTTCATCTAGGTCTCATGATGATTCGCATCTAAGCGAGGCACAATATGTAGTAAGCATGAAGCACTATTTATTCACAGATATCCACGGGAGCTGGAACCTACTCCAGGAGCTCCTAGACTATGCCAGCCCCACCCAAGATGACTTGCTCTGGTTTGGGGGAGACTTGATTGACCGTGGCCCGGATAGTGCCCAAGTCGTGGAATTTGTCCGGACCTACGGCTCTTGTTTGGTAGGCAATCATGAGCAGATGTGCTTAGAAGCGCATCAAGATCCTGCCTATGCCGCACGCTGGCTAACCGCAGGCGGTACCCAAACACTGGATAGTTTTGGGGGCAGTGTTCCTGTAGAAGTTCTGGATTATTTCAGAAGCCTGTCTGATATTCACCAGCATGGTTCGTTTGTCCAAGTCCATGCGGGCGTGAAACGAGGGGTAGCCTTAGAGCAACAAAAAATACAGGCCCTACGCTGGATTCGGGGCGATTTCTGGGGAATTCCAGAAGTTCCAATGCCCGGTAAAACGATTGTGTTTGGCCATACGCCAACGCCCTGTATTCTTCATGACAATCCAGAAGTAGAGCCTTTTTTTGGACCCGGCATGATTGGTCTAGATGTGGGCAGCACGGTGACGGGAGCTTTAGCTTGTCTCTGCCTGGAAGACCTCCAGGTTTATGTAGTGCGAGAGACGGGGACGCAGCGAGCAGCTTACCCTGTACCGCCTATTTGTCTAAGTGGCTTCTGAGATGGTTCTTTCTAGCTTCTCTTACCGAATTATAGGAGAACGGTCTAAGCCCCGTCTGAGGTGCAGTTGATTACCTTGGGAGTTCCATTGCACTTCATCGAAGATTTGCTTCATCAGGTACAGTCCTCTACCGCGTTCACAGTCGAGGCAACTTTCATCCAGCGGGTCATGCTGCTCTTTTTGTTCTGTACAAAAGCCAGTACCCTCATCCCAGATAATCCAGACATAATGGGTGGAGGTCATCAAAAACTGGATCACAATCTTCTTATTAGGGTCTAAGCCGTTGCCATGCAAGGCTGCATTTACCAAAGCCTCTTGTAGACCCAAACGCAGTTCTGGACGTAAAAAAGGAACTACTTCGGCCAAAAGCAGGTCAATAATTGGATGAAGATAAAGCGTAGAGCGAAATTGAAAACTTTTGACCGTCTGGCCTGAAGGGCGGAGCTTTATAGCAATCATGTAAGCGGTCCCTTCAATGAAAGCATAATGTTTGCCCCGAACATCTTATATGCTTCTTCCATCATAGTGGACAGTTGCGATCCCCTCCATCTTCTAATAAGAAAGTTTCCTAAAGTTAAGATTAAAGATACGTAATTCTTTCCTGATAGATAGCGAGTAAGCGGCTTAACGTCTCTTCAATAGAGAAGCCGTCGGTGCATACTTCCAGAGCGTCTGGAGCCTTACGCAGGGGAGATTTTTTGCGCGTGGAATCTTTATGGTCTCGCTGGCTAATATCCTCGATCAGGATTTTCAAATCAGGGACCGGCAGTTTTTTCTCCTGCAGGTCCTGTTGGCGGCGCAGAGCCCGTGCTTCAACAGAAGCCGTTAGATAAATTTTGACGGGAGCTTGCGGAAATACTTCGGTGCCAATATCCCTACCATCCATAACTATTCCACCGTTCTGAGCCAGTTTTCTCTGTTTAGTCACCAAAGCTTCTCGGACGAGTCCGAAGGCCGATACCTGAGAGACAAAATCAGTCACAGGCTGTGTGCGGATGTCTTGGGTAACTTCGGTCCCGTTTAACCAAACTCTAGTGGGATAGGCGGGGTCTATGCCCGGTTGTAGATGCAGGTCCAAGGATTTGACTAAAGGACCGATGATTGCTTTATCCTGTAGCTCAATGGCCGACTGGAGATTTTGCTGGAGTACCGCCCAGGTCACGGCCCGATACATAGCGCCTGTATCGATGTAGAGAAACCCCAGATGCTGGGCAAGTAGTTTAGCGAGCGTGGACTTGCCCACGCCTGCTGGACCATCCAAAGCGATGATAGGGGGTCGTGGGTCCAGGGTGACGTTGTCAATCAGGCGTGTGTTGCCTACCTTGGCGGCAACCATAAGGATGCTCGGTTCTTGGATCGATTGCGTGACAGGTTCTAGACGCTGAGGATCCACCAGAGCGCAGTACTCCAACGCCAGGCCCGTTTCTTTAGAGAGTGTGATTTCTGCTTGACTAAAAAGCTCTTTGGCATCCGTAACGCCCGCCTGTATCTGCTGTTTAGCCCAGGCTAGGGTCTGGGGAATAACCAACGCAGTTGTCCGTCCTTCCAAGGATAGATATCGGTTGCGCGAACTGAGGGCGAGACCATCTTCATCTCGCACGGTGGGGCAGGAGAATATTTCGATGGGAATATGTAGGTCTTGCACCAACTGTTGAATTACGGCCAGTTGCTGGGCGTCTTTTTGGCCAAAGTAGGCACGGTCAGGTTGCACGAGATGGAGCAGCTTGGTCACTACGGTGGCTACTCCCGTGAAATGTCCTGGTCTACTCTTTCCGCAAAGCTTATTGGTTAAGTTGGCAGGAGGAACGACAAAGGTGTTTTCCCCGTTTGTTTCTAATCCTGAAGGATAGAGCATATCGATGGTGGGGGTGAAAACAAGGTCCACGCCTTCTTCTTTACAGACAAGGAGATCGGCTTCCAAAGTGCGAGGATAGCGGTTCAGGTCTTCCGTAGGGCCGAACTGTAGCGGATTGACAAAGATACTGGCTACAACCGCTTGATTGTGGACCTTAGCCCACCGCATTAGGCTCCGATGCCCTTGGTGCAAAGCTCCCATCGTCGGGACAAAACCCAGAGGATGAGCCAGACGGCCCAAATATTCCTGGAGTTCTGCCAGGGTCGATGCACGCACGAGAGGACTCCAGTAAAAAACTCTTTTCAGCTTAGTGCTTCTTCGGCACTCTTATCGCTCACAGCTCTTCCCCTGGATTGAGGAGACGACTGGGATCGAGCTGGTCTTTGAGTCTTTGGTTGAGGAGTTCTTGGAGGGTATTCATCTTCACCTGCCAGCGTTTAATACCCTCTACTTTGGTTGTGCCACTGGGATCATAGACTCTCAGGGAGCCTCCTAATCGAGCTGCAATCCGCCGCAAAGAACGAATCGTTTTGAGTAGGTCAGGCCCTCGGTCCAAATAGCGACTGACCATGCCACAGGCTAAATGGCCATGCATCGCTCCAGGGCCCACTGCTTCACAATAGTCTTGTACACAGCCAACGGGAAGAATAGCTTCCACCCGGACTTGCTCTGTCGTACTAGGGCAGGTGAGCGCTTGCCAAAGGCCTGTTTGCTGGAGACTTATATCTTCTATCCGGTCTGCTAGAGGAGCACACAGTTCCTGGATATAGCCTATTTCACTTGCGATCAGAGCCGCTTGATTTTCTATGCGGATAGCGACATACCAGGGCGCCGTATCGCTCTCTACAATCAAAGACCTTGCCAGCGTGTCAGACAGCAACTCCAAGCCTTGAATCGTGACGTGCGCTTTGATCAGGCGTTCAGCCGCTTGGATAGCGCGATCCAGGATTCGAAAGCTCAACAAAAGAGTCCGGGGATTGGTCCATAGAGGCGAAAGCCTCAGGGAGACTTGGGTTATGACAGCAAGCGTCCCCCTCGAACCTATCCATAACTTGGTCAGGTCATAGCCTGCTGTATTTCTCAGAACTTTACTGCCACTTTGAATGAGTGTTCCATCCATAGAGGCGGCCTCTGTCCCCAGGACTAAGTCTCTGGCTCCACCGAAATAGCCCCGGCGGGGTCCCCAATGGTCACCAGCTAAGACCATGCCTAAAGTCGCCGCTGGATTATGGGATTCCATGCCTACCTGTTGGCCTAGCTCGGCCAGATAACGGTCTAATTCTTGGAGTTTGATTCCTGCTTCCACCGTCACCACGCGGTCCTCTGGACTGCAGCTCACCACTTGGTTCAGTTTTTCTAGGTCTAAGTAGAGATATTGCGGGAAATCTAAGGATTGATGAACGCCCACAGGCATCGCTCTAGTCCTTGCCCAAGCTAGGGCCTGGGTTACCTGAAGCGTGGTAGCGGGGACCGCATACCAGCTTCCAGTTTCTTGGATGATGGGCACAAATTCTGGTTCCACATCATTGAGCCTATGACTGAAGTCCCCCAAGATGCAATCAAAAAGACCTTACAAACGGTCTGGGGCTTTGAGGACCTCCGCGAACAGCAGGAAGTCCTGATTCAGAAAGTACTCTCTGGACAAGACCTCTTGGCAGTATTGCCCACAGGTTATGGCAAAACCCTTTGCTTTGAATTGCCAGCCGTGCTCACTGCTGGCCTAACTTTAGTGGTCACGCCGCTGGTGGCCCTGATGCAAGACCAGGTGACCAAAGGGCGTCAACGAGGGCTGAAATCGGCGGCCCTGCATGGAGGACTCAGTCGTCCAGAGCGTAAAGCGGTACTAAAGGGTATTGCCGAAGGCTCCTGGAATTTGCTCTATATCTCACCCGAAGGACTGCTCAATCCTGGTGTATGGAGCGTAGTGCAAAAAAGTCTGGTGGCTCGGCTGGTTCTAGATGAAGCCCACTGTGCGATCAGTTGGGGAGAAACTTTCCGTCCCCATTATCTGCGCCTGGCGGCGGTCCGTCGGGCTCTACCTCAGGCTCCGGCCCTCTGTGCTTTTACAGCTACGGCTCCACCGCGCACGCTCAAGGCCCTAGTTGAACTGTTGGAACTAGAGACAGCCCAGAGGACTATTCTCAAGCCCTATCGTCCTAATTTATTTCTGCGTGTCCAGACCTGCTGGACTCCCCGCCAGCGCTACACGGCTACGTTGGAATTTCTCAAACAGCACCGTAATCAGGGAGGGCTGGTATACCGACGCACCCGTGCGGGGGCGGAGGACCTGGCACAAAAACTACAAGAGCTAGGTTGGAAAACGGCTGCTTACCATGCAGGGATGGGTACGGACCAACGACGCAAGGTGGAAGCGCAGTGGCAGACGGGCGAACTCCCCTTTGTCGTGGCAACCTGTGCCTTTGGATTGGGCATCGATCGGTCAGATGTGCGCTGGGTGCTACACTATGAGCCTTCTCTCTCGCTAGAGGAATATCTGCAAGAATTTGGTCGGGCCGGAAGGGACCAAAAACCTGCTGAAGCTCTGCTGCTTGTCAGCGAACCGACGGGATGGCTTGACCCTTCCGATAAGCAGATGCGGCAATATTTCAGAGCGCAACAACAGGAGCAACAGAAATATGCCCTCATGCTCGCCCGAAAACTTCCTGCACAGGGTCATGTCACGGAAGTACAGCGCCAATTTGCCTCTTCTTCTAGCGATACGTTCTATCGAGCTTTAGCGCTGTTGCAGCGAGCTAGAGCCCTGAAGTGGGATAGCCCTTTTGAATATCAGCTCCAGATGCAGCAATTTGATCCTCAATTTTTAGAGGAAGACTCGGCTACTCCACAAATGGCTGCTTATGCAACTACTCCACTATGCCGCTGGCAATTTCTGCTCCAAGCGTTTGGTTTTACCCACGGCGCTTGTGGACACTGTGACCGATGCTCTAGACAATAGGGCTCTGGTGATTTGGGCTTCTCTAAACGCTCTCTAGGGGCAAGAACAACCGCAAGGGTTGGTCATGGAAGGAAGTAAAACCAAATTTTAGGTAGAACTGCTTGGCTTTTTCATCTTTGGCATCGACAATGGCTGCGAACATGCCAACACTCTGACTGGCGGCTACGATTCTTTTCAATGCATCGGCTAGAAGAATTTTTCCTAGACCTTGCCTTTGGAAATGCTCAGCAACAGCGAGGCGGCCAATCAGGGCAGCTGGTAGAGGATAGCGTGGAAATTTTCTAGCAAGTTCCTCAGGCATGGAAACTGCTTGTACGGATGTTGCGCTTAGGGTGTAAAAGCCTGCTATGGTCTGCGGCATCTCTCTAGGAACGACCACAAAGACCTGTGTTAAGCGTCGTTTGACATCTTGGCTGGCCTGTTGTTTGAGATAACGATCAAGAGCTTCAACACCACAAGAGAAACAACTTTTATCGTGCTCTTTGCCAAGTGGCTGGATGAGGAAGGGGGTCTCCAGACTAGACATCAGACTCAGCTAACTTTTGGTGCAAGGCGAAGGCTTCTTTCAAGGCTGGATTAAGCGCGGGTGGATTCAGAATGGCCGCAAAAAACAAATCCCGATCTCGGTCACTGAGCACGACTGCTTCATGAGTAAGGATCAACTGTTCTGCCTTGTCCAAAACGCTAGACAGAATAAAACTATTGACAGAGCAGTTCGCCAAGGATGAGGCTTGCTCAATTTTTTGCTTTGTAAGCGGGTCTAGCCGCAAGCTGAGACGTTCTGACTTAGGAGAAGTTGCCATGTGAACTACGAGACACTATTTCTCTAGTGTACATCATTATGATGTACATCTTCTGGAATGACGGGCCTCAACGCCCAACCCCGATCTGTTTGCCCGTTTTCTGAGCAGCGATTTTGCCTTTTAAAACTTCTAAAGCTTTGGCATATTGGCTATCTTTACTCGTGGCAATTTGGTCAGCCGTAAACTTTTTAGAAAGTTCGACGACCACATTGGGCTTGATCCCTTTTTTGTGAATATCGGCTCCGGAAGGAGTCTGGTATTTAGCAATCGAAATGACTACGCCTATTCCTTCTTCCTGGTTTAAGGTCTTGAACTCTTGAATTAGGCCTTTTCCAAAAGTTTTCGTCCCGACAAGAACAGCGCGCTTATTATCCTGCAAGGCTCCGGAGAGAATTTCACTAGCGCTGGCCGTGCCCCCATCTACCAAAACAACCAGCGGTTTATTCGTCAAAGGCGTTCGGTCTGCCTGAACAATTTCCTGTTTTCCGCCGCGATAGACGGTTTTGATGATCACTTGGTCTTTAGCTAACCACATTCGAGCAATATCGATGCCTGCTGTTACCAGTCCACCTGGATTGGCCCGGAGATCCATAATGTAGCCATCTACGCCTTTCGCGTTTTCTTCTTGAATCGCTTTGCGCATCTTGTCTACGGCGTTGGCATTGAAGGTGGAAAGTCGAGCATAGCCTACTTTGAGGCCCTTATCTTCCTTTACAGAGGCTACCACCGGATCGATCTCTATCCGGTCTCGCTGTAGGGCTACTGTAAGTTCTTTTTTGTCCCGCTCTATGCCCAAGGTCACTTTACTGCCCTTGCGGCCCTGTAGTCGCTTGGCTACTTGTTCTATGGTCATATTCTTGGTCGATTTGCCATCTATCTGCACAATGAAATCTCGCGCTTTGATCCCCGCCCGTGCTGCTGGCGTCTTGTCGATGGGAGCAATAACTACGATTCTCTTCGTATCCAGGTCCAGTTCAATTTTTACCCCTATCCCAGAGAGTTCACCCGTCGTGCTGGTCTGTAGCGCTTTGTATTGCTCTGGGTCTAGAAAACGAGTGTAAGGGTCTCCCAGAGTTTCTAGCATCTTGCGAACGTTTTCATAGGACTGCTTGGTATCTGTCGTCGGTTTATCGAAGCGGTTCCGTACGGCCTTCCAGTCTTGCTTATTAAACGTTCCGTCCACATAGTCTTTGTTAACGATTTCCCAAACCCGTTGCGTTAGATTCTCCGCTTTTCCCTGAGCCCGTAGGGAATCGTTAGAACAACCGGTCATGAGCAAGGCAGCGGCCAGCCATAGGCCAGAAAGCTTTTGTATACGCTGAATGGCCATTAACTTCCTACCACCACCTGCTGACTTGTTCTCTGAGCCGCAATTTTACCTTCCAATACTTCTAGCGCTTTGGCGTATTGGTTATCTTTGCTGGTAGCAATCTGGTCAGCCGTAAACTCTTTAGAAAGTTCCACGGCGATATCAGGCTTGATCCCTTTTTTATGAATATCTGCTCCAGAAGGAGTCTGGTATTTGGCAATCGAAACGGCTACTCCTATCCCTCCCTCTTCTGAAGTATTCAAGGTGTACACCTGTTGAATCAGCCCCTTACCGAAGGTTTTGGCCCCTACGAGAATAGCCCGTTTATTATCCTGTAAGGCCCCGGCGAGAATTTCACTGGAACTGGCTGTCCCTCCATCGACCAAAACGACTAAGGGCTTATTGGTGAGAGAAGGACGGTCTGCTCGAATGATGTCCTGTTTCCCTTCCCGATAAACGGTCTTGATAATCATTTGGTCTTTGTCTAACCATAGGCGCGCAATATCGAGTCCTGCGGTAAAAAGTCCTCCTGGATTGGCCCGCAGATCCATGATGTAGCCATCTACGCCCTTATCGTTTTCTTCCTGAATCGCTTTGCTCATCTTGTCTACAGCATTGGCATTGAAGGTGGAAAGTCGGGCATAGCCTACTTTGAAACCCTTATCTTTCTTTACCTCAGCAATTACCGGATCAATCTCTATCCGGTCACGCTGTAGGGTAACGGTAAATTCTTTTTTCTCCCGCTCTAGGACCATAGTCACCTTGGTTCCTTTGCGTCCCTGGATCAGTTTTGTGACTTCCTCTAAGGTCACATTCTTGGTAGTCTTATCATCTACTTGAACAATGTAGTCTCTTGCTTTAATCCCCGCCCGTGCCGCTGGTGTCCCCTCCACAGGAGAGATGACCACAACTCTTTTGGTGTCTGGGTCGAGGCCAACAATGATTCCTACCCCAGACAGCTCACCAGTGGTAGTAGTTTGCAAGGCTTTGTATTGTTCTGGATCTAGAAAACGGGTGTAAGGGTCTCCCAGGGTTTCTAGCATCTTGCGAACGTTCTCATAGGACTGCTTGGTATCTTTTGTCGGTTTATCGAAGCGGTCCCGTACAGCCTTCCAGTCTTGATTGTTGAAGGTTCCATCCACGTAGTCTTTATTGACGATTTCCCAAACCTGTTGGGCGACATTCCCTAACCCTCCCTGGGCTAGCAAGGAGTTGTTGGAACAACTGGTTATCAACAAGGCAGAGGCGAGCCAAAGGCCAGAAAGTTGCAGCGTACGCTTAGTCAAAGGACCTACCATAGGGTTGTCTAATAGATTGGATGGAGTGCTCTACATCTATGGTAATCGGTCCTCGCCCCGCCTATGCCTAAGGACGCCCTTTCGCTATGGGCAACGCAGGATTATCCAAGACGTTGCTTACAGGCTCTTTGGTTTGGATCAAAATAGCATGGGGCACGGGTCGGGGTTCATAGGCTGTTAGGCGTTGCCCCCGATAAACCAGCGAAGTGGAAGCTCCAGAATCAAGAAGTACGGCATCTTGGACGCCTGCTTTCACCAAGGCTTGGGCCAAATCTACAGCATCGACCCGATTCTGGGTAATCCCCGCCACAAACCGACCGTCTCCCATCATCCCCATATAGGAGCGATGGCGGGTCTGCATCCAAGAGTCAATCACTTTATCCATTTGCTCTTTGGTCTGACCTTGTCCATCCCGAACCAGCCAAGCTCCACCCAGAAATACATCGGTTGCGTCGGGAACTAGGGATTGGATGCCCTGCAGCGTATTGAGATAGCCCCTATTGAAGGGAGCCACGACAAAAGCCTTGGGACTAATGATCACCAAAGGACGACCCGCCAAGCCTCCGGATTCTGCAAGGACAATTGGCTCAAAAGTGGTGATATTGGTACTCAGAATCGGACCAATCATCTTTGCCGGTTCACGGGTTCTTAAAGGGAAAAATCCACCGTTCACGGCAGCCTGTGTCCCAGGATTTTGGGCTAAATAGTCTTCTAAGCTATTGCGTCCATCTCCATGAAACGTGACCGGACGGCCTCCCACAGCCATGGAAAGCTCTACTTTGTCCACGGTTACGGAGAGATAAGAGAGCTTGGCTTCAAAATTGACAGGAGGACGAGAAATAGACAAGTCCGTATCCTGTTCACCCGTTCCTTTTGTAAGCGCAAGCTTTAGATTAGATTGTCCAAAACGATTGAGCTGCAAGATATCAGCAGATTCACCCGCGTAGCCTTCATCCATCGTGAAGGCCATCTGATACCCTGCTTCTTTTGCAAGCGCGGTCACTCGTTCATCCCGATTACCCGTGGGATAGGCCAGGTAATTCATCGGAACCCCCAGCGTTTTTTCGAGGATCGCTTTGGACTCAAACAGTTCTCGGTGGAGCTTGGCATCATCCAACTTCGTGAGGTCTACCGGATGACTCATCGTATGGGCAGCTACCGTCACCAATCCTTCTTTCACCACTTTTTTGAGCTGGTCCCAGGTGACGTGGTCTTTGCTCGTTTTCACGCCTACATAAGCAGGGACGATGAAGAATACTGCTGGATAGTTGAACTCTTTGAGGATCGGATAAGCCTCGGCATAATTCCCAAGATAACCATCATCAAAGGTGAGCAGAATTGGTTTTTGGGGTAGCGGTTTGTTTTCGGTGAGATGGGCATGGAGCTGGTCAATGGTGATCGGGGTAAAGCCTGCTTCTTTAATAGACTCCATCTGCGCCCGGAATTTCCTCGGGGGCACATCGTAGGAGACATCTTTCTTCTTTTTGACATCGTGATACATGATCACAGGCACCCTGAACTTGCGGGATTCTGGGGTCATCTCTACAAAAGAGCTGGGTGCGGGAGCCTTGGTCTCGGTAGTGGTGGCCTCTTGGGCCGTGCCTGCTGCTGGTGCTGCGGACGTAGGCATCTGAGAGAACTGGATATAGCAGAGGATTCCTCCAGCGATAAACGCTGCTGCCATGGCTGCGGACCACAGCTTGAACCTGGATCCCTTGGACCTCCGACGAGGCATATTTTGACCAGTTCTGTTGGATTTTCTAATCCGTCTGTTCATAAAAAGAAGCCTAGGTCTTGCTTGAGTACTACAGAAAGAGGATACAACATCGGCCTATGGCCTGATCCATATGACTTGTATGACCTGCTGATCCCCGTTCCAGCACTCCCAGCTTCCTGAGGAAAATATTGCGATAATTTAACCAAATGTTAAGGATTTTTCTAAGTGCTTGCAAGAGTTTTGAAAGAGGCTATATTTAATTTATCAACCTTCATTGGTTAAACGGTTCAAAGCGAAGAAATAGACGGGATAAAGATAACTTCCTTGTTAACTGTTCGCCCCGCCAAAGCTTCGTTAGAACGACTCTCTGTTTGCATCCACCTCAGTTAATTCTAAAGGGTTGCACATTGTTCGTAAAAGCTCCAAAAATTACAGTCGCCCCGACCTCGGTCTGATACGCCATAAAAGTGTTACACAGGGATGCTTCTAGCATTGTCTAAGCTCCAACCGTGATCTATTTATTTAATGGTGTGCCTCAGTTCTAAGGGCTGGGGCGCTGTATTTTGTGTGGGTATATCCCTAAGAGTTCTTTGTGCAAGTAGTAGCAAGAAATCGACAAATAAGAGCAAGTATTGCGATAGTAAGCTAAGTGTTAAGGATTCTTTCAAGTACTTGTTTAGATGTGAGAAAAGAGTATAGTTAGTCCATCAACTTACACACTAAGTTCAGGGGCTCAAACGAAGAAGCAGACGGGAAAAGATTACTTCTTTCCAACTGTTCGTCCCGCCAAAACTTCGTAAGAGCAAGTTTTAATTCTCATCCACATTGACTAACTACTCTATGGGGTATTCACTTCCATAAAAAATCCGAGTATACAGTCGCCTCAACCTTGGTTATGTACGCCAGACAAGTGATATACAGGGATGTCCTTAGCTCAGTCTAGGCCTCCAACCACGCTACCCATAACTGAATGGTGTGCCTTAGCTCTAAAGGCTGGGGCGCTGTATTTTGTGTGGGTATTTTTCTAGAAAATCATCAGCCTCAAGTTCTCAGCACTCGGTTAGCAATATCTTTTCGGTAGTAGGCCTCCTCAAATTGGATAAAACTACAACGCTGGTAGGCACGGTCTACGGCTTCCTTTAGGGTCGGAGCGGTGGCGGTCACGCCTAGAACTCGTCCTCCTTTCGTAAGAATGCGCTCATCTCGTTCTTCTGTTCCCGCATGGAAAACTACCGTTTCTGCAACTTGAGCGGCTAAACCTGTAATTTCTTTGCCCTGGCAGTAGGGTCCGGGATAACCTCCTGCGGCTATAACCACGCAAACGGCAGAATCTGGATGCCATTGCAACGGAACGGACTGAAGTTGCCCCTTAGCCGTAGCGATTAAGACTTGTTCCAACGGATTCGCTAATAAGGGAAGCACTACCTGTGTTTCTGGGTCGCCAAAACGGCAGTTGAACTCCACAACAGCGACAGTTTCATCTGGATGAACCATAAGACCTGCGTAGAGAATGCCTCGGTAATCGATTCCTCGACGTTGGAATTCTGCCAAAGCCCGGTTTAGAACTTCTTCTTGCGTAAAGGCAAGCGTTTTCGCTGTGACCACAGGAGCAGGGCAATACGCTCCCATGCCCCCTGTGTTCGGTCCCTGGTCGCCTTCGCCAATAGTTTTGTGGTCTTGGGCTGCTAGTAGAGGAACAATGGTTTTTCCATCACAAAGGGCCAGAACAGAAGCTTCTTGACCTTCTAGGAATTCTTCAATGACGACGACAGATCCCGCACTGCCAAATAAGCCCTGGAACATAGACTCCAGAGCACTCAAGGCTTCAGCAAGGTCTTTCACAATTACTACGCCCTTCCCGGCTGCGAGCCCATCCGCTTTGATCACCAGTTTGCGCACCTGGGTTAAACGAAGTTGGATGTAGCTTTTTGCGGATTCAAAGTCTGTAAAGGTTCGGGACTTAGCCGTAGGGATTCCTGCTTGGACCATGAATTCTTTAGCCCAAGATTTAGAACCTTCAATCTGGGCTCCTGCTTGGTTAGGGCCAAAAGCGAGGAGTCCGCGCTCTTGAAAGTAGTCCACAATGCCCCTACACAGCGGCACCTCCGGACCAATCACGGTCAAGTCAATCCCTTCTTTTTGGGCAAATTCAGCGAGTCCTGCGAAGTCAAGGACCTCTAGCGCAACATTCTGGCTTTTAGGTTCTAGGGCTGTACCTGCATTGCCTGGCGCACAGAATACCCGCTCCACGTCTGCAGATTGCGCTAGTTTCCAAACCAAGGTGTGTTCTCTGCCACCATTGCCCACCACCAAAACCTTCATCCTGTTGCCTGTTAAAACTAGGACTCCATTGTTTCACAAAGACCTTGGACAGAGAAAAAAGAGGTTGTTGGCTGGTCAAATCATGAAAGGTGTAAGCTGCAACTTCAACGGCTTCTCCCAGAATGACTACGGACGTAGCCTTGATTTTCCAAGCCGCTACACTTGTTTTGAGCCAACACGACGCGCGAGTCAAGAATGAGTCCCACCAAACGTAAAACTGCCTTTATCACTGGGACTTCAAGCGGTATTGGCAAACTTACGGCCCTCTACTTTGCGAACCAGGGTTGGAATGTAGCGGCGACTATGCGTAATCCTGACCAAGAAAGAGAGCTTGGGACTGTCGCAAATATTAAGCTCTATCGTCTGGATGTTACGGATTCTGACAGTATCCAGAGGGCTTTGGAGGAAGCGATCCAAGAATTTGGTCAGATCGATGTCTTGGTTAACAATGCAGGCTATGCAGCCGATGGAGTTTTTGAAGCTATGTCCGATGAAGTCATCGAAAAGCAGTTCGATACCAATGTATTTGGCCTGATGCGGGTAACCCGAGCGATCATTCCCCATATGCGCGAACAACGGGGAGGCATAATCATTCAAGTTGCCAGTATGGGAGGACGGGTCACTTTTCCTCTGTACAGTATTTATCATGGGACCAAATGGGCCGTCGAGGGCTTTAGCGAAGCTTTGCACTATGAGCTGGAACCGTTCAATATCAAAGTCAAAATTATCGAACCGGGCAGTATCAAAACTGAGTTTTACGGCAGTAGTCGCCAATTCATCATGCGCGATGATTTGACGATGTATAAGAACTTTGTCGATAAAGTAGATAAGCTTTCCCAAGAAACAGGTAAGAATGGTGAACTTCCCGAATTAGTAGCGCAAGAAATTTTCAAAGCAGCCACAGATGGCAGTAATAAGATGCGCTATCTGATTGGGAAACCCGCGCCCTTACTTCTCAGCTTGCGCAAGATTTTACCAGATAGTATCTATTTCTATCTAATTAGAAAAATTTACAAAATTTAGACGATGAATTGCCGGACGCTTTAGATTACTCCTTGGCGCTGTTGGCGCAAGAAAGTGAGGAATTCCTCAATGGAGTCTTCTTCGGGCCAAAAGTCAGCAGCGAGATCTTTGAGGTTATGAACGGTCGTGGGCGTTTAGTTGGCGAGTAGCTGATTGAGCGTAGTACCTTGCCAAAACTGGTCACTAAACGTTTTGAGGTCAGTTTGGGAATTTGAGGATGGATTACTTTGGATGAGGAGTTGGAGCAGTTGTTGGCGCTCTGTCGGTGAAAGCGGTTGGATAGCAGCGATCGCTGCTTCGAGTTTTGGAGTCATGGTGCAGCCTCTTGCTAGTCTAGTTCTATCCTAATTAGGATTCAGGGGAAATCATTTAGATTTTTGGCTTAACCTCATTTCAACTCCATCCATTGCCAGCCTTGCTCGGTCCCTCCCAAACGAGGCCTGTCTGATACCCTTCATTCGATGGGGAGTGTCAAGCATAATATCTAAATTAAGGGGCGCGCTTGAATGATGGGTTAGGGTTGTGTGCGTCAACGTAAGCATCAATTAAGCGTCGAATCATACGTTGATACTGAGTACGGTTTTTTGCTGCCTCAGACTTGAAAAACTCAATGCTTTTTTTACTCAATACGAGTGTAATTTTGACACCTTCTTCATTGAATGCCAGCTCAGCCGGTGATGGCAAGAAATCTGCAATCACCTTAACATCACCCAAAGGTTCATCTGTGTATTTGATTTTCGCGCTCATAGATTGCCTTTCCTTTGCGCCAGTAACCAGCGCCGATAATTCGAATAACAGAGGCGCGATAAGTAAAGCGCACCGTTAGAATGCCACCATCAACTTCACCAAAACAATAAAATCACTCTTCAGATTGGCTATGGGATTCATCTTTTGCAATGATGCGAAGTGAATCTGCAAAAGCATACTGAGCAATGGGAAATGAAATGCCGTGCTTTTCTTGATTGAGCGCATCCTTCTCTGTATCCCAGTCAAATTTGGTTTTTGCCACAAGCCAACATTAGCGCAAAGCCATATAAATAACCATACTTTTATATGAAAACTCCAACACTAAGATCAACAGAAATCCTACAAAAATGCCATTTTAAGAGCTGAAACTTTCATAATTACGTTTAAAATCTTGTTTTATGCAAGAGGTCCAGCGAAGCGTTGCGTAGTTGAGTACATGCAGCGCGGTCAGGACTCAAGGGACGCGTAATGCATCCAGGTAATCGCTGCAGAGACCACGTTCCAAGTAACTTTTTAGTCATACTACCTTGGTGCATCTATCTCGTAGGCAAAACCAAAAAGCTGTTGAATTCTAGAGCGTTGTCCTTGTAGGGGAAACAGCCTTATGGAAAGATCTTTTGTTGCATAGGTGTTTGCTGCCTGAAGTAGCTCAAGCGTTTGATTTTTAGAAAGTCCTTTTGCTGAGTAGTTTTGAAAAACTTCTGGCAAACAATCACTGGTTCTGCCGTTTTTCTGAAAATTTTGTCGGTCCAGACGGAGTTGCAGAATATCTTCTACGCATAGGCTGTAGGCTTGTGCTGTTTTGAAAGCAAAGCTAATAGGAACTGAGATTTTTAAATTGTCAACTGATTCTGTTGCAGGAGTTTTAGCTGAACATTGAGCATTTGCTTTAGAGACTAATTCTTTAGCTCGCTCTAAAGCAATACTTAAGACTAGAACAAACTCTGCCCGCGTAGTTACTTGATTAGGACGAAACTTATGATCTGGTGTATCAATGAGATTCCAACGTTCTACTACTTCCTTAACATCGCCATAGTACCATTCAGACTTAGAAACATCTGTAATCTCAGAAATGGAAGCAATCTGAGTAATTAGAAGAGGTTCTTTGTGCGTAGGGCTTAAGTGTGTACTGGCAATCAGCAATGCTCTATCTGGATTAGATGAAACAGGCAAGGTTAAAAATCTTTCTAAAGCTCTAAGAAAATAGCGATTTAGAATTACTGCAGTATCTGCATTGGTTAGAGCATTGTTTCCATTGAATTTTCTTTCTTCTTTCTCGATTCCATAGACTAAACGTTTCTCTTTAACTGCTTCTGGAAGTCCTCTCAGAAGAGTCTTGTAGGACTCATAATAATATGCTTTTTGATCAATATCTGCTGGGGCTGGAACTTCTGCTGGTCGATGAAGAACAAGGCACGCTGACTCTCCCATGGAGTACATTTTATCCAAAGCTGAGCCAAGCCAATCGATAGCCTCAGCTCGGGTCATGGGCAATTCGCCTCTAAAAGTCTCGTCACTAAATGGATGAATACTTATACTATATTGCTCAATCAGAGATTTGAGTTCTTGAAAATACTCTGCATTAGAATGGACGTCTTTAAGAGCAGAAATACTTTTTACCGGAGATTGAGCCTGTTTATAGACACGCCCTTCGATCGTTTGAGCAATTCGCATAGGTACTTGATTGAAGCTTTCTAATGGTTTTTGTCTATCTGTTTGGGCAGATTGATGCAGTTCATAACTGTTTAATTTTTCCTTGGTTTCTTGAGCCGCTTTAGTTTCTGTACTGCTCAGGATTATAATCGCGCTTAAAATGGAAAGAGAAAATGTTAACGGAATAATACCTCGTTTCATATGCAATGTCTCATCCTGTATTAATTGATTATTTTCTATCCAAAAATTATCCTTTATCGCTAATCAATACTTAACAGCAAGCATGTTATGAACATCCCAGACGAACAGCCTCCTCTAACGAGAGTTGTGGTGTGCTGCAAGAACTTGAGCTTTTAGGTGGGTTTCCTTGTTGTCTTGGTGGTTGAACCTGCTCTGTTTGTGATGGTAAATTTTGTCTTTGTTGTGACCTCTTCGGTGAATATCTCGTATGATAGCTAGGAATAGTTGATTCATGCTCCGGAGGGTTTTCCTCTTGCCATTCTTTTTGCTCCTTTGCTTTCTGTTCTTTCCTCCTTCTAACAATATTAGACGCCCGTTTTTTCTTCCATTGAGTAATTAACTGCTGTGCCTTTTTTCCTGTAATGCTATCTGCAGGAATTGACTTAGCGATATCAATGGCCTTGTTCAATTTTCCTGTCTCATATTGCTTAGTTGCTTGTTGAATTAGAATTTCTGAACTTTGATCAACCAACTTTTTTGCTTCTTTAATGGCAGGATCATTCTCTGGAACTTTAGATGCTGTTGTAATTGCTTGCTTCAATTTGCCCTCCTTCGCTTGTTGCTGTGCGTTAGCAAGGGTTACCTGAGCATTACTAGAAATAGTCAGGATTGAGGGCTGAGCAGGCCTGTTTCTTAGCCAAAAGGCAGTGCCCACCATTGCGAAGATCGCGATACCTGCTCCTGTAAATATCATGGTTGGCACCGAGTGATATTTAGACCTCGATTTAGATATTGGCCCTAACAAGGGTTTTCTCATTGCATCTCTAAGTTGTTCTTTAGGTGCTGCAATGACTTGCTCTGATTGCATTTGCATCTGTCCTAGCTGTCCCTTAGATACTGCAAGCGGTAGTGGCTCTGGAGTTAAAAACTGTTCAGGTGGTGGTGCTAAAAAGCTGTCTACTGCTGTCAGCTCACTTTGAGGAAACAAGCCTGCAAATTCAGACTTGAATGGTGGTTCAGCCATTGGCTTGTCGACGGGAGGCTTAAGCCCTTGATTGGCTAAAATTTGCTCTTCGATCCGTGCAGCATCCTTATTACTCAGTTCTAATACCTGTTGGAAGCGTCTAATTTCCTCGCGGGTAGGTTCATTAAAGGGATATTCAAACTGGATAGCTGCGCTCAGGACCTGCTTGTACTGCTTAAGTTTTTGCAGATGTTCCTCAAGATCCGCCGTAATTCTGGTTTGGAGCGGTTCAATATCCTCATTGCTCAGATCTAATTGCTGCTGGCGCTGCTGCAGGCTCAGTCGCTTTTCTTCTAGTAATGGGTATTGCTGTTGTGTAGCCTCTGTAAACTCCTGCTCATACTGATGCATGTTTGACTGGTGCTTTTCAATTTGAGCGAGGATAGGAGCTTCAACGCTTTGGACATCAGTTTTAACCAAGCCCAGGGTTTGCCAGGTTTGCTGCAATTGCTGATGAATCACCTCATTGGGGTGATGTTTGTTTTGGGTCGCTTGAACAAAGGCGTCTTTGTAATTTCGGACTTTCTGGTGATAGGTTTTAATCTCCGATGTGATCTTGGCCTCAATAGGCGCAATATCCACTTCCGATAAGCTCAGGCTTTGCTTATACAACTGAAGCTCTATCTGTTGCTGATCGCTCAAGGGGTACTGCTGCTGTACTGCGCTAGCAAACTGCTGCTCATACTGCTGCGCGTGCTGTCGATACGTTTCTACCTCTGCTGTGACACGAACGGTGATGGTATTTATCTCTGCATCGGTCAATTCCATCTGTTGCTGCATCTGCTGAAACTTGCGCTGTTGCATTTTGCTCAAGGGATAGGTTTGCCGCAGTGCGTCTCCCAAGGCTTGTTCGTAGGCTTGTAGATTTTGTTTTTGAGCCTTCAGAGCAGCTACTACACGCACCTCAATGGGTACGGTATCTTCATTCCTCAGTCCTAAGATCTGTTGCAGGTTTTGCAGATCGACGTGATCCCTTTCGTCAATGGGCTCTTCACGCTCGCTTAACGCTCTAAAAACTTGCTCATACTGCTGAAGCTTGTTACGAAAATCATTGCGGTAAGGTTCTAGAACCTCATCCTCAATCCCTTCTGCTGTCGCTGCTTTGAGTCCCAAACGAGTCCTAAAAACATCCAGCGTTTTACGTCCTACAAAAGAGATTTCGCCCCGATTAATGAACCGGGCAACCTCTTTGCGATACTTTTTGAGCGGATCACCCGGTGGAACTTTCGTTAGGCGGATTTTGAAGCCCTCTCGAAAAGCATAAATTTCTGGATTCAGTTCTGGCTTCACTTCACGTACTTTTCTGCTGGCGTATTCGTGCAGTTCGTCGATGGAAACAACTTCATCTCCATCGAGATCGGCTTCTCCCGTTTTGATCCCCTCAATCAAGAAACGGGAATAAAGCGATAACTCTTCTCCTTCCTGTTCAAAAGAGTATTGCGTTGAACTGGAGGATGTCAGTACCGCTCTTCCTTCACCCCCTAGCTGATTGCGAATATCAACGTTGCCGTCGTTCTTGGCAGACATTCCTTCTGCGAAAGCACCACTAAAACAACTATCTAAAATCACAATCTGCCGCTTTGAGCGACTGCAATCCATTCTGTCGTGGACAAAATTGGCAGAGACTGCTGTGGGAATAATGAGCTCTCCTTGAGGTGCTTTGCGCGTACCGCGCGTTGCCAGGTAAAGGGTCCCATTATCGTCCTTGATACCATGCCCTGAGAAGAAAAAAAGCAACAGATCATCTTTCTGGCGACCCGCGAACAGGGTATAAATTGCCTCTTCCATAACCTGGCGATCAGGATTCTTGAGCAAAGTTACATCTGATGCTGCAAATTCACCAATATTGGGATGAATTAACACTTCTTGCAGGGCATCTAGATCCTTAACTGCTGCAGGTAAAGGATTTAGTCCAAGCTCATACTCACTGACGCCAATCAGCAAGGCCATCTTTGCCATTTGTGAACTCCTAGATGGATGCTACAAATTGCTGGGCAGTCTGAACTGCCGCTAACAACTCTTGCCGACTGTTGGCTGTCACTTTGAGTTTCTTGCCGTTGGCTTCTACTTCCATGGAAATCGGTTTGTTCCCCAAGCGGTCGGCCAGAAATCCAAACAGCACCTTAATACTGTTTATATTTACCTCGGTTGTTAACAGGCCAATTAAAACAGCACCCAGTGCTTTATTCCCTTTGGGTGGATTGGGATCAAGCACGCGCTTAACGTCCGTTACTTCGTCTAAGTCAAGCATTCCATCCCGAAGGCTTTGGGTTAACTTTTCCAGCTCTTCATCATCTAAATCAGGATTTCTACAGTCGATAGTGATCTGAACGCCAGGTGTGCTTGTCATAGAATTTTGTAGATAAGGGAAAAGTTAGCAGGATAAACATAATCGGTGCTGTCTAAATCGAGAAGAGTTTGTGTACATTCAGGAAAACATGAGGGATGCACATAGAAGAATCTCTGTTGCTATAGATCCAGGAATGTACATTGGGTTAGACATCCGGTTTAATGCGTAGATATCTCAGCATTATTATACTGAGGGACTACTGAATGTCAATTGAACGATCTTTCGATCCTTCGATAAATTTAGTTGGCTTTTATATGTAATTAAAAATGACTGTGTCGGGCCTGAAATTCTCATCTAAGGGCCGAAAAATCCTCAAAAAAAAGAGACGTTATCTAAACGTCTCTCCAAAGTTATCAGCAGGTTACTTATCTATCACTCAGCCGCTACACCACTGACCAACTGTTTTACAGATTTTGCCATTGTCTCTGTAGCCAGCTGGCGTATCCGCACATCTCGTTCGGCCAAGAGTGCTAAAGCAGGAGCCATGAAGTAATCCAGACTCTGATAGAACGCTCCGATGATCAGCATGAAGTGCAATCCTGGGCCAGGCAGGATATTGGAAGCGGCGATCGCAAAAGCGAGGGTAGAGATACCCAAGGCGATTTCTACGCGAGCAGAACTCAGGGCTTCCAAACCTCCAGGCAAGGCTTTGAACTTATTGGTCCGGAACCAGGGAATTTCGCGGGTGAAGACGCCCCAGAAACTGGCAATGGCAACCGTATGACTGAGGGCTCTACCAGCAAGCAAGGCGCCGAACATATCTCTCCATGAGCAGCCCATCACGCCCCGATAGACCATCCACCAGTGAGCGGCTCCCGCCATCAAGGAAGTGGAAGCAGAGACCCAGAGGACTAGGGGGACATTGACCACTTCACGATGGATCAGCATGGAGGCCACAATCCCAAAGCTGACCGGGATGAGCAGGAATCGCAAACCTATATTTAGGTGGCCTAGGCCATGGCAGAGATGGTGAATCTTCTGAGCCACTGTGAACTGAGAAGGCTGAGCCAGCGGTTTGGGCAGGAACAGGCGGAAATGGCGCTTGAGTTCCTGTACAGGGCCAATCGTCCACCGAAAACGCTGCTTCTTATAGCCGAAGAAAGTCTCAGGAATCAGGCCCCGACCAAAGGTAAAGGGCAGGTAGACCGAAGAATAGCCTAGAGAATGAATGCGAATAGACAACTCTGAGTCTTCAGTAGCACACCACTCCGCCCAGCCACCAGCTTCTTCCAGGGCTTGGCGACGCAGGACGCACATGGTTCCTACGGTCAAAGCGGCATCCCGCTCATTGAGGCTAACCATCTTGGTTTCAAAGAAGCACTTGTACTCCCAGTAGCACATGCGTAAGTAGGGGCTATCTTCCCACTCTCGATAGTCGTGGGGCGTTTGCACAAAACCCATCTTCGGGTCATCAAAGTAGCCTACCAAAGAGGCCAGGAAATCGGGATCGGCTTGATAGTCGCTATCAATAACAGCAATAAGCTCTGCATCTGGAGCCACTTTCGTAATTGCAAAGTTAAGGGCACCAGCCTTGGCACCCGGCCACTCTTGCAGATGAAAGAAGCGGAAACGCTTACCAAGTCTACGGCAATGCGCTTCAATCGGACGCCATAAATCAGGGTCCTTCGTGTTGTTATCAATGACTAAGACTTCAAAGTTGGGATAGTTCAAGTTCGCCAGGGTATCTAAGGTCGCGATTACCAATTCAGGGGGCTCAGAACAGGTAGGCACATGGAGAGAAACCTTGGGGTAGTAGGAGCGAGGACCAACCGGAAGCGGTTTGCGAGGACGGAGCCAAATTTTGCGGCAGAGGACTTCCCACTGCTCTACGGTCTGGAATAAACCGACAAAGAAAGCCGGGACAAATAAAGGGTAACTGATTAGCATTAGGGTACGGGTCGTATCACTCACGGGCATGGTGGAAACGAACCAACCGCCCCAAATAGCTCCAAATACCATCACCTGAACATTGGTGATCAACAATAGCTGGCCGCCCATGGTGTAGTTCTTCAGCGAACGAGCGGCGAAGCCACCTCCGACCAAGCTCAGAACCAAGGGGATGAACACGTCCCCCGATTGATCTGTGAGAGCCCAGGTCGCCAGTGCTGCCCCAATGTGCACCGCAATAAAAGTCAGCGCTGAAAGTCCGGAGGTATCGGTTTTGCCCAAGAGGGAATTATCAAAATTCCGCTGTAGCACTACGAGAAGGACAGACGCACCAAAAGCAAGGGTTGCGAATAATAGACCTGCGGTAATCAAGCCACCGAAGTCAATCAGCATAAAACTTCTCCCCACTGACTAATGTGCATAGAAGCAAAAGGCATAAACTCTCCTCACAAATTCTTGACCAGGGCCTGTATTTTCCGGAATAAGTCCAGGAACGCACCTGGGTATTAACCAGCGGATAGATAGAAGGTGTTGTGAATATTTAGGACTCTTCACACAACTAAATGTTCCCCAAACTCAGTGGCACAACTCGGGAATTCCTGAAAAATGCAGTATTGAATAAGAATTAAGGAGCCGTTAACGTCCCATAAAGCTCTGGTCGACGGTCTCGAAAGAAGCCAAATGAAGCCCGGTTGCGCCGGATTTCAGCCAAGTCAAAAGCGGCACAAACCACTCCTTCCTCGGCTCTGCCCAATTCCGCGACTTTATCTCCACGCTGATTGGCTATAAAAGAATGTCCGTAGAAGGTCTGTTCTCCTTCGGTTCCTATCCGATTCGCCGCTACAACGGGAATCACATTCGCAACGGCATGACCGATCATGACGCGTTGCCAGGGGTCTTTCGTATCCAAGTCCGGCGTTTGCGGTTCAGAGCCAATGGCCGTGGGATAGAGCAGGATATCGGCGCCCAGGAGCACCATGGCTCGTGCACACTCAGGAAACCATTGGTCCCAGCAAATCCCTACTCCTAACGTGCCAAATCGGGTAGGCCATATCTTGAAGCCTGTGTTGCCGGGCCGAAAGTAAAACTTCTCTTCATAGCCGGGACCATCTGGAATATGACTCTTGCGATAGGTCCCCAGGAGCGCACCGTCAGCATCGACAATAGCAATGCTGTTGTAGTAGTTCTGTCCAGCTTTTTCAAAGAAAGAAACAGGAATCACGACTTCCAACTCCTGCGCCAATTGCTGGAAGTGTCTAATCGTCGGATGTTCCGTGAGCGGTTTGGCCCAATCAAAAAATTCATCCCGTTCTTCTCGGCAGAAGTATGGCCCTTCAAAAAGCTCGGAAGGCAAAATCACCTGTGCTCCCTGAAAGGCGGCTTTGCGCACCAGGTCCGTCACCTTAGCGACGTTGCTGGCTATATCCTCTGTGAAAGAAGTTTGGAGGGCTGCTACGGTAAACAATTCGGAAGGACGAGCGTTCATTTTGAGACAGAGATCGGTTGTTGCTGGGTGATGCAGTGAAAAGCACCTCCCCCTCTAAGGATAGCTTTAGCCGATAGCCCTAGGGTCCGGTGGTCAGGAAAGCACTGACTGATAAGGGTGCCGGCTTCCGCATCATAGGGAGTGCAATAGGTGGGGACAACGACGGTGCGGTTGCCAATGTAGAAATTGACATAGCTCGCAGGCATCACCTCTTGCGCTTGATTGAGGATTTTACCCGGAGAAGGAATGCGTACTACTTTTAGAGAACGCCCCTGAGCATCGGTAAAAGAGGCTAAATCCTGGGCAATTTTCTCTAAAACGGCCCGGTTAGGGTCTTCTTGATCCCGTGCCTCCATACAAATCACGATCCCAGGGGCGACAAAGCGGGCCAGGGTATCAATATGACCGTCTGTATGGTCATTTAGCAGTCCTTCTTCCAACCAGAGGACCTTTTCAATACCTAACGCCTCCCGCAATCCCTCTTCTACGGCATCCTGAGTCATGGATGGATTGCGGTTGGGGTTTAACAAACACTGACGGGTTGTCAAACAGGTTCCTTGCCCATCTACTTCGACAGAGCCTCCCTCTAAGACCCAAGGGAAGCTAAAGGCTATACCGCCGGACTGTTTCGACTGTTTCGACTGTTCTACAATCTCCGCAATTTGGGCAGCGACCTGAGCATCATTGGGTAGGACATACTTTTCGCCCCAGCCGTTGAAGCGAAAACGGACGGTGGCTATGGCTCCTTGAGGATTGATCAGAAAGATCGGGGCGGTATCTCTTAGCCAAATATCGCCAAAGGGAATCCGGTGAAAGATAACGGGAAGACCCTTCAGCGCTTCACTCGCTAAAGCTTGCTGTGCCTGATTCGGGACTAGGATTTCTAGCGTTTCGCCGCCTTGTTCTGTAATCGCCCGACATAGGCCCACAAATTCTGTACGAGCGGCTTCTAAATCCTCCAGCCAAAGGTCTTCATGACTCGGCCAGGCCAACCAGCAGGCCTGATGTGGCTCCCATTCTGCCGGTTGGCGAAAATGGGACGAATAAGGAGTGTTTACTTTTTCGGTTACATCCATAGGGTGTAGTAAGGTTCAATGAAGTCCAGACCTATGTAATCTACCGCCATGAAGCTCAGCCTGTGCATGATTGTCAAAAATGAAGAAACCAATCTACCCCGCTGCTTAGCTAGCGTACGCGAGGCTGTGGATGAACTCGTGATCATGGATACGGGCTCCACAGACCGAACTCCTGAGATTGCTCAGGAATTTGGTGCCAAGGTTCACCACTTTAAATGGCCTAATAACTTTTCTATAGCCCGCAATCAATCGTTGAAATATGTCCAGGGAGACTGGGTTCTTGTGCTGGATGCCGACGAAGTTTTGGTGCCAGAGGTAGTGCCTCTCCTTAGACAATTGATTCAGAAGGAAGAGTACCTGGCATTTAATCTGGTCTGTCAAGAACTTGGAGCGGCCCAATCTCCCTATTCGCTGGTATCACGGCTCTTTCGCAGGCATCCGGGAATCTATTACTCCCGGCCCTACCACGCCATGATTGATGAAAGTGTGGAAAAACTTCTGATCCAGGAACCCCACTGGCAGATTGGCTCTTTGCAAGATGTGGCTATTCGACACGATGGCTATAGGGCCAGCGTAATTGCCGAGCGCAATAAATTCGCCACAGCAAAAGCAGCGATGGAATCGTTTTTGACTACTCATCCAGACGAACCCTATGCCTGTAGCAAATTGGGAGCTTTGTATCTGGAAGAGGGTGAGCCAGACCGAGGCAGAGCCTTATTGGAACTCGGACTGCAGTCCAATCAGGCCAATCCTGCGATTTTGTATGAGCTGCACTATCATCTGGGACTTGCCTACACCCGTCTCAAGAATCCCAGAAAAGCAGAATTCCATTACCAAGAAGCGATCGAGCAACCGATCTTGCCCATTCTTCAAATCGGAGCCTACAACAATTTAGGGAATCTACTAAGAGAGCGGAAGGATTTTCCTAGCGCTATTCTTGCCTACCAGACCGCCGTGGAAATTGATCCCACTTTTGCGATGGGCTATTGCCATTTAGGCATGGTTTTGAAAGCCTCGAACCGCTGGATGGAAGCGATTGAGGCCTACCGCCGAGCGATCAATCTGAATCCAAATTATGCAGAAGCCTACCAAAATATAGGCGTTGTTTTTCTGAAAGTTGGTGAAATTGCTGACTGTAAAGCTGCTCTGCAACGGGCGATTATCCTTCATCATGAACAGGGTAATTTTGCAGAAGCAGAACGCTTAGGCCAGGGTTTGTTAGACATGGGACTCTAGACTCTTATTCAAACTTATTATCAAAGCTTGGTGCTCGTTAATACATGCATTTTATGGAGATGGATACTAAAATCTCTCTGGTGTATTTCTTTAAGGGATCTCAGAAACGTTATGGCTCTGTTGCCTAAAGTACTCTTACCGGGTGCACTCCTTGTGCTCCTATCTACGCTCCCAGTCCAAGCCGCTACACTCTGGTATAGCGGAGATAATGATGGAAGCCTTACCAACCAAGTCAGCATAACTGGTGGTGCTGCGGAAAACCTTTTTTTTGAGGACTTTGCAGTTCCTGACAGTGCTGGCTGGCAGGTAGACAGTGTCTTTTCAAATAATTTCTCTGTCAGTGGAGCACCCTCTAAGGCAAACTGGGCAATCCTCTCTGGGGTTTCTGCAGGTACTTCACAGAGCAATCTTGGAACTGTAATTGCCTCTGGTTTGTCGGACACAACGGTGACTCCTACAGGCCGCACAGCAACAAATTCTTCAAATTCAGTCCCCAACCCGGAATACACCTTCACCGTAAGTGGGTTAAATATTTCCTTAGAGCCTGGTAAGTACTACCTGACCGTGACTCCTTCGGGCATTTCTACCCCCAGCGCAACCCAAGGCGCCAACGCCATTGGTATCAACGATAGTGGCAACTTTAGAGTCAGTGCCACTAGAATAAATCCTCTTATTGTTTCTCCTGAAGCTAATGATTTCTCCTTAGGCCTTACGGGTGTCCTGCGTGGGGAAAGCACCTCTGTTCCAGAGCCTTTACCTGCTCCCTGGCTGATTGGAATGGTGCCTCTTGGTCTAGGTTTGCTCAAAGGGAGATTCTCTGCGCTTAAAGCCCGCGCTAAAAATAAAATAGAGTAGGAATAGATCTTGCTTCTGCCACATTCCTCAAAACAGCTCAATTAGATTTGATGGAAAACGCCTCAGGGTTTGTCGTCTGTAATGCAACCCTGGTAGATTTTTTGTATGAGCTCTACTCTCTCCACTCCGGTCAAGTTACTCCAAGACCATAAATTTTGGCTATCAGCAACAACGATTGGCCTCAGTTGTGTTTACCTAAGCTTGGTTTGGAAACTCACAGGGAATTTCAGTTTTCTCAGTATCAGTCTAGTTCTGTTAGGGACTGTCTTCTACCTATTATGGGAGAAGCGAGATAGTCTTAATTTGGAAAGTGATGTTTTTTCTACTTTTTTAGGCCTCTTGCTGATTGCCTCTGTCCTTGTTAAGAATACGGTCGATCCCTATTTTGGATTTCTTTTTCAGATTTCTCCTCTACTTTCAGGACTTGGAATTGCATTATTAGCTTCCGGTATAAAAGGGCTTAAGCAATATAGTCAAGAATTTACGCTGATTCTGGCTATATCCATTCCCGAAACCTTGCTGCTCCAGCTTGTTGATGTATCTCTGATTACCGCCAAATTTGCAGCTTTTTTCCTAATTCACTTAGGCTTTGATGTATCCCTGCAAGGCGTGAATCTAATTCTTCCAACAGGAGCCGTCGAAGTTACTCCAGGCTGCTCTGGATTTGAAAACATGATTTGGCTCCTTCGGCTGGCGGCATTATTTTTAATATTGTTTCCTAGCACTTTGTGGAAGAAAATTTTAGTGCCGATTATAGCTGTTGTTCTAGGCTTTTTAGTGAATAGTGCTCGGGTTGCTCTCATGGCTTTCTTAGTCGCCTATTCAAATCAGGATGCTTTTAGATATTGGCATGAAGGGGATGGTGCCCAGGCTTTTTCTCTCATCAGTGCTTTCATTTTTGGATCTTTTTGCTATTTCCTTCTTTTTAAAAACGAAGTTAGTGATACTACACCTGTAAAGTTGCCAAAACCATGAAACTATGGCCGCAGCTACGGATATTTTTACTTGGTTCCACGTGTGTTAGCGTTTTTTTCGTATTGGTAACGATCAACTTATCCACAACCCTGAGTAAAGACTCTAGTCCATCGTATTCTTTCCCGCAACGGATTACTCTTCCTGAATGGCAACTTACGAAGAGCAGTGAGCTTCCTCAAAAAGAAAATGAAAACTTATCGGGAGCAAACGCCATGGTTTCAGGGAAACGCTATCAATTAATTCAGAATGATGTGCTTTTAATCTTAGAAGTACGCCCTATCCTTAATACAGATGGTGATATGCAGCGCTTAGTGCAACGCTACAGAGTGCACGCTGATTCCAAAGATGATTCATCGATCATGATTCGTAAAAAAGAAGGAATAGGTAGTTATGGTCTCTCACTAAGTCAAGAGCAGGCTTATTTAGATACTTGCCTCAATACACGAGGAAAGGGTACTTTTACTCGCGAACAGTTTATGGCTAACCAAACGAACTATGTTATGCAACCTCATCGACTAATTGCTCTGCTATGGGGACAGGAACGTTTGAATGACCATCGCTGTCTGTGGGTACGTTTAGCTCTGTCTACACGCAAAGTGCAACCAAAGGCTGTCTATCCAATCTTAGAAAAAGCTTGGTCTTCTCTCTATCCGCAGTTGCATACCCCTTAATCTTGAGGATAAACGTACCCCATGGCCTTCCAAAAATCTGAGAGCACTTCCTCAGGTGATACGAATTCAGGACCAGCACATAGTGAAGAATTGCCCCGCACTCTTAGCCGCCTGGTCGGTTATAGCCTATTACTTTTAGTGGCCTTAGATATTATTGATATTTTCATCCCTTTCAAATTTGCCGATGCGAATTGGGAATTTCAGGTGATTGGCAATCTGGTGGAGCGCGTTCCTGTGCCAGCAATCGGTCTATTACTGGTGCTATATGGAGAAAAGCGGTCAAAACTGATCAAGTTGATGTCTACCCTTTCTGTAATAGTTGGAATTTTATTTTTTTTACTTATACCCCTAGGCATTAGCAGTACGTTACTTATTAATAAGCAAAATGATGCTCAAATCAATACCCAAGCCAATCAGCAACTAGCCAATCTGCAGCGATTTAAAAAACAACTGAATAATCCTAAGGCGCTCAAAGATATTGAGCAGTCTTTAGCTCGTATTAATTCTTTGCCCAAAAAGTCAGGAGATAAGCAACCTGTAACCCGCGAACTTCTGGCAAAGAAAATTCCTGAAATGGAAAGTCAAATAAATTTTCATACAAATGCCCGCATAGAAGCGATGAAATTTTCCCTATTCAAGCGCTCAATTAAATGGAATTTAGGGGCTTTAATTGCTGGCGTTTTATTCATTCTTCTGGGACGCAGTAGACGGGGTAGCAATAAAGTGTCGTTCTTTGCTTCTGCTTGATCGATTCATTGAACCCCTTGCAGTAGTAATTCCACCCCTCAGTCCCTACGGGACTGAGGGGTTGGGGGGATCTACAAAATCCCAAAGTAAAACAGGGCTGGTAACAGTAATCCTGCAATCAAAGCCTCTCCTCCAATCAAGCCTGAGGCCAGGGTGACGTGATATTGGGCATAGGATTCTGGAGATAATTTTTCCCATAGCCAGCCGAGGATTGCACCCATGGCGACGGGAATATTCAAAAGTCCCGGAAGAATCAAAGCAAAACCGAGTCCAGCGGCACTCGGTAGCCAGCGGATTTTGTAGCGAGCTTCTAGCAGTGTGAAGACCATACCCAAGACAGCTGCAATCGCTGTTGCCAGAAGTGCCCCTTGTGGAAAAGCAGAAATTCCCTTAGACAAGAGCACGGCCATATTTGCCAGCTTCAAGCCCGTGGGAGCAATCAATCCATCGCCGCCTAGTCCGTAACGAGCGATCAAGAGTGGATACATAATTGCCACAGCAGCGGCCCCAATTGGAATAGCGCAAAGTTGGACACAGGTGAGAATCCAGGGCGTAGAGCCAACGATTTGCCCCGTTTTAAAATCCTGCATCGTCCCTTCCGCTTGAGCATTGCCATCTCCAGCCATGCCTGCCGCAATCAAGTTAAGGGAAATCTGCTGCGGCCAAAAAATAGCGAATACGGCCTGTAAACTATTGGCCATCAGAGAAACGGGTCCTTGATTGGTTTCACCTAAGACGCGGACGCCAACGAGCATCAGGGGCAGTTCACAGAGAACAGCGAAAAAAGTCTGGAGGTAAGACATGCCAAAATGTACGTTCTGCACATAGGCTAAAAGGATGGTCAGCACGACAACACCAGGAAAGATAATACTCAGCGGGATATCTTCCTGGGGTGCCCTAGCTTTCTGAATCGAAAGCGTTCGGAACATTTGGACTAAAGACCGCCACTCCAAGACCACTGCCGTAATCGCCGCCGTAATCATCAGTGCTGAAGCGGGCCACATCAGCCAAAACAGGATAATGCCGAAGTGATTTCCTTTAAGATAGTCGCCCATCATCCCGCAATGTTGGTTTAGAAGAGCTTGTTGCGCTTTTAGGGCTTCGGGAGCCAACGTTGCTAGCGCATCGCACTGGGCTATATAGCGGGGGGCGATGCTGCCGTGAATAATATCCATTCCTACCTGGTTCATAATCACAGGTCCCGCGAAAAAAACAATCACGGTACCGAGCAGCATAGAAAGACCCATCCTTATGCCCACTAGCATCCCCGTGCCTACGGAAAGGACATTCCACTCGATACCGATTTTGAACCGCTGGGCAATGAAGGTCAGGGGAATCAGGCCCAAGCCATCGCGCAAGAAACTGATGACCATGCCAATCAGAGAACCTAAACCAAGAGTTTGTAATTTCCTTTGCGCCTGGCTACTATCTAGAACCTTAATTGTTTCAGCTGCTGCTACCCCATCGGCAAATACCATTTGGGTATCATCCAAGAAATAGCGTCGAAAGAGAACGATAAAGAGAACGCCAATCATACCTGAACAGGTCAGCCAGCTAAACATCTGCCAGGGCGTGATCGTAAAGTGAACATTGACCGTTTCGTTTTGATTGAGATAACCAAAAGCAGCAGCGACCACACACATAAAAGCCGTAGACGTAGCAGAGGTGCCTGCGGTCTGAATGATGTTATTCATCAACCGATTTTGTCCCCGCGTTTTCTGGGCGGTGACCTGCAGAAATAAAGCTCCCAGAAAGGCAGAAAGCACACTCACATTCGGCCCCAGGCCAATCTTCAAAACGATATAGGGATAGGCTAGAGAAATCAGGGACGAGACAAGAACTCCACCTACTATGGCCTGCCATGTCAGTTCATGTTTCATCCAATCTCCCGTAAGCAGCCTAAAGCAAACGAACTAGAATAAGCTTTTTTCAACTGTTTCTCTGTATGCAAATCATCCGTTTTAACCTATTCATTACGGCACTTTTGAATTGAATGTAACGTTATTAATCCTTATCTGTGAAGTTACATAAAAAACAGTCAGGTGATTCCAGGCTAGGTCTAGCATGCAGATCTTGGGGCTAATAGTTGAAAATGTTACCTCACAGGTTCTTCACTTTTGAGGACTACGCTCAAGACTATAGAGAGTCTGTAGTCCATATTGTCTAACTAAGCTTTGCTGGCTCTTGTGAACAAAGGAAGGTTCACCTTATGACACAAACCCGAACGGATAAGACCTCGGACACACCGCCATCGGCTTTTCAAGAAGTGCAAGCGCCTACCGTAGCGGATAAACCGAAGTCTAATCTGCGACCCCTGCTCCTCGCAGGACTTGTGGCTCTTGGAGTCGCAGGCGGTGGTCTATGGTACTTCTCCTCGCTGCCCAAGGCAGGCCCCTTGCGATTAAGTGGTCGGATTGAAGGGTATGAAACTGATATTGGGGCCAAAGTGCCGGGGCGCATTGATCTTATTGCCGTGCGGGAAGGGGACCAGGTTAAAAAGGGGCAGGTTATTGTCCGGATGGATGATGCCGAGGTCAAAGCTCAGTTAGAAGGAGCCAACGCTCGTCTAAATGCTGCCCAACAACAAGAGCGTCAGGCCCGTGTCCAACTAGAGGTGAACAATAGTCAAATCCAAGAATCACGGCTCAACGTTGAACAAGCGCAGGGAGATGCCAAGGGTCGTATTCTCCAAGCACAAGCCAATGTTGCCTCAGCCGAAGCCCAGCGCCAACAGGCAGAAGCTCAGGTGACTCAAGCTCGTGCAGAACTGCGACTAGCGGCCTTAGACCGCGACCGTTTTAGGCAACTGGCGCAGGAAGGAGCCTCCACTCAACAGCAAGCGGACCAGGCCCAAACTAAATTGGAAACGGCTCAGGCAACCCTAAAAAGTAGGGAAGCGGCGGTGAATTCTTTCCGTAAGTTAGTCAGTGCAGCCCAAGGACAGTTGGTCCAAGTCCAGACAACAGGACTAAATCCACAAATCCGCGATGCCCAACTTAACGCTTTGCGTAGACAGTTAGCCCAGAACAAACTCAAGCTTGCGGCCGGTCGGGCAGATGTGGCCAATGCCCAAGCGACGCGCCAGCAGATTATCGCCCAAATGGCCTATCTCAATGTAGTCAGCCCGATTGAAGGGGTAGTCACTGCACGGAGCGTAGAACCAGGAGCGGTCGTCACTTCAGGCAAGACCCTGCTTTCTTTGGTCAACCTGAACACGGTCTATCTAAGAGGCTTCATCCCAGAAGGAGAAATGGGCAAAGTACGGGTAGGTCAAAAAGCAAACGTCTTTTTAGATTCTGCTCCGGATAAAGCGCTGGGTGCAAAAGTCACAGCTATTGATCCCCAAGCTTCCTTCACTCCAGAGAATATCTATTTCCGAGATGAACGGGTCAAGCAGGTTTTTGGCGTCAAACTGGCCATCGATAATCCTGGTGGTTTCGCCAAACCCGGCATGCCTGCAGACGGAGAAATTCTGACCGATGCTCACTAGGAGGGCCGCAGATGACCAGCACTGCCCCGCAACAGGTTTCTCCTGATCTATCCGCTCAGGATCTGATTATTCAGGTTAAGGGTCTACGCAAAAAGTATGGAGCCCTGGAAGCCGTTCAGGGAATTGATTTTGAGGTGCATCAGGGAGAAGTTTTTGGCATCATTGGACCGGATGGTGCCGGGAAAACCACAACCTTCCAAATTCTGGCTGGGGTCATGGAAGCGACCGGGGGCCATGTTCAGGTTCTGGGCAAAGCTCCCCGTGATGCCCGTTTAGGAATCGGCTATCTTACCCAAAAGTTTTCGCTTTACTTGGACCTGAGCCTGGAAGAAAATCTCCGCTATAGCGCTGGCCTGCGGGAAGTCCCGGAAGACCTTTTTCAGGAACGTCGCAGTAAATATCTGCGGCTGATGAATTTAGATAAGTTTTCCAATCGTTTGGCAGGGCAGCTCTCCGGCGGAATGAAACAGAAGTTAGCGCTTTGTTGTGCGTTGATTGCGCAGCCCAGGGTTTTACTGCTGGATGAACCGACGACGGGGGTAGACCCCGTATCCCGTCGAGAGTTTTGGGATGTGCTGGCAACCTTGGCGGCTGAGAGCGTGACGATGGTGGTGGCTACGCCCTATCTCGATGAAGCAGAGCGCTGTGACCGAGTGGCCCTGATGTATGGAGGTCAATTTCAACAAATTGGCACTCCCGATGAACTGCGGGCGAGACTTGGCCTACATCGCTTAGAAGTCCGCACCGAAGCTATTGAAGAGGCTGAACGGGCGCTTATGACTCAGCCAGGAGCGGATTCCAACATTGTCGATGTCCAAACTTTTGGCGACCGACTGGATGTCTTGGTCAAAGACCCTGAGCGAGGAGAAGCCCAAATCCGTTCAACTTTGGATGGTAATAATCTGCCTGACCAAGATAGAAGCTCGCTGAATATCACGCAAACGCAACCCACACTGGAGAACGTCTTTGTAACCCAACTGCGCCAACAAGGTTCAGACCCCCCTTTTATCCCCTTTCCACGGATTCTTCCCCTTGAAAATCATTCTGGAGAAGTAGCTATCTACGCCCAGGACTTGAGCAAAAACTTTGGAGATTTCCAGGCGGTCAAAGATGTAGACCTGGAAATTCACTACGGCGAAATTTATGGTTTACTCGGTGCCAATGGAGCTGGAAAGACCACCACCATTAAAATGCTTTGTGGTCTTTTGGAGCGCACCGCCGGAGCAATCACCCTGGGCGGTCAAACGAGCGACCTGCGCAGTGCTAAATTGCGCAAGCGTATTGGCTACATGAGCCAAAAGTTTACCCTCTACGACGACCTGACGATTCTGCAAAACCTGGAATTCTACTGCGGAGTCTATGGGGTACCCCGCCATGCTCGTCGCGCCAAAATTGATTGGGTGCTAGAAACCTGTGGTTTGACGGGGCAAGAGAACATGATTACCGGACAGCTACCCGGTGGTTGGAAGCAGCGGGTTGCTTTCGGTGCATCGGTGATGCATGAACCTAAAATTCTATTTCTAGATGAACCTACTTCTGGCGTAGACCCCCTTGCCCGCCGTCAGTTCTGGCGCTTGATTGAAGACTTTGCCCATAACGGTACGGCGGTTCTCGTCACCACCCATTATCTGGAAGAGGCGGAACACTGCCACCAGATGTCTTTTATGGCTAGTGGAGAGACGGTTGCCAAGGGTTCCCCCAGCCAAATCAAGGCTCAACAACCCGGTCAACTGATTGAGATTGGCCTTGAAGAAACACAAGCCGCTTCCAATTTACTGAAAACTAAGTTCGATCCCTGGCGGGTGTCGATCTTTGCCGATTACCTGCACATTGTGCTTGACCGACCGGATGAGCAAATCCCAGAGCTTAAGTCAATTCTGGAGGCTGCAGCTATAGAGATTCGCTCTTTGAGAGCGATCCCGTTTTCTCTAGAAGATGCCTTTATCGGCACCATATCTCGAGCCCTGGATACTCAACCTGGGGGTGCAGGATGACTTTCAAGCGAATTTGGGCGCAATGCGTTAAGGAAATTTCTCAATTTCGTCGTGACCGTCTGACCGTTGCTCTGGCCTTTTTATTGCCTTTTGTGACGCTCCTGGTTTTTGGCTTTGCCATTCGTTTAGAGACCAAAAATATTCCTTTGGTTGTCCAAGATTTTGATAATAGTTCCCTGAGCCGTGCCTACATCGAACGACTCTATGCCACCAACCAACTGGAACCCGTCCGCTGGTCCGGCCGTGATCCCATCCATGATGCGATCAATCCAGGCTTAGCTTCTGCGGCTGTGATTATTCCGCCGGATTTTTCTCGTCGCCTCAAAGAAGGAAAAACCAGTACGGTCCAGGTCTTAATCGATGGCAGTGACGTGGCCAATGCACGGGTGATTAAAAACAGTATCCGTGCCACCAACAATTTCTTCTTGAAAACGGAAAATCTACTTCCTAAGCAATCCCTGATTACATCTCGGGCGCGGGTTTGGTTCAATCCAGGCCGTCAAGAATCGCTCTACATTGTGCCAGGGGTGCTAGCGGTGAACCTTGTCCTCTATCCCTCTCTCTTGGCAGCCATTGCTATGGTCCGCGATAAGGAAGAAGGAACTGTAGTCCAGGTCTATGCCTCTAGCGCTAGCGCTGCAGAACTATTGCTGGGTAAAGGTCTGGCCTATCTCCTGATTGCCTTAAGTGAGGCCGTATTTCTAATGATTTCCGCTGCCCTCATTTTTGGTCTTCGGCTGGCTGGGGATCCGATGCCCTTGCTGTTGGGCACTCCGCTTTTCTTAGCCACGAGTGTCTTGATTGGCTTATTTGTCGGTGCACGCAGCAATAGCCAAAGTGCTGCCGTGCAGGCGGTTGGGGCTACCAACGCTCTGACTGCAATGTTGCTTTCTGGCTTTATCTATCCGATCAGCAATATCCCCTGGCCCCTTTCTCTACTGGCCAATCTGGTCCCTGTTCGCTATTACATCGAACTGACCCGTGATTCTTTTGTTCGCGGAACAGGCTGGACAGGAATTTGGTATATATTCCCTGCTTTAGCCGCCTTGGGTCTGATGCTCTTCTGGGGTGCCTGGCAAAAGCTACATCGTATGCAGTTTTCAGACTAGGAATTAAGGCTATGGATATCAAATTTTTTATTAGATTTTTTGAGCGAATCTTCGAAAGTTGCTTTTGGGCTTTAGCGATCAAAGAGGTTCGCCAAATTTTTAGAAACAAGCAGCTCCTATTTCTGCTTACCTTTCCACCGACGGTGCAACTGTGTATTTTTGGTTTTGCCCTCAGCCCCGATGTGCGCCATCTCAAACTAGGGATTCTAGATGAGTCCAGGACACAGGTTAGTCGAGAACTGGTTGCCACCCTGACCGAGAATCGAGTCTTTATCCCGCAAACTTATCCTGTTAATCCTCGTGCTTTAGGCGAACAGGTTCGTCGCGGACAGGTGGATGTGGGTGTGGTCATTCCTCCAGACTTCCAGCGCAATCTAGAGCGGGGGCATACGACCGAGGTTCAAGTTTTAGTAGATGGGGTGAATGCTTATACCGCTGGCGTCGCCGGTAACTATGTGAATCAAATGGTGAATCAGTATGCTTATCGGCTGGTTCCTCGCCCAGAACGCGCCAATATTGATCCCCAGATTGTCTATCTCTATAATCCAGGGCTGATCAGCAGCTGGTTCTTTGTCCCTGGTGTCATGGGTATGCTGCTGACGATGATGAGCGTCTTGTCTTCAGCCGTCGAAGTGGTTAAAGAGAAAGATGCAGGGACGCTTGAACAACTCTTGATGACCCCGGCCAGTGTTCTAGAAATCCTCATGGCGAAGGTCGTACCGCTATTTTTCTTACTGATAGGCGATGTTTTCTTATCGCTGGGCGTGGCTCGTTTCGTATTTGGTATGCCCTTCCGGGGAAATTTGCCCTTATTTATGGCTCTTTCCAGCCTCCAAATCTTTATCGGAATCTCCCTCGGCATTCTGCTGGCTACTGTTTCCCGCAGCAAGCAACAGGCGATTCTCACCTCATTTTTCATCACCCTGCCAATGATCATCCTCTCTGGCGCGCTGGCTCCAATTGAGAGTATGCCCTCTTTCTTTCGAGCGCTCTCCTTGTTCAATCCTCTACGCCACTACATCACCATCGTTCGCGACATCATGCTCAAAGATGTTGGATTCTTTGTTCTCTGGCCTCAAATACTAGCGCTAGGAATCTTTGCTTTTGTATTTATGGCCTTCAGTAGTTATCGGTTCCGGGCTCAAGCGCAATGAGGTAGCACAGATCCAGGCTTAGAATACTGTCACCTATGAAAATCTCCTGAATCTCATCGAGACCTGCGAAATGTGGGTAAAATCACTGGGGAGCAGGAATAAGATGACGCGCACACCGCACGACCAGTTTGCAAAGCAATGTATGTCAGGGTTTCTTGAACCTTTTGGCAAGCCTCTGGTTAGTCGAGAAATTACTAGCGAAGTTCGTCAAGTGGATGTCTGGTTTGAGCCCAATCCAGCCAGTACCGCAGAAGCGCAACAGGTTTTAGGTCTTTTGGGCCGGATGGTGGAAGGCCCCTGTCTGATAGAACCCTTTCGCAATCCAGTTCAAGCGATGGATGTACGTGGTTGCTTAGGAAAGCTGTTTGATGTGGAGATAGAACTGCTCCGGCAAGCAAAGCGCCAGAAGACCCAATTACCAGAAGCAGATTTACCCAGGTTGTGGATTTTGACCCCTACCGTTTCAAAGAGCGTTTGGCAGGGGTTTGGGGCTGTTGAGAAAGAGGACTGGTCCAAGGGCATGTATTTTCTGCCAGCTCATCTAGGCTGTGCTTTGGTCTGTATTCACCAACTCCCTGTCAGCGCAGATACACTATGGTTAAGGTTGTTGGGCAGGGGGACGGTCCAGAATCAGGCAGTTACCGAATTGGTAGCCCTCCCTGCTACGCACCCGTTCAGACGACATACCTTGGAGCAGCTGGCAAACTTGCGCGTATCGTTGCAGGCACGTCAAAATTTGAATAAGGATGAAAGGGGATTAATCATGAGTTTGTCACCCGTTTATGAGCGTTGGAAGGAAGAGACTTTACAAAAGGGAAAACAGCAAGGAGAACAGGAGCAGAGGCGAAAGCTACTTGAAGCTGCCTTAGCCAGTCGGTTTGGGGCTTTAGACGCAGAAATGGCTAGTCTTATTCCAACGATGGCCCAGCTTTCGGATACAGAGCTTGCCGGGTTGATGCTACAAATGGCGAATCTATCCCATAATGAATTGCTTGAGCGCTTTGGGAGTCTCAACTAGTTATGGGGTTATATCCAGAATATTTCTGGATATAGTGCTGATTTTGGATATTATCTAGAAATATTCAACGTTACATTAAGATTTCAGCCGATATTTTTCTGGATATGATCCTGATTCTCAAGGACTATTCGGAAAGTTTCTGTACAATAACCAGCTAGCCCGCTTTACCTTGTATATCCGTGTTCTGCCGATAAGATGGTCATGGAGGATCTCTGATGAGCCTTGTGGAGAAAGTAGTTGCCCAGTTCGCCAAGCCCACGGGATTTTGGGGGCATATCGTCGGCTTCATCATGGCACATAGGTCATCAAATCTTGAACGCAATGCGTGGGCAATTTCTCTGCTGAACCTGCAACCCTCCGACCGCGTCTTGGAAATCGGTTTCGGACCAGGCGTGACAATCCAAAAAATGAGCGAAGTTGTGACCGATGGTGTTATCTGGGGTATTGATCACTCTGAAGTGATGGTCAGCCAAGCTACAAAAAGAAATCAACATGCCATTTCGGCTGGAAGAGTGCGACTGCTGCTGGCCTCCGTATCGCAATTGCCCAGCTTTGATAGCTCACTTGATAAGATTCTGGATGTCAATTCCTATCAGTTCTGGGATAACAAGATTGATATACTGGAGCGGCTGAAAGAGCAGTTGGGCGCAGGGGGACTCATCGCCCTTGTTCATCAGCCAAGAAACCTCGCCGCCACAGAAGAAGATGCGACTAAAGCGGGGGTAAAGTTCGCAGCTGATCTAGAAGCGGCTGGATTCAAAGGCATCAAAGTGGAACGGAAGATAATGAAACCGGTTTCCACGGTGTGTGTCTTAGGACGAAATCTTCAATAGAAAAGAAAAGGCAGAAGACAACACAAACAAACGCATCACAGGCTCATAGCAGTCTTAGCCTAGTTTAGGCGGCTGGCTAACTATTGCATGCAGCGGAACGGAAGGATAAGCTAATTCTACGCTTAAAATGTATCGCCGTCCGCTGATGCAAACGCCGTTAGTCATTCGTCAACAGCCCTAAGTTCTGATCATGCGAATCACCTTAATCACCATTGCTCTCTCTACTTTCGGAATCCTACTCCCAGCGTATGCTGTAGGGGACATCGAATGCCCAGCAATGCCAAGTGCTGTAACGCAGGTCAATCGAGACGTCCGCTTGGACGTTCAAGCTCGCGTTGGTTCGTTAGGCAAGGTGGTCGCTGGCGAACTCGCTGCAAAAGCAGACGTCACGGCCAAGAATCTCTTTGCGAAATATCCAAATGTTGATCGTATCTTGACCATACAGATGATGGCTTCTACCTATTGCTCGCTTCTTCGATCATCAAGCCTGACTTCGTCTGAGCGGCTCCGTCGGTGGGAACAGTTCTCCAGCAAGGTGTTCTCATTGCAACAGAGCGCTGTCACTTCAAATAGCTCACAATCACGACCGCCGGTTTCAAGTCATGCTAGCCGACCCGAAGGACATCCGTCGGCAAGTAGCAGTTCCACTATCCGGAACGCTTCGCGTCAACGACGAAGCAAAGAGGAACAACTTCTTGAAGCTAGCCAGCCTGCGATATCGTTTGTTGTAGGCCAGCATACTCTAGCCCGCGAATCAGTGGTCTACCTACAAGCGCTGGCGCGAAAGCTTCGCGGCCACACGGCAGTTGAAATACGGCTCATCCCCTACGTTCCCCGCGAAATGCAAGCGTTCTCGATGGAAGCGAATGAACTCGCATACAAGCGTCAATCTATGGTTCGGTCAATGCTTATCCAAGCTGGCCTGCCATCTACACGTATAGTTTTTGTGCGCGGCGAAGCCTACGGAAATACGATGGATGAGGTTCTCGATGACGCAGGTCAGCCAATCGAGTGGGGTTTGAGCGTTGAGCTTGCCAAGCGCGATGCCTAACCCTTCTATCGAGCGGACGCCTTTTGGCCTAGGGACTCGTCGCTAATGTTAAACGTTAGGCATCAAGCGTATGCCACCCGACCTAAAACTGTCAGAAGCGTTATCACAGCTTGTTTTCGTGGATGACTATTGCCAGTTGGTATTTCAGGATGAAATATTCAACATCTACAATGTTGCTGAATTTTTTCATAAAGGGATTTCCGTGCGCCAAGGCGAGTCGGGATTCTGTGATGCGCTTGTAGGACTTATCGGTCAGCGAGTGATTTCCGTCACAACCACCGCACCCGAAATGCTTTTGCTCAATTTTGAGCGAGGTGCTTGTTTCCGCTTGCTCACAGATGATGAAGGCGTTCGCGGTCCTGGGCTTTTGAATTTCGCGGTTTGAATAATCTTTTAGTTGTTGAACAGAATGCCCAACCATGCGCTGCAGTGAACCCGGCTATCGCGCTGATGATTTTATCCATCTCAACCCAAATACATCTGCCCTACCTGATGGAACTACAATCCTCAACTATTAGGAGATCCATTCAGGCTAAGGAGCGTTTTTTTGTACTGCCGCCACGGGAGTGGTTGCCAAGGTCGGCGTATTCTTAATCGAGTCTTTGGTGAAGTTGAGCAGTGGACTGGCAAGCCCTAGGGTCACCGTAGTAACCAGCGTAAAGACTAAGCCAATTTGCAAAGAACGCATGCCGGGCAGGGACCAGTCGGTTGGGGTGTACTTCTTAACGATTTCAGAAGGCTCTTTCACGACCATCAGTTTGACAACTCGAACATAGTAGTAAATAGAGGCGACACTGGTGACTAGACCAACAAAGACCAGGGTATAGGCTCCTGCCTGGATACCGGCCCAGAAGAGATAGAGCTTTCCGAAGAATCCTGCCAGCGGGGGGAAACCAGCTAGAGAGAACAAGCAAAGCGATAGACAAAGGGTTAGAAAAGGGTCTTTCTGATAGAGACCAGCATAGGCAGAAATTTCATCGGTTCCGGTTTTCAGGGCGAACAGAACTACACCAAGGAAAGCGCCCATGTTCATGAACAGGTAGATCAGCATGTAGTAGATCATGCTGGCATAGCCATCGGGCGTACCGATAGCGAGGCCAATCATGATGTAGCCAGCCTGAGCAATGGAGGAGTAAGCCAGCATCCGCTTCATCGAAGTCTGGGCGATGGCGACCACATTGCCTAGGACCATACTGAGGATACCAAGGACCGCAAAAATGGTGTGCCACTGGGTAGCGAAGTCAGGAAAGGCTGAGGTCATAAAGCGAATGGCGAGGGCAAAGCCTGCGGCTTTGGAGCCTACGGAGAGAAAGCCGACTACAGGCGTGGGAGCCCCCTGATATACGTCAGGCGTCCACTGGTGAAAGGGGACGGCCGCTAATTTAAAACTGATCCCCGCGATTACTAGAACCATAGCCAAGATGCTCGGGAAGCCCATGGAAGCGATCTTCGGAGCGATCTCCGTCAGCTTGGTTTCTCCACCGGAAAGGCCATAGAGCAAAGACATCCCATAGAGAAAAATGGCAGAACTAGCGGCTCCAAGCAACAGATACTTCAAAGCTGCTTCATTGGAGCGCACATCTAGCTTGGTGTAGCCCGAAAGTAAGTAGCTCGCGATACTCAAGGTTTCCAAGGCCACGAAGATCATGACCATCTCTGAAGAACCTGACAAAAGCATGGCTCCCAGGGTAGCCGTAAGCAAGATCACAAAAAATTCGGCGGGAGCTGTACCCGATTGATAGATATATCGGTCAGACATCAAAATGGCGACAGCGGCACTAATCAGGATGATCCCTCGGAACAGCAATCCCAAGGGGTCTCCGGTAAAGGCTCCCAGAAAAGAATCGGTATTACTGACAGACCAAATAGGAATCAGTGATAGGGAAGCAACTCCTAGACCCAATAGACCAATCCAAGGAAGCTTACCGCTCACCGGACGACCCCAGATCAAATCTACGAGCAGCAGAACAACCAAGGTTCCCGTGACTATGTATTCTGGGGCGAGCAAGCCGAGATTCAGGGACTTTACCAAATCCGCTGTCTTGATTACTTCCATGTCTTTTGGATATCCAAGTCTTAGGGCACTAGGAACATATTACTACCGCTTACTCCCCCTTACTAAGCTGGGCTGATTCATTCTTCGAAAGGGGGGCATGGGGGATCAGCATCAAGCTTGTGTGTAAGCCTCTAGACCAACCCCTCAGTCCCTGCGGGGTATGAATCCAGCCCTACCGCTATGTGAGGGTAAGGAACGTTGGTAGCTTCTATGACCTATGGGAAAGCCCATTTTCTAAGCTGATTTTGACCAATTGTTCAAAAGAAATTCCTGCTGCTGCCATGGACTCTGGCACCAAAGAAGTACTGGTCATTCCTGGCAAGGTATTCACTTCTAGAACCCATGCGTTTCCTTCTGGAGTGACCCGAAAATCTACACGGGCGACTCCGCTACACTTAAAAGCGCGATAGACCTTAAGGGCGTGGTCACTTAAGAGGTCAAGTGTAGTTCCTGGCAAGTCTGGAGGTAAGAGATGGTGAGAGCCCCCTGCGCTGTACTTGTCTTCGTAATTGTAGAAGGAGGTTACCTGAGGGGTAATTTCAATCGCCGGATAGGTTTTCTTCCCGAAGACGGTGACAGTTATCTCTTTTCCCGGAATAAAGGTTTCGGCAAGCACTTGGGGACTATAGCGCAGGGCTTTCTCCACGGCTTCAGGAAACTCAGCCATGTCTCGGACGATAGACACGCCTACGGATGATCCCGCTTGGGCAGGCTTAACTACCATCGGAAGTCCCAGCGCCTCCAGCCTGTCTTGGGGATCAATATCTGTACTTTCTAGCACCCGATAGGGGATCACAGGTAAACCAGCACCATGAAGCAGATCTTTAGAAACAACTTTGTCCATACCACAGGCACTAGCGAGCACTCCAGAGCCGTTGTAAAAAAAACCTAGCCAGTCCAAAAGCCCTTGGACGGTCCCGTCTTCTCCTGTTGACCCATGAAGGGCAATCCAAACAAAATCAGGGGCAAGCTCCAACAATTTTTTTGGGAGTTCTCTATCCGGGTCCACAGGGATAGCCTGATGACCTAATCGGGTCAAAGCATCCACTACAGCTTGCCCTGTCATCAAGGAAACTTCCCGCTCAGGAGAAGTTCCCCCTAGAAGTACGACAACCTTCATCGGGTCACCTAGAGTGGCTTACGCTTACGCAAGAATTCTGGAATATCCAGGAGATCATCTCCCATTGCTTGAGCTGAGGAAGCGGTTAGCGGTGCAGACTCGGGACGAGTTCTTTCTGCTGCTCCTCTTCGCAAGGCACCATTGAAGCCTGTGGCAATGACTGTAATTCTTAGCTCACCTTGGAGGCGTTCATCAATTACAGCTCCGAAGATAATATTCGCGTTGGGGTCTACTACTTCATAGACAGCATCAGCAGCTTCCGAAACTTCCATCAGGGTAAGGTCATGCCCGCCCGTCACGTTGATGACAACACCAGAAGCTCCCTCGATCGAAGATTCCAATAGAGGAGAAGAGATAGCAGTAAGTGCTGCTTCTCGGGCTCTAGATTTACCTGATCCCATGCCGATCCCCATCAAGGCAGAACCTGCATCTGCCATAATCGCGCGCACATCAGCAAAGTCTACATTGATCAATCCGGGAATCGTGATGATATCGGAAATCCCCTGCACCCCTTGACGGAGTACATCATCGGCAATACGGAAAGCTTCCTGAACGGGGGTTTGGTCTGAAATTACTTGCAGCAAGCGGTCGTTGGGGATCACAATCAACGTGTCGATCCGACCCTGGAACGATTGAATACCTTCTTCTGCTTGCTGAAGTCTGCGGCGACCTTCAAAGGTAAAGGGCTTAGTCACTACCCCTACGGTCAAAGCACCAACCTCTTTTGCCGCTTCTGCAACGATGGAGGCTGCACCCGTTCCTGTTCCACCGCCCATTCCGGCAGTGATAAAAACCATATCCGCGCCATCCAGGGCTGCGGCAATTTCCTCACGGGATTCTTCGGCTGCCTTTTGACCAATCGCGGGATTTCCCCCAGCCCCAAGACCACGGGTAAGCTTTTGACCAATCTGTAAGCGATTTTGAGCAGACGAGTTTCGGAGTGCTTGATCGTCCGTATTGACCACCCAAAATTCCACGCCTGTGACATTGCTGGCAATCATGCGGTTGACGGCATTTCCGCCTCCACCGCCAACGCCAATGACCTTAATGCGAGCAGAACCAGAGGAAGTGAATTCTTCAAAGCGAGAATTTGTGCCAGTTTGAGGAGACATCAGGTGGCTAGAACCGGGTAAAACTTCGTCTAATCTTACCCGACTTTCAGGAAAATCACTCTGACTATTGCGTAGGTATTTTGTCCAGTTTGGCATGGCTTTGTGGGGGTAATGGGGCAAAATGGGCGCTTTCCTTGAGAAATGAGTAGCTGAGGGCTAATAGGGCGCATATCTCAGTTCTGGAGCTTAGAAACCTCTTTAAGCTTGGCTTGAGGTCTGGGACGAAGATGGAAAGCAGGCATGGTCGGGTCCCGGAGGTCAAAATATTGAATCTGCTCTGGAGCATATTTCCGTGTGAGCGGAACTAATTGCTTCAGGGTTTGGAACTGTTGCTGTATACGCTGAGTATCTAAAGAGCCAAACCATATAGTTCCAAGGTGCGTAGTCAAGATCAGGTTGCGGGGATCGTTGAAATCTACTCTTTTGATAGGTACTGGAGCGCTCTGGAGAAGGGGATAGAGTGCTTGCCAGTCTTTTTGTCTCTGGACAGTATAGCCTTCGACCTGGAGCTGGGGGGTGTCTACTTTAGGATAAGTTGCACGAGATATCCAAATGCCTTCGGCATCGACCACACCTTCTGTCCCCAAACGGGTTGCTGTCGCCACGGGGACTCGCTCCTGGACTTCGATATGGAGTCCGAGCGGGAGTAACTGTCGGGTCACATGGGCACGGTAGATGAGGGGCAGTGCTTCTAGACGTTCTTCTAATTGATGAGGCTCGATCAGGTAAATAGGCGTTGGAAAGGTGAGGGCAAGCTGCTCATAAGCCTGAGTGGGAGTTAGAACCTTATTGTTCTCAACTGTAATCTGCTCTACCCCTCTAAGCTGACCCAAGGGAGAGCGCACTAGGCCAACCAAGCCAATGGCTAAGGCAGAAACTACTGCAAAACGCCAAAATTTGAGAAAATGGAGCCTCTGACGCTGCCGACGAATTGACTGGCGTCGGGCGATAAACTGTGCTTTAGTGACAGGGCTTGCAACAGAAGAAGAAGTCACGGCGATTTCAGAAGAGCTAATTAACTAGCTACTCTAGACTAGTCATTTAGGGAATTTCGTATAAATATATAACAGTTTCAGCAAAAGTTTACTTGTCTGAATCTATGAATATAGATAAATCAAGATTTTGTTTCAAAAACTAGTGACCTGCTTCAGTATTCACAACAAACTCAGAGGACAAGCTCTGATAAATATTTAAACTTTTTCCTCTTTTTCTGCTCTTGTTGCCTCTCGCTGAGAAAGACGTCTATCGGACAGAGCACGGATATGACAAACTTGAGCGAAAAATTTTATAGCTTGAAGATTTTTTATTGAGCGATTAGTAAGTAGGCTGGATAAAAAATCTAGCTTCTTAGACTAGCAATCTCTGCCTACATATGTAAAGAGTTAATCTTCATTGTATAAGGCCATTAGTTTAAACTTTATCTGGAACGTTTTCGCCCAAGAGCCCTGAAGGGCGAAATAGCAAAACTCCAACCAAGATAGTGAATGCAAAAACATCCTTCCATTCACTTGATAAGTAGCCTGCTCCCAATGACTCGATTACCCCCAAAAGCAAGCCCCCGAGCATTGCTCCCGGAATATTTCCAATTCCTCCTAAAACAGCTGCAGTAAAGGCTTTCAGGCCTGCTTGAAACCCAATAAAGAAGTTAATCGTTTGGAAAAATACTCCAAACAGTACCCCTGCCACAGCCCCCAGGGAAGACCCCAAAATAAAGGTGATCACTACAATCTGTTCGGTATTGATACCCATCAATTGGGCCGCCTGCATGTCTTGTGCTGTAGCCCGCATCGCTTTACCCAAACGAGTTTTTTGGATAAGAAAGGTGAGTGAAGCCATCAGGAAAACACTGACGCTCAGAATCAATACTTGAGTCAAGGTAATTTGTATGCCTTCAAAGCGCCAAGTAATGGCAGGAAGGACTTGGGGCAAAACTTGATCTCTGCTCCCGACAACTAAACGAACGGCATTTTGCAGAAAAATGGACATGCCTAGGGCAGTAATCAGCAACGAGAGTTTAGGGACTTTGCGGGTGGGGATCGCTTGACTCAGCCACCAAAAGAGTCCCCCTAGCGCAGCAGCGCCTAGAGCCCCAAACCCAAGCCCTTGAGCGATAGCGATGGGGCTATACGTTCCTCTGAGTAGGGTAGACAGTATCCAGATGCCTCCTCCCACTGCAGTGATCAAGCCTAATTCTAGAAAATTTAGGGGTTTTGCTTCGCCCAACAGCGGACGGTAGGCCAAGCGCTCGATTCCGACCCCCAGTAAGCAGCACACCAGGACCGCTATCACAAGAGCCAAAGCAAAGGCTAATCCCCAGGGTAGTCCAGCCCCTAAGGTGATTACCAATACACCTAGAGCGGTGTAGGCTCCAACCATGACCACTTCGCCATGGGCAAAGTTAATCAGCTCCAAGATGCCGTACACCATGGTGTAACCCAGAGCGATTAGGGCATACATGCTGCCCAGCGTCAGGCCATTCACAAGCTGTTGGATAAACTGTTCCATGAAGAAGCTCAGAAGAGTAGGGCTAGGTAATCAAGATATAAATGATGGACCCGGAGTAATTCTGCCACACTCTCTACCTGAGCGCTGTGTCTATAAAAATTCACGCTCCAGCCAAGGGTCTAGAGCGTGAAGATCTCGACTGGGGACAACGAAGGTCCTTAAAGGTGCTTCAGGATGATTTCCTGATACTCCTTCTTCGGTTTCATTCCCACCAGACGGCTGACCATTTCTTTATTTTTGAAAAACATCACCGTAGGAGTCCCCGTCACTCCTGTGGCTTCAGCCATTTCCGGCTCGGCTTCGATGTCGATCTCTACAGCATGAAGCTTGCCTTCAAACTCCGAAGCTACTTTCTTGAGAATTGGTTTGAGCATATGGCAAGGACCACATTCGGGTGCACCATACTTGACCATAATCAGCTTGTCAGACTCATGGTAAAGCTTTCTTAGGGCGTAGCCTCCCTCAAAGAACGTCTCGTTCAAGGAGAAATGCTCTGAAGCCGGAACACTAGCTTGGGTTTCTGGCTGTTCTGACTTGGGCTCCGGCTCTACGTGAGCGGTTGTAGTCTCGGTGGTCTCTTTTGCCGAATGATGCTCTTGGAGTAGACCCTGAGCCGACAACCATCGTTCTGCGAGTAAGGCGGCCATACAGCCTGTACCTGCTGCTGTAACTGCTTGGCGGTATTCGTGGTCCTGTACATCACCGGCGGCAAAGACTCCTTCTACACTGGTTTCGACGGATTTACCTTCGGTGACGATGTAGCCCACTTCGTCCAGAGCAATTTGCCCTTTAAATACGTTGGTATTAGGAGTGTGACCCACTGCATAGAACAGCCCCCGGACTGGAAGATCGGAAACTTCTTCTGTCTGCGTATTTTGGATTTTGATGCCTTTTACCACATCATCTCCGTAAACAGCAAGAGGCGTGGTGTTCCAGTGGACTTTGATTTTGTGATGACGCAGAACCCTATCTTGCATCGCTTTAGAAGCGCGCATCTGGTCTCTACGGACGAGCATGTGCACCCTAGAGCCGTACTTTGTCAGATAAACAGCTTCTTCTGCGGCTGTATCCCCTCCGCCAATAATCGCCAGCTCTGCATTACGGAATATTGGAATCGTGCCATCACAGATAGCGCAGGCTGAGATCCCCTTGTTCCAGAATTCTTCTTCCCCAGGCAGGTTTAGCCGTTTGGCCGTGGCTCCAGTAGCAATAATGATGCTATGGGCTTGGACTTCCAGCGTTTCCGACTTAACGGTGAAAGGACGCTTACTCAGGTCTACCGAGACAACATCTTCTGTGATGATTTCTGCCCCCCAACGTTCTGCCTGGGCACGGGTACGATGCATTAGATCTGGCCCCTGAATCCCTTCAGGAAAACCAGGGAAATTTTCGACTTCAGTGGTAGTCATTAATTGGCCACCGGGGATGCCTCCTGCCTGAAAACCTTCGAACACCAGAGGTTTTAGATTTGCCCGCCCCGCGTAGATAGCCGCTGTATAGCCAGCAGGACCAGACCCGATGATGACTAAGTTTTCAACCATAATTTACTTTCCTTTAGTCGAAGTCATAATGAGTACATCTTAACGGAAAGATCAGGTCTTTGGCAATAGGCAGCTAGGCCAGGCAGCATTGCCTTTCCCTGAAGGTCTCAGGCTATTAGGATACCCGAGGTTTCGAGTGCGCGCTCATTTCACTCTCCCTCTCTAGGTAGAAATTTATAGATTCTTTTAACTTTTTTTGTAAAAATTTTTACATTTTATAAGCTCGAAAACTACATTGAAGGCAAGACTACGGGTTGATCGCTAATTGAGTCCTTTAAGAAGATCTGTGAGCGTAAGCAATGGTACTCATGGCCTTGACCATAGCCTGATGTAAATTGTATTCAGTATGACTTCGCTTAGCGGCTGCGGCCCTAGTGTGAGTGAGTCCTGGCCCTGTAGCTACTAAGCAGAATCTTTCTTGACCTGTTTTTAAGGAGGAAGATCATGGCGAAGGTTGCACAGGAAGTTGTCCAGAATGCTGGTGTTGATATCGATGAGTTGAGAAAAAAGTTAGTCCGTGCAGCAGCAGCTGAGTTTACGACCTATTACTACTACACCATCCTGCGGGTGAATGCGATTGGCTTCGATGGTGAGGGGCTGAAAGAGATTATTGAGGATGCACGTCTGGAAGACCGTAATCACTTTGAAGCTTTGCTTCCAAGGATCTATGAATTGGGAGGAGAACTTCCCCGCGATCTACGGGATTTTGCCTCGGAGGCGGCCTGCCCAGATGCCTATCTGCCTCAGGACCCTCAAGACATGAAAGAGATGCTCAAGGTCTTGGTGGGAGCTGAACGTTGTGCCGTGAGGGTCTATACCGATATTTGTGAGATGACCTTTGGCAAAGACCATCGGACCTATGAGCTGGCCTTAGCCATTCTCAATGAGGAAATCGAGCATGAGGCATGGTTCTCCGAATATCTTGGCGAAGGACCCTCCGGTCACTTCCGTCGTGGTACCCCAGGCGAATCCCCCTATACTTCCCGTTTCCTGGTCGTACCCAAAGGTCACAGCCGGAATTAGTAGGTCTTGCCCCTTTGAGCAAATCAACTAGCATTCGCTCAGAGGGGAGGAGGGACTAGGTGTATGCCTCAGTTCATTAAAATTGCTCAGGTCCGTAGCCTCGCGCCAGGCACGATGCAGACCTTTGCTTTTCAGGGGCGGCAGGTGCTTCTGGTCCATATAGAGGGAGCGTTCTATGCTTTAGATAGCCGTTGCCCCCACAAAGCGGCTCCTCTGGTCGAAGGGAAATTGTGGGGGGGTACGCTGGAATGCCCTTGGCATCACTATCTCTACGATGTCAAGACTGGAGAAAACCTTTATCCCCGCAATGTCTATCCTACTGACCTGGCTTTTCTTAAACAGGATGTTCGATCTATCCCTTGTTATCCAGTCCAAGTGAGGGGCGAGGACGTTCTAGTCACTCTAGATTAAAGTCCCCTCAAAGAGGTTGTCTATGGATTCCCCGATGATGTTTTCGCCTTCAGAATGGTGGGCGAATCGAGCAATGATCGATGCTAATGAAATTCTAAAACGCTACGCTCAGGGAGAGCGGATTTTCCGGGAAATTGACCTAAGCGGGGCCAGACTGTGGAGAACTGATTTGAGAGGTGCTGATTTTAGTGGTGCCGATCTAAGTGGCGTTGATTTTAGACAGGCTAACTTGAGTAGCACCAATTTTAGTGGGGCCAATCTGACAGGAGCGAATCTGCATGGGGCTAATTTACTCAATACAAAACTAAGGCTTGCTACCTTGCGCGGAGCTTATTTGGAGCAGGCAGAACTGACGGAAGCCGACCTCAGTGAAGCGGACTTGAGCTGGGCTGATCTCACGGGAGCAAACCTCAGCGGGGCTGACCTCAGCAAGGCCAACCTTATGGATACCAAATTGAATGGGACTATTCTTCGTGGAGCAAACTTGAGAAAAACCCAACTAGACCTAGCTCGACTGGAAATGTCAAAGATAGACTTGCACTGGGCGATTATGCCGAACGGCATAACTCATGAGTAACCAGCAACTGGGATAATCCTTGGGTAATAGCCTGTCGTTTTTTCTATGGCCAAGAGTTCTGTCGTGCATAAAACAGAGTGTATTCTCTCGCTAGAACTTCCTTTTAGCCAGACGGTAGCGCTATGGCGGCACCGATACCAGCCTTCGACGGATCCTGGTCCAGAGTCTTTAGTAATCATTACTGGACTGCACGGCGATGAATTGGATGGGGCCTATGTCTGTGCGCTACTTCATCAGTTTTTGCAAGACCTCCCTAAAGGATGGCGCTTAAAAGGGAGCATTACGCTGCTTCCGAACGTAAATCCCTGGGGAACTGTTCTAGGAGAGCGACTTTTTCCCTTGAGCAACTGTGATCTCAACCGCAATTTTCCTGGTAACGCTCAAGGCGTACTTGAAGAACAGATAACGGCGGCGGTCATCTATGAGTGCCTGACGGCTGATGTCTGTCTAGATATTCACAGCTCCAATAGTTTTCTGAAGGAAGTTCCTCAACTGCGGGTCGTAGAAGAACGAACCGCCTTGGAAGACGCAAAAGTCATGGGCCTGGATTTGGTGTGGACCCACTCTGCTCAAAACTGGATTGCAGGTAGCCTTGCCAAATCTCTTTATGAAAAACAAAAGCAAGTTTTAGTCTTAGAAACTGGAACAGGCCGCAGAATTGTTCGTCGTTGGGCAGAGCGTATCTATGAAGGAATTCTCAGGCTCTGTGTCGCCTTAAATATTCTCCAAACAGACCGTCCGCTCCCACCTAGACGCCGGGCCATGATCGTTTCCGAAACAGGAGTTGACCATATCAGTGCTCCTCTAGGGGGTCTATTTGTTCCAGTGGAAGGTATCGACGTAGGCCAACAGGTATATGCACGCCAGATACTGGGACACATCATCAATCCGGTGACCCTTGCTTCAGTAGAGATAACTATGCCCAGCGAAGGTTATCTGTTCACGCTTAGAGTCAATCCAAGTGTCGCTGAAGGTGCTCTTCTCGGACGTATTGCCCGAGGGAGAATATAGGGAAGATTTCTTCATCGTTCACCGTAACCTTATACAGCCTAAGGGAGGCACGGATGGTACTTGTGAGAATGTAGGATAGATTGCATCCTAATAACAGTTCTTGTAAGAGTATTAGTCAGCGGAGGCTTATGGTTTTCCTCTGAGTAATTGCTCTATCTCTCGCCCCATTACTCGTAGGACTTCAGACATGTCAAAGCGTGCTCTCATCACTGGAATCACAGGCCAAGATGGCTCTTATTTAGCCGAACTTCTGTTAGGGAAAGGCTATGAGGTCCACGGTATTATCCGCCGCAGCAGCACGTTCAGCACAGACCGGATCGATCATCTCTACAGAGACCCCCATCTCCCTGATACCAAGCTTTTCTTGCACTACGGCGACCTGACCGACGCTCAATCAATCTTTCGCGTAGTCTCCAACACGCAGCCTGAGGAAGTTTATCATTTGGCTGCTCAGTCCCATGTCCGGGTGAGCTTTGATGAGCCAGAATACACTGGAGATACCACAGGACTGGGTACGACTCGGCTCCTGGAGACCATTCGCACGGTTGACTCAAACATTCGCTTCTATCAGGCTTCCAGCTCTGAAATGTATGGCAAAGTGCTCGCTGTGCCTCAAGACGAAGATACGCCCTTCTATCCTCGTTCTCCCTATGGAGTTGCCAAAGTCTATAGTTTTTGGCTAACTGTAAACTACCGGGAAGCCTACAACATGCATGCTTCCAACGGTATTTTGTTCAACCATGAATCTCCTCGTCGTGGTGAAACCTTCGTCACTCGCAAAATTACGCGTTCTCTGGCCCGTATTGCCGCTGGAGAGCAAGACCTTATGTATCTAGGTAATTTAGATGCCAAGCGGGATTGGGGCTATGCCAAAGACTATGTAGAGGCCATGTGGCTGATGCTGCAACAGCCTGAAGCCGACGACTATGTAATCGCCACCGGGGAAACCCACAGTGTTCGAGAGTTTTGCGAATTAGCCTTTACGCGAGCAGGAATTCCTTTGGAGTGGAAAGGCTCTGGAGTCGAAGAACAAGGACTGCACGCGGAGACCGGTAAGACTCTGATTAAGATCGATCCCCGCTATTTCCGGCCCACAGAAGTAGACCTGCTCTTAGGCAACCCCACGAAGGCCAAGACCAAACTAAATTGGAAGTTGCGTACGAGTTTCACCGAGCTCGTAGAGTTGATGGTAGATGCTGACCTGCAAGCAATGGGCATATCTGGTAAACCTCGTAGTGACAGAGCTTTAGTTCGCTCTGGCAGTGCTGTTGCGGACGGGGTTGTAGGGTAATGACAATGGACTTAGCAGGAAAGAATATTCTAGTCAGTGGCGGTTCTGGTTTTTTGGGTCGCCACGTTGTTCAATCCTTGATTGAAGCCGGGGCTGACCCGGCTAATATTTCCACCCCTCGCTCCAAAGACTGTGACCTGCGTTTAGAAGCAAACTGCAAATCGGCTTTGGCTGGTAAAGATGTTGCGATTCACCTAGCTGCCCATGTGGGTGGCATCGGTTTAAATCAAAAAAAACCGGGAGAATTGTTCTATGACAACCTGATGATGGGCGTGAACCTAATTCATCAGGCTCATCTGACAGGGCTTAGCAAAGTTGTCGTGGTCGGCACTATTTGTGCCTATCCTAAATTTACCCCTGTCCCCTTCAAAGAAGAAGATCTTTGGAATGGTTATCCGGAGGAAACCAACGCCCCCTATGGCATAGCCAAAAAAGCACTGTTGGTCCAATTGGATGCCTACCGTCAGCAATATGGATTGTCTGGGGTCTATCTCCTTCCCGTAAATCTTTACGGTCCTTGGGATAACTTCAATCCTGATTCTTCCCATGTGATCCCGGCTTTGATCCGCAAGCTCGATGAAGCCAAGCAACGCAAAGATGATGTCGTCGCTGTTTGGGGAGATGGCTCTCCAACCCGCGAGTTTCTCTATGTTGAGGATGCGGCGCGAGGGATTGTCATGGCGACGGAGCATTACGATGGTTCAGAGCCTGTCAACCTAGGTACCAACTACGAAATCTCGATCAAAGACTTGGTCGAGATGCTCGCAGACTTGATGGAATTCGAAGGCAAAATTCAGTGGCAAGCCGATAAACCTAATGGTCAACCCCGCCGTTGTCTAGATACCCAAAAAGCAGAAAAACTTTTTGGTTTCAAGGCACAAATGTCCTTTAGAGAAGGTTTGAAGCGGACTATTGCCTGGTGGGAAGCTCATCGAGACGACTAGGATTTCTGATTACCAAAATCCAGATGGTATTCATGATTGACATCTTTGAGTACCGTACTCGGTTCTACATGGGTTGTAATCCGAGCAGAGCCAAACTTTCTGTGCAAACGCTCTTCTAAGCGTTCGGTCAGGATATGAGCTTCTGCCACAGACATCTGGGGAGCAACCGTAATATGCAGTTCGATAAATAATCGTTTACCATGTTGCCCACGGGTAGCTACATCATGACAATCCACTACGCCTGGCTCTTGCATGACTACCTGAGCCACTTCTCGATAGTCTAGGGCTGCTTCGTCTACGAGAAGAGGAATGTTGCGTTGAAGGATATCCCAAGCGCTCTTAAGCACCAGCGCTGCTACTGGAAAACAGAGCGCAACATCTAGCCAAGGAACCCCTAACCAAACTCCGATCAGCCCAGACGCCACTAAGATCGTCACCCAAATATCGCTCTGAGTATGGGCCGCATCGGCGATCAAGAACTCACTGCCCAAGCGGTGTCCTTCCCGATGCTCATACCAAGCCGTAAAGACATTGACTGCAAAGACCAGTCCTAACCCGATAAAAGTCCCGGCTGTTAGCTTTGGCGGCGTTCCTCCCGCTAGTCGCTCCACAGCCATCCGGACAATCTCATAACAGGCGAAGCACAAAAAACTGACGACTCCTATGGTTCCCAAGGTTTCAAATTTTTGATGCCCGTATGGATGGTCTGCATCAGGCGAAGGGGAGGCCATAGACAGCGCTGTTAAGCCCAAAACATTGCTACCGGAATCTGTAAAGGAATGCAGGGCATCTGCTAAAAGACTCAAAGACCCCGCAGAGAAACCGAGGAATGCTTTAACCAACATCACCAGGATATTGAGGCCAAGGGTAAGCCACAGGACCCAACGGACCTGCTTCAAATCATAATCTTCAGGCTGCAAAATACCTAAATCAGGAGTAGTCTCAGGCTGAGGCATGGTCATGACAACCTTTTACGATTCGTTAGGGACAACTAGCCAACAAACTTAGCTCAATGCTGATGCATTTTGTTTTACAAAATAGTCATGCGTTAGCATTCTTCCAAAAGGACAACTGCATAGGCACAGATTGCTTGTCCTTCCCCAATAGGCCCTAAGCCTTCCTGCGTCGTTGCTTTTACCCCTACTTGTTGAATAGTAATTCCCATCGCGGTGGCTAGCTTTTCTTGAATATGGATAATGTGTGGACGCATTTTTGGAGCTTCTGCCACGATTATCGTATCTACATTACGAACGCAGTAGCCACGGGTTTGGACCAATTCCATCACTTTTTGCAAAAGCACAAGACTATTGGCTCCCCGCCATTGTTCATCGGTCGGAGGAAAGTATTGACCGATATCGCCTAAAGCCAATGCTCCTAAAAGAGCATCCATGATTGCGTGGGTTAGAACATCTGCATCACTATGCCCCAAGAGTCCTTTTTGAAAAGGGATGAGGACCCCCCCCAGAATCAGGTCACGGCCTTCTACAAGCCGATGAATATCGTAGCCATTACCAATGCGCATAGTCTTTGTATTGTATTCGCTAAAAAGCACTCAGAGCCTTTGTGACTCTGAGTGCTTTCTGATCAAGACACTTACTTAACTTCGGTAAAGTCAGCGTCAATTACATCATCATCGGGACCTTTGCCTTCCGGGCTAGGGCCTGCTCCCGGTTCCCCGGTGGGCTCAGCACTGGCCGTTGGGCCACCAGACTCCTGATAGAGCTTGGAAGACAAGCCATAAACAGCCTGCTGCAGTTCTTCTTTAAGGGATTTGATCTTCTCTATATCATTGATATTGATCGCAGCCCGAAGATCCGTGACTAAGGTTTCCACCTTTGTCTTGTCTTCTGGCGGTACACGGTCACCGAACTCTTTGATCTGGCGTTCTGCAGAGAAAGTCAGAGAGTCCGCTTCGTTCTTGAGGTCTACCTCTTCCCGACGCTGCTTATCTGCCGCTGAGTTTGTCTCAGCATCCCGAACCATGCGTTCCACATCCATCTTGTCGAGGGTGGAAGCGCCCGTGATCGTGATGCTCTGCTCTTTCCCAGAAGCCTTATCTTTCGCTACGACAGCCAGGATCCCGTTGGCATCAATGTCAAAAGTGACTTCGACTTGAGGCACACCTCGGGGAGCAGGAGGGATACCGTCTAGGCGGAAACGACCAAGAGACTTGTTATCTCCAGCCATCTCCCGTTCACCTTGGACGACGTGGATCTCGACCGAAGTCTGGCCATCTGCTGCCGTAGAGAAGGTTTCAGACTTTTTCGTAGGGATGGTCGTGTTGCGAGGGATCAGCTTAGTCGCGACTCCACCCAGCGTTTCAACGCCCAGGGATAGCGGAGTGACATCCAGGAGCAGAATATCCTTGACCTCACCAGCCAAGACCCCAGCCTGAATCGCAGCACCAATGGCAACAACTTCATCGGGGTTAACGGTTTGGTTCGGCTCTTTGTTTGTCAGCCGCTTAACCACCTCTTTAACCGCTGGGATGCGAGTAGAACCGCCAACCAGGACGACTTCATCCAGTTGATCCAAAGAGATTTTGGCATCTTTAAGCGCCTGTTGCACCGGAACGCGGCAACGCTCGATCAAGTCAGAACAAATTTCTTCAAATTTGCCTCTAGTGAGCTTGAGTTCTAGATGCTTGGGCCCGTCCTGGGTCGCCGTAATGAAGGGAAGATTGATCGTAGTTTCGGTAACGGCAGAAAGCTCGATCTTTGCTTTTTCAGCCGCTTCTGTCAGTCGCTGGAGCGCTTGACGGTCTTGGCGCAGGTCAATCCCTTCCAACTTTTTAAATTCATCGGCCATCCAGTCCACAATGTGGCGATCAAAGTCATCCCCTCCCAGGTGAGTATCCCCAGAAGTAGATTTCACTTCGAAAATGCCATCCCCAACTTCCAAGACAGAGACGTCGAAGGTCCCACCACCAAGGTCAAAGACCAAGATAGTTTCGTTAGCTTTTCTGTCTAATCCGTAGGCCAGGGAAGCAGCAGTTGGTTCATTGATAATCCGCAGAACATCAATACCGGCAATCTTGCCTGCATCCTTGGTCGCTTGGCGCTGAGCGTCATTGAAATATGCCGGGACTGTAATTACGGCCTGAGTGACTTTCTCACCCAAGTAAGTGCTTGCGTCGTCCACCAGCTTGCGAAGTACCATTGCGGAGATTTCTTCAGGGGCCATGTCCTTGCCCGCCAACGGGCTAGAAATCTTAACCTTGCCTCCAGAGTCTTTTACCTGATAAGGCACTTGCTTCGCTTCGGTGCTTACTTCGCCGGTATTACGACCGATGAAACGCTTGACCGAATAGAAAGTGTTTTCGGAGTTCAAGACAGACTGGCGACGGGCAATCTGCCCAACCAAGCGCTCTCCTCCTTTGGTAAAAGCCACCACGGAAGGCGTAGTGCGGTTCCCTTCTGCATTGGGAATAACGGTGGGTTGTCCACCCTCCAGTACTGCTACTACGGAGTTGGTGGTTCCCAAATCTATGCCAACTACTTTTGCCATGCGTCTAGCACCTCTTTTCGAGTCCTTTTTCTAGGGTACAATTAGGCTCGCCGGGAAAACCCGTCCTTTATTCCACCTAAGCATATTGAGTCTAGCTTTAGCAACTGACTTGATGAAGTGCTAACATAAGCTGCCTTCAAATTAAACCAGCACGAAACAAGGCTGCAAGACCCCTCTCGATCCATATTACTGTTAGTGGCCATTGAGTGATCTTTTAGCGGAAAATAGAACGTCCATGGCTGGATGCTGAGGTGGTATGGATAAGGGCGCATTAGTTGAATTTCGTCTGCAGGGAGAGCGGCTCCTAGCCGTGATTACAGGGCCAGATGGCAAAAAAAATTGGTGTCTGCAGACAGCAACGGGACACATTCATCGGGTTCATCCCCGCCAAGTCACGTTTGAATGGCCCGAGGGGCCCTACAATCTGCAAGATATTCCTCAAATGGAGTCTGTCAGCCAAGAATACATCAGCGCTACCGATCTAGAAGTGGCTTGGGAAATTCTTGTGGATACCCATGAACCCACAGCCCCCAAGGACTTAGCCCAACTTCTCTTTGGCGAACAAACCCCCGTAGCTACGTATAGTGCCCACCGTCTTTTAGCGGAGGACAGACTGTACTTTAAGCAAAAAGGAGAAGTCTACGAAGCGCGGCCCCGTGAACAGGTGGATGAAATCCGACATCAGTTGGCCGCCGCCGCCGAAAAAACGCGTATCCAAGAAGCTTTTGTCCAAAAAATTCGTCGTCGCCTATCGGGAATCCCTGGTTCAAAAGATGCAGAAAATTTGGATTGGGACCGAGAAATAGATATACCCCGCCTGACCGCTTTGGAGCGCTGGGTTCTCTGGCAACAGGAATCCCCGGACTACCGCATGGCGCAAGAGACGCTACGTATTTTAGGTCGCAAGGAAGAGCCCCAAGATGCGTTCCGGCTTTTGGTGGAATTAGGGCATTGGAATGCTCATGAAAATCTATTTCTCTTACGCTCTCAGATTCCCCAAACTTTTTCAGAGGAAGTTCTGGCCGAAGCTCAGAAGCTCTTGGAAAATCCTCCTCTGGACAAGGATCAAACTGCTCGTCGTGACCTAAGGACCCTGCCGGTCTACACCATTGACGATGAATCTACCCAAGAAGTAGACGACGGACTAAGTGTGGAGCAACGACCTGACGGAACTGAATGGATTTGGGTCCATGTGGCAGACCCGAGCCGATGGATATTCCCTGATAGCGTCTTAGACCGAGAAGTCAGAGCACGCGGTACCAGTGTTTATCTTCCTGAGAAAGTCTTGCCTATGTTCCCCCCTGAACTGGCTACAGGACCGATGAGTTTGGTGGCGGGACGGGATAACTGCGGTCTTAGCTTTGCCATTCAGCTCTCCAATACGGGAGAGATCCTGAACTACGAAATCATGCCTACCCTGCTGCGGACGATCTATCGCATTGATTACCCGGAAGTGGATGAACTTTTAGAAACTGGCTCAGAGCCAACGCTGGAAAAGCTATATCAGTGGGCCAGAAAACGCCGACAGTATCGATTGGACTTGGGCGCTGTTCAAATTGACATGCCGGAATCTCAAATTAAAGTCCAAGAAGAGAGTAACAAACTTAGCTTGGAGGTTTTAACAGAGAGTCCTTCTCGACTTCTGGTTTCGGAAATGATGATTCTAGTCGGAGAAGTTACGGCTCGTTATGCTCAGCGAGAAAATATTCCGATTCCCTACCGAGCCCAGCCTCAACCCCAGCTCCCACCGAAAGAAGAGATTGACCAACTTCCGCTCGGTCCTGTGCGGGATTATGTCCTTTGTCGCTGTATGCAACGAGGAGAGACCAGCATTAGCCCAGCTTCCCATGGGGGACTTGGTCTTGCCGCCTATGCTCAGGCCACCTCTCCCATTCGTCGATATAGCGACTTAGTCGTCCATTATCAAATCAAGGCACATTTGCGAGGAGAGCCTCTGCCTTTTGATGCAGAGCAATTACGTATCCTCTTGGCTCCTGTGGAAAGTGCCTGCTATGAAGCAACGCAACTGGAGCGTCAGACCGTGCGTTACTGGCTTTTGGAATATATTGCTCGTGAACCTGATACGCGTCAGCCCGCATTAGTTTTAGATTGGGCTGGAGGGGATTCTCACCGAGGGGTGGTGCTTCTAGAGCAAATTGGCATCCGTTTGCCCGTCCGTTTCGACCGGGCCGTCAGTCGGGGCGAAATGGTAGACCTCAAGGTCGTCCAAATAGACCCAAGGCAAGATCTGTTGGTGCTGAAAGAGGTCCGCTAGATAAGCCCATCTAAATTTCGCTAGTCTAGAGACAGAGAACGCACTAGAGAGAGAATAATTATGCAAAATCCACTTTTACGCCAACTGTTAATGCTTGGTCTGGAAACCACCAACATGATGGTCGATAGACTGCAGAAAACGCTGGATGATTGGGTTAAAGATGGTCGCCTCAATCAGACAGATGCCAAAGAATTTCTGGACGATATGCTGTTTCGATTAAAAGAAGAGCAGGGAAATTTTGAGGATCAGTTCCAACGTCGCTTACGGGCGACTCTCAAAGATATTGGAGTGCCTGAAAATAGTGATGTAGAAGCACTCAAAAATAGGGTTGAACAGCTAGAGTATCAGGTCCGTCAGCTCCAAGAAAGACGTTAGAAAGTTCCCTTTGAACTTAGGAGTAAAATTTACCCGTATCAAAAGTAATGGGGTGCGGTAAGCTAGCGGCTGATTCTTAAGACGTTTCCCATGGCTTCCCGTATCGATGGCCGCAAACTTGATCAGCTAAGACCGATTCGTTTTGAGCGTCACTACACCCGTTTTACGCCTGGGTCTGTTCTCGTCACGGTGGGCAATACTTGGGTTTTGTGCACATGCTCCGTAGAAGAGAAGGTGCCTGATTTTTTGAAGAACACCGCTCAAGGTTGGCTCACTGCGGAGTACAGCATGCTCCCTGGCTCTACCCCGAGAGGTAGGGCTAGACGAGAAACTGGAAAACCTTCGGGCCGCACACAGGAAATTCAGCGCCTAATTGGTCGTTCTTTGCGCATGGCTGTGGATCTAAAGGCTTTAGGTTCTCGCACCCTAACTTTAGATTGTGATGTCCTTCAAGCCGATGGAGGGACTCGTACCGCAGCGATTACCGGAGGATGGGTTGCTTTGCGGGATACCTTAGAAAGCTTAGGGCTGATGCAGGCATTAAAAACACAAGTTGCAGCCATTTCTCTTGGCACTATTGAGGGGGTTGCTCACTTAGATCTCTGCTATGAAGAAGATGTCGCAGCAGAAGTAGATATGAATGTGGTAATGACGCAAGAACTCACTCTTATTGAGATTCAAGCTACTGCAGAAGAAGCCCCCTTGGAACGTCCTGCGTTGGATACTCTGTTAGGCTTAGCCACTACAGGAATATCAGAGTTGCTTGAACTACAAAAAGCTTCCAATCCACTATGAAGCATTTCGTAGCGTCACGGTAGTTTCCAAGAAACCTGCTTCCCCTGATTTTTCAGTTGACGTTGCATTGGGGTGTATTTCTAGCGCAGCCGCACTTGCAGGAATGTAGATAACCTTGTTCCCAAATTGTCGGGCTTGACGGAGCTGTAGCGTTACCCGTGTAGGCACAGCCGGGGCAGCTGGATGTATCGTAAAAAGCTGATAAATAGGACCACCCGCATGGCCATCACTACGGGCAACGTAATCAAGGATGACCTGTGGCGTACCTATTATGGTGGACGGTCTATTTCCGATGCACATGTCATCACTGTCCTTGTCATATCTATTTTGGTGCTCACCTAAATACCAAGTATTTTTATCAGCCCAAGTAGAGTCTGCTGACGGTAATGTGACTTTGAAGTCATCACCTAATTTAGCTCGGCTGTCAAACTTATAAATAATGAGTAGGCATTTTGCTATGGCTCCATTTTCGGCGTGAGGTCTTGTGAAGACTAAGCAACGGTTATCAATTTTGCATCCAGAGCCATTCAGACTGATAGAACCGATGGGATAAATATAGTTTCCTTGTCTTATATTATCGGCTATATAACTATTTGCTATTCTCATTTCATTTAAAGCTTCAGCTGTTTGCTTGTTTCCAGCCGTTGCGCTCAGAGCAGTGACACTGATAATCGCAAGACCAATAGAAAGAATACCTACCATAGATGCAGCAACTAGAAGTTCGACTAAAGTAAAACCAGAACAGTTTCTTTTCATTTCACTATTACTTTCCCTAAATTCCCTACTATATGAACAGCACGGCAGGGTTCTATAATCTCTCTCATCGTACAGATAGAATTCTGAGTAAGAGAGTTACTTGTTCTGCTTTTTTCTATAAAGAATACAAATTTTTGCAGGCTAAATGTAGTGCCTGCATCATTATCGTTATCGGCAATTCCATAGGGCGGAGAAAATGATAGAACTATTGGATAAATGCTACTAGCAGAGAGAACTTTGACATTATTGCCTGTATTAGCAGTAACCATATCAGGGCTTGTTGCCGTACAGCTATCATCGGCGCAAGGGCCCGCAAAATAAGCAGTTGTATCTGCAGATAGAACTTTAATAATTCTTCTTTTGTTTTCAGTGCGCGCTAAACTTCGCTGTTGTTCAACATCTTTGGCAAATTGTGTAGCTACAGTTCGGACATTCTCTTTATCTCGCAAGAGACCAAAATTCGGTAGAGCTATAGAAGCTAAAATTCCTACGATTACAGCCACAATTAAAAGTTCAACGAGCGTAAATCCTCTTGTATTCATACTTGGTTCTGATTGGATTTGGATATCTGCAGCACTACTTCTCATGAACAAGGTAATAGCTTCAACCCTCCAGTGAGCTCAAACTATTCCAAGCTATATAGGGAAGCGCTGAGGCTGTTGCTCGGACTTGCTTGGCTTGGGCCACTAGCTGTCCACAGGCATCCCAGGTCCCTTCCGTAAACATGTTTCGTGGTCCTTCGCTCATAAATACAGGAGCATGGAAGTCACCACAATGGGCCTGCATCGCTATGAGGTCTATCTGGATAGGCGTTTGAGGGTTTTTTGCCAGGGAGCTTTGTAGATATTCAACCGTGCCGGAATTCGCCGTCAAGCAGGGGATACCCATTGCCACACAGTTGCCAAAAAATATTTCAGCAAAGCTCTCGCCAATCAGTGCCTGAATGCCCCATTTAGCGATGGCTTGGGGTGCGTGTTCTCGACTGGATCCACAACCAAAGTTTCGGTTAACTACCAGAATGCTGGCTCCTTGGTACTGAGGCTGGTCAAAGGGGTGCTTCCCTGCTAGCGCCTTACGATCGTCCGCAAATACTTCTGCGCCTAGTCCATCGAAGGTTATGCAACGCAGAAAACGAGCAGGAATGATCCGGTCTGTATCAATATCATTACCAATGAGGGGAATACCTCGTCCAGACACCGTTTTTACTTCACTGGTCATTCCACTAACTCCTGTATCGGCGTACTCAATAATAAGGCGTGTGGACAACTATCTGGACAGGCTCTATCTATGATTAAATGCTGTAAAGATTTTCGATGTATAAGTAAAACTAATAAGACCGATGAGCTTTGTGGGATTAACTGTATGTTTCGGTGTGAACTTGATAAATGTCCTAGAAGAAGTCAATCGATTTCATAAAATTCTTTGATGCTTCTCCTCTACCCAGAGCGGTCTGACTTTAGCTACAACAGGAGTATCCACTCTAGTCTTAAGGTATTCAGTATGACGACTGTATTACAGCGCCGCTCTGGTCCTGGACTATGGGAACAATTTGCTAACTGGATCACTTCTACAGATAACCGTTTGTATGTTGGCTGGTTTGGCGTTTTGATGATCCCTACACTCCTCACGGCAACGATCTGTTTTGTGATTGCTTTCATTGCAGCTCCTCCTGTTGATATGGATGGAATCCGTGAGCCGATCTCTGGAAGTTTGCTCTACGGCAATAATATAATCACAGGGAATGTTATTCCCTCTTCCAATGCGATTGGTTTGCACTTCTACCCCCTCTGGGAAGCTTCCAGCATGGATGAATGGCTTTATAACGGTGGGCCATATCAGTTAATTATCTTCCACTTTTTGATTGGGATTTTTTGTTATCTGGGTCGTGAATGGGAACTGAGCTATCGCTTAGGTCTGCGTCCTTGGATTTGCATTGCTTACTCTGCTCCAGTAGCAGCAGCAACGGCAGTGTTTTTAATCTATCCGAATCGGTCAAGGTTCTTTTTCTGATGCGATGCCCTTGGGAATTTCTGGAACGTTTAACTTCATGTTTATTTTCCAGGCAGAGCACAACATTTTGAATCACCCACTGCATATGCTAGGGGTTGCTGGTGTTTTCGGTGGAGCTCTATTTAGTGCAATGCATGGTTCTTTGGTAACTTCTTCTTTGATCAAAGAGACGACTTATGAAGAGTCTCAAAGTAACGGCTACAAGTTCGGTCAAGAAGAAGAAACCTACAACATCGTGGCAGCTCACGGCTATTTTGGGCGCTTGATCTTCCAATATGCGTCTTTCAACAACAGCCGATCTCTACACTTTGCATTGGCAGCTTGGCCTGTGGTTGGAATTTGGGCGACGTCCTTGGGTATTAGCATTATGGGCTTTAACCTAAATGGGTTTAATTTCAATACCAGTATTGTTGATCCTCAGGGGCGTGTAATTTAAACCTGGGCGGACGTTGTGAACCGAGCAAATCTGGGGATCGAAGTCATGCACGAGCGGAATGTACACAATTTCCCTCTAGACTTGGCTTCTGGCCCATCTTCTGAAGTTGCTAGCTAAAATTTTTACCACAAGCTCATAGATCGAGGGGGTGTTAAGCCCCCTCTTTTTAGTTACAATTCTTAATAGATTAGTAGAGATAGCGTGATGACCTTTTTGCCTGCCCAGGTTCTTTTGTACTCCATCGCTGCGGCGGCTTTGTTGGTCTACTTCCCCTATCTGTTCGTTGCCTTTGGCCGTTTCCAGGTGGGGTATGACATGAGTGCTCCTCGATCGCTGTTTGATAAATTGCCGGCCTATGCACAGCGGGCTACGTGGGCACACCAAAACTCTTTCGAAGTCTTTATGTTTTTTGCAGCGGCTGCGCTTATGGTCTACACCACGCAAACGGGCTCTAGTTATACAACCAATCTTGCCCTTGCTTTTCTGGCTACACGGGTAGCCTATAGCCTCTGCTACATCATAAATATTCCCTTGGTCCGGTCCTTGATGTGGGCGGGGAGTATGACCTGTATTGCCGGGTTGATAACCACGAGCTTCGGTGCTTTGGGCGCTTAACTGTGGTATTTTTATATACTGTGTCTTTAACTAACAGACCGAATCTATGGCCCTGACTCAAGAAAAAAAACAAGAACTGATTGAAGGCTTCAAGACCCACAGTACGGATACGGGGTCTCCTGAAGTTCAGGTTGCGATGCTCACAGAACGCATCACCCAATTGACCCAGCACCTGCGTGTCAATCCAAAAGACTTTGCTTCTCGGCGAGGTCTACTGAAAATCATCAGCCAGCGTAAGCAGTTACTCGGCTACGTTGCCAAAATGGATACTCCTCGGTACCAGAAGATTGTTGAGCGTCTTGGTCTGCGCCGTTAGAGCCTTTGCTTTCTAACGAATGCGCCCACTGACAATCGTGATTGGTTCTTGAATCCGCCCGTATGAGCGGATTCCATTTTTTTCCAACGCAACTTGGATGGTTCCCTCAGGGACTTCTAGCCGCTCTCCAATTCTGACTTTACCCTCGTAATAACCGGGGGCAACCTCTTGCATTTTTACTTCAGCCGTAAAGCCAACAATTTTGAAATATGCTTGACTTCCTGGATCTCCTTGAACATTGACTTCCAGAAGGTCTCCTGGGAAGAAGACCCGTCCGGCTGGATTGTATCCGACTTGGGCAATACGCGGTCCTAGTTCAAAGGGGATGCCACGGGCAGGCGCGGAATAGGGAGCTAGGTCTGGATCTGTGTTGCGTCGGGCCGGAGTGCCTTTCTTCAGTGGTCGTAACGTAGTGTTGGATTTGGATAGCCGTGGGGGTGCGGTGCTGGGCTGGGTTGGCGTAGTACTCGGACTCTGAGTAGGGGAAGAGGCAAGCGGAGGGAGTGATGATGAGGGGGCTGGTTCGTTATCTAAAGGATCTTGGGGCCCCTGTCTTGGCCTATTAGGACCATTGGCAAGATCAGGAGGCTCTGTCCCTGGACCATCAGGCGTGTTCTGGGATGGGACGGGGCTAGCGCTCTGGGCAGACCGGACAGGTTCACTATCGCCTAGAGCTAGATTGGCAACCTTTTGAGCACGGGTTGTAACGCCACTATGAGCTAGAGAGACTTCTATGGAAGGATTGACAATGTCATCTCCTCGCCGAACTACATAGACCCCACGGTAAACTCCAGCGCTGACCTCTGTCATCGGTTGGTCACTCACAAAGTCTGCAAAGTTGAAGGTGGCCTTTGCTTGCGGAGTACCTTCAGCGGTAATCACAATCTGTTGCCCTGGAAGAGCATTAGACTCGGGGCTGACTTTGATGGCAGTGATCTTTGGGCGGTCTAGTTTTTTCTGAGCTACGGGCGGCTCAATTTCAGGTAGCTCTTTCTTGTATACAAGAGCTTGATGCACAATAACGGCGGCTTCTCCACGGGTCAGCACATCATCTGGCCCCAAGACATCGGCGTTTGGATAGCTAACAATTAAACCTGCTTGGGCTGAAGCCGCCACAAAGTCTCTTCCCTCCTTGGGAATGTCTCGATTGTCTTTGTATAGCTTGAGCCAGGAATCTGCAATCTCTGCGTCAGGGGCTTCTAACTTAAGGGCCCGACTGATGAGTGCTAGCGTTTCTAGACGGGTCAAGTCTGCTTTGGGGTCAAATTTGCCATCAGGAGCTGTGAGCAAACCGCTTTGGACTACAGCCTGAGCATTCCAATAGTCAGGACTGTCTTTTTCTAGGTCTTTGAGGGGGACGGTCTTAGTGCGAACGGGTTTTAAGTCAAAGGCTTGGGTTAGCCAGTTGGTCAACTCAATGCGGCTTAACGTCTTTCCTAGTGGATCGCTAAGGATGGATAAGTTCTTCTTTTGCTGGAGTGCCTGCGCGTAGGGCTTGGTCCAATTGAAATTGACCTTTTCTTGTTCTGTTTTTCCCGTTTGCCCAGTCGTTTTTCCCACGGGGCCTTTTGGTTGCGCCTGGATGGGTAGGGTCAGCGGAAAGATTATTAATCCTAGACTTAGGAGTGTAGGTAGATAGGCTCTACTCCTCACTCGTCTCCATACTGCTTTACTGCTCATTGGTGTTGCTAACTCTATTACCCAGTGTAATCAACGTCTAGGTCAGTGTTTTGTTCCATTAAATTCCCGAAATAGTTCAAACCCCAAGTTTAGCTAGAGGATTAGGGCGAATTTTTAGGTACTCGGTGTTGACTCCAGATTCCCTGACGAGAGCCAACTTTCCTGTCCGTGCGATTTCTCGGATGCCAAATTTATTGAGCATTTGGATGGTGGCCACCATTTTCCCTGGATCGCCGACCACCTGAATGGTCAGAGAGTCTTCTCCCAAATCCACCACCTGTGCTCGGAAAATATTGGCAATTTCAATGATTTCTCGGCGGGTATTGGGGTTGGCATTCACCTTGAGCAGCATTAGTTCCCGCTCTACACAAGGCTTTTCGGTGATATCTAAGACTTTAAGCACGTTGACCAGCTTATAGAGCTGCTTCGTCATTTGCTCTACGGCTTGCTGATCGCCCGGCACGACCATCGTGATCCGAGAAACCCCAGATTGCTCTGCTGGACCCACGGCCAGACTTTCAATATTGAAGCCTCGGCGGGCAAAAAGCCCTGCAATCCGAGTCAGGACTCCAGCTTCATCTTCTACTAAGACAGATAACGTATGCTTCACAGGTTCGGTTAGGCGTTTTGTGTATCTAATTATATTCCTAGGAAGCTACGGTACAGGAGATACTTCCTGACTCTTTCTTCGTCTTGTCTCAGCCTGCTTTTCAGGTGAATGCAAATGACTGTATCTACTCAAGTGGGTTTGAGGGTGCTCACTACGATAAATCCACGAGTTTTACCTGAGTCGGTGTCCATCGTATTCATCGATTTCCAAAGCTCTGCCGCTTTAACCCAGACCGGCGGATACTTGTAGCGCGAAACATCCAAAATCAAGAAACGGTCTGTCTTTTCGCTGTAGGCTGCCAGCGGTGAAATATGGCCTCCTGTTTCCTGACCAATCGCTTTGCGCAGATAGTTGACCAAGACAAAGTTATTCGGTTCTTTGAGGATATTGGCTGATATTTTGCGAAATTCTTCGAGGCTGCTTTGATCTCCATGATGAATTTCTGTCTTCACCGGATAGGCTTCTAAGAGCTTGCTCAATTGGTCGAGGGTCATGCCTTGGCGGGAGACGACTTCAGCAGGTAAGAATTTTTGATTCTGTTCGTTGAAAAAATTTTCTTGGGTGAAGGTTTTATAGGGGCCCAACTCAGGAGCACTAGGGGCTGGGACCGCTAGAGCATTCAATACCATCACGCTGCTGGCTACCCCACAATAAGCTCCATTTTTTTGACTGACAAACTGAAGGCTTAAAGGCCAATAATCTTCACGGGTCTTACTCTCTAGCAGTAATTGTTCCCCTTCGCCGGAGTTCAATGTGATTAGGCTACTGGGGACAGGGAGGGTTTGGGCCAGAACATGGCCTTGAGTGGCCAGCGTGAGGAGCAGAGAAACGGCAATAGTTTTTAGAATGTGCTTATTCATAGGGGGTTGGTGGGTGAGGCTAAGGTTCATGATCGCTTATCTATCCTTCACAATAGGGTTAATTCCTAAAAATAGTCTGCTCTTGAATCCTACTTTAACTAGAACAGTTACCTATAGCCCCTCTTTCACGCTCGTGCCCACCTATGAGTGCTTTAACCGCTGTAGTTACTGCAACTTTCGACAAGACTACGGCGCTGATTGGATTACGCCAGAAAAGACTTATGAACTATTGAAGCCCCTCGTCGGCACAGGCATTATTGAAATCCTTGTACTTAGCGGAGAGGTGCATCCTAAAGATCCTAGGCGAAGAGCCTGGTTGGAAATGCTCCTGGAAACCTGCAGGATTGCCCTTTCCCTCGGATTTTTGCCCCATACCAATGCTGGCATCCTCTCCTATGTAGAAATGCAGGCTTTGGCTGAAGTGAATAGCTCCATGGGGCTTATGTTAGAGCAAATGGTCTCTCTCGAAGTCCATAAGCACGCTCCGAGCAAAGTTCCTGAAGTGCGCGCACAACAACTCCATTGGGCTGGTGCGCTAAAGATTCCCTTCACAACAGGCGTACTGCTTGGGATTGGTGAAACGCTGGAAGATACGCTCCAGACGCTTGAAACTATTCAGGTGGCCCATCAACAATACGGTCATATCCAAGAGGTAATTCTCCAACCGCACCAGCCGGGTGGGCAACAAGTCTGGGCTGGAGCGTCTTTCCAAGACAAGCATCTTTTGGAACTGGTTTCTCTAGCGCGTTCTATCTTGGCCCCAGATATCACTCTTCAGATCCCACCCAATCTTGTCCGTGAATTGGTTCCTTTCCTGCAAGCGGGCGCGACAGACCTCGGCGGTATTGGTCCTGTGGATGTAGTCAATCCCGACTACGATCATCCTCTAATCCATGACTTGGCTGCACGACTTGAGGCTAGCCATTGGCACCTGGTTCGTCGGCTTCCGGTTTATGCCCAACACTACTCTTGGGTCAAACCTCAGGTCAAACCAGTGCTCCAAAGGTGGCTCAAAAACCCAATAATTTCCGGTAAAAGCTCTGAGGAAAATCAGGAGCATTACCGGACTCAATGGACTGAACCATCTCGATAAGATAGCCCAAAAATTCTACGTTCTGGAAGGCGACTTCATAGTCTATGGTTTGTTCATCTGTGAGGAACTTAACCCGGCACTCCGTAACATCGGAAGGCAAAGACTTAGTGCCCCAGGTTGCGACGAATCCCAAGCCCTCGGCTCCTTCAATCCTGCGCCTGCCTTCCAGTGAAGACTGCTTGTACAATCCCAAGGCCATGGGTAAAAAAGGCCTACGAGAGGGCGGATAGTACGGTAGATAGATAGCGACTTCGTGATTTGGGGCGGGGGTGATTCTCATGGATGAAAAGCTGCAGCAAAACTGCACTTAGAGTACCCTGCTGCCACCCTAGTCCACCTTATGGACTTGGTTGAATTCTAGTTCTACAGGCGTGTCGCGGCCAAAGATAGAAATAAGAGCCTTGAGTTTTCCTCGCTCTGGGCTGACTTCTACCACTTCGCCACTGAAATCTTGGAAAGGCCCGGAGGTGACTTCAATATGATCGCCAGCGGCCAAGTCCACTTTGATAATAGGAGTCTCTTCTTCGGCGCTGATAAAGATTCGACGCATTTCCGTGGGCTCTAGGGGGCGGGGCGTCACATGGCCTCTCCCTCTGCCGTAGCGGCGTTTTTCTTCCGTGCCGACAAAGTTAATTACGTTGGGTGTATTTTTGACTACTGACCAAACATGATCATCCATGACCATTTCAATCAAGACATAGCCTGGAAAAATTTTCTCTTCTGAAGAGGCGCGGCTGCCATCTTTCTTGATTTTGATAGCAGGACGTTCTGGAATCTGAATCTGGAGAATACGGTCCGCTACATCCAAGGTCTGAATTCGTTGTAAAAGGTTGGCTTTGACCTTCTTCTCACATCCAGAAGCTACCTGTACGGCATACCAGCGAGATTTGCTGCCGGAGTCTTTCGCGAGATTGGCAAGGTTGACCATTGAAAACACCTAAAACACTTTGCTGGCGATAAAGATAAATAAGGAATCCACCAGGTAAATAAAACTAGCAGAAGCTGCCACTATGAGGATCACTGCGGCCGATTCGCTGATTACTTTCTGGCGGTCTGGCCACACTACCTTAGAAAGTTCTTCCCGCACCTCTGTATAGAGCCGCGTCGGATTGAACTTCTGAATGGGTGCAGCGGGGGGAGTGTCTTCAGAAGCACTCGGTTTCGTTGCCACAGGGCACGCTCCTAAGAATATGAGGTGCTGGCGCGCCCTGGAGGACTTGAACCCCCGACATCAGGTTTTGGAGACCTGCGTTCTACCAACTGAACTAAGAGCGCACATGTGCAGCTATCAAACATATCAGGATTTTGGGGACCGTGTCCACTGCCTTGACTGTTCAAAAGCTGCACCGTAATTCTAGCTTGGGTTTCACATAAGCTACGCATCCGATGATTGCTCAGGGGGAGCCACATCCAGTGCTAAACGATGCTCCAGCAAATAACGCTGCTCAAGGTTATGGAAAAAGTAGCCGGTCATCATCGCTGAAGACAGTAACCCCAATAAATTCTCTCTAGAAGTAGTGATGTGCACTGCAAATTGCTCTGGCGGCAAAATTCCTGCCACACCCTGGATACTGCTAGACATAGCTTGCCGGACTTCCAGAGAAATTTCTTGAGCTAGTGCGGCCAAGGCCTCTTGATCTTGCTCTTTCAAGTAAGCACTAAAAGGATTTTCTGCTAAGGTCTTATCCGAGTTAAAGGGAAAAAGCATTTTTTCTCTCTTTGGAACATATCTATATTCTGATGAATTGAGTGGCTTGATGTCAAGTGGATTGAGGCTGAGCTGCAGTTTCCTCAGAATCCAAGAGCGCTTTAATATCAGTCACAGCAAAGTATTGGTGAAATTTGTCAGTAACGCGCAGACGATAAGAACGCCCGGCACTCTCTTTGTTCTTAGAGATAAATCCTAAGCGGACAAGGTCGCGAACCTGGTCATAGGCTCCTGAGCCCCGTAGATCGATCAATTCACTTTGTGTGAGCGGTCCTCTCAAAGCGATAAGGGCTAAAGTGCGTTGGGCTCCAACTCCTAACTCGGCAGGGACGTGTTCTTGGACCAAACTTTCATATCCAGGCCTGAGCTGTAGGGCAAACCCCTGGTCCGTTTCTACTACTTCAAGCGCACTTTCTCGATAGCTGTAGTCATCAATGAGTTCTGAAAGGCCGTCGTACACTTCCTCTTTGCTACAAAGTGCTAGACGGGCCAATTCCTCCAAGCCCAGAGGTCGGGCCTTGATATATAAGAGTGCTTCCAGTTTTGCTTTCAGGATCATGGGACGCGCTATCCTGTATTTTTTCCTATCTTGTGAGCGGAGGCTCAAAGGGCTATGCTGCTGCCCCTAAGCGATTATAGGCTGACCTGCTCAAGATATATTTCCCTATGCTCACTGAGGTATCAATTCTCCTTCTTCCATCGCGGGGTCCGCAATCGCTTTTTCCGGTTGGTTATTCTGGATCGGGACTGAAGTTATGGCCGTGTTGCCCCCATAGTAGTACTGCACCAGACGCAAAAACCAGTCTTGAAGTTTGCGTAGTTTGGATACAGAGCCTTGATTTAGCAATACAAAGCGCAATGGACCATAGGCACCGGTTTGGACCACTCCTGCTAGACAACTGACCTTGTTTAAGGTGCCTGTTTTAGCGACTACTCCATCGGGCATTCCTCGTCTAGCCAAAGTTCCTGGGTCTAGGCCTTTCACCGCCATGACATCGGTCAAATTCATGCCCAAGTGCTTCATTCGCTGTTCTAAAGCGTTGATAATGAAGACTACAGATTCGGTGGAGAATCTGTTTTCTCGACCCAAACCTGATGCCGTTTGGAGCGTAAATGGTCCTATATTCGGATAGGTATTGCGCAGCTGTTGCTCTACTCCACGAGGCCCTCCCAAAGTCTCTCCCAAGAATTTTGCCATGATGTTAGAGCTATATGCATTCATCTGTTTGGCAACTTTCCATAAAGGGCGAGAGACATGAACCGCAAGCGGTTTATCCCCTGTTGCCGGAGGACGCATGCCAGTACGTACTGCACCATTGATATGAATATTGGGAGCGGCATAGGGACCGTACAGATTCCAGAGTCTGGGTGTCCACTTACTGCTGTCTAACGCTGTTTTGAGCGATGAGGCACTTTTCAGCCCGTCCGTAGAAAAATTCATCCAGAAGGGACCTTCAATAACGAGATCTCCTGTTACTTGCTGAATACCCAGTTGTTCGAGTTGGTGAGCAATATCTAGCGCATCTTGCCAGAGAAAGAAGGGGTCTTGCCCTCCCTGGACATAGAGATTTCCTTGGAGGACTCCAGCCTCTATTGGGCCATCGCCGTATATCCGAGTTTCAAATTGGTGGTCAGCGCCCCAGCGGTCCATGACGGCCAAGGTCGTCGCTAGCTTGGTGACAGAAGCTGCCGGCAGGAGTGCCTGTGACTGATTTCCTTCCAAGATGTGGCCTTCTTGATCTACCAGCAAAATACCTTGGATCTGAGGATTGAGACGATTGGCTCTAATTTGTCCCAAAAAGTCATCCAGCAAGGGTCCTGCGGCTACAGGGGAAATTCCGTGCAAAAAAAAACCGTAGCCAAACCACCGCCAATCAATAACTTAAACCCAGTGTTCACCCGCGTTCCTCACACCTTGTGCGGTTATTGTGCCCTTTTGTACCGTGTTTTTGACACAGTAGCAAGCTTTATAAATATATCAACTTTAAGCATTTCATGTGATTAAGTTTGGGTTGGTATCAAATTTGACGAGTAATGCTGAAAAATTCTTGAAATTCGTTCTTTGAAGACTTGTCTAGCTTCCCAACTTTATCTACCTCCATACTATTGCCTAGTCTTCTGTCAAAAGACGGGTTGGTAGACCATCAATGCTTGTTCGATTTTTCTGGTGCCAATACTCCCGAATTCCCTTTTTTCCTTTATGGGCCGCCCAGCGAACAAGCGTTTCTCGTTCTTCCTGGTAAATATATAGAGGCACCCCAAATCCACAGGAAGTTTGTACAGAATCGATATCAAGTTGGATGATTTGCCGTGTCCCAGGTATGGACTCGAATAGGGGGTACATTTTTTCCCACGACTCATCCCTGGGTCTCAGGACTTTCCCCTGACCATACAAGCGCAAGATTAAGGGCTCCTCTGTGAAGCTGCAAAACATAATCGTTAGACGTCCATTTTCTGCTAAATGGGCACTGGTTTCGTTGCCGCTACCGGTCAGGTCTAGATAAGCTACGCTCTGGTGATCTAAGCAACGAAAAGTATCAATGCCTTTAGGAGATAAGTTAATGCGACCATGAAGCGGTGCCGTTGCAGTAAAAAAAATATATTGTTGTGCAATAAATGCACATAGATCATCGGTTAGTTTTGGATAAAATTTTGCCATGTTACGCTGCCCAAAAAAGATCACTGGTGGTTGGAATACCGAGAATAATTTTCAGCAATAAAGACTTCAAATATACACAACATCAAAGTGAATTATTTTACACAAGCCATGAGTTATTCGATGCCTCCCCAATCTATGAACTTTTTCTCAGCTTCAACACGAATATCGTCTACGTTTTCTTCTGAGCGCCAGGGGTTAGTCCGGGATTTTGGGAAGATGAGATAGGTTATCCTCTCTTCAACGCCACCATCTCTAGGGTTAGCCGGGATATCTAAAGCTTTAGCTAGTGCTACTGAACCTTCACCAATTTTGACGGTAGGCCAGTTATCACCATAGACAGCGTAGGTATATTTCCTGTTTTTGTTATTAAATACAACGGCGTAGTCACCAAAGGTGGCCCCAGGATTTTGTGCACTAGTGCCTGAGAGCACTATGTAGGGAATAGTTTCTGCATCCATATACCGCTTTGGGTCTGTTTCTCTTTTGGTGGTGTCTTCCATGCCTGTTTGGGAGATATAAAATCCAGGAGCAGGGTCGTTAGGGCCTTGGACTACAGGTTTGCCTTCAGGTTCCCCGGTATTCGTTACCAGCCCCCACCAGTTGCTTGGTCTTCCAGCATTGGCAAGATCATCGATACCCCTCTTGGATATGCGATGAAATGCGCGGTAAGAACCATCTGCATAAATGGTCATTCCCGAAGTAAAGAAAAAGCCTGGCTTGCCTGCCACCTGATAGGTAGAGCGTACAACGGGTGCTCCACTACCTTGCCACTGTTGTTCTTTAAGAGTGAATAATTTTTTCTTGTTGCAGGCTGCAGAAGTTTCTTTGCTGATCGGTGGAGAATTTGGATTTGGCTGAGTAAAGGCAGCTCCGCTGGCAAGCATGAGGGTGCTGACCAGAAGCGTCAAACGGATAATAGGGGACATCCCTTGGAGCCTCTCACAGTTTAATTTGTTAGATAGTTAACAAATTGTATGTCAAGAGCCACGCGGACGGAAGGAACGGGTTGGCCGATCCTTATGGGTCGCTTCGATTCCTGTTGCGTAGCGTCGAGGACTGTTATCTGAAAAAGCAGGGCGTTCGGGCCTCGATCCTTGCCCTTCTTGGCGAGCCGCTGCTGAAGTGAATGAACGGCGTCGTGCTTGTAATCCCTCTTGCTTTCCGGCCAGAATTTGCTTCGCTTCTTGTTCCGTTTTTTCTTTCAAATTCAGCCAAAGACGGTTCATATCTTCAAATTCTTCGAAGATATACCGTGTCGGTTTTCCTTCTGCCTGGACTCCATAGGCAACGATGAGGTACTGGCGACCGATACGGTAACCCTGCAAAGTCAAACTGCCCAAGGATACCTGGCAGAGTAATAGAGTATCTTCCATATAACTCCTAACGGACGATGCGATGCAGTTCCAATGAACGCAAATGGACCATGCGCCCTTAACGGGCTACATTCTACACAGTAGCGCTTTCATGCATCTTTGGGCAGCATGAAAACAAATTGTATGTGAGCTACAAACCCATTTTCTCTGCTGCTAGACGCAGCGCTAAGCTGGAGTTACAAGTCTTTATACCCAGCATGTTTAGTAGTTCCCACTCTATGGTCAGCACCTCTATTCGTTCCTCCGGGTCAAGTGCCTGCGCTTGTTTAAAAACTACACCCTCTACCAAAAAAATATGAGTTCTGGCTGGAGATTTGGTGGGACCTGTATAGACAGCATCCAGGAATGTCCAAATGCCGTCCCCATAGCCAGTCTCTTCTAAAAGCTCGCGTTGTGCTCCTGCCAGTGCCTCTTCTTCAGAATTCAAGACACCTCCAGGAAATTCTACCAGAACTTCTTTCGCTCCATGTTTGTACTGTCTGACAACCACTACATCTCCCTGTGCTGTGATGGGCACGACTAGAGCATTGTCGGGAGATTCTATCCAGTAGTAGTCATCAATAAGAGTTCCATCTGGCAGTTCACAGATATCCTTTCGAACTTTCATCCAGGGATGGTTAAGAGCATATTGAGAGTCAAGAGTTTTCCAATGCATAGATCAATTTGGGGAAGAATTTATAGAGGTATGTAGAGGGAGTATTACATTATTATCATCGGGAGGACGATCGTTGAATTGATTGAAAAACATTTGTATAGGCAATGGAAAATTGGGTAGAGAAAACTGAGCATTTCCTGCAACTATCTTAGGCCAAAAAAAGCGCAAGTGGGGGGCAAATTGTTTTGCTCTTTCTAAAGAAATAGATAGTGGAGGAGATGTCAGAAGTTTAATCATATAGGCATCACTAAGAGATTGCATCCGTTCTAGAGAAACTTTATGTAAGTCAGGCCATTGCTCTAGAGAAGTAATTTGATGCGATCTGATCTTTATTTCTTGATCATCCATTTCACAAATCCTATAAGGATGCGGATAACCGACTAGAGAGCCTGTAGTGATATCATAGAGTCCTTTTGACTGTGCAATATCCTGCATATGAAAATGCCCTGTGAAAACTAGTTTAACCCCATAGCTTCTGAGTAAGTGCACGAGCCGTTCATGTTCCTCAATGATATACATCTTGGTCATTGGGTGGCGAGCTTGCATAGGAATATGTTCTAAAACGTTGTGATGGACCATAACCATCACTAATTTGCCTTTTAGCATCTTTAGTGTTGTTTCCAGCCAGTTATATTGTTCGCTATCAATAGCTCCCGTCACCTGATTGCTTACACACAAGAATTGATTGGAATTGAGACCAATGAGATGAACATCAGATGCTACTTCTATAGCGTAATAAAGTCGATTTTTTTCATAGCCAAAATTTTTATAAGCAAGCGGAAAATTTTTGAGTCCTAACCATTGCCCATGGGAATCCCAATCAGGTGCATCGTGATTTCCTGGAATCAGGTAAGTTGGATAGGGTAAGCTATCTAATTTTTCGACTAACCAATCGTGGTTCACCTGTTCGCCGTTCTGGGTTAAATCTCCTGGAATTATCAAAAAATCTAGGTCTTCAAACCTCAGAGCCTCCAAGGCTTTATTGATCGCTGGAATGCTAACTTCTAAAAAGTGACTGCGGCCTGGATAGTCTTGGAGGGTCTCTGGCACTGTGATGTGGGGGTCACTGAGAATGCCGAATCGAATCACAAAAGCTTCCTCCTGGGCATCGATAGATTTTCTTGATCGTAAACCATCTCTATAGAACCTTTTGACCCACCTTAAAAAATGGTTTGTCTCAAGGCGATAATGTTTATAGCGCCATCTCGGATTTCCTGTGAATACTGCCAAAGATTACAAAGACACCGTCAATCTTCCACAAACCGATTTTTCTATGCGGGCCAACGCTGTGGTTCGTGAGCCAGAGATTCAGGCGGTCTGGGAGCAAGAAGGAATTTACACATACCAAGCGGAACATAATCCTGGTGAAGTTTTTGTTCTCCACGACGGGCCTCCCTATGCTAATGGCAACCTACACGCTGGTCATGCGCTAAATAGAATTCTCAAAGATGCGATCAATCGCTACCAGGTTTTGCGCGGTCGTAAGGTTCGCTATGTGCCCGGTTGGGACTGCCATGGTCTACCGATCGAGTTAAAAGTTCTACAACAGATGGGCAAAGAAGAACGGCAAAACCTCACCCCGATCCAACTGCGTAAAAAAGCACGAGAATTTGCTTTGGCCGCAGTTTCCGGCCAAATGGCTGACTGTAAGCGCTGGGGTGTATGGGGAGATTTCGATCATCCCTATAAAACCCTAGACCCTGAATACGAAGCAGCTCAACTGGGAGTTTTCGGCCAAATGGTCCTTAACGGTTATATCTATCGAGGGCTCAAGCCTGTTCATTGGAGTCCTAGTTCTCAAACAGCTTTGGCAGAAGCAGAACTGGAATATCCAGAAGGGCACATCTCCCGAAGTATCTACGTCAAATTTCCTATACTTACGCTCCCGAATGCATTGCTAGGGCTTCCCCGTGCGCATCTCAATCTAGTTATTTGGACTACAACTCCCTGGACAATTCCAGGGAATTTGGCGGTATGTCTAAATGGAGAGCTTGTCTATGCTGTGGTAGCGGACGAAGACGACTTTCTCATTCTTGCAAAAGACCGGGTTGCCCATCTGGAGGAGGTCTTGGGTAAGACTTTAATGATCACTCAAGAAGTTCTGGGCAAGGATTTAGAGGGCGTTATTACCCAACATCCTATCTATGAGCGGCCTAGCCCCGTAGTTCTTGGCGAATATGTAACGACAGAGTCCGGTACCGGAGCAGTACATACCGCTCCAGGTCATGGGGTAGAAGATTTTGAAATTGGTAGAAAATACGGACTTGGTGTTCTTTCCCCTGTCGACAACCTAGGTAGATTTACGGACGAGGCTCCAGGTTTTGAAGGGCTGAAAGTTTTAGATGAAGGTAATCAAGCAGTCATAGAATCCCTTAAACGAAAAGGATTTCTACTTAAAGAAGAAGCTTATAACCATAAATATCCCTATGATTGGCGGACCAAAAAGCCAACTATCTTTCGGGCTACAACTCAGTGGTTCGCCTCGGTGGCAGGGTTTCGGGAGATAGCCCTGCAGTCTATTGAAGCTGTGACTTGGGTACCTGCTGTCGGGAAAAACCGAATCATTTCAATGGTGGCAGAGCGTTCAGATTGGTGTATCTCTCGTCAGCGCGCTTGGGGACTGCCCATTCCTGTTTTTTACGATAGCGAGACATCAGAGCCGCTCCTGACAGAGGAAACGATTAGTCATGTCCAGGAGATTTTTCGTCGCCATGGTTCTGATGCTTGGTGGGAATTATCTGTCGAAGAATTACTTCCTGAAACCTATAGAAATAATGGTCGCACTTACCACAAAGAAACTGACATTATGGACGTCTGGTTTGACTCAGGGTGTAGCTGGGCGGCCGTCCTAGAAACACGACCAGAACTGCATTATCCTGCGGACTTATATCTAGAAGGTTCTGATCAACATCGGGGGTGGTTTCAGTCTTCTCTTTTAACTTCGGTTGCTACCCGTGGTCGAGCTCCTTATGAAACTGTACTCACCCATGGTTTTGTCCTAGACGAACAGGGGCGCAAGATGAGTAAGTCTCTAGGTAATGTGGTTGATCCCAAAGTAGTTATTGAAGGAGGAAAAGACCCCAAAAAAGATCCTCCTTATGGGGCTGATATTTTGCGTTTATGGGTTTCTTCTGTAGACTACAGTACTGATGTTCCTTTAGGAAAAAACATTCTTAGTCAAATGTCAGATGTCTATCGAAAAATTCGCAATACTGCTCGCTATTTACTCAGTAACTTGTATGATTTTAATCCGGAAGAGCATAGTGCTGCGTACCAAGATTTGCCAGAGATTGACCACTATATCCTTCATCGTCTTTATCAGGTAGAGCAAGAGATTACGCAGGCATTTGACACCTACCAATTCTTTAAGTTTTTCCAAACAATACAGAATTTCTGTGTAGTAGATCTGTCGAATTTCTATCTTGATGTAGTAAAAGATAGGCTGTACATTAGTGCTGCAAACTCCGCCCGAAGAAGAGGATGTCAGACGGTTTTGGCGATTTTACTAGAGAACATAGCCAAGATGGTTGGTCCTATACTGTGTCATTTGGCTGAAGATATTTGGCAAAACATCCCCTATCCTAAACCTGCTAAATCGGTATTTCAAGCAGGCTGGGTAGAGATGCATCCTGAGTGGCATCGCCCTAAACTGGAAGAGTCTTGGGATAAATTTTTGTCTGTTAGAAATCTGGTTAATAAGGCTCTGGAAACAGCTCGAGAGCAAAAGGTCATTGGGTCATCTCTAGAGGCTGAAATTCTGGTATCTATGTCAGATGAAAATTTGAGGGCAGAGTTGGGGAGAATTCAAGATGAATTGCGCTATTTATTCATAACTTCTCAGGTCACTGTGCATCCTCAAAGTACTTCATTAGATACTGAAAATGAAATTGAAAGGACTGAATATTCTTATATCCACTACGGCAGCGATCATTCTTCATCTGGATTGGCTATAACTGTAGGGCTAAAGAAAGCTGAGGGACAGAAATGTCCCCGCTGTTGGAACTACTCTGTAAAAGTTGGCTCTTTTGCTAGTCACCCCGACCTCTGTGAGCGTTGTGTAGCTGCTTTAGAGTGAAATGGTTATATAAAGTGATAACTATTTCATAACTTTAGGCTGCTATGCAAATATGAACTTCAGCTACTGTCCTCTCAGGGGCTACATATAGGCACCAAGGAGAGTTAGTTCGCTCTTTAAATCTTCTTGATAGATTTTCAGGATTGTATTGGAGAGTACATCACAATAAGCAGCCTTTTTGCTAGTCTGCGCATACTGAACTCGCATGACAATTTATTGCAACTTCATATTGAATCAAGCTATTGTGTACGATACTTAAAGTTCAGTACTCTTACGGTTTGTTTCAATTGCCTGAATAAATTACGATAATTTGCATGCTGAAGCACAGTTGCATCGGCGATATGTACGGGTCGATATCATCTCAGGGAGGGGCGTATGTAGGGTGAAATGAGGTTTTATGTAGGTGTCTGAGCCTTTGAAGCTCATGCTTACCGGAAAGTATTTCCCGTCCACTCGCAAGAACGCTGTGATGAAATACCTTAAGTCAATAGCCTTGGTGTTCGCCTCTAAAGCTCTTCTCTATGGCTTAAAAATTTAGAGTCTAGAGTACTTTGTTGCTTACACCACGCCTGAAAGAAAGCTCCGAGCTTTGATGGTCAACCTGATCTCAGCTCAAGCTACTCTTCCCTCCCTCAACCCCACGAGGAGGGTAGATTGCAGAATTAGTGTATCTAGATTACGTTTAGAACATTCTCACCCTGCGGCAGATTAGATTTTTGATCTGTCTTGTCTGATCCATAAAGTACGTTTACTCCTCTAGCTAGCGTCAGCGACCAAATATTTCTGTGGCTGCTAGTTTCAGTCATTTAGAGCGAGAAGAGATGTTTCTCCTCTGCTCAAGTGATGCTTTTGTGCGCTCAACCAAATTTAATTTCTCTGTCTTTATCTTTAAGGAACGCTTATGGCTGACATCTCTTCTCTCCCATACGTTTTTGCTCGTCACAAGGTTCAGGCCCTCCTGGCTTTCTCAGTTGCTCTGGGATCTTGCCTAGTTGCAGGTGCTTTAACTCCGGCTGAGTATCAGTCTGAAGCAAAGCTTCTATTTCAGGATGGTGGACCTCAAGTGTCTGGCATCGAAGGAGTGGTGGATAAGAATGCCTACTCAGCTGGCAGCAATCCTATTGAAAATAAATTAGAACTCCTGCGGACAGAGCCTGTTTTAAAAGCGGCCATTGCTTCTGCTGCCCCACGGGACCCCAAAACGGGAGCTCTTCTCAACTCAGGACAAATCCGTTCAGGACTTGTAACTAAGCAGGTCTTGGGAACTGACATCGTAGTTTTATCCTATAAGAGTGGTAGTCCTAGTACTTCAAAAGCAGTGGTCAGTGCAGTCGCTGATGCTTTTGTCAATAGTCAGATCACCAATAACCGTTCACGAGCTACTTCGGTTCGCGAATTTATTCAGAGTAAGCTTCCGGAAGTAGACAGAAACTTGAAAGCTGCGGAGAGAGACCTCCAGAATTTTCAGCGTTCTTCGGGTTCTGTGGAAATCGCTACTGAAGCTCAGTCTGCCGTTAACAACCTATCAGCTTTAGAAGTTCAGCAACGTAATTTAAGCGCGACTCTCAATTCTCAAGACTCACAAGTCGCTGACTTGCGCAGACAGCTGGGAGGCAAAACTTCTACTGAAGCTAGAACTAGGGTAGCCATTAGTGAAGACCCAGATATCCAGTCATTGAAGATTCAATTAGCTAATCAGGACGCTGAGATTGCGAAACAGTCGGGACGCTTAGGGGACCAAAGCCCCCAAATGCAACAGCTGGTGCGTCAGCGGAAGGCTCTCCAGTCTGACATTAACGCACGTGTTCAGGCGATGGGAGGTAGAAAAGACCAAAAAAATGTGAAGGTAGACCCCATCACACAGAACCTTACTACGCAGCTATCAGATCTAGAGGTCAAACGCAGTGGCACAGCTCAAGAGCTAGCTACGGTGCAAGCTTCTATAAGTCAGTATGGAAGCAAAGTGAGAGACCTACCCCAGCGACAAGTGCGTTACGCTCAACTATCTCGGAAGGTTCAGGTTAACAGCACTGCCTACAACATGTTGGCCAATAAGTTAGAAGAGGCAAAGATTGCTGAGGCTCAAGGTGTTGCTAACGTCCGTGTTATTGAACCTGCGAGTGCCCCTACAAGGCCTGTATGGCCCAACTTTTTCATCCTGGGTGCTACGGGTACGGCGGTGGGCCTAGTCGCCGCAGTGGGTGTAGTAGCCCTCAAGGAGGCTTTGAGCAGAAAAATTCTTTCTCAGCAGGAAGCTCAGCAATTGCTTGAATTACCTGTTCTTGCTTCCTTGCCATGGGTATCGACCCGCGCAGCAGATGCTTTGGGCACCTGGAATCGGGAAGCTTATCGTATGTTGTGTACGAACCTATTTTTTCTAACCAAGGGGAATGAGTCACAGATTCCACTCACGGTCATTAGCAGTGCTATTCCTAATGAAGGGAAATCAACGGTGGCGACTCGATTAGCTTTCTCCATGAGTCAAGCTCAGCAGCGAACCTTGCTTGTTGATGCAGATCTCATTCGGCCATCTTTGGGAACTATTTTCTCTATGAAAGATTCCCTGGGGCTGTCCGAGTGGCTTCATCAATGCTCTACCGGCCTTCAGAGCAGTGATAAGGTCCACCCTATTACTCGGTACATTCGTCCTACAGCTACTCCAAATCTTCACGTGTTAACTGCTGGGCAAATGTTTCTTGAAGATTCTGCTGGTTTCTTGAGCAGCCAAGTCCTTGATCTACTACTGGAACAACTGTCAGGCTCCTACGACCAAATCATTGTCGACACCCCTCCTCTTGCTGGACATGCTCATGGCTATTTGTTTGGGGCAAAGGCTAAAGGAGTTCTTCTGGTTGTCCGTCCTGACTACTCAGAGCAAGAGCCCCTAGCTAGGGTAAAACAATCTTTGCAGCGCAACAATATTCAACTTTTGGGCGTCATTCTGAATGGTGTTAATGCGCGCAAAGAGCTGGCCTATAGCTACGACTATTACGATCGCGGAAAAGAAAAAGACCTTACTCTTGCGTTACCTCCAGCGAAGGATTAACGAAGATCAGCTAGTCCTAATTCACCTTATTTACGGTAACGGTGTTTCACCATGAAAAAGAATTTTGTCTATTTATCCGTTGGTCTATTGATGGGCCTTTCCAGCCCTGCTTGGGCAGAAGGCGGGCAAGAGCGGACCTTGACGCTCAATTCCTCAGTTACTCTCCAGGGTTATCGTCTACGTAATGGAGACCAGATTCATGTAGATGTCTTCGACTTTCCTGAACTTTCCAAAGACCAAACCATATTGCCCGATGGAACTATCAATGTCCTCTATGTTGGAGCTATCCGAGCTGCTGGAAAAACACCTGAACAGCTCTCTGACGAACTAGTATCACGCCTTAGCGGGGTTGTGCGCAAACCGATAGTTTCGGTGTCCGTAGCGGGTACCCGACCCATCAAAGTTAATGTCGTTGGAGAAGTAGGTCGTCCCGGCCCTCAAACTTTCGGTGGCGGCGGTGGAAAGGCGCCTGGAGCTGGTGGGAATGGTGCTGGTCCACAGGAAACTATTACTGGTGCTTTAGCTTTGGCAGGGGGCGTTACACCTTTAGCCGATATGCGCAATGTCACTTTGATTCGTCAAAAAGGAGATGGTGTCCCTCCAGAACAGATAAAGGTCGATTTCTGGCAAGCGCTCCAGTCTGGAGATTTCAGTAAAGACTTGGCTCTTACAGATGGTGACACAATCAAGATTGCCAAGCTGACTGAGGGTGACACAGCTGGAGAACAGATGGCACAGGCTGTCGCTAGCAGCACTTTGGCTCCACAAACTGTCAAAGTGCAAGTGACGGGTGAAGTTAAAAATGCTGGTGTTGTTGATGTGGACCCCCGTGGAACGCTTCTGAGTGCTATCTCTCAGGCAGGTGGTCCAACCAATGACGCTGACATCTCAATTATCAAGGTGGCTCGCTTGACTCCTAGTGGCAAGTTAGAAAAGCATCAAATTAACCTTAATGATATGAACGAAGGGAAGATTGCTTTCCAAGTCCGCAGTGGAGACATCGTGGTTGTAGGCCGAAAGGCGTCTAAACAGCTAGCCGATGACGTGGGCACCTTTGCCGGACCGTTATTCGGCATTGGTGGTCTTTTGCGATTCTTCACTGGTGGTTTCTAGTTAATTTATTTTTTGTGTGAGGTTGTTGATGAAAGCATTTATATTGGCTGCAGGAAAGGGAACCCGTTTGCGTCCCTTCACAGATATCCTTCCCAAGCCTTTAATACCTGTAATGAACCGTCCGGTGATGGCTAGGATCATGAGCCTTTGCAGAACGCATGGGTTTACGGATTTTATGGCCAATCTTTGCTACAAGGGTGAGCAGATCGAGCAAGCCTTTAGAAATGGTAATAAGCTTGGAGTAAATCTCCAATACTCTTGGGAAGAACAATTGCTTGGCACTGCTGGTGGTGTGCGTCGGCAAGCTGATTTCTTGAAAGATGGCACTTTTGTCATTGTTTCGGGTGATGTGGTAACGGATGTAAACCTCAGCCAGATGCTCGCTTTTCATCGGTCCAGAGGTGCTTTGATTACCATGGCAGTGAAAGAAGTTGATGATCCTTCTCGGTTTGGTATCGTCGTCACCGAGGAGACCGGGCGCATCCTTTCCTTTCAAGAGAAACCGGCTCCAGGAAAAGAAAAATCTCGGTTAGCAAATACAGGTATTTACATTCTTGAGCCTGAGGCACTGAACTATATTCCTGTCGGAGAAGTTTTTGACTTTGGTCATGACTTATTTCCTAAGTTGTTGGCGATGGGAGCCCCTATCTACGCTATGCGTACAGATGCATACTGGTCTGATGTGGGGACTTTGCCGCAGTATCTCGCTACACATTGGGATTTGCTGGAACAGCCTGATTTATTACAAGATCGAGTGGGCAAAGATACAATTATTGAGCCTGGTGCTGTCGTCTCAGGCAGGGCTTTGATTGGCAGCAACTGTCATATCCAATCTGGAGCCGTAGTCACTGGCCTGAGCTGCATTAGCGATGGCACAATACTCACAGCGGATGCACGGGTTGCTAATAGTGTTATCTGGTCTATAGGGCAAGATCGCCATACTGTTTCGGGACCTGTTGTTCGCTCTATTGTTGGTGCAGACCAATGTGTTGAGGTGGACCTACCCTCTTCCCGGTTGCCTGAACATGTTTCCCAGACTGATGTAGCCCGCTCAAGGGCATGAATTAATTAACCCTGTATAAAACAAATGTCTTTGAATATTTATACAGCCCGAGATCATCTTCCTCCTTCTCTTCCGCACTTTGTAATGCTTTACCCCTTCTGGGGGAAGGCTTATGAAGATTCTACCAACCCTAATAGTGGTCGTTATGACCATTACACAAGTATGGGCAACCAATGGTTTCAAATGACTTCTCTGGAAGCAGCGGACATTGCACTATTGCCGTTTGACTGGGCAGAATCATCTAAGCAGCCTGAAATAGCCCAGGCTGCGGCTAAAAAGATGGCGCAAGTATCGTCTACACAGGGCAAACCTCTGGTTATTTTTTGCTTAGATGATTCGACTTCACCTATCGCGATTCAAAATAGCTTAGTTTTTCGCACCTCACTGCTTCGTTCTATCTGTCAACCGAATGAATTCGTTATTCCGGCTTGGAGTGAAGACTTTGTAGAACGTTATTGTCAGGGGGATGTCAAACTGCGTCCCAAAAGTGCCGAACCCGTGATTGCATACTGTGGTTATGATTCCTTATGTGATCCTAAAAGCAAGCTGAAAACCCGCTTGCGGATGAAACTGGGGGCTACCCCTACTATGTTCAAGGTATTGTCAAGAGCAGGAATTGAGCTCATTAAACATCCTTTGCCATGGTTGTACGGTTCCAGAGTCCGGTCACAAGCACTCTATATTCTCTCCCGCACGCCTAGGATTCAGTGTAACTTCATCATTCGAAATTCACTTCATCATAGTAGCAGCCTGTCTATTTCTCCGAGACAACAGTTTGTAGAGAACATGATCAGCAGTGACTATGTTCTCTGCACCCGAGGAGGGGGAAATTTTTCCTATCGCTTTTATGAAACGTTAAGCTGTGGTCGTATTCCCCTTTTCGTGAATACCGATTGTAGTCTTCCTTTTGAACAATATATTGATTGGAAAAAGTACTGTGTTTGGGTTGAAGAAGCAGATCTACCTCATCTGGGAGATATCATCCGTGAATTTCACGCTCGCCTATCCCCTCAAGAATTCCAAGATATGCAGCTGGCTTGCCGACAATTATGGCTAGATTGGCTTTCACCGCAAGGGTTTTTTGCTAACTTCCACCGCTACTTCTCTTCATAACTTAACTATGGATATATTCTTCTCTTCACAACATAGTCAATATCGTTGGACTGCCTTCATCTTACTGGCCAGTGTCGTTATGGGCATCGCTGCTGCGACAAAACCTCAAACGCTCACCTTAGGTATTGTAGCCGCTTTCGGGATTGTACTCCTTATCAAGAAATTTGAATTTTCAGTAATTAGCCTGTTGATTATTCGCTCCGCCTTGGACCCTTTTAGTAAGTATCAACTAGCATCTCTCTTGGCCTTGGCCATTGATGCGATTACAATTTGCTATGTCATGGGTTGTTTACTTCTTCATAAAAGAATAAAAAGTGATTGGTGGATGATCTTCTTCCTTGCCTGGATCTTGCTAACAGCCCTATGGCCTTTAGCAACATTTCTGGGCTGGCTGCCCAAAGAATCGGAAGCTCTTAGCTTAGGGATTCGTGAATGGATTCGTGTCGCTTCCTATGGATCTATTTATGTCTTGGTCATGCAATTGCGGGATAGAATTCCTGGCCAAAAATTGCTGAGCTATTTGCTTCTGTCTCTAGTCGTGCCTATAAGTGTGGCTTTTGGGCAACTGTACTTTCCTGCTTTTCTTACTAGCATTTGGTATGAATTACGCCCCTTTGAAGAACTTGGTCACACCCGCATATATGGTACCTTAGGTCATCCCAATACCTTCGCTGCTTATCTACTCCTTATGGGGAGCCTGGCTTGGTGGAAGTACCGAACCACTGCTCATAAGCGATGGTTAGCTCTAATCAGCGTTTTGGTGTTCATATATCTTAAAACTAATTCTCTGGCAGGGATTGCCATGATTTTGGTGCTGATTGGTGTACTTGGCTTGCCGCGTTTAAGTTTTAAGAGTTTGGCTTCAGGGATTCTGGCTATCACATTGGCTTTGGGTATATTTATAAGTACCGACGCAGGCCGTGAACGACTAGATACTTTACAGCAAACTCCTCTACTAAATGGCGATTTCAGTATTTCTAAAGCTATCAATCTGTCCTATGTAGATGGCAATAGCTTCAGTTGGCGTATTGCACAGTGGAGCTACTTGATCAAAGCTTGGGAACATTCCCCCTTATTCGGTTATGGTTTGGGGACTACAGAATTATTAACCCCTTTCCATAATGGTGCGCACAACGACTTTATTCGAGCTTTAGCTGAGACAGGGCTAGTTGGACTATTTATGTTTTTAGTTTTGTGGACTGCCCTATTTGTACGTATAGCAGATGTGTGGCGTCAAGCGCCACCTGGCTCTTCTCGAAAAGAACTATGTTTAGTAATGCTGGCTGTCTATGCTGCTATCACAGTAGGGATGACTACGGAACACTACTGGCAGACTACAGCATTCTATTTCTATTGGTTGACTATCATTGCGGTAGTTGGATGGAAATGGCCTATAGAGGAAGTAAAGCCGAAATTATTGCCGAAACCTGAAACTTATCCTTTAAACTTGCCCTTTGAACTTGAAGGACTTCGCCGATGACACGCATTCATGCGGTTTGTCTTGTCAATAATGAAGAAGATATCATTGGTCAAACGCTGAGCTATGCAAGTCAGTTCTGCCACAAAATTTATGTCTTCGATACAGGTAGTACAGATAGCAGTTGGTCGAAGGTTCACCAGGTTGAGAGTTCCGTAGTGATTCCTTTCAGATGTGAAAAAGTTGCTTTCTATGATGGATTAAGAGCACAAGTATTTAATGCTGTACGAAACCAATGTAGCGTGGGAGATTGGTTTTTTATCCTAGATGCTGATGAGTTCCTTGCAGAAGATCCCAAAAAAGCTATTTTTATAGCAGAGAAAGAAGGAGCAGACCAAATTAATACACTTCAATACAATTTCTATTTTACAGATAAGGATTGGCAGACTTATAAGGATGGAAAAGATTCTCGAGAACAGCCTATTGCTCAAAGGAGGCGTTACTATCGTTTTGTCAACATTGAACAACGTTTGTTTCGGATTACAGAAGATTTGGTCTGGCCAGAGTATATAAATAGTGCGAATCCTAGGGGCTATATGAGGCCAATTGGGGCTAAGAAACATAAGAAGTGTTCTTACAGGATTCCAAATAGACATTATCAATATCGAGACCCTGAGCAGATCCAGTTGCGATTAAAAACTCGTTTGGCTGCGCGTAATGCTAATTCTAGTAACTTCGTGCATTACCATTATTTAGATGATGGAGTTGATTGGCTTAAATCCATTGTTCCAAGCAGCAAATTGCATTACTATAAAAATGATGGGCAATTCAAGTTTACGATAAGTGAACGGATAGGAATTTTCAGGGAAATGTTTGGGAGTAAGGACTTTTTCCGGCTTGACTTTCTAGCGACTTAAATATTTCAATATCCAATCCACGATTTTGCTACTTTATCTATAATCAGCTAAATCCTGTTCTCTATAAACTTAAATTCAGCCATGCCTACCATCAGTATTATTATTCCTACCTATAATGCAGGACAATATATTGAAGAAGCGCTTGCTTCTGTATTTACTCAAAGCTTCCAGGATTTTGAAGTTATCATAATAGATGATGGCTCTACTGACGACACTGCCCAAAAAGTAAAAGCTTTAAGTGATCCGCGTATTCTCTATCTTTATAAAGAGAATCAGGGTCCAGCTGCAGCCCGAAACTATGGTCTAAGTTTGGTTCGTGGAGAATATATTGCTTTTCTTGATGTAGATGATCTATGGCAACCTAATAAGCTAGAAATGCATTTGAATCTAATGAGGAGCTCTCCTCTTATGGGAATGAGTTTTAGCTGGTTCCAAATTCTTTTTGACCAGCCGGTGCAAAGATTTGAATCGCCTTGGTTTACTCCCCCCCCTAAACAAATTTTGAGATTTGCCGACTTCTTAGAACGTAATTGGACAGGACATAGTAGTTCAGTGGTTCTAAGAACGCAGTGCATGAGAGACTGCCAAGGTTTCGATGAGAACTTTTACACAGGTGAAGACTACTATCTATGGTTACAAATTGCCCAAAAGGGTTGGGAAATTGGTTTTCTTCCAGAGGCTCTCTCTGTTTATCGTAGACGAACAGGGAGTTTGACGGTAGATCACCTGCAAATTGCCTTAGATAACCTTAAGCTTATGGAATATTTGGCTGCCCAAGTAGCTGCTCAACATGTAAGCATCGTTAATAGGGCCGTGTCTCTAAGTTGGTTAGATGTGGCGTGGTCATCCCTAAAAAGGGGACATGCTGCTGCTGCTTGGAATGCCTTCCAGAAAGGCTATCGTGCTATTCCACAGTTTGCCTTTGAGCGGTTTACCCGCAAATTCATTACTAAAACAATTTCCTTTGGACCTGAAGCTGTATGAATATCTCTCTACCTATGATTTCTGTTGTAGTTCCTGTCTTTAATGAGGAACAAGAAATTTCAGAACTTCTAGATTCCTTAATGCTTTTAGAATGGCCACGTGATCGTTTAGAAATTTTATGTGTTGACAATAATTCTACAGATACAAGTCTAGAAATTCTTTGTTCTTATCCGGTTACTGTTTTAAAGGAACCTAAGCCTGGTCCCTATGCTGCTCGCAATTTGGCCATTCGAAAAGCAAAAGGAGAATTTATTGCTCTCACCGATGCAGACTGCAAAGTCACTCCTACTTGGCTTTTAGAGCTTTGGCAGGGATTTGATGATGCGCAGGTTGGAGCTGTAGGTGGAGTTATTATTCCACGAGCAGTTACAAACTATGTTGATTATTTTGAAGGCTGCGTTTTCAACAACCCCAATCATGGTTTGGGATCTAAAGAAGTTCAGCCTTATGTCATCACTGCTAATGTGATGTATAGAAAAAAGGTCTTTGATGAAGTAGGTCTATTTGATGAAGATAACTTCTCTGGTCCTGATGTTGAAATGAGCTGGCGCTTAATCCGTTCAAATAAGTACACTCTAAAAATTCTTGAGGGGAAAAAAGGGATTATCTACCATCGCTACCGTACCAAACTTCGAGATTTTACTTATGTGCTTCAGCGGGATGCCTATGGCTGGTTTTACTTAACTTCAAATAATTCAGATATGGCACCTGTTCCCCAACCATGGAAATATTTTATTAAGGTGCTCAGAGGTTTAGTCGTTTATCCTCTGAAGACCTTACTGCGATTAGCTGTAGCTTCCTTTCGTCAGACTCCTTCTCAAGAGTTGCCTCAAGATTTGATGCGTTTGGTTGTTCTTTGGTATCACTTTTTAGGCACTTGGAATGCGAAACTTGCCTATGATGGCTGGCAAACCCCTCGTGTTCTTCGTTAAAGATCATTAAGGCAAGAGCACCTTATCAGCAAAGGCACTTTTCGTAACCTTTCTTAAAAAGTTCTTAACTAAAAGCACCTTATTGATAATTATGCTGTCTCTAAAAGTCTTCAACTCTTATTTCTTCCGTCGTGAAATAATTTAGATGTGTCTACCCTGTGAAGATTACCCAGACAGCCAACGACTTGAGTGCAAGTATGATAAAAACTATTAATCTGATTTGGTGGCAACTCGATCCACACTCATCTTATGAGTATGATTGGCTCAATTCGTTACTGTCTGATTTTAAGGTAAATCATGTCGTTGATTCGGAGAGCAAAGTTTTGTTTGAGAATGCAGTTATCGTCGCAAATCTAAGCCAGATATTTTTTACAAAAAATGGCTCACGCAAGGAATATGATAACGCACTTCAGCAATTCCATAACTATATTGGGCGTTACCAAAATGAAGGTAGGAGGATAGGTTTATTTCATTTGGGAGATGAACTTTATAAAGAGTTTACAAGCTTTTATAAAGACCTTGATTTTATTTTTAGAGCTTATTACAGGGAAGAAGCTCACAAAAAGTATCAAAGATGCTACTATCTTCCATTAGGTTATAGCTCTGGTTTTTGTAATGGATTAGTTCCTAGAAAAATTAGTGAAAGAGAATATTTATGGTCTTTTGCAGGTCAGCTAAAGGGATCAAGATATGAAATGATAGAGCATGCTAAATGCATTCCAGGAGGAAGATATCATGTAACTAATCAATGGAATGATCCAAACGGGCTAACTACAAAAGAATATGCTGCTCTGTTAAGTAACACTGTGTTTTCTCCATGTCCCATAGGCAACTTTTCAGTCGATTGTTTCCGAATTTATGAATCCTTGGAAGCTGGTACTATTCCAATCGTAGAAGCCAAAGGTGTTCGTGAAGCTTTATCCGCATTTTTTAATCCTTACCACATAGTTAAGTATGGAATTCGAGATCAAAAAATCTGGCTAAGAAATTATCGATATTGGGAAAAAGCCTTTTCTAAGGATTTTCCATGTCCTCTAATCTATAATTGGAAAGATTTGGGTAGGCTGACAAGTTCAATAGATATAGAAAATACATCTGAAAAGATACAGTTATGGTGGAAAGGGTACAAGCAATCTGTGGCCCAATCGATACAGACAACTATTGAAGAAACTTTCGTATGAAGTCTTAAGGCTTAGCTTTTAGCTTGTAGATATCTATCTAAACGGGCCTAACTTTGAGTTTAATATCGCTACTGACTGAGCCCACAAGCTTGTATTTATCTAAGTACTCGACACCATGAGAGGATAACTCCTTGATAGAAAGTGAATATCAATGTGTACAAAGAGTACATTCTTTCCCATCCGTCTGGGCCCTCTGTTTGCGTGTTTACAATCGGATTCGAGCTGGAGTCTATTGAAGTGGAACATCAAGTCTTTCCAGAATACGTTACTAATGCAAACCAGCCCCCGATCATTTCAGTTGTGATCTGCACTTATAATCGGGCTGATCGTCTGAGCCTTACTTTAAAGGCAATGAGTAAACAGACTATGCCGACTTCTAATTTCGAGATTCTGGTGGTGGATAACCGCTCGACGGATAATACGCTCGCCATCTGTGAACACTATAAGGAGAAGTTAGTAAACTTTCGATATATATATGAGCCTGTACAGGGCCTATCAAAAGCCCGCAACTCAGGATGGAAAGCAACCCAAAGTGCCTACATTGCCTATCTGGATGATGATGCGATTCCTTGTGAGGAATGGGTTAAATCGATCTTAGACGTTTTTGAAACGGTGCGGCCCAAACCGGTTGGGGTAGGTGGTCCCATCTATCCGCTCTGGGAAATTCCTAAGCCCGACTGGATCAACTCTTCTACGGAGACTCTTTTCACTACCCTATATGCTGGTAATACTCCACGCTGGTTTGGGCCTAATGAATGCCCTTGGGGGGCTAATGTAGTTTATCGACGGGATGCACTGGAAAGAGCTGGAGGATTTCATGAGCAGTTAGGACGTAAAGGCCAAAGCTTACTATCTGGTGAAGAGACTCTGCTGAATGTGACCTTAACATCTCAAGGAGAGAAGTTTTACTACAGTCCCCAAGCTTGGGTGCACCACTGGGTTCCAAAAGAACGAATTAATCCTAACTGGTTGATCCAACGCGGCTACTGGCAGGGGCGTTCGGTTGCTCTAGTTGATACCATAATTGGTAAATCTCTCCTGCGCCAGCGATTGAGTAGCGTCTGGAATTTACTTAAATGCACACTCAATTTATATACACTTGTCTCTCCGATTCGCTTTTCGCTAAAAGGCCAAAAACAAATCAGACTTCTAGATCAGATTAAACTCACTCTTTCTTGGCAATGGGGATACTTTTCCCAAATCTGGTTTGGCTCATTTCATTCATAGAGGTTATTTGTGATTGGCTCCATAATTAGATCGCTGCTGAAAAAATACTTTGGAAACATAGACAAACTCCTCGAAGTGGCAGAAAGAGTCCCACGGAATACACTCTACATTGGTCTCACGCTGACACTGGTTGCATCGCTCCTCGATGGTGTGGGTATTGGTTTAATGATCCCTTTTGTGAAAGTTCTGATCAATGAGGGAAAGCCCCAACTTCCTGCAATGGCGTTGACAGAAGGCTTGAATCTCTGGCTAAATCAGCAAGACAACGTGGTACTTATTGGGCTCTTCGCCTTTACACTGGTTGCGTCTCTTACCCTAAAGGCGTACTTATTCTATATGGCTCAGTGGCTCACTACGCTTTATCAGGAGTCATATATTGCAAACCTACGAGAGCGTCTATACCAAACTTATCTAAATACGCCTATTCGATTCTTTGATAGTGCTCAATTGGGGAAGATAACTAGCACTATGTTGAATGAAACCAATAATTTTAGTGTTATGTTATCTTTCCTTTTCTCAGGAATAACAACAATTTTGACTCTCTTGGCCTATTTAATGACCCTCTTGATTGTCTCTTGGAAATTAACCTTGATCATCGTGGTTATGATAGGGCTTGTGGGTTTAGGATTAACCTACTTATTGCAGAGCATTAAGAGCGCAGGCTACGACTTTCTCGAAGCAAACCAGCAAATGAGTGTACAGGTTCTAGATACCCTTAGTGGAATACGGATCGTTAAGACATACGGAGCTGAAGCCTTTGAATCAGGAAATTTCAGAGTCATGTGCCGTAGAGTGGAGAAGTTAGCCAATCAAATAAAACGGCAGCAAAACTTAATCGATCCTGTTACTGAATGGTCAACCCTGGTTATGGCAATGGTGATTTTAGTATCAAGCTATGCATTACTAATTTCTAATGGCTTTCTATCTCCTTCACAGCTACTGATCTTTATGTTCGCACTGATCAGACTCATCCCTGTTACAAAGAAAATTAATGCCAGTAGAGGCTATATCCAGGAGAATCTTGCCACTTTGGACAAAATTGCTGAGGGGCTTGAGCTAGAGGATAAGTATGCTGTCGTCAGTGGAAATGTCCCATTTACTGGTCTTAAGAAAGGAATAGCACTTTATGATGTTTGCTTTTCCTACAATGGCAAGGACGAGGTACTGCGAGGGTTTAATTTGGAAATACCCAAAGGAAAAACTGTTGCTTTAGTCGGTTCTTCGGGGGCAGGGAAATCCACCTTGGCTTCTCTAATTCCCCGACTCTATGACATTTCCAGTGGAATTATTGAGATAGATGGTCAAGATATACGTAACTTTGAGCTTGCCTCTCTTCGACATCACATAGGTGTTGTCAGTCAGGACACATATATCTTTAATAACTCAATTCGGGACAACATCGCCTATGGCTTAGAAGATGTCAGCGACGAAAATGTCATCGAAGCAGCCCGCCTTGCCAATGCCCATGAGTTCATTAGCACTCTTCCTAACGGATACAATACCAGGGTTGGAGACCGAGGCGTTCAACTGTCTGGAGGACAGCGGCAAAGAGTTTCCATTGCACGGGCTATTCTGCGGGACCCGGAGATTCTTATTCTGGACGAAGCAACCAGCGCTTTAGATTCTCAGTCAGAACATCTAGTCCAAGACGCCATTGAGCGCCTGCGCCAAAACCGGACAGTTATTGTAATCGCCCATCGACTTTCCACTATCCGAAATGCGGACCGCATTGTCGTTTTAGATAAGGGCCGAGTTGTTGAGTCGGGCGGGCATCAAGAATTATTGGAGAAGAGAGGTTCTTACTGGTCTTTCCACAACCTCCAAGCGATGCCAACTGTCTAAACAAGAATTTGTACAGCAGATAATTTCAGCGCAGCAGAACTTAAATCGCATATTAACTTCTATTCAGCGGCCTCTCCTAAAATTATGAAAGTGGTCAGCAACAATAGAACACATGCAGTACTCTTTCACATTAAAAATAAAGAGGATAAAAGGACAGTATTTCCTACAATATCTTTTGCGTGGTTTAGTACTTATCATAGAGATGAAGAACAAGTATCACGTTTGATTGCTGATATTCTATAAATGTTTTTTTAAACTTATCGATGTTCAGCTTTATGAATAAAACTATCTATCGTTAGGTTTTTAAATAGAGCGTTATGCGTAAACCTGTCTTAACCATTTTTTACCAGTTTGATCCCTGGAGTAGGAGTCTTGGAGGAATCCAAACGACCATTCGCTCATTTGTCAAATATGCTCCAGAGACATTTGACATCCAGCTTGTAGGTGTAGAAGATGAGCTTCAACAATCTATAGGAATTTGGCGAGAGGAAGAGCTGTGTGGAAGAGCTCTTCGCTTCCTTCCTCTATTTGTACAAGAGAACGATAATTTTAAAAGCTTTGTGCCTATCACTGTCAAATACACTGCTGCTCTTATGGGCAAGAAGTTTACTTCTGACTTTATGCATTTTCATCGACTAGAACCAACGATAGCAAGCCGTTCTTGGACAGCAGATAAAACTCTATTTATCCACAATGATATTCAAAAACAAATGGACTCTAGAGATAATAACAAAGCTATTCTTTGGCGACGAATCCCTTCAGTCTACTTTGCTCTAGAGCGTATAGTTATGAACCAGTTTACTGAGATTCTTTCTTGTAATACATCTTCGGCTGAATTTTATCGACAGCAATATCCCTCTATCAGTGAACGAGTGCGCTATCTTCGCAATACTGTGGATGAGGAAGTTTTCTTTCCTTTTTCTCCCCATGAACGGGTAGCAAATAGGATCGCCCTTACCAAAAAATTAGGATTATCAGAAGAGACTCGGTTCATTCTGTTTGCGGGACGCCTGCATGCTCAGAAAGATCCTCTATTGTTGGTTCAATCGATAGCGAGACTAAATGTTTCCAATGTCCATCTCTTAATTGTGGGGGAAGGGGATTTAGGTGAAGCAGTGCGAGCCGAGGTTGGCCGTCTAGGAATTGCGTCCAGGGTTACGATGCTTGGCGCCATTCCCCAAGTGGAGGTAGCATACCTGCAACGCCTTTGCAGTATTTTCGTCCTCACGAGTGCTTATGAGGGGTTACCTTTGGTCGCTTTGGAAGCTCTTGCCTGTGGAACACCTGTAGTAACTACTCGTGCAGGAGAAACCCCAAAACTTCTCCGTCCAGGCAGCGGTCTAGTCTGCGAAGAGTCCACCCCAGAATCAGTTGCAGCAGCGCTAAATCAGATCTTGGCACAACCTGAAGCTTATCCGGTAGAAGCTTGCCTTCGTTCCAGTGAGCCTTTCAACGCCCAGTCCGTTGTACATGAGGTCTACAGCCACATGATGCAGCGCTGGGAGTCCCGTATCTCCTCACGATATAGTCACGTTTGATCTCCACCTAATCACCTCCCCGAAACTTCTATCTATGAAAATTGCCGTAATTGGTGCAAAAGGTCTTCCTGCCAAGCAGGGAGGTATCGAGCGCCATTGTGAGGAACTTTATCCAAGGATGGTTGCCCAGGGCCACTCTGTAGACCTCTTTGCGCGACAGTCTTATTCACAGTTTCGCAATTCGGGGCCGTACCGTGTTCGAGGTGTCAACGTGATTTCCATCCCAACTCCCTCGGATGGAGGGTTGGAAGCTCTCGTAAGTTGCTCTCTTGCCGCAATGTCTACTATTGGTACCCAATATGACATTGTACATTTTCATGCTGTTGGCCCAGCTCTGTTTTGTTGGATTCCCAAATTAGCTTCTACTGCAAAAGTTTTAGTTACCTGCCATGGTTTAGATTGGCAACGGGCGAAGTGGGGGAAATTTTCTGGTCGTTTATTACGTATGGGAGAAAGTTCTGCCATACGCTACGCTGATAGATTGATTGTTGTGTCTGAAGAACTCCGATCTTACTTTCGAGCAACCTATAACCGTGAGTCTATCTATATTCCAAATGCTCCTGGAGCGTTGGATGAATCAGACCCTGATTTTTCTTTCGGAGCTTCATTGGGGATCGAACCCGGACGCTATATTATTTTTCTTGGTAGATTAGTTCCTGAGAAAAGACCCGATTTACTCATTCAAGCTTTTCAAGCTCTGGTTCCACAGGGATGGAAACTTGTTATTATTGGAGGTTCCAGTGATACCGATGCTTTTACGACCCAGGCTATTGGTTTAGCTCAAGGGAACCCTAATGTAGTCTTTACTGGCCAGCTAATCGGCTCTCGATTAGCAGAAATTATTAGGGGTGCTGGATTATTTGTCTTGCCCTCAGATTTAGAAGGATTGCCCTTAGCTATGTTAGAAGCTATGCAGGAGGGTATTCCCGTTTTGGCCAGTGACATTCCGGTCCATCAACAACTCCTAAGTAATGATCGGGGCCTACTCTTTAAAGCAGGTAACCTTGAATCCTGTATTCGAAAGCTGGATTGGGCTATAGGCCATCCTGAAAACTTAAGGATAATGGCCCAAAATGCCAAACGATATGTAAATTTTAAACATGATTGGGGTCAGATTACAGAGCAAACTCTTGCGACCTATAAACAACTACTTCATCCTGAGCAATTAACTGGATCTGATGCTGCCATAACAATGAGTTCTTCAAAGAAGTTGCAAAAATAATCACACTCCTTCACTCATTGGTATTAAGAGATGATTGACCTTTCGCATCCTGGTTTAGGATAGGTTGCAGTCGAAGGCTTGAACTTTGGTAAAGTGGACTCCCTGTTTTCAGGACAGTTCCAAGGCTCTGTCTATGCTTTTGAACCGATACGAGGACATTTTCATTCTCAACGGCACAAGCTTAGGCCTATAGAGTATCAAGAAACCGTAAGTCAGCTATTTTAAAGCTGGCGAGAAAAGTTAGCCAACTTCCTCATACTAAGAGGAACATTACTACTACTCTAAGTGTATTGTTTATCCTATTGTTTTGCATGCTGACCTCTCTATTTTGAAGTAACTCTCGTAGAGATTTTTTTAGCGTAACTCACCAGCCTGACTGTTAGCAATTCTTATCTTGACGAATAGCTAGTCTAACTGGATTGAGACTTGGAAGACTAAAGAGAGTCAGAGTTTTGAAGTGGCCAGATTCATTGACGTGATTATGGATTGCTTTCGCTAAGAGCTGGAATCATTACCAGACAATCACAATTTTTAAGCTTTGTCAGCCGTAATCTAGTGATCGACCTGTATTGAGTTAATAGACCAATACTATCGCCAGATTACTAATAAAATTAGTGTGCGACGAAAGATGACCTGAGAACCGTTAAGACTTATCTGCATAATTCTTTGCTTAAAGAAGGAATGTTTGATTATACTTATGTGACAGCCGTAGCATATGGTGTTAGCAACTGTTTGAATGTTTGATAAAAAGAGTTCCTTGAGCTGCTCGAAGGAATGTTGTGGCATCGAAGAGTACTTGAAGCTGTGAATCAACAGCTCATTGAATCCTCTATGAGCATCTGTTACACTCCCAGCACTCCATTACAGTTGATTTGAAATCTTTAAACTGACTAGTGAATACCTGCAACTTATTACAAAACATCTGAGTGAGAAGGCTCAAAGAATTTGTAATATAAGAAACCTGCTACCAACGCACCTAAGCTGGGCGCTAACCAGAAGAGCCATACCTGTGAGAGAGGAGTACCCCCAACAAACAACGCGGGGGCAAGACTCCGAGCAGGGTTTACTGAAGTATTAGTAACTGGAATACTGATCAAGTGAATCAAGGTAAACGCCAATCCTATCGCGACACCCCCAAAGCTAGATGGAGCACGCCGATCCGTTACTCCCAGTGTAACTATCAAGAAAATGAAGGTCAGGATAAACTCAATTAAGAAGCAAGAACGCAAGCTGTAGCCATTGGGAGAATGGTCGCCAAAGCCATTGGTAGCAAAAGCCCCTGCCACAGATGGATCAAACATAAATGGTACTTCCGTTGCAAATCCAGCTTTGCCGCTTGCAATGATATAAAGAATGCCAGAGCCCAAAATGCCGCCTAGTACTTGAGCAAAAATATAGGGCAGTAGTTCAGATCCTGGGAAGCGTTTACAGGCCCAGAGACCTAAAGAAACTGCTGGGTTGAAATGCCCCCCCGAAATAGGTCCAAACGCATAAACACCTGTTAATACGGTTAAACCAAAAGCGATTGAAACCCCTAAAAGACCGATTCCTGAGGGAAAGAGAACGTCTTTACTTAAAGCAGGCAAACCGCTGGTGAATTTCGCCGCCAAAACAGCACTGCCACAACCACCAAAAACGAGCCAGAAAGTTCCTATAAATTCTGCAAGCAACTTTTTTGTTAAGGGCATAGCTGTAGGTCCTTTAAAAGAAGACGGGGGTAGCGTTCACATTCTCGATACGAACTATTAACTCACTTGTGAATTTTACCAGGTGAACGAGAATCTTTTGGGTATTATTGGTTGCTTTTAAACTCCAGACACAATTTCCCTGCTTAAATGACAAAATTCTGTCGTGGTTTTCCTGGAAACAGACAGGCTCATATATGATCTTTAACTTGTTAGAATCAATTTTAATTCTCGAGCGTTACAACCTGCAATCCTTCGGCCTTCAATCGTTGTGCTATAGCTAAACCATTTGCGCTCACATGCTTTAGTTACATTTGGCTCTATTTTGTTCTCCCGAACAGTCTTCTCATAATCAATAAATATAAATTCAGTTCCATCAACTCTGCCTTTTTGGAGTTTGGACTTTTCAGAAGCAAAAGCTTTTGGTGAATACACAAATCTATCGGTGTACCACAGGAGATGCGGCTGCAAAGGCACACTATTCTCTAAACTAGTTTTCAAGCTATTTGAAAAGATTATTGCTTTGGAGGGCAGCTCTCGATGAACAAATACACCTATCTCTTTAAATAAAGATTCGCTATTGTCAGAAAATGCAAGATAGTCACTCGAAGGAAATTTGAGTACGAATGGAAGGAAATAGGCAGAAATCAGTATGACAACGGTGGCTCGTCTAAAAGAGCTAGGCATCCAATCAAGACGCCCAGCTGCGGAAATCACATAGGCTACTGGTAACACACAGGTGGAAAATGCTATTGGAAGGGCCATCTTAAATGCGGAAAATCCATGTACATAGGAATGCTGCTTAAGCAGGAGCAACTGAATACATGGAGCAAGATAGAGGAGGCTGAGAACAGCAAAGTTTTTTGGGTTTCTACGGGCATTAGAGGTAGACAGCCAAGCTAAAACTGGTGCAAAAACGAGCAGGAGCGTTGTCGCAGCTCCTGGTATATGGAGAAATTTTTGCAGCCCAAACAGGGCACCCCTAAATACTTTGGGTAAATACCCTTTCCAGTGATCAATAATCCCTGAATAGATCTCAAGGTAACTGAGCGTGCTTCTTGTGGTCTCTTGTCTCTCGCTTGTGCGAAGAGTAAAAATTTCAATAATTTGTTTGAATCCATCGTCAAAATATATGAGCTGACAGAGGAAAAAAATCAACGCAATTGCTGTACCACAAGCCAAGGGCATCGCTATATTCAGAGCAATCTTACGAAAGATCTCTTTTCTGGATTCATCACTATGATTAGAATACATAGGGACTGTCACACTTACAAAGAGTACAGCCACAAATACCAAGCCATACCAGTCCATCCCAACTGATATTAGCGAAAGAATACCTAAAATTAATCGGTCTAGCCAGCGAAAATTCCAAAAATCAAACTTGTGTTTGAGCGTAAAGAGGAACAGGCAATATATAGGTAGTAGCACAGCTTGATCCGAAAAATACAAGTTCTGTGTGTTAACCATCGCAGAGGCAGGAAGCATCCAGCCTGCTAACCCTATTATTGCCAGGATGCGCCTCCCTAAGACACTGAGTTTTTTGTAGAATAAGTAATCATTGAACAAATAGTCTAGAAGATATCGCAAGATGAAATATATGACGACTCCACCTAGCAAACGATTGATAATGAGATTGTAAGTAATGATAAATGCCGGGGTTAATTCATAGTTGGCACTAAATAAGCTAACAATTTTAAAAATCATATAGGGAAATATAAGCCATAGCGATGGATAGCTTAAATAGATACCTTCTGCTTTGGTGAACGTAGTCAGGTCCGCTCCTTGCAGTTCATAGCTGTATGGTATTAACACTGACGTACCAAAGAGATGAAAGAATCCCCAGTTGTCTAATGCTCTTAAACTTATTAATGTATGAGCTGTCACCCAATCGCTCTCATCAAGAGCGCGATTATACGGATAATAAGACATCAAAAGTGAAATAACCCAAATAGCCAGCACTGTAGCCAGCTCCCAGAGGATATATTTAGAGTCATTCTCTCTATATGTACTATCCATTTTTGACTCGAAAATTTGTTTACTCATTAAAAGCTCAAATATAAGGCCCAGATCCAAAATAATACGTATAAAAAATTTAACTGGAGTTGCTAAATGAAAGTATGATTTCACCTTATCTTTGACAGAAGTTTAAGAGTTTCATCCTTAATTCAGCAACTCCCTTTACCCAACCCTGCTTAGCCTGTGCTTCGCTCACTCTGCGCCTCATACTCACCCTTGAATGAGTAGAGCTTGTGTCCAGCAAAGCTCAGCATTGCCACAGAACCAGCACTTACTAGGCGTGCTAACGTCGCATCCCATCCGAGTTCATTAATGAGCAATTGCAGCAAGCCAAGGTTCGCGAGTAAGCTGTTAAGTGCAACAGTCGCAAATACCACATACTGCAATCGCCAGTTTTGCCAGTATATGCCGAAGACGTAGCGCTGGCTCAACCAGAAATTGGTGGTCAGACCAAAAAAGTAGCTAATGCAAAGGGCGAATACATACCAAATGCCGGCCTTGGTCAATCCGGAAAACACCATCACATCTATAATCGTTGCAATTCCGCCTGTCAGAAGATAAGTTCCTAGTTGATTTATCAGCCGGGGTAGTACTGGTTTCTTGACAGGGCTTTGTTCAGCCACAGGTGTGGTTGTCTCGCTTTCCTTCGCTTCCTCCTGGTAGTCATCGTCAGAGTTAACCGTCCAAAGGTCGTGCTTACCCGGCGTGGTCACGTTTTCCGCGGCCATAATTCCCATCAGCAGACTATGATCCTGGTTGTTGTACTTGAACGCTCCGTATCGCCCAACTGCTTGAAGGTTGTTGATGCCCTGCAAATGATTCTGAATGGTCGCAAGCGCCTCCTTATAGTTCCCCGCATAAATTGGGTAAGTGCGTGGCAGCCGAATCACAAATCCTCCGTTGACCGCCTCATCATTCAACAGCCCAATCTTGCGCAGATCTCGCTCAGCCATGGCTATAAGCTCGTCGTCGTCCATCTTCCATAACCCCTCAAACTGGCACCAGTATTCACAGCAAAGTGGAGTTTGTTCGCGGTTAGGTAGCATGTCGGCAGACCAGTTGGCGAAGTTAGTAACCCGACCTAATTGAACACTCGGGTCATTAATGTATAGCCAGTTATCAGGGAAGAGCTGGCCACTATCGACCATTACATAGACGAGCACTGTGTTACGAAAGCGCAAAGACTTCGCCATCTGTTTGACGGGTTCGGGTGCTGCCGGGGTCAGTTGCTCGACTAAATGCGTCAAAGGTATCGAGCTGATCACCCCAGAACATTCCACTATCCGCTCTTCGCCGGTTCGGCAGTCCTTGAGCGTGAGAGCTTGGGCTTGGTTGTTTTGATGGTGGATGCGCAATACTTCTGTATCAAGGAGTACCGTCTGCCCATGACTAGTTAAGTAGTCTGCAGCCCGGTCATATAGCTGACCCGAACCCAGGCGAGGAAATTGAAATTGGTCGACGAGGCTCTTGACCTTGCCGTTGTTACCCAAGAGTGCGCTCCGAACAGCAGACAAGAGCGATAGGCCTTTAATACGCTGTGCAGCCCAGTCAGCAGAAATTTCTGAGCAGGGAATACCCCAGAGCTTTTCGGTATAACCCTCAAAGAAAATCTCAAAAAGGCGACGACCGAAGCGCCCGCTCACCCACTCAGCGAAGTTCTTGGGGGAGCGGTTAGGGAAAAGTTGAGCGGTGAGATAGGATGCTACGATACGCGCACTTTCCGTGAAACCAAGGGTTAATAGGGCCTCGAATGCCTTAAGCGGGTAGCTGAAGTAGCGATTGCCATAGTAGATACGCGTGAGACGGTTAACAGTTACCTGTTCGTCCCCGAGGACCTCGTTCCAGAATTGAAGCACCGGACGAAGCTTAGTAAAGAATCGGTGAGGCCCATAGTCGAGAGTGAAGCCCTCATGCTCGAAGCTCTTAGCCAGTCCACCGACAGTGGAGTCCCGTTCGACAACGACGACAGAATGCCCTTGTTTGCAGAGTGTGTAAGCCGCTGCTAAGCCAGCTGGACCACCCCCAAGGACGTAAAATGGAGCTGCATGTTGTTGTGTCACAGTATCTTTAATCCACTACTTTGTTTTGTAACGTCATCTAAACATAAAAATCTAAGCATAAAATCCCGTAAAATACGGGTCTTTTTAGATACAGTTATCTTTATAAATACGTGGTTGTGTCAGGACAATCTAGACGCTAAGAGGATTTCCTTCGAATGAGCAAGGAGTTCATTAATTTGTAGGGTGTTAGAAAAATACAATTTTGCCGCATAGCGCATGGGGGATGAGGACAAGGCCATAAATTTCTCTTAGGTAGTTTCTAAGAAACAAGCTTATATTTGCTTCATAGGCAACACATTAAAGGACTGGTAAAACCATTTAAATTTATTGAACTTAATCTCTAAGAGATAGAAAATGAAAAATGCCAAATCAATACAGATTTTGACCGATTCTCTGGGGGAATAAGGTAGGAACTATTTTTGTTTGGTGCCCAACATTGCCCAGGGGGAGGCTCATCGATATACACCGTAGGTTTTTTCCTGTACCTGTCCAGTTTCAGTGAAGCACTATAGTCACCTATGCTCTCTGGAGTGCTGGTCCCCACTGGTATGGGGGTCTACTTCCTAGAGGCTGGTCATCTTGGTTTGTCTTGTATAATATTTAGTGATAACCTTGAACAGAGTGGACGTAGTTAGCGACCCAAAGAAGTTTCATCTGTAGCCATTTTATCTAGAAACTTATATGAATAGTTCTAGTCTTGCCAATGAGTTGAAATTACCTTGTCAAAAAATGTCTGGGCTTACTGCACTGAAAACGCGCTATCGCCCATTTATCTGTCCTCTTGATATGGTTCTTGCTAAGATTCCCAAAGGTACCCGCCTTTATGATATTGGTTGTGGGACCGGAGCGTTACTTTATCTAGCTTTAAAGTTGCGTTCAGTAAAAGTAGCTCATGGTTATGAGATCTCTTCTGAAGCAGTGAAAGCTGCTAAGGCTTTTGAAATGGAACCTGAAGTATTTCAGGTTATCCATTTGCCTCCGGAAGAAACACCGCCAGATCTACATGGATATGACACTGTAACTATGGTTGATGTTTTACACCACATACCTGCAAAACTACAAGATGATTTTCTTCGTAAAATAATTGCAGGTATGGATTCGGGATCAATGGTAATCATTAAAGATATTGAGGCATCTAAAATTCTCGGCTCCTTTATGAATCAGCTTCATGACTTGTTGCTGGCAAGAGAATGGGTTCATCAACGTCAAAGTAAAGATGTTGTTAAAGTTTTGCAATCAACTGGAGCCACAGTTGGCCAACCAGTGCTCCGTTGGACTCTTTGGTATCCACACTTTCAAATTGTGGCACTAGTACCCTGAAACTATACACGCGCTCTTCTGCTGTTTCTCTAAATTGACACTCTTCAGCGTCCGACGCAAGGATAATTCCCTGATCAGAGATAGGGTGAAAGTGATACGTGAAAGCCTTGCGTGACATGGGTTATAGCTTAATCCAAAGCATGTAGGAATGCAGTATAGCCTTGAGAATTCTACTAATATATTCTTCCGCTATAGAAAGTACAGGGTTCTGCTGGGGTATTCTAGAACAGCATCGATATGAAAACTTGCGAAGTGATTCGAAATTACGCTAAAAGAGAATACGGCAAAATACACAAACTCAGAGGATTGATCTTGTGGTGAAGAGGCGAACAATCTTAAGAAATATGACCAGTGGCATGCTGGTGTTATCAGGCTTAGGACTCTTGAATGAGAAAAAAGAACATTCAAAAGCAATGAAACCGGAAATAGTTACCGTAGATGGTTGGGTTTTACTCAGCTCAGATTTATGATTATAGATACTAGGCGAGCCAGTTCGAAGACCTACGATGTTTGTGTAATTGGAGCAGGAGCAGCAGGAATTACGATCGCCTCGGAACTTGCAAAAGCAAAAATAAATGTTTTGCTTTGTGAAGGTGGCCAAGATGACTATTCAGAAGAGTCACAGTCACTTTACAAAGGCAAAGTTGTTGCCGATCCAGAACTAGATGTCGCTTACAGCAGACTAAGATACTTTGGTGGCACCACAAATCATTGGGGTGGTTACTGTAGACCTTTAGATGAGTATGATTTCACCGAATGCAGTTTTGATAGTTCAATTCCTGCTTGGCCCATCAACAAAGCTGCACTGTCAAAGTACCTAGGTGAAGCCTGCAAGATCCTCGAGATAAAGAACAATTTCAAAGATCAGGAATTAGGTAGTTACTTTAATCAGGTTGATTTTAAGCTGTCTGGGCCTGTTCGTTTTAAGGAAAAGTACTTAGATGTTTTGAAGAAATCTAAATATTGTGAATTGCTTTTCAATGCAAATCTGTTCAGCCTTGAAACAGGTGGTAACTACATACAAGAAGCTACTTTTAAAACGGATACAAACAAAGACTTTAAGATTAAAAGTAAATTTTATATTTTGGCTACAGGAGGAATGGAAAATTCAAGACTTTTGTTGTGGTCTAATAAACTCTCCGGTGGTAGGTTAATCCAAAATGCAGACACTCTAGGCAAGTATTGGATGTCTCATCCTCACTTCGAATTGGGCAGAGTTTTGATGTGGGGTGATAAAGATCCCTTGCCTGATGGATTAGTAAATTATTCTCCTAATAAAGATTTTTTAGATAAGAATAAATTAATGAACATCACATTGAGAGTTGATCCTATACTACGAGCCGACCCTATAGAGGGAGCAGCGGGAGCGTTAACAGTGCCTCTTCATGACAAGGATCAACTAAAGGAAAAAATAGCTACAGAGATTTTTAAAATAGCGCCTTTTCTAGCGCAGGGCCTGTTGGATTCTGGCTATAAGGTATTTGTTCGTCAACTTTTGGGAATATGGGAACAAGTACCAGATCCTAACAATAAGATAATTCTTTCAGATAAACGTGATCGGCTAGGAATGCCAACTTTGGAATTGCATTGGCGAAAAAAGAAATCTGAGTATAGAGCAGCCAAAACTACAGCCTATGAATTTGCAAAATTTATTGCCGTAAATAACTTGGGCAGAGTTAAACTCAGTGACTGGCTTATTAATGAGAAGGATCCACCCGTGGATAACGAGGAGCATCTCTATGGCCATCATCTAGGCGGAACAAGGATGTCAACTTCTTCTTCTAGTGGGATAGTTGATAAAAATTGCAAACTTTTCAATCAGTCTAATATGTACGTTGTGGGTGGATCTGTCTTTCCACGAGGCGGTCATGCTAACCCAACTTTAACGATTGTTCAACTTTCTTTACGTCTTGCAGACCATTTGATTAGGAAAGTAAAAGCGTAAATTATTAATCGAGAATTTCCTCAAAAGCTTGCTGCTGAAGATGTCTAAGCTTGACCTTTGAGAGCCTTTTGCCATACTGTTTGATATCCAGACCCCTCAAAAATGAGGGGATCTTTGAATAGGCGAAATTAGTGAACCAGGCATAATAAATATCGTATCACCTATAGATTTATCAAGGCATACAGCGGATGTTTTGTATCAAATAAGCCCGAAGTAGATTATGAATTTATGGATTTTAGCCTTAAACTGTAACCTAATTGGCAAGCTTATATTTTAATTTCTTACTTTGTAGCATATCGAACTGGCTCCCCTATGGAAAGTTTATATGATTAACTAATTGCATCATGGTTCCTCATATTACGGTTTATCGTTATGAATAATCATTCTAATTTAAGCATTCGAGTAGTTAAAGCTAGTTTATCTTCATTCCCCGGGTCTTTATTAATAGCTATGCGTCCACGACAGTGGACCAAGAACCTTATTATCTTTGCGGCTGTCCTCTTTGCTTTTCGTCTTGAGCCAGGGGCATGGACTGATAGTACGGTAGCCTTCTGGCTATTTTGTTGCCTTTCAAGTAGTTTCTATCTGGTCAACGATGTAGTCGATGTTGAAGCGGACCGCTTACATCCGGTTAAGTGTAAGCGGCCCATCGCTGCTGGTTGGGTCCCTGTTCCAGCAGCCATTGTCATGGCTATTCTTCTTCTGGCTGGTAGCCTGGGGTTTGGTTTATGGTACTCAACAGGTCTGGGACTTATATTGATTGCCTACGCTGCGATGCAGATTGCATACAATCTTAAACTTAAGCAGACGGTCATTCTAGATGTGTTGGCCATTGCTATGGGGTTTGTGCTTCGGGCTTGTGCAGGCGGTGTGGCAGCGGGCGTAGCCCTTTCTCCATGGTTTTTATTATGCACAGCGATGCTGGCGTTGTTTTTGGGAGTAGAGAAGCGCAAGGCGGAGTTGAGGATCTGCGAGAAACGTGGAATACCTTCACGCAAAGTGCTAGAGCGATACTCTCTGGATTTACTGACGCGCATGGAAAGTGTGGTGACCACATCAGCATTGGTTTGTTATGCTCTCTGGGCCTCTGGACCAGTGGTCAGAGGAGCACCGACAGCATGGATGATGCTCTCATTGCCTTTTGTGCTGTATGGTATTTTTCGCTATCAGTTGCTCAGCGATCCTCAGGAAATCACACGTCGGAGTCAGAATGGGGATAGCGAAGAACAGACAGAAAGACCCGAGGAGGTCTTGATAAACGATCGCGGCATATTGTTAACGGTCTTTACTTGGGGAATCAGCTGTCTGACTATCCTCTGGTTAAATCATGCGGGGATTCTACAATAAATATCTAACGCATCTAAGAGGATGAAATCAAGAAGATACCTCTCTCTTTCAACACCACGTTAGCAGGCTGGCAAGTATGGTAGTGGTTCTAGAATAATTTTTAAGTTTTCAAGGCCACACATCATGTTTCAAGGGTTGATTCTTCTAGTTACTGTCCTGCTCACAGCTGGGTTGAACACTCTGGCTCAAACTCTTCTGAAGCTAGGCGCAGGCAAGGACCTCTTTAATGTCAACCTTGCAGGTGGTCTAGTAGCCTATGGTCTTAGCACGATCCTCTACATTACAGCACTTGGCAAGCTGGAACTTAGTTTTGTATACCCTACGATCATTGGCATAACCTTGATCGCTACAGTAGTAGTCAGCACCTTTTTTCTAGGTGAAATAGTTAGCCCGCTTCAGTGGTTAGGAACTTTGGTAATTATGGGTGGAATAGTCCTCATATATCTTGCAAAGATGTCCCACGGATAGGTAATGGTCATGAAGAACACCATAGGAACTGTTGCCGCTTTCGACTTTGATGAAACCCTGACTTACCGTGACACGCTCTTACCCTTCCTTTACTCAGTAGTTGGAACCCAGCAGTACTTCATGAAAATGTTGAGACTCAGCCCTATCCTCACAGCCTACAGACTGCGCTTGATTCCTAACTGGCGAGCCAAACAGGTTGTTTTAACCCATTTCCTTGCTGGTATTTCCCAAGAGCAATTGTACAAGGCAGCTGAACACTTTGCTGAATGTGAAATCCCCAAATGGCTACGCTATGAGGCCGTGGAACGTCTGCGCTGGCATCAAAGCAAGGGACACCGCACTATTTTGGTCAGTGCCTCCTTGGCCATTTACCTACAGCCTTGGGCTCAGTATATGGGTATCCAGGATGTGTTAGGAACGGAACTTGAAGTACAGAAAGGCAGATTCACTGGCAGGATTCAAGGCAAAAACTGCTATGGTCCGGAAAAACTGGCCCGTCTCCAACACCTGATTAATATGGATCACTGCTGCCTACATGCTTACGGCGACAGCAAGGGAGATAGAGAACTGCTCAGCGTTGCTCAGTATTCCTACTACCGCACCTTTAGCCAAAATAGCCATCAGGTATAATCATCGCGAACCTAAACGCCAAGCATAAAGTTTGTCATTGTGGATTCTTTTAAGTGGCTGAATAATGGTCAGGTACTGTGACTAGATTTTGATTTCGTTTGTACAAGGTCAGGGAATAAAGTAATACCCTAGAGATATGAGTTCACGCGCCTTACTTCTCGTCAATCGTCAAGCCCGTCGAGGTGAAGATGATTTGCTGCAAGCAATTAAGTGTTTGCAGGAGCTGGACTTCGAACTATTTGAAGAATCTACAAAGCATCCTGAGCATCTAGCTGAGGTCATACAGCGCTATCGTGACCGAGTGGATATGGTCATCGTCGGTGGTGGTGATGGCACCCTAAATGCTGCTGTGCAAGGCCTAGTGGATACGGATCTTCCCTTGGGGATTTTACCCTTAGGCACAGCAAACGATTTAGCCCGCACTTTAGGGATTCCGACCTCTGTTCCAGACGCCTGTCAGATTATTGCTGGGGGTCACCTTCGTAGCATTGATGCGGGCTGGGTAAACGGTAAGTATTTCTTGAATGCGGCAAGTATGGGACTAAGTGTGAAAATTACACGTAACCTCACGAGTGAGGCAAAACGGACTTGGGGTGTTTTGGCCTATGCTGCGACTGCTATACAAGTTCTTTTGGAAGCTAGACCGTTTCGAGCAGAAATCCAATGGCGCGCCCCAAATAGTGATCAAGAGGAATCTGTTCAAGTGAGGACACTCCAAATTGCGGTTGGGAATGGCCGTTACTACGGCGGTGGCATGGCGGTGGCCCATGACGCTGATGTAGATGACCAAAGGCTCGATCTGTACAGTTTGGAGGTCGATCATTGGTGGGAAGTTGTTTTTGCCTTACCCGCTCTCAGAAAAGGTACCCAGTCTCAGCTGTCGAAGGTCAGAACTTTTGAAGCACAAGAAATTAAGGTAGTGACGCGAAGGCCCCGTTCCATCAATACTGATGGGGAAATAACGACTAAGACGCCTGCGCACTTTCGCGTCATCCCCCAGGCCCTGTCTGTTTTTGTGCCCAAGCCACAGGAAGCGCCTGAATCATAGGCTAAAATTGAAGTAATGTAACGAAAGTGTACTCATGGCAGTTCAAGTCGGTCAGAAAGCCCCAGACTTTACCCTCTCCTCGCAGTCTGGTGAGTCTGTCAGTCTGGGGAGCTTTGTAGGCAAGAAGGCTGTAATTGTCTACTTCTATCCCAAAGATGAAACGCCTGGCTGTACAGCCGAATCTTGTGCTTTCCGGGACAACTACGAAGTTTTTAAAGAAGCAGGTGCCGAGGTAATGGGTATTAGCGGGGACTCTGTGAATTCCCATAAAAGTTTTGCAGCCAATCATCGCTTGCCCTTTATTCTTTTGAGTGATGAAGGAAATAAAGTCAGAAAGCTGTTTGGCGTTCCTTCTACGTTGGGGATTCTCCCAGGCCGGGTGACTTATGTTATCGACCAAGAAGGGGTCGTCAAACATATGTTCTCCTCTCAGCTCAATTTTCAGGGGCACGTGGACGAAGCCCTCAAAATCGTCAAACAACTCCAGAAAAGCTAACTACCCTTTCTTGTTACTTTTCGAGGTTTCAGAAGGAGCCTCATATTGCTCATTGGTGACGAGCTTGTTAACCTGAACTTCTTCAAGTTTTACATCTCCGTTCTCTTTCTTTTGGGTGAGGAAAAAGGGGATTTTCAATCCGTTCACATCGCGATAATCAGATAAATATACAAGGAAGGCTTTAGCCCCTATTCCTTTCATCCTGGACAGTAAGTATGTTTTGCTGTCGAACCATAATTCGATAGATGATCCGTTTTTGGGAGAGACTTGGACTACTTGGAACTGTTTCTCTCCATCTGCCTGCTGCCCTTTATATTCAGTTTTTGTCTCCCAACGTTTAGGAAACCAATAGGCATAGCTTCTAAGGACCGTACTGGTAATCTGGCCCTTGTAGAAATCACCTGATGACATGGTTACGGTCGGCTTGTTAGGCTCCTTTCCCCAAGCTGCTTTACCATCAAATCCAAGTCCTCCAGAGATAGGACCATAATGCAACTTCTCTGCATAGCGGAGCCTTTGTAGGTCTATCCATTCATCTCGGTCCGCGTCTACGCCAGAGATCTTAGATTTCCCTTTGCTATAGAGGGTTCGCACTTTGTCCCAAGCATCCCCACCCGCTGCTTGTTTGGCTTTATCCAGTATCTGTTGGGCGTCTAAGGTTTGCGCTTGGACTGCCGATATTTGGGAAACAACGAGTACGGATAGAAAGGCAGGGATAAGACGATTCACAGCTTAATTCCTCAGGTCCAAAAGCAGGCGCAAGGTTTTCCCTTACAGAGAGAACTGGACGCACAGGCGCGTTGCTTTGGTTCCTTCCAACTAAAAATCACAACTTGGGCTGTTGAAAAGCTATTACAGGTGTAAGGAAGTTCTCAACATTAGCGGCGGGTCTTCGTCGGTTTTTTATTTGCGCCTAAATTCGCCATGACGAATATACTTATGGAACCTAGAGCAAATGAAACCATTATTACCTATTAAAAAACCCAGGTCCTATCTAGAACCTGGGTTTTTATTCATCAATCAGAGAACCTTAGAATCCGAAGCCTTTAGCAGCAACGGGTTCATCAATTCCTTCAATCCGGTCTTCTAGATCCTGGTAGAGTTCCTGGAGTTTCTCTACTTGTTCAGCAGAGGTTTCCCAGTAGCCGCGACCATTGGCCTCTAGCAGTACCCCAACCATCTTGCGGAAAGCATTGGGGTTGAGGTCTTTCAGACGTTCCGCCATTTCCTTATCATTCATATAAGTGTTGGCAGTTTCGTCGTAGACCCAACCATCTACCGCATGGGCTGTAGCAGACCAACCGAAGGTATGGGTCAAACGGTACTGGATCTCACGAACCCCCTCGTAGCCATGCTTGAGCATGCCTTCATACCACTTGGGGTTGAGCATCTTAGTGCGTGAATCCAAGCGGATCATCTCTTCAATCGAGCGGATCTTAGCCTGAGCAGAAGTGGTATCAGCCATGTAGACCGAGGGACGCTTGCCGCGCATCTTTTCAACGACCCCAGTTACCGAACCGAGGTAGTCAAAATAGTGGTCCACATCCGTGATGCTGGTTTCGTTGGAATCCAGATTTTGGAAGGTGGTATCTACCGTTTTCAGCGCTGCTTCATACACGGCCCGCTGCTGCTCGTTGTTAACATCTGTTCCGAAGGCAAAGGACTTACGGGAGAGATACATCTCGTGGAGCTGTTCTTCCGTTTCCCAGGAGCCATTTTCTACGGCGAAGTTGACGTTGGCCGCGTAGGAACCAGAGGCGTTGGAGAAGACACGGGTCGCTGCTTGACGAGTGGTAATTCCCAATTCTTCAGCTTGAGCGACGGCGTGCTTGCGGACAAAGTTGAAGTGCTCTGGTTCATCCTGTTCAGCCGCTAGTTTGACCGCTTTGTCGATCAGTTCCATTTGGTTGGGGAACAGGTCGCGGAAAATACCAGAGCAGGTGACAACCGTATCGATGCGGGGACGGCCTAACTGAGTCAAAGGGATGATTTCGATGCAATTCATCCGACCAATCGAATCAGGAACTGGCTTCACGCCCAACAGATAGAGAATCTGAGCCAGCGCTTCACCATAGGTCTTGATGTTGTCCGTACCCCAGAGGACACAGGCAATGGTTTCAGGCCAGTTGCCATCATTCTCTGCACGGTGACGGGCCAGCATGCGGTCTACAACCAACTGTGCCGATTTGATCGCGGCGGCCGTCGGAATCGACTGTGGATCCAGCGCATGAATATTCTTGCCCGTAGGTAGAACCATGGGGTTGCGCACGGTGTCTCCACCAGGACCAGGGAGCGTATATTCCCCTTCCAGTCCTTTAATCAAAGCGCCCAGCTCATTGTCTGAAACAATGCGCGTTAGCACATCTTCCAGATAGGTAAACAGGGGACGCAGTTCCTTGGCCTCAATGTCATAGCCGGCATTCTTAAGTCCCTCGATCCAAGGCTCTGTAGTTCCCATATTAAAGAAGTTCATCAGGGAGACGCGGGAGACCCGGCCTTTGACATCGGCTTGGGCTTGAACCAGCGCAGTGACGGCTGCTTTAGCAATGTTATTGAATTCCCGGAGTTTATCAAGGGCTTCAATACTGCCGCCTGCGGCTTGACGCTGGAGGTTCTCAATGTCCAGTCCTTTATGCTCGGCCAGCATCCGCTGCAGTCCCTTCATGTCGTTGTCTTCAGGGCGGTCGAAGCTAGCAACACCACAGAGGGTATCAATCACTTCCATCGCCGTTGGTGGGGTCCCAACAACGTGAAGGTCACAGGGCACTAAACGGTCTTCAATTTCCATTAGGAACTTGTAGACTTTGCCGACGAACTCATCGCGCGCTTCTTTGCTGTTGAAGCTAGCGGGGATGGGCACATCGTTGTCCAGATTGACGGCCTTGACCTGTTCGACAATCGTTTCAGTAATGCCTACTGCCTTTTCGGTCTGACGGAGGTCCTTATAGGAAGCGATCAGACCCTGTAATTCCTTCAGGCCCTTGTAGAGTCCTGCATTTTCAGCGGGAGGTGTCAGATAGCTAACCGTGCTGGCATAGCTGCGGCGTTTGGCAATCGTCGCTTCTGAGGGGTTGTTGACCGAGTAGTAGTAGAGGTTGGGTAGGGTCCCAATCAAACGGTCGGGATAGCAAGTTGAGGACATGCCCATCTGTTTGCCAGGCATGAATTCTAGCGCGCCGTGGGTGCCAAAGTGGATAACCGCATCGGCTCCCCAGATTTTCTCTACATAGGTGTAGTAGGCGGCAAAACCATGGTGAGGGGCGCAGGACTTGGAGAACATCAGGCGCATGGGGTCGCCTTCATAGCCGAAGCTAGGCTGCACGCCGATGAAAATCTTGCCGTAGTGCTTACCGTAGACGAGGACGTTCGTACCATCTGTATTGAACGGTCCAGGAGCCGGTCCCCAAGCATTTTGAATACCTTCGTAGTGAGGCGTTAATTCCTCATACTCACGAACCGTCATTTTGGCGGCCACGCTTAGGCTTTGAGATTTGATTTTGGCATTTACGTCGTTGAGCACTTCTAGAAGTAGTTCATGAGAAGTCTCGGGTACGCCCTGTACGTCATAGCCATTCTCTTTCAAGGACTTGAGAACGTTGTGAATGGAAGCAAACACATCCAGATAGGCTGCGGTTCCAACATTGCCTTTATCAGGAGGGAAGCTGAAGACTGTAATCCCAACTTTCTTCTCGAGGCGAGGCTTCTTCCGCAGATTGGCCCATTTGAGCGCCCGTGCCGCGACCAATTCAATCCGGTCTGCGATGGGAATTGCTTTGCCAGTAACTCCATCTCTTCCGGAGAGAATAATCGGCTCAATTGCTCCATCTAGTTCAGGCAGAGCCACTTGTAGTGCTACCTGGACAGGGTGCAAACCAAGGTCAGCCCCTTCCCAATCATCCGTGGTTTGGAAAACCAAAGGCAGCGCACAAATATAAGGACGGTTGAGCTTCTTCATCGACTCAATCGCGGCCTCAGGGTCATTCTTAGCCGGACCACCGACCAGGGAAAAGCCCGTTAAGGAAACTACGGTATCTACAAGAACGCGGCCATTGCTGTTATAGAAGTAGGCTTCTACGGGCTTGGAGGCGTCTAGTCCTCCAGCAAATACTGGAATCACCCGTGCGCCACGGGACTCTATTTCTTCAACCATCGCCACATAGTGACCATCGTCTCCGGTAACCAGATGCGTACGCTGCAGGATTAGGCCAAGAGTGGGGGCCAGAGGGTCTTTCAGGTCTTCGCTAATATCAGGGCGGCGATTGTACCAGTTTTGGTATTCCGCAATATCGGTGAACATCTGGGTCGCTAAAGGATGCCAGATGCCGATGTCTGGAAACTGGATTGGAGGCTGGAAGGTAACCTTTTCGCCCACGATGTAGTGGTGGATGTGCATCCGCAGCAGGTTTTCCATGTTTTCTGGAGAACCACCCAGCCAATACTGGTAGCTGAGCATGAAGTTGCGGGCATCTTGCGCTTTTTCTACGGGCAGATATTTGAGAATCTTCGGTAGGGTCTGAACCATTTTCAGCATTCCTTCCTGGAAGCTGCCGCCTCGCTTATTCTTGGAAGCCTCTTTCCGTGCTTTCATGAACTTGCCGATGGCACTCTTGGACTGACCCATCGCTCCCATGCTGAAAGCGCCTACTTTCGAGAGGCGCATCACTTGGGGCATAGAAGGGAAGATAACCGAGGACTTAATGTTGTCCATATACGGTTTGACCGCATCCACAATTTTGTTGGCATAGTCTTCCATGAAAATCATAGAAGCGAAGAAAATATCGGCTTCGGCTACATCCCGTTTGAATTCTTCATAGCGTTCGGGGTCGCGCAGTTCTTCAATTAAGTACCCCCGCACGTCCATCGCAACATGCTTATCTTGCCGGTTAATATTTTCAGCCCCTGCTGCTACAGCGCTTTGATATTGGGGCTCAAGCACAACATAAACCAATTTGACCAAGGTGCGACCATTCAACTGTTCAGGCTGGATGCGGCTGACGGTCAAAGAAGGCATTTGAGCTAACATAGTGTCCCTTCGCGGATAGCGGAGCAAAACATGGACCGTATTGTACGGTGGTTCTTGAAATCCTCTTGCTGCATGACGTATTTGCAGGTTGGAGGCTGAACTCTATGCATACTCGGACGTTGAGTTTGGTTAGCCCCGATTTTGCAAAAATTCTTAACCTAATCCAAATGCGCTGAGAGCAATATCTGCTGAGGGTTTTCTGGTTTTTTCTGATATCAGTGCGCTAATTCTAGGTCCAAAATACTTTCATTAGCTTTGCCCTAGGTATGAAGAGGTGATGAGCAGCTAGGATGATGAAACTCCTAATTTCTTCGGGCGCATGAGCGAAACCATTCAGGCTTACAAAAATATCATCTATGCCTGTGCGGAGGCGATGTCTCCGGAAGCGATTGAGCGATTGCTCCAACGCGCCCTACTCGAAGACCCTGAAGGGTTTGAGGAATATTTGATCCGTTTTGCCAGTGGGGCGATTCCGGAAGCGGAACGGGCCTACGAAGGACCCAAGAAAAAACGGGTTCCCAGTCAACTGACCCTAGACAAAATTCTGAAGACCTGGCATAAGCTCAAAGCCAAAGTCCAACAGGAACGGGGTTTGCGGGCTTTGGTGAAACAACTCGCTGAAAGCGATACGGGGCAAGAATTAGTCACTCTTTTTAATGCCCTGGATCCTCAAATTAGTCCAGAACTTAATTTTCAAACGCCTGGACGTCTACTAGAACTTTCCAAACTGCTTAAACAAAAAGCGCAGGCCCTCCAGGAAGACCCTGCGAAGTTTACGGCGCTGGATCAATTGGCAGCTGGACTAGCAGACGGTATTCAAGCAGCAGAGGAAGTGCAGCGCAGCGTGCTCACCTGGATCTATGAACCCCAGACGCCGCGCATGAGCTTTGCTTTACCACCTAGTCCCTGGCGTAGCTGGTCTCAAGGCTTTTCTCATCCTTTGAATCGTGCTTTGTTTGAAGCTTTGGACCGTAGTGAAGTCCAAAATTTTGTTGGGGTCTATGGCAATCAGATCGATCTGAAAAGTTGGGTAGAACTGTCTCTCCTGTTGCGCTATACCGAATTTACCTTGCTCGAAGTCTTTGACCAGCGTGTAATGAATGAGAAAGAGACGGAGCGTCTAGCCGTTTCTACGTTTTTAACCATCATCAGTATTTGGTCTGAACTGGCTTTTTATCTGCAAAGCAGCAATCCTGCCTTCTCTGCATCTGCTTTTCAAGTGGCGCTTTACATTCTGCGTAGCTTTGCTCAACGCAGTTATTTCCCCCGCTATGGCCTAATTCTCTTGAGTTTGAGTGGCGGTGCTGTCGGTGAAGCAATTGCCCATTTGGCAGAGCCGCTTCGAGAAACGGTGGGGAGTGCAGATATGGCCAAGATTTATAACCTCCTAGGCTTCACCTTCCGTTTTGCGGGACGAACGGAAGAGGCCAAGAGTTTTCTGGAACGAGCGATTACCTGGAGTCAGGAGGCTCAAGATTCAGCGACGGAAGCAGCCTGCACCACGAACTTAGGCTGTATTCTGCAAGATGCGGGACAGGCCCGTGAAGCAATTACCCTCCATGAGCGGGCCTTGGTTCTGGTGCGCATGGTGGGAGACCCAAGAGGAGAAGCCTATATCAAAGCCCATCTCGGACAAGCTCTAGGAGCGGTGTATCGCTATCCCGAAGCGCTAGAACTGCTGGAACGCAGTTTGGAAACGGCCCAAAATTTAGACGATCCTTCTTGTATGGTTTTAGCTTTGACAGGCTTGGGTTCGGTCTATTTGGAGATGGAGCGTCCCGGCGAAGCGCTCATCTATCTAGAGAGAAGCCTAGACTTAGCGCAACGCTTGGGGGATTTTCGCTCTGGAGCCCAGAACTTGCTACTAATGGCAGAAGTCTATAAAGCTTTGGAACAGTATCCAGCGTCCGTTCTGCGGGCGGCACAGGCCTTAAGCCTATTGGCCAGTCTCAAAGCAACAGGGCAACGAAGGGCCCGTGGTCTATTGACCGTACTCCAAGGAAAAATCGGTGAAGAAGCCTTTGCCAGACTTTTGGAAGAACTGAAACCAGAACTGGAAAAATCTTTAGGTCAGGGTGCTTTAGAGCGTTTGCAAGAACTGTGGCGAGAACCTTAAATGTAGCTCTTGGGAAGAGAAACGACCTCAATCTGAATGCTCTTTAGCCAGCGGGCATGGAGTCATAAAATGCCACAATCTATGTAAACGCCATCCTGAGTGCTTCATGACTACGGACTACTTTATTCCCGAACGATTCCGCGATGCGGTCGCGCTCCACATTGCCAAAAATTTTGCCCGTCTGCCGAAAGTCCAGGTCCCTCTCCTGCTTGGTATTCATGGACCGAAGGGCCAAGGCAAGTCCTTCATGCTCGAAGAGATTCTCAAGTCTTTAGGGGCTAACGCTATTCTTATTGGTGCGGGAGAATTGGAGAATCCTGATGCTGGAGAGCCCGGACGCTTGATCCGACTGCGTTATCGAGAAGCCGCAGATCTGATCAAAGTGCGGGGAAAAGTGGCCGTTTTAGTGATTCACGATATCGATGCGGGGGCTGGTCGCTGGAGTGGGCTGACTCAATACACCGTCAATACTCAGTTAGTCAACGCTACGCTCATGGCTATCGCTGATAATCCCAGCAATGTTCAACTGCCAGGTAGCTATGATATGACGCCCTTACCCCGGATTCCGATTCTGGTTACAGGCAATGATTTTTCTAAGCTTTACGATCCCTTAACCCGTGATGGAAGAATGAATAAATTCTTCTGGAATCCAACCCATGACGAAAAAGTAGAAATTCTGAAGAGCCTCTTCTCTGATGATCAACTGTCGATTCGAGATATTGAGCAATTGCTCAACTGCTTCCCCAAGCAATCTATAGATTTCTTCGCCGCTATTCGCTCTCGGGCTTACGATGACCAGATCTTAGAGAAAGTAAAAGGCTGGGGCTTGGAGAATTTAAATAAACACCTGGTGAACTACGACGGAGAAATTCCACCAGCCTTCGAAAGCACACCGCTTAATATCAATCTTTGTGTCCACTGGGGCCAGCATATTGCGTCTGAGCAAGCAGCGATCAATAGCGGACTGGTGGAAGCATATATGTAGTCAAGGGTGCAAGTTCTTCTTTCAACCCTTAAGAACTTCTATGCTTCATTTCGGGGGGATCAAATCCCTGTTAGGTTTAGGTGTCTCATCCATCCTGGGATTGTCCCCCTCTTCCCTTGAGCACTAGATTTTCTGAACTCCCCCTTAGTAAAAGGGTAGAAGCCACCGTTAAATTGGTTCAGCGTCGAGGTTACGCCCTGCCTCTCAAAACCTTGGCCGAGTGGCTTATGGGTGGAGTAGAGCCTGAAGAGCGCGTTTATGAAGCGGTCTTAGACAATGACAACTTGGCCATAAGCTCTGGTTTGGTCCATTCCCTCAACTTTGCCCCTGAACGACTGGCTAAATCGCTCCAACGCCAAGCTCTTCATCATGAACACCAACAGCAATATTGGACCGAAGTAGAACGCTATGTGCGGGAACTCGTTCAAAGCACGCCTCAGATCCGTGCCGTCTGTTTGGCTGGGTCTATGAGTGCTGGCGGATTTGTTCACTCTGATGATGTAGATTTCAACTTGTTTGTAGCGCCGGGAACTCGCTATACAAGCTACCTTCAGGCAAATCTTCAGGCTCTTGGTTTTTCCCTGCGCCATCGTCACCGCCCTACGGATGCCCATACCCAACGACCGCTTTTACCCAAGTTGATGAGTGTCAATGTGATCTGGACCGCCGATCAGGTGCGGCCTTTTGCGCGGCATGACAGCGCTATGGCGCTGGAAATTTTCTTGAGCAAACCGCTTTGGGGTGAAAGCTATTTCCAGGCCATTTTGGGCTATAACCTCTGGCTCAAGGAATACTTTCCTCAGTTGTTTGAGCCCCAGCCCTCCAAATCTATTATTGCTATTCCCTTGCTCAGGAATGCTTCTCTGCCTCCTCATCCGCTGTTAGAAAAAGCCAGCCGCTGGCTAACCTATGGTGCGTGGAGATGGGTTATGTGGACTCGTAGATATAACCCAGAAGCTCTGGCCCGTGTGGCTCATATTCGTCGCTGCCAGAGTCCCTATGGTCTTTTCCAAGAAAAAGCCCTCAGCGCTAACACGATGAGGGTCAATGTATTGAAGAAAAAAGTCTGGACAGCGCGCTCACAGCAGATTGTTCTTCCGAGCCGCGTAAATATGAGAAGCAAAGGCCACGATGCACAGAACCGGGATTACCAAAGTATGTAGCCAGTTTATGCGGACCACGGTTTGGGGATTGACGGTCATCCCGTTGAGCAAAAAGTTCTGAATGACAGGCCCTAGGACAGGTACTTCTCCAAAAAGCTTAGCTTCAATTACTAACCGCCAATAAGCGTTCTGGTCCATAGGCAAGTAATAGCCCGTCACATTTGCGCCCAAGAGAGCTAGACCGACAATAAGACCAGACCACCAGAGCCAGCGAGCATTTCCGCGATAGGCTCCAAACCAATAGGCGACAGCCGTAAAAAGCATGCTGGTAACCAAAGTCAGAGACGAGGCCCACCAATGAATGCCTCGGACCAGCCATCCTGCATTTAACTCGTTGGTGATCATGTCCGTTGAAGAATGAGCCTGAGTTAAAGCTGGAACAAAGTTTGCCGATAGTAAAAGTCCGGTAATCATAGCGAGGGCAAAAAATGTAGCTGTGGCTGCTGCCAACATGGGAACAGCACGGCGGAAGCCCTTTGAAATCTGAGGTGAGGAAGCAATCATTTGTAAAACTTTACACTTTTCGCCTCCAATGTAACGTTTTACTTAGTAATCAGCAAACTTAATACGTGCAATAAGTTATTGAAAACGGACAGTGGAGAGGCAGAATGAGCGCGATTCTGCCCCTTTTTGTCCATGGAAACTAAAAACCCGGTAGGCCAGGTTCTTCACTGTTATTTAGGGGGAGCTTCTGCCGGAGCAACGGGCGGAGCGGCTTGCTCTTGTTTGGGTGGGGTATTGTACTTCTTAGCATTCTCTAAGCTGGGCTGAGGACTAGCACAGGCTGTCAATATGGCACTTGTTCCCAAGCCCAACAGAAGGGCCAATCTATGACGAGTCTTCGCAGACATAAGTGGTTCTCCTAACGAGGTCCGTAGCGCCTTGATGAACCATCTTAGAAGGGCATTGCTGCGCTTCGGGACGGTTCACGATTCGGGAGCATAATAGCAAACCGCCTAAACGGTTCTCTGTCTGTGCCCTTAAAAAGTGGATTATTCCGTTAGAACGGTCATTTGAGCAAGAAAATGTAACAAACCGTGAAGTTTAGGCTTCTTCCGGTAGCTCTTTGGCAGACAGGGGCTCGTCTTTATGAAGACGACTGAGCAGGCCCAGGATCCTATCTCCCCGTTCTAAAGAAACATCCTGTTCAAAAATCACTTCCGGCGTATGACGCATGCGGATGCGTTTGCCAATCTCAGAACGAACGTAGCCTCTAGCAGAGTTCAGCCCAGCCATAGCCTGTGCTTGCACTTCTGGAGTGCCATAAATGCTGACAAAAATTCTCGCCTGGCTCAAATCGCGGGGCACGTCTACGCGGGTGATGCTCACCATCCCTGCGCCTACGCGAATATCTTTAATGCCTCTGAGGAGCAAGTCAGAAACTTCCTGCTTGATCAGTTCACCGACGCGTTCTGTTCGGAATGTCTTCATGGTTTTCTTCTCCCCTGCTCTAGCTCTTTTCTAGCTTCTCTATTGTGAAGCTTACAACACCCAAATGCGCAGGCTTATCAAAAATCTTACTTTGCATTCTGCTACGCAATCCTAAGGCAAGTGGGTAATCACAGCGTCAGCCAAAAGATAATTTCAGTTACTTTAGGAACCCTTGATTGGGTTTTTATCGGTAAGCTAAGGACACTACCCTGGTTAGGCTGGCCCTCCATGAACAGCTTATCTAAATTAACGCAACAGCTGATTCTTCAAAATTTTCAGGCGCACCGCAACCGATGGCGGTTTATGACCCATCGAGCCTATGATGCCACTTGGCGGGAAGCTTCCAGCCGATTTACAGCTAGGCCAGCGAGCGGTGTACTGCCCCTCTGCTTGGCATGCGTCAACTATGCTCACTCCCCTCATTTGGTCTGTGCGATTCATCCTGAGGGACCCTTGCAATCTTTTTGTCATGACTTGGAAGTGACAACTTAAACCAGGGGGAAATACTATAGGATGGATTCCCATCGTTTGTGTATGAGCTGTGACCATCTCTACCCCCTCTCTTACCGATAAAGTCTTTGAGCAGTACGAACAATCTGTCATGGGAACCTATGGGCGTTTCCCGATAGCCCTGGAGCGCGGTCGTGGAGCGCGGGTCTGGGATGTTGATGGCCGAGAGTATCTAGACTTCGTGGCGGGGATTGCTACCTGTGCCTTGGGGCATAGTCATCCCGCCTTGACCAAAGCCGTCACAGAGCAAATGGATAAGCTCGTGCATGTCTCGAATCTTTATTACATTCCCAACCAGGGAGAATTAGCCCAGTGGATTACAGAGCGCTCGGTCGCGGACCAGGTATTTTTCTGTAATTCCGGCGCGGAGGCCAATGAAGGCGCGATTAAGTTAGCCCGTAAATATGGTCATCGGGTTCTAGGAATCAAGACACCTAAGATCCTCACAGCCCACAAGAGTTTTCATGGTCGGACATTGGCTACGGTTACTGCCACAGGTCAGCCCAAGTATCAAAAAGACTTCAAGCCGTTAGTTTCAGGCTTCATTTACGCTCATTACAATAATTTTCGCAGTGTAGAGTGCGCAGTTCGCTCCAATCCTGACACCGTCGCCATCCTCCTGGAACCCCTACAGGGTGAAGGTGGGGTTACGCCGGGAGAGCGTGCCTTTTTCCAGCAGGTACGGGAGTTCTGTACGGAGAAAAAAATTCTTCTGATCCTAGATGAAGTGCAGGTAGGGATGGGCCGAACAGGCAAACTGTGGGGCTACGAAAACTTAGGCATAGAGCCCGATCTATTTACCCTGGCTAAGGCTCTAGGGGGCGGGGTGCCTATTGGGGCTCTGTGTGCTCGCAAAGAATTTGCTCTCTTTGAACCTGGAGATCACGCCAGTACTTTTGGCGGTAACCCTTTGGCAACAGCTGCTGGTTTAGCGGTGTGTCGCACCCTAGAACAGGAAAATCTGGTTGAGCAGGCTCGTATGCGGGGTATTCAGTTGCGCAGTCAGCTGGAAGCCCTACAGACCCAGTTCCCGGAGCATATAGAACAAGTTCGGGGCTGGGGACTGATTCAAGGTTTGGTGCTGAAGAGCATATCTGCCATTGATGTAGTCCAGTGTGCTCTAGACAAGGGATTGCTTTTAGTGCCTGCCGGTCCCCAAGTCGTCCGGTTTGTTCCTCCTCTGGTGGTGACTGCTGAGGAGATAGACCAGGCTATGGGCATACTTCGCGAATGTCTTGCAGGTCTTTGCCTAGCCCGCTAAAAGTCTAGCCATTCCTGCATACTCAAGCGTTTTCCTCTTCTTGTCTTTTGCGATCTCCCGTGATAGAGACTGCCTAGTTCTTGCTGGAGATTTTGTCAAAAAGTCATGGGAACATCTCTGCAATCAAAATAGGTGCGCGCAGAAAAGTTTGACATTTTTACCCTTAAAAGATCTGCCAAAATTGTATCTATTGATACTAACTATCTGGCTGACAGAGCAAGCTAATTGGATTTTAGCATTTTTATCAAATAGATAATTCACTTCTAGGCTACTGTTTTGGTCGTCGAGAAGATACTTTTACCTTTTCTCAGTAGTTGAGCTGTTTGAACTTTTTTATTGTTTTATATCCCTTCGTTTCATCTGCTTGAGGTCTATATTTTATGTGTACTCTATACCTCTTTCTTCATGAAAACACAATCTTTTGCCCCAGTAAAGTTAATAGCTAGTCGTGCTATCAATGTCAACCGCTATACCTCAGATGATTCTATAGGAGAGAAAAAAAATGAACTTGTTCCACCTTATCGGGGACTTTTCGGCCGAATAGCGATTAATTTGTTTGAGAAACTTTCCCGTGTCCTCTGGTGCCTGGAGTTTAAGGGTATTGAGAACCTCCCGACCGAAGGGCCGTTCATTCTCTGCCCTAATCATGAGTCCCATTTTGACATTTTGTGGATTGGTATGGGTCTACCTCAAACTATTCGCCATCGCCTCTGTTGTTTTGGCAAGCAAGAACATTTTGCTCACCCATTTTGGAGCATACTTGCTAAATGGGCCTGTGCTATTCCCATTGATCGTGATGGCTATGCTCGTCCTACTCTCCGTGCTGGAGTTCAGACGCTAAAGAGTGCTCGACCACTACTTATTCATCCAGAAGGCACGCGCACGCGGACAGGGCAAATCTTACCCTTCATGCGTGGTCCGGCGAAGCTGGCTCTAACTACAGGTGCTCCTTTGATTCCTGTTCGAATCATTGGGGCCTATACGATTTACCCTGCTGATCGGCTATTTCCTCGTTTGTTTGACTGGAAGCGGCTAAAGCGCCTAAAATTGTGCGTCATCTTTGGCGCTCCCATCGATCCTTATCGCAATTATTCGCACGATAAAGTCCTTGCTTCTAAACAGAAAGAAGTCGCTACAGCGCATCAACTGACGGCGGAATTGCAAGAAGTTGTTGCTTCTTTAGCCAACCAGTGGGGGCAAATTCCGAGCTTAGAAGGGAGTGCGAACGAGTGGGGGAATAAAACGGAGGGACTGACTTTGTAGTCAGTCTGTAAGACACCCTATTGATTTGGGACACTGGCTCGAATGAGTCGCAGCCGATTCATTCGAGCCTTCTATCGTAATTACCATGGATTTTCTACTTGGCACTATACAGGCGAGTTGGAAGGGGAATCCCTGCTCGGGCGATTCATATGGCTCACCAGACAGGCTATAAAATGATAAGGAGGGAGATCGCTTAATATGTTCGACGGATGTGCATGGAAACTTGAGAGGCACCTCTGATCAGTGTTCAAATACGATGATGAGCGTTAGAATACCTTGGAAATTCTTGTTATCGTTTATTCTGGCTTAGAGCCAACATAGGATAACTAAAGTACTGTTCCTTCATGTTCCCTTCCTACTGAAGAGAAAAGTTCTCCCATGCAGTGCAAAATCAGGGAATCCTTGGTAGAAGTGATATGAGACGGGAATTGTAAATGTTGTATGCAGTTTAATCCTTATTTAACTCCTATTATCCTGGCCGTTATGCTACTGACGGTCTCCATATTCTTCACATGGCAGCGACGTGCCACGGCTAGTCTTGCTCTTTGGGTTCTATTATTTTTATTAGTGGTTCTTGAATGGACCTTGGGGTACGGCTGGGAATTGCTTGTAACAACCCTACCGCTTAAGATCCTTGCTGCTAAGGTTCAGTATTTTGGCATTATCAGTAGCCCTGTCATTTGGTTTATTTTTGCCCTATGGTTCACAGGAAGGGAGAAGTGGCTAACTAGGCCCAAAGTTCTCCTTCTGATGATTATTCCCTTAATCACTTTGCTTCTTGTATGGACTAATGAATGGCATGGGCTCATTTGGACGGCTAACCGTTTGCACTCTTTTGGCTCCTATTCCATGATGGAAATGAGCTTTGGTCTCGGATTTTGGATCCATACTTTGTATTCCTACGGAGTTTATGTTTATGGATTGATATTGTTCGGTCAGTCCATGATTCGTAGCTCCCAAATTTATCGCGGACAGGCTGGCTTACTGTTCTTGGGAGGTATAACTCCTTTTGTAGGTAATGCCCTATTTATCTCGGGCTCCAGCCCATATCCCTATTTAGATATAACGCCCATATTGTTTAGTTTTACTGGGGCGATGACGACCTGGGCGATATTTCGTTTCCGGTTATTAGATATTCTGCCTGTGGCGCGGGATACGATCATTGAGAGCATTGGAGATGGTGTCCTTGTCATGGACATCCAAGGGCGTGTGGTAGATCTCAATCCTGCAGCCCAGTCGACTTTGCACTGCAAGCCTTCGAAAATCCTTGGTCAACCTGCCACAGAGGCTCTATCTCAATGGCCTAGTTTAGTTAAGTATTTCCGGAACCCTTCAGAAACCACTACGGAGATTGTTTTAGAAGGGTTTTACTATGACTTGCGCATTTTGCCGCTGAATAATCGACGCAGTCGGCCCAGTGGCTGGTTAGCGGTCTGGCGTGACATCACGGAGCGAAAACAGGCAGAGGCAGAGCTGCAAAAAGCTAAAGAAGATGCCGAATCGGCCAACTTAGCAAAAAGTGCTTTTCTTACGAATATGAGTCATGAGTTGCGTACCCCGCTCAATGCCATTCTTGGGTATAGCGAAATGCTGCAGGGTGAACTGCAGGATATAGGGCAGCAAGAGTTCAGCTCCGATTTAAAGACGATTCATACCGCAGGTAAGCACCTGCTTGCGATCATCAGCGATATGCTTGACCTCTCCAAAATTGAGGCAGGCAAGATGGACCTCTATTTGGAAACTTTTGATCTCCCCTATATTGTGGAAGAGGTCGTCACTACCATCCAGCCGTTGGTGAAACAAAACGAGAATATCTTGCAGGTAAATTGCCCTCAGGATATAGGAAATGTTCAGACCGATATGACTAAGCTCCGTCAGGTGCTCTTTAATCTTTTGAGTAATGCTGCTAAATTCACTCAAAAGGGCTTAATTACGCTGACCGTGAGCAGTTCGAGTCCCTCTGCTCCTTGGATTGAGTTTGAGGTGGTAGATACGGGGATCGGGATGACTTCGGAACAAATTCAACACCTCTTCCAGGCTTTTACGCAGGCAGACGTTTCTACCACCCGTAAGTATGGTGGTACAGGCTTAGGATTGGCCCTCAGCCAGCGTTTCTGTCAAATGATGGGGGGAGAAGTGACGGTTACGAGTGAACCGAATAAGGGTTCTATTTTTACGGTCCGTTTGCCTCGTTCTTGGGGCTATCGACCTCAGATCAAGTTTGCAGGCAAGATGATCTGAGCTAGTTTGCGTAGTTGTTCTCCAGTTCCCATACAAATCATCAGGTCTCCTGGCTCTAGACGGGTATCCGCCGTAGGGTTACCAAAAAATTCTCCAGATTCTCTACGAATAGCCAACACCAAAGCCCCAGACTTGCTTCTAAGCTCTGCCTCTTTGAGGGTCTTATGAAGATAGGGACAGGTGGATTCTTTAGCTTCTTTGGGTAAAAGCAGTTCTTCAATGTAGGCTTGGCTACCCCCAATCGATATGGTTTCCATCAGGTCTATGACTTGAGGGCGGAGGGCTAGGGCAGCCATCCGTTTTGCTCCCGTGACATAGGGCGATACCACTTTATCTGCGCCCACTCGTTCTAGCTTGAGTGCTCCTTCGTCGGAACTCGCCCGCGCAATTGTTAAGATTTTGGGATTTAAGATTTTTGCAGATAGAACCACATAAAGATTTTCCGCATCGGAAGGCAGCGCCGAAAGTACACACCGAGCACGCTCAATCCCAGCTTCCAGCAACATCTCATCAGAACTGGCATCCCCTGGAAGCGCTAAGAATCCATCCTGTTCTGCTTTGCGCACGAGGTCTGGATCCTTTTCCAGAATCACAAAAGCTGCCCCCTCATCGACAAAATCTCGGCATACCTGCTGACCAATGCGCCCATAGCCACAGACGATGTAATGGTTTTCTATTTTGGAAAGCATCTTAAACCTGCGTCGCCCTTGAAGCCCTTCTTGAAAATACCCTTCTGCGACTCCTCTGGCTAGCTGGTTCAGCAAGTTGCCCAGTGCGGCTACGCCTAGCAAGATCAGCACGATCGTGAAAATTCGACCAGGAGTATCAAGAGGTCTGGTTTCGCCATAGCCTACCGAAGCCAAGGTAATGACAGTCATGAAGAGGCTATCCAGGAAGTCCCAGCGGCTGATGACCATGTAGCCCGTAGTCCCAAAGACAATGACTCCAAAGATCACCGCAAAGCTTATCCGTAGCTGAAAACGCAGCTGTTTAAATTTTTCGCGCTTGGAGTCTGGCATAGGAACGAATCTGTGACAGATGCAATCCTAGCTGTTGTTCAGGCGTTATTACGTTGCTTATATAGCAAGTCTTGTCCATCCTTCTTGCACTACTCTGTAGGTAGCTCTGTGTATGTTTTATGCCTCAACAAATTGTTGTAGACCAAAAAATGATTGAGCATTTGGACCTCACCGCTGTTAGTCAACTGATCGAACCTCTAGAGGCAGAACCCCTAAAAGGGGTGCGCACTTTACGCTTTGACATTGAATATCCCAGAGCCCCGGAAGATCCTCGCGAATTGCCAGAAATCCCAGAAATTCGCCTTTGGTTTATTCGTTTAGATGCTCACTATCCCTGGTTGCCCTATTTTTTGGACTGGCGGGCTGGAGAGTTGACTCGTTATGCCGCGATGCTGGTCCCTCACCAGTTCACTAAAGAAGGATTGGTCTTTAACCCAGAAGCTTTAGAACTTTTTGTGATGCATAAGGTTTTCAGCGTTGGGCTTTGGTTGCACCATAGAGGAATAGAGAATCGCTCAGAACTGCGTAATTTAGCGCAGACTCTAGGCTATACCCTCGATCCCCAATTTTTTGAGTTGCTGTAATGCTCGGAACATTTCAAACCCATGCCCTACGCCTTAGGGTCCCCGCCCAGAAAGGCCAGATCAAAGAGGCCCTTACGAATATGGATAAGGTCCGACAATGGGCCACTCCCCAGCGGTTCCCCACGGAGCAAAATACCTTAGAAGAAGGGATGGTCTTTTCTTCGTTCACAGGCCCGATGGAAATTGGTCATCGGATCGTTCATCTTTCGGATGACTCGATGGAATGCACGCTCTGGGGTGCTATCGATGGAACGAGTCTTTGGCGCTGGGACGATGGTTGGTTTCAGCAGCAAGCTCAAGGAGTCACCTTATTGCCGCTAGCATTAGCCCAAACCTTGTTTCTCCAGAAGCTCAAGAATTTTCTGACCTAGAGCCCTCACCCCTAGCCCCTCTCCCGCAGGAGAGGGGCTAGGGGTGAGGGTCCGCTTGAATTTCGGAAATGCTAAACAAGGCACGGAAGGGAATATTGGCTGCGTGATAGAGCTCTTCGCCTCCCTGTTCTCGGTCTACTACGGCTAGGATACCTAAGACTTTCCAGCCCATATTGCGCACTGCGTCCACGGCTTTTAAGGCAGAACCACCCGTCGTGACCACATCTTCTAAAATGATCACCCCGCTTCCTTCCGGAATGGGTGGACTTTCCACTTGGGCATTTTTGCCGTAGCCTTTGGGCTCCTTTCGAATGAGAAAGGCATTCATCGGCTTTTCTTTGAGATAGGAAACCATAGAAACTGCTGTGGCTAAGGGGTCCGCTCCCATCGTCAACCCTCCGATGGCCACCGTGTCTTTGGGAAGTAGATTGAAAAGCAGTGTTCCAATCAACCAGGCGCCCTCTGGGTCCAAAGAAACTTGTTTGACATCGATGTAATACTTGCTGGTCTGACCGGAGGAAAGAGTGAAATCTCCCGTACGATAGGCCCGTTCACGGATCAAATGCAACAAACGATGTTCTTCTTGCTCGATAAATTTTGGATACATAGAGATATAGCCTGGAACGCTTTTAGATTTTACTAGGCTGCTGAAGCCTTTTTATTTGTCCCCTTCTCGATAAATGGGCTTTCCCTGCGGATCAAAAGTTTCTGTAAGCCACTGAGTTAAGGCATGGGAGAGTAGTCCTAAGGGACCAGCAAACAGACAAAGAATCAAAGAATGAACCGTCCAGATGCCAGTTCGTTGTCCTTTCCAGTAAATCCAACGGCCCGCAAACAGGTCCATGATCAGAAAGTGAATCCAAGCAAAGGCTGCGATGCGCTCCTGACTAAAAAGTTTAGCCAGCGTGCTTAATTGGGGATTGGAAAATACTTTGATCGATTCGGGCGTGAGCGCTCCTGAGAGTAAATATAGATAGACCCCTGCCAAAAGGGCATAGGGGAGAAGAGACTGCATGACCCAACGCGTAAATTTCCAATTGGGTAACACAATCATCAAGGTCCAAAAGGGCAAGACGGCGATATTCGCCGCTTGAAAGATCAGAGCAATAGGGTTTCCCATAGGTACAAGCTACCCGGCCAGCCCGAAATAATCATCAAGAAATAATCGCTCCTTATCCCAAAGATAAGCCGTTTTCCTCGCTGAGCATTTTGCTTAGTCTGATCTCTTGCGTTGTTTTGTCGGAGGCTGACAAATGGGTAAAGACCTCCTAGCCTGGAAGAGCCTTAGCGTTTGTCTATTTATGAATCTTCTCTGCCCTCGTAATGTTTTGATTTTTTCCCTGCTCGTGGTCAATATCCAGCCTGTATGGGCAGAATCTCCTTTTTTAGAACGTGCGAAAACGCGTCAGGACCCGGCTAATGGAGAATTTGATGCGGCGGTAGTTATCCCAAGCCTGACTCAAAATGCAGAGGGTATTTGGACCTCTAACCAAGCTCATACGCAGCCCACGCCAGCAAATACCTCTCTTATGGGCGAAAAAACATTTTCAACCATGCCTGTGTCTGGCCTTGTGATTGATGACGCTGCTTCTGGGCGTCGAATTACCTTAGGGAAAAATGATAGCTTCCCAATTCTTGGAAATACGGCAGACCCTTCAATTGCCAACGAAAAGATACTCTACCCGTTTAATCAGGCCTTCCCCGTCAGCATTCCCTATGGTCTAAGAGCCCATCCCGTATCAGGAGTCCCAAGTCTCTATCGAGGAGTAGGCATCTCTGCTCCCAAGGGCACTCCTGTGCTTGCAGCCTTCTCTGGGAGTGTCCTGAAAGCGGGTGTAATGGGCAACCTGGGCAATGGAGTTGTCTTGGGCCATGGCAATGACCGCCGGACCCGCTACGGTCATCTGGAAAAAGTTCTGGTTCGTCCCGGAACCTTTGTCGTCCAAGGTGAAAAAATTGGCTTAGTCGGTGATACGGGACCAGCAGGCGGATCTCTGCTCCATTTTGAGCTGTGGCAGCGTAAGAAAAAAGAATGGACCGCCAAAAATCCTACGGCTATACTCCAGTTTGATGCCAAGACCTATAAGACGGCGATGAAGTTCCAATCCATCTCCAGCCGCTCCATCCGAGGTGTTAAAGGAGCCCCCACCCGACTCCCGCAACCACCAAAATTGCTGAAATAGAATAGGGGTTCTGTCTTTTTGGTAGCATGAGAGACGTTCTAAATCTGAGCTAGAAGCCTAGAGGAATTCCCTTGATCGAACGCTATACCCTCGCCCCGATGGCTGCAGTATGGAGCGAGGAACAAAAGTATCGCAATTGGCTGAACGTAGAAATAGCAGCCTGTAAGGCGATGACCCGTTTGGGCCTCATTCCCCCAGAGGCCTTAGAAGAAATTAAGGCTAAAGCCAATTTTTCCGTAGAACGGATCGCTGAAATTGAGGCTGAGGTCAAGCATGATGTGATTGCTTTTTTGACAAATGTCAATGAACACGTCGGCGAGGCTGGACGTTACATCCACCTCGGAATGACCAGCTCAGACGTTTTGGATACGGCCTTGGCCCTCCAGCTCGTCCAGACCGTCGATCTGCTGCTCAGCGTCCTTGAAGAGGCCATAGCGGCTGTTCGCAGTAAGGCTAATGACCATCGATATACGATCATGGTGGGCCGTACCCATGGCATACATGCAGAACCGATGACCTTTGGCTTCAAGCTCTGCGGTTGGTTGGCAGAGTTGGAACGTCATCGTGAGCGCCTGCAGCAAATGCGCGTACGCGTAGCAGTGGGTAAGATCTCTGGAGCCGTAGGAACCTACGCCAATATCGACCCTCGCGTGGAAGCGTGGACCTGTGAAGACTTGGGACTAAAGCCAGACCTGGCCTCCACCCAAATTATTGCTCGGGACCACCACGGCGAATTTGCCCAAACCTTGGCGCTCTTGGCTTCCTCGATTGAGCGTTTCTGTGTGGAAATTCGTAACCTCCAGCGAACCGATGTTCTAGAGGTAGAAGAATTTTTCGCCAAAGGCCAAAAAGGCTCATCAGCCATGCCTCATAAGCGCAATCCGGTGACCTCAGAGCAGCTTTCTGGACTAGCTCGGATTGTACGCAGCAATGCTATCGCATCCTGGGAGAATATTCCCCTCTGGCATGAGCGAGATATTTCTCACAGCTCAGTGGAGCGGGTGATTTTGCCGGATTCTTCGATTTTGCTTCACTATATGCTGGTGAAATTTGCAGGCCTGACCCGCAATTTGCTCGTTCACGAAGACAATATGGCCCGCAATTTAAATGTCTATGGAGGCGTGATTTTCTCGCAGCGGGTGCTGCTTAGTTTGGTTAGTAAAGGGATGAGTCGGGAAGATGCCTATCGGCTCGTCCAACACAATGCCCATAGTGCCTGGAATACTGATAGTGGAAATTTCAGAACTAACCTGTTGGCCGATCCAGAGGTCATGGCCCATCTTTCTGAGGACGAACTGGAAAACTGTTTTGATCCCAAGGAACATCTGAAAAATCTGGAGCAGGTATTCGCACGGTTGGGGCTTGGCTCAGCTTGAGCCACACTTGAAATCCGTAGACTTCACCCAAAATTATGTCTGCACGTTCTAAGCTCTTCCAGCCGATACTTTTCCCTCGGTTGGTAGAGTGGTTCTTCTATCTAGTTGCTACCGCCAATATTTTATTGGTTATTTTTGACTTGACTTATTTTGAATTTAGAACTTTTTATATCAATAATGACTCTGTGAATTTGGAACCTATTGTTCAACTCTATGACCCCTATAAAGGAACAGAGCCTAATTTTATTACCCAGGGATACATAGATACGGCCCAAAAGGTGAAAGCAAAGTATTTGCAAAATCCTCAAGATCCAGAAATACCCAAACTTCTCTTAGATTTGCAAACTAAGAGTCAATCAATCATTGATACAGATCCTTTTGCACGGGTAGGAAAAACAGGAAGCTTGGAAAGGATTAAAAATAGAATTCGCAAGCGTATGAATAACAAGAGTGCTACTCAATCTTTTAAAGTATTTTGGTCTGTTGAAAATCTGAATAAGGATGAGCTTGATTTTTATGAAAAAAAGTTAGAACCGCTTTTTAAGTCGAACTACTTTCGTAGGTATGGAGAAGATGGAGAGTTTATTGACAAATTCTGGCAAATCGATCTGTATTTTATTGGGATATTCGCTGCTGAACTATTTATAAGGGCACTCTATATCTCCAGAAAATCAAAAACCAGCTTCAGACAGGGTTTAGCTACTCGTTGGTATGACTTTTTCTGGCTGATATTCACGGTCCATTGGGGATGGTTAAGGTTGCTGAGATTTATTCCTTATCTAGTCCGCTCAGACCAATTGGACACTCCTGTTGGCACAGCGGTTGACTATATTAATGACCGCTACTCTGTACTCTTGGCCGATAAGGTTTCTGAATTAGTAGTGCTACAAATTATTGATCAAGTAGAAGATACTATCCGCAGTACAAATTTTTCGGATGTCCTTCAGCCTTCTATCTCATCTAAAACTAACTATAAATTAGATAAATTTATTGATCGTCAGACTCAGACTTTGGTGCAGTCCATTTTGCCTGGCTTGGAGCCTGAGGTAGCCCAGTTAGTCAATCATGTTTTGACAGCAGGATTAGAAAACAATCCGGCCTATCAAACCCTCCAGAAAACACCTGTAGTGGGCAAACTTCAAAATGCCGCTCTAGAGCGTTTTGCTGGAAATATGTATCGTGCCGTAATCAATATCCTTGAAGATTCCAGCAATGACCGCAAAGGAAAGCAACTTGCAGAACAGTTGGTCAGAAAATTTTCTGGAAAACTAGCAGCAGAACTGAAAGCACAAAATGTTGATAATGAAGTGCGTGATATCTTAATTGCCGTTTTAGAAGAAGTAAAACAAAACTATCTTCTGCAAAGAAGGCTCTAAAACCCATGAACCGCCTTGGTCCCCCTACAAATTCATTGGTGAATGACCTGCGGGCAGCGATTGGGGCGACCTTTGTCCTCACTCAGCCCGAAGAGTTGAGGGTATACGAAACCGATGCGGGCCGTATGCATAGAAGCCTTCCTGGGGTCGTAGTACTGCCAAAGTCCACTGAAGAAGTAGTCGAAATCGTCAAAATTGCCCAACGCTACCAACTTCCCCTGACCCCGAGAGGTTCTGGAACGGGGCTCATGGGGGGAGCTGTGGATAGCGAAGGGGGCATCATGGTGAGTATGGCCCGGATGAATAAAATCCTGGAAATTGATGTGGTCAATCGGGCCGCCGTGATTCAGCCTGGAGTTACCAATGCCTGGCTATGTCAACAGGCTTGTCCCTACGGTCTGTACTTTCCGCCGGACCCTGTTTCTCAACTCGCTTCTACCTTGGGAGGCCATACTGCCTTGAATATGAGTGGTCCTCATAGTCTCAAATATGGAAGTACTACGGACCATATCCTTGGCATAGAGATGGCCCTGCCCGATGGGCAACTTCTAAGGGTCGGAGGTAAGGTTTTGGAGTCTTCTGGGCTAGATTGGGTCGGTCTCATCGTTGGTTCAGAGGGTACCTTCGGCATCATGACAAGACTCGTAGTTCGTCTTTTGCCGATTCCACCGACTACCCGCACCTTTGTCGTCGTTTTTGACCGTCTTAGTGACGCAGCGGAGGCAGCCATTCTCTTGCTAAAAAGAGGCTTGTTGCCTGCCGCCTTAGAGCTGCTCGATAGTATCGTTATTGCGGCTCTTGTCAGTGCCTATCCCCGATTCCAAACCATTCTGCAAGGTGCGCGCTTTGAGGCAGAACAGGCCCTACTCTTGATCGATTTGGATGGTTCCAAAGACCCAGCCCTTGGCTTGGATACTCAGGAAAAAGTTCTTCAGGGAATATGCCAAGAACTGAAATCCCTGCTTTGCTATAGTGCCAAAGATGCTCAGGAGCGTACGTTCTTCTGGCAGACCTATCACCAGGCTGTAGGTGCTACTGGCCGCCTCGCCAACGCCTATTTTCTTCAAGATGGGGTGATCCCACTTTCCAAACTGCCTGAGGTGGTGAGCCGACTCAGCGCCTTGGGGCGCAGCTATGGATTGAAGGTGGGCTATCTGATCCATGTTGGAGACGGTCATCTATTGCCCCTGATGCTCTATGACAAAAAAGATCCGGAGCAGATCAACCAAGTGCGCCAGTGTGGCTTGGAAATGATGCAGATCTGCACAGATGTGGGCGGCAATATCGGGGGAACCTCCGGTATCGGTTTTGAAAAACGGGAAGCTTTGACTCGCTTTTTTCAGCCCTCATCGCTGGAGGCGATGAAAAAAATCCGTGTGGTCTTTGACCCACAAGCTGTCTGCAATCCAAATAAGATATTTGTGTAAACAAATGTGAAGCGGTGCCAGAGTTCCAGGAACCCAAAATGTGGTAGATGTAATCCTGACTTGCCAAGCCCTAAAAAGACCCCGCCATGAAAACGTCCTATGTCCTTTTAAGTGCACTTTTGATCCTATCCACAAGCCCTATGGCATTTGCCCAGCCAAAGCCTGCACCTGCGAAGCCCACTCCAGAGAAACCTGCAGCGGCTCCGGCTGCGGGGGTGGATGCTTTAGCCAACGAACTATCGCAAAAATTTACAACGATTCGTCGTGCTGGCTTCGAAATTAGTAAAGTACCTTTTTCTTATCGATTCGCTGCTATCTGTAACGAAAAGACTAAGGAAATTATTGAAGATTACTTCTCAACTAGCTTTAGTAGACAGGGTAGTGTCGTCCTCACCAAACCTGAGCAACTACCTCCCGTTTTTCGCAATGCTCCTGGTTGCCCCAAGTGCCGTCAAGAAGCTGAGGCTAGATCGCGCACCGATAACTCCTTTGGAGATTGGTTGCGTAGAAGCAGCAAAAGCTTCCGCACAGAATTAGCTACCTTCTGTAAAACACGCGGTTAAAGCAACGGCTTCATTCAACGACAAGTTCATTCTATAGAGCCTTTTCACTGATTTGAATTGTCCTAAATTTCGACGGGAAGCTGTTTATAAAAATTGTCTTAACCAGAGCTTTAGCAATTGGTTGCGTGAGTCCCCCAAAAGCTTTCGTGAAGAAGTTGTCACTTTCTGTGAGACCCGTGTTTAGCATGGAGTATGCACTCTTTCATCCTTGGCCCAGCTCGGTTTACCTGCCTTTCGCCTTCTTTGGTCCGTTTAGAATATTCTTCCTCTGCCACAGCGGACGGGTATCCATTTGAGGACCGAAAAACAGTTCAGGCTTATACCCGTGGTCCCGGCATTCCCTGGGTCGAAATAAAGACAACGGCTGAGACCGTTACGCTGTTCACGAGCGTGATGACGCTGACCTATACGCCCAATGGCGAGCCTTTTAGTGATCATAATCTCCATATCTCCTGGGAAAATGCTCATCTCCAAGGAACCTGGACGCCTGGACAGGTAGACCTGCATAACCTGGGAGGCACGGTCGGTAGTCTGGATATGGCCCAGCGCTATTTCCTGCCAGAGGGAGTTCATCCTGCGGGGGTTGGGTTGGACTATCCTGGAGCCCAGACCGTTCTCTACGCCCCAACTATGGCTATCCATAACGAGCTTAGAGCCAAGGGCGAAAAAACAGCATTTGAGAAGCCTCCACTCTGGTACCTGTGGGAACAGCGTCAGGATGAATTGCCAGAAAAAGCCAGAAAGACGCTAGCTGAATGGCAAAAATGCCCACCGGGTATCCTTAGCGCTGCTGGCTATTTTGTTCTAGATGATTCTCAAAGTGCTTTGGTCGATTACCGGGGTGCCCTCTGCGACGACTGCAAGCGCGAGGGCCAAGACTGGTACTTTTTTGCCTATGGTCAGGATTACCCCCTCGCCCTCCAAGACTTTGTCCAGCTCTGTGGGCCTGTGCCTATGGTCCCCTCTTGGACCTTTGGCGTTTGGTTCTCTGTTTTTGGTCAGTTGAAAGATCAGGAGTATCAGGATTTAGTAGACCACTTCGATGGTCTGGATTTGCCCTTGGATGTGCTTGTCATCGATGTGGACTGGCATGACCACGGCTGGTGTGGTTGGGACTGGCAGAAAGAGCGTTTTCCTGACCCCCAGGCTTTTTTAGATTGGGTGAAAGAACAGGGGCTGCACCTGACGGCCAATGTCCATGTTGAAGGATTGCCTCCCACCGATAGCCACTTTGAAGGAGCGTGTACCGCCTTAGGCTTAGACCCAAAAGCCGTCAGAGCCGGAGAAGTTTTTCCGGTGAAAAATCCCACCGTCAATTGGATTTTTGATTCTTGGCATGCGGATGGAGGCGGCGTGTTTATTCCTACCCCTGAGGAACAGGAAGTCGGTTGGTTGCTATTTAACCTTGCTCAAGAAAAAGATGCTCAGGTGTTTTGGGACCATCTGCACCGCCCTTTGGTCGAGCAGGGTATCGATTTTTGGTGGATTGATGGGGACAGTGCCCAGGCAACGGGCGTGCATTCTCAGCTTTGGACCAATCATGTCTACTACACCCATCAGCAAGCCCAGACCCAACGGCGCAGCTTGATTTTGTCTCGAACGGGCGGCATTGGTTCCCATCGCTATCCGGTCCAGTTTTCCGCAGATACCTTTTCTCATTGGGAAGTTTTGCGCTTCCAGGTGGACTATACGGCCCGGTCAGGGAACGTGGGGGTTGCCTATCAGTCCCATGACATCGGCGGTTTCTTTGGTCCTGAGGCAGGGGTTGGCCCGATCGATCCAGAGCTGTTTCTCCGTTGGGTTCAATTTGGCGCCCTGAGTCCTGTCTTTAGACTACACAGCGATCATGGACGACGAGAACCCTGGGCCTACGGAGAAAAGATTCTGCAGGCGGTACGCAAAGCACTCCATCTGCGCTCCCAACTGTTCCCCTATCTCTACCATCTGAGCTGGGTTTGTCATCAGCAAGGATTGCCGCTGTGCCGTCCTCTGTACCTGCATTACCCGGCAGATCCTAAGGCCTATGACCGTTGGGAAACATACCTCCTGGGACCGGATATGCTCGTAGCCCCGCTCACGGCAGCAGGAGGGCGCAAACAGGTCTACTTACCCGACGGGAGCTGGATGCGCTGGCATGATGGGAACTATTTCCAAGGACCGGAGCTTTTAGAGCTCTGGGTGGAATTGGAAGAAATTCCGCTCTTCATCCGCACCGGAGCTTTAATTCCGATGCAGGACTCACAAAGTTCTCCTCAGACTCGCGCTCCTGTCCCTGCCTCAGCCCAGATAGCATTCCATTGCTTTGGTGGGACCGATAAAGCAGAAGGTTTCCTGAATTTTTACAGAGATGATGGAGAAAGTCTGAATGGTCTGGACGTTTGGCCGGCGATTGCCGTTCGTTTTAGCCATCAGCAGGGCGTTTGGCATCTTTGGATGGAACCAGACCCTGAATCAAAAGCGTCTTTTGTTCTACATAGTCCTATCCCGCCTCAACAGGTCTTTAAAAATGGTGAACCCTTTCAGGGAGCGGTCTGGCAGGCTATTTAAAGGATTTTTTGACTATCGTGCGTAATGCCTGCTTTTTATGGGAAACCTAGAGAGCAGTTGATTATCTACTTCAAGTTGCTAACTACTAGCAGTTAAGATAGGAAATGCCGCCAACTTATATCCCAATGACTGATTTCGACAGCACTTCCCCTGATCCTTCTGAACCTTCCAAAGAGCCGGCTAAGGAGCCGGACAGTACTGAGTTGGAGAACGCTCTAGCTCAGGAAGTTTCTCGGCTCGTAGGCCAAATCGACGAGTTTAACCAGAAACTCTTGGTCAAAGACCAGCAATTCCAAGAGAAGGAGCAGCAGTACACCCGACTCTACGCGGATTTTGAAAATTACCGCCGCCGTACCCAACGGGAGAAGGATGAGCTCCAGACCAATATCAAGGCCGATGTCCTCAAAGAAGTCCTGACTGTGATGGACAACTTCGAACGGGCTAAGTCCCAAATCCAGATCGAAACAGAGCGAGAAGAAGCGATAAACGATAGCTATCAAGCTGTCTACCGTCAATTCTTGATGACTTTGGAGAAGCTAGGTGTGACTCCCATACAAGCTCAAGGCAAGCCGTTTGACCCTACATTCCATGAAGCGGTCATGCAGACTGCTTCCGACGAATATACGGAAGAAACAGTCCTTGCCGAGTTCCAACGGGGTTATGTCATCGGTGACAAAGTCCTCAGGCATGCGGTAGTTAAGGTAGCTACTCCTACTTCTTCCCTCACAGACCATCCGTCTTCCGAAGATGCAGCAGGAGCATAATCGAAACATATGAGTAAGGTAATTGGAATTGACCTCGGCACCACCAATAGCTGTGTAGCCGTTCTCGAGGGGGGAACCCCTGTTGTTATTACCAATACCGAAGGTGGGAGGACCACTCCCAGTATTGTTGGCTTCGCCAAGAATAGCGAGCGGCTCGTAGGCCAGCTCGCTAAACGTCAGGCCGTTACCAACGCAGAAAATACGATTTTCTCCATCAAGCGATTTATCGGAAGACGTTGGCAGGATACGGAGCTTGAGCGTTCAAGGGTTCCGTACAAATCTGTTCAGGGTAAGGATGCTACGGTCGATATCGAGTCCCGTGGCAAAATTTATACCCCCCAAGAAATTTCTGCCATGGTTCTCCAGAAGCTGAAATTTGATGCTGAAGCCTATTTGGGCGAAGAAGTGACTCAGGCTGTAATCACAGTTCCTGCCTATTTCACCGATGCTCAACGGCAAGCGACGAAGGATGCTGGAACCATTGCTGGTTTAGAAGTGTTACGCATTATCAATGAACCGACAGCGGCTGCTTTGGCCTACGGTTTGGATAAAGGCGCTACGCAACATCGGATTCTTGTATTCGACTTGGGGGGCGGGACTTTTGATGTCTCTGTGCTCGAGCTGGGAGACGGAGTGTTCGAGGTACGGGCAACGGCTGGAAATAACCACTTGGGCGGAGATGACTTTGATGACCGCATCGTTCAGTGGTTGATGAAAGAATTCAAAAAGACCCATAACCTGGACCTGAGCCATGACAAAATGGCGCTCCAACGGCTCAAAGAAGCAGCAGAAAAAGCAAAAATAGAACTCTCAGCTACTGTTTCTACGTCCATCAATTTGCCGTTTATCACGGCAGATGCCACTGGGCCAAAACACCTGGATACGACGCTTACCCGCGCTCATTTTGAGGAGCTGGCGGCAGACTTGATTGAAGGAACGATGGAACCTGTCCGCCAAGCCTTGAAAGACAGTGGACTTGCACCCACTGATATCGAAAAAGTACTCATGGTCGGAGGTTCTACTCGAATTCCTGCGGTACAGGCTGCGGTTCGTCGCTTTATGGGTAAAGAGCCAGACCGTTCGGTGAACCCGGATGAGTCTGTGGCCCTAGGGGCTGCGATTCAAGGCGGCGTCTTGGGCGGAGAGGTGCAGGATGTTCTCTTGCTCGATGTCACTCCGCTTTCCATGGGGATCGAAACGATTGGAGGGGTGTTCAGCAAAATTATTGAACGCAACACCAGTATCCCTACCTGTAAAGCTCAAGTTTTCTCCACGGCTTCCGATGGTCAAACCTCCGTTGAGATTCATGTGCTTCAGGGAGAACGGGCTATGTCTCAGGACAATAAATCCCTGGCCAGATTCCAACTCTCAGGAATTCCCCCCGCTCCTAGAGGCATTCCTCAAATTGAAGTCAGTTTTGAAATTGATGCCAATGGCATTCTCAAGGTAGGAGCTCTTGATAAGGGTACAGGCCGCGCCCAAAAAATTGCCGTTACCCATTCCGGCGGTCTCACCGAGCAAGAAGTGGAGCGTATGCGTAAAGAAGCCGACAGCTTCGCAGAGGAAGACCGTCTGCGTCGTGAACTGGCTGAAGTGCGCAACCAGGCAGATTCCTTGCTCTATACCTGTGAGAAGACGCTTTTGGAAAACCGAGAGCGGGTGCGTTCTGAGTTGGTGACTGCAGTCGAAACCGCTAGCCTGGAAGTCCGCGCGGCCCTCGATAACAACGACCAAAATCTGTTGCGCGAACGTATGGCTATCCTTCAACATTCTCTGCTAGAGCTGGGTGCCTCTGTATACGAACAGGTAGAGCGCAACTCTAGAACGGCAGATCCGGTTTAGTTTGTCCACTCTTACCTAGATAGTCGTCCCTGAAAAATCGGATATTGGGCTCACGCCTGAGGTTGTAGCTTGAGCAGCGGAGCGGAATAGAAAAAGCGGTAGAGTTTCCGCAGATTGAATCCGCAACCCGATAGCAAAGCATTTATTCGGTCGCCCAAAGG